>NZ_CP173188.1:1200000-2400000 GCF_046197855.1 Hominenteromicrobium mulieris | reverse complement strand
TTCCGAGACCATGAAGATTTCCGTCTTCTTTCCTTGTTTTTAGCGCTCCGCTTTCTGAAAAGGGATTTTCGGCAGAGGCGTTCTCCACACGGAAAATGAGAAATCCTTTCTTTTGTGTAAGCATGATTTTTACATAGCGTGCAGAAATATCAGTAATTTGACGGTTGGCCTCCAGTGCATTTTCAATTTGATTTCCGAGTATGGCGCACAAATCTACGGGAGCAACGGGAATATGTGCAGTGAAGTTAACTTCGTATTGAAAATAGATTTGCTGTTTTTTAGCTTCTGCGGCAGAGCAATTCAAAATGGCATCAATTACATCGTTTCCACAGCGGCACAAATGAACTTCTTTGTACGAAATCGATAACAAATCTCCGACATATTTCTGTATTTCACCGTTCTGAGCAGCTTCAGCCAATCCGAGAATTGCTTTGAGATGATGATGAAAATCGTGCAATCTTTTAGCGTTTTCTTTCATATCCTCATGCAGCATTTGATAGTTCTGCTCCATTAACTGATTTGTGCGTAGTAAAAGCTGTTTTTGCACATTTTCGTGCTCTCTTGCGGAGGTGTTCAGCAGTAATAGGAAAAGCGTGGCAAAGAATAATATTAAAATTAAAAAGGATAAGATAGACGCTCGGTAAAGCTGGATATAGTCTTCTGATAAAATTGCCCTAAAAAGAATTTGAGTTATAAGATATACGAGAGAACCAGAGAAAAGTAAAGTGATAAGCCAGCGAGATTTTAGCTCTGATAATTTAGAAAGGTATTTCCGCGCAGCCATGTATAAAGCAATGTCGGTTATTTTATCCAGAATAAGATATAAACAGCGTAGAGGTCCTGGCGTCATAAATACGTTAAACGCTATGGAGAATTGGTCTCCTCCATAAATCCAGCAGAATACAACCATAAGAATATAGTCAATAGAGAGTATAACAAACATGGTCGTAATGCTTATGGAGATACGCAGCAGAAAATTTCCGCGTGAAAGGATGCGTGAAATTACTGTTAAATATAAAATAGACAACACAGGCGTAATAAAAGAAAAAGCAGAAATCTGATTGCATACAGCCACAAGAATTGCGTTGAGCAGGGAGAAAGATAAAAGCAGATAAGCCTGTTTTTTCTCTTCAAATTTCCGACCGCCGGATTCGGTGACAACAACTAACATTACAAAACATTCTATATACGAAATAAGCCAATCTACAATTTGATATGTCATTTTACTAGTCCATCTCCCCACAAAGACAAAATAGCTTCTTTTACTTTCGGCATCATGGGCCGGCTGACCGGCAGCGCCTCTCCGTTTAACATGATAATAGAGTTACCGCACAATTCTTTAGCATAATCCAAATTTACAAAATAACTTCGATCTACGAAAATGAATCGCGGGTCATTGAGGATGTCAAATAGTTCTTTTATACCTCGATTATCTTTGATCACACCTTGATTTGACGTAATGATTTGCACACTGCGGGCAGTTTTTCGAACATAGATAATATTCTGGTAAAGTACTCTGCTGAAATTTTTATAGTGCTGAACAAGTAGCGAATGCTGATCTTGTTGCTCTAATGTGTGAAGAGCTTTCTGTAAAGCCTCAGGCAGAGTTTCGTCTACATTTAATTTTGAAATAAATCGAAGTGCGTCTACCTTATAGCCTTCCGGCGCATATTGTAAATGAGAGGTTAAAAAGATTAATGCGACATTGGGCTGATACTTTCGAAGATCAGCCGCAACTTTGAATCCATCTATCTGAGGCATTTCAACATCTAAAATGAAAATATCAAAGCGATCTCCGCTGGCAACGGAAGCGGTGAGTGCTGTTGGATTTACGAAAGATGCAATGGCTGCATTTTTCTCTTCAAAACGTAACAACTCTTGTATTTTTCCTGTGAGTTCTTTGAGAAACACAGCGTCGTCGTCACATAAAGCTATTTTCAACATGGGTATAAACCTCCTCTGTTATTGTGGGCTTTGAAAATGAGTAATTACATCGTCTGTTTATATCATACCATCTGATTGAGTTTTCCACAATTACCAATACATACAGATCATTTAAGCTGCGTGCATTTTTAGGGTTTAAATTACTATTATAAATGTAAATACCGGGAAGAGCACGATCTATTTTTTCGTAAACATCTGTAACAATATCTGCAATGCGGCCAGAATGATACTTTGAAGGCGTCCAACGAGGAATAGTAATACGAATATTCTGCGGTGTCGGTTGAAGAATTTGATCTGGCGAGGGAGAGGCTTGCAAAATTATTTTAAGTTCAGATGTACTGAACTCGTTTAGATTACAGAGAATAGATAATATAAGATAAAAATCAAATTTCATACTGCATAACAGCTGGAATAATCGGAACATTTGAGCTCGGCTTTCTGGGGCCTTCTGTGTTTTACAAAGAGCAACCAATTTCCGGGTTACAGATTCAACAGATTCGTTCATAGAGAATTGATATTGCATAGAATAACCTCCAATTATCTTTTTCTCATTATATCGGAACCTGTCAAATAAGTAAACCTCTTTTGCGTTTTACGCAATGGTGCAAAATAAGGTTTCTTGCTAAAATTTTGTAGAGGTGGTTCTATGGGCAATTCTATTGGTGGTAGAATCAAAGAATTAAGACTTTTACAAGGCATGACGCAAGAGAAGCTTGCCGAACTTTGTGATACTTCCGTTTCATCGATTGCCAGATGGGAATCCGGGTCTCTGCATCCGAATATGAAACATCAGGAAAGGCTTGCAGAAATTTTCGGTATGAGAATCGATGACTTCTATATTAATTTAGATACGCCTGTGACGCAAGACTATATTTTGTCGCAGGTATTAAAGGAAACTCAAAAACTGGATTTAGAGGAACAGAAGTACGTGCTGCAGGTTATTCGGGGCTTAAACAAATTAAAACACCCCAAATCAGTATAGAATAACATAATTTAAAACTCTGCATTTTTGCTTGAATCGCAGAATTTTATGTACTGTTTTGAGAAATGTGCTAATTAAAGGTGTTATAAAGTTTAATTTTAATAAGAGTAAAACAACGCTATGGCGATTTTTATGAATCATCATAGCGTTGTTTTTTTGTTTTTATTTTTCTCTAAAAGTATTAAAAACGCCTGTCATACAAAAAACTTGATTTGGACTTACTAATTATGGATTAAATCAACAAAATAATCAATTCATGCAAAAATACGTACAAAATTAAAGAAGAATGATAATATGAAGCTACTTTAAGATTCTTATTCAGTAATTTTCTAAAGATAAGCGAACCTTTAGTATCTTAAGAAATTCTACTGAAATTAGAACATACTAAATTGCGGACGGGAGGTATAATCATGTTTCGTTTAGCACTTTGCGGAAAAAACTGCGAACTATTGGAAAAAATAAAATCTCATATTCAAATCTTTGTAGAAACATATAAAAATGAAACCAAGTGTATTTCGATTGAACAGTATAAGCAATTAGCATCGCTTCGTGATGATATGGTAGATGGAATTCACTTCGATATTCTTATGGTCGAAATTGATGCTCATCCACATGAAGATTTTCGTTTACTTTCGGAAATACGGAAAACCGCTACGGACACTATCGTCATTCTCTTTTCAAAGTTTCTCGACTACGATTTTACTCGGCTGGGGTATCAGGTAGGCGCATTTCGGTATCTATCCACACACAATTTGTTTTCGGATCTGCCGGAAGCACTTTGCACGGCACTGGAAATTTCCTCTAAAAAGCAAAAAGAATACTACACGTTTTCTCATTATTCGGAAATTATCCGAATTCCATTAGATGATGTCTTATACGTAAAGCGAGTTAATCGTATAACCATGATCAAAGCAAAGAACGGCAATTTTCATCTTCAATTACCGTTAAAAGAGATTTATAAAGAAATAAATGACAGTAGATTTTTATTTATAGACAGAAGCTGCTTTGTAAATATAGATCATGTGACTTGCTTTGCTGATGCAGAAGTTAAGTTGGATAATCAAGAGAGCCTACCGATCAGTCACTCAAACTTTACTGTCATTAGAAGCGTATTACTATATAAAAATGCCTAATAAATACATCAACACGTAGGATAAACTTCTTATTTCATATTCCATATAAAACCGCCCGCTATGTATCTAATTTTGATACATGAGCAGGCGGTTTTAATTTTTACGGCATCGGAAGAACCATACGCACGCATTTTTTCACTGGGTACAAGCTGACATTTAGGTACATAACGATTTGCTCTTTTCCGGCTTGTTCCTCAAGGTAAGTCACGCCATCTGCACGGCCGGATGTTGGGTAGACCATATAAAGAGAAGCTTCCGTTCCGGGCATCACAGAGATGCCATCTGCTTTTGAGTTAAGATCCGGGTTTGCGATTTTCATATAGATTTCACTCTTATTGAAGTAAGCGGACTGCGCTTCATTCAAAAGGTTAAAATCGCGGATAAAAACGCCGCCGTCCGTATTGTTTTCATTTTTGAAATCTACGGTCAACAGAACTACGTCATGCTGTGTGTTTTCTGCAAGATAATCGACAGGCTTGCCGAATCGCTGCATAAAATCTTCGTAACGCACTACTTCCGCTTCGCGAACACGAACAGAATACCCATTGGTATTTTCTTCTTTTGAGTAGAAAAAATCACCGTTTAGGGGAATCCATTCGCCGATGCCGTATTCCTGCGTTTCAAATGAATAGGCTGTTGCATTAACGTACCAGATGCGCCATGCACAAAGCACCAATGCAACGGACAAAAGAATGACCGAAAGCGTTTTACTCACTCTTATCTTGCGTTTCATACGGCGTTACACGTCCTTCCCGTACAAGGTAAATTTCATCGGACAGCTCACGCAGAACAGAAAAATCATGGCATGCCAGAATAACCAATGCGCCCCGCTGTTTTTGCTCAAGAAGCAGATCTCTCACCATTTCTATGCCGTCTGTATCCAGTGCGTTTGTCGGCTCATCAATCAGAAGCAGCGCAGGATATTCCAAAATTGCTCCGGCAATGCCTAATCTCTGCTTCATACCGAGTGAAAACTGCTTGTATTTTCGCGGATCATCCGCGCCGAGTCCAACCTGCTCCAACACTTCGCGGATACGTTCCTCCCCGACTTTTCGGTGAATATTTGCAATCAGCTTTAAGTTCTGTGCCGCCGTATAATGATCGATAAATGCCGGGTTTTCAATCAGCATACCAATGTCCGGCGGAAAAGAAATATCCTTTCCAAGTACCTTACCATCAATCGTGATCGTGCCCTCCGTCGGGCGGATCAGCCCGGCGATTAGCCGCATAAGCATAGTTTTACCGGAGCCGTTCACACCGCGCAGACCGTAGATCGTACCGCTTGTAAGGGTGAGCGAGACGTTTTCAATGACGGTAATATTCTTGATCGTTTTTGTAACATGATTTACTACGATTTCCATATAGGCTTACTCCTTTTCATAGCTACGATAGGTCTGAGCCGAGAATGTCTCGATATTGGAACACAAAATACCCTATACCGATACTAAGCACAGCGAGCCATATTCCCAATAATATACCGAACGGCATGGTCAGACCGGTTGACACAAGCAGTGCGTTTCTTGCGCCCATGGCATAGTTACCAAAAAACACCGGGCTTTGAATATAGGCGCCTGCGAATAAGTAGCCGGCAAGTACGAAGTAGCTTTGCACCGGTTTCAAAATGAGAGATAAGATCAACTGCACCAATGCGAGTACGATCATGGTGAAGCCGGTCATTAAAAATACCGACCAAATATTCCAAGTGGTGCTGCTCGTTAGGTCGTCTACTTTCATGTAGAGCTCTCTCGAAACATACCAATTTGCCTGCATACTCGGCTTTGCACCAAAGCATAATCCGGCAATCGTGCTGGCTGCAAAAACGATCAAATAGTTTGTAATGGTATTGATGATTGTCCAAACACATTTTGAAAGCCACCAGTTTCCTCTGCTGCCGGAGAGCACCATTAGCTGTTTGCCTATGCCGTTTAATTCTGCAAACGGATAATACAGAGAAGTAAACTGCATCCACAAAACGAATACGAACCACATCGTCGGCATTACGAAATCGTTTTCTGCGCCGGAGATCAAATTTACTTTACCGCAGCCGCCAATCAATGCCAAGAAATAGTCTGCCGTTGTAACAGGAGATTCCAGATATTGCGGATCTGTGAGCTCGAAAATGCGCAGCGTCCAGAAATGATAGATCGAAAGGAAGAAAAACATAATAAATGTAACGATTAAGCGCTTTTTAGCACGCCCTATGCCGTAGCGCAAATCGTGATCCAAAAATTTAATAAACATCTGCGTTTTTCCCCCTTTCCAAAACAATAGCGAGCGGCAGAAGAATGAGTGAAACCGTCATAATCGTATAGACCACGATAGATTGATTGGACGATGAACTGGTCATCCAAATGTAGTTTAGAACAGAGGTTTCGGTAAATGAGCGGTATACGGATGCTTTTTGCAAAGATGCGATGATATACAGCAGTACAAGGTATGGTGCAAAAAGAACCACAAATTTATTTTTTTCAAAGAATGAAAGTGCAAGCGGAATCGTTGCCCATGCACCGGCAAATATACCGATCATCAGCATATTCAGGAAAGCTGTGCATAACGGGTGAGCGTAGTAGAGGTTTCCGAGCAGCTTAGTTGCGCTTACTTGATAATATAAGGCAAAGTTTATATCCGGGCGATAAGCCGGCACAAGGCATGACGCAAGCAAAAAGCTAAAAAGCATCGGCAGCAAAACCGTTAAAGCCCCTGAAAGGAACGTGGAGACATATTTTCCTAAAAAGTAAGAAGCTTTTCCAAGCTGCGATGCCATAATGCGGTCGTATCCGTTCTTTTCTTCCGCAAGATAAGACCAGCTGTACGGGATAACGACAAAAACCGGCATCGTATAAAAGAAAACCATCGGCAGCGTTTCATTGGCTCGACCGCCGATCCACGAATTATAAAGAGTGTAGATTTGCAGGAAAGGGTATTCGGCAAAAGTGCCGTCTGCCTGCAAGTCTACAGTTGTAAGAGTAAGCTGTAAATTATCTTTATATGATTTATAAGCCAAAATATCATCTGCTGTTACGATTAAAAGTAAAATCAGCAGCACAAATAGAAATGATTTGCTGTGAAATAAATTGTAGAGCTCATTTTGCAGAAAGTGCCTAAGACTTTTCATGTGGGCTATCCTTTCATTTTGCTAAATCACGCAGCATAACGCCGTAAAAGATTTCTCTGCCGGGGGTGATGGCTAAGAACGGATCTTTTTGCGATAAATATACGCGGTCGATCAAAAACTCTATTGTGAAATTTTGTGTTTCGCCCGGCTGTAATTCAAAGCTCCAGTAATCGTCTCCGGGACCGTGTGGATCAAAATAGGTCTCGTATGCAGAATAATAATTTCCGACGGTTGTATACCCCTCCGGGTTGTTCTGATTCTCGGGAAGGAGATCTTCATACGCGCTAAGTACAAACATATTGGCGTTGAATTTATATTTTACGCCGTTTTTGTTTTCTGCATCAACATTCTTAAGGGATAATTCTACATGCAGTATGCACGGGTCTTCAAAGTCGGATGCGTATCTTGCCCAGATAGAACTATCCGAGTTATATTTAATATCACTTTCCTCATATTCTTTAACGATAGCATCAGTTATACAAAGCTCTAAGTCGCCATCCCAGCCGAGCCACGGTGCATCTTCTGTTTTTGCTTCGCCTTGATTATAGTACCGACTGTGCAGCGTATAGGGTTCACCTATTTCCGCAAAAGTCCGTATAAGGGCATCGGCTTCCGGTGAATTCACTTCCGACGAAGTTGTTTCAGAAGCACTTTCTTTTGGTTCACTTTCTGTCGGTGCTTCGCTTGACGTTTCTAATGGAGAATTCGAGCTTTCGGGTTCAGCAGCTGACATAGACGATGAATTTTCCGTTTCCGCTTCACTTGATCGATCCATGGTAAAATAAATAACCGATGCACCGACCAGCAGAATAAGAATTGCAACAGTGAAAATTATAGCTTTTTTGTTCATGATATTAACTCCTAAATTGAGTTGATTTACAAGATTATATAAAAATCTACATTCAAATAGATTCAGAATTCTAAGTTTATGTAACGTATAAATAGCATGTTGCTGTGTGCTTTTCAGCACACAGCAACATCTGACTATTTAGTTGAGATAGGTGTAATTGGAAGCATTGGTTGTATCTGGACTCCAAGCAATCTTGCAGTCACCCCACGAATAGGTTGTGTCAGAATAATGACCCCGGATACGTACGTATTTTCCTATTTGAGAAACCGAAGTACCGTTTGCTCGAATTACATAAGCGGTATAGTTGTTAATCCAATACTCCGAAGCCGAAGCGGAGAGATTCGCGCTCTGTGAGCTTGTGCCATATAATGTTTTGGCATAATATCCGTTATAAGGCAGTGTGTACTCCTGAGTTTTGAGATAAACCGGAGTCGCGTTCATCTTTTTTCGGGTGGGCGTGTAGTCATACCGGGAATTGCTTTTCCAAGAATATGTGTAATAAGTATCCTCGGTATTAGCCGCACTGGCGGAAATCGTAAATACGGATACCACCGTTACAACAGCCATCAACAACGCTAACAGTCTTTTTGGTTTCATTGAGTTTGTCACCCTTTCGCTAAAAAATATTTTTTGTCTGTGGTGGCCACCACTGCTTGCAAAATCAAGTTTCAAGTTATATATAGCCGAAACCTGAATTTTTTGTCTATACAATAGCATATAGTTGACGTTTATGCCAAAATATTGTCTGAATTGAGCAAAAATTATGTCTGAATATTTCATTGCGCTGTATACTTACTTATATTGCAAAGGATCACTGCTAAATTATGTACCAGCCGCTCAAATCAGGCGGCTGGTTTCCTATGGGTTCAAGATCCCGTAGCCGAGAATTTCATAATACCCCACGGGATATTGGTTCTGGCGGCAGCTATCGCCGGAGTTGCCCTCGATGGTGTAGACGATGCCGTTTTCGCATTTTTCCACAATGCCGACGTGATCGGCTTCGCCGTCCTGCGGGCCGGATGCGCCGTTTGGGTCATTCCAGTCAAAGAAAACGATCATGCCGGGAGCGGGCTCAATCGTATTATCCGCCCATTGCTCGCGGCTGCGGAACCATTCAACGCCGCCGACGCACCCGGCAAATTTCGGGGCGGTTCCCGTATCAAGATAACCGCACTCGTTAAAGCACCACGAAACAAAGCAGGCGCACCATTCCACACGGGAGTTAAATCCGTACCACGACCAATAGGGCTCACCGCCCGCATTGCCGACCTGCGACAGCGCCGCCTTGACGATGGCATCATCCCCGGAATAAATACCATAGAGAACAGCAGACCACAACCTGCGGTTTTCCTCGTCAAGCAGTTCCGAGAGTTGCTTCCGCTGGTCGGCGGTGAAGTTGAAATTGTCTGCCATTTCCTCGGCTGTTTTGTGGCTGACCGTGATATAAAGGTAGGTGCGCGTGACCGTCGTGGCAGTTTCCACGATGTTCCCGTGGCCATCGTCAGTTTCGGTGATGACTTCTTCAGTCTTGCTTTCGGTGCGGGAGGATATTTCGTTCATCCGCCAGAAAATATCTTTGAGGATGGCTTTCTTGCTGTCGTCCACCGTAGCGACCTCCTGCGGATCATCGGGGTCGGTGGTGGCTTTTACCGCATATACCGCCAGCACCTCCGGCCACACCGCACGGGAGCCGGACATTTCCAGCTCGTCATAGGTGAGATTTGCCCTTGTGGTGTCGATCTGCGATTGATAATCGGCGTTGATCTCCTGCACCGCCTGCCGCATGGTCTGTCCCGTGCCGCTGTCCTCGCCGGAGAAAAAGATGCCGAAGCAAGAACCGACGATCAGCCCAATCACGCAAATCACAAGGATGATAACTACCGCAACCCACCCGCCTGCAGCAATAGCGGCGATCAGCGCCTTTGTTCCGGCAATGATGGCTTTGACGGCGGCAGTGGTAGCCTTGACCGCCGCCTTAATGCCTGCCGCAGTTGCTTTTGCGGTCGCACAGGCAGTCTGCGCCGCAGTTTTGGCGGCTTTTGCCGTAGCCTGTGCGGTTTTCTGTGCTGTTTTAGCCGCAGCCTGCGTCGTTTTTATGGTCGTCCGGGCAGTCTGCTCGGCGGTCTTGATGGTTTTCTGCGTGGTCTTGACGGCCGCCTTGCCCGTGGATTTTGCCGTCTGCTTGATGGTCTTGCCGCTGCGATCCACCGTTTTGATCGTCTTTTGCGTGGCATCGGCAGAGCGGCGTACTCGCCGCATGGCGTCTTGCGCCTGCTTTTTCGGCAAGTCGGTTCTTCTTCGCTGAAAATAGTCCTTTGCCTTGGAGATATTCTCCTTGGCGTTTTTTACACCCTTGCGGCCAACCTTATCCAGCCCGTGAACAGCTTCGTGCGCCGCCGTTTCCGTCCCGGTCAAAGTGCGGTCAGCGGCGTATTCTTCGGGAGAGGATTCCGCCGCAAAAATGCCGTGCTCCGCTTTGTCTTTGGTGCGGATATAGGCATTCTTCATCCGCTCGGCGGCTACCACCGATTTGTCAATCACCTTTACCGTTTTCTTGACCGCATCTCTCGTTTTGATGTCGGGCATGGCTTTACCTCTGCGCATTGCCGAACACACCCTCGCCGGGGCGCGTCGTCATCAAGCGGTAAAGCTCGTTATCTTTCGGAAAGCGGTTGATAAACGGCACCAGCGCCGAGCCGTACTTGATCAGCCCGCAGCCTGCGTCGGCATTGGTGACATAGCTCATCTGCTCGTCGGAAATGTTCAGGAGCTTCGAGAGCTTGGCACGGTCGGAAAACGCCTGATTGAGCATGATAATGAACTCCGAATTGGAGAGCATCGTGCTCGCCTGCACGGAATCCAGCAGGTATTCCACATTCTGCGTGATGGCGGTGGGATATGATAGCCGATTTCGGCCAACGAATGGAGAACGGTCGCAAAGTCCCATCCTCGATTAACGGAGAGCAGATTTTTAACATTTTCAAGGACAAGCCATTCGGGTCGATCTTCGGCAGGCGTGCCTTTGAGGAGTCTAATGATTTCAAAAAAGAGAGAGCTTCGTTTTCCGGCAAGCCCTCTTTGCCGGCCAGATACAGAAATGTCCTGACACGGGAATCCGCCTGCCTAGAGGTTGACTCTCGGCAGGTCGGCGGGCTCGGTTTTGGTGATGTCCTCGCCATACCATTCATCCTCCTTTACATCGTGGATCGCGCGGTAGCTGCGGTCTGCGAATTTGTCGATCTCGCAGTGGCCTTTGCAGACCATACCGCAAAGCTCAAAGCCCTTGCGGAAACCGCCGACACCGCTGAAAAAGTCCAAAAAGGTCATGGGTTCGTTCACCGGCTTTCCTCCTTCCGGGTATAAAAATATCGCCCTCCGCATGGGCGGGACGAAAAGGGTTTCAGGGATTTCCCTGACAAGTGCCGTTGTGGTATCACAACGGCGATGCTTGCTGGTACAGTGCATGGCGTTCGTCCCATAGGCCGAACATTTTGCCACCGACCGAAATAACATCATCGCTCCTGCGCCGGCTGCGGGCGGTATGGGATACCGAACAGCGTGTCGTTCACCCTCGCAAGGTGTTCGGGATAGCGAAACATCTTGCCGTAGCGGTCGATTTGCTCGTCGGAAAGGCTGCCCAGATTTTCGCCGCGGCAGTCGCAGATAAAGGCGGGACCGAAGATGAAGTCCACCATCGCGCCGTCGTCGTTCTTCACGCTGCGGTTCGGGCGCATTCCGTTGATCTTGCTTTCCTCATTGCAGACGATGCAGACCTGTTCCTCAAAGGGGTAGAACGGCTTGATCAGACCGCCCACCACTTTCCGCATCCCGGCAAGGGACGCATCGATCTCGACCGCACGGGCGAGCTTGCCCGGTTCCAGCAGTACCACCTTGATTTTCTTTTCATTTTCCATTGCAAATTTTCCTTTCGTTGTTTTTCGTAATCATAATCGTGACCGTCAGCCCGTATTCATCCTCCAGCGCAAGCAGCAGCTGTTTCAGCACTTCATGGCTTTTGATGCGGGGAATATCCAGCGCCGAGGGAGAAACGCCCAATGCCTCGGCCAGCGTACAGAGCAGAGCGTGTTTCGGCGTTCTTACGCCGGACTCATACTGTGCGATGCGGATGTCGGCGGTTTCGGGCGAAAAGCCTGCGGCGATGCCCAGCGCCTTTTGTGTCATGCCCCGCAGCATACGATAGTGCCGGATGCGCCGTCCCGGACTCATAAAGTTGCTCACCGTTCTTTGTTCCTTTCTCTGCGCTTAGTGATGGGCAATCCCAGCCGCATACAAAGGCAGTCGTTGTAGTCCTTGCCCTGCGGGGGCGGCTGGATGTCCACCGTGACCGCATACTTTCTCGGCAGCAGGGCCTTGATGGTTTCTGCGGCGATCCGTCCCGTAGTGTCGTTGTCAAGCCGGAGCACCACACGGCGGATATGGGGATGCTCGGCAAGATACTGCACCAATGCGGCGGGCAGACTGCTTTCCTCGATTTTCGCCCTTGGCTTGTAGACCCCGGCGAGGGAGAGCAGGTTTTCACTGTGCCAGCCCTTGCCGTCCAGCTTTTGCAGCGTCCCGTAGGACAGCAGATCCACCGCCGACTCAAACAGGTGGAGCGTATCGCTTGCGGCCGCCGCAGGAATTCCAAAGGAATAGTGCTTGTCGCTGCCGTTGGCGTCCCCGATGAAGTCCGAGCCGATCCCACGCTGGTTAGCATAGCGGGGCTTTCCGTCTGCATCCATGCCGACGAACACCACATTGTGATAGGGATAGCTCTCGTAAAGGCGGCCGGTCTTAATGCAGAAATCGATCAGCTCGTAGTCGATTCCTCTGCGGTGCAGGTATTCGACGGCGTGGGTGACGCTGCGGTTGACCCGTGGCAAAAGAAGTACCTTTTCTTTCGGCGCTTTCGGAGCCGGGGTAAAGGCGGGCGGCGCCGCTGACAGATTTCCCATGATGGTTTCGACCGCCTGCGTGAAGGGCATCTCTTTGACCTTAATGAGATAGTCCAGTGCCGAGTAGCCGCCGATCCCACGGGAAAACCAGCACCATTTGCCGTTGAAAATTTTCAGGCTGTCATGCTTACGGGTGCAGTAGGTGCTGCCCCCGAAATGCACCAGCTCCTGCGGTTCATAAGTCCGCAGATAAGTCAGCAAGTCCATCTCACGAGCTCTTGCCACCACCTCCGGCGGGATATATGGCATATGTTTCACCTCCATTCTGACATAAAAATAGCCGAGGGGCTTTCAACATGAAAACCTCTCGGCTATGTATGTGCTATTCAATTTATCGAAGTGAATCTGCCCGTCCCTGCGTTTTTATTATGCCTGTTCCAAAATTGCCCGGTATCCATTTACTTTATCGCCAGTGATTCTAATCGAATAGGCATCACCGAATTTTGCTGTAAAAGTAATTGACTTCATCGGCATCGTATATTCTTCAGGATAAATGTTCTCGTAGTTTGGGTCGCAGTATTCTGTGATAACCGTGAAATTCAATAAAAGCTCAACCATATCAGAAACGGTTTCGTAGTGTTGCTTATCAATCGACCAATATATCAAATCGTCTTTTTTAAGCATGGTTTTATCCGCGTTGGAGATGCCTCCACTCTCTTTCTGCCCGTCGATGTCGCTATCAATAATAAGAAGTCCCACATCTTCCTTCAAATCAAGTTGTATCTGAAGGGCGATTTCGTTCTCGTTGATTTCTGACGGTTGGTCTGTCCTGTGAAACGCAAAGATCACGGCAATGGCCAGCACAGCGACAACGGCAAGGACTGTGATTACGATTTTTTTCATTACCGCTTCCTCCATGTCAACATGACTCCAACCACGCAAACAAGCAGCACAATGGGGGCAAGCCTTGCAAAGATAAACTCGAAACCATGTAGAATCGTTCCCGCAACCGCCAGTTCAGGATTACTGTAATCCCAGCCCAAATAAGAACTCTTCATTGCTGCAAGAACGACATATACGATAACGATCAGCGCGCACAGAGAAAGGAGTCCCCACCGAATGACCTTTGTCCGTGCCATGGTTCTTTTGGCAAGCTGGAGGTTGATTATCTCAAGCTTTTCGGAAATAGTCTTGAGATCGTCAGGCTCCTGCTCCTGTATGGTTTCACCAAGCAACGCACTTACGGATGTGTCTAATTCCTCTGCCAGAAAAATCAGTAAATCAGAATCCGGAACCGATAAACCGTTTTCCCATTTTGATACCGTCTGTCTTACTACATTTAGCTTTACGGCAAGTTCTTCTTGAGAAAGGCCTTTCGCTTTTCTTGCCCTTTTGATGTTTTCATTCAACATATCCACGCCTCCTTAGGACTTGATGCGCTTATTTTAATCGCAAAAGGGCCGTTGCCGCAAGCAACGCATATTAACATCTATGGTCTTTCCGTAGAAAAACATTGTTATTCTCCTTACGCCTTAATATATCTCGTCGCCCGTCCTGAGCCGATTCGTTTTACCGAGCCGGTTTTGACCATGGCGCCGAGGACGGCTTCGACGGTCGTGGGGCTGACATCGGGAAGAATTTTGCAAATCTCTGCTTTGGAAAGCGGCGTCAGGCTGTTCAGGACGGTCGCTTCCACACGGGCTTTCTTCGTGATTTTCTTGCCGTGTACCACCGCAAACCGCTTGTCCAGTTCCTTATAGCACATATAAAGGGTGGACAGGAAATTCTCGATAAAGGGGAAATAGGAGTTCTCATTCGTTTCCCATCCTGCCGAGGACTGCCGCAGGGCTTCGTAATAATATGCCTTGTAATTGTTGATCTGTTCCTCGAAGGACACATATTTTCCTGCGTCAAAGCCGTTTTTGTATAACAGCAGCAGCGAGAGCAGGCGGGACATTCTGCCGTTGCCGTCCCGGAACGGGTGGATGCAGAGGAAGTCCAGAATCACACAGGGGATCAAAAGGAGCTGATTGATATTTGCATCGTTTCGTGCATCCAGATAAGCAAGCTCCAACTGCTCCATTGATTTCGGCGCTTCGCTCGCAGGGGTAGGACGGAAGCGGACACGACGGTTTCCGTCAGCGTCGATCTCCAGAATCACATTGTCGTCCGTCTTGTACTGCCCGCCGTACTCATAGCCCGCAAAGCTCATCATCGTTTCGTGCAGCCGCAGAATGTCGCTCTGCCGGAAGTCAATATGTTCATAGCCCAAGTGGATCTCATTCAGCGCATCTCTATACCCGGCGATCTCCGCCTCGTTGTGGTTCAGCGGGGCGCTGTTCTGATTGACAATGGCGGCGATACGCTCGTCACTGGTCACAATGCCCTCGATGGCGTTGGAGCTTTTGATGGACTGCACCTTTGCAACAGCTTCCAGCTCCGTGAAGATCTGCGTGTATTCGTCCTTGCGCACACCCGCCATTGTTTTGAGTGCCGCAATATTGAAAGTGAGGTTCACAAGGTTTGCAGGCAGCAAACCGTTATTCAAAAAGGAGTAATCGAATTTTCTCATACAGCACCAGCCTTTCTGCACATAATTATAGCATATTATATGCAGAAAAGCAAGCAACTATATGAGTTATATGCATATATTTTCCTTGAAATATGTGCATATAATGGAATTGTATATGCAGAAAACGGCACATATTCTATCGTTCCGGCTGCTCCGTTTGCCGTTTGACTTCGGTACGCTCCATCACAACAGGCGAGCTGATCCGGTATTCTTCGGGGATGCTCTCGATGTCGCCGTCGTAGATGTCCACAAAGCGGCCGCCGTTTGACCGCACATAGCCGTTATCCCCGAACACGCCGCCTTCTTCATACCGAATATCGCGCCCAAAACTTTCATAGTCGATATAATTTGCCAGTGCGCCAAGGTTGCTTGTGTCGTAGCATCCGCTTTCCTCAATCCAGTAATAGCCGAGGTCGTAGTCACTCCGCACACCGGGCAGGTAATCAAAGCAGTCCAAATTCTCGGTCAGGTTGATCAGCTCCTGCACGCTGCCGGTGTTCTCACCCAAGTCCAAAACCGCCTGCCAGAAATCGTCACTCTCCCGCAGTTCCATGATCTGCCCGGCGAGATAGTTCAGCTCGCTCAGACTCTCGTATTCTCCGAGCACCTTGCCGATAACCTCGTCCGGGCAGTCATAGTCGGTGATGAACCATTCCTCATAGCGCCGCCCGATGCCGATGCGCCGAAAAACTGCCTGCATTTCTTCATTGGTCACGGGGAACTCCACCCATTCGCCCACCAAAAAGCCCTCGTTGTATTTGCCGAGGTTGGTAATAAAGGCTTCAAAAGCGCAGTCCCTTGTATCTGCTACGTGCATCATTGCGTCCGTCCCTCGCTTTCTGCCATAAGAAATTGTCCGAACTCGGTAAAGGCGTACCAGTTCGTGCGGTCAAAGCGGTTCTCGTTGAATTGCCCTTTTGTGAGTACCCGCCCCTTGACCAGTTGTTTCAGGGCGTAGCGGATCTCGTCGTAGGACAGGAACGGAAAAAAGCCGGTCATCATCTGCACCGAACAGCGCACCCAGACCTTGCCTTCATGGAGCTGCGGCGATTCGGCACTTTTCTGCTCGGTACAATCCCAAAGGAAGCAGGCCAGCACCGCCGCATTAACTCCGTATTTTTTCGCTATGTCCGCATCAAAGAAATGAACCATATTTTTTCCTCCGTTCGTTCTGAAAAACAAAAAGCAGCTTTTCAGCCGCTTTTCGGAAAATTTCCATACAGACCACCTATAGCTGTGATCTTTCTTTTTCGGGTAGTACAGGGAGTAACAGGGGGTGAGGTGTGGAGAGGGGGGAGAAAATTTGCGCAGCCGTTTCACTTCCGCAAAAGGGCAGACTTTCCCCAAGGCGTCCCGCTATCTTTCCTGATCGCGTCGGCGCTGCAAATGCCGATTGTAAAATTCAAGTGCTCGAATCACAAAATCAGTTTCCTGCCCTCGCGGGATCGATTTCGGAATGAGCCTCGTTATTCGCTCGTCGCGAAAAGCGGGCTTTTCGCGCTGGTTCGGTTTTTCCTCCTGCATCATGGAAAGGATGACTTCCTCCGTCAGTTTTCCGTCCCGGCTGAACTCTTTCATTTTGATGGCCTGTGCAAGCGACGGCGTGCAGTCCTCGCACTCCATCGTGTCATATAGGCTCTGCTGCTGTTCTTTGGAGAGGTAGGAAAGCTCTACGGCGGGGCGGAAAGCGATCTTGCCGCTGTCCACCATGTCCAGCATCGGTGGGATCAGCTCGGTCAGGCGGATATAGCGATAAATCTGTGGCTGACTGTCGCCACTCTTTTGACTGACCTGCTGTGCAGAGGTTAGTCCTTTCAACTTCTTATCCAGTGGAGAAGAAGTTAAGTCTGTTCTTTCACCTTGCCGTTTTATGGCTTCCAACTTCATCTTGTAGGCAAACGCTTTTTCGGACGGTAAGATCGTTTCTCGCTGCAAATTGCTGTCCACCATGATGATCGTCGCTTCGTCATCGGTGAGTTTGCGGACGATGCAGGGCATTTCGGTGATTCTTGCCAGCGTTGCCGCACATTTTCGCCTATGACCGGCAACCATCTCATAGCCGCCGTCCGCCTTGGGGCGGACAAGGGCAGGCACCAGCACGCCGTACTGCTTTACGCTGTCCGCCATCTCCGCCATAGCCTCGTCCTGCTTGACCTTGAACGGATGGTTGGGAAAGTCGGAGATGTCGGCGGGGTTCAGCATAACGACCTTTTCAAGCTGCGCTTCCGCACGACTCTCGCCGGTGGAGAACAGGTCATCGAGCGGCGTCATCCCTAAATCTCTCGGTTTTGAGCTCAAGCTCCGACACCTCCTTCGTCAGCGAGCGGTATGCGGCGGCGACCTTGCCGTTCTTGTCGTGGGCAAAGATGCTCTTGCCCACGCCACCCTTTTGGTTCGTCACCGCGATCACTTTGCAATTTGCCATATGGGTTTTCCTCCTTCACATAAATTTAGCCGCCTGCGGCGAAGCAGGCGGCTATGTAATCGAGCAAATATCCAATTTTCAGTTTAAAATCAACTGCGGTAAATCGAGTGATTTTCGACTTTTCTTGAAGCAACCAGTTGAAAAGTGCAGATTTGCTTGTCCGCAAACAGCAGAAACATATTTAACGGCGATTCTTACACAGTTAATACTCATACAGAAGCAACCGCATACAGATTTACAATTCGTTTCGGCTTAATATCTTCGATAAAATCAGGACTTTTTGAGTGTTTTGCATTATCGGAATCGCAACGCTTTTTTACAGACTTAAATTCGGTAAGACTATGTATTTTAAACCCGAAACTCAACTGCTTGTCCTCCAAACAAGGACACCGGAGCATTTCTGTCACGTATGTAGGCACCGAAGAACTCGCTCATCTCGAGATGGTGGGGACAATCGTGTACCAGCTGACGCGGAATTTGACGCAGGAGGAGATTCAAAAGCAAGGCTTTGATGCGTATTTCATCGACCACACGACGGGCGTTTACCCGGTAGCAGCCTCCGGCGCGCCGTTCAGTGCAGCGAGCATCGCCGTAACGGGCGACACGCTGGCAGACATCAACGAAGACCTCGCCGCCGAGCAGAAGGCCCGCGTAACGTATGACAACATCCTGCGCTTTGCGGATGATCCCGATGTGCGCGACCCCATCAAGTTCCTGCGCGAGCGCGAGATTGTGCATTACCAGCGCTTCGGCGAGGGTTTGCGCATCGCGACCGACCGACTCGATTCCAAAAACTTCTACGCGTTTAACCCCTCGTTCGACTAAACAAAACGGGCGGCACTTTTTCGGTGCTTGCCCGTTTTTCCTATGGCTTACGGCGAATTTGTGACTTTTTAGACGATTTTGACGCAGGGTTAGGAGGCAAAATACCCTGAATTTTCCTGCGAATGCGACAAATTCACGGGGGTTCGGGCGCAAATTTTTCCGTACTGTTACAAAGATTTAATGAAACGGCGAACTTTGCGGTAAAACACTGGAGATTTTCTGCACAGTGTGGTATACTAACTCTGTTAAATGCGAAAAAGTGCGGCTTTCCGCAACGGAAAAATTTGGCAGCGTGTGTTTGGGGTGCGGGCAAAGGCCGCACGCTATGCGCAAAAATGGAACGGCGCTGCACAGAAAGGGGCGAAGCCTCTGTGAAAAAAAGAATACTGCTCGGGCTGATCTCCGTTTTCAAAGCGCTGTATAACGCCGTGTATGCCGTCATGAAGCTGCGCCCCATGCAGAAAAAAGTCGTCATGATCAGCCGCCAGTCGAACAGCCAGCGGCCGGATTTTGAACAGCTCGGCGCAGAGATTGAAGCGCGTGATCCAGGGGTGCGCCTTGTGTATCTCTGCCGCGAAATGGGCGATACGCCGTTAGAGCTCCTGCGCTATTGTTTCCATTTGCTGCACTGCGCCGCGGAGCTTTCCACCGCGCATGTGTGCATCATAGACGGCTACTGCATCCCGGTCAGCGTGCTGCATCACCGTAAAGAGCTGCGCGTGGTGCAGGTCTGGCACGCGCTTGGCGCCATTAAGAAGTTTGGCAGGCAGGCGCTTTCCGTGCCCGGCGGGCGCGATAAAGAGCTTGCGGAGCGCATGGGGATGCATAAGCACTACGATGCCGTGCTCTGTGCGAGTCACCGTACAGCAAAAGCCTATGAGGAGGCGTTCGGCGTCTCGAGCGATAAAATGCGCGTGACCGGCGTGCCGCGCGTAGACGCCATTTTGAAAATGAATCGCGCGCGTTGCCGCCGCCGTTTTTTTGCGACCTACCCGGAGCTGCGCGGGCAGAAGATCGTCCTATACGCTCCCACGTTCCGCGACGGCGAACAGATGCCCGAGATTGAGCCGCTCATCACGGCGGCGGAAAAAATGGGTATGCTGCTCATCGTGCGGCTGCACCCACTCGACCGCGAGCGCTTGGAGCGCCGCTGTGTGCTGCCGAAGTTCCGCGAGTGCCCGGAGTTCGGCACCTTCACGCTGATGGCTGCGGCAGACGCTGTCATCACGGACTATTCCGCTATTTCCATTGAGGCGAGCCTCATCCAAAAGCCGGTATATTTCTACGTTTACGATTTAGAGCGCTACAAGAAAACGCGCGGCCTCAACTTTGACCCGCTTGCAGAAATGCCGCATTGCGCGTTCACAAAAGCCGAGCCTCTGCTCGACTGTATCCTCCGCACGCCCTACGATTACGAAAAGCTCACCGCCTTTAGAAAAGAATTCGTGGAGACGGATGACACGAACAACACGCAGCGTTGTGTGGATCTTATAATGACTTTCCTTACAGAAGGGATAAATGATAGATAAAATGAAGTCAGAACGTATTTTTGATTCGATAAAAGTCAGCGTTATCGTTCCTGTATACAACGTTGAAGCGTATTTGGAGCGTTGCCTTGATTCCTTAGTAAAGCAAACGCTGGAAGAAATTGAGATCATTGTTGTCAACGACGGCACAAAGGATAATTCGCAGGCGATCATAGACCGTTATGCCGCAGCATATCCGCAGAAGGTGGTAAGCCTCGTCAAAGAAAACGGCGGATTATCCGATGCGCGCAACTACGGTATTCCGTATGCGCACGGTGAATACATCGGCTTTGTGGACAGCGATGACTATTTGAATGTGACCATGTACCAAAAGCTGTACGACCGCGCCGCCGAAACGGATTCGGACATTGTGATCTGCGGCTATTACGGTATAGACGAAAATACCGAAACACGGCGCTTTTTCCAGCGCGGAAGCACTCTGGAGTTTGGTGTGAGCCTGCACGAAAACCCGAAGCTTCTGTACACAAATGCACCGTATGCCTGGAACAAAATTTACCGCCGCGCCTTATTTGAGCGCACGGGAATACGCTTCCCGAAAGGGAAAATTTATGAGGACATTGCAACCATCTACCCGCTGATGCTGCATGCCAACCGAATTTCCAAAGTAAACGAGCCGCTGTACTACTATATTCTAAAGCGCGAAGGCGCAATCACGGCGACATTCTCCGAGAACATCCTGCAGATGTATGATTCGCTCGCCATCATGAACGAATACTATATTCGGGAAGGCGCGTTCGAGGAGTTTAAAGATGTGCTCGGCTTTATCAATTTGAAGCACACGATCCTGCGCTTCCGCGATTTTACGGCATATAAAGATAAAAATCTGCAGTTTAAAGTCGTTCATAAGGGCTTTCAGCATCTGGATCACTATTTTGATGACTGGCGCAAAAACAAGGCGTTTTTCGACTTTTTCTTCTCCAAAAAACGACTGATGGGCGCTTTGGCCAAGCATGAGATCACGTGGTATCTTTACAGCATGATGCCGAATTCCGTGTTGCGCCTTTTGGGCAAAGCGGCAAAAACGATGCGCAAGGCTTTGACGGTTTTCTCAAAACGCAGTTATTTGAATAAATACTATTACGTGCGCACGTGTAAAAAGAAGCCGCTTTGCGAGAAGCAGGTGCTTTTTGAATCCTTTCACGGTACGAACCTAAACGATTCGCCGTTTGCAATGATGCGCGAACTGGCAAAGGACCCGGCGTTTACCATCTATTACACGTCGAAAAAAGAACTGATGGGCGAACACCGGAAGATCTTAGACGCTTATGGTCTGAACCGTGTGCAGCTTATCCCGCTCGGCTCGAGAAAATACCAGAAGGTTTTGGCAACGAGCCGATACCTTGTAAATAACGTGAGCTTCCCGACGTATTTTATCCGCCGTGAAGGGCAGATCTATTTGAATACATGGCACGGAACGCCGCTGAAGACCCTCGGCAAAAAAATGGCGATGGGCATTCAGGATATGAGCAACATGCAGCGCAATTTCCTGCACAGCAGTTATCTTCTGCACCCGAACCGCTATACGATGGATCACATGATGGAAGATTACAATCTGAACCACCTCTACACGGGAAAGGTGATCCTGAGCGGGTACCCGCGCAACGCGATATTCTGGGATAAAGATGCGGCAGCGGCGGTGCGGAAGCAATACGGAATGGACGGCAAAGAGACCTTTGCCTACATGCCGACTTGGCGCGGCGCGATGAGCTCCGGCGCAAACAAAGGCGGGTACGAAGCGGAAGTCCGCGACCTGCTGACAAAGTTCGACAGCGCGCTGACGGATAAGCAGATCATGTACGTGAACCTGCATCCGCTTGTAAAAGATAAAGTGCCGATCGAAGGCTATAAGCACATTGTAAAATTCCCGGATGATGTGGACAGTTACAGCTTTTTGAATGCTGTGGACGTGCTGATTACGGACTATTCCAGCGTTTTCTTCGATTTTTCCATCACGCGCAAGCCGATCGTGCTGTTTATGTACGACTATGATGCGTACATGGCAGAGCGCGGCATGTATATGGATGTGCGTGACCTCCCGTTCCGCAAAATTTATACCATAAACGAAATGCTTTCGTACCTGCACGAAAACGATAAACAGGCAGACGTGAACAGTGCGGCGTATGACGCGTATTATAAGATGTTTACAAATTACGATGCGCCGGATAATATCCGGAACCTGAACGACATGCTGTTCTACGGAAAAGCGCCGAAGTTTGAAGTGATTGATTATGCCGAAAACAAAAAGCAGCCGCGAAACGTTTATCTCGTCGGAAAGAACGACCATAAGGGTTGGGCAAAAGAGCTGGAACAGCAGCTCTTTTCCATGGAAGCGCCCGTAGCGGTTTTCCTGCGCAGGGATTTCAACGAGCTCACCCTCAAGGAGCTGACCGATAAATATAACGATTGGCTGGATTACACCGTGATTGATACGCAGATGTTCCTTTCTTTGCCGGAAAACATCAAGCTGTTTTTCAGCAGAGAGCGTAATAAGTATAATTGCGATGCTGTTTTCGCGCGGGAAGTATTCCGCATTTTGCCGCATCTGAATATTCAAAGTGTAACGGCAGGCGATGACTCTTACAGAAACCGGAGCATTGAGCAAGCTGTAAAAAACGAAAGGAAAGGCTAAAAATGAAACGAGTATTGACCTACGGAACGTTTGACCTGCTGCATTACGGCCACATCAACCTTTTAAAGCGCGCAAAGGCGCTGGGCGATTACCTCATCGTGGCGCTTTCCACGGATGAGTTCAACGCAGGCAAGGGCAAAAAAGCGTTCCACGATTATGAAACGCGCAAAATGATGCTCGAAGCCATTCGCTACGTTGACCTCGTCATTCCGGAGGAAAGCTGGGATCAGAAGATCAGCGACGTGAAGGACTACCATGTGGACGTAGTCGTTATGGGCAGTGACTGGGAAAACAGCGATCGCTTTGACTACCTCAAGGATTACTGCGAGCTCGTTTTCCTGCCGCGCACGCCGGGCATCTCCACCACGAAGATCAAGCACGACCTCGGACTTGTAAACGAAAACGAAAATGCCGAAGCGCTCATGAACCACTGATTATACGCTTTCGCAAAAAGTTATTTATAAAAATAGCAGATATAAAACACGCTCCCGCTGCAGATACTTTAAAGAAGTAAGCAGGGGAGCGTGAATTTTTTTGAGAAAAGTTGGATCAAAAGGTTTTTATCGCCGTTACAGTTCGCTCTGTGTTACGCCGTCAAATCGACATACTCGCCTTTGACGAAGCCCAAAAGCTGATCCGGGTTTACGATGAGCTGCACGCCGCGCATACCGCCGCTGACGGCGATTGCATCAAACAGCATGGCGGTCTCGTCGATATACGTCGGGAACTCCTTCTTCATGCCCACGGGCGAGCAGCCGCCGCGGATATAGCCGGTCGTCGGCAGCAAGTCTTTCACGTGCAGAAGCTCCACGGATTTATTTTTGCTGGCTCTGGCAGCTTTTTTGAGGTCTAATTCCTCCGCTACGGGGATGCAAAACACGACAAACCCGGTCTTATCGCCGCGCGCAACGAGCGTTTTGAACACCGTCTCATACGGCATGCCCACGGCGTCTGCCGCGTGTACGCCCGCGAGATCGGTCTCCTCAAATTCATATGTGCGCACCTCATAGGGAATCTTCGCGCCGTCCAGCATGCGCATGGCGTTCGTCTTTTTTACGCCGGAGCTCATGCTTCACCGAGCTCCTTCAGGATCATGTCGGCCGCCTGCTTTGCGCACTTGCGGTAGCCTTCCTCGGTCAGGTGCAGCATATCCGGGCACTTATAATAGTGCTCGCCTTCCTTGCACAGCGCGTAAAGGTCGTTCACCGGGATGTTTTCCTCTGCCATCAGCTTTTTGGCGGCGTCGTTATACAGCTCCACCCACTCGTTATTGTAGTTGATGCTGTCCGCCTGCGTGCCGGTGTTGTCTGCCGCCATGCCGGGCTCCAAAATCGGCGTGGTGGTCGCGAAGATGATCTTCGCGCCGTTTTCTCTGCACAGCTTGATGATGCGCTTTAAGAAGTGCACATATTCCTCAACGGGGTGCATGGCCTCCGTCATCGGAGCCTCAATGTTCATATCCCAGTAGCCGTTGTTCCAGTGTACCACGTCAAAATGACCGTGATGCTTGAACATCTGGTTCGCCTGCCACAGCGTGTACGCAGCGAAGCGGCCGTTGTCCTCGGCATCGTAAACGACCTCACACTTGCCGTCTAACTCTTCTTTTACATAATCGTCATAGCCCATGCGAATGGAATCGCCGAGCAAAAGCACTTTTTTCATTCAGAAAACCTCTTTTCGGGTAGATTTGCCAATAGAATTATACTGCCAAAATCTTGAAAATTCAAGATGCTTTCGGCAGTATACAAAAGGGCGTTGCGTTTCTCTGAAAAACGTGGTATACTCTGCTTATTTTTCTAAAAGGATCGAAAAAAGGAGCTGTGAAAAATGGGCAGATACGATGAAATTTTGGCGCGTTTTATGGCATTTGCCGAGCGTGAGCCGCGCATTTTGATGGGCGTGCAGGTCGGTTCCGGCGTGCGGAAAGACCGCCCGGCAGACGCCTACACGACGCAGTGGGTGCGGAAAGCATTTGAAAATTAAACCCGCCAAACACAGCAAAACGGCACCGATGAAATTTGTCACCGGTGCCGTTCATTTTTAGGTTAGGGGAAAAGCTGACTTACTTCTTTTCCTGAATGTACTTGTCGATCGCAGCTGCGGCGGTCTTGCCTGCGCCCATGGCGAGGATAACCGTTGCGGCGCCCGTTACGGCGTCGCCGCCTGCGTACACACCCTCGATGGAGGTGAGGCCGTGTTCGTCCGCGATGATCTGGCCGCGCTTCTGGGTCTCAAGACCTGGCGTGGTGGCTTTCAGCAGCGGGTTCGGGGAAGTACCGAGGGACATGATAACGCAATCCATCGGAATATCGAATTCGCTGCCCTCAATGACGATCGGGCTGCGTCTGCCGGAAGCGTCCGGCTCGCCAAGCTCCATTTTTACGCAGCGAATACCGGCGACCCAGCCGTAGTTCGGGTCACGCGGGTCGGCGACGTCCGTCGGTAAAATCTCTACCGGGTTCGTCAGCGTATGGAAGATGATGCCCTCTTCCTCTGCATGCTCCACTTCCTCCTTACGTGCCGGCAGTTCTGCCATGCCGCGGCGGTAGATGATGTACACGTTCTCCGCGCCGAGACGCTTTGCGGTTCTCGCGGCGTCCATGGCCACGTTACCGCCGCCGACGACCGCCACGTTTTTTGCGTGCTGGATCGGCGTAGTGGAATCATCGCGGTAAGCCTTCATCAGGTTGCTGCGGGTGAGGAATTCGTTTGCGGAGTACACACCCTTTAGGTTCTCGCCCGGGATGTTCATAAAGCGGGGAAGGCCTGCACCCGTGCCGACAAACACGGCCTCGTAGCCGTACTCGTCCTTCAGCTCTTCAATCGTCAGGATACGACCGATAACCATGTTGGTCTCCACCTTGACGCCGAGCGCCTTGAGGTTATCGACTTCCTTCTGCACGATGGACTTCGGCAGACGGAACTCCGGGATGCCGTACACGAGCACGCCGCCTGCAAGGTGCAGCGCTTCGTAAATCGTCACGTCGTAGCCCAGCTTTGCGAGGTCGCCCGCGCAGGTAAGACCCGCAGGGCCGGAACCGATAACGGCAACCTTGTGGCCGTTCTTCGGCGCGGTGATGGTGGCAACGGTAGCGTGTGCGTTGTGCCAGTCGGCAACAAAACGCTCCAGACGGCCGATGCCGACCGGTTCGCCCTTAATGCCGCGCACGCACTTGCCTTCGCACTGCGTCTCCTGCGGGCAGACACGGCCGCAGACAGCCGGCAGGGAAGAGGACTGCGCAATAACCTGATACGCGCCCTCAAAGTCGTGCCCGGCGACCTTCTTGATGAATTCCGGAATATGAATATTGACCGGGCAGCCGGAAACGCACGGCATGTTCTTACAATTCAGGCAGCGCTGTGCTTCGTCCAGCGCCATTTCTTCGGTATAGCCCAGTGTGACCTCTTTAAAGTTCTTGTTGCGAACGTTCGGGTCCTGCGAGGGCATGGGGTTCTTTGTCATTCTCATGTTAGGCATGATCACTCAACCTCCTTCTTGAACAAGTTGCAGGCTTCCTCATAAGCGTGGCGCTCGAAAGGAGTGTAGCTGCGGGAGCGGCTCATCGCCTCGTCAAAATCGACCTCGTGGCCGTCAAAATCCGGGCCGTCTACGCAGGCAAACTTCGTTTTGCCGCCAACGGTCAGGCGGCAGCCGCCGCACATGCCCGTGCCGTCTACCATGATCGGATTCATGGAAACAACGGTCTTCTGGTCGTATTCTTTTGTGGTGAGGCAGACGAACTTCATCATGATCAGCGGGCCGATGGCGATGACCTCGTCAAAACGCTCGCCGTTTTCAAGCAGCGTCTTCAGCGGGGCGGTGACATTGCCCTTTTCGCCGTAGGAGCCGTCGTCCGTCATCAGCGTGAAGTGGTCGGAGCAAGCCTTGAATTCGTCTTCCAGGATCACGAGATCCTGATTGCGGAAGCCGATGATAGAGGTGACTTCCGCGCCCATGGCGTGCAGCTCTTCGGCAATGGGCAGTGCGATGGCGCAGCCTACGCCGCCGCCGATAACGCAGACCTTTTTAAGGCCGTCTACATGCGTTGGTACGCCGAGCGGGCCTACGAAGTCGTGCAGACATTCACCTTCGTTTAAGTGGTTGAGCTTTTCGGTCGTTGCGCCGACAATCTGGAAAATAATTGTAACGGTGCCTTTTTCGCGGTCATAGCCGGCAACGGTCAGCGGAATACGCTCGCCGTTTTCGTCTACGCGCAGAATGATAAACTGGCCGGGCTTTGCTTTTTTTGCAATGAGCGGCGCTTCGATCTCCATCCGCGTCACCGTGGGGTTCAGCGGCTGTTTTTTAACGATCTTATACATACTTCAAAACCTTTCCCTTCAGGCATGTGCGCAGTTTGTGCGGTTTTGCCTAAGTTTTGTCTGTGTCGGATGCCGGTTTTGCAATTTTTGCCTTTAAAACCTGCAAACGATACTATTATAACAGAGAAATATCAAAATTACAACGGGAAAAGACAGGAAATCCCTGCCGTGCGGCGATTTCCGAAGAAATACCGGGCGGCAGGGATAGAATGTCCTTTTACCGGACAGATGCCCGGGGTGCGTTATAGATTGTCTTTATAGACTCAGAAATCCACTTTCGTGTCGTAGTAGCAGCACTTAAGCAGCTTTTCCATCTCTTCCTGACTGGGCTGACGCGGGTTGGAACCGGTGCAGGCATCGGCGATAGCGTTCTTTGCAATCTCCGGCAGTCTCTCAAGGAAGACGTTCTCCGGCACAAAGCCGTTCTCGGTCGGGAAGCTGTCCGGGCCGTAATGCTTGATGCAGTGCGGAATGTTCAGCTCGTCGTTCATGTTGCGCAGGTACTGGATGAGCAGCTGTACCTTCTCGTCGTCGTTGTTGCCACCGAGGTGCATGTAGTCGGCGATGACGCCGTAACGCTTCTTTGCGGTCTCGTCCTTTGCGTTGAACGCGATGACCTTCGGCAGGTACATAGCGTTTGCAGCGCCGTGGATGATGTGTGCGCCGTAATCGGCAAACGCAGCGCCGGTCTTGTGTGCCATGGAGTGTACGATGCCGAGCAGAGCGTTGGAGAACGCCATACCGGCCAGACACTGTGCGTTGTGCATGTTGTCGCGGGCGGTCATATCGCCGTTATAGGACGGGATAAGGTCCTTCATGATCATCTCGATTGCATGAATGGCGAGCGGGTCGGTGAAATCGCAGTTTGCGGTGGAAACATACGCTTCAATCGCATGGGTCATAGCATCCATACCGGTGTGCGCAACGAGCTTCTTCGGCATCGTCTCGGCAAGGTCCGGGTCAACGATGGCGACATCCGGGGTAATCTCGAAGTCAGCAATCGGGTACTTGATGCCCTTCTGATAATCGGTGATGATGGAGAACGCGGTCACTTCCGTTGCGGTGCCGGAAGTAGAGGAAATGGCGCAGAAGTGTGCCTTCTGGCGCAGCTTCGGCAGGCCGAAGACCTTGCACATATCCTCAAACGTAACGTCCGGGTATTCATATTTGATCCACATAGCTTTTGCGGCATCGATCGGAGAACCGCCGCCCATCGCGATGATCCAATCCGGCTGGAACTCGATCATCTTCTGCGCACCCTTCATAACGGTCTCAACAGACGGGTCAGACTCAATGCCTTCAATCAGCTCGACCTCCATGCCGGCTTCCTTCAGATAGCCGACTGCACGGTCCAAAAAGCCGAAACGCTTCATGGAGCCGCCGCCTACACAAACAACAGCCTTCTTGCCTTCAAAATGCTTCAGTTCTTCCAAAGCACCCTTACCATGATACAAATCGCGGGGAAGTGTAAATCTTGCCATAAGTCTATCGCCCTTTCTATGTGAAGCAATTTATCGCAAAGCTCGGTGGTTTGCACCACCTAACTTCTTTTTACGACTGTATTGTATATCAAAATTTTTGATTTGTTAAGTGCTAAATTTGCATATTGATATTTCTATATCGATATACATGTACTAAAAATGAACGGAGTGTTAGGGAACTATTTTGTTGTGTTTCACGGAGAGTTTGATAATAAAATGTCACGCAGAAGAAATACACATTCTGCGCGACATTTTTAATTTGCTTATGAAATTTGTTTCACGGTGCGTATACTATATATAAATACGGTATTGTCCTCGCGCGGATTCGGCACGAGCTCCGCCGTGAAGATCGCCTGTGGTTCCGCCTCGTTCTCGTCGCGGATGAGCGCTGCCGTCACGGTGTACACATCTCCGCTTTTCACACAGTCTTGTATGTCCACGGAAAAGCCGCCGCCGCTTATAGGCCGCGCATAGGTGTCGCTGTCTGCATCGTACGAAATCTCACCCGAAAGCGAGTCGGGAATATCCGGCAGATCTTCATTTGCGGCGCTTTCGAATAGTCCGCTCACAATTTCTTCCATCACCCCGCGAGAGAGCACCAGCGCGCTGCCGGTCGTCTCTGCGCTGTAAAACGTCATGCCGCAGTTGTCCACCGCAAAGGCTGCGGTCTGCCAAAAGTAAACGGGATCATTCGCGTCAAACGCCATGCCGTTCATCTGCGCCAGAATGTGTGCTTCCAAAAGCGGCGCCATCGCTTCAAGCTCCGCAGTAATCTCTGCGTTTTCGCTTACCTCGTTGCTTTCCGGTGCGGGAGATGCGGTGGATTTTACCGTCGGCTCGGCGGTAGGCGATGCCGTTGCGGTCGCTTCGGGGGAAGGCGTCGGCGTTTCCGCTACGTGCTCTGAAGCCGCCGCGCTGCTCACACTTTGTGTGTTTTCCGCTGTGCCGCAGGCGGCCGCAGAGAGTGCAAGCGCCGCAGAAAGCACGGAAGCTAAAATCGTTTTTCTAAGCTGCATGTGGTTTTTCACTCCTTTCAGCCGTTTTTTTAGTATAAGACACTTTTAGCACAAAACTGTGAACGCCGTTTGAATTTCGTGCATTGTGCAAAAATTTTTCATTTCCGTGAACATTTCGGAAATACGCTTTACAAATCGGGGTCTGTCATGTAAAATAAGTATAAGTATAAATCTGTGCATTTGCAAATTGAAAAAATTTGCGGGTGTGCGTCACAGGATATGGAATACTAAAGAATCGAGGATGAACGTATGAATTTGAAGTACAAAAGAGTTCTCTTAAAGCTCAGCGGCGAATCGCTTTCCGGCAAGATCGGTCACGGCATCGATTTTGACACCGTTGTCAAGATCTGCGAGCCCATCAAGAAGATCGTGGATATGGGCTGCGAGGTCGCCATCGTTGTGGGCGGCGGCAACTTCTGGCGCGGCAGAAGCAGCGGCAGCATGGACCGTACCCGTGCAGACCACATGGGCATGTTGGCTACGGTCATCAATGCACTCGGCGTGGCGGACGGCCTCGAGCAGGTCGGCCTTGACGTGCGCGTACAGACAGCTATCGCCATGCAGGAGGTTGCAGAGCCGTACATCCGCAACCGTGCGGTGCGTCACCTTGAAAAAGGCCGTGTTGTCGTGTTTGGCTGCGGCACGGGTAACCCGTACTTCTCCACCGATACCGGCGCAGCGCTGCGCGGTGCAGAAATCGACGCCGAAGTCATCTTAAAGGCGACCATGGTCGACGGCGTTTACGACAGTGACCCGAAGAAGAACCCGAACGCAAAGAAGTACGATCATCTCACGTATATGGAAATCCTCAATCAGAACCTGCAGGTCATGGATATGACGGCCGCTTCCTTCTGTAACGACCGCGGCATCCCGTTCCTTGTGTTCAGCATTGAGGACCCGGAGAACATCGTCCGCGCCGTCTGCGGCGAAAACGTCGGCACGGTCATCACGAAGGACTAAAGCTTTTTAGGGGAGAAGCCTTGTGCGCCCTGATAAAGAGCACACAAAACGTATAATGAAATAACAGATAGGAGAATATACTTATGAAGGAAGTATTGGCAAAAGCAGAAAGCAAAATGGGCAAAACCATCGCGAGACTCGAAAGCGACTACGCCGCCATCCGTGCAGGCCGCGCAAACCCGGCTGTGCTCGATAAGGTCATGGTCGATTACTACGGCGCACCCACGCCGGTCAACCAGCTTGCAGCCGTTTCCGTTGCGGAGGCACGCGTGCTGACCATTCAGCCGTGGGACGGTTCCGTCTGCCGCGCCATTGAGCGCGCCATCCAGACCTCGGACATCGGCATCAACCCGCAGTCCGACGGCAAGACCATCCGCCTCATTTTCCCGCCGCTCACCGAAGAGAAGCGTAAGGATATCGTGAAGGACGTCAGCCACATGGCAGAAGAAGCAAAAATCGCCCTGCGTTCCATCCGCCGCGACGCTATGGAAAAGCTGAAGGCGATGAAAAAAGACGGCGAACTGACCGAGGACGACCTGAAGCAGGCGGAAAAGAAAACGCAGGAGCTGACGGATAAGTACGTAAAGCAGGCAGACGAACGCTCTGCCGCAAAGCAGAAGGAAGTTCTCACCCTGTAAGCAAAAGGAAGACTCCGAAATGGCATTTGGAAGTAAAGAAAACAAAACGCCCGTGCAGGTGCCGGCACATATCGGCATCATCATGGACGGCAACGGTCGTTGGGCTAAAAAGCGTGGTCTGCCGCGTACGGCGGGCCACACGGCGGGCGCGCAGAATTTCCGCACCATCACGCGGTATGCATCGTCTATCGGTGTAAAATATCTCACGCTCTACGCGTTTTCCACGGAAAACTGGAGCCGCCCCGCAGAGGAGGTCTCTGCGCTGATGAAGCTTTTCCACCAGTACCTCGAGGAAGCGCTGCGCGACTTCATGAATGAGAATATCCGGGTGCGCTTTATCGGCGATATTTCCGCTTTTGCGCCCGACTTACAGGCGCTCATTCATCGCGTGGAGGAAGCGAGCAGCGTGAAGACCGGCATGGTGCTGAACCTCGCCATGAACTACGGCGGCCGCGCAGAGATCACCCGCGCGGCACGCATTTTGGCAGAGCGCGTCAAAAACGGCGAGCTTTCGCCCGAGGACATCACGGAGGAAACGCTTTCCGGCGCTATGTACACCGCCGGCCAGCCTGACCCGGATCTCATCATCCGTCCAAGCGGCGAAGAGCGCATCTCAAACTTCCTTTTGTGGCAGAGCGCCTACACCGAATTTGAATATTTTGATATTCTCTGGCCGGATTTCAAGCCGAAGCACTTGGACGAAGCCATTGAAAAGTTCAACAGCAGACAACGCCGTTTCGGCGGTGTATGATTTTTTGCAGTGCGGGCGGTATATGCCGCCCTGTACCGCGTTTCTATTACATTCCGAACGGTGAAAGGAAACCACAGGTATATGAAGGACAGAGTTTTATCCGGTGTCACGCTGGTCGCATTTTTCATGGCAATCGTCGTGTTCAACCGCTCTTTTCCGCTGGCACTCAATATTGCCATTGCGTTTATCTCCGCGCTCGCTGTTTTTGAAGTCATCAAGGCGCTGGGACTTTCCGACCGCTGGTATATCACGGTTCCCAGCATGACAGCTGCCGTGCTGGTGCAGTTCTGTGAATTTCAGCAGGCAAATATCTTTATTTATTCCGCGTTCACGGCGTGCATTTTCTGCGCGCTGCTGCGCCACCACCGCGAGATCACTTTTAAAGAAATGGCCGTTGTGTACAGCATGGTCGTTTTGATCCCGCTCGCGCTGCAGACTATCGTTCTGGTGCGCACGTTGAGCGACCAGCACGGCATGTTCTACGCGCTCGTGTGCGTATTCTCCGCATGGATTCCGGACGCAGGCGCGTTTTTCGCCGGCAAGCTCTTCGGTAAGCACAAGCTGTGCCCGGAGATCAGCCCCAAAAAGACTGTGGAGGGTCTCATCGGCGGCGTGTTGTCCAGCGTCATCATTTTGCAGCTCGTGGGTCTCATTTTCACCTACGGTATTTACGGCGGCGAACGTCAGGCAAACTGGCTCTCGCTCTTTATCATCGGCTTTTTCGGCGCGTTTGTGTCCGTGCTCGGCGACCTCAGCTTTTCGCTCATTAAAAGAAGCTGCCACATCAAAGATTTCGGCAGTGTCATTCCGGGCCACGGCGGCATTTTGGACCGTTTCGACAGCGTGATTTTCACCGCACCGTTTGTCTACATGGTAACGATGCTGCTGCCGATCGTGTCGTAAGAAAGGATGGGTCTGCATGAAAAAGTTAGCTTTGCTCGGCTCTACCGGGTCCATCGGCACACAGGCGCTCGACGTTGTGCGCTGTATACAAAAGGAAGGGGAGCACGCCGTTAAAGTGGAGGCGCTCGCTGCCCATTCCAATATTCGGCTTCTGGAAGAGCAGATCCGGGAATTTAAACCGCAAGCAGTTGCGGTTTTTGATTTGGAAGCTGCTTCTAAGCTTCGCGCCGCCGTCCGCGACCTCAATGTGAAGGTGTACAGCGGCATGGAGGGCCTTTGTGCCCTGACGGAGCTGGAAAGCGTTGATATCGTCTTAAACTCCGTCGTGGGCATGGTGGGCCTCAAGCCGACCTTAACGGCACTCGAAGCCAAAAAGCAGATGGCGCTCGCGAATAAGGAAACGCTCGTCGCAGGCGGTTCACTCGTCATGAAGACCGCCAAGGAAAACGGCATCGAAATTCTGCCCGTAGACAGCGAGCATTCTGCTATTTTCCAGTGTTTGCAGGGTATGTACAAAAAGTGCGACTTAAATAAAATCATCTTAACGGCGTCCGGCGGTCCGTTCTTCGGCAAAAAAGCCGGGGAGCTTCAGCATATCCGCCCCGCAGACGCCTTAAAACACCCGAACTGGGACATGGGTGCGAAGGTCACCATAGACAGCTCCACGCTCATGAATAAGGGGCTCGAATTCATCGAAGCCAAGTGGCTTTTCGATATGGAGCCGGACGACATCGATGTTGTTGTGCACCGTGAAAGCATCGTGCACTCGCTCATTGAGTATAAAGACCACTCCGTCATCGCGCAGCTCGGCGTGCCGGATATGCGCATTCCCATCCAGTATGCGCTTACCTACCCGCGCCGCTTCCCGTCGCCTGTAAAGCAGTTGAATTTGGCCGATTGGCAGAAGTTGACGTTCTATGCGCCGGACGAAGAAACCTTTACGTGCTTCGGCGCGTGCAAGCGTGCCATTCGCCGCGGCGGTACATTGCCCGCGGCGGTCAACGGTGCAAACGAAGCCGCTGTTGCGCTGTTTTTAAAAGAAAAAATCGGCTGGCAGGACATCGGCGAGCTCGTGTGCCATGTAGCCGATACATTTGAAACCGCGCCCGTTACAAGCGTGGAGGACGTTTTGGAAGCTGACCGCAAAGCGCGCGCCTATGTGCTGGAGCGCTGCGGGGAGAGCGCAAGATGAGCACGGTGGTGCAGGGCATCCTGCTCGCCGTTATCGGCGTATTGCTCTTCGGGCTCATCATTTTCATCCACGAGTTCGGCCACTTTTTCACAGCGAAGCTGAGCCACGTGTGCGTCAACGAATTCTCCATCGGCATGGGGCCAAAGCTTTTCTCGTTCACCCGCGGTGAAACGCAGTATTCCCTGCGGCTTTTGCCCATCGGCGGCTACTGCGCCATGGAGGGTGAGGACGAAAAAAGCGACGATCCCCGCGCGTTTGGCAACCGTCCCGTTTGGCAGCGCATGATCGTGGTCGCGGCGGGCGGCATCATGAATATCCTGCTTGCCGTTTTGCTGATGATGGTCATCTGCGGACAGGAAGACCGCTACGCCACCATGCAGATTGCCGGCTTTGCGGAAAATTCTGCGTTTGAAGCCGCCGGCGTGGAGGTGGGCGACGTCATCACCTCCATCGACGGCTACACCGTTCGCACAGGGCAGGATCTTTCCTTTGCTTTAAGTATGGCGGCGCTTGATTCCACAGACGGCACCGCGGCGCTTGACTTCACCGTAAAGCGCGGCGAAGAGACCGTCACCTTTAACGATTTGACCATCAACACAACATCTGCGGACGGCAAGCAGTACCGCGCCGTGCTGGATTTCTACGTGTTGGGCGAAGAAAAAACGCCGTGGACGCTCATCAAAAACGCGTTTGCGGATACGTACTCCACCGTGCGCATGATCTTCAACAGCCTCATCGGCATGGTGACGGGCCGCTTCGGCTTTAAAGAGCTCGCAGGTCCGGTCGGTACGGCGCAGGCAGTCACGCAGGCCGCAAGCGCGGGGCTTAAGCAGAGCTTCGGCGCGGCGGTCAACAACATCGTGTACATCATGCTTGTGATCTCCGTGAACCTCGGCATCGTGAATTTACTGCCGCTGCCGGCGCTCGACGGCGGACGGCTTGTGTTCCTCATCATCGAAGCGATCTTCCGCAGGCCGGTTCCGGCAAAGTACGAACGATGGGTGCACGCAGGCGGCTTTGCACTGCTCATCTGCCTGATGCTCGCCGTCACGTTCCAGGACATCATGCGCATCGCAACAGGCGGATAAGGGAAAGGACGATACAATGAAACGTATTTCAAAACAGGTCATGGCGGGCAATGTGAAAATCGGCGGCGGCGCGCCCGTCACCGTGCAGTCCATGCTGAACGTGCCCTCCACCGATATAGAAGGCAGCGTGCGGCAGGCGGTCGCACTGGAAAAAGCCGGCTGCCAGATTCTCCGCGCTGCCATCCCCGATATGGATGCCGTGCGGCTGATCCCCGCCATCAAAGAGAAAATTTCCATTCCGCTCGTGGCGGATATTCATTTCGATTATAAGCTTGCGCTTGAAGCTGCAGCGGCGGGCGTGGACAAAATCCGCATCAATCCCGGCAACATCGGCGGCGATGACCGCGTAAAAGCCGTCGCGACCGTGTGCCGCGAAAAGAAAATCCCGATTCGCATCGGCGTCAATTCCGGTTCGGTCGAAAAGAGCATCCTCGCAAAGTACGGCGCGCCCACAGCGGAAGCGCTGTGCGAAAGCGCACTTTACCACGCGTCTTTGCTCGAAAAGTTCGATTTCACGGACATCGTCATCTCTCTGAAATCCTCCTCGGTCGATACGAATATCAAGGCGTATGAAAGGATCGCGGAGCGCTGCGATTACCCGCTGCACCTCGGCGTGACGGAAACCGGCACGCTGCGCATGGGGATCGTCAAGTCCGCCATCGGCATCGGCAGCCTTTTGCAGCGCGGCATCGGCGATACGCTGCGCGTTTCCCTGACGGCCGACCCCGCAGAGGAGATTCGCACCGGCCGCGATATTTTGAGCGCGCTCGGTCTGCGCGGCGGCGTAAAGCTTGTTTCCTGCCCCACCTGCGGCAGAACACGTATCGATCTCATCGGCCTTGCCAATAAGGTCGAAAAGGCACTCGAATACGTTGATAAGGACATCACCGTTGCCGTCATGGGCTGTGTTGTCAACGGCCCCGGCGAAGCGCGCGAGGCCGACCTCGGCGTTACCGGCGGCAAGGGAGAGGGCCTCATTTTCAAAAAAGGTCAGATCATCCGCAAGGTGCCGGAAGCTGAGCTTCTGGACGCCCTGATGGAAGAGATCGACAAGCTTTAATTTGCAATAAAACAGGCTGTGCCGGGCGGTACGGCCTTTTTGCATCATCTCACACCATAAAAACACAGACCATTCTACATAGGAGAGATGCGCTTGAAAACATTAGGCGATCTGCTGAAAAGCGCCGGCTATACGCCGAAAGACGGCGTCGCTGCCGGTCAGATCGAAAAAATAGAGATACACAGGGAAAACCGTTTGGTGCGCCTGAAAACGAAGTTTGAAGCCTTCGTGCCGTACAGCGACCTGCGCGAGGTAAACGGTATGCTGCACGAGCGCATTCTGCCTGATATGCGCGTGGAGCTTGCCCCCGCATTCCCCGCTCAGGCGTGGCAGGAAAGCTGCGTTACCTCCGTTTTGGAGCGTGTGCGCGAGCTCGACGCAAGCTTAAACGGCACATTTAAAGACGCAGGCTGCACCATAAACGAAAATACCCTTACAATAGAGCTGCTGCACGGCGGACTCAATCTGCTCGAAAAGCGCCATACCGACCGCGCCATCAGCGAAACGGTGCAGGAGTGGTTCAGCGTGCCCGTTACGGTGACGTTCACGGGCAAAACAGAGCTGCAAAACGGCGACGAATCCGTCATCGAGCGATTGCACGTCGAGGAAGAAAAGCGTGCGCGCGCCGCCGTCATCGAAGAAATGGACCGCTACGAAGCCGCCATGAAAGAGAAAGCTGCGAAGTGCCGCGTCAGTGTGCGCGAGGGCAAATCGCTCATGCCGCAGATCATTCTGGAGACCGCGCGCCCCATTCTCGGCAATCTGCCGAAAAAGGAGCCGGTACCGATTTCCGAAGCGACCATCGAAGCCGGACGTATCACCGTTTGGGGCGAGGTGTTCGACATCGAATCCCGCGAAACGCGTGACGGCTCCCGCAAGATTTATTCCATCGACATTACCGATTACACAAATTCCATCACGTTAAAGCTCATTCAGCAGGCGAACGACTGCTCAAAGATCGATGCCATCAAAAAGGGTACGGCGCTGCTCGTGACGGGCTCCGTGGAGTACGATAAATACGACCGCGAAAACGTTATGCGCCCGAACGCCATTGCCCGCGCGGAAATGGTGGAGGTCGTCGATACCGCCAAAGAAAAGCGCGTAGAGCTGCACCTGCATACGAACATGTCCGCCATGGACGGCATGACCCCCGCAGGCGAGCTTATCGACCGCGCCTATAAATGGGGGCAAAAGGCCCTCGCCATCACCGACCACGGCGTCGCGCAGGCGTTTCCGGATGCCATGAACGCGTGGCTCAAGATCAAGAAGGGCGGCGGCGAATTCAAGGTCATCTACGGCGTGGAAAGCTACTTTGTAAACGACCTCGTGCCCGCCGTCACCGGCGAGACCGATAAGCCGCTCAATACGGATTACATCTGCTTTGACCTCGAGACCACCGGCCTTTCTTCGAGCAAAGAACGCATCACGGAGATCGGCGCGGTACGCGTGCATAACGGCGAAATCACCGAATCTTTCAATACATTTGTCGACCCCGAAAAGCCCATTCCCGCAAAGATTACGGAGCTCACCGGTATCACGGATGAAATGGTCGCGGGCGCACCGAAAGAGGAAGAAGCCGTGCGCAAATTCTTCGAGTTCTGCGGCGAAGACGTGATTCTTGTCGCGCACAACGCAAATTTTGATACCTCGTTCCTGCGCGCCGTGTGCAGCCGCCACGACATGACGTTCCCGTATGTGTACATCGATACGGTCGCCATGTGTCGCTCCATGCTGACGGACATCAAAAATTGCAAGCTCGATACGGTTGCGAAGTATTTAAAGCTAAAGCCCTTTAATCACCATCGCGCGTGCGACGATGCCGCCGTGCTCGGCGAGATTTTTATCAACCTCATCCAGCGCCTCGTCGATGATTTCAAGCTGACAGATGTCAAGCAGATCAACACCGCACTCGCGGGCGGCGACCCGAAAAAGCTGCCGACCTACCACCAGATCATTCTCGTTAAGAACTTGGTGGGTTTAAAGAATCTCTATAAGCTCATCTCGTTTGGCCACCTAAATTACTTCTATAAGCGTCCCCGCACGCCGAAAAGCGTTTTGAACCAGTACCGCGAGGGCCTCATCATCGGCTCCGCGTGCGAAGCGGGCGAGCTGTTCCGCGCCATTACGCGCGGCGAGCCGTGGGAAAAATTACTCGAGATTGCTTCCTACTACGATTACCTCGAAATCCAGCCGCTTGGCAATAACATGTTCATGGTGCGCAACGGCTCGTGCGATATCGAGCAGTTAAAAGAGTACAACCGCACCATCGTAAAGCTCGGCGAAAAGCTGAAAAAGCCTGTTGTCGCAACGGGAGACGTGCACTTCAAAGACCCGAAAGACGCCGCAGGCCGCGCCATTTTGATGGCGGGTCAGGGCTTCACGGATGCCGATGAGCAGGCGCCGCTCTACATGCGCACCACGGACGAAATGCTGAAAGAATTCGACTACCTCGGCAAAGAAAAAGCGTATGAGGTTGTCGTCACCAATACGAACAAGATCGCCGATATGATCGAGGAAATCCGCCCCATCCCGGAGGGTGTTTTCCCACCGTTCATCGACGGTGCAGAGGAGCAGCTGAACTCCATTACGTGGGCACGCACCAAGGAAAAGTACGGTGACCCGCTGCCGGAGATCGTCGAAAAGCGATTGAAGCGCGAGCTCGGCTCCATCAACAAGCACGGCTTCTCCGTTTTGTACATGACGGCGCAAAAGCTCGTGGCAGACAGCGAAGCGCACGGCTATCTCGTCGGCTCGCGTGGCTCCGTCGGCTCGTCGTTCGTCGCAACCATGTCCGGCATCTCGGAGGTTAACCCGCTCGAGCCGCACTACATTTGCCCCAAGTGCAAGTACAGCGAGTTCATCACGGACGGCAGCTACCTTTCCGGCTTTGATCTGCCGCCGAAAAAGTGCCCGCGCTGCGGCGAAGATCTCGACCGCGACGGCCACACCATCCCATTCGAGACGTTCCTCGGCTTTGACGGCGACAAAACGCCGGATATCGACCTCAACTTCTCCGGCGAATACCAAAGCGGTGCGCACCGCTATACGGAGACGCTGTTCGGCCGTGAAAACGTCTTCAAGGCCGGCACCATCGCAACCGTCGCGGATAAAACCGCGTTCGGCTACGTGAAAAAGTATGCCGAAGAACGTTCCCGCGTGCTTTCCCGCGCGGAGGAAAAACGCCTTTCCATTTCCTGCACGGGCATCAAGCGCACCACGGGTCAGCACCCGGGCGGCATGGTTGTCGTGCCAAAGGGCAAAGAGGTCTACGATTTCTGCCCGGTGCAGCACCCCGCAAACGACCAGAATTCCGATAACATCACCACGCATTTCGACTTCCATTCCATTCACGATACCATTTGTAAACTGGACGAGCTCGGCCACGATGTGCCGACCATCTATCGCTATCTCGAAGATTACACCGGCATTCCCGTCATGAAGGTCTCCATGAGCGACCCGGCGGTCATGTCGCTGTTTACGTCCACGGAAGCGCTCGGCGTCACGCCGGAGGACATCGGCTCTTTGACGGGCACGTTCTCTCTGCCGGAGTGCGGCACGCCGTTCGTGCGCCAAATGCTCATCGATGCCCAGCCGAAGACATTCTCCGACCTTCTGCAGGTCTCGGGTCTGTCCCACGGCACGGATGTTTGGATCGGCAACGCGCAGGACCTCATCAAAGACGGCACCTGCACCATCGCCACCGTCATCGGTACGCGAGACAGCATCATGACCTACCTGCTCTTAAAGGGCCTTGAGCCGAAAATGGCGTTTAAGATTATGGAAATCACCCGTAAGGGCAACGCGAAAAAGCTCTTCACGCAGGAGCACATCGCCGCCATGAAGGAGCACAACGTGCCGGATTGGTACATCGAGTCCTGCTATAAGATCAAGTACATGTTCCCGAAAGCGCACGCTGCCGCCTACATGATCGCGACGCTGCGCCTCGGCTGGTACAAGGTGCATTATCCTGTGGAATACTACGCGGCGTACTTCACCGTGCGCAGTGAAGATTTCGACGGCGCCACCGCCGTGCAGGGGCGTGCCGCCGTGCAGCGCCGTATGCGCGAGCTGGAGCAGAAGCAAAAGGAGCACCAGTCCACTGTCAAGGAGGACGCGGCGTATTCCACATTCCAGATTATCAACGAAATGCTGTGCCGCGGCATCGAGCTTTTGCCGGTCGACCTGTATAAATCCGATGCGAAAAAGTTCCTTGTCGAAGACGGCAAGATCCGTCTGCCGTTCTCGTCCCTGCCCGGTGTGGGCGAGGCGGCGGCGCACAGCTTGTATGAAGCGTGCACGGGCGGCGAGGAGTTCATCTCCATCGACGAAGTGCAGTCCCGCGCCAAGGTCTCCAGCGCTGTTATCGACGTTTTAAAAAGCGCCGGCGCACTGCAGGGTCTGCCGGACAGCAGCCAGACATCACTGTTTTAATGCCATTAGGCGGACGCAAGAAGTTGCTTCCGCCTTTCTGCATATCTATGCGTATATACATGTATACGCAAAACAGGAAAAGTCTTGACAAGCGCACAGTTACATGGTATTATTGTAACACGTCATTACATTAAAGCAGAAGGACGGTCGTTATGAAGAAGTTCAACAAAATCACGCCGGAGGGCACCAAGGATATTCTGTTTGAAGAGTGCCTTTCGCAGCGTACCGTGAGCGAGCGGCTCACGCATATATTCAAAATGCGCGGCTATAATGAGGTCATCACGCCCGGCATGGAATACTACGACGTGTTCGATGCCCCAAACGCCGCTATTCCTCAGTATGAGATGTATAAATCCACGGATAACAAAGGCAGGCTCATCGTGTTCCGTCCCGATTTAACACTGCCCATCGCGCGCCTTACCGCAACGCGGTTGCAGGCGATGGAAAAGCCCATTCGGCTTTACTATAACCAGCCGATCTACCGCAACAGCAAGGATCTTTCCGGCCGCAGCGACGAAACAACGCAGGCGGGCATCGAGCTTTTGGGTGCATCGGGGCTGAAAGCGGATATCGAGGTCATCGCCGCCGCCGTTGAGGCGCTTTCCGCGTGCACGGAAAACTTCCGCTTGGAGATCGGCAGCGCAAAGTTCTTCGGTGCGCTCGCCGATGAGCTGCCCGTCTCCGCAGATAAAAAAGAGGACATCCGCCAGACGATTGAGTCCAAAAACTACGCCGCCCTCGGCGATATGCTCGACGCACTCCCAAAATCCGTGTATACCGAAGCCATCAAAAAGCTGCCGCGCCTGTTCGGCGGGGCAGAGGTCTTCGCGGAAGCGGAGCAGTTCTGCAAAGGCCACCCCGTGCTTTCCGGAACGCTCGATTATATGCGCACGCTATATACCGCGCTGTCGTCGCTCGGCCTCGATGACCGCCTGATGGTCGATTTCGGCCTTGTGCAGCGCAATGATTACTACACCGGCGTCGTCTTCAGCGCCTATGTGGAAAACTATGGTGACGCCGTTTTAATGGGCGGCCGCTACGATACGCTTTTAAAGCAATTCGATGCCCCCATGCCCGCTATCGGCTTTGCCGCAAACGTCGATGCGCTGGCTTCTGTTTTGCTCGACGACGGCCGGATTGAAAGCGTGCCCACGCCGGACGTGCTCGTCCACGCGGAAAGCGGCGCGGAGATCAAAGCACAGATGAAAATTCGCGAGCTGACAGCAAACGGCAAAATCTGCGAAAGCTCCGTGTTCGATACGGTAGACGAGGCCGAGCGCTACGCAAAGCGCCGCGGCATCCCGGAAGTCATCGTCCTTAGAGGGGAGGAAAACGCATGAAGCCATTAAGAATTGCCCTCACAAAAGGGCGCCTCGAAAAAGACACCGTGAACCTTTTAGAGCAGATCGGCCTTGATTGCACGCAAGTGCGCGAAAAAGGCAGAAGACTGATTCTTCCCGTTGGAAACGGCGAGATCGAAGTCGTTTTAGCCAAAGCTGCCGATGTCATCACTTACGTCGAAAACGGCGTGTGCGACCTCGGTGTCGTCGGCAAAGATACCATCATGGAAAACGGCAGTCATTTTTACGAAATCTTAGATCTTGGCTTCGGCCGCTGCCGCTTTGCGCTCGCCTGCCGCAAGGGTACGGATTTCTTCGGCGGCTACAAAGCGAAGACCGTCGCGTCCAAATACCCGAACGTCGCACGGCAGTTCTTTGAAAGCCGTGCCATGGACGTGCGCATCATCAAAATCGAGGGTTCCGTAGAGCTTGCCCCGCTGCTCGGCCTTGCAGACGGCATCGTCGATATCGTCGAGACCGGCACCACCTTAAAAGAAAACGGTCTGGAGGTCACGGAGACCATCGCCGGTATCTCGGCGCGTCTCATCGCAAACACCGCCAGCCTTAAAATGAGAAAGCAGGAGATTGAAGCGCTTGCCGCCCGTATGGAAGCGCAGATCGAAAAGAACAGGGAGGAGAAATCCGTATGATCCGTATTGCCAAAGGCGATAGAGCCTACTGTGAAGCGTTTATTCAAAGCCTTAAAGCCCGCGTCAGCGAAAACGACCGCAGCGTAGAGGATAAAGTGGCCGAAATTTTGAAGGACGTGCGCGATAACGGCGACGAAGCCGTGCGCCGCTATACAATGAAGTTCGACGGCTGGGCGCCGGAGAAAGCGGAGATCACAAAAGAGGAGATCGATGCGCTCACCGCAGACTGCGACCCGGCGTTCATCGCTTCGATGGAGCGTGCCGCAGAAAATATCCGCGCGTTCCACGCCAGACAAAAGCAGCAAAGCCGCATCGACCCCTCGCCCACAGGTGTTCTGATGGGTCAGCGCGTGCGCGGCCTGCACAGGGTCGGTGTGTATGTGCCGGGCGGTACGGCAGCGTACCCGTCCTCCGTTTTGATGAACGTCATCCCGGCGAAAATTGCCGAAGTCGGCGAGATCGTCATGGTCACGCCGCCGGGACGTACCGGCAAGCCGGATAAAAACATTTTGGCCGCCGCAAGGATTGCCGGCGTAGATCGCGTGTTCCTCATCGGCGGCGCGCAGGCCGTCGCGGCGCTCGCCTACGGCACCGAGACCGTCCCGAAGGTTGATAAAGTCGTCGGCCCCGGCAACATTTTCGTCGCCACGGCAAAGAAATTACTGTACGGCACCATCGATATCGACATGATTGCCGGTCCAAGCGAAATTCTCGTCATTGCGGATAAAACCGCGAAGCCGGAGTTCTTGGCCGCCGACCTCATGAGCCAGGCGGAGCACGACCGCATGGCGTCCGCTATTCTCATTACCCCGGAGGAAGACCTTGCAAAAGCGACCGCTGCGGAGATTGAGCGCCAAATGCAGACGCTTTCGAGAAAAGACATCATTAAAGAATCCATCGAAAATTTCGGTGCAATTATTGTCTGCGAAAACATGGCGGAAGCCGTCGATTTCGCAAACGAGCTCGCCCCGGAGCACCTTGAAGTCTGCTGCGAAAATCCGCTCGAATACATCGGCAAGCTCGATAACGCCGGTTCCGTGTTCCTCGGAAACTATTCTCCGGAGCCGCTCGGCGATTACTTCGCGGGTCCAAACCACGTGCTGCCCACCAGCGGCACGGCGCGTTTCTTCTCGCCGCTTTCCGTCGATGATTTTATCAAAAAATCGAGCTTTATCTACTATACGGAAGCGGAGCTTCTGAAAGCTGCCGACGACATCATCCGCATTGCCGAGACCGAAGAGCTGACCGCGCACGCGAATTCCATCGCCGTCCGCAAGAAAAAGTGACCCCGGAGGTAGTTTATGTATACGCTGAATGAAAAGATCCGCGATTTAGAGCCGTATAAACCCATTGCGGGCGAGTATAAAATTCGTCTGGACGCAAACGAATCGTTCCTGTGCCTGCCGGAATCCGTTATGGCGTCCGCTTTGCACGCCATGATGAGGGTGGAACTCAACCGCTATCCGGATCCCACCGCAAAAGACCTGTGCGCCGCCTTTGCCAAAAGCTATAAGGTAAAGCCGGCGTGCGTTGCGGCGGGCAACGGCAGCGATGAGCTCATCAACGTCATTTTCCAGAGCTTTCTGATGAAGGGCGAGACCTACGCGACGCTCACGCCGGATTTTTCCATGTATGATTTTTACGGCTACGTTTCGGAATGCCGCGGCATCGAAATCAAAAAAGACGAAAATTTCACAATCGATATTGACAAGGTGATCGAAACCTGCAACAATGAGAACGTAAAGTTGCTCATTTTCAGCAACCCGTGCAATCCGACGTCCGTCGGCCTCACGCGCGAAGCCGTGCGCAAAATCATCAGGGGCGTCTCCGCGCTCGTCGTGCTCGACGAAGCCTATATGGACTTCTGGAACGAATCTATGCTCGGCGAATTTGAAAACTACGATAATTTACTCATCTTGAAAACGTGCTCCAAAGCCTTCGGTCTCGCCGCGCTGCGCGTAGGCTTTGCTGTGGGCAACGAAAAGCTTGTCCGCGCCATCAAGGCTGTAAAGTCGCCGTATAACGTCAACACCTGCTCGCAGAAAATGGCGGAAGCCGTGCTGAAAAACCGCGCGGAAGCCGATGCCGCCATCCGCAGATTGCTGCTTTCGCGAGACGAATTGCAGCAGAAATTCGACCGCATGGCGCAGCGCTTCCCGGAAAAGCTCCAAACGGTAAAGAGCGTTACGAACTTCGTCGTTCTGCGCACACCGTACGCAAAGGAGCTCTACGAGCGCCTTTTGGCCGAATCCATCGCGGTGCGGTACTTTAAAAACATGTCCGCCCTGCGCATCACGGCAGGCTCCACGGGCGAAAACGCAGTGGTCACAGAGCACATTCAGCGGTTCTTTGAAGAAAAAGAGCAAGCGTAAATCGGGCTTTAGGCCCTTTTAGGGGGAAACGATATGGAACGTGCGGCAACAGTTGTGCGCCAAACAAAAGAAACGAACATTGAGCTGACCTTGGGGCTTGACGGCGGCGAGGTTGTCGTCGATACCGGCGTGGGCTTTTTCGACCACATGCTCACGGCGCTTGCCGTGCATGGCGGCTTCGGCCTTCGGTTAAAAGCCGAGGGCGACTGGAATGTCGATTGCCACCACACGGTGGAAGATACCGGCATCGTGCTCGGCCGTGCGTTTAAGCAGGCGCTCGGCGACCGCAGCGGCATCGTGCGCTACGGCCATGCCATGATCCCTATGGATGAAGCGCTCGGCTTCTGCGCCGTAGATGTCAGCGGCCGCCCGTACCTTGTGTTCGACGCTGCGTTCCCGCAGGAGCGCGTCGGCGATTTTGACACCTGCATGACGGAGGAGTTCTTCCGCGCGCTTAGCGATAACGCCGGCTTCACGCTGCACCTGCGCTGCCCCTACGGCAAAAATTCTCACCATATGATCGAAGCGCTGTTCAAAGCCTGCGCGCACGCTCTGTGCGATGCCACAGCAGAAAACAGCACCGGCGCGGTGCTTTCCACCAAGGGCACGCTTTCGGAATAATTTGAAATTTTAACTTTTTTGCATACACGATAATTTGGAATGAATAAGGAAGGGATATAACATGATCATTTTACCGGCGATTGACCTCAAGGACGGCAAATGCGTCCGCCTGTTCCAAGGCGATTACGCCACGGCGGAGCAGGTGGCGGAAGACCCCGTCAAGACCGCGCAATCGTTTGAGGAGCAGGGCGCGCGCTGGGTGCACCTTGTCGATCTTGATGGCGCAAAGGCACGCCGCCCCGTAAACGACAGCACCGTTTTCTCCATTCGCGATAATGTCTCGATGAATATAGAAGTCGGCGGCGGTATCCGCGATATGGACACCGTGGAATATTATCTTTCGCACGGCATCAATCGCATCATTCTGGGCTCTGCGGCGCTGCACAGCCCGGAGTTCGTGCGCGAGGCCGTGAAAAAATACGGCAAAAAGATCGCCGTCGGCATTGATGCGTTAAAGGGCAAGGTGGCGGCAGAGGGCTGGACGGCTCAAAGCGAAGTGGATTACCTCGAAATGGCAAAGCGCATGGAAGACATCGGCGTGCGCTACCTCATCGTGACCGATATTTATAAAGACGGCACCATGAACGGCCCGAACCTCGTCATGCTCGATAAGGTCAACCGCGCCGTCAGCTGCAACATCATCGCAAGCGGCGGCGTCGGCAACTTAAAGGACATCGTAGACCTCAACGCCCTCGGCGTGTACGGTGCGATTGCGGGCAAATCCATTTATACGAAAGCGTTGGACTTAACGGCGGCCATCACCGCCAGTCAGCGCCTTTCCGGCAAATCGTTCAAGTGCAGCGAAGAAGAGGAAGACCATCTTGAGCGCTACTTCAAGAAATCGGAGCTCATCCCGTGCATCGTGCAGGAGGCATCCACAAACGAAGTGCTCATGCTGGCATACATGAACCGCGAATCCATGGCGAAAACACTGGAGACGGGCTACACGTGGTTTTACAGCCGCAGCCGCCAAACGCTGTGGAACAAGGGCGCAACGAGCGGCCATACGCAGAAGGTTATCAGCATGTATGCCGACTGCGACGACGATACACTGCTCGTAAAGGTCGTGCAGACGGGCGCGGCGTGCCACACCGGCAGCCACAGCTGCTTCTACAAAGAGATTGCAAGAAACTGACGGAGGGAATACTATGGACATTTTGCAGCAGCTTTATGATACCGTTTTGGAGCGCAAGGGTGAAAAGCAGGAGGGCTCCTACACCTGCTATCTCTTCGAGCAGGGGCTTGATAAGATCCTCAAAAAGTGCGGCGAAGAGTGCAGCGAAGTCATCATCGCCGCGAAAAACGGCAAAAAAGAGGACACCGTGGGCGAAATCAGCGACCTGCTCTATCACCTCACCGTCATGATGGTGAACGAGAACATCCCGCTTGACGATGTGCGCGCGGAGCTTAACCGTCGTCACGGCAAAACGGGTAACCTCAAAACTTTCCACAAGGTGGACCACAACACATGACACAAACTGAAAAACACGCACTTTGGGCACAAGAAGAGCAAAGCGCCGAAATGCACGGCTGGGATTTTTCGCACATCCGCGGGCGTGTAGTGGAAGCCCCGCTGCCGTGGGATTATAAGCAAAAAGTGCTCGATTTTTTAAAGCCGCAGTCCGTCATTTTGGATATGGGTACGGGCGGCGGAGAGTTCCTTTTGTCCCTGCGCCACCCGTTTTCGCAGACAAGCGTCACGGAAAGCTGGCAGCCGAACTTTGAGCTGTGCGAAAAAAAGTTAGCGCCGCTCGGCATCACCGTGCGCAAAACCGAAGAGGACAAACCTCTGCCGTTTGCGGATAACAGCTTTGACCTCGTTTTAAACCGTCACGATTCTTATGACGTAAACGAAGTGCGCCGCGTCCTAAAGCCCGGCGGATATTTTATCACGCAGCAGGTAGGCGGCAGCAACAACTTGCGCCTGCGCGCTTTGCTCGGCAATAACAAAACCGCCATGCCGAGCTTTAACCTCGAAAACGAGCTGCTGCGCTTCAAAAACGCCGGCTTTACGGTGAATTTCTGCGACCAGGCCTATGTAACCGACCACTATTTGGATGTCGGCGCACTCGTTTGGTACGCAAAGGTTCTGCCGTGGGAGTTCGGCAATTTCACAGTAAAAAGCTGCCTGCCGCAGCTCGATGCGCTCGACGCGCTGTGTGAAAAGCAAGGCTATATCCCAAGCGTGCAGCACCGCTTCATGCTCATTGTCCGCAACAGAAAGCCGAAAGAATAAGGGGGAAACCATGGCAGCCAACATTCGCTTTGCAACCGAAGCAGACATTCCGGTCATTTTAGAGTTTATCCATGCGCTCGCCGCGTATGAAAATATGGAAGATCAGGTCATTGTAACGCCGGAGCTTTTAAAAGAGTGGGTCTTCCAAAAGAAAAAAGCAGAGGTTTTCCTTGTTTCGGAGGACGAAAAGCCCGTGGGCTTTGCGCTTTTCTTCCACAATTTCTCCACGTGGCTCGGCCGCGCGGGCATTTATCTTGAGGATCTTTTCGTGCTGCCGGAATATCGCGGCAAGGGCTACGGCAAGCTGCTGTTAAAGCGCCTTGCGCGGCTCGCTTTGCAGCGCGGCTGCGGCAGACTGGAGTGGGCGTGCCTCGATTGGAACACCCCAAGCCGCAAGTTCTATGATTCCCTCGGCGCCGTGCGCATGGAGGAGTGGACAACGTACCGCCTGACGGGCGATGCACTTTTGTCCCTTGCGTCCAACATCTCACTCAAATAATTTCGCAAAAGCAAAGAGGCGGGCTGCGGCTCGTCTCTTTTTGTCGGTTCTGCGGCTTGCATTTATGCAGGAAAATGTGGTATGATATTTCCGCAATTTCACGAAGAATAGGGGAAAATGCAGAATGAAAAAAATTCTGTTCATTGCGACCGGCGGAACCATCGCTTCGGCGAAAACGGAAAACGGCCTCACGCCGGCGATTACATCGGAGGAACTTTTAAATGCCGTACCGCAGGTGAAAAACCTGTGCGCAGTGGATACCGTGCAGCCGTACAGCTTAGACAGTACCAACATGTGTTGGAAGCAGTGGATCCACGTGGCGGAGATTATCCGCGATAACTATGCAAAGTACGACGGCTTTGTCATTGCCCACGGCACGGATACGTTGTCCTACGCGGCGGCTACGCTCTCGTATCTCATCCAGAAAAACGAAAAGCCCATTGTTTTAACGGGTGCGCAGAAATCCATCGAGGTGCCGGACGGCGACGCGCGGCGCAATTTGTTTGAAGCGTTTGTATACGCCACAGATGCCCGTGCGTGCGGCACACACGTCGTTTTTAACGGGCACGTCATTGCAGGCACCCGCGCCAGAAAAACGCATACAAAGAGCTTTGACGCCTTTTCCAGCATTGATTTCCCGGATATCGGCGTGTTCTACGATAAAAAGCTCCTGTGCTATATTGATGAGCGCCCGGAATGCCCCGGCGCGGTGTTCTACGATAAATTAGTACCGGAGATTCTTTCTATCCGCGTCATCCCGGGCATGGACCCGTCCGTGTTCGATTACATCACCGCGCACTGCCGCGGCGTTGTCATCGAAAGCTTCGGCGTCGGCGGCATCCCGTACTACGGCGACAACGCGTTTGAGGAAAAGATCGCTGCGTTAATGGAAAACGGTGTGCGCGTCGTTATCACCACGCAGGTTCCGCACGAGGGCAGCAACCTTTCCGTCTACCGCGTGGGCCATATCATCAAGGAAAAATACCGCGTGCTCGAAGCTTCCAACATGACAACGGAAGCCGTCATCGCCAAAATGATGTGGGCACTGGCCTATTCCGAGACCCGCGAGGAATTTGAAAAGCTCTTCTGCACCCCTGTAGGCAAAGACCAATTATAAATTGTATTCGCCTGCGGCGGGTGATATTGCCCTTCGGACAATGCAAGTGAAGTTTGCTATATCATTACAAAACAGAAGGCAGAGCGATGATGTGCTCTGCCTTCTGTTTTGTCCGTCATGTTTGTTTTTTCGCGGCTAATTTTTCGCGCTTCTTTTGCAGCATTGCAATGAGTTCGTCAATCATCGAAGCCGGGTCATCTGCCGTGTCGACCATTGCAGAGAGGAACGGCGCCACGAGCGCGGGATCCTGAATCGTCGTGTCGCGCAGCTGTAACTGGGCATACTCCTCCTCTGTCATGCACGGTGCAAAGGTGCGCGCATAATTGCGAAACGTCTTCACAAAGCCGGCCGGGGTGATCATCCCCTTTTTTAAAAGAGAGTTCACCATCAGGTGAATGTAGCTGTCCTTCCAGGTCTTCTGTGGGGAAAGCGCGACCATTTCTGCCGCGGAAAGCGCACGGTCCGTGTGCCCCAAAAGATACATGACTTCGCTTTCGCTTTTTGTAAGCGCCGTCTTTTTCATATAAATCCGTAACCTCGCTTTAGTAGGAATTTGCGCAGGGTTTTATGGAGGTATTATATAATATAACGCTCTTGCTTGTCAATGTTTTGGGCAAGATTCAGTTGAAAAATTTTCCCATCAGCATTTTTGCAGATTGCCGAAAAGCAAAAACAAGAAAAAACCTATGACAAAGCCGCAAAGCCGCGCTGCGTTTTCCGCCTAATCATAAAAGTCGCAAAGCAGGGAAAAAGAAGCCCCAAAAACCCGTGCAGCACCGCTTTAAAAGGCAAATAAACGGCCCTAAACGGATTTTTTTGCAAAGAGAAACGGATTTCTTCTATTTTTCGGGAAAAAAGCCTTGACTTTTTTGCCCCCTGCCACTATAATTATTTGTGTTATTTCGTGCTAAGTAACAAATACAAACCCCTGCCTGATGGCGGATGGGAGGGATATAGATGGCTGAAATCAGAATCAAAGACAACGAATCTTTGGAGAGCGCACTCAGACGCTTTAAGAAGCAGTGCGCAAGAGCGGGCGTTATTCAGGAAGTTCGCAAGAGAGAGGCTTACGAAAAGCCTTCCGTTAAGCGCAAGAAGAAGTCCGAAGCAGCTCGCAAGCGCAAGTACAAATAATCAAACGTGAAGAAGCGGGCTTTTTGCCCGCTTTTTTGTGTAAACGGGTTTTTCCCGAGCAACACAGGAGGCAAAGACCGAAGCTATGGCGGTATTTAAACCGACCGGCACGCTCCACTGCGTGACGGAGCTTACGCCCGAGCTTTTAAAAGCGCTCAATGTGCACATGATCGTGCTCGATGTGGATAATACCATGTCGCCGCACGGCTCGCAGACTCCGTTTCCCGGCGTGCGGGCGTGGGCACAAAGCGTAACGGCAAGCGGCGTCAAGCTGATCGTTGTTTCCAACAATTACAAAAAACGTGTGGCGCCCTTTGCCGCGCAGTTCAATCTGCCGTTCGTTTCTTTCGCGTGCAAGCCGTTTCCGGTCGGCTACCTGCGCGCAAAGAAAATGGCCGGCACGCCCCGCAGGGAATGCCTTGTCGTGGGCGACCAGATCTTCACCGATATCCTCGGCGCAAACCTTTGCGGAATGCGGTCGGTTTTACTTGACCCCCTGTCGCCGGATCCTTCCGCCACGGTGCGCTTCAAGCGCAGTCTGGAAGGCTTTTTGCGCCCGCACTATACGCGGCTCACGGCCGGGGAAGAAACGGTAAAAAGCAAAGCATAAAGGGCACCTTTGGGTACACATTAGAAAGGGGAATTATCAATGAGCAATCCGATCGAACGTCTTACCAATTCTGTCATCGGCGGCGATAGCAAAAAAGCGGCGCTGATCGTTTCCGAAACGAACCTCTATTACCTCACGGCGTTCCCGTCCACAGACGGCGCACTGCTGCTCACTTCCGAGCAGGCTTATTATCTCCTCGATTTCCGTTACACCGAGGCCGCACGCGCCAAGGCGCAAAATGTGGAGGTTGTGGAGTTCACCTCGCTTAACGAAACCTATAAGACGCTTCTGAAAAAGCACGGCATCACCGAGGTGTACATGGAATACGCCGCTCTGCCCTACGGTCATGCGAAGCGTTTTGAGCAGCTCTCCGAAGAGTGCGGCGCTAAGGCGATTTTGAATACGACCTTGGACGATGCCATCCGCAAGCAGCGCATCGTCAAGAGCGATGAGGAAGTGAAGAGAATCTGTGACGCACAGGCCATCACAGACGCTACGTTTGAGCACATCCTCCCCTATATCAAGGAAGGCGTAACGGAGCGCGAAATCGCGCTGGAGATTGAGTTCTTCATGCGCAAAGCGGGTGCAGACGGCAATGCGTTCAACCCCATCGTTGTCACCGGCGCAAACGGCTCGCAGTGCCACGGCATTCCGGGCAACACACAGATCAAAAAAGGCGATCTTATCACCATGGATACCGGCGCTATGCTCGCGGGCTATCATTCCGATATGACCCGTACCGTCGCGCTCGGCTATGTAAACGATGAGCAGAGAGCCATCTACAACACGGTTTTAAAAGCACAGCTCGCCGTTATCGACGGCGCACACCCAGGCATGCGCTGCTGCGATGTGGATAAGATCGCGCGCGACATCATCGAGACCCCGTACCCGAACACGTTCGGTCACGGCCTCGGCCACGGCGTAGGCTTCGAGATTCACGAGTGGCCGCGCTTCAATAAGACCGATGAGACCATCTGCGAGCCGGGCATGGTCATCACCGACGAGCCGGGCATCTACATCCCGGGCAAGTGCGGCGTGCGCATTGAAGACATGCTGCTCATCACAGATGACGGCTGCCGCAGCCTCACGCATTCCCCGAAGGAGCTCATCATCCTGTAAAATTTCCGAAAAAACGGAGAAACAGAACGGTTTTTTCTTGAAAAAAGCCACTTTCTGTTATACAATAGACCTAAGAAAAATTTGGAGGTATTATCTATATGGTAACCGCAGGCGATTTCAGAAACGGCGTCACCTTTGAAATGGACGGCAACGTTTACTCGATCATTGAATTCCAGCACGTCAAGCCCGGTAAGGGCGCGGCGTTCGTCCGCACCAAGATCCGCAACGTGATTTCCGGTGCCGTGACGGAAAAGACGTTCAACCCGAACGATAAGTATCCGACCGCTTTCATTGAGAGAAAGGACATGGAGTATCTCTACAATGACGGCGACCTGTACTATTTCATGGACAGCGAGACCTATGAGCAGCTGCCGATCAGCCCGAATGTCCTCGGCGACAACTTCCGCTTTGTGAAGGAAAACATGGTTTGCAAGGTGCTCTCCTACAAGGGCAACGTTTTCGGCATTGAGCCGCCGAACTTTGTTGAGCTTCAGGTCACAGAGACCGAGCCGGGCGTGAAGGGCGATACCGCTACGAACGTCACGAAGCCCGCTACGCTGGAGACCGGCGCAGAGATCAAGGTTCCGATCTTCATCAACGAAGGCGAAATGATCCGCGTCGATACCAGAACCGGCGAGTACATGGAGCGCGCATAAGCGTTTTTCCTTGTTCCATACGCCGAAACACCCGGGGCGAAAGCCCTACATTAGGCAGCGCGTTTGCCTGCCGGAAAGATAGGTGCAAGCATGACAAATTCCGAGAAAGCGGCATACATCCGCGGTTTGATGGAAGGCATGGATCTGGACCCGAATGCGAAGGAGACGAAGCTCTTCAACGCGATCGTTGACCTGCTCGATGACCTCTCCCTTTCCGTTGAGGAAATGGAAGACGCATACGATGAGCTCAGCGGCCAGGTAGACGAGATCGACGAAGACCTCGGCGAGCTGGAAGAAGAGTTCTACGACATCGACGAGGACGATGACGATGACGATGACGACGCATGGGAAGACGAATGCTATTACGAAGTCACCTGCCCGAAGTGCGGCGATACCATCGAGCTCAACGAAGAAATGCTCGATGAGGGCTCCATCGATTGCCCGAACTGCGGCGAAACGCTGGAGTTCGACCTCGAAGAAGACGATTCCTGCGATTGCGGCGAAAACTGCGACTGCAATAAGGAATAATTTTCGGGTCATATAAACCTGTAAAGAACGGGAGAGTCGTTTTGCGGCTCTCCTTTTTCTTTTCGCACGGGTGAATTTAGGTCTTGCAATTATATGCTGTTTGTGCTATAATTGCTAAGTTCCGATATATAGTCGGGCCATTAGCTCAGTTGGTTAGAGCTACCGGCTCATAACCGGTTGGTCCAAGGTTCGAGTCCCTGATGGCCCACCAGAGCAATATTAAACAAAGCCCTCAAGAAATCTTCTTTCTTGGGGGCTTTGGCTTTTGCAAATCTTTGCAATGAAATGTAAATATGAACGCTTAGGCGGTACTGTCTGTATGGCAGTGCCGTCTTTTTTTATTTTAACATGATTTCGAGAATTTCTTCAAAAGAAACAGAAGTAAATCTTGCGTTTTGCGTAATACAGAAATTTTTGCAGCAGACGTCGAAGTTTCCATGATAACGTTCACTTATATATTTCTTGAATTTTGAAGACACGTTTTTAGAAGCGTTATAGGCATAACGTGAATTCTTTATTAGTTGATTATATTCTTCACGTATTTCACTTGGCAAAATCTTGGGGCAAATAATACCGATTTTCTTTTGCCCATTTTGAGAAGTGTTTACTTTAATCGTATTTCGGATAAAATCTGCAAATTCCTGCGGACTGTTATCGGTTTGTTTGATCTGAATACGGCCGGTACGATTGCCAAGCTTTTCAACAGCGGTAATTACGAAAAAGTGCTCGCGCGTAATGACGATCGGAATGACATCGATTTCTACGGGCAAGTTTAACATCTCTGCGGGTGCTCTTCTGTATTTTCTGATTTGTGTTCTTACAAGAGCTCTTTTAATAAAATGTGTCATTCTTTGGGCGGTGCGGTTACTGCCCAATTTTAATTTGTTTTGGAGAAAACTTGCCGTGATTATTCCGTTTGATGCGTTTATCAAATCTATGGCGGCAAACCATTTCTCTAACGGCGTGTGTGAATCTTGAAAAATCGTCCCGGCGGTAACAGACATTTTATATCCGCATTTCTTACATTTATATTTGACCTCTTTCGTTTCCCAAGCTTCAGCACAACCGCAGCGCGGACACGTAAACCCGTTTTTCCATCGTATGGAAGCCAGATATTCTCTGCATTCGTAATCAGATGTATTCATGCTTAAATTTAGTTCCATAAACATCCCTTTCTTATTTAATAGAATACTATACCCGTTTAGTTCCGTCAAGTGAATTTAATTGTGAATATCAGTTATAGGCAGCACAAAACAAAAAATTTTTGGAGGGTTGTCAAGATGACTGACTTCACAATTTCAACGAAACTCGCAAGAGAATTTGCAATCGAATGCTTTGATGTACTATCACGAGAAATCGAAAGTGCAAAAAGAAAGCAGAAAGACGAAACGAAGGAGGTGAAAAACACAAGCAGCCGTGAAAACACCTCCAAAAACTAAATCAAATGAAAGGAAGAGTAAAAAATGAAAATTCAAGATTTACTATTAAAATTTCAGGGTGTAAAGCAGGTATCTGAAAATCAGTACATGGCAATTTGCCCTGCGCACGACGATCATAGCCCCAGCTTGTCTATTGGACTTTCAAAAGACAGAAAACAGATTTTACTCAACTGCTTTGCCGGGTGCAAAGCGGAAGATATTCTGAATAACGTGGGGCTAAAACTAAAAGATATGTATGACAATGATGAAAGGAATGAAACAAATACTATGAGCAAAACGGTCTATACTTATTACAATGCGGATGGTTCTATCGCTTATACCAAAAATCGTTTCGATAAAGCGGATGGGAAAAAGAGTTTTTCTTTTGTACGCCCGAACGGGGAAAAGGGACTTGGCGATAAAAAGCCGGTTCCGTACAATTTGCCGGAGGTCATTCGTGCTCAGAAGGTCTACTTCGTCGAAGGAGAAAAGTGTGCGGACGCGGTTATTCAGGCAGGAAGAGTTGCAACCACGCTTAACTGCGGTTCCGGGTCAAAATGGCTTTCGGAATATCAGGATTACTTCATGGGTAAAGAGGTCGTCATTCTTCCGGATAATGATAAACCCGGAATGAAATACGCGAAGAAAATTGTGGAGAATATTCCGAATGCAAAAATTGTTTGTCTGCCCGGCTTGCCGCCTAAAGGCGATGTATACGACTGGCTGAAAGCGGGACACTCTATGGAGGAAGTGGATGATTTGCCTTATTTGGATATTTTGGAACAGGATGAAAGCACAGAATTGAAATCGGAACCCCAAAAAAGAAAATCGGGTAAAAATAAAACACAAGAAAATACTTTACTGGAAATTCTCCAAGAGCAAGGTGCAACACTGTTTATCAACAGCGAAAATAATGAGCCGTACATTGCGCTTAGACAAAATAAGCATTTGAAGGTTATGAAAATCGAGAGCGGAGAATTTAACACGTATGCATCCTATGTGTATCGTGAAAAGACACAAAGTGGACTAAAATCGGAGAACACGAAACAAGTGGCTTTATACTTAAAAGGCAAAACGCTTTTTGAAAATAGCAAAAAGGTGAAGCTCTATAACCGAGTCGGAAAAGCAGAGAATGCCTTTTGGTATGATTTGAGAACGGAAGATTGGAAATTTGTAAAAATTACAGAAGAAGGGTGGGAGATCAGAGAGGAAGATAAAATACTATTCGATCGATATAACCATCAAAAAGAGCAGTGTTTGCCGCGCAAAAACGGAGATATTCAGAAAATCTTGAAATACATCAACATCAAGAACCAGAAAACCCTGTTTTTGTGTTGGTTTGTCAGCTGCTTTGTACCAGACATCGTACATAGCGCAATAATCGTTTTTGGCGAAAAGGGCGCTGCGAAGACGACGGCTTGTACTTTTTTGAAGAAAGCCATCGACCCGTCGATCGTAAAAACTCTATCTTTACATAAAGATATGCCGTCAAAGTTAATAGGCTTGCAGGAACACTGGTTTTTGCCGTTCGATAATCTTTCTAAAATCAACCAAGATACGAGCGATTTATTTTGCAGAGCCATAACGGGTGAAGCAGTTCAATCCAGAAAATTGTATACGGACGATGAAAGCCATTTCTTCTTGTTCAAGAGATGTCTGGCTATTAACGGAATCAATAATGTGGCAAACAGCTCTGATTTATTAGATCGTTCCATTCTTTTAGAGCTGTCTCGTGTCGATGAAGAAGATAGGCGAGAGCTAACGGAACTTGAACAGGAATTTGAAGAAGACCTGCCGGATATTCTCGGCGGAGTGTTCGACGTGCTCTCGAAAGCGATGCGCATTTACCCAGATGTTCATTTGAGAAAATTGCCTCGAATGGCCGACTTTTGCCGTTGGGGGTATGCAATCGGAGAAGCCTTAGGCGGTCAGGGGGAGAAATTCCTTTCAGAGTACAATGCGAATCGCGAAAAGAGCAATTATGAGTTGATCAGTTCGGACAGCGTAGCCACCTTGATGATCGACTTTATGGAAAACAAAAGAGAATGGAAGGGCTTAGTTTCAGAGTTATGGAACTATTTGCGTACGGCAGCCGATGAAACCGGCTTAGGAACAAGGGCGGTTCCGCCGGCAGCCAATGCGTTGTCACGCAAGCTCAATGAATTACATAGTAACCTAAAGAACGTCGGGATTAATTTTACCATCAAATCGACTGCGAAGGGAAGTCTCATTACGATAGAAAACGAAAAAATATCTCAATTACCTCCATATATTCAGGAAGATAAAGAAGACCAAGATGAGGAAGTGGAGTTTTAATGGAGATGTGGAGATAATGACGGTATTATTTCCAAATAAATTCTATTAAGGAATATATTGTATAACAAAAGCCATTGAATCCAAAATCGGGGTTCAATGGCTTTTTCTGTACAGTAAGCTTTCAGGTTAGAGGTTAGCGATGTTATAAACAGAGTCGCCAATCGTAAATTCGGCGCATCCATCTGCATTCTCATTGAGAGAAATTCCAAGACCTTGAAGCTCATAGATTTGCGAAAGAAAAGCGGCAACATCTTCCGGGGTAAACGTACAACGGTTCACAGACAGATCATCAGCCGCAGTAATCGGTCTTTTGCGTATCTTCATGCGAATATCCTCCTTCCGTTTGTTATCTCAATAATATATAAGGTGCGGCTATTGAGATAACCGGCTTTTATACCGGATAAGGCAAGGGAGTATGCGTAGGTAAAAAGATAGGGGAGACATGAGCACATTTGATCTTGGCGGTGTAGCGCCTTGTTCTGAAAGGGTTATTCTCCTTCCACGCCCAGTAAGATATTAACAGCCTGCTGTATTTCAGGCTTTGAGCGATATGCCCGAATGACCTTTCGTTCATGGTCGGTCAATTCATCAGTGGATAAATGAACGTCAAGCAGGTCGCTTGGTGAAACATTCAAAGCGCGGCAAATGTCGGCAAGAATATCCGCGTCGGGGCGGTTGATGCCTTGTTCCCAGTTGGATACACGACTTTTGGTTACATTTATTTTACTGGCTAATTGCTCTTGCGTTAAGCCGCTTTGCTTGCGATATAAACGTATCCTGCCGCCAATTTCATATTTCACGGAATTCACCTCATTCTATGAACATTATACGCGAAAATAAATAAATTGCAAGGATGAAATCAAGAAATTCTGTACTTATACGCTGACTTCACAGAAATACTGTGATATTATAAATACAAGTACAGTAATACTGTATTTGCGGAGGCGTAAATATGGAAGTTTACAAAAAAGTGCGAGCTTACATAGAAGGAAGCGGCTGCGGGCAATTCGCGGTCGCACAAAAAGCAGGCATACCCCAAGTGGACTTTGATGCCATGATGAATGGAGAAAAAACCATGTACGCCGATGACCTGCGCGCAATTTGTCTCGCCCTGAATGTAAGTCCTGAAATATTTATTGAAGTGGATAAAGAGTAGTGCACGGGGAGAGGAATATGAAGAATATTGAAAGAGCAGCGGAATTTGTTCTTCTCATGGATAAACAGTTGAAAAACCAGCTTTTTGTAGTTAATGGAGAAGTTCAAGGGAAAAAGCTTTGGGAGAACACATTCATCAAACATCAACTGGATAAAAGAGATGCGGGCGATAAATTCTCGGTCGGCGACCATATTCGTGCAATGGTGTATTCGTTGTTGTCCTTCGGCGCACAGTGGAGCAGATTAGAGCCGTATATCGATATAAATACCGGCGAAATATCGGCTATTGACGATTTATTTTGCCAATATGATACAGAAAAACTTCTCAGTTGTGATCCAGAAGAAATTTCAGATAAAATTCTATCTTATAAACTCGGTTCTCCGTACACCAAAAAACAAATGAATGCACTGATAACGGAAAATGTCAGCAAACTTCTTTCGCTTGAACGGCAATATGGCAGCATTGATAGCTTCTATATGAAAATTTTGGTTAAAGATGAAACGCAGAAGACACTCGTGAAAGAACTGTCGTCACCGAAAAGCCCACATAAGTTCATTCAATTCGGCGAAGCGCTCATAACGGAGTATCTGAAAAATGTTGGTTATGATATAGCAAAGCCGGATAGGCATATCCGTCGTATTTTAGGCAGGAATATTTTAGATTGTTCCGAGCACGAAAATGCACCTGCCTATGAAGCGATAGACATTGTGGCGGCTATTGCAAGGCAGTTAAACAGACCGGCAGCGGAGGTGGATTATATTCTCTGGGCATATTGTGCCAAAAACTATGGAGAAATATGCACGAAGAATAATCCGCACTGTGACAGGTGTGTTGTAAAAATAAAATGTAAAAAAGCGGAGGTTTGAAACAATGGGAAACATTATGGAAGAAGCTTTCACCGCTTATACAGGCAGTGAAAAAGTCTTTACTTTAAATGGTAAAGAGTTGGTGATCCCGGCAAGATTTGATGCCTTTATTACATATCGCACCAAATTCATGAAACTTGCCAAAGCATGTGCGGATAAAGCGGCCGAGGAGTATAAAGAAAAAATCCATGACCTCGACACATTCAGAGCTTTATTCCAAGACATTTATCTGGAAAATTTGAAAATCGTCAGCAGCAAAGCGGTTGATATTCTTGTGTCTGAAGGTATTTATCAGTTCTCCATCGATACTTTTAGCGCAAAGAATATTGAAACCTTTCACACGGCCTTGAATGATTTGCGTACAACAAATGAAAGTGTTAAATTAACGGAACAAAACAATGCCAAAGTTACGCAGAATCTCAAAAACGGCATCGGTTCGCTGTTTAGTAACCGGGGAAGCTTCGCACGGGGGCTTGTACAAGGCGCGGTGGAAAGTACGCTTGAAGGTTCGGAAATTACAGCGCCGCAAAAAGCGGAACTTTATCAGCGAATTCGCACACACCTTCTGCTCCACAATGTATTTCAGGATTATTGGAACGCAGTCATTACTTTGGTGGGGATTTTACGAGAAAACGGCAAGGATATTTGGCTTGCCGACAGTGGTAAGATCGATGACATAAACGCAGTTCTTGAAAGTGTTCATAACCCGAATTTTCCGCAGGAAAAAGTTGCGGATGTTCTGTTTGATTGTATTTTGAAAAAACCGAATGCGGCTGCGATTTATAAAACCATAGAAGAAAAGTTTGGCCTAACAGATGAAGTACAGAAGATATTCGATTATTTCATCTACCCGGATTTTACAAAGATCGTTTATACCGAGAGTGATTTTCCGGGAATGGTACCGGCAAACTCCAATATGGCGCAGGGTCAGAACGCTTCGGAAGAACCCAAAAAGAAAAAAGGGTTATTCTCGTTCATGGATAAGGAAAGCGGTGAAAGTGTGAAAAAGGGCTTAAAAATCGGTGCAGGTCTTTTAGCGACAAGTGTGCTTTTGGCTGCATCTAAAGGTGGAAGCACCAACAACAATTCCAACAATAATGATGGTAAGAAAGATTATTATTTGAGTAGTGGATGCAAGAGGGCAAGATTAGGCGCAAGGGATGGTTGTGTCGGTTGTACTCTGGCACCTTATTGTTCACATTGTCGATAATCGTTTTACTTGTACTCTATGGATATAACCCCAAACATCTCTTTTCGTTTATAATCAAATAGTCTGATAAACAGCCGTAGTCCTTAGGGATTACGGTTGTTTTTTATAAAGTAAATTGGGTTGGCCTTTCCGCTTATAAAATTGCTAAATATTAACGAATTATTAACGGATTTGAATTTGGCAAAATACTGTCTTATAATAATATCAGACCGAAAGAAAAGAGGTTCTTGCAATGATTTATGGTTATGCGCGGTGCTCTACAAATGAAAAGCTTCAGGATATTAACCGGCAGGTCAGAGAGCTTAAACAACAAGGCGCAACGGATGAAACGATTTATCTGGAATATGAAAGCGGCGCAAAGACAGATCGCGCGGAACTGAATAAGCTGCTTAAAACCGTAACGGTTGGTGATACGATCATTGCGACGGAAGTCAGCAGAATTACACGCAGTACAAAACAGCTTTGTGAGATCATCGAGTTTGCGAAAGAGAAAAAACTGAAATTGGTGCTCGGCAGCTTTGTTGTAGACTGCAGCAAAGAGCTTGACCCAATGACAGAAGGAATGCTTAAAATGATGGGCGTTTTCAGCGAGATAGAACGAAATATCATCAGCCAGCGCGTGAAAAGCGGAATGGAAAATGCCAAAGCGAAAGGTAAAACGGTCGGCAGACCAAGTGTAAAGGCGGACGACATACCGAGCGCCTTTTACAGGCATTATCCAAAATATAAACAAGGGCAGTTGACAAAGAAAGATTTGTCGCGGCTTTGCGAATTATCTTATCCAACCGTATACAAGTATCTCAAAATCATCGAGGAGGCAAATCATGAAGGTTAGTATTTATTCGAGAGAAGAAATTGAAAAGTTGATCAGCAAAGGGTTCCCGGAGAAAACAGCGGTCATCAGCTTTTACGACCCGCCGAATATTCGAACCGGGGAGATTTCGGAACCGGTCGATTATAAAGGCTTGCCGGAACGGGTTTTTCAAGTGGAAGTTCATGATATTGATATGGAAACATTGGAAGATTTTGGTTTGTCGTTTGATACGTATTTCCCGGAAGCGGATAGTCTTGCGGCGTTTATACAAAAGGCTCATGATGACGGCTTCGATATAATCTGCCAATGTGAATACGGTCAAAGCCGCAGTGCTGCTTGTGCGGCGGCAATAATAGAATATTACGAGAAAAACGGAATATCCGTATTTGCCGATTACAGATATTATCCGAACCAACTGATTTTTAACAAATTGTTGGACGCACTAAAAAACAAGGAGGTCAATATTTGATGTTAGCGGTTATTTATGCGAGGTACAGTGATAGCAAGCAGAGAGAAGAAAGTATAGAGGGACAGCTGAAAGTTTGCCATGAATATGCGCAGGCAAACGGATTCTCCGTAATTCATGAATACGCGGACAGAGCTAAAACAGGCAGAAGTGATGATCGATACCAGTTTCAAAAAATGCTGAAAGATGCGGAGAAGAAGCAGTTTGACACGGTTATTATCTACTCGTCTGACCGTTTCGGAAGACAGGTACGCCAAGTATTGAATAATATAAACAAATTGACCGAGTTGGGTGTCTCTGTTCGCTCCGCCACAGAAAAATATGACGATTCTCCGTATGGCAGCTTTGCCAATCTGGTAAAAATTTGTATAGATCAGTTTTATTCCGATGATTTGACCCAAAAGGTAAAACGAGGAATGGACGTCAATGCGGAGAAGTGCTTATCCAACGGAGGGACTACACCGTTAGGATATAGAATTCAAAATCATAAATATGTTCTTGATCCGCAGAAGGCTCCCATCGTGAAAGAAATTTATACGAAATATGCGGGAGGATGGAGCGCAAAACAAATCTGCGACAATTTGAACGAACGGCATATAAAAACGGCAAAGGGAGCACAGTTCAATAAATCCTCTTTGCACGTGCTGCTGAAAAACCGGAAATACTTGGGCATTTACAAATACAAAGATATTGAAGTGGCAGGCGGGATGCCGAGAATTATCGATGATGCGTTATTTGAAAAAGTTCAGGATAAAATGAAGCTGAATAAACAGGCTCCGGCGCGGGCGAGAGCAAAGGCCGAATATCTTCTGACCACTAAGTTATATTGCGGGTACTGTAAGTCTATGATGATCGGACATAGCTCAAACCAAATCAGTACAAAAGGGGTGATTTACAACTACTACAAGTGTAAAAATTCGGGTGCCAGAAAGCCATGCAAAAAGAAAATGATTATGAAAAACTACATAGAGGATGTGGTTGTGGAAGAATGCAAAAAGTTACTTACCCCGAAGAATATCAATAGGATAGCGAATGAGGTCGTAAAAATCTCAGCACAAAATGACGATGTATCCGAGCAGAAAAGGTTAGAAGGGGAATTAAAAACCGCTGAACGGGAGAAAGAAAACCAAATGACGGCTCTCCGCCAGTGTTCGAGTGATGAAGTGCGGAAAATGTTTATCATAGATTTAGAAAAGCTGGCGGCGGAAATCAAAGAGCTTGAACGCCAGATTGAAATCGAAAAATCACGTCATTACGTTTTAACGAAAGAACAAGTTGTGCAGAGATTAACAGCACTTTCAAAAGGCGATATCAAGGACAATACATATCGACGGACGTTGATAAAACTATTTGTCAATAAGATATTCTTATATGACGATAAATTCACGATCACGTTCACTACCGGCGACGATGAAGTTGAAATCACCGATGCGCTGTTAAGCAAAATTGAAAGCGGAAAAAATAGAAAAGAAGGGACTTCTTTTTGTCTATCAAATGTTGTGGCCCACCAAAAAAGAGTTTTGTCTTTTGACAAAACTCTTTTTTCAATGTGCGGGTCGAGAATGACGAGTAATTTCTGCGGCCCGCAGTTTGTGGGCATGTGGCGCGAAAAGCTGTGGCACAAAGAAATGACCGCAACAATCCACAGCGCAGAATTGGGCGAATAACAGCGAAACAGAGTGTAAAAGCACACTTTATCTGGGGCTAAACGCAGATATAAGCGTGCTTTTGCGTAGAAATGCCCTTGACAAATTCCGAGCAACATAATAGACTTAAAACGTCTAATCGGGATAGAAAAGGGGCAAGAACATGACACTGAAAGACCTGCCGATCGGCAAAACGGCAACGGTGACAAGCGTTGGCGGCGAGGGCGCGCTGCGCCAACATTTTCTGGATATGGGGCTCATTCCGAAGGCGGACGTCACCATGGTGAAATTCGCACCTATGGGCGACCCCGTTGAGGTGCGCATACATGGCTACGAGCTGACGCTGCGCCTTGCCGATGCGGAAAAAATAGAGATCGATAAAATTCGCGACACGATAACGGAGCCGATGCGGCCGCAGGACGCGCGCCCGATTTTTCACCCGGGTCTCGGCGAGGGCGGCAAGTACCACGTGCAGACCGGCGAGCCGCTGCCGCCCGGAGAAACGCTGACCTTTGCACTTGCGGGCAATCAGAACTGCGGCAAAACGACGCTGTTTAATCAGCTGACGGGCTCTAACCAGCACGTGGGCAACTTTCCGGGCGTGACGGTGGACCGCAAAGACGGTGCGATACGCGGCGTGGAAAACACGCTCGTCACCGACCTGCCGGGCATTTACTCCATGTCGCCGTACTCGAGCGAGGAGCTCGTCACGCGGCGCTTCGTTTTGGATGAGCATCCGCGCGGCATCATCAACATTGTGGACGCGACGAACATAGAACGCAATTTGTACCTGACGATGCAGCTGATGGAACTGGATGTGCCGATGGTGCTGGCGCTCAATATGATGGACGAAGTGCGCCAAAACGGCGGCTCTGTGCGCGTGAACGAGATGGAGGAGATGCTCGGCATCCCCGTGGTGCCGATCTCCGCCGCGAAAAACGAGGGTATTGAGGAGCTTATCGACCACGCCGTGCACGTGGCAAAGTACCGGGAAGCGCCGGGGCGGCAGGACTTCTGCGATGTGAACGACCACAACGGCGCGGTACACCGCTGTTTGTACGGCATTATGAGCCTCATTGAAGACCATGCCCACGATGCGGGCATCCCGGTACGCTTTGCGGCGAGCAAGCTCGCCGAGGGCGATCAGCTTGTTTTGGACCGGCTGAACCTCGACCAGAATGAAAAGGAGACGCTGGAGCATATCATCACGCAGATGGAAAAGGAACGCGGGCTCGACCGCGCCGCCGCCATTGCCGACATGCGCTTCAGCTTCATTCAAAAAGTGTGCGGCGCTGCGGTCGTAAAGCCGAAGGAAAGCCGCGAGCACGCAAGAAGCGTGGCGATAGACCGCGTTTTGACCGGCAAATACACGGCAATACCGGCGTTTATCGGCATTATGGGTCTTGTATTCTGGCTGACGTTTAACGTCATCGGCGCGTTTTTATCGAATTTACTGGACACGGGCATCGGTGCGCTGACGGATATTGTCGACCGCGGCATGACGGCAGCGAACGTGAACCCTGTGCTGCACTCGCTTGTCATCGATGGTATTTTCACCGGCGTCGGCAGCGTTTTGAGCTTTCTGCCGGTCATTGTGACGCTGTTTTTCTTCCTCTCCATGCTGGAGGACAGCGGATACATGGCGCGCGTGGCGTTTGTGATGGATAAGTTATTGCGCAAAATCGGACTTTCCGGCCGCAGTGTGGTGCCGATGCTCATCGGCTTCGGCTGCACCGTTCCGGGCGTGATGGCGAGCCGCACGCTGCCTTCCGAGCGCGACCGTAAAATGACGATTCTGCTTACGCCGTTTATGAGTTGCTCCGCAAAGCTGCCGATTTACAGCTTTTTTGCGGCGGCGTTTTTCCCGGGCAAGGGTGCACTTGTGATGGTCATTTTGTATTTCACCGGCATTTTGGTCGGTATTTTGATGGCTTTGCTCATGCGCGGCACGATGTTTAAGGGTGAGGCTGTACCGTTTGTGATGGAGCTGCCGAACTACCGCATGCCGGGCGCGAAAAACGTAGCGCAGCTTTTGTGGGAAAAGGCGAAGGACTTTTTACAGCGCGCTTTTACGGTCATTTTTGTTGCGACCATCATCATTTGGTTTCTGCAAACGTTTGACCTGCGCTTTAACATCGTTTCCGATTCCAAAGACAGCATTTTGGCGGTCGTCGCCGGGTGGATTGCACCGATTTTTGCGCCGCTCGGCTTTGGCGACTGGCGTATCTCTACGGCACTCATCACGGGCTTTATGGCAAAGGAAAGCGTGGTGTCTACCTTGACGGTGCTGTTCGGCTCCTCCACGGCGCTTGCAACGCTGCTGACGCCGCTTTCCGCCGCAAGCCTGCTTGTGTTCTGCCTGCTGTACACGCCGTGTGTGGCGGCCATTGCGTCCGTAAAGCGCGAGCTTGGCGGTAAGTGGGCGGCAGGCGTCGTCATCGGTCAGTGCGTCATCGCGTGGCTGATAGCGGGGCTTGTGTACGGCATGGGGTCGCTGTTTATATGATGGATAAGCTGAACATAGGCACGGCTCTTGTGTTCCTTTTGCTCGTCATAGCGGTGTTTTTGGCTGTGCGGGCCATTCAAAAAGGAAAGACTGGCGGCTGCGGCGGGGACTGCACCCACTGCGCCGGCTCTTGCGCAAAGCCGGAACAGAAAAACAAAGCATAAAAAGAACAGAACATAAAAAATCTCCTGCTTCCCGAAAGAGGCAGGAGATTTCGTTATCTTAACTTATTCGTCTTCTTCGGAGACGCCGTGCTCGTGTGCTTCGTCGGCATCCTTGATCTCGCCCACGATGGGGGTGGGGTCGATGCCGCGGCGGCGGTAGTAATCGGAGACCGCAGCCTTAATGGCCTGCTCGGCCAGAACGGAGCAGTGAACCTTGATGGCCGGAAGACCGTCCAGCGCTTCCATGACCGCCTTGTTCGTCAGCTTCAGAGCTTCCGGGATCGTCTTGCCTTTTACAAGATCGGTCGCCATACTGCTTGTCGCGATGGCCGCGCCGCAGCCGAAGGTCATGAACTTTACGTCCGTGATGACGTCGTTATCGACCTTGATGTACATGCGCATGATGTCGCCGCACTTCGGGTTGCCGACTTCACCGACACCGTCTGCATCTTTGATTTCGCCAACGTTGTGCGGGTTGGAGAAGTGTTCCATTACTTTTGCACTGTATGCCATATCGTTTCATTTCCTTTCGTACATTCGTACCGGATTATTTTAAAATTAAGAGATCGTGCGGCCGTGGATGATCGCATCCCACAGCGGACTCATGGCGCGCAGACGGTCGATGATCTTCGGGAGCACCTCGATGATATAATCGGCGTCGCTCTCGTCGTTCACGTCGCTGAAGCTGAGACGCAGGGAACCGTGGGCTACCTCGTGCTTAAGGCCGATGGAAAGCAGCACATGGCTCGGGTCGAGAGAACCGCTGGTGCAGGCGCTGCCGGAAGAAGCGCAGACACCCTTAAGGTCGAGCATCAGCAGCATGGATTCGCCCTCAACGCCTTCGAAGGAGAAGTTCACGTTGCCCGGCAGACGGTGGTAGCGGTCGCCGTTCAAATGACTGCGGTCAATCTTTGAAAGCTCCGTGATGAGCTTATCCTGCATGCGGCGCAGCTTTGCGTTCTTTTCGTCCATCGTATTGATGGCGTTCTCGAGCGCAACGCTGAGGCCGACAATGCTTGCAACGTTTTCGGTGCCGGCGCGGCGGCCGCGCTCCTGTGCACCGCCATCGATGAGGTTCGGCAGGATGATGCCCTTCTTGATATACAGCACGCCGACGCCCTTCGGGCCGTGGAACTTGTGGCCGCTGAGGGACAGCATGTCAATGTTCTGCTCTTTTACGTTGATCGGCACATTGCCGACAGCCTGTACGGCGTCGGTATGGAACCAAACACCATGCTTTTTGCAGATTTCACCAATCTCCGGGATGGGCTGGATGGTGCCGATCTCGTTATTGGCATACATGATGGTGACAAGGCCGGTCTTATCGGTGATGGCGGCCTCGAGCTCTTCCGGGACGACGATGCCGTTTTCATGCACGTCGAGGTACGTGACCTCAAAGCCCTCTTTTTCGAGCGCTGCGCAGGTGTGCAGCACCGCGTGGTGCTCAAACTTGCTTGTGATGATGTGGTTCTTGCCCTTTTTCAGCATCTTGTGCGCTGCGCCCTTAATGGCCCAGTTGTCGCTTTCGCTGCCGCAGCTTGTGAAGTAGATCTCATTCGGCTCTGCACCGAGACATTTTGCTACTTTTGCACGTGCTTCCTCAAGCGGCTTTTTTGCAGCCGTGCCGAGCGCATACAGGCTTGACGGGTTGCCGTAGCATTCGGTGTAGTACGGCAGCATAGCCTCAAGCACCGCAGGGGAGACGGCAGTGGTAGCGGCGTTGTCCGCATAGATGATCTTCTTGCCGTTATTTTCCATAGCTTTATCAGTACCTTTCGGATAGTGTTTTTTGTGAGGGAACAGAAAACGCATTTGGGGTCGATCGGTCGGGATACGCATATTCTTTCCTCAGCGAGATAAATATACACCAAATTGGTATACTTTTCAATAGGGAAATTCCAGAAAGTCAAAATTTTTCTGAAAAAGCAGGAAATAAAGACCCCGAACGAGAGTTTTCCGTACAAAATGGAAGAAAACGGCGGCTGTTTTTTGAAAACCGGCGTACAGAACACAAAAAATCGGGAGAATATGGGAATAGAACCTCTGCGGTGTGCCCAAACTCCGTACAGAGCGAAACGGCACGCGGCTTGACAGCACGGGGAGAATAGCGTAAAATAGAATTATCTTTTTGTGTGCGGGTATTTTTCGCATGCGTGAACGGCTGACACTTTGCACGTAAACGGTACGTGTAACGGATAGTGAAAAAAACGCTGCGGTGTTTTGATTTACATGTGTTGAACGGAAAAAACAGAAGAAAGAAAAGCAGAAGGCGGCGCGGACTTGCGTGCGTTTTATTCTGCTCATGCCGAAAGGCGACACTGCGCAGAGCATCGGTTGGTGCTTTTGTATACCTTATTTTTGCGTGAATTGCGACAGTGCGCCTGTGTTATTTGAAAGGAAGGTCAATTTGGCAGAAAAAAGAATCAGAAAAATGACGAAATTAACGTCGCTCGGCGACGCGCCTGCAAAGCAGCAGGACCAGCCCCTCAGCGGTGCAGGGGAAAGCTTCATCGGCAAGATTTCCGGCCCCATCGAAAAGCCGGTGAGACGCCAGAAAACGCGCAGAACGGAAAACGCGCAGGTAAAAGAAGAAGCGGCACAGCAAACCGTGAGCGAAACAAAAGAGGCGAAGCCGAAGCGCACGCGTACCGCGCAAAACACGGACGCACACAAAAAGACGACGAAAACGGTAAAATCGGCCCCAAACGGTGAAAAAGCACCCGCTAAGACAACAAAAAGCACGCAGACGAAAAATAACAAGGGCAGGGGCAGGCGCACAAAGCAGAAGCCCTCTGTGCGCGCGTATTTCCTCGGCGGCTTAAATGAGATCGGCAAGAACTTCACGCTGTTTGAGTGCGAAAACGACATGGTTATCGTGGACTGCGGCCTTGCCTTCCCGGACGAAGAAATGCCCGGCATCGACGCGGTTATTCCGGATTTCACATTTGTTGAGAAAAACAAGGACCGCATCCGCGGTATTGTCATCACGCACGGTCATGAGGACCACATCGGTTCCCTGCCGTATTTGCTCAAAAAGATCAATGTGCCGGTGTATGGCACGGCGCTGACGGTGGCGCTGATTGCGAATAAGCTCAAGGAGCACAACCTCGGCTATGTGAAGCTGAACGTCACAACGGCGGGCTCGCACATTCAGCTCGGCTGCTTCGACGTGGAGCTTATCCACGTAAACCACTCCATTTCCGACGCTGTGGGTCTTGCGCTGCACACCCCTGCGGGCGTCATTGTCCACACGGGCGACTTTAAGATCGATTTCACCCCCACGCAGGGCGGCATGATCGACCTTGCGCGCTTTGCGCAGCTCGGTCAGGAGGGCGTTTTGCTGCTGATGGCGGACTCTACGAACGCAGAGCGCCCCGGCTACACACAGACGGAGCAGAAGGTGAACGCGACGTTTGACGCACTCTTTGCCCGCGCGGAAGCGAATAAAAAGCGGCTCATCATCGCGACGTTTGCGTCGAACATCAGCCGCGTGCAGCAGATTATCAACTGCGCGGAAAAGTACGGCAGAAAAGTGGCGCTTTCCGGCAGAAGCATGGTGAACGTCATGTCCATTGCGAGCGAGCTCGGTTATCTCAAAGTGCCGGACGGTCTGCTCATCGACCTCAACATGATCTCCCGTTACACGAAGGAGCAGATTGTGCTCATCACGACGGGCAGTCAGGGAGAGCCGATGTCTGCACTTACCCGCATGGCGTTTGCCGACCACCGTCAGGTCGCGGTCGGTGAGGACGACATGATCATCATTTCCGCGCGCCCCATTCCGGGCAACGAAAAGATGGTCGGCACCGTTGTAGACGAGCTTTTGAAGCGCGGCTGCGATGTGGTGTACGAATCCATGTACGAGGTGCACGTTTCCGGCCATGCGTGTCAGGAAGAGCTGAAGCTTATTCAGGCGCTGACGAAGCCGAAGTACTTCATCCCGGTGCACGGCGAGCAGAAGCACCTGCGCAAGCATGCGGGCGTGGCCGTCAGCATGGGCATGCCGCCGGAGAACATTTTCATCGGCGATGTCGGCAGCGTGGTGGAGATCAATGAAGACTACATGAAACAGCTGCCCGATGTACAGGCGGGCGCGGTTATGGTGGACGGCCTCGGCGTGGGCGACGTCGGCAGCATTGTGCTGCGTGACAGAAAGCACCTTGCGGAGGATGGTCTCATCATTGCGGTGTGCACGATTGAGGCAGGCTCCGGCAGAGTTGTTTCCGGTCCGGATATCGTATCCCGTGGATTTGTGTATGTGCGCGAGAGCGAGGCGCTGATGGACGAGGCGAGACGGCTTGTCAACAGCACGATTGAGCAGTGCGCGGACGAAAACGTGCGCGAGTGGAGCGCCATTAAGCTGCGCGTGCGCGACAACCTTTCCAGACTGTTATATAACCGCACAAAGCGCAGCCCGATGATCCTGCCGATCATCATGGAAGTTTAAATTCAGTTTAAGTTAGATTAGTTTCTTGGGGGTTCCCCTTAGAAGGAGAGACGGGAAATGAACAAGCGACGCATCTGGGCGACCTCGCCGGTCTATTATGTTATGGCAGCGGTCATGTTCATTATGGCGTGCTTCAGCTATACGCAGAATAAGATTCTGTTTGCGGTGGAGATCACGGTTTCCGGCCTGTGTTTGGCAGCGGTTATCATGACCGACCTGCATTACCGCGTGCATGTGTACACGGCGCTCAGAGCTGCGAGAAAGGTGCTTTCCGCCGATGAACAGCGCAACCTCGGGCAGTTTGCGCTGCCCCTTGCGGTGCTGGGCTCGGCGGGCGACATCGTCTGGACGAACGAGCGCTTTCAGGATTTATTCACCGAAAACGGCGAAGGCTGCGGCGATAACATTGCGGCGTACATTTACCCGAAGACTTTGCGTCAGATTTTATCCGAAAACGGAACCTCCGTTTCCTACGGCGACCGCGAGTTTACGGCCTACGGCCTGCGCACCGAAAGCGGCAGTGTGCTTTACTTTGTGGACGACACGTATTATAAGCAGATTCAGCGCGACTACCGCGAAAAGCGCACGGTCATTGCGGTCATCTCGTTTGATAACCGCGAGGAGCTGACGCGCGATGCCTCCGGCAGTGAGGATTCCCGCATCACGTCCGAGGTGGAATCCGTCCTGCGCAGCTGGGCGATCGACACCATGGAGGGCTTTCTGCGCCGCATGACGAACGGGCGTTATATGCTTATCACGGACGACCAGCACATTGAAGAAGCCAAAACGAAGCGCTTTGCCGTTTTGGACAGCGTACGCGCCGTGAAGGGTGAGAATAACATGTCTGCCACGATCTCCATCGGCATCGGCCGCGCGGGCGTAACGGCGACGGAAAGCGAACTGCATGCCCGTCAGGCACTGGAAATGGCGCTTGGCCGCGGCGGCGACCAGGTGGCCATCTACCAGCAGGACGGTACATACGAGTTCTTCGGCGGTCTCTCCAAGGGTGTTGAAAAGCGCGACAAGGTGCGCACGCGCGTTATTGCCGCGACGCTTTCCGACCAAATTAAATCGAGCGACCATATTTTCATCATGGGGCACACGAACTCCGACCTTGACGCCGTGGGCGCGGCGGTCGGCATGTGGGCGGCCGTGACGAAAGGCCTTGACCGCCGTGCAAGCATTGTGATCGACAAGGGCCGCTCTATGGCGACGACGCTTATCAACGCGTTTGAGCACCAGCCGGAGTATGAAAACATGTTCATCACCCCGCAGGAGGCGCTCGACCGCTGCACGCAGCGCTCGCTTCTCATTGTGGTGGACACACATTCCACCTCGTTTGTGGAGAGCCAAGAAGTTTTAAAGGCCATTCCGCGCGTGGTCGTCATCGACCACCACCGCATGATGGTGACGCACATTGAAAACGCGATCATCTTTTACCATGAGCCGTACGCCAGCTCGGCTTCCGAAATGGTGGCGGAGCTCGTGCAGTATATCAACAGCTCCGCGCTCAATAAAAAAGAAGCGACGGCACTGCTTTCCGGCATTATGCTGGACACAAAAAACTTCGTTTTGAAGACGGGTGTGCGCACATTTGAAGCTTCCGCCTACTTAAAGCGCCGCGGCGCCGACACGGTGGAAGTGAAGAAGATGTTTGCAAATTCGCTTGATACCTATAAAGAGCGCTCTCAGCTTGTGGCAGGTGCGGAGGTTTACAAGGGCTGCGCCATTGCGTGCTCCAACTGGGAATTCCCGAATGTGCGCATTGCGGCGGCGCAGGCGGCGGACGAGCTGCTGTCCATTCAGGGCGTGCGCGCGTCGTTCGTCATTTTCCGCGTGGGCAATGAGATTGCCATTTCGGCACGAAGCCTCGGCGACGTGAACGTGCAGATTTTGCTGGAGGAATTCGGCGGCGGCGGTCACCTCAACATGGCGGGCGCGCAGATTAAAAACAGCACCACGAACGATGTGCGCAAGGCGCTCATCCGCGTGTTGGACGAAAAGCTTTCCGAAGCGACGAAAAAGAATAACTAATGCGGCAAAGCGGCGCGAAGCCGTTTGACTGCTTTAGCGATAGATTTAAACGATAGGAGATACGACCATGAAAGTTGTACTTTTAGCAGATGTAAAAGGTGTAGGCAAAAAAGGCGAGCTCATCAATGCAGCAGAAGGCTACGCACGCAATTTCCTGCTGCCGCGCAAGCTTGCAAAGGAAGCGAACGCACAGGTGATGAACGAGCTGAAAAACGCCGAGGCCTCCAAGGCATATAAAGTGAAAACCGAGACCGAAGAAGCACAGCGTATTGCGGAAGCTTTGAAGGACAAGACCGTCCGCATCACCGCAAAGGCGGGCCAGGGCGGCAGACTGTTCGGCTCCGTCACCGCAAAGGAGATTGCGCAGGAGATTAAAAAGCAGTACGGCTTCGACATCGACAAGCGCAAGATCCACCTCGACACCGACATCAAGGCGTTCGGCGGCTATCACATTGAGGTGAAGCTCTATAACGGCATCACCGCGAAGCTTGCGGTATCGGTGACCGAAGCACAGTAAAAGCCTGATTTCCTTGATGCGCAGCATTAAATTTTGCAATGACTAAAAGTCGTTTACGATTAGAAAATCGTTTTCATTTTGAAGTAATTTCATTCAAAAAAAGGGTGGTAAAAATGCCGGAAGATAATTTTCAACTGAATACGCCGGCACTGCCCGGAACGGTGATGCCGTTCAGCGCAGAGGCCGAGCAGGCGGTGCTGGGCGCGGTGTTGCTGGAGCCCGACTGTCTCTCGACCGTGGCGGAAATGCTGCCGCGCGCGGACTATTTTTATCAGGTCAATAACCGCACGATTTACAGCGCGATGCTCGATATGTTCACGGCAGGCCAGCCGGTGGACCTCGTCACGCTGCTGGAGCACCTGCGCGAAGAGGAAAACTTCGATGAGGGCAGCGGAAAGGTGTATCTGATGCAGCTTGCGCAGCTTGTGCCGAGCGTCTCGAATGTGGAGCGTTACTGCACCATTGTGCGTGACCGTTACGATTTGCGTATGCTCATTCAGGCGGCGCGCGGCATTTTGGATGACGCCATGGAGGACACCGGCGAAACCTCGCTCCTCTTGGATTCCGCCGAGCAGCGCATTTTTGACATCCGCCAGGGCAAGGCGTTAAAGGGTCTTGAGCGCCTGAACGAAGTGCTGTTTGAGACGTTTGAACGCCTTGACCGCTTGAATTCGCCGGACAAAGATCTGTACCGCGGCATCCCTACGGGTATCCGCGAGCTGGATAACACGATCACGGGCCTGAACCGCTCCGACCTTGTCATCATCGGCGCACGACCCGGCATGGGCAAAACGAGCTTTGCGCTGAACATTGCGCGCCATGCCGCCATCACGGCGGGCAAGCGCGTGGCGTTTTTCTCGCTGGAAATGAGCAAGGAGCAGCTCGCTTCCCGTATCATTTCCACGGAGGCACTCGTCGGCGGTACAAAGCTGCGCACGGGCGACTTGACGGAGGGCGAATGGACGCGCCTTGTGGAGGCGGGCGATATTCTCTCTAAGGCTGATTTGTACCTCGATGATTCCCCGGGCATTACGGTGCCGGAGATGAAAGCAAAAGTGCGTCGTTTAAAAAATGTTGATCTTGTCATCATCGACTACTTGCAGCTGATGAACAGTGCAAAGCGCATTGATAACCGCGTGCAGGAAATTTCCGAGATCACGCGAAGCCTCAAGATCATGGCGAAAGAGTTGAATATCCCGGTTGTGACATTGGCGCAGCTTGCCCGTGCGGGTGAAAAACGGCAGGAGCACCGCCCTGTGCTTTCTGACCTGCGAGATTCCGGCTCCATCGAACAGGATGCCGACATCGTGCTGTTCCTGTACCGAGACGCGTACTACGCGAACGAATCGGCTTCGCCCGAAGACGTGGACAAAAACAGCGCCGAGGTTATTGTGGCGAAAAACCGTCACGGCGATCTGCGCAGCGTGCCGCTGCACTGGCAGGGTGAGTTCATGCGCTTTACATCGCAGGAAGTTGTGCGTCATGAAAGCTGAGGACATCCTCGCCCGCGTGCGGTATGATCTGCCGGAGACGGGAAAAATTGTCGTGGGGCTTTCCGGTGGGGCGGATTCCGTGCTGCTGACGTATTTGCTTGTACAGAAGTACGGCGCGGAGCGTTTGCTTGCGGTGCATGTGCACCATGGTATTCGGGGGGCGGAAGCTGACCGCGACGCGGAATTTGTGCAGGACTACTGTAAAGCACTTGAACTTCACTGCAAGGTGATTTATAAGGATATTCCCGCGCTTGCGGCCGTAAGCGGCGAGGGCGTGGAGGAATGCGCGCGGCGCGTGCGCTACGCGTGCTTTGCGGAGGAAGCAAGGGAAAGCGGGTGCATCGCCACGGCGCACAACGCCGACGATAATGCCGAAACGCTGCTTTTGAACCTGACGCGCGGCATGGGGCCGCACGGTGCAGGGGGCATTCCGCCGCGGCGCGGCAGAATTTATCGCCCGATTTTGAACATTTCCCGCGCAGAGGTGGAACATCTTTGTAAAGTATATCGACTTGACTATGTGACAGATTCCACGAATTTGACGGTGGACTACACGCGCAATAAGCTGCGCCACAGCGTGCTGCCGGTGCTGAAGAATGTAAACCCGCAGATGACGCAGGCGACGTCTCGCTTTGCGGAGAGCATGCGGTTGCAGAATGAATTTGTGTTTTCGTGCGCGAATGAATTGCTCTGTAAAGCGAAAACGCCTTACGGGTATGACTTGAAAGCTTTGCGGACCGCACACGAGGCGGTGCTGCGCGCGGCGCTGGAACTGCTGTTATCGTCTTACGGGCGGCTCTCTTATGAGCACATTTGCAGGGCGGCGGGCTGCGTTTTCATGGGCGGCAGCCTCTCTTTGCCGGGGGACATCGTGCTGGAGGCGAAGCAGGACACGCTCACGGTGCGAAAAAACCGGGAGATAAAAGACCGGAATGTGTTTTCTGTTCCGCTGAGAGCGGGCGAAAACGTGCTTCCGAACGGGAAAACGCTGTTTGTGGAGAAAAAAATTCCCGAAAAAGAAGAAATCAACCGGAAAGTTCATAATTTGTTATTCCAAAACTTTTCGGATTGTGATAAAATTACGAATGTTCCGAGAGTACGGACGCGGCGCGCGGGCGATGTTTTCAGACCCGCAGGGCGCGGCGTGACGAAATCGGTCAAAAAAATCCTGAATGAACTGCGCATTCCGGCGGCGGCGCGCGACCGTTTGCTGCTGCTTGAAAAAGACGGTGAGATCATCTGGATCGAAGCGGTCGGCGCGGCGGAGGGCTATGCGGCAAAGCCGAATTTCCCGGCACTGGAGCTTACGGTGACGGACACGGCAGGCATAACCCGCATATAAAGCGGAAAGAATTTTGAGGAAAGGGTCATCCGAATGGAAAACACAATGTTAAACGATATCAAGGAAGTTTTGTACAGCGAAGCGTACATCGACAGCATGGTCAAGCGCGTGGGCGCGGAAATTTCCCACGATTACGCCGATAAAAACCTGCTGCTTGTCAGCGTTTTGAAGGGTTCTGTCGTCTTTATGGCAGACCTTATGCGCGCCATTACGATTCCGGCCCGCATCGATTTCATGTGCGTTTCGAGCTACGGCTCCGGCACGAAGACCTCCGGCGTTGTCAAGATCATCAAGGACCTCGACATCAACCTGAAGGGCTATGATATCGTGATTGTTGAGGATATTCTCGACAGTGGCAAGACGCTGCACTACCTTGTAAACCTTTTGAAAAGCCGCGAGCCGAACAGCATTGAGATCTGCACGCTGTTCGATAAGCCGGAGCGCCGCGAGGTGGAGGTCTACGCAAAATACAAGGGCTGCGATATTCCCGATGCGTTCATCGTGGGCTACGGTCTCGATTTTGATGAGAAGTACAGAAACCTGCCGTTTGTCGGCGTTTTGAAACCTGAAGTCTACGGTGAAGTCTAAGCTTCCGTTTTGATAAAAAAGTTTCTGTTTCTATTTAAGGATACACTTTGTATCCAATTTGATTTCCGGGAGGTCGGAACTTGAACAGCAACAACAAAAAAATCATTCGCAATCTTTTGATCTACCTCGGCATTCCGATTTTGCTCGTCGTGCTGCTTTTGCTTCTGTTTGACCGCGGGGCAGACCAGACGGGGCTGAAATACTCCGATGTACTGTCTTACTTTGAAGACGGCAAGGTGAGCGCATACTCGCTGAACCTGGGCACGGGCGAGATGAAGCTGACCGTGACAGAGGACAGCAGCAAAAAGGAATCCGTTGTGCGCTACACGGTGCCGAACGTGAACCTGTTCTACAACGACGTTTCGGACTACATCAAGTCGTATAACGAGGAACATCCGAATAACCGCATGACGCAGGATGTCATCCGCCCGGCGGAGACGAGCTGGCTTGTCAGCCTCATTCCGACGTTACTGATGATCGCGCTGCTTGTGGCGTTCTGGGTATTCATGATGAAGCGCATGGGCGGCGGCGGAGCCGGAAACCAGATGAATTTCGGCAAAGCGAAAGTCAAGCAAATAAACGACGAAAAGCGCCGCACGACGTTTGCGGACGTGGCGGGCGCGGACGAAGAAAAGGAAGAGCTGCGCGAAATTGTGGAGTTCTTAAAACGTCCGAATAAGTATAACGAGCTCGGTGCGCGCATCCCGAAGGGCGTGCTGCTCGTTGGCCCTCCGGGCACCGGTAAAACGCTTTTGGCGCGCGCCGTTGCAGGCGAGGCCGGCGTGCCGTTCTTCTCCATTTCGGGTTCCGACTTCGTGGAGATGTTCGTCGGCGTCGGTGCATCGCGTGTGCGTGATCTGTTCGACAAAGCCAAGAAAAACCACCCGTGCATCATCTTCATTGATGAAATCGATGCCGTGGGCCGCCAGCGCGGTGCGGGTCTCGGCGGCGGCCACGACGAACGTGAGCAGACGCTGAACCAGCTGCTCGTTGAGATGGACGGCTTCGGCGCGAACGAGGGTGTCATCATGATTGCGGCAACGAACCGCCCGGATATTCTGGACCCGGCTTTGATGCGTCCCGGCCGTTTCGACCGCCAGGTGATGGTGGGCTACCCGGATGTGCGCGGCAGAGAGGATATTCTGCGCGTACATGCAAAGGGCAAGCCGCTTGCACCGGATGTTGACCTTTCTACCATTGCAAAATCCACCGCCGGCTTTACCGGTGCAGACCTTGAGAACCTCTTAAACGAAGCGGCGCTGCTTGCGGCCCGCAAGGACCACAAGTCCATCACGATGGAGGAAATCGAGGAAGCGACGATCAAGGTCGTTGTCGGCACCGAAAAGAAGAGCCGCGTGATGACAAACAAAGAGAAGAAGCTGACCGCGTACCACGAGGCAGGACACGCCATTGCGACGTACTTCTGCGATTCGCAGGACCCGGTGCACCAGATTTCCATCATCCCGCGCGGCATGGCAGGCGGCTACACGATGCACCTGCCGACGGAGGATAAGTCCTACCAGAGCCGCAACGAGATGCGCGAGGAGCTCATCGTGCTGCTGGGCGGCCGTGTGGCGGAAGCCTTGGTGCTTGACGATATTTCCACGGGCGCATCGAACGACATTGAGCGTGCCACGAAGATCGTCCGCGCGATGGTCACAAAGTACGGCATGAGCGACCGTCTTGGTCCGATCACGTACGGTGCGGACAGCAGCAATCCGTTCCTCGGCAAGGAGATGGGTCATGTCTCGAACTATTCCGAGGAGACCGCCGCGGAGATTGACGAGGAGATTAAGTCCATCATCTGCGACGCGTACGATAAGACGAAGAAGGTGCTCTCCGAACACATTGACCTGCTGCACCGTTTGGCGGGTGTGCTGTTTGAGCGCGAAAAGCTGGACGCCGACGAGTTCCTTGACGTGATGAACGGCAAGCTGCTGCCGAGCGCACAGACTGCCGCTGCGGGCATCATCCCGGCAGAAGCGGCAGCGCCGGAAACGACAGAGCTGCCGACCGAAGCGCAAACGGAACCGGAAGCGAACACGAACGAATAAATTTTTAACGAAAGGGAATGTGCTCATTTGCATTCCCTTTACGTTTGTTTATGGGCAATCCCGTGCGGGTGTTATTTTGCCCGCTTGAGGAAAGGAACATGGTGAATGGCTAAAAAGCAAACCTACGGCAACGACAGCATCAAAAGTCTGAAGGGCGCGGACCGTGTACGTCTGCGTCCGGCGGTCATATTCGGCTCAGACGGTCTCGACGGCTGCGAGCACGCGATTTTCGAGATCCTCTCGAACTCCATTGATGAGGCGCGCCAGGGCTACGGCAAGGAGATCACCGTTACGCGCTATGCCGACCATTCCGTTGAGGTGGAAGACCACGGCCGCGGCATCCCGGTGGATTACAACAAGCGCGAAGAGCGCTACAACTGGGAGCTTGTGTTCTGCGAGATGTATGCGGGCGGCAAGTATAACAACAATGACGGCGGCAACTACGATTACGCGCTGGGCCTGAATGGTCTCGGTCTATGCGCTACGCAGTATGCCTCCGAATACATGGACGCGGATATTCGCTACGACGGCTTCCGCTACACGCTGCACTTTGAGCACGGTGAGAACATAGGCGGACTCAATAAGGAGCCTTACGGCAAGAAGGTCACGGGCTCGCGCATTCGCTGGAAGCCGGATATCAAGGTGTTTACGGACATTGACGTGCCGGCGGACTATTACACGGATATCATCAAGCGGCAGGCCATCGTCAACGCGGGCGTGAAGTTTATTTTAAAAAATGAAGTTTCGCCGCGCAAATTCGAGACGACGGAATTCTGCTACGAAAACGGCATTTTAGATCATGTGCGCGAGCTGGTGGGCGAAGATGCGCTGACCTCCGTGCAGTTCTGGCAGTCCGAAAAGCGCGTGCGCGACCGCGAAGACCTGCCGCTTTACAATGTGAAGATCAACGCTGCGGTGGCATTTTCCAACCGCGTGCATTTGACGGAATACTACCACAACTCGAGCTGGCTGGAATACGGCGGCGCACCGGACAAGGCCGTGCAGAACGCGTTCGTGTACCAGATCGACGCGTATTTGAAGCAGAACGGCAAGTATAATAAATCCGAAAGCAAAATTAAATTTCAGGACGTGGAGGATTGCCTTGTTATCGTCATGTCCTCGTTCTCCACGATGACCTCCTATGAGAACCAGACAAAGAAGGCCATCAACAACAAGGGTATTCAGGAAGCGATGGTGGAGATGCTCCGCCATAATCTCGAAATTTATTTCATCGAAAACCCCATTGAGGCGGAGAAAATCGGCGCACAGGTGCTTATCAACAAGCGCTCCCGCGAGGACGCCGAAAAAACGCGCCTCAACTTAAAGGGCAAGCTGACGGCCAAAATGGATATCACGGGGCGCGTGGCGAAGTTTGTGGACTGCCGCAGCAAGGATGTTTCCGAGCGTGAGATTTTTATCGTGGAGGGCGATTCCGCTCTCGGTGCGGTCAAACAGGCGCGCGACCCGAACTATCAGGCCGTGATGCCGATCCGCGGTAAAATTCTGAACTGCCTGAAAGCGGATTACGACAAGATTTTCAAAAGTGAGATCATCACCGATCTCATTAAGATGCTCGGCTGCGGCGTGCAGGTAAAGTCGAAGGCGAACAAGTCCATTGCGTCGTTCGACATCAACGCGCTGCGCTGGAGCAAGATCATCCTGTGCACCGATGCCGACGTGGACGGCTTCCAGATCCGCACGCTGCTGTTGACGATGCTGTACCGTTTGACGCCGCAGCTCATCGAAGAGCACAAGGTGTTCATTGCGGAATCGCCGCTTTATGAAATTACGGCGAAGGACAAGACGTATTTTGCGTATAACGAGCGCGAAAAGGACGAGTTTTTGACGCAGCTTGAGGGCCAGAAGTTTACGATTCAGCGCTCGAAAGGTCTGGGTGAAAACGACCCGGACATGATGAACCTGACGACGATGAACCCGAAAACGCGCAGGTTGATTCAGGTGAAGCCCGGCGATGCCGAAAGGACGGCGCAGATGTTTGATATCTTGCTGGGCGATAATCTTACGGGCCGTAAGGACTACATTGCGACCCACGGCAGCGAGTACCTCGATGACCTCGATATTTCTTAAAGCTCTGACGAAAGGAAGCGTAAAGCATGGCAAGAAAAAAACAGCCGAAAAGAGAAAATACGCCGAAGATGCAGGGCTTTATTGCGGGCGCGGGTGAAATTCAGGCGCAGGACATCAACGACACGCTGCGGCAGAACTACATGCCGTATGCGATGAGCGTTATTATGTCCCGTGCCATCCCGGAGATTGACGGCTTTAAGCCCTCGCACAGAAAGCTTCTCTATACGATGTACAAAATGAACCTGCTCGGCTCGGCGCGCACGAAAAGCGCGAACATCGTCGGTCAGACGATGAAGCTGAACCCGCATGGCGACAGTGCGATTTACGACACGATGGTGCGTCTTTCCCGCGGCTACGAGGCGCTTTTGCACCCCTATGTAGACTCTAAGGGCAACTTCGGTAAGTTTTATTCCCGTGACATGGCGTGGGCGGCTTCCCGTTACACGGAAGCGCGCCTTGACCCCATCTGCCGCGAGCTGTTCCGCGATATCGACAAGGACACCGTGGATTTTGTCGACAATTACGACAGTACGATGAAAGAGCCAACGCTGCTGCCGGCGGCATTCCCCTCGGTGCTCGTCAACGCAAACACGGGCATTGCGGTCGGCATGGCGTCGTCCATTTGCCCGTTTAATCTCGCCGAAGTGTGCACCACGGCGGCGGAGCTCATCCGTGACCCGAAGCATGACATTTTTACGACGATGCAGGCGCCGGACTTCCCGGGCGGCGGGCAGATTATTTTCGACCGCGCGGCGATGGAGCAGATCTACAAAACAGGCCGCGGCAGCATCAAGGTGCGCTCGCGCTACACGTATGATAAATCCGCAAACTGCATCGATATTACCCAGATTCCGCCGACAACGACCATTGAAGCCATTGTGGAAAAGGTCATCGACCTTGTGAAGCAGGGCAAGGTGAAAGAAATCACCGACATTCGAGACGAGACGGGTCTGGACGGACTCAAGATCACGATCGACTTGAAGCGCGGCGCAGACCCCGATAAGCTGATGCAGCGGTTGTTCCGCATGACGACGCTGGAGGACAGCTTCTCCTGCAATTTTAACGTGCTCATCGCGGGTATTCCGCGTGTGCTGGGTGTGCGTGAGCTCTTTGAGGAGTGGACGGCGTTCAGAATGGAATGCGTCCGCCGCAGAACGCACTACGACCTCACGAAGAAGAAAGAGAAGCTGCATTTGCTTTACGGCCTCAAGGCAATCTTACTCGACATCGATAAAGCCGTGCGCATTGTGCGTGAGACCGAGGAAGAAAGCGAAGTTGTGCCGAACCTCATGATCGGCTTTGGCATCGACGAAATTCAGGCCGAATATGTAGCGGAAATCCGTTTGCGCCATTTAAACCGCGAGTTCATCTTAAAGCGCACCGAAGAGGTGAACAGCTTAGAGGAAGAAATTCGTGACCTTGAGGCAATTTTGGCCTCAAAAACGCGCATTAAGACGATTATTGTGCGCGAGCTGAATGAAATCGCGCAGAAGTACGGCCAGCCGCGCCGCAGCCATATTTTGTACGCGGAGGAAATTGCCGAAGAAGAGCCCGTGGAGACTGTGCCGGATTACCCGGTGAACCTGTTTTTCACGAAAGAAGGCTACTTTAAGAAGATCACCCCGCTTTCCCTGCGCATGGGCGGCGACCAGAAATTAAAAGATGGAGACGAGATTGCCCAACAGATGGAATCGACAAACGCGGCGGAGCTTTTGTTCTTCTCCGACAAAGCGCAGGTCTACAAGCTGAAAGCGGCGGATTTTGCCGACACCAAAGCGAGCGTGATGGGCGAATATGTGCCTGCGCGCGTGCAGATGGACGAGGGCGAAAGCGCTGCGTACATGGCTGTAACGACCGACTTTAAGGGCTACATGCTGTTTGTTTTCGATAACGGCAAGGTCGCCAAGGTGGAGCTTTCCGCTTATTACACGAAGACGAACCGCAGAAAGCTCATTAACGCGTATTCCGACAAGGCCCCGCTTGCGGCGGCGCTGCAAATTTCGGAAGACTGCGATGTGCTGCTGACGTCCTCAAGCGGCAGACGACTGCTCATGAACACGGCGCTCATCGCCCCGAAGACGACAAAGAGCACGCAGGGCGTGGCGGTGATGAACCTGAAAAAAGGCCAACGCATTACGGACGCGCATATCTACCAAGAAGACGAGCTGCAGAACCCGTCGCGGTACAGAAAGAAGATTCCGGCGCTCGGCGCACTGCCGAACGGAGAGGAGGGCGGCGAGCAGATTTCGCTGTAAAAAATCAGCCCTCCGGCAAGACCGTTTGGCGTTCCGTTTGTGCAGGCGTGTGGCCTGCGCGGCGGAGCGTTCAGTCCTACTGAAGGGCGGGCAGCATACAGTCCGCACCATGGACTGCGCCGCCCGCCCGGGAAAGACCCCGCTCGTGTGACGCGAAAGTGCGGTTTTGCCGCACGGTCCGTTTTGGCGCGCACAAACGCCTGACTGTGACTGCCTTGGTATCAGTATGGACGTAGGACGGCGGAATATGCAGGAAAAAAGCAAAAAATCCTGTTGCAAAATCCCGCTTTGTATGGTATCATAATTAAGCTACGAATAAAATTAGCGTTAAGTCTCTTGAAGAGGAGGTAAAATATATGGGTGCTGTTGAAATTATTTTCGGTATCGTTCTGCTTCTTTTCGCACTGGCGATCATCGTTGTCGTACTGTTGCAGGAAGGCCATCAGCAGAGCCTCGGCGCGATTACCGGCGGCGCGGATACGTTCCTTTCCAAGAATAAGGCGCGTTCCATGGATGCGTTCCTTGCTCGTTGGACAAAGTTCATTGCGATTGGCTTCTTTGTGCTGGTCCTTGTGATCAACATCATTATGTATTTCACAAAGTAAGTGAATACTTGCGGAAATGCGCCTCGCTTTTCGATGGGTCTCCATTCGGAATGCGGGGCTTTTGTTTTTATAAATCAAGCTTTAGGAGGGAATATCATGTTTGAAGAGATTGAACGCCTCACCCGCGCGCTGTGCGCAGAGCACGGCACATCCGGCTGTGAGGACGACGTGTTCAAAGTTGCGAAAAAGGAGCTCGGCTTCTGCAAAGAGGTGTGTGAGAACGAGCTTGGCGGCGTTGTGGGCATTTTCGGCGATTTGAGTTCTAAGCGCCGCATTTTGCTGGACGCGCACATTGACCAGATCGGTATGATCGTGACGGACATTGACGAAAACGGCTTTCTGCATGTGACGAATGTGGGCGGTGTGGACCGCCGCACGCTGCCGGGCAGCCCCGTTGCCGTGTTCGGCACGGAGACCGTCACGGGCATCGGCTGCACGTTGCCGCCGCACCTTGCAAAGGGAGATGATAAGATAAAGCCCGTTGCGGAGCAGTGCATTGACTTAGGGCTTCCGAAAGAGGAAGTGGAGAAACTCGTCGCTGTCGGCGACCGCGCCGCACTGACGCGCCCGCTGAAAAAGCTCATGGGCAACCGCATCACGGGCACGGCGCTCGACGACCGTGCGGGCTGCGCGTGCGTCATCCGCGCCGCACAGCTTGCAAATGAACAGAACCCCGATTGCTGCGTTATGGTGCTGTGCTCCACAAAGGAGGAGGTCGGCGGGCAGGGCGCGCAGGTCTCTGCGTATGCACTTGAGCCCACCGAGGCCATTGCCGTGGACGTTTCGTTCGCAAAGCAGCCGGACGCGGAGAGCATGCTTACCGCAGAGCTCGGCAAAGGGCCGATGATCGGCTTCTCCGCGGCGCTGGACAGAAAAATCAGCAAAAAGCTTGTCGAGCTCGCAAAGCGCGAAAATATCCCGTATCAGCTGGAAGCTATGGGCGGCAGAACGGGTACGAACTGCGACGAGATCAGTACCACCCGCGGCGGCGTGCGCACGGGGCTCATCTCCGTGCCGCAGCGCAACATGCACACCCCGGCGGAGATCTGCGATTTTGAGGATATGGAGAACATTGCAAAGCTCATCGCGGCGTATATCACGGATAAGGAGGCGCAGCCGAATGCTTAACTATGAAATTCTGAAAAAGCTTACCCGCACCATCGGTGTTTCCGGCGAGGAAGACGATGTGCGCAGCGTGATCTTAAGTGAAATTGAGCCGTATGCGGACGAGATTCACATTTCGCCGCTCGGCAACATTCTGGCGTTTAAAAAGGGCGAAAAGCGTCCCGAGAAGAAGCTGATGCTCTGCGCTCACATGGACGAAGTGGGCTTTGTCATCACGAACATAATGGAAAACGGCCTTTTGAAGTTCACGACGGTCGGCAATATCCGCCCGGAGGTGCTCTCCGGCCGCGATGTGCTGGTGGACGGCAAAACGCCGGGTGTCATCTGCGCAAAGCCGGTGCATTTGCTTAAGGGCGACGAATTTGAAAAGCCCGTGCCCGTGAACGAACTCGCCATCGACATCGGCGCAGATACACGTGAGCAAGCCGAGACATTGGTGCAGATTGGCGACAACGCGTGCTTTGTGCCGTTCTTTGAGCACGTGCACGGTACGGTGAAGGCGAAGGCGCTCGATGACCGCGTGGGCTGCTTTGCGCTTATCACGCTGATGCAGCGCCCGCTCGAATACGACACGTATTTCGTCTTCTCCACGCAGGAGGAGATTGGCCTGCGCGGCGCGGGCACGGCGGCGTATATTCTGGAGCCCGATGCGGCGCTTGTGCTGGAGGGCACGACGGCGGGCGATATTCCCGGTGTGAGCCCGACGGACGCAGCGTGCAAAATGGGCGGCGGCGCAGTCATTTCCCTTACGGATATGCGTACCGTTTACCCGAAGGATTATTTCCGCCGCGCGATGGCGCTCGGTAAAGAAAACAATATTCCGGTGCAGCCGAAGACCGTGCGTGCCGGCGGCACAGACGCGGGCACCATTCACGTTTCCCGCGGCGGCGTGAAGACGCTGACGATCTCGCACCCGTGCCGCTATATCCACAGCGCGATCGCGATGACGACCGAAAAGGACATAGAGGCGGTCATTGACCTGATGGTGCTGATGATGGCGGAAATTTCCGGCGGCAAGCTGTAATGATCCGTCTTGCGGAAAATTTAGAAGCGCTCTCTATGTCGTGCGGAAGTTCTCCGTTTGGCTGCCAAATCCGGTCTAAAGCGCAGGCGTATGGCTTCCATCAGTCGTTCGCGCAGTTTTGGACGGACGGGGAAGCCGCCTACGGAAAAACGGACGGCTCCGTCTGCATTGCGGGGGAGATCACCGACGCGGACGAGGCGCGTGCGTTTTTGAGTGCGGTGGGCACAAATGAAGTCGTGTGCAGCGCGGAGAATGCCGAAAAGCTGGGGCTAAACATCACCGAAAGCGGCGCGATTTTGCAAAAAGTGCTGCGAAATGGGACTGTGCAGCCTGCGGAGGAAATTTCTCCGAGAGAGATTTATGCTGTGCTGAAAGCAAACGGCATGGTGGGGGAGTTCGAGCCGTTTTACCTCGATTTATCCCACCGCATGCGGCACGGCACGGTGCGCTGCGCGGGTGTTTCGGCAAATGGGAAGACCGTCGCCGTGGCTGCAGCAGTGCTCGGCGAAAGCGCGAGCCTCATTTCTGCTGTGGCGGTGCTGCCGAAATTTCACCGCAGGGGGCTTGGCACGGCGGTTGTCCGAAAAATAGAGCGAATGCTGCCGAGCGGCACGGTGTATATCCTGCGCGAAGAACGCAAAAACGAGGCGTTTTATGACGCTTTGGGCTATAAACCGTGCGGCGCATGGGCGCAGGGAAAATTATGCAATTAAAATAATTCAGATAAAGGAAGGCTTTTGCGTTTGCGAAAGCGGGTTTACTATGTACGAGTTTTTTAAAATTGATGACCGCGTGCTGAAGGCGGCGGAGGAAGCGGAGCAGAAGGCTGCGCCGTACCTTGCGAAAATTTCCGAAACACAGCGGTATAATCAGGAGAAGATGCAGGCTGCGTTCATGCAGGCAGGTGTCAGCGAGAGCCACTTTGTGGCAACGACAGGCTACGGCTATGGCGACCGCGGCCGCGACGTGCTGGACGAAGTGTACGCGCGTGCCCTCGGTGCGGAGGACGCGCTGTGCCGCTATAATTTTGTCAGCGGCACGCATACGCTTACCGTAGCGCTTTTTGGCGTTCTGCGCCCGGGCGATACGATGCTGAGCGTTACCGGCATGCCGTATGATACGCTGCGCGGCGTGATCGGCATTACGGGCGACGGCAACGGCTCATTAAAGGAGTTTGGCATAAACTACGAGCAGCTTGACCTGCTGCCGGACGGCACGCCTGACTATGACGGCATGGAGACGGCCATCACGCCGAAGCACCGCATGGTGTACATTCAGCGCTCCCGCGGGTACAGCCTGCGCCCGTCCCTGACGGTGGAGGAGATCGAGCGCATTGTAAAGATCGCAAAGCGCCGTGCGCCGGACTGCATTGTCATGGTGGATAACTGCTACGGCGAGTATGTGCAGAAAATGGAGCCGACGGCTGTGGGCGCAGACCTTATGGCGGGTTCGCTCATCAAAAATCCGGGCGGCGGCATTGCGCCGACGGGCGGCTACATTGCGGGCCGCCGCGACCTTATTGAAAGCTGCGCGTATCGCCTGACGACCCCGGGTACGGGTCGCGAGATCGGCTGCACGCTCGGCAACAACCGCGAGCTTTTCATGGGCACGTTCCACGCGCCGAACGTCACGGGCGAAGCCTTAAAGACCGCTGTGTTCACGGCGGCGCTGTTTGAGGGCTTCGGCTTTGACGTGACTCCGCGCTACGATGAGCCGCGCGCGGATATTATTCAGGCGGTGCAGCTGCGCGAGCGCGAGGCGCTGTGCGCATTTATCCGCGGCATTCAGCAGGGCGCGCCGGTCGATTCCTTCGTTGTGCCGGAGCCGAGCCCCATGCCGGGCTACGACTGCGACGTCATCATGGCGTCCGGCTCGTTCACGTTTGGCTCGTCCATTGAGCTTTCTGCGGACGCACCGCTGCGTGAGCCGTTTGCGGCATGGATGCAGGGCGGTGTGAACTTCAACAGCGGCCGCCTCGGTGCGATTTTGGCGGCACAGTCCATGCTGAACGCGGGCTTTTTGAATCTCTAAATTATAAATTTTCGGCGGCAGGCTTCGGTTTGCCGCTTTTTTTGTTGTCGATTTATCCGGAAGATAAAACTTTTATCTTTCTTTTTGAATAAAACCGTGCTATACTTTTTTTAACAACTTTTTAGGGGTGTTACCATGAGAGACAGAAAAAAGGCGCAGGCTTTGGCGCACGAGCTTGTTTCCAAAATGACGATAGAGGAACGCGCTTCACAGCTGAAATTTGATGCGCCGCCCGTTGAACGGCTGGGCGTTCCGGCGTACAACTGGTGGAACGAAGCGCTGCACGGCGTGGCGCGCGCCGGCACGGCGACGATGTTTCCGCAGCCCGTTGCCATGGCGAGCATGTTTGACCCGGAGATGATCCGAAAAATCGGCGATGTCGTTGCGACGGAGGCCCGCGCGAAGTATAACGAAGCTTCTAAGCACGGCGACCGCGATATTTATAAGGGCCTCACGTTCTGGTCGCCGAATATCAACCTGTTCCGCGACCCGCGCTGGGGCAGAGGGCAGGAGACGTACAGCGAAGACCCGTACCTCACGGCGCGGCTCGGCGTGGCGTACATCAAGGGCTTGCAGGGTGACGGGAAATACTTGAAGGTCGCGGCGTGCGCGAAGCACTATGCTGTGCACAGCGGCCCGGAGGCCATTCGCCACGAATTTGACGCCGAGGTGAGCCAAAAGGATTTGTGGGAGACGTATCTGCCCGCGTTTGAAGCCGCTGTGAAAGAGGGCGAAGTGGAGGCCGTGATGGGCGCATACAACCGCACGCTCGGCGAGCCGTGCTGCGGCAGTGACCTGCTCATCCGCAAAATTCTGCGCGGCAAGTGGGGCTTTCAGGGACACTTTGTCTCCGACTGCTGGGCGATTTCCGATTTTCACCTGCACCACCACATCACGACCACCGCGCCGGAATCCGCTGCGCTCGCCATTAAGATGGGCTGTGACGTAAACTGCGGCAACACATATCTGCATTTGCTGCGCGCGCTCAAGGACGGGCTCATCACCGAGGACGACATCACGACGGCGGCGGAGCGACTCTTTACCACGCGTTTTATGCTCGGCGAGTTTGACGAGAACTGCGAATACAACTCCATTCCCTATGAGGTCGTGGAGTGCCCGGAGCATTTGGCGCTCAGCGAGGAAGCCGCGCGCAGAAGCGTTGTGCTGCTGAAAAACGACGGCATTTTGCCGCTTGATAAAGCGAAAATCAAGACGATCGGCGTCATCGGTCCGAATGCGAACGACCGCATGGCGCTCATCGGCAACTACCACGGCACGGCGTCAAGATATATCACGGTGCTGGAGGGCATCCAGGACTATGTAGGCGACGACGTTCGCGTGCTGTACGCCGAGGGTTGCCACCTCTACAAAGACCGCGTGGAAGGGCTGGGCCTGCCCGGCGACCGCTTTTCCGAAGCCGAGACCGTGGCGGAGCACAGCGACGTTGTGGTGCTGGTGACGGGCCTCAATGAAAATCTTGAGGGTGAGGAGATGGACCAGAGCAATTCTGTCGGCTCCGGCGACAAGGCGAATTTGCTGCTGCCCGCGCCGCAGAGAAAGCTGATGGAGATTGTCGCGAAGACCGGCAAGCCCGTCATTCTCATCAATATGACCGGCAGCGCCATGGATTTGCGCTTTGCGGAGGAAAACTTCTCCGCCGTAGTGCAGGGCTGGTATCCGGGTGCACGCGGCGGCAAGGCGATTGCGGAGCTTTTGTTCGGCAAGTATTCCTTCAGCGGCAAGCTGCCCGTGACGTTTTATAACGACTCCGACGAGCTGCCCGCGTTTACGGATTACGCGATGGAAAACCGCACGTACCGCTACTTTACGGGCGGCGTGCTGTATCCGTTCGGCTATGGCCTCACTTACGGTAAAACGGAAGTGACGAAAGCCGAAATGCGTGATGACGGCGAGCACTATACGATTACGGCGACGGTCAAAAATGAGGGCTATGCCGTGCATGAGATTTTGCAGATCTATGTGCGTGACAATGAATCAGAATTCGCGGTGCGCAACCACAGCCTTTGTGCGTTTAAGGCGGTTTCACTCGGTGCAAATGAGACGTGTGATGTCGAGATCACCGTGCCGAAGGCCGCGCTTGAAATTGTGGACGACACCGGCACGCGCCGCGTAGACAGCCGCAGCTTCACGTTCTTCGTCGGCACCTCGCAGCCGGATGACCGCAGCGCAGAGCTGCTTGGTACCCGCCCGGTTGCGGTAGAACTCAAGCTGTAATATAGTAAATGCAAACGACCCTTTCGCGGCAATTTGCCCACCGAAGGGGTCGTTTTGTCTGTGACTTTTTAAGACTTTCCATTTACAAAATTTGCCGAAAGTTGTATACTGATACTGCTATTTTTTAATTCGGAAAGGCAAAAGTATGGCTGCAGATATAAAGAAAAACGACGATTTTTCAAAGGGACCGATTTCCAAAACGATCCTGCGCCTTGCGGTGCCGATGGTGCTGGCGCAGTTTGTGAACGTCTTATATAATATCGTAGACCGCATGTATATCGGGCATATTTCCGATACATCGGTGGACGCGCTGACGGGCGTCGGCGTGACGTTTCCGATTTTACTGATGGTGACGGCGTTTGCGAATTTATTCGGCACGGGCGGTACGCCGTTGTTTTCTATGGCGCGCGGTGCGGCACAGCAGGGCGGCGAAGAGGGCGAAAAGCAGCGTGAGCGCGCCGCAGACGTGATGAACAACACGTTCTCGATGCTCGTCATTACGGGCGTAATTTTGTGCATGGTGGTGCTGCTCATCAAAAAGCCGGTGCTGTATCTCTTCGGCGCGAGCGACGCGACGTACCCTTATGCGGACAGCTATCTTTCGGTTTACATGCTCGGCAGCGTATTCATGATGGTCTCGCTTGGCATGAACGGATTCATCAATGCGCAAGGCTTTGCGAACCGCGGCATGCTGACGGTCGTTATCGGCGCAGTGGTGAACATTGCGCTTGACCCGCTGTTTATTTTTGTGTTCGACATGGGTGTGCAGGGCGCGGCGCTTGCAACGGTGCTTTCGCAGCTCGTTTCCGCCGTGTGGGTGGTGCGCTTCCTGCTCGGTAAGCGTACGCTGTTTCGTTTGGAGTTAAAGCGCATGCGCCCGCAGGCAAAGCTCATCGGCAAGATCACCTCGCTTGGCATTTCGGGCTTTATCATGGGCTTTACGTCGAGCGCTGTGCAGGTGGCGTGCAACGCGATGCTTTCGCAACACGGAGGCGACCTGTTCGTCGCGGTCATGACGGTCATCAACTCCATTCGCGAAGTGACATATACGCCGGTAACCGGTGTGACATCTGCCGCGGCGCCGGTGGTCAGCTTCAACTACGGCGCACAGAAATATAAGCGCGTGCGCGGCGTGATTGTGTTCACGACGGTCGTTTCATTCAGCTATATGGTGCTTGTATGGCTCGTGCTAAGGCTGTTCCCACACGTGTTTATTCAGCTTTTTAACGGCGACCCGCAGTTACTCGAAACATGCACGCACGCCATGCACATTTATTTCTTCGGGTGCTTTATGATGGCGCTGCAAATGTCGGCGCAGTCTGTTGTGCAGGCGATGGGTCGCGCAAAGCAGGCGATTTTCTTTTCACTGCTCCGCAAGGTCATCATCGTCATTCCGTTGACGTTTTTGCTGCCGCAGATCCCCGCTGTCGGTGTGGACGGTGTGTTCTGGGCGGAGGCTATCTCGAACTTTGTGGGCGGCGGCGCGTGCTACATTACGATGCTGTGCACCGTCTGGCGCGAATTAAAACACAAAGAAATGGGCAAGCTTGCACAGGCGAAAAAGTAAAAAGAACGGAGCCGCGCATGGGTGATAAACCTGTGCGGCTCCGTTTTTTGTATGCGGTTTATTCTGCGGTGTCGGGTGAGGGGGCGGTGCTTTCTGTGCCGCTTGTATCGCTTTCGGAAGCGGTCGGCTCTGCGGCGGGGTAATCGAACGCGCCCAGCACATCGCCGGTCGTTTCATCTTTTACGGTGAAGTGCACCGTGAAGCTTTCTGCGTCCTCGCCCGTAAACGCTGCGTAGAGCAGCGCGGGAATGTACACGGCCTGCGCAGCGGCGTTGTCGCGCTCCGGTTTATACAGGTTTTTGGTGCTCAGGATTTCGGCGCTGCGGCCGTCTTCGGAAAGCGTGACGCTTTTTATAAACGGCCACGTGCCGTCCTCCGGCAAAGCGATGATCTGCTCGTACAGACTTTCCTTCAGCGCGGCGCAGACGGCATCGCGCTCGCCTTTTGTCATTTCTACCGTGCAGGAGCCGTCATCATTTGTGGTGACGTTTGTAAGCCCCAGCCGGTGCGCCGCGGCGGTGATGTCGAGCCCTGTGCGGCGCAGGGTGTCCTTGGAGATCTGCACGGTGTAATCCCGCTGCGGTTCGGAAGACGCGGCGGCAGGCGCTTCGCTCGCCGTTTCGGTCTGCCCGCCGCACGATGCCGAGGAAAAGATGAGTGCCGCCGCGAGCAGAAGCGCCGCCAAAAGCCGTTTTGCGTTTCTCATTTTGAACACCTCTTTATGAGCTTATCTTAAACTATATCATACCGTATTCGGCGAAAAAAGTCAAAAGAATCAAAAAGCTGTTCAAAGTCGGAACTTTTTCACAAAAATATGTGGAAACAGAAGAAAAAACATGGTATACTGAAACCGATCATGCAGGGAATGGAGGGATCCGATTGACCGGTGCGATTTTAGGAGACATTGCCGGCTCGCGGTTTGAATTCAGCAAACCGAGCGGGTTCAACTATAAAAAGGTGGAGCTTTTTGGGAACAACTGTTTTTTCACGGACGATACGGTGCTGACCATCGCGACGAAATACGCGCTTTTAAATGACGTCAGCTATGCAAAGGCTTATGGCAAATTCGGGCGTATGTACAGAGACGTGGGATACGGCACGATGTTTCAGCGCTGGCTGGACGGACATGCCGAAACGGGCTACGGCAGCTTCGGCAACGGCGCGGCCATGCGCGTCAGCTACATCGCTTACCACTTTGATGCGCTGGAAAAGGTGGAGGAAGAAGCGAAAAACAGCGCCATGTGCACACACAACCACATAGAGGGCCTGAAAGCCGCCGTTGCGACCGCGGGGCTCATTTACCTTGCACTGCACGGCGAGCGCAAAAAGGACCTGAAAAAATACTTTAACAAAGAGTTTGAATACCCCGTGCATAAGCCGCTGTGGGCATACCGGCCGAAGGCGAAGTTTGATGCTACGGCGGAGGGGACCATGCCGCTTGCGTTTCGTTGCTTTATGGAAAGCGAGGATTGGGAAAGCTGCATCCGCAATGTGTTCAGCGTGAAGTGCGACACCGACACCGTGGCGTGCATTGCGGGCGGTATTGCGGGCGCATACTATAAGCGGACGGTGGAAAACGAAAAGGATCTTTTAAAGCGCTACCTTATCAAGCCCGATAAGCGCAAGGTCGGCGAGTTTGACCGCTTTTTATACGATTGGGCTACAAAGTAACATTTCCGCATATATTGGAATTTCGGTTTTGAAAAACCGCCTGTGTTTTTTTGAAGCGGGCGGAGCGACGCAGGGATCGCCGCGATTTTTAAGGGAAAGGGTTTATCAGAACATGATTATTGACACATATCAGTCCGGCGCCGTGATGCGTATTTTGCAAAGCGGCAAGATTTACCGCGCAAGCCCCAGTATTTCGTTTAAGAAGGAGTACGCCGCGCTCATCGATATGCTCGACCTGCACTGCGAGTGTCCTATTTTCGGCGTGGTGCGCGGCAGAAAGCAGAATACCGGCGGACGCGTTTCGGGTGCGGTGCGCATCCGTCTCAATGTCCCGCGCGAATACGTGAAGCTGACCGAGTACACCGACTGGGCGGATTTTCTCGACAACTTCAAATACACGAACCCGAACGATTATTCCACCATCATCGTCGGCAGCTTGGATGTGAAGTCTTCGGATCATCTCCGTGTGGTGGAGAGCCTTAAGCACCAGCGGCATCTGTTCCAGTACAAAATGCCGCAGGCGATTTTGGAGTATATCGACCCGAAATGGGTGGTACGGTATAAAGTCATCACAAACACAAGAGAGCAGGAGGACCGCAAGGAGCACCGGCTCAATTTCTTCCGTTGGTAAGGAGGGCTTGAACTTGAAAATCGGTCAATACATTTTGTCGCTTGACCAGGGTACGACCAGTTCGCGCGCCGTGTTGTTTGACGCTTTGGGCGGCATTGCGGGCATGGGACAGCGCGAATTTACGCAGATTTACCCGCAGCCCGGCTATGTGGAGCACGATGCCGTGGAGATCTTGCAGACGCAGCTTTACGCCATGCGGCAGGCGGTACATGAGGCGGAGATCACCGCGGAGGACATCGCTGCCATCAGCATCACGAATCAAAGAGAGACCACCGTGGCGTGGGACAGCGAGACGGGTATCCCGATCTGCAACGCCATTGTGTGGCAGTGCCGCCGCACCGCGCCGGAATGCGAGCGGTTAACAGCCGAGGGACTTGAGGAGTACATTCATAAAACGACGGGACTCATCATTGACCCGTATTTTTCCGGCACCAAAATGAAGTGGATTTTGGATAACGTGCCGAAGGCCAAAGTGCTCGCGAAGGAGCATCGCCTGCGCTTCGGTACCATTGATACGTGGCTCATTTATTCGCTTACGGAGGGCGAAAGCTATGTGACGGACGTGACGAACGCTTCGCGCACCATGCTGTTTGACATTCAAAAGCTTGATTGGGACGAGAAAATGCTGAACGTGTTCGGTATCCCGCGTGACGCGCTGCCGAAAGTCGTGGACTCCTCCGGCGTTGTGGGTATGTGCTCCGAAACGATACTCGGCAGGAAAATTCCGATTGCGGGCATTGCGGGCGACCAGCACGCGGCGCTGTTCGGACAGTGCTGCTTTGATAAGGGCATGGCGAAAAATACATACGGCACGGGTTGCTTTGTGCTGATGAACACGGGTGATAAGCCGGTTTTCTCCGACCGGGGGCTTATTACGACGATCGGTTGGTGCGTGAATGGCGAGACGACCTATGCGCTTGAGGGCAGTGCGTTTAACGCGGGCTCGGCCATCAAATGGCTGCGCGATGAGTTGAAGCTTATCGCGAACCCGCAGGAAGCGGACCTTCTTGCGGAGACCGTGGAGGACGCAGGCGGCGCGGTGTTTGTGCCGGCGTTTACAGGGCTTGGTGCACCGTACTGGGATATGTATGCGCGGGGCGCACTGCTCGGCGTGACGCGCGGTACGTCTAAGGCGCACATCTGCCGCGCTGTGCTGGAAAGCATTGCGTATGAAAGCTATGACCTCGTGAAAGCTATGGAAGCGGGCAGCGGCACGGAAATTTCCGAGCTGCGCGTGGACGGCGGCGCATCGAGAAGCCGTTTTTTGATGCAGTATCAGGCAGATTTATTGCACTGCGCCGTGAGACAGCCGAAGTGTCTGGAAACCACCGCGCTCGGCTCTGCCATGCTGGCGGGGTTGGCCGTCGGTGTGTGGGAATCGCTGGATGAGCTTAGAACCGTGTGGAAGCTTAAAAATGCGTATGACCCGCAAACGGCAGCAGGCAGCGAAGCAAAAGCGCTGAAACGCTGGCATAAGGCCGTGGAAAGATCCATGGGCTGGGCGGACGGTTTGGATTAAGCCAAAGTTAAGCACAGCGAAGCGACGTAAAAGTTTTCGCCAGCCTTTTTCAAAAGGCTGTGGAATCCAAGGGTGAAACCCTTGGTCGAGCTCCGCAGAGCTCGAAATCCTTTTGCCTGCCATAAAATCAGGACAGGAGAGGGAACAGTCCAGTGGACTGTTCCCTCGTGGGAGACCCAATTAGGGGGTCTCCCAAAAGGCGTCCACAAAGACGCCTTTAAAATACCAAACAAGCTAGCATAGAAGCACGCAGACCAGTTTTTCTGCGTGCTTTCTTTTTGCCTAAAATCAAAGAAAGTCGTTTTGATTGAGGGAAGCGAAAAATCCTGTTGACGGATAAAACAATATGTGATACTATATTATCACGCTAAATCAAAGTAATAGGGAGGCGACGGGATGATCGCAATTATAGATTACGGCGCGGGCAATATCCGCAGCGTGGAAAAAGCGCTTATGCATATCGGCTGTGAGGTCGAAGTCACACAGGACCCGAGCATTCTCATGAAAGCCGACGGCGCCGTGCTGCCGGGCGTCGGTTCATTTGGCGACGCCATGCACGAGCTGCGCGGGAGAGAACTGGAAGCGCCGATTAAAGCGTTCGTCGCCTCCGGCAAGCCGTTTTTGGGTATTTGTTTAGGGCTGCAAATCCTGTTTGAGAGCAGCGAGGAGTCCCCGGGCGTCTCCGGCCTGTCGCTTTTAAAAGGTAAGGTGTTGCGTATTCCTGCTGCGCCGGGGCTGAAAATTCCGCATATCGGGTGGAATTCGCTTGAAATCAAAAAGGACGGCGGGTTGTTCCGAAGCATTACGGGCGAGCCGTATGTGTACTTTGTGCACTCGTATTATTTAAAGGCCGAAGAGGACGTTGTGACCGCTACGGCGCAGTACGGTGTGGAAATTCATGCGGCGGTGCAGAAAAATAACCTCATGGCATGTCAATTTCACCCGGAAAAAAGCGGAGCGTTGGGACTGAAGCTGCTCGAAAACTTCGCCGCCATGACGCAGGGAAAGGGGGGCGTGTAATGTACGCCAAACGCATTATCCCGTGCCTTGACCTTAAAAACGGCAGGGTTGTTAAGGGCACAAATTTCGTGAATTTGCGCGATGCGGGCGACCCTGTGGAGGCTGCCGTCGAATACGACCGGCAGGGCGCGGACGAGCTTGTTTTGCTCGACATCACCGCGTCCTCCGATGCGCGCGGTATCATGCTGGATATCGTTTCCCGCGTGGCGAACAGCATATTTATCCCGTTTACGGTGGGCGGCGGCATCCGTACGGTAGAGGATTTCACGGCGCTGCTGCGCGCGGGCGCGGATAAGGTTTCGGTAAACTCCGCCGCGCTGAAAAACCCACAACTCATTGCGGACGCGGCGTATAAATTCGGCAGCCAGTGCGTTGTGATGGCGATGGACGCGAAGCGCCGCCCGAACGGCGCGGGCTGGACGCTGTATTTAAACGGCGGCCGCGTGGACACGGGCATTGACGCCGTAGAATGGGCAAAGCGCGCGGAGAAACTCGGCGCGGGTGAAATTCTGCTGACGAGCATGGATTGCGACGGCACGAAGGCCGGGTATGACCTGGAGCTGACCCGCGCAGTTTCCGAAAGCGTGGGCATTCCGGTCATTGCATCCGGCGGTGCGGGCAAGATGGAGCACTTTAAGGACGCGTTTACAAAGGGTAAGGCGGACGCGGTTTTGGCGGCATCACTTTTCCACTTCCGCGAGATCGGCATACCGGAACTCAAGGGTTACCTTGCGGAAAACGGCATCCCGGTGCGCCGGTGAAATTTAATAGAATGATTGAAGGACACTCCCGCATATCTTTTGGTGCGGGGGTGTTTACTTATGAAAAGACATTTTCTTGGCTTCTGTTTGGCTGCTGTATTGCTGATCGGTGTGTTCTGTCCGCTTGCGCGTGCCGAGACGCCGGATTTCCCCGCGCAGGCTTTGGTGCTGATGGAAGCCTCCACGGGTCAGGTGTTATACGAAAAGTCTGCCCATGTGCAGCGACCTTGTGCGTCCATCACGAAGGTGATGACGCTTTTGCTCGTATTTGAGGCAATCGATGCAGGCACGCTGCATCTGGACGATGTGCTCACGGCCTCGGCGCACGCGGCGGGCATGGGCGGCTCGGACATTTGGCTCAAGGAGGGCGAGCAGATGACCGTAGACGACCTCATCAAAGCGTGCGTGGTGATGAGCGCGAACGACGCGGCGGTCGTTTTGGCGGAGGCAGTCGCGGGCAGCGAGGACGCATTTGTGGAGCGCATGAACGCCCGCGCGGCGGAGTTAGGCATGAACGACACCGTTTTTAAAAACTGCAACGGTCTTGACGAAGATGGGCACATTACGAGCGCTTATGATGTGGCGGTGATGAGCCGCGCGTTGATGCAGCACGAGAAAATATTTGATTACACGCTCATCTGGATTGATTATGTGCGTGACGGGCAGACGCAGCTTGTGAACACAAATAAGCTCGTGCGCACGTATGACGGCATTTTGGGGCTGAAAACCGGCACGACAAGTGCGGCGGGCAGCTGCATTTCGGCTGCGGCAGAGCGAAACGGTATGCGGCTCATTGCGGTAGTGCTCGGTGCGGAAAATACGAAAGACCGCTTTTCGGCCGCGTCTTCGCTGCTCGACTACGGTTTTGTAAACTGGAAGCTGACGACACCGGAGCTCCCGGAACTGCCCGAGCTGCCCGTTACGGGCGGCATGGTGAGCGCCGTTTCGCTTGAGTGTGAAGCTCCAAGCGGCGTTTTAACAGCCTCGGGCGACGCGGAGATCGGGATAAAGCTCATTTTGCCGGAAAACGTTCCTGCGCCGGTAGAACCGGGGAATGTGCTCGGTACGGCGGAGGTCGCGCTGAACGGCGACACGGTGCAGTCGCTCAAAATCACGGCGAAAACCGAAGCGCCCGCCATCACATTTTCTTCCGCATTGCAATATTTTTTGGCTTGTTTTTTCGCAGCATAAGCGGCGTGAAATCTGATTTGCAAAAAAACCTTCGTTAACTTTTCATGAAATCCGCGTTGTGCACTTGCAAAATGCGTCAAATTATTGTATGATGAAAGCACATAGATTTGACTTGTGGTGTACCTTGCATAAAGTGGGACTGTGAAAACGGTTTCACACGTGCAAAAGCATCATCATGCAAATAGGAGGCAATAGAAATGGCATTGAAATTGGAATGCGGATACTTGAAGGGCTTTATCGGCGAGCACGAATACGCTGCAATGGCTTCTCAGGTTGAGAGTGCACATGCGCTTCTGGCATCCGGCAAGGGTCCGGGAAATGATTTCCTCGGCTGGGTGGACCTGCCCACCAATTACGATAAAGAGGAATTTGCACGCATCAAGGCGGCTGCGGAGCGCATCAAGAAGAACACGGATGTGTTTATCGTCATCGGCATCGGCGGCTCCTACCTCGGTGCACGCGCAGCAATCGAGTTCCTCAAGAGCGAGCACTACAATGCACTGAAGAAAGATACGCCGGACATCTATTTCACCGGCAACAGTATTTCTTCCACCGCGCTGGCGGAGCTGGTTGAGATCTGCGAGGGCAAGGATATTTCCATCAACATGATTTCCAAGTCCGGCACCACCACAGAGCCGGCTATCGCGTTCCGTGTTTTCCGCGAGATCCTCGAGAAGAAGTACGGCAAGGAAGAAGCAAAGAAGCGTATTTTCTGCACGACCGATAAGGCGCGCGGCACGTTGAAGCACCTTGCGGACGAAGAAGGCTACGAGACCTTCGTTGTACCGGATGATGTCGGCGGCCGTTACTCCGTTCTCACCGCTGTGGGTCTGCTGCCCATCGCTGTGGCCGGTGCGGATATCGACGCACTCATGGCGGGCGCACAGAAGGCACAGGCTGCCTACAACAACCCGAACATGGAAGAAAACGATTGCTACAAGTATGCTGCCATTCGCAACATTCTTTACAATAAGGGCAAGACGACCGAAGTGATGGTCAGCTACGAGCCGTGCTACACGCTCATGAACGAGTGGTGGAAGCAGCTGTACGGCGAGAGCGAGGGCAAGGACGGCAAGGGCCTGTTCCCGGCATCCGTTGTCTTCTCCACAGACCTGCACTCCATGGGTCAGTACATTCAGGACGGCAGACGCAGCCTCTTTGAGACCGTGATGCTGTTTGAGAAGCCGAAGCGCGAAGTTGTCATCGGCAACGACCCGGCAAACGTAGACGGCCTCAATTTCCTCGAGGGCAAGAGCATGGCGTATATCAACCGCAAGGCGTTTGAGGGCACCGTGCTGGCACACAACGACGGCGGCGTGCCGAACGTTGTGATCTCCGCTCCCGATTTCTCCGAGGATACCCTCGGCCAGATCATCTACTTCTTCGAGAAGGCCTGCGCCATCTCCGGCTATCTCCTCGGCGTGAACCCGTTCAACCAGCCGGGCGTTGAAAGCTATAAGAAGAACATGTTTGCTCTGCTCGGCAAGCCGGGTTACGAAGGCGAAAAAGAAGCACTGGAAGCAAGACTTTCCAAATAAAAAGGCGTAAATCCGCACCTGCGGAAAAAATACACAGGAGGACTTCACTATGATCACTCTTTTAATCGGCAAAAAAGGCTCCGGCAAAACCAAGAAGCTCATCGAGCTTGCAAACGAAGCGGTTCAGAACTCCAACGGCAACGTTGTTGTTATCGAAAAGGGCCTTAAGCTTACTTACGATATTTCCCACAAGGCACGTCTTGTTGACTCCGACGCTTACGGCATTGAGGGTCTGGACGCACTTGTAGGCTTTGTCAGCGGCATCTGCGCTGCAAACTACGATGTGACGGACGTTTTCGTTGATTCCACCCTGAAGATCACCGGCAAGGGCGTTGAGGAAGTTGAGCCGCTTACCGCGAAGCTCAAGACGCTCAGCGAATCTTCCAACGTGAACATCTGCCTGCTCATTTCTGCTGACGCAGAGGAACTGCCGGCTTCCGTTCGTGAATTTGTCGCGAAGTAATTTCGGCCTCAAAAAGCCTTTGCACCGCCCGAAACAGTAACGAAAAGCAGTGCAAAAACGAAAAAAGCAACAGTGTTTCGGCGGAAACGACCCGCCGAACACTTTTTTTCGCGGCATAATGCCGAATTTTCAAATTTTTCTTGACAAAACCGCGCGTGGTATTTATAATATATCAAGTACGGTATGAGGAAAAACTATGCTTATCGATTTGAAAAAATATTTCTCGGGAGAGGATATTTCACAGGCGATCGATTATACGGTCGATCTGTCGGAGGTGGAGATTGACGGCTGTAAGCCGTTTGTCACGCCGGTTCAGGTCAAGGGCAGCATCCGTTCGTTCGCTTCCAGTGCGGAGCTGAACGTGGAGGTGCGCTATGCGTATTCGATGCCGTGCAACAGGTGCTTGACGTTGACGCGTAAAGAGCTTTGTCACAACATTTCTCACGTGATTGTGAACAAGCTGAATGATGAAGAGGATTTTGAAGATTATATCGTGATTGAAGGCGATGAGCTGGATTTGGACGAGCTGATTTATTCCGATATCATCCTTTTGACGCCGACGAAATTCCTTTGTAAGGAAGACTGCAAAGGGCTTTGCCCCACTTGCGGCAAAAACCTGAACGAAGGCGACTGCGCCTGTGCAAAGCAGCAGACAGATCCCCGTCTGGAGGCTCTGCGGCAGCTGCTACAATAATTCCAGATAACCAAAGTTTTAGTTTAATATAAGGAGGTGCTGACGATGGCGGTACCCAAGAGAAAAGTGTCCAGTGCCAGACAGAATAAGAGACGTTCTAACGTGTGGAAGCTTAGCGCTCCTGCCCTTATGAAATGCCCGCAGTGCGGAGAGTATAAGACACCTCACAGGGTTTGCGGTAACTGCGGTTACTACAACGGCAGAGAAGTTGTTAAGAAGGAAGCATAATTTTGCCTGAAACAATAATTGTGCCAGATAGAGAAGGGGCATTTGCGTGCTCCTTCTCTATTGTTTTGTCGGCATTTTTTGGTGCCGAGCCGTAAAACAGCGGCAAATTTCGCGCATACTACCTCAAAACGGAAGGGAGAAAAGCTGTGGCAGTTGAAATTTTCGGCGTGGATAAAAACAGCCTTGCCGAGCGGGCAGGCATAAAGCCGCACGATAAGCTTATTTCAATCAATGGGCATGACATCACGGATATTCTCGATTTCCGTTTTTACGAGACGAACACCCATCTGCATGTGGTATACGAAACGGCGGAGGGCGAGCGGCGCGAAGAGAAATTCGTAAAGCCGCAGTACGGCGCACTGGGCCTTGCGTTTGAAACGTATCTTATGGACAGGCAGCGCTCCTGCCGCAACAAGTGCGTGTTCTGCTTCATTGACCAGCTGCCGCCCGGCATGCGCGAAACGCTCTATTTTAAGGATGATGATGACCGCCTTTCGTTTTTGTTCGGCAACTACATCACGCTGACGAACATTGATGAGCGCGAGATCGACCGTATCATTGAAATGCGCATCAGCCCCATTAATATTTCCGTGCATACGATGAATCCCACGCTGCGCTGCAAGATGATGCACAACCGCTTTGCGGGCGACGCGCTGCGTTTTGTGCGCAAGCTGGCGGAGCACAACATCAAGCTGAATTGTCAGATTGTGCTGTGCCCGGGGCTGAATGACGGCGAGGAGCTGGAATTTACGCTTTCCGAAATGTACGCGCTCGGCGAGAGCTTACAGAGCGTCGCCTGCGTGCCGGTCGGCGTGACGCGCTACCGCGAGGGGCTGTATCCTCTGGAGACGTTTAACAAGGATACGGCGCGCGCGGCGATCGAGATTTTGGAGCGGTGGGGCGATAAATTCAAGGTAGAGCGCGGCTCGAGAACCGTGTTCCCGAGCGACGAGTTCTACCTCATTGCAAAGCGCGAGCTGCCGCCGTATGAATTTTACGAGGACTTCCCGCAGATTGAAAACGGCGTGGGTATGCTGCGCGACTTAGAAGAAGAATTTTCCTGGGCGGTTGAAGACGAGCCGGAGCGCGACATAAAGCGCCGCGTGACGATCCCGACGGGCGAAGGCGTGTATGCGTTTATGGAGCATGTGATGGACTTTGCGCGCGAAAAATTCCCGGGGCTCGAGATCAACCTTGTGCCTGTGCACAACGATTTCTTTGGCGGTACGGTCAACGTGACCGGGCTGCTCACGGGGCGTGACCTTGTGAACCGCTTGAGCCGCGAAAACCTTGGCGACGCAATTTTGCTTGCACCGTCCATGCTTATGGCGGACGAAGATATTTTCTTAGACGATATGACCGTGCAGCAGCTCAGCGAAAAGCTGGGTGTGCCGGCTTACAGAATGCATAAAGACGCCGCAGGCGAGCTCAAGGACATTTTGGGCACTGCGGAGTAAGGAAAAAAGAAGGAGGAAAACCGTATGTCAAGACCTATTGTAGCCATCGTGGGCCGACCGAACGTCGGTAAATCCACGCTGTTCAACAAGCTGATCGGGCAGCGCCTTTCCATCGTGGAGGACACGCCGGGCGTGACGCGTGACCGCATTTTCGGCGAGTGTGAATGGAAAAACAGAAAGTTTTCACTGGTAGATACGGGCGGCATCGAGCCGGAATCGAAGGATATTATTTTGTCCCAGATGCGCACGCAGGCGCAGATTGCCATTGATTCTGCGGACTGCATCATTTTCGTGACCGATGTGCGCACCGGCATGGTCGCAACGGACCTCAACATCGCACAGATGCTCCAGCGCAGCAATGTGCCGGTCATCGTGTGCGTCAATAAGTGCGATACGCTGGGCGACCCGCCGGCGGATTTTTATGAGTTTTATAACCTCGGCCTCGGCGACCCCATTCAGGTGTCTTCCGTGCACGGACACGGCACGGGCGACCTGTTGGATGCCGTCCTCGAGCATCTGCCGGAGGAAAAGGAAGAGGAGGACGAGGGCGAGATCATCAAGGTCGCCGTCATCGGTAAGCCGAACGTCGGCAAATCTTCCCTTGTGAACCGCGTTTCCGGCGAAAACCGCTGCATCGTTTCCAATATTGCGGGTACGACGCGCGACGCGGTGGATACCACCATCGAAAACAAGTACGGCGTATTTACGTTCATCGATACTGCCGGCCTGCGCCGCAAGAGCAAGGTGGAGGATTCCATTGAGCATTACAGCAACCTGCGCGCCGAAATGGCGGTGGACAGGGCAGACGTGTGCGTCATCCTCATCGATGCCACGGTCGGTTTTACGGAGCAGGACTCCAAGGTTGCCGGCATCGCGCACGAAGCGGGCAAGGGCTGCATCATCGCGGTCAACAAGTGGGACGCCGTTGAAAAAGACGACAAAACCATGCAGGAATATAAGACGAAGCTTGAAAAGGACTTTTCCTTTATGTCCTACGCGCCGATCATTTTCATCTCCGCGCAGACCGGTCAGCGACTTGACCGCTTGTTTGAACTCATCCACAAGGTTGCTTCCAGCAACGCGATGCGCATTACGACCGGCACCTTGAACGACATTCTGGCACAGGCAACGGCACGCGTACAGCCGCCGACCGATAAGGGCAAGCGCCTGAAGATCTACTACATGACGCAGGCTTCTACCAGACCGCCTACGTTCATTTGCTTTGTCAATTCCAAAGAGCTTTTCCACTTCTCGTACCAGCGCTATCTGGAGAACCGCATCCGCGAGATCTTCAGCTTAGAGGGCACGCCGGTGCGCATGATTGTGCGTGAGCGCGGCGATAAGGCAGACTGACGGGGAAGGACTTGATCTACATGGAAAATTTCGGTTCTTTAATTTTACCGCTGCTGCTTTCGGCGCTTGTGGGGTATCTGCTTGGCAGTATCAGCTTTGCCATTTTGCTGACCAAAGCGTTTGCGCATGAAGATGTGCGCGCGCACGGCAGCGGCAACGCGGGCGCAACGAACGTGCTGCGCGTGGCGGGCAAAAAAGCCTCTGCGCTGACGTTTCTGCTCGATTTCTGCAAGTGTGTTGCGAGCGTTTTGGTCGGCTATTTTCTTGTAAAGCACGCGTGCGTTGCAAACAGCGTAGACCCCGAAATGGCGCGCCTTGGCATGTATGCGGCGGGCTTTTGCTGCATGATCGGCCACATGTACCCGCTGTACTTCGGCTTCCGCGGCGGCAAGGGCGTTGTGACCACGGCTGCGATGATGCTTTTGCTCGACTGGCGCGTGTTCCTCATTTGCTTTGCGGTGTTCCTTTTGGTGTTCCTGAAAAAGCGCATGGTCTCGCTTTCGTCTATTACGGCGGCGGCGATCTATCCCGTTGTGACGTTCTGCATGACGTATTTTGTGGACTGCTGCGTGGGCGGGCTGCCGGTGCTTTACGTTGTAATGGCAACACTTGTGGCGACACTGATCGGTGCTACCGTTATCATCAAGCACCGCGCGAATATTAAGCGCATCCGAAACGGCACGGAATCTACGATCTCCTTTAAGAAAAAGTAAGTGTAAAGCGCAGTACCTATACAGAAGAAGGCGCGCAAACGGCCGGGTTTGGCACTTTTCGTTTACATAATCTTGGAAAAAACTTCCAAATAGCCTGTGGCTTCTTGACAATTTTTCCATTGTGTATTATTATGTTTACTGGTCATACTATATTTTGCGATCACTTTTTCTTTAAATAGATGCGGCAGTGTATGTTTTGTTTTAGACTGCCTTAGTTTTTTGCGCACGGCATTGGGCTTTTTTCGTACCCGCGCTGTGTAGCTGCCCAATCGGCGGCAGCCCGTTTCAGGAATAAATCAGTCGGTCACGGACCGGCGGGCATAACGAAAGATCCTACTTCGTGCAGCGCGTTGCGGCGCTGTGTGGCGGCAGGCAGTGTGCCTTTGACTGCCGAGGATATGCCGCGCCCGCAGAAAGGAAAATTACAGTGGATAAATTTATCATCAAGGGCGGAAAGCGCCTGCACGGTGAGGTTGTCATCAGCGGCGCGAAAAACGCGGCTGTGGCGATCATTCCGGCCGTAGCCATGGCGGAATCTCCCTGCCGTATAGAGAACGTACCGAACATTTCCGATGTGAAGCTCAGTGCACGCATCCTGACCGAGATGGGTGCGACTGTGCGCTGGCTCGGCAAGAATACCGTGGAGATCGACCCGACCACCATCCACACGAACGTGGTGCCGAGCGAGTTGGGCCGCAAAATGCGCGGCTCTTACTACAATATCGGCGCTTTGCTCGGCCGCTGCTCCAAGGCCATTGTGCCGCTTCCCGGCGGCTGCGATTTCGGCGTGCGTCCCATTGACCAGCACATTAAGGGCTTTAAGGCGCTGGGCTGCACGTACAGCCTCAACGACGGCATGATCGAGGTCTCCGCAAAGGAGCTGCGCGGTGCGCACATTTACCTTGACATGGTCACCGTCGGTGCAACGATGAATATTATCCTTGCAGCCGTAAAGGCAAAGGGCCTTACGGTTATTGAGAATGCCGCGCGCGAACCGCACGTGGTCGATCTTGCTAACTTCTTAAACTCCATGGGTGCGAACATTAGCGGCGCCGGTACGGACGTTATCAAGATTCGCGGCGTGGAGCATTTGAAGGGCATTACGTATTCGATTATTCCGGACCAGATTGAAGCCGGCACGTACATGGCGGCTGCGGCTGCAACGCGCGGCGATGTGCTTGTGAAAAACGTGACGCCGAAGCACCTGGAATCCATCACGGCGAAGCTGATGGAGATGGGTGTGACGGTTGTGGAATATGACGACGCGGTGCGCGTGCGCTGCGACGGCCCGCTGAGTAAGTGCAACGTGAAAACGATGCCGCACCCGGGCTTCCCGACGGACATGCAGCCGCAGATCGCGGCGCTGCTCTCCATTGCGCAGGGCACGAGTATTTTAAATGAGAGCGTGTGGGAAAACCGTTTCCGCTATGTGGAAGAGTTGAAGCGCATGGGCGCACAGATCACCGTAGAGGGCAAGAGCGCCATTATTGAGGGCGTGGAATACCTGAAGGGTGCACCGGTGCGTGCGACTGACCTGCGTGCGGGCGCGGCGATGATCATTGCCGGTCTTGCTGCGCATGGCGTGACGAAGATTGAGGACATTGAGCACATTCAGCGCGGCTATGAGGACATCGTGGAGAAGTTCGTCGGCCTTGGCGCGGACATGTATTTGATGCTCGATCCCACAAACAGCGATACCGCAAAGATCGGTTAAAACCGTATACAGACCGTTTCGCCCCGACAAAACCTTGTCAGGGCGTTTTTTATGAAAACAGGGAGGGTGCAAATGGCAGAGCTTTGCCCGCTGTTCAGCGGCAGCACGGGAAACAGTTATTATATCGGTTCAAAATCTTCGGGCATTTTGGTGGATATCGGACGTAGTTGCAAGCAAGTGACGACTGTCATGCAGCGCTGCGGTATAGACCCGCTTTCCGTGCAGGGCATCCTCATTACGCACGAGCACAGCGACCACATCAGCGGTCTGCGTGTGTTCGCTTCCAAATACCATATTCCCGTGTTTGCCTCTAAGGGCACGCTGGGGGCCTTGGAATCGATGGGAATTTTAAACGACAAATATCCCGCCTACACGATTGAAGACACGTTAGAGCTCGCCGGAATGCACGTAAACGCGTTCCGCACGCCGCATGACTGCGCGGAGAGCTTCGGCTACCGCATAGAAGCCGAAGACGGACACACCGTCACGGTCGCGACGGACATTGGACACATCACGCCGGAGGTGGAAGAGAACCTGCACGGCACAGATCTTGCGGTCATCGAATCGAACCACGATATCGGTATGCTGCGCACGGGGCCGTACCCGTACAGCTTAAAGCGGCGCATTTTATCGGACTTCGGGCATCTCTCAAACACCGCGTGCGCCGACCTGCTGCCGGAGCTTTTTGAAGACGGCACAAAGCACTTTTTGCTGGCGCATTTGAGCCGCGAGAACAACACGCCGGACATTGCGCGGCAGACCGCCGTCTGCGGCATGCAGATGGCGGGCGTGGAGAATGCGGAGGACTACATATTGCAGGTCGCGCCGATCGAAAACCTGACCGGCGGCGCCATCACATTTTAACATAGGGAGACAATATGCTGGAGGTAAAGCTGATTTGCATCGGTAAGCTCAAAGAAAAATATTGGCGTGACGCCGTGCAGGAATACGCAAAGCGACTTTCCGCATTCTGCCGGTTCCAGATCATCGAACTGAACGAAGCGCGCCTGCCGCAGGATCCGAATGCGGCGGAGATTGCAAAGGCGCTCGGCGAGGAAGCGAAGGCGATTTTGGCGGCGGCGGGGCGCAGCGCACTTTACACGCTGTGCATTGAGGGCAAGCTTGTCTCCTCCACGCAGCTCGCGCAGCAGATCGACACGGCGGCCGTAAACGGGGAGAGCAGCTTAGCGTTCGTCATCGGTTCGTCACACGGGCTGGACGACAGCGTGAAGCAGGGCTCGAAGCGCATTTCCATGTCGCCGATGACGTTTCCGCACCAGCTGGCACGCGTTATGCTGTGCGAGCAGCTGTACCGCGCGTTTTCCATCAACGCGGGCACGAAGTACCACAAATAATTTGAATACGAAAGGTTGAACGACATGATTAAGATCGAACGTACAAGCGTCATGAACTTTGAAAACGCCATCAGAGGCGCACGCAACCCCATGAACAGCTGGGGCCGCATGGACAGCCACACCGAGCCGGACGGCACGTTCGTTTTCGGCGAAAACGACCTGAGCCTTGCAAAACGTCTGTGCAAGGCGGGTACGGATCACCGCAAATTCATCCGACAGATCTTCGTTTCGGTCGACCTCACCGCGCCGATCTACTGGTGGAAGGAATTCGACACGTATAAGGTGGGCACCGTGGCGAACTCCACGAGCACGATGCACAAAATTCAGGCGAAGACGTTTGAAGAAGCGGACTTCAGCTGTGACCGTATGGTGCCCGCGGCAAAGGAGAGCCTGATGCAAACCATTGGCGTGCTGGAAAAGCTGCGCGTGGAATTTGTGGAGACGAAGGACAAAGACCTTTGGTACAGCCTCATTCAGCTTTTGCCTTCGAGCTACAACCAGATGCGCACCTGTACCATGAACTACGAGAACATTGCGAACATGTATTTTGCGCGCTGCCACCACAAGCTGGACGAGTGGCACGTGTTCTGCGCATGGGCAGAGGAACTGCCGTATTTTAAGACGCTGTTTATTGAAAACGACGCGTAAAAAGGCGTAAAATACAGAAGATCGGTAGGTAAAATGCGCTGCCGGTCTTCTTTTTATTTCTAAAATGTGAATTTTTTGAAAAAACTGCCTCATCAGTAGTTTTTTTATTCCAAATCCCTTGACAAATTGCAAAAATAAAAATATACTGATATTACTTTCGACAGAATTAGTTGAAACAATATGGAATATGAAAATTGTCAGGAGGATATAGCATGAAAAGAAAAAAGCCATATATCCGTTTAACGAATTCCGAATTTGCGATGATGCAGCTCCTTTGGGAGGCCGGCCGTCCGTTGAACCGCGCAGAGATCATGGAGATTGCGCTGCGTGACCCGGAGAATCCGCTGTTTGCGAAGAATTCCTTCCACGTTATCATCAACAATCTGATCGGTTACCAGTTCATTGCAGCTTTCATCAACGACGGCCCCGGCAGAAAGAATGCCCGCCGCTTTGCGCCTTTGCTGACCCGCAATGAATATGCCGGTTTGCAGATTGCTACGACTGAGCACTACAAGGCTTCCGATATTCCGGAGATTGTTGCCGCTATCTTTAAGTACACGAAGGACGCGAATAAGGAAGAGCTTCTCCCGAAGATTGAAGAAGCTGTGCGCCGCTGCAAGTAAACGGAAAACAACATGCGCTATGAAGACGGCAGGGGTTGCTCTGTCGTTTTTCTTTTTTACAAGAATTCGACCGGAAAGCGCCTGAATATACAGAATTATATAATTGTATGCAAATTTGATATAACGAGAAGCGAAATTGACTGAACGGATTTTTAAAAAGGGCAATAGTTGTTGCCACAAAAGTACAATCAGTGAGTTTTTATATTACTTGTTCCTGTTATTGCCATAAAGAAAGAAGCGGAGATGCCCTTAAAAACCGGGGCGTCTCCGCTTTTTGCATGCAAGTAGAGTTTAAAGTGTCAGTTTCATGCCGTCGTAGGATATTTCGATGTCGTGCGGCGCGGCAAGCTCCACAAGCTCGTCATACAGAAGATGACCGTTGTGCGAGAAGTGGTTCATCACGCAGTGCGTGTGTTTGTCAATAATACCGAGCGCTTCGAGCTCCTCCTTGAGGCGGATGACCTCCGGCGCGCCCATGTGCGTGCTTTTAAAGCCGCAGTCTTCATAGCCGAGCGTAGTGTCGAAGCTGAAAAGATCGGCGGGCTTTTTCTGCGCCTTGAGGTAATCCCACACCTCTGGAAAATAGTAGCCGCTGTCGTGCATATAGAAGACAGATTTATCCTCGCGTGTATCGACAATGTGGTACACGAACGGCTGGTGCGAGGGGTTCATGTGGTTTGCGGGCAGCGGCGTTACGCGGTAGGGACCGGCTTCCACGGTCTCAAACGGCTTTAAGATGTGCCAGTGCATGGCGCTGTCGCTTTTTTCGTCAATTTCCCAATCGGCACAGCGGCGGAAATAATCGTAGGTCTCCTGTGCGCAGTAGATTTCAAGCTCGGGGCTGATCATCTCAAGGCTGTAAACGGAGCCGCGCACGGTGAGCTCCTGCGGGTAGAAATGATCCATGTGAAAGTGCGTGACGAACAGATACTTCACACGGCTGAGATCGAGATGATTCATGAGCTTGTGCATGTAGGTATCCGGCGGCAGGTCGAGCAGAAGATCGTCGTTGACGATAGCCTGCGAGCGTGTGCGGATGTTTTTGCCGCCGAGGCGCTGCGCCTCTAAGCAATATTTGCAGCGGCAGAATACGGCAGGCCAGCCCTCTGCGGCGGCGGTGCCAAGATATTGAAACTGCATTTTGTACCTCCCAAATCGAGAATAGACTTTTCTATTTGATTATACGGGCGAAAGGACGGAAAAACAAGGGTAATTCCGTACAAGAAAAACGTCGTGCAGTACCGCACATAGCACAATGAAAAACGCCTAAAGCGTTTCAGCCTTAGGCGTTTGCCGGAAAACGGAGATTTTTATGCGTCGATCTTCATGTCGCCGTCCTTGACCCAGCCGATCTTGCGGAAGATGAGGTCAAAGACAAAAGAAAGCACAGCCGGGAGCACGAAGCAGATGAGCACAAGGCCCAGCCAGTCCATAGCGGTGACGGCTGTTTTGGCGCCGGCAGTGATGTCGTTCAGCCAGCCGGTATAAACGCCGATCTGCCCCACAAGGCCGCAGGTACCCATGCCGCTGGAGATTGGTGCGCCGTTCATCTGCATGCCGAAAATGCATGTCGCGATGGGGCCCGTCACAGCGGAAGCAAGCGTAGGCGCAAGCCAGATGCGCGGGTTCTTGATGATGTTCGGCACCTGCAGCATGGAAGTGCCGATGCCCTGCGCAAAGAAGCCGCCCCAGCCGTTATCGCGGAAGCTGATGACCGCAAAGCCGATCATCTGCGCACAGCAGCCTGCAACGGCTGCGCCGCCCGCAAGGCCCGTTAAACCGAGCGCCGCGCAGATGGCCGCGCTGGAAATCGGCAGCGTCAATGCAACGCCGACGATGACGGAAACGAGAATGCCCATGAGGAACGGCTGCTGGGTGGTTGCCCACATGATAAGGTTGCCCACGCTGGAAGCCGCCGTGCCGATGTACGGCGCGAATAAGTACGCAAGGCCGCAGCCCGAAAAAATGGTGACGAGCGGCGTGACGATGATGTCTACCTTCGTCTTTTTGCTGACGAGCTTACCGAGCTCTGCCGCGATGATAGCGAGCACGAGCACCGCGAGAGGACCGCCTGCGCCGCCGAGCGTGTTTGCCGCGCCGCCGACTGCGACGAGCGAGAACAGTACGAGCGGGGGCGCCTGCAGCGCGTAGCCGATGGCGACCGCCATAGCGGGACCGGCTGCGGACTTTGCATACCCGCCAATCTCATCGAGCAGCGGAATGTTAAGCTGTGTGCCGAGCGTGGAAATGATGGTGCCGATGAGCAGGGAAGCAAAAAGCCCCTGTGCCATGGCGCTCATGGCATCGATAAAGTAGCGGTGCAGATACACCTTGACTTTGCTTTCTTTTTTGGAAGAAGTTCCCTCCATTTTTGTTCAATCCTTTCTTTTTACGGAGCGCAAAAGGTTCTCCGGCGCTCCTGGGTTTTACGCAAACGTGCGCTGCGCAGAATACGCGAGAAAGAATCTATATTGACTATGTTGCCGTCTGCCTCTGTCCGTTTTCGGAAGAACGCTGCGCCGCCGGGGGATTCCCGGGCTATTTGGTCACAGCGGCCGCGTAATGGCGGTACATCGGCAGGCGGCCGTTTGGGTTATACGTTAAAGAATACCACAAATTTCCCCTGTTTGCAAGGCGGTTGCTAAAAGACGGAGTTTTCCATAGTTTCCTTTGCAATCGGCGGCGAAATATGGTATACTATATTACTAATAGATTTACGGCTTGGACCGAAAGGGAATTTATACAGACGCGTGTTAAATGCGTGGGAAACCGCGCGCGGAGAGGAGTTACAAAAATGGAAAACAAAAAGTATGTCATCGGCGCCGACATCGGCGGTACGACGGTGAAGCTTGGTTTATTTGAGGAAGACGGCACTTTGCTTGAAAAGTGGGAGATTCCGACCGTGATTGAGGGCGACGGCACGGCGGTGCTGCGTGACATTGCGGCGGAAATTCAAAAGTGCAGAGAAAAGCACAACATCCCCGCAGACGGCATTTTGGGCGTGGGCGCGGGCATCCCCGGGCCGGTGACGGCGGACGGTGTGGTGCACCGCTGCGTGAACCTCGGCTGGGGCGTATTTGATGTGCGCACGGCGCTGGAAGAGACCGTAGGGCTTCCGGTCGTGGTCGTGAACGACGCGAATGCTGCGGCGATGGGTGAAGCCTGGAAAGGCGGCGGCCGTGGCAGCGAGAACGTGGTATTCATCACGCTCGGCACGGGCGTCGGCGGCGCGGTCATTTCGGATGGACGCATGGTGGCAGGCGCAAACGGTGCGGCGGGTGAGTTCGGCCACATGACGATCAACCCCGCGGAGACGGAGACGTGCGCGTGCGGCCGCCGCGGCTGCGTGCAGCAGTACGTTTCGGCCTCGGGTATTGCGAGACTGGCGCGAAAATACCTTGCCGAACACGAGGGAGAAAGCGCTTTGCGGAGTGTCGAGAAGCTCACAACAAAAGACGTGTTCGATGCCGCTAAAAACGGAGACAGCGCGGCAAACGCAATCTTAGAGAATGTGTACGATGCGTTCGGCTACACCATCTCTGCCGTGTGCACGGTGGCAGACCCCGAGGTCGTCGTCATCGGCGGCGGTGTCTCGAAAGCGGGCGAGATGCTCGTAGAAGGTGCGAAGAAAGGCTTCTTGAAATACGTATTTTACCCGAGCACCGACGTTCGGTTCAACTTGGCCGTGCTCGGCAACGACGCCGGCATTTACGGCTGCTGCAAGCTGCTTTTGGACAGCCTTGCGTGATAAGAACGGAAAGGATAGGGAGAAATGGATAATTCCAAAACAGAGCTATTTGAATCGATGCCGATCCCGAAGGCGGTCATAACGCTTTCGGTGCCGTCGGTCATCAGCTCGCTTGTGATGGTCATTTATAGCCTTGCCGATACGTTCTTTGTCGGCATGATGAACGACCCGGTGCAGAACGCCGCTGTTACGCTGGCGGCACCGCTTCTGCTGGCGTTTAATGCCGTCAACAACCTGTTCGGCATCGGCAGCTCCAGCATGATGAGCCGCGCACTCGGACGTAAGGATTACGATACCGTGTACCGCAGCTCGGCGTTCGGATTTTACGCGTCTTTGATTTGCAGCCTGCTGTTTTCTTTGCTGTACGGCGTATTGCAGTCGCCGATCTTGGTGATGCTCGGCGCGAATGCCGAAACGATGCAGGCAACGGCGGATTATTTGTTCTGGACTGTGCTGCTCGGCTCCGCGCCGTCCATTCTGAATGTCGTGCTGGCGTACCTTGTGCGCGCGGAGGGCTCTTCGCTGCACGCGAGCATCGGCACCATGTGCGGCTGCCTGCTGAACATTGTGCTGGACCCGATTTTCATTCTGCCGTGGGGTCTGAACCTCGGCGCAGCGGGCGCGGGCTGCGCGACCTGCCTTTCCAACACGGTTGCGTGTCTCTACTTCTTCGTGCTGCTGTTCGTGAAGCGCGGCAAGACGTACGTGTGCATCAAGCCCTCCATGTTCCGCCCATCGAAACAGATTGTCAAGGGCGTGTGCGGCGTGGGCATCCCGGCTTCCATCCAGAACCTTTTGAATGTGACCGGCATGACCATTCTCAACAACTTTACGTCCGCGTATGGCTCTGATCCGGTGGCGGCCATGGGCATCGCGCAGCGCGTCAACATGGTGCCGTTCCAGATTGCAATGGGCTTTTCGCAGGGCATTATGCCGCTGATCAGTTATAACTACGCGAGCGGCAATATCAAGCGCATGAAAAAAACGTTTACATTTACGGCGAAAATTTCGCTTGGCTTTATTCTGGCCGTGATGCTGACGTTCGTGGTTGCGGCGGAGCCGATTATCTCCATGTTCATGAAGAACGAGAGCATCGTTGCGTACGGCGCGGCGTTCCTGCGTGGCTTCTGCTTTGCACTGCCGTTCTTGTGCATCGATTTCCTCGCGCTAGGCGTGTTCCAGTCGTGCGGTATGGGTATGAAATCGTTCATATTCGCTGTTGTGCGCAAGATCGTGCTGGAGATTCCCGCGTTGTTTGTGCTGAATTGGCTGTTCCCGCTGTACGGCCTCGCGTATGCGCAGTTCGTCGCAGAGCTGATCCTCGGTACCATCGCCGTTGTCGTGCTTGTGAGAATGTTCCGCAGGCTCGAAAGAGAACATGCCGCACCGTATGTGAGCGATTCGGAAAGCGTGAAATAAGATTTGAAAAAGGAACGGTTTGTACACCGTTCCTTTTTGCATACACCGAAAATAACGCTTGACTTTTTGCTTTCTATCCGTTATTATGAAAATAGTAATTATTATTATTATTTTGATAGGAGGAGCAAAATGAATAACAAAGCGTTTTATAATTTGACATACGGCGTGTTTTTGTTGGCGACAAAAGCGGGGGAAAAGGCGAACGCCTGCATTGTGAATACCGGCGTGCAGGTCGCGGGGAGCCCTGTGCGCGTGGCGGTTTCTGTGCTGAATACGAATTACACCTGCGCGCTTATTAAGGAAAGCGGGCGGTTTACGTTGAGCGCGTTGGATGACAGCTGTTCGTTTGAGACCATTAAGCACTTCGGTATGCAGAGCGGTCGCGACGTCGATAAGCTGGACAGCCTGCCGATGCCGACAGACGAAAGTGGCGTACCGTATCTGAACTGGAGCACCTGCGCGCGGTTCAGCGGCAAGGTGACGCACAGTGTTGACCTCGGCACGCATACGCTGTTCATTGCAGAGGTGACGGAAGCCGAGGTGTGCAGCGACCGCGCTCCGCTGACCTATGCGGATTACCAGAATAAGCTGAAGCCGAAGTCGGAGAAGGTCGAGCGAGAGCAGAAGATCGTCGGCTGGCGGTGCAAAATTTGCGGGTATGTGTATGAGGGCAGCGCACTGCCGGAGGACTACGCATGTCCGTTGTGCGGGCACGGAACGGATGATTTTGAGCCGGTTTATGAAGAGTAAAGGAAAAAGGAACGGTTTGTACGCCGTTCCTTTTTGCATGTCCTATTAAGATTTACAGCGATATTTCACGGGTGTGAAGAGCGAACGGTGTAAAGCCCGGTGTTTCCTTACCGAATGGCTTTTTGCTTATCTGCAATGCGCAGGAAGAGGAAGCCGAGCGCAAAGAACACTGCGAGACATGCCACCGCCACGTTGATGGTGCCGCCTGCAAGCTTTACGGCTGCGATGACCGCAGAGCCGAGGAAGGACGCGCCTTTTGAGAAAATATCGTAGATACCGAAGTATTCGCCGGAGTTTTCCGCCGGGATGATCTTGGAGTAATACGAGCGCGAGAGCGACTGGATGGAGCCCTGGAAGCAGCCGATGAAGAACGCCAGAATCGCGAAGTGCAGGAGACTGCTGAGCATGAGCGCGTACAGCGCGATGCCGAAATAGCCCGCAATACAAACGAGAATGAGCGTGACGGTGTTGTATTTTTTCGAGAGCTTTGCGAAGACGAGCGAGCCTCCAAACGCAACGACCTGCGTTGCGAGCAGGAAGACGACCTGACCGACCGTGTTGAGGTTCAGGTCTGTGCCGATATTGATGGCGTTATCGATGATGGTGCCCACGCCGTCTATGTACAGGAAGAATGCGATGAGGAAGAACAGCACCTTTTTGTCGTGCGTCGCGATGTTTTTGAGGGTGTGGAAGATTTCCGCGAACGCCTTGCGGATATCATGCCCCTCGGTTTCCACATAGTTGCGCTGCTTAAAGCCGCGAATGAGAGGAATGGTGACGAGCAGCCACCACACGGCAGTCACCGTGAAGCCGATGCCTTTAGAGAGCATATCCGGCAGCACGCCGACCATATCGGGCCCAAGCACATAGGCGATGAGCGCGATGAGAAACGGGATGCACGAGCCGATGTATCCCCATGCAAAGCCGTAGGACGAAACCTCGTCCATGCGTTCTTCGCTGGTGATGTCGTTCAGCATGGAATCATAGATGGTCAGCGACGCACTGTAACAAATCTTCGTGAACACAAAAAGGATGAGGAACAGCAGCCAGCCGGTGATGAAGCCATTTAAAATGCAGCCGAAAATGCCGAGCGCTGCCGCGGTGGTGAACAGCACCTTTTTCTTATCTTTGTGGTCGGCGAGCACGCCGAAGATCGGCCCTAAAAACGCCACGATAACGGTGACGACCGCCACGGCGATGGAATAATACGCCGTTGCCTGATGCGAGTTGATCTGTCCCGGCGCAGTGCCGATGGCGAGGCTCTTGAACCAGATAGGGATGAGCGAGCAGGAGAGCATGGTGAACGCGGAGTTGCCCACGTCGTAGAGCACCCATGCGAATTCCTGTTCCGTCAGCCCGCGGAAGACCTTGAGCCGGTTGAGTGCGTGAAAAATTGATTTCATGTGAAGACCTTACTTTCTTTTTAAAATCAGGTGCGTGCTTTCGGTCTTACATTGTAGCGCCGCCCTGTTAAATCCGTGATGTCGGTTTGTAAAGGGAAAGAAAATTATGCACTCCTCTTTGTCCATTGTGCCCCTCTAAGCTTTACAAAAATTATCACTGTGTCTATTTTATCATAGATACGAACAAAATGCTATAAAATTATTTTTGCATCGATAGAAATTCAGGCAGAATATAACACAATATACAAAAAAAGAGCGGGGAGAACCTCGCTCTTTCCGAATTTATATGTATGGTTTATGTATCGAGGCGCTTTAAATCGGCGCAGATGCGGTCGATGATCTCGTCCTGCATCATGTCGGGCGTGAGGGTCTGCTCGTTTAATGCGGGGGCGTAGTCCTTTTCGTTCCACCATCTGCGCATTTCCTTTTCGCCGAACTCCGTGCGCTTGTCCTTCGTTTGGTGGCGGCGGAGCGTCTCCTCAAACGGGAGGTCAAAATAGTACGCGCAAATGTTTTCGCCGTAGAGCGCTTTTGCGGCATCGAAAAGCGGGGTGTACCATCGGCTGTTCAAAATGCCTTCTAAAATGACGAGCTCGTTGTGCGCGTGGCCGTACTCAAGCAGCATGATGAGCACGTCGTTTGCGCGAGTGCCCGCGCCGTCGTTCGTCTTTAAGATGTCGCGGCGGATGACATCTTGGGACAGTAGCATGGTGTTTTTGCCGAACTTTTCCTGTAAAGCTCTTGCGATGGTCGTTTTGCCGCTGCCGCTGTTGCCGCGCAGGGTGATGAGTTTTTTCATGTGGTGTGCTCCTTTACGCTTTTTTTGATGGGATGGCGAATGACCGTTTTCCACTTTTCCGGCGCGACCTTACGGGCATCGCTGAGGTAGATCTCGTGGTGCAGGCGCGCGGCGGTAAAGTCGTTTATATAGCCGTTTTCGGCGAGAAACGTGTCCATCAGCGCCACAGATGCGGGCTCATCGTCAAACGCGCCGTGGTGCATGATCTGCACGCAAAGGCCCTCGTCGATCGTCAAAAACTCCGCTTTGCTGCAATCAAGCTTTTTCTTCTTTTCGGCGGTCTGCACGGCCCAGGCGAAATCATCCGGCGTGATGAAATCCGGCAGGCGGATGACGGAGACCCAGTGGAAAGCAGATTTATCGGCATAATCGATGCTGTCCGTATTCTCCTGCCACCAAAAGCCCTCAAGCGGCGGCACGACATACTCGAAAAAGCCCTCGATGCGGTGGTCGGTCTTGTAGCTCATTTTAAGCGTGTAAGCGATCGCGTACAAAACGCTGATGGCCTGCTGATACGCGCCGTCCGGCTCGTTTGGGTCGCCGGTGCCGCGCACTGCAATGTAGTTTGCAGGCGGCACAGTGACGATCTCCGGCTTGTTTTTCGGCATGTAGAATTCTTTGTATTCTTTCTTAAAATCAAAGGGCATGGGAAAACCTCATTTCATAATATTGTTACGACCCCGTAGAGCGGTAGCGGCGCACGCCGAATTTCCAAAAGAGATAGCACGGGATAATAAATACGCAGGCGATAACGGGCAGAAGCATTGCACGGGCATCGTTGTGGCGGCCGATGAGGTACATCAGCGGGTAATACTGCACGAGCGCGTAGGGCACGATGTAGGTGCAGAACGTCAGTACGCCTTTGCCGTAAATGGAAAGCGGGTAGCGCCCGTGCTCGCGCATGCCGTCTGTTAAAATATTGATGAACTCGAGTCCCTCTAATGTGAAAAAGCATAGCCCGGCGAAGATCAAATACACGCCTGCAAAAAGCACGATGCCGCCTAAAATCATGAAAATGAGCGTCATAACGCGCGCGGCGCACCAATCGATTGGGCAGTTTTGAAGCGCCCAGATCAGCAGGAAAATCGCCATAATGCCCTTGCCGAAGCGCTCTAAATCCATGCGGCTGCACAGGACGAGGAAAACCTCGTTGCGCGGGCGCACCAGAACGCGGTCGAACTCGCCGTTCCCGATCATGCGGTTAAACGTATCAAACCCACGGAAGAACAGCTCCGCGAGCGAGAAGGATAACAGCACGATGGCGTAGCAGAGCGAAACCTCGGTGTACGTGAAGCCGTCCACCTGCTTAAATCGCATGAACATGAACTGCACGCCCCAAAAGCATGTGAGCGGTATAAATAGCTGCGCCAGTGCGGAAAGCAAGAACGAAGCCTTGTACTGCATGGCTTTCTTGATGTGGATAGACAGAAATTCAAAGTATAGTTTCATAGATGACCCCTTTCTTTGTATACTGCAAAACACGAACGATTTGCCGGGCAGCGGAACGACTTGTCGTTCCGTTTATCCTCCCTGAATCACTACCCGCTTCAGCGCATTTTTCATGAGGGTGTGACCGCCGAGCACCAGGACGAGCAGCCAGAAGATTTGTAAGCCTACGGCGAAAGCGGCGTTCGTGCCGGCAATATCGCCGCTGTACACGCGGTACGGCACGTTGCTTGTGGCAGCGAAGGGGGTCAGCTCGCAGATTCTGCGCAACGTAGGCGGGAAGAACGGCAGCGGTACTACGCCGCCGCAGAGAAAATCTGCCAGTGTGAGCAGCAGGGAGCGCAACCCGGTGGAAGAAAGGGTATACATGGTGAGGACATAGATGAGCAGCGTGAACGCCGTGCTGTTCAATGCGCCCAGCACCATGGTGAGCAGAAATAGAAAGAATGTGGGTAAATCTGTCGGCGCGGTCAAGTTATAGCCTGCGGGCAGAAGCGCCGAAACGACTAAGATTGGCACGGCGCGCAATGCAACCTTGGAAATACGACCGGAGAGAGATTTCGTGTACCACATGGCGTAGAGGTCGACGGGGCGGCACAGCGAATACGAGATGCTGCCGGAGGTGATTTCCTCTAAAATGTCGCCGTCCAAGACCCACGAGGCGAACATGGCTAAAAACGCCTGCTGTATCCATGTGTAGTTGACGGTCGCCTGCAAGGTCATCGGAAAAGCGGTGGGGTCACTGCGGTAAAACGCGTGGTAGGCGAAGATGATCAAAAAGCCCCACGCAAATTGCGTGGAGATGCCTGCCAATGCCGCTGCGCGGTACTGCAAGCCCGTCACACAGCGCAGACGGAAAAACGAAATGTATTTTTTAAGTTTCATGGCGCACCTCAAATATCAAACTGTTTGTAGAGCGCCGCGAGCGTTTCGTCAATCTGCCCGCTGCCGCCGCGCCGAATATCGTCGAGTGTGCCGTCTAATAAAATGCGCCCTTTGCCGATGAGCAGGACACGCTGCGCCAAGGCTTCCACGTCCTGCATGTCGTGCGTCGTTAAAATGACCGTGGTGCCGCGGCGCTTGTTCATATCGAGCACGAATTCGCGAACGGCGATCTTCGATACCGCGTCGAGCCCGATGGTGGGTTCATCCAAAAACAAGATGCGCGGGTCGTGCAGCAGGGAGGCGGCGATCTCACACCGCATACGCTGCCCGAGCGACAGACTGCGCGCCGGGGTCTTTAAGAGCTCCGATAAATGCAGAAGGTCGGTTAAATCCCGTAAATTTCGCTTGTAAACATCTTCGGTCACGGCGTAAATGTCGCGGATAAGCTCGAATGAATCGATGACGGGCACGTCCCACCATAATTGACTGCGCTGTCCGAACACAACGCCGATCTGCGAAACATGCGCGCGACGGTCTTTCCACGGCACGCGCCCGTCGATGACGCAAGTGCCGCTGTCCGGCGTTAAAATGCCGGAGAGAATTTTGATGGTGCTGCTTTTTCCGGCGCCGTTCGGGCCAATATAGCCCACGGCCTCGCCGTCTTCAATGCGGAACGAAACATCGTTTAGGGCGTGAATTTCTTCGTACTCGCGGCTGAAAAATGCTTTTGCGGCGTTTTTAAAGCCTGCGTTTCGTTTTCGCACGCGGAAGGTCTTTTGTAAATGCTCTGCCTGAATCATAGTATACTCCTCTTTTCCGTTAACGGTACGGACTTTCGGGCTAATGCGAACACAGAAACTGAAACACGGGCTATCAGTTTAATACAATTTTTATAAAATGTCAATAATTTGCACAAAAAATCCTGAAATTCTATTACAAAAAGTGAAGTTATGGCGAAGGCGCTTTTTTTCGGTATCTTTATATATAAACAGGAATTTGGCACTGTGGAGCCGGAAATGCTAAAAACAGCCTAAAAACGGATGCCGACCGGGAAGAATTCGCACATTCACAAAGTATTTACAAATTTTGGTGTTGACATTTCCTGACCTTTGCAGTATAGTATAGACAAGGGTTAGCACTCGGGAACATAGAGTGCTAAAACCTGAGAGGTGCAAGTATGGAACTGACAAAACGCAAACAAAATATACTTGCCTCGATCGTAGACGGATACATTCGCACGGGCGAGCCGGTGGGCTCCAAGTCCATTGCGGAAAAAGCAGGTGTTTCTTCCGCAACGGTGCGCAACGAGATGGCAGAGCTTACGGAGCTGGGGCTTTTGGAACAGCCGCACACCTCTGCGGGGCGTGTGCCTTCACAGGAGGGCTACCGCGAGTTCGTAGATGCGCTGATGCAGCCGGAAACGTTAACGGAAGCCGAAAAGCTTACGATAGACGCGATGCTTGCAAAAAGCGCGTTTGACCCGGAACGATTATTGCGTGGCGCGGCGAAAACGCTGGCGGCTTCTACACGGTACCTTGCGTTGAGCACCACGCCGAGCGGCGCGGATGCAAAGATCAAGGCGGTGCAGTTCGTGCAGACGAGCCGCCGCACCGCGATGCTCATTATGATGAGCAGCGCAGGTACCATGAAAAACAAGGTGTTTCACTGCGACTTTGATCTTTCAAACGAGATTATGCGCATTTTCTTCCGCGTGCTCAACGAGCGCGTGACAGGGCGCGACGTGGCGGAGATTAACCGGGCATTTGTGCAAAACCTTGCGATCTCGCTGGGGGATATGGCAATTTTGATGTCGCCGGCGCTGGCGGCGCTTTTGGAAGTGGCGCTTGAAACGATGCAGACGGAAATTTCCGTAAGCGGTCAGATGAACCTGCTGTTCTACCCGGAATACAAGCTTGGCGGTGCACGCCGGGTGATGGATATTCTGGAAAGACGGGAGCTTTTGACAGAACTTCTCGCAGGCAAGCAGAACCGCACACAGATCAAGATCGGCACAGAGACCGGGCAGAACGCCTTGGCGGAATCGTCGGTCATTTGCTCACGGTACAGCGTGAACGGCAGAGATGCCGGCGCGGTCGCCGTGATCGGCCCGATGCGGATGCAGTACGCACACGTCGCGGCACAAACAGCATATGTCGCAGATCGTGTAGGCGAAATGCTTACGCGCATCATGCGGGAAGAATAGAGAAAGGAGCGTTGCCAGATGGCAGAGGAAAAGAAGCCTGTTCAGGAACCCGAGCAGGAAGCGAATACCGAGCCGGCAGAGGAATCTGCAAAGGCTGTGGAAAAGGAGAAAAAGAAAAAGAAGAGCGAGAAGATTCCAAAAGAGGATTACGACCGCTTGCAGGCGGAGTTCGACAGCCACAAGCAGCAGCACCTGCGCGTGCTTGCCGAGTACGATAACTTCCGCAAGCGTTCCGCAAACGAAAAGAACGCCGTTTACAATAACGCCGTTTCCGATACAATCAACGCGATTTTGCCGGTGGCCGATAATATCGACCGTGCACTGGCACAGGAAAATGTCTCCGCAGAGGATATGAAAAAAGGCGTTGAGATGATTGCAAGTCAATTTAAGGCGAGCTTTGAAAAGCTTGGCATCCGAGAAGTCGGTCAGGTTGGCGAGCCGTTTGACCCGGCGCTGCACAACGCGGTGGCGCACATTGAAAGCGACGAGCTTGGCGAAAACGTCATTTCGGCGGTGTTCCAGAAAGGCTACATGCTGGGCGATAAGGTCGTAAGACACGCCATGGTACAGGTAGCAAACTAAATCAGCAAATATCCATTTATATAGTAATTCAGAATTCACACACTCATTTGAGTTAAAGGAAGGTAATTGATATGGCAAAGACAATTGGTATTGACCTTGGTACAACAAACTCTTGCGTAGCGGTTATTGAAGGCGGCGAGCCGGTCGTTATCGCAAACGCAGAAGGCGCAAGAACCACCCCGTCCGTCGTGGCATTCTCCAAGACAGGCGAGCGCATGGTCGGTCAGGTCGCAAAGCGTCAGGCGATTACGAACCCGGACCGCACGATCTCCTCTATTAAGAGAGAGATGGGCACAGACCACAAGGTGACGATCGACGGTAAGAGCTACACCCCGCAGGAAATCTCCGCAATGATCCTCCAGAAGCTGAAGGGCGACGCGGAAGCTTACCTCGGCGAGAGCGTTACGAGCGCAGTTATCACCGTTCCGGCGTACTTCACGGACGCACAGCGTCAGGCGACGAAGGACGCGGGCAAGATCGCGGGCCTCGATGTAAAGCGTATCATCAACGAGCCGACGGCAGCAGCACTGTCCTACGGTATCGATAAGGAAGACGACCAGAAGATCATGGTTTATGACCTCGGCGGCGGTACGTTCGATGTTTCCATCATTGAGATGGGCGACGGCGTGCAGGAGGTTCTGGCTACGGCCGGCAATAACCGCCTTGGCGGCGACGACTTTGATAAGCGCGTCATGGATTGGATCATCAACAGCTTCAAGGTTTCCGACGGCATCGACCTTTCCGGCGATAAGATGGCTATGCAGCGTATTAAGGAAGCGGCAGAGAAGGCAAAAATCGAGCTTTCCGGCATGACGAGCGCTTCCATCAACCTGCCGTTCATCACGGCGGATGCGACCGGCCCGAAGCACCTTGACCTCACGCTCTCCAGAGCAAAGTTCAACGAGCTCACCGCAGACCTCGTTGAGAAGACCATGGGCCCGGTTCGTCAAGCACTGAGCGACTCCGGCCTCTCCATCGGTGAGATCAACAAGGTTCTCATGGTCGGCGGTTCCTCCAGAATTCCGGCTGTTCAGGAAGCAGTTAAGAAGCTTATCGGCAAAGAGCCGTTCAAGGGCATCAACCCGGACGAATGCGTTGCAATCGGCGCCGCACTTCAGGCAGGCGTTCTCGGCGGCGAAGTTCAGGGCTTGCTGTTGCTTGACGTTACTCCGCTTTCTCTCGGTGTTGAGACCATGGGCGGTGTGATGACGAAGATCATCGACAGAAACACCACTATCCCGACCAAGAAGAGCCAGATTTTCTCCACGGCGGCTGATGGTCAGACGCAGGTTGAGGTCAACGTTCTGCAGGGCGAGCGTGAATTTGCACGCGATAACAAGCAGCTGGGTCTCTTTAAGCTCGACGGCATCGCTCCGGCTCCGCGCGGCATCCCCCAGATTGAAGTTACATTTGACATCGACGCAAACGGCATCGTAAATGTTTCCGCTAAGGATCTCGGTACCGGTAAGGAACAGCACATCACGATTTCTTCTTCCTCCAACATGAGCAAGGAAGACATCGATAAGGCTGTTAAGGCGGCTGAGCAGTTTGCAGAGGAAGACAAGAAGCGCCGTGAAGAGGTTGAGACGAAGAACAACGCAGAGAACCTCTGCTACCAGGCGGAGAAGCTCGTAAACGAGAGCGGCGACAAGCTGGAAGAGGCGGACAAGACCGAAGTGAACAACAAGGTTGCAGCTCTGAAGACCACCATGCAGAACGGCACGGTCGAGGAGATCAAGTCCGGCATGGATGAGCTGCAGAAGGCGATTTACGCGGTTAGTGAGAAGCTGTATAAGGCAAGTGCACCGCAGCAGGGCGAGCAGGCAGCCCCGGGCGCAAACCCGCAGCAGGGCGGCCAGAACCCGAACGGTGACGTTTACGACGCAGACTACAAGGACGTCGATTAAGTTTTATAAATGACACGTTCAAAAGTGCAAGGGGAGCCGAAAGGCGTCCCTTGCCTTTTGGAGTTTGCGAGGAGATGACAGCGGATGGCGGACAACAAAAGAGATTATTATGAAGTGCTTGGGGTCGATAAGAGCGCATCAGACGATGTGATTAAAAAGGCGTACCGCAAGCTTGCAAAGCAATACCACCCGGACTTGAATCCCGGAGATAAAAATGCGGAAGCGAAGTTTAAGGAAGTCAACGAAGCGTATGAGGTACTTTCTGATAAAGACAAGAAGGTGCGCTACGACCAGTTCGGCTTTGCGGGCGTAGACCCGAACTTCGGCGGCGGCGCGGGCGGCGGAAATCCGTATGCCGGCGGCGCAGGCGGTTTTGATTTTACCGATATTTTCGACAGCTTCTTCGGTGGCGGTTTCGGGGGCGGCGGACGCCGTGCGAACCCGAACGCACCGCGCCGCGGCAGTGACGTAGAGGCAAGCGTCACCCTTTCGTTTGAGGAAGCGGCAAAGGGCTGCAAGAAAAATGTGACCTACCACCAGATCGAAAATTGCCCGGATTGCAACGGCTCCGGCGCGGCTAAGGGCACAAGCCCCAAGACCTGCCCGAACTGCGGCGGCTCCGGCCAGGTGCGCATCAACCAGCGCACACCGTTCGGCGTGGTGCAGTCCACAAGCACGTGCGACCGCTGCCACGGCAGAGGCCAGATTGTCGATACCCCGTGCAAAACGTGCGACGGCAAGGGTAAGATCCGCCGCCAGAAGACGATCGAGATTTCCGTTCCGGCGGGTATCGATGACGATCAGATTCTGAATGTCGGCGGCAAGGGCAATGCCGGTTCCAACGGCGGTCCGAACGGCGACCTGCACGTATACATTACAGTTCGTCCGCATGCCATTTTCACGCGCCGCGGCAACGACGTTTGGTGCGATATGCCAATCACGTTCACGCAGGCTGCACTCGGCGCGGAAGTCACGGTGCCGACGCTCGACGGTAAGGTGAGCTACACCGTACACGAGGGCACGCAGCCGGGCGACGTGTTCAAGCTCAAGGGCAAGGGTATTCAGAGCATCAACGGCAGAGGACGCGGCGACCAGTACGTGCGCGTAACCGTTGAAGTGCCGAAAAACCTGAGCAAGCGCCAAAAAGAGCTTTTGCAGGAATTTGAACAGAATGCCGACGAAAAGAACTATCAGAAGCGTAAAAGCTTCTTCGGCAAGATCAAAGACCTGTTTGAAGACTAAACACATGAAAGTTTAAAGTATCCTCCGTTCTGTACAGAGCGGGGGATATTTTCTATATAAGCTCTTTACATTTTCAACTTTGCGCTCGTTGTGCGGCTTGGTATCGGCATTTTGGCGCTGCCCGACAATTTTTGTGCATTTTTTTGTTGCAATCCGCTGTGTTTCGGACTATACTAAATAGTAGAAATCAACAAATGGAGGTTGATAAAATTGAAAAAGAGAATATTTGCGCTGTGCAGCGCCTTGCTGCTCAGCCTGACTGTGTTCACGGGTTGCGGATCAAAACCGACGGAGGAGAGCGTCGCAAGCGAGCCGGAAGCGACTGCCACGGCTGCTCCGACGGCAGAGGCGGAATCTTCCGCAGCAGAGAGCACCGCAGAACCCACGGAAGCACCTTCCACGGAACCGGCGAATGTGAACCTGCTCACCGGCCTGCCGACCTTGACGGACGGCGCCATCGGCAAACGTCCTGTCGCCGTAATGGTGAATAACGTAGACGCCGCCCTGCCGCAATATGGCATCTCCGCCGCAGATCTTATTTTTGAGTTACCGGTGGAATACGACCTGACCCGTTTGATGGCCGTTTATGGGGATTATACCCAAATTCCCGAGGTTTGTTCCATTCGCAGCTGCCGATACTATTATCCGATTTTGGCGGTTGGGTTTGATGCGGTTTATGTGCATTGGGGAATCAATCCTACTGTTGCTGTGGATACAATTAATAGCATGGAAATTGATCATTTTGATGGCGATTCTTACGGATCTGGTAAGTACTTTGGGCGTGATAAAGATCGTCTCAGTGCTGGCTATGCACTGGAACATACCGGCGTGTTCTACGGCACAAAAGTGCCGGAAATGCTGGAAGCTAACAATGTTCGTACCGATTTGAAGGAAGATAAGATGGGCACAGCGTTTAAGTTCGTTGAGATGGACAAAAATGCTGCTCCGAGCGGAGAGGATGCAAAAAATATCCGTGTTGACTTTGGCGCGAATTACAGTACATTCAGCTATGATGCAGACAAGCATGTGTACATGAAAAACTACCAGAATAAGCCGCATATGGACAGTAAAACGAATGAGCAGCTTCAGTTTGAGAATCTTATTATCTTGGAAACAAAAATTACACCATATCCAACAGATAGCGTCTTGAAGTATGTCGACTGGGAAGGCGGCGAAAATGCAAAGGGCTACTATATTTCCGAGGGCAAAATGGTGCCGATTACTTGGTCTAAGGCCGGTATGTATGACCCGCTGAAGTTCTTTGACGCGAACGGCAACGAGTTGCAGCTCAATCGCGGTAAGTCCTACATTGCGTTCACCTATGCGGGAAACTGCAAGGTTGAAGGGTAAAAGTTAAGAAAACAGACAAAAAGAGCTATCTGACTTCTCTAACAGAAATCAGATAGCTCTTTATTCTTGGATAATCTTAAAATGTTGTCATTTTGTTGTCACGGAGCAATTCCCGGGCACAAAAGTCCAGCATTTTCAAGGCATTCCAGCCTTTCGGGTATTATTCAAATTCGATCGTTGCCGGGGGTTTGCCGGTGCAGTCGTAGAGGACGCGGTTGACGTGCTGGACCTCGTTGACGATGCGGCTGGTGACGGTTTGGAGCAGGCCCCACGGAATCTCGGCGGCTTCGGCCGTCATGAAATCGGTGGTGGTCACGGCGCGCAGGGCCACGGCATAGTCGTAGGTGCGCTCATCGCCCATAACGCCCACACTGCGCATGTTGGTCAGCGCGGCGTAGTACTGGCTGATGCTCTTATCGAGACCGGCTTTTGCGATCTCCTCGCGCCAGATGGCGTCGGCTTCCTGCACCATCTTGACCTTATCCGGCGTGACTTCGCCGATGATGCGGATGGCAAGGCCGGGGCCGGGGAACGGCTGGCGGCTGACGAGGTATTCCGGCAGACCCAGCTCACGGCCGGCCTGACGTGTCTCGTCCTTAAAGAGGTCACGCAGCGGCTCGACGATCTCCTTGAAATCGACGTAATCCGGCAGACCGCCTACGTTGTGGTGCGACTTGATGACGGTGCTTTCGCCGCCGAGGCCGCTTTCCACGACGTCGGGGTAGATGGTGCCCTGCGCGAGGAAATCGACGGTGCCAATCTTCTTTGCTTCTTCTTCAAAGACGCGGATGAACTCTTCGCCGATGATCTTGCGCTTTTTCTCCGGTTCGGATACGCCGGCGAGCTTATCGTAGAAGCGCTGGCGAGCGTTGACGCAGACGAAATTGAGCTCGAACTGGCCGTTCGGGCCGAAGACCTCGCAGACTTCTTCCATCTCGTTCTTGCGCAGCAGGCCGTGGTCGACGAATACGCAGGTGAGCTGCTTGCCGACGGCTTTAGAGAGCATGGCTGCCGCAACGGAGGAATCAACACCGCCGGAAAGGGCGCACAGCACTTTGCCGTCGCCAATCTTCTCACGCAGCGCCTTGACGCTCGTCTCGACGAAGGAGCCCATTTTCCAGTCGCCCTTGCAGCCGCAGACGTTGTAGACAAAGTTGTGCAGCATCGTCTTGCCTTCCGGCGTGTGGAGCACTTCCGGATGGAACTGGAAGCCGTAGAGGTTCTTTTCCGGCAGCTCGATGGCGGCGACCGGACAGTTATCGGTATACGCGGAGATTGTGAAGCCTGTGGGCGCGGTCTCGGCGTAGTCGTTGTGGCTCATCCAGCAAATGGTCTCCGGGCTGACGTTCTCAAAGACCTTGGACTTGGTATCGACGTGAACCAGCGTTTTGCCGTATTCACGCTCCGGCGCCTTGCAGACATGACCGCCGAGCAGATGCGTCATGAGCTGGAAGCCGTAGCAAAGTCCGAGCACGGGGATACCGAGATCGAAAATCGCGGGATCAATGGTCGGCGCACCGTCGACGTAAACGCTGTTCGGGCCGCCGGTGAAGATGATGCCCTTGGGGTTCTGTGCGCGAATGGCGTCAAGACCCACGCGGTAGGACACGATCTCGCAGTATACATTGCACTCGCGGACGCGGCGTGCGACCAGCTGGTTATACTGTCCGCCGAAGTCCACTACGAGCACTTTTTCGTTTTGTGGCATATTACACCCTGCCTTCCTGAATTTAAAACGTTGGTTCAACGATTGAATACAATTCTATTTTACTCCACTGTGACAGATTTTGCAAGATTGCGCGGCTTATCAATATCGCAGCCCTTCATGGAGGCGACATAGTACGCAAACAGCTGCATTGGGATGACTGAGAGGGAGGGGAGCATGAACGATGCGGTCTTCGGAATGTAGAACACCATATCTGTCTGCCCGGCAATCTCTTTTTTGTCTTCAGTCGCAACACCCAGCACGACAGCGCCGCGCGCCTTAACCTCTTTGATATTCGACATCATTTTATCAAAGAGGCGGGCGTCGGTCGCAAGCGCGATGACAAGCGTACCGTCTTCGATGAGGGAGATCGGGCCGTGCTTGAGCTCGCCCGCGGCGTAGGCCTCGGAGTGAATGTAGGAAATCTCCTTGAGTTTGAGGGAAGCCTCCAGAGACGCGGCGTAATCGACATTGCGGCCGATAAAGTACATGTCGCTCGCGTTGAAATACTTGGAAGCAAAGAACTGAATATTCTCCTTGTGCTTCAGCATTTCGTCAATCTGCTCCGGCAGCTTTTCGAGCGCCGCGATGTATGCACTGAGCTGCTCCTGCGTGAATTTGCCGAGCTGCTCGCCGATGTACAGCGCCAGAAGATAAATGACCGCAAGCTGCGTGCTGTATGCTTTTGTGGACGCGACGGAAATTTCCGGGCCTGCCCACGTATACAGCACGTCGTCCGATTCGGTTGCAATGGTGCTGCCGACAACGTTCACGACGGAGAGCACACGACAGCCCGCACGCTTCGCTTCGCGCAGCGCCGCCAGCGTATCGGCGGTCTCGCCGGACTGGCTGATGATGATCATGAGCGTGTTTTCGTTGAGGATCGGGTCGCGGTAACGGAACTCAGATGCAACATCCACTTCGACCGGGATGCGCAGCAGCTCTTCAAACGCGTACTTTGCCACGACGCCCACGTGGTACGCCGTGCCACACGCCACGATGTTGATTTTTGTGAAGCGGCGCAGCTCCTCGGCGGTCAAGGTGATGTCATCAAGCACGATGTGCCCGTTGCGGATACGCGGTGTAATGGTATCACGCACGGCTTTCGGCTGCTCGAAGATCTCCTTCATCATGAAATGCTCAAAGCCGCCCTTTTCGGCCGCTTCAATATCCCACTCGATGTGCTCGATCTCTTTTTCGACCGGCTCGCCGTCTGCGTTATAGAACTTCACGCCGTCGCGGGTGAGTTCTGCAATTTCGTTATCCTTTAAGCGGCAGATCTCGCGCGTCTTTGATAAGATCGCGGGAATGTCGGACGCGATGAAATTTTCGCCCTGCCCGATGCCGATGATGAGCGGGCTGTCCTTGCGTACTGCGTAGATACAGTCCGGGTGGTCGGCACTGATGATGCCGAGCGCATAGCTGCCCTCCACCTTGGAGATGACCTTTTCAATCGTCTCCAGAATGTCGCCCTTATCGTAGTATTCGAGCATCTGCGCGACAACCTCCGTATCGGTTTCCGATACGAACTGTACGCCGCGGCGCATGAGGTGCTGCTTGAGGTAGAGGTAATTCTCGATGATGCCGTTATGCACAACGGCAAAACGACCGCCCTCGCTCACCTGCGGGTGCGAGTTTACATCGCTCGGTGCGCCGTGCGTCGCCCAGCGCGTGTGGCCGATGCCGAGCGTACCGGTCAGTGCTTTGCCGCCGTCCAACAGGTCGCTCAGTACGCGCAGCCGGCCTTTCGATTTTACAACTTTCAATCCGTCTTCCGAGAAGACTGCTACACCTGCGGAGTCATATCCGCGGTATTCCAACTTTTCCAACCCCTGCAAGAGAACGGGTACTGCCTGATCGTTACCGATATAACCGACGATTCCGCACATATCCTAAACCATCCTTTCAGAATTTACAATTCAAAATTGGTTATTCTTTGTACAGTGGAAATATAACTGTATTTAATGATTTGTATGCAAAGTAGGGGAAAGCAGGCGGCTTGGGGCTGCCTGCTTTCTTAGAATATCTTAAATTAGCGATACATGATGTCTTCGCGGGCAGGGCCGTTCGAAACCATGCAGACCGGAACACCGAGGTGCTTTTCGGCAAACTCGACGTAATGACGTGCGTTCTCCGGGAGATCCTCGAACTTCTTGATGCCGCGGATGTCGCATTTCCAACCCGGGAGCTTCTCGAAAATCGGCTTGCAGCGCTTGAGCTCCGTAGTGGTCGGGAAGTAATCAATCTGCTTGCCGTCGAGCTCGTAGCCGACGCAGACCGGAATCTCATCGAGATAGCCGAGTGCATCAAGTACGGTCATGGCAATGCCGGTTGCGCCCTGCACCTGGCATCCATAGCGGGCTGCAACGAGGTCGAGCCAGCCGACACGACGCGGACGGCCGGTGGTAGCACCGTACTCGCCCTTATCGCCGCCGCGCTTTCTCAGCTCTTCCGCTTCATCGCCGAAAATCTCGGAAACGAACTCGCCTGCGCCGACAGCGCTGGAATACGCCTTAACGACCGTGTAAATCTCTTTGATCTCATACGGCGGGATGCCGCCTGCACCGACAGCGCCGAAGCCGGCGACCGGGGAGGAGGAGGTGACCATCGGATAAATGCCGAGGTCCGGGTCCTTCAGGGAGCCGAGCTGACCCTCGAGCAGAATGGTTTTGCCTTCCTTAACGGCGTTGTGAAGAATGGTGAATGTATCGGCCACATACGGCGCGATGAGTTCCTTGTACTCCATGAGCTTTGCGTAAATCTCTTCGCGGTCGAGCGGCTCAACCTTATAAAGGTTGGTGTAGAGTACATTCTTGAGATCGAGCACATGGTCAATCTTCTCCATCAGGTCCTCTTTGCTGCCGAACAGCTCGCTGACCTGAAAGCCGATCTTTGCGTACTTATCGGAATAGAACGGTGCGATGCCGCTCTTGGTGGAACCAAAGGACTTAGAAGCCAGACGGGCTTCTTCCATGCCGTCCAGTGCTTTGTGGTACGGCATAACGATCTGGCAGCGGTTGGAGATGAGGATGTTCGGCATCGGAACACCCTGTTCCGTTACAGCCTTGAGCTCGTCGATGAAGTTTTCAACGGAGAGCGCAACGCCGTTGCCAATGATATTGAGGATGTTCTTTCTAAAAATACCGGAGGGCAGCTGATGCAGAGCAAAGCGACCGTAATTGGTGATGATCGTGTGGCCGGCGTTGCTGCCGCCCTGGAAACGAACAACAATATCGGAATCTTCCGCCAGAATATCGGTGATTTTGCCTTTTCCTTCGTCGCCCCAGCAGGCGCCGACAATTGCTTTTACCATAATAGTTCAAGCCTTTCTAATATATTATATATATTTATTTCCTCCCAAAGCCGTTTAAAACGGCGGGGTGAATTACAGATTGATCTCTGCGGTTTCCGTTTCGGTGTCTGCATAGCGATCGAGAATCGGCTTTACGACATCGTGAAGGAAAATTTCGGTCTGGCGCGGTGCGCGGCCGACATACTTGTGCGGGTCTACGATGCCCTTGAGCTCGTCGAGTGTGACGCCGAAGATCGGGTCGTTTGCGATGCGCTCCAGAAGGTCGTTTTCACCGCCCTCTTCCTTAATGACCTTTGAGGCTGCCATGGAGTGCACGCGCACGTGCTCGTGCAGCTCCTGACGGTCTGCGCCGCGCTTTGCGGCGTCCATCATGATGTTTTCCGTCGCCATGAACGGCAGCTCGCGGCGGAGGTGCTGCTCGATGACCTTCGGGTAAACTACAAGGCCGTCCGCAACGTTCATTACAAGGTTCAGGATCGCGTCGGTCGCAAGGAAAGCTTCCGGCACGCTGATGCGCTTGTTCGCGGAGTCGTCCAGCGTGCGCTCAAACCACTGCGTAGAAGCGGTAATCGCCGGGTTCAGCGCGTCTACGACAATGTAGCGTGCAAGGGAGGCGATACGCTCGCTGCGCATTGGGTTGCGCTTATACGCCATGGCGGAGGAACCGATCTGGTTCTTCTCAAACGGCTCTTCCACTTCCTTCAGGTGCTGCAGAAGACGGATGTCATTCGAGAATTTTGCGGCGCTCTGCGCGATGCAGCTCAAAACGTTCAGCATCTGGCTGTCAAGCTTACGCGGGTAGGTCTGGCCGGAGACGGCAAAGCAGCTCTCATAGCCCATTTTCTCGGCGATTTTCGCGTCGATCTTTGCGGCCATTTCATCGTTGCCGTCGAAAAGCTCAAGGAAGCTTGCCTGTGTGCCCGTGGTGCCCTTGGAGCCGAGCAGCTTCGCTTTGCTGAGCTGATACTCCACGTCTTCAAGGTCCATCAGAAACTCCTGCATCCACAGCGTGGCGCGCTTGCCCACGGTGGTCGGCTGTGCCGGCTGGAAGTGGGTGAAGGCGAGCGTGGGCAGGTCTTTATATTCTTCCGCAAAATGGGAAAGAATGCGGATGACATTGACGAGCTTCTTCCTAACAATCATCATGGCTTCCGTCATGATGATGATGTCGGTGTTGTCGCCGACATAGCAGCTTGTTGCGCCGAGGTGGATGATGCCGGCAGCCTTCGGGCACTGCTGTCCGTAGGCATACACATGGCTCATCACGTCGTGGCGCACAAGGCGCTCGCGCTCTTCGGCGACTTCATAGTTGATGTCCTCGGCGTGTGCCTTCAGCTCATCGACCTGTTCCTGCGTGACCGGCAGACCGAGCTCCATTTCGCTCTCTGCAAGCGCGATCCAAAGGCGGCGCCAGGTCTTGAACTTCATGTCCGGCGAAAACAGGTACTTCATCTCTTTGTCGGCATAGCGGGAGGACAAGGGGGATTCATACGTATCTTTCATGTTTATCTTTTCCTTTAATCAAATAAATAACAAACGGAGAATGCGGCAATAAACCGCGTAAACGGAGCCTCCGCGTTTTCGGGGACTCCGTTTCGTTATATGCTCTACAGTCAGTTCAGGCCGATGCGCTTCATCATTTCGGCATAAGCCTCTTCCACACCGCCCATGTCGCGGCGGAAACGGTCCTTATCGAGCTTTTCATGGGTGTTGATGTCCCAGAAGCGGCAGGTATCCGGGGAAATCTCGTCTGCGAGGATAATCTCGCCGTCGGAGGTCTTGCCGAATTCGATCTTGAAGTCGATGAGGTCAACGCCGATGCTCTTGAAGAACTCCAGCATGAGCTCGTTGACCTTCAGAGCCATCGAGCTGATCTTATCAATCTCCTCCTGCGTTGCAAAGCCGGCAGCGAGGATATGGTAATTGTTGACCATCGGGTCGCCGAGATCGTCGTTCTTGTAGCAGAACTCCAGGACCGGTACGCGCATGGGGGTGCCTTCCTCAAGGCCGAGGCGCTTAGAGAGACTGCCGGCTGCCTTGTTGCGGACGATGACTTCGAGCGGAACGATGCTGACCTTGCGCACGACGGTGTCGCGGTCGGAAAGCTCTTCTACAAAGTGGGTCTTGATGCCGTGCTTTTCAAGCAGCTGGAACATGAAGTTGGACATACGGTTGTTGACAACGCCTTTGCCGACGATGGTGCCCTTCTTGAGGCCGTTGAACGCGGTCGCGTCATCTTTATAGGAAACGATGCAATAATCCGGGTTCTCCGTTGCGTAAACTTTCTTTGCTTTGCCCTCGTAGAGTAATTCGGTCTTCTGCATAATACATTACCATACCTTTCTTCATTGAGCGTTTGGCGCGGGCGAAAAGCCGAAAACGGCAAAATTTTCTCCCGTGCATTATCATACACTTTAATTCTATAGAAAAGTGCACCGAATGTCAATCTTTTTCCGAAAACCGCCGTGCAAGAATTCGTACAATTTCAGGGTGTGAGACGAAAGAATACTGGTGCTTTTACAACAAAAGAAAGTGAACTTGCAGAATTGAAACGGGTTTCCTTCAAAATTCATCGCTTTGCGGTGCTGAAACTTTTTTGAAATTTTTCGCAAAAACATATTGAAAACACGAAAAACCTGTGGTAAAATGTAAACGTTTTCAGGAAACGGGCAAAAAGGCCCAAAAGACCGAAGGGAGATCTTTTTGCAGGATTTAAAGGTAAAAACTGCGTTTTCTGTGCTTTTCTTATTTTTCAATCTATTTTCTAAGGAGCGATCGTTATGTCTTATGTAAGCGAACAGCTGGAACACCTTAAAAAGCTTAATTCCAATGAGCCGGAATTCATTCAGGCTGCAACGGAAGTTCTCACCACTTTGGAGCCGGTCATTGAAGCAAACCCGCAGTATGAGGCTGCCGGTATCTTGGAGCGTCTCACCGAGCCGGAGCGCCAGATCATGTTCCGCGTGCCGTGGGTCGACGATAACGGCAAGGTTCATGTGAACCGCGGCTATCGCGTACAGTTCAACTCTGCGATCGGTCCGTATAAGGGCGGTCTGCGCCTGCACCCGTCCGTTAACCTTGGCATCATCAAGTTCCTCGGCTTCGAGCAGATTCTCAAGAACTCTCTGACCGGTCTGCCCATCGGCGGCGGCAAGGGCGGCTCCGATTTCGATCCGAAGGGCAAGAGTGACCATGAGATTATGGTGTTCTGCCAGAGCTTCATGACCGAGCTTTACAGACACATCGGCGCTGATACGGATGTACCGGCGGGCGATATCGGCGTAGGCGGCAGAGAAATCGGCTACCTCTACGGCCAGTATAAGAGAATCCGTAACTGCTATGAGGGCGTTCTCACCGGCAAGGGTCTCACCTACGGCGGCTCCCTCGCCCGTACGGAAGCGACGGGCTACGGCCTGCTGTACTTCACCGATGCGATGATGAAGAAGAACGGCATGGATATTAAGGGCAAGACGGTTGTTATCTCCGGCGCCGGCAACGTTGCAATTTATGCAACCGAAAAGGCACAGCAGCTTGGCGCTAAGGTTGTTACCATGTCTGATTCCACCGGCTGGATCTACGACGCGGAGGGCATCGACCTTGCAGCTGTCAAGGAGATCAAGGAAGTTAAGCGCGCACGTCTCACCGAGTACAAGAAGTACAGACCGAACAGCGAGTACCACGAGGGTAAGGGCGTTTGGACGGTTCCGTGCGACGTGGCTCTGCCGTGCGCAACGCAGAACGAGCTGAACGAAGAAGACGCGAAGACGCTCGTCAAGAACGGCGTACAGGTCGTTGCCGAGGGTGCGAACATGCCGTCCACCATTGAGGCTACGAATGTCTTCCAGCAGGCCGGTATTCTGTTTGCACCGGGCAAGGCTGCAAACGCAGGCGGCGTTGCGACTTCTGCTCTTGAGATGAGCCAGAACAGCGAGCGCCTCTCCTGGAGCTTTGAAGAAGTTGACGCAAAGCTGAAGGGCATCATGGAGAACATCTTTGCGAACGTAGACGCGGCTGCCGAGAAGTACGGCCACCCGAAGAATTATGTCATGGGCGCAAACATCGCGGGCTTCGTGAAGGTCGCAGATGCTATGCTCGCACAGGGCATTGTCTGATCCTAATTTGATTTAAAACAGAATAAAGCTTAAAAAGGCGCTGTGTGGTTTAAAACCTGCACGGCGCCTTTTGCTTATTAAGGAAGTCATTCTAAACGATGGAGGATGGAATAACACAAACAAAATTTTTCACAGCGGGATGAAAAAGTAAATACGGAAAATAAAAAAATGGACACCGAAACGATGTCCATAATTTTATTGACCAGCTCTTTTATACTGCTCTTGTAACCTTGCCGGAACGCAAGCAGCGGGTGCAGGCGTATACACGCTTCGGTGTACCGTTAACAAGTGCCTTTACTCGTCTGATATTCGGTTTCCAAGTTCTGTTGGAACGTCTGTGGGAGTGGGAAACCTTGATGCCGAAGGATACGTCCTTTCCGCAAATTTCACATTTAGCCATCTATCTGCACCTCCTTAAAGTGCCTAATTCTTCATTGCAACGTTAGTATTGTAGCAGAAACGAACGCAAAATGCAAGATTTATTTTTAAAAATGGGAACTAAATTTTGAAAAAACTCGCTTTTCCGCATCTTTTGCTAAAACGAAAAGTTGTTCACAGAATGTTTTTACGGAAAAGAATTGTTTTTTCGTCCTCTATGCATTATAATTCTATAAGGTATATCCGAAACCGTTTTCGGGTGCACCCCACAGAAAGAGGTGTTATATTTGCTTTTTAATTCGATCATGACCTTGCTGCGCGGCGGCGCTGTTGATCCGCTCAGTGTTATCATTCAGATTTTAGCCACGCTCGTCATCGTTTTCCTTGCGCTGCCGCTGCACGAGCTTGCGCACGGTTGGGTGGCGTACAAACTCGGTGACCCTACCGCAAAGTATGAGGGCCGCTTGACGCTGAACCCGCTTGCAAGCATTGACCCGATGGGTGCGATGTTCCTTTTGCTTTTCGGCATCGGTTGGGCAAAGCCCGTGCCGATCGACAGCCGGTATTTTAAAAATCCGCGCTCCGGCGTGGCGCTCACGTCTCTTGCGGGCCCGGCGGCGAACCTGCTTGCATCTTATGTCGGCTGCGTTATTTATTATGCTATTGCGGCTTTTGCGCCGTACAACGCGTTTGTGCATTACATTTTACTGTTCTTCAGCTATTTTTCGTTTATCAACGCGGTGCTGGCGGTCTTCAACCTTGTGCCGCTGCCGCCGCTTGACGGCTCCAAAATTTTGGCGGCGCTGCTTAGCGACCGCGCACGCTACAAGTTCTACCAGTACCAGAACATGCTCTCCATGATCGGCATGCTGCTCATTGTTTCCGGTGCGCTCACGGGTCCGCTGAGTGTGCTTGAAAACGCCGTATACGGCGGTGTGAGCTGGCTTGCGGCGTTGCCGTTCCGTCTGGCCGGCGTATTGTGATCGTGTATGAACATGGAAAAAACGGAAACACTTTCCTATAAGCTCGATGTGTTTGAGGGTCCGCTCGACCTGCTGCTCAACCTCATCGCAAAAAACAAACTCAATATCTACGATATTCCTATCGCAGAGCTTTTAGAGCAGTACATGGCGCAGATTCACGAGATGCAGGCGGCAGATATGGACGTTGCGAGCGAATTTCTTGAGATGGCGGCGCGTCTTGTGCACATCAAAAGTGTTTCGCTGCTGCCGAAAAAGGAAGAGGAAGCGGCATTGAAGCAAGAGCTGACCGGTCAGCTGCTTGAATATCAGCAGTGCAAGGAAGCGGCCATGCGTCTGCGCGAGCGGTTTTCGCTCGACGGCATCGTGCGTGCGCAGGCGGATATTCCCGCAGATCTCACCTATAAGCGCCATCATAAGCCGCAGGAGCTGCTTTCGGCGTATTTGTCGATGCTCGGCAAAAAGAAGCCGCCGGAGCCGCAAAAGCCGGAGGACACCATCTCAAAGCTCATCACGCGCCGTGTGGTCTCCGTGGCTTCGCAAATTGTTTTCGTGCTGCGCAGCCTGTGGAAAAAGCGGCATGTGTCGTTAAAAGAGCTGTTCCGCGGCAAAAACGACCCCTCGGAGCGCGTGGCGGCGTTCCTCGCCGTTTTGGAGCTTGTCAAGGACAAGCGATTGCGCGTGGACGGTGACGGCGAAGACTGCGAGATCAAACTGACGAACGGAGGCGAGTAAGCTGAATAAAAAGAAAATGCTCGGCATGATGGAGGCAATCTTATTCGCGTGCGGCGACCCGATCGACATCGATAAGCTGGCGCAGGCGCTTAACACCGAGGAAGAGAACGTTCTGGAGCTCAGCCGAACGCTTCAGGCGAAATACAATAAAGAAGAAAGCGGCATCCATTTGCTGCAATTAGACCACACATTGCAGTTTGCCGTGAATTCCGTGTTTTTGGCACCGGTGCGCACAGCGTTAGACCTCAGAAGCAGCGCGCCGCTCTCGCAGGCGGCCATGGAGGTGCTGGCGGTCATCGCATATAATCAGCCTGTCACAAAAGCGTTTGTGGAGCAGGTGCGCGGCGTGGATTGCTCGGGCGTCATCGGCAGTCTGGTGCAGAAAGCGCTCATTGAAGAGCGCGGGCGACTTGACCTTCCCGGTAAGCCGCTATTATACGGCACGACGGAAAATTTCCTGCGCTGCATGGGCATCCGCTCGCTTTTGGAGCTGCCGCCTTTGCCGCAGGAGGAAGAAACCGAAAACGCACCTCAAAACGACGGGGCAGACAAAGCATGATCGTTTTATGGATTCTGCTCGGGCTCATCGCGCTGATCTTTCTTCTGCTGTGCATCCCTGTGCGGTTCGATCTGAACTATAACGGAGAGACGACCGTTTTTATACGGTATCTCTTTTTAAAATACCGCGTGCTTCCCGCACCGGAGAAAAAACCGGAGTCGAAAAAAGAGAAGAAACCGAGCGAAAAAGAGTCTGAAGAAAAAGCCAAGGAGAAAAAGCCGAACCCGCTTTTGCGGCAGGTGAAAAAATATAAGGAAGCCGAGGGACTTACGGGACTTTTAACGCTCGCGAAAGATTTGTTAAAGGCCACCGGTACGCGCTTCGGAAAGCTTTTAAAGCACATAAAGCTGAAAGATTTCGACCTATACGTGCTCGTCGGCGGCGGGAAAGATGCCGCCGAAATTGCTATCCTGTACGGAGAGGTGTGTGCGGGCGTGTACCCGGCTGTGTCGGTCTTGCTCGGCTTAACAAACTGCAAGTCGCCGCATGGATGTGTTTCCGTCGATCTCGATTACAGCGTAAAGGAACCGAAGGTTTTATGTACGGCAAGCGGCGCGGTGCGTCCGCTGTTCGTCGTGCATCACGGTGTGCAGTTTATACTGCGCACGATATTGCCGTTTTACAATAAATTTCAAAGTGCCGGAAAGCCTGCCGTAAAATCCGCAGCGCCGGCAGCAAATAAAAAGGAGAGAACAACATGAGTGAAAATAAGGTCAACAACCTGCTCGGCGTTTCCATGGATAAAATCAAGGAAATGGTGGACGTGAACACCGTTATCGGCGATCCCATCACCGCGCCGGACGGCACCACGGTCATCCCGGTTTCGCGTGTGAGCTACGGCTTTGCAGGCGGCGGCTCCGACCTGCCTTCTAAAGCGCAGCCGGAGAAGGGCCTCTTTGCCGGTGGCAGCGGCGCGGGCATTACCATTCAGCCTATTGCGTTTTTGGTAATCTCGAACGGCAATGTGCGCATTTTGCAGATTGAGCCGTATGTTTCGTCTGTCGATCGTGTTGTGGCGAGTGTGCCGGATGTAGTGGACAAGATCGCCGGACTTTTCAACAAGGATAAGAAAGACAAAGAGGACGAGGATATTTCCCTGCCCCCGCAGTATTGATTGTATAATCCAGCCGCCTGCCGCGTATACATGCCGTGGCAGGTGGTGATTTTTGCGAAAGATACTTTGTGTTTTGCTGGCGGTCGTTTTTGTGTGGGGCAGTCTGCCGGTTTCGGCAGAGACGGCGGAGTCCGTAAGCGTTTCGGCGTATGCCGCCGTACTGTATGAGCCCGTGAGCGGCACGGTCTTATTTGAAAAGAACAGCCGCGAGGTACTGCCCGTTGCGAGCACGACGAAGATCATGACGGCGCTGTTGGCATTTGAAAGTGAGCATAGGGGTGATCCCGTGACAATCACGCCGGAAATGATAAGCGTGGAGGGCTCCTCTATGGGGCTGCGCGCCGGGGAGGTGCTTGCACTCGGCGACATCGCCCGCGGCATGATGATGGCCTCCGGCAACGATGGTGCGAATGCGATAGCGCTGTATCTGTCCGATTCGGCGGAAGCATTTTCCGAGAAGATGAACGCGCGTGCCGCAGAGCTTCATATGATGCAGACGCATTTCGTCACGCCCTCGGGGCTCGATGCCGAGGGGCACGGCTCCACGGCGTATGACATGGCGCTGCTTGCCGCGGAAGCGATGCAAAATGAAGAGTTTGCCGCCGCGGTGGGGCAGACGACGCTTTCCGTGCCGTTTATTTCGCCCGAAAAAACCGTGCGATATGAAAATCACAATCGTTTACTAAAGCTGTACCCGGACTGTACGGGCATCAAAACGGGCTTTACGAAAAAGGCCGGGCGCTGCCTTGTGTCTTCCGCAGAGCGGGACGGCGCACGGCTCATTTGTGTGACATTAAATGCCCCGGACGACTGGAACGACCACATGAATTTGTACGATTACGGCTTTGCACAGCTTGCAGAGCGAACATATACGGCGGATTTTCAGCCGGTTTCGCTTCCCGCTGTCGGCGGTGAAAAAGAGTGCATAAGTCTCACGCTCCAAACGCAGGAAAGCGCCGTTTTGCCGAAAGATGTGACGGTCACGGCGGGGTGCATTCTGCCGCAATTTGTGTATGCGCCGGTAGAAAAAGGCGACGTAATCGGCTGCGTGCGATACAGCGTGAACGGCAAGGTTTTAAAGGAAACACCGCTTGTTTCAAGCGAAGATTGTGCTTTGCAAAAGGACGAACGCATATGGCTTCAAAAGTGGTTCGCCCGCTTTTTGAGAAGCACAAGCTTTATAAATTGAGAAATACAGAGAAAGGTTTTGAACTATGGCTAAAGATACAAGACTGCAAAAGATGCTTGCGGAGTGCGGCATCGCTTCGCGCCGCAAGGCAGAGGAGATGATCGCGGCGGGGCGCGTTGCGGTCAACGGCGTCCGCGCGCAGATCGGCGACAAGGTGGATGTGAAGAAAGACAAGGTTACCGTAGACGGTCAGCGCGTGCAGACCGTGGACGAAAAGGTGTACATAATGGTGCATAAGCCGCGCGGCTATTTGACCTCCATGTCCGACGACCGCGGCAGAAAGTGCGTCAGCGAGCTTGTGGAGGAGCTGCCTGTGAGATTATTCCCCATCGGCCGCCTCGATAAAGACTCCGAGGGCTTGCTGCTCATGACAAACGACGGCGATTTTGCAAATCTCATCGCGCACCCGTCTACACATGTGCCGAAGGTGTACCGTGTTACGGTGCGCCCCGGCGTAACGGAAGAACAGCTGACGCGTCTTGCGGTCGGTGTGGAAATCGACGGCAGAATGACCGCCCCGGCTTCCGTGCGTGTTTTGGAGCAGCAGCCCGGCCGTGTGGTGCTGGAATTCGTACTGCATGAGGGCCGCAACCGCCAGATCCGCAACATGTGTGAAGCAGTGGGCCTTGAAGTGGCCAGACTGAAGCGCACGGCCATCGGCGCGGTGAAGCTCGGCATGCTGCCGCAGGGGCGCTTCCGTGACCTGACCCCGGACGAAGTGCGCAGATTACGCGCCGCCGCACAGAAAAAAGGAAACGCGCAGAACACACAGCGCGAGGAGGAAAAACAAAATGCTGCAAATCGTACCAATGGCGGAAAAAACAGAAGAAGCCGCCCTGCTGGCAAAAACAGAGGGCGCACCCGATAACGGCCGTGTGCTTGTGATGACGGATGGCGAAGAAACGCTCGGCTATGTCGTCGTCGCGCTTGAAGACGACACGCTTGTGTTCTACGGCTTTTCCGTCTCCGGGCAGACCGATTTCACAAAAGCAAAGCCCGACCCCATGACGACTTTTGTGCTCGATACACTTATGCGCTCCGCCGCGTCGTTCGGCGAGACGAACGGCATGAATCACCTCCGCACCGCATTCCCGGATTTTTTTGATTTCTTCAAGCAGCGCGGGTTTACGGTTGCGGAAGATCACGCCGAAGCGCCGATGAGCCTCATCGTGCATTACGAATAAACCCCAAAATGCCGCAAAGCGAAACCTCTTTATGCGGTATTGCATCAAAATTGCCGCGGGCTGCTGCCTGCGGTGTTTTGTTTTTTCCGAAAATTCCGATTTTCGCCCGCGATAGGTTGCATTTTCCGGCTTAAAATGGTAAAATATCTTGATAGAATTAAAGTCGGGTACTATGTCCTCTGTGAGGAACACAAAATATCCCGAAAAACATAGACAGAATTTTAGAAAAGAGATGATCCTATGCTGAAAAGCATGACCGGGTACGGCCGCTGCGAAGAAACCGTCAACGGCAGACACATTACGGCGGAGCTGAAATCGGTCAACCACAAGTATTTTGAGTTTTCTCCCCGTGTGACGCGCGGCTACGGATTCCTTGAGGATAAGCTGAAAACCTACGTGCAGAGCCGTGTGGCACGCGGCAAGATCGATTTTTATTTGAGCATTGAGACACTGGAGGACACGGATGTCGTCGTCAGTGTGAACCACTCGCTTGCCGCGGGTTATATTGCGGCGTTCCGCGAGCTTTCCGAGCGCTACCATCTGCCGGATACCGTTACCGTCAATTCTCTTTCGCGCTACCCCGATATTTTTTCCGTGCACAAGGCGCCGGAGGATGAGGAAGCCATTTGGGCAGACGTGAAGCAGGTTGCTGAAAAAGCGGTGGACGCGTTTATTCAAATGCGCGAGACGGAGGGACAGCGCCTTTACGAGGACGTCATGTCTCGTGCAGAGACGATTTTAAACATCGTCGGGCAGATTGAAGAGCGCTCCCCGGAGACCGTCACGGAATACCGCGAGCGTCTGGAAGCAAAGCTGCGCGAGGTACTGAATGACACCACGATCGACGAGCAGCGCATTTTGACCGAAGCCGCCATTTTTGCGGATAAGGTCGCCGTGGCGGAAGAAACCGTGCGTCTGCGCAGCCATTTCGACCAGCTTAAGGCGTTCTTGAGCGCCGAAGAGCCCTCCGGTCGAAAAATGGATTTTCTTGTACAGGAAATGAACCGCGAAGCGAATACGATCGGCTCGAAGGCCAGCGATTCCAAGATCGCCTACATGGTGGTGGATATCAAGGCCGAGATTGAAAAGATCCGCGAGCAGATCCAGAACATCGAGTAAGGAGCGTTTATTATGCAGCTTGTGAACATCGGCTTTGGCAACATGATTTCCGCAGAGCGCATGATCGCCATTGTCAGCCCGGAATCCGCCCCGATTAAGCGCATCGTGCAGGATTCAAGGGAACGCGGCGCCTTGATCGATGCCACGTGCGGCAGAAAAACGCGCACCGTCATCATCATGGACAGTGACCATGTGGTGCTTTCCGCTTTGCAGCTGGAGACCGTTGCAAACCGCTTTAATACCGGCGAAAAAGCAGAAGACCCCGTTGAAGCGGAAGCCCCGAATGTATAAATAACGGAAAAGAAAGGAATGTTTCCGATGAAAAAAAGAGGACTGCTTGTTGTCGTTTCATCGCCCTCCGGCGGCGGCAAGGGGACCATTTTAAAAGAATTGTTCCGCCGCAATGCGAATCTTAAAATGTCCGTTTCCGCCACCACGCGCGCTCCGCGCCCGGGGGAGGAACACGGCGTGCACTATTACTTCATCACAAAAGACGAGTTCAAAACGAACATCGAAAACCATGCGATGCTCGAATATGCAGAATATTGCGACAACTTCTACGGCACGCCGAAAGCGCCGGTTGAAAAGTGGCTTGAGGAAGGGCACGATGTCGTGCTTGAGATTGAGGTGCAGGGCGGCAGACAGATTAAAAAAGTCGCGCCGGACTGCGTGAGCCTTTTCATCCTGCCGCCGTCCTTAAAGGTGCTTGAAAAGCGTCTGCGCGGCAGAGGCACCGAAACAGAAGAAGTTATAGAGAAGCGCCTCGCTGCCGCGGCAGACGAGATCCGCTGCGTAAAAGATTACGATTACGCCGTCATCAACGACACGGTCGAACAGGCCGTGCTTGATATAGAAGCCATTTTAGCCGCGGAGAAGCTGCGTGTTTCCCGCGAAAAAGATATAGCAGAAAGGATCCTGAACCATGCTTAAACCGTCCTGTAACATCATTAAAACCCCGCACAAGAGCTATTATTCCGTTGTTATCGCCGTTGCAAAGCGCGCAAGAGAAATTACACAGGAAGCGGAAGACAACAATGAAATCATCGTTGAAAAGCCGGTTGATTTGGCCGTGCAGGACTTCGTCGATGAGAAGTATAAGATCATCGAGCCGGACGAGATTGACGGCTAATTTACCGTAAAGGGAGTTTTTGCTTTGCTGGCGCAGTTGGCCTTGGAGAATACCACATATCGGTTTGATAAGCCGTTTACGTATAGTGTGCCGCAGGCATTGGAAACGGCGGTACGTCCGGGCGTACGCGTTACTGTGCCGTTCGGCGCAGGCAACCGCACGCGCGTCGCCATGGTGCTCTCTACGTCGTATGAAAGCGGCGCAGGGCAAAAGCTGAAAGCCATCGCGTCTGTTTTGGACAAAGAGCCGCTTTTGGATGACGAAATGCTGGCGCTCATCCCATGGATGAAAAGCCGCTGCTTCTGCACACTGTACGATGCCGTAAAGGTCATGATTCCCGCCGGTATCGGCTATAAGCTCGTAAACCGCTATCGCATGAATGCCGCGTTCAAAAACTATGACCGCGAAGCGTTCACGGATACCGCGTGGCAGATTATCGTGGCGCTGACGGCGGCAAAAAACGGACTTACCGGCGCAGAACTCACCGAAAGGCTCGGTATAGAAGAAAAAAGCAACGATCTGCTTTCGCTGCTCGAAAACGGCACGGTCATACGCGAAAACGCGGCGTCCCGCAATGCGGCGGATGCCACTACGCGCATGGTCTGTGCCGTGCCGGATTTTTCCGGCAAGCTGACTCCGAAGCAGCAAAGCGCGTTCGATACGCTGTGCGCCATCGGCACCGTAACCGTGCGCGAGCTGAGCTACTATACCGGCGTGAGTGCGGGTATCATCCGCACGCTTGCCGATAAGGGCGCAGCGGAGATTTTTGAAGTCGAGCGCTTCCGACGCCCAAAGCAGGAAATGGCAGACATCAGGCTGCCGCAGACGCTTTCGGCAGAGCAGATGAATGTGGCAAATGACATTCTGCGCGAATGCGATGCGGCAGAACCGATGGTCGGTCTGCTCTACGGTGTGACGGGCTCCGGTAAAACCGCCGTGTTCCTGCATGTCATTCGCCATGTGCTTACTGTTGGCAAGGGTGTCATCGTCACGGTGCCGGAGATTTCTCTTACCCCGCAGACGCTTGCCGTGTTTACGGCGGCGTTCGGCGATACCGTTGCGGTTTTCCACAGCGGGCTTTCCGTTGGCGAGCGCATGGATGAGTGGAAGCGCGTGCGCACCGGCAGGGCGAAAATTGTCGTCGGCACGCGTTCTGCCGTGTTCGCGCCTGTGCAGAATCTCGGGCTCATCGTCATGGACGAGGAGCAGGAGAGTACGTATAAATCGGAGAGCACGCCGCGCTACCACGCACGGGACATCGCGAAGTTTCGCGTGAATTATAACCGCGCTTACTGCCTTTTATGCTCCGCTACGCCGTCTGTTGAGTCCTACTACATGGCGCAAAGCGGCAAGTACCGCTACCACGCGCTGCACCACCGCTACGGCGATGCCGTTGTGCCTACGGTGCAGCTTGTCGATATGAACAACGAAGATCTCTACCGCGGCAAGCCGATGATCAGTATGGCGCTGGCGCGTGCGGTCTCCGAAAATATCCGCGCGGGCAGGCAGTCCATTTTGCTGCTCAACCGCCGCGGCTACCATACGTATGCCGTGTGCAAGGACTGCAAAACGGTCGCCGCGTGCCCGAACTGCTCCATTTCCATGACATACCACGCGGCGAATAACCGCCTGATGTGCCACTACTGCGGCCATTCCGAACCTGCTTACGTGCGCTGTAAGGCGTGCGGCGGTGAGCTGACCTTTTCCGGCGGCGGCACGCAGAAGGCGGAGGATCAGCTGCGGGAGGCGTTCCCGGAGGCGCGCATTCTGCGCGTGGATACCGATACCACTGCGAACAAATACGCACTTGAAAAGAAGCTCAACGCATTTGCAAACGGCGAGTATGACATCATGATCGGCACGCAGATGGTTGCAAAGGGGCTTGATTTCGAGAACGTCACGCTTGTCGGCGTACTTTCGGCAGATCAGTCCTTATACAGCGATGATTACCGCAGCAACGAGCGCACATTCGACTTGCTTACACAGGTCGTGGGGCGTGCGGGGCGCGGGCGCTACCGCGGCATGGCGCTCATTCAAACGCATGTGCCGGAAAACCCGTACCTGCACCTTGCCGCCGCGCAGGATTACGAAAGCTTTTTTGAAACGGAAATTCGTTTCAGAAGGGCCATGCTGTACCCGCCGTTTGCGGATCTTTTGCAAATCGGCTTTGTGGGCGAAAAGGAAGACACCGTGCGTGCGGCAGCGGAGCATTTCTCCGCGCTGCTTGCAGAGACGTTCCGCCGGGACTATCCCAACTTGCCGCTGCGTTTATTACGCGCCTCTGCGGCATCCGTGTCGCGTATGGGCGGCAAATACCGATATAAGATTATCATGAAATACAAGAATTCCAAGGCATTTCGGGATGCCATCGCGTCTCTTTTAGGCGTTTTTTCAAGCGATAAGCGCTTTTTGAGCGTCACCGCGTATGCAGACCCGAACCCCGACGCGATTTTGTAACAGAAATTTGAATTCACAGGAAAGGAGTGCCGCAAATGGCGCTTAGAAATATTGTGAAAAAGGGCGACGACGTGCTGACCAAAATGTGCCGCCCGGTCGAAAAATTCGACGAGAAGCTTTGTACGCTGCTTGACGATATGTACGAGACGATGGAGGACGCAAACGGCGTCGGCCTTGCTGCACCGCAGGTCGGTTTGCTGCGCCGTATCGTCGTTATCGATGTCGGCGAGGGCCGCATTGAGCTTATCAACCCGGAAATCATCAAAACCTCCGGCGAGCAGGACGGCGCAGAGGGCTGCCTCTCGTTCCCGGGTGAGTTTGGCATGGTCAAGCGCCCTATGAACGTCACCGTCCGCGCACAGGACAGAAACGGTAAAACGTTTGAAATCAGCGGCACAGAGCTGCTGGCCCGCGCGTTCTGCCATGAAATTGACCACCTGAACGGCGTATGCTTTGTCACGCGCGCCAGCCGCATGCTGGAGCCGGACGAGTTGGAAAGCTAAGACAGAATTTAGAGAAAAAGGAGGAATTTCCATGCGCATCGTATTCATGGGCACACCGGATTTTGCCGTACCGAGCCTCAACGCGCTTCTGGAGCGCGGCCATGAGATTTTGGCGGTCTATACCCAGCCGGATAAGCCGAAGGGCAGGGGGCACAAGCTGCTGCCGCCGCCCGTAAAAGAAACGGCAATGGCACACAACATTGAAGTGCGTCAGCCGACGACATTTAAAAATAATGAAGACGAAATAGCGTATTTGAAGGCGCTTGCGCCGGAGCTCATCGTTGTTGCGGCGTATGGAAAGATTCTGCCGCCGCGTGTGCTGAACATCCCGCCGCGCGGGTGCATCAACGTGCACGGCTCTTTGCTGCCGAAGTACCGCGGCGCCGCGCCGATCCAGTGGGCGGTGCTGAACGGCGATAAAATCACCGGTGTGACCATCATGCAGATGGCAGATGGCATAGACACCGGCGACATGCTGGCGAAAGCGGAAACGCCTATTGGTGAAGACGAGACTGCAGGCGAGCTTTTCGACCGCCTGATGGTGCTCGGTGCTGAGCTACTCGTCGATACCATTGATAAGCTCGACACCATCACCCCGCAGCCGCAGAACGATGCGGAAGCAATCCACGCGCCGATGATCCGTAAGGAGATGGGCGCAATCGATTGGACACAGCCCGCCGAGCGCGTTCACGACCTTGTGCGCGGTTTGAACCCGTGGCCGTCCGCGTTTTTCACGATAGAGGGCAAGCGCATGAAGCTGCACAGGACGAAAGTCGTTGTCGGCAAAGGCGAACCGGGAGAAATTGCGGTGATCGGCGGCGAAATGGCTGTTTGCTGCGGCGAAAATGCCGTGCAGCTCATGGAAATTCAGCCGGAAAACGGTAAGCGTATGCGCGGCAGCGATTATCTGCGCGGTCACGCGATAGAAGCAAAGGCGAAGGTTCAATAATATGGCGACTTCTTCCCGAAAAACGGCGCTTACGGCGCTTTCCGAGGTGACGGAAAACGAGGGCTACTCGAACATCGTCATCGATAAAGCCATTCGCGCGGCGGAGCTTTCTCCGCGCGACGCGGCGCTGACCTCCACCATTTTCTATGGCGTTTTGGAAAAGCGTCTGACGCTCGATTTTTATATTCGCAAGTTCCTCGCAAAACCGAAGCAGAAGCTGGACGGCACGGTGCTCAACATCTTGCGTATCGCCGTGTACCAAATGATGTACCTTGACCGTGTGCCGGATTCCGCCGCCGTGAACGAAGCCGTTTTGTGCGCGGCAGAATATCGGCGCGGGCAGTATAAAAACTTCGTGAACGGTGTGCTGCGCAGCTTTGCGCGCGGTTGGCATGAGGTAATAATTCCCGAAGATGACCTCAGCGTTCGCTATAACATTCCGCAGCCGATCATCGAGAGCTTTAAAAAGGATTACGGCGAGACCGTTTGCATAGATTTGTTAAAGGCTATGTCCGAACGGGCGGAAACGTATATCCGCATAAATCCGCTAAAGACCACGGCGGACGATTTGATACAATCGCTGCCGGAAAACACCGCGGAGAAAGCGGTGCTCCAAAACGCCCTTTGCGTGCACGGCACGGGCGATGTTACCGGTTTGCCGGGCTTTGCGGAAGGCAAATTCCATGTGCAGGATCTTTCTTCGCAGCTTTTGTGTGCGTTTGTTTCACCGCAACCCGGAGAGCGGCTTGCGGATGTCTGTGCAGCGCCGGGCGGCAAGAGCTTCACGCTTGCGGAATACATGGAAAACACAGGCGTGCTCGATGCGTTCGATTTATACAAAGGTCGCGTGAACCTCATCAAAAAAGGCGCGGAGAGATTAGGCTTGAGCATCATTCACGCCGCCGTGCGCGATGCCGCGACCGGTGTGTGTGAAAAGCAGTACGACCGCGTGCTGTGCGATGTGCCATGCTCCGGACTCGGGGTTATTCGACGCAAGCCGGAAATCCGCTACAAAAAGCAGGAGAGCTTTAAAGAGTTGCCTGCATTGCAGCTCAAAATTTTGGAGCATTCCGCACAGCTTGTATGTCCGGGCGGTATGCTGTTTTATTCCACGTGCACACTGCGCGATGCGGAAAACGGCGCGGTGGTGACCGAGTTTTTAAAACGCCACCCGGAGTTTGAACCGTATGACCTGCCCGAAACGGAGGGCATCTCCCACACGGTGAACGAACCGAAATTCATGCGCACCATGATGCCCATGGACCACGGCGGAGACGGCTTTTTCGCCGCCGCCATGCGCAGAAAAACAGAAACAGGGAAGGAGACGAAGCGTTGACCGATATAAAATCCATGCTGCTTTCGGAGCTGCAGGAGGACTTTGCCTTGCGCGGCTTGCAAAAATTCCGCGCAGCGCAGGTATACCGCTGGCTGCATCAGCGCGGCGCGACCTCGTTTGACGAGATGACAGACCTTTCCAAAGACCTGCGCGTTGCTTTAAAAGAAAGCTTTGAAATACGAAATACGGAGATCGCCATTCGGCGCGTTTCCAAAATAGACGGCACTAAAAAATATCTTTTCCGCTTGAACGACGGTGAGATGATTGAATCCGTCCTTATGAAATATAAACACGGCTACTCCATTTGCATTTCCACACAGGTGGGCTGCAAAATGGGCTGCACGTTCTGTGCCACGGGCAAAAGCGGCTTTTCGCGTGATCTTTTGCCGAGTGAGATGATTTCGGAAATCCAAACGGCGCAGAAGGACATCGGCGAGCGCATCTCGAATGTCGTTTTGATGGGCATGGGCGAGCCGCTCGACAATTATAAGAATGTTTTAAGATTTTTGGAGCTTGTTTCGTCAGAAAACGGGCTTAATATAGGTATGCGGCATATTTCGCTTTCAACTTGCGGGCTTGTCGAAAAAATCTACGACCTTGCCGACCGCAAGTTGCAGCTGACGCTTTCCGTTTCGCTGCATGCGCCGAACGACGAGATCAGAAGCCGCACCATGCCGGTCAACCGCAAGTGGAACGTGGAGCAGCTCTTAAAAGCCTGCCGCTATTATTCCAACGTAACGGGCCGTCGCATCTCCTTTGAATACGCTATGATCAGCGGTGTGAACGACAGCGATGCCTGCGCAAACGAGCTTGCATCCCGCCTGCGTGGCATCATCGCCCACGTGAACCTCATTCCGGTAAATGACGTCACCGGTACGGGCTACCGCAAAAGCGGGGAGGAGAGACTCAGAAAATTCACGGCGATCCTCGAAAAACGGGGCATCACCGCTACCGTCCGGCGCACGCTCGGATCGGATATAGAAGCGTCCTGCGGACAGCTCCGTCGACGCAATGAACAGGGAGGTACAGTCTAATGTACGCGGTATGCAAAACGGATATCGGACAGGTGCGCAGCTCTAACCAGGACATCTGCCGCTGTGGCACTTTTTCGGACGGCAGCGCGTGGACCGTGGTTTGCGACGGCATGGGCGGCGTAAACGGCGGCAACATTGCAAGCAGTGTTGCCTGCGACGCCATCTGCAAAGCGATCACGGAAAACTACACGCCGGATATGGAAGAAGACGCAGTGCGCGACATAATGCTGCATGCAATCAATGACGCGAACGCGGCGGTGCTGCACCGCGCGCAGGAAGACCCGGCCTTAAACGGTATGGGCACCACGGTTGTCGTCAGCATTGCGGCGGGCGGCGTGCTGCACATTGCCCACGCAGGCGACAGCCGCTGCTACTTAAAGACGGCGCTTGGCGTAAAACAGGTTACGACCGACCATTCCTTTGTGCAGCAGCTTGTGGAAAGCGGCGCCATCACGGAGGACGAGGCGCGCGTGCACCCGCAGCGCAACCTCATCACGCGCGTTGTGGGCGTGCACCCCGAGGTGGAGTGCGATTACGGCTGCTATAAATTCGAGCCCGGCGATCTGGCGCTTTCCTGCACAGACGGCCTGAGCAATTACTTAGAGCGCGACACGCTGCTGCTTTTCATCAGCAACTATCAGGGAGAAGAGCTCGCCGATGAGCTGATCCGCTATGCAAACAGCAAGGGCGGCAGCGATAATGTGACCGTCGCGGTGATCGAGAACCGCTGAGAAAGGATGAAAAAGAATGGATAAATATATTGGTAAACGTTTAGACGGCCGCTATGAGATCCACGAGCTTCTCGGCGTAGGCGGTATGGCGTATGTGTACAAGGCGTATGACAACATTGAAAAGCGTTGGGTTGCCATTAAAATTTTAAAGGAAGAGCTTGCGGGCAACAGCGATTTTCTACGCCGTTTCCGCAATGAATCGAAAGCCATTGCGGTGCTTTCGCACCCGAATATCGTCAAGGTCTATGATGTCAGCTTTGGTGACCGCATTCAGTACATCGTCATGGAGTATATCGATGGCATCACCTTGAAGCAGTATATTGAGCAGCAGGGCGAGATCAAATGGAGAGAGGCGCTGTACTTTACGGTGCAGATCCTCCGCGCTTTGCAGCACGCCCACGAAAAGGGCATCATTCACAGAGACATCAAGCCGCAGAACATCATGCTGCTCGAGGACGGCACCATTAAGGTGACGGATTTCGGCATCGCACGCTTCTCGCAGGCAGAAACGCAGACCATGACCGACAAGGCCATCGGCTCTGTGCACTATATCGCGCCGGAGCAGGCGCGCGGCGGTTATATCAACGATAAGGCCGATATTTATTCCGTAGGCGTCATGCTGTATGAAATGCTCACGGGTCAGCTGCCGTTCGTTGCGGATAACGCGGTCTCCGTCGCCATCATGCAGATGCAGGCAGAGCCCACACCGCCTTCGCGCATCAACCCGTCCATTCCGAAGGGCCTCGAAGAGATTACGATGCACGCCATGGAGAAAAACCCGGCGCAGCGCTTCCCCTCGGCAGCGGATATGCTGGAGGACGTGGAGCGCTTCCGCCGCAACCCGGAAATTGTGTTCCACTACGGCGAGCAGGTTGACCGCGCGTATGCGGGCACCTCTGCGGATATTTACGGCAACGTGCAGCAGAACGCAGCGCCGCAGAAGTATAACGACAACTACGAGTACGAAGAAGAATATGTGCGTTCACAAAACAGTAATCGTGCATCTAAAATTATTTTGGGAATTGTGGCTGCGGTTGTATTCGTGGCTATTGTTGTTGGCGTTATTTATCTTGTAAAAGGAAAAGGAGCAAATTCCGGTTCTGGATTTTTGAGCTTCTTACCGGGATTTTCAACGTCCAGCACGACCTCCGATGAGATTGTCCTGCCGAAATTTGTCGGGATGATTTATGCTTCCGATATAGAGGGAAACAGTGAATATGCGGACCTCACGTTTGAAATTACCTACGGCAACGTGCCCAGCAAGCAGCCGGGCGAGGTGCTGCGCCAGACCCCGGCGGCCGGCATGACCGTGAAAAAGGGCAAGACCGTTTCGCTCACCGTCAACGGCGAGGCCGAGCAGGTCGTTGTGGAAGACGTGAAGGGCTATAAGCAGCAGGATGCGTATGACGCGCTGAAGGCACTGAACCTTTCTCCGAAGATTCAGGCAGTCGCCGATGACGACACCGCAGTCGGTTACGTCGTCAAGACCGACCCGGCGGCAGGCTCTACCGTTTCTACCGGCACTACGGTCACAATCTACGTCAGCTCCGGCCCGTCTACGGAAAGCGCCGTGATCCCGAACATCGTCGGCTACCAGTACAGCGCCGCGAAAGAGGAGCTGGAGGCCGCGGGTTTTGTGGTCACGGCGGAATACGACGACGAGAGCGACAAGGACGAAAACACCGTGCTTTCCGTTTCCCCGGACGAGGGCGAAAAGGCGAAGAAGGGCTCGGTCGTCACCGTAACGGTCAGCTCCGGCAAGGGCGCACAGAAAGATGTCTATTACGATATTCCGTTGCCCGGCGGCGTATCGGATGATCTTACGATGAAGATCTACGTGGACGGTACACTCGTTGAGACACGCACGGTGAACCCCTCGACTTCTCCGTACTCCAACATGACGTTCACGGGCAAAGGCCGCGCGAACCTCGTCATCACGCTGAACGACCAGCAGTATATCACGGCGGAGATTGATTACACCACGCAGAGCATTAACGTGACCTCGCAGCAGTCGTATGCAACGCCGGAGCCGGAACCGACCCCGACGCCGGACAACGGCGGCGACATGAGTGAATCCGACGGCTCGGTCACGGCGCACGAAGATTAATATGGGCGAAATGAAAGAAGGGCTGGTCATCAAGGGCATCGGCGGGTTCTACTACGTGCAGTGCGGCGATGTACTGCACGCCTGCCGCGCAAGAGGCAAGTTCCGTAAAGATAAAATTTCGCCGTATGCCGGCGACCGCGTCCGCATTGAAGTGGACGCGAACGATGAGGGTTACGTGCAGGAGATTTTGCCGCGCAAAAACTTTCTTGTGCGCCCGCCGCTTGCAAACCTCGATAAGCTGTTTGTCGTGTCTTCCGTCTGCGACCCACAGCCCAGCACCCTCATCATCGATAAAACCATCGCCGCGGCGGAGCTAAAGGGCATCGAGCCTGTGCTCGTGTTCACAAAGACCGACCTAAGCGATACGACGGAGCTGAAAGACATTTACGGCAGCATCGGCATTCGGTGCTACTTCGTCTCGGCGGCGGACGGCGTGGGCGTGGATGACCTGCGCCCGGAGCTTACGGGCTGCATCTCCGCATTTACGGGTAACTCCGGCGTGGGCAAATCCACGCTTTTGAACCTGCTTGTGCCGGAGCTGGAGCTTGCGACGGGTGAGACCAGCAAAAAGCTCGGCCGCGGCCGCCACACCACGCGTCACGTGGAGCTGTACCCCGTGGAGGGCGGCTATGTGGCCGATACGCCCGGCTTTTCCACCATGGATATTGAGCGCTACGAGCTGTTCCGCAAGGAGGAGCTGCCGGAGGGATTCAGGGAGTTTGCGCCGTACCTCGGCGAATGTAAATTTACCTCCTGCTCGCATACCTGCGAAAAAGGCTGCGCGGTATTGAAGGCTGTGGAAGAGGGAAAAATTTCCCGCTCCCGCATAGACAGTTACATTGCAATGTATAACGAAGTGAAGGACATAAAGGAATGGCAGTTATCAAAGACAAAAAATGTATGATCATCGGCGCGGCTCCGCTGGCGTCCGGCGCCGTTTTTGAAGAATTCGATCCGAAAGAGCACTACGTCATCTGTGCGGATGCGGGCTACGACACCGCTGTGCAGTACGGCGTTCGCCCCGACCTTGTCATCGGCGATTTTGATTCCGCCGCAAAGCGTCCGCCGGAGACGATCCGCACCATTAAGCTCCCCGTTGAAAAGGACGTTACCGATATGATGGGCGCCGTCATGGTGGGGCAGAAGCTCGGCTACAAGACATTTGTGCTTATCGGCGGCCTCGGCGGCGACCGCTTCGATCACTCCATGGCGAACCTCGATGTGCTTTTGTATATCTCCAAGCGCGGCGGCAGCGCGGTGCTGTGTACGGAAGACACCAAAGTGTTCGTTGTGCGCTGTGGGCGCATTGTGCTGACGGAGCTGAAAGGCGCCACGGTCTCCGTGTTCCCGTTTGACGGCTCTTCCTGCAACCTGACGTATGAGGGTCTTCAGTATCCGCTGGAGAAAAAAGACCTCTCTGCGGGTTCGTCTTTAATGGGCGTGAGCAACTGCATCATCTCCGACCGTGCGGAAATTCGCGTGAACATCGGCTGTGCGCTCGTCATTGTCTACACGCCGAAGGATATGCCGGCAGAACCGCCGCAAAGCGAGATTCAAAGCCGCCTGCCCGAAACGGAAGACAAAAAAGATACCGAAAAATAATCCGTAACCAAATGATGCACCTCCGTATATACTGGAATGACCCCGTAAGGGAGCTTCGGTAAACGGAGGTGCTTTTCTATGCGAATGCCGAAATGCTGCAATAACCCATGCTTTCGGGACCGAAAACTGCGCGCACTGTGCGCCGTTTCATTCGGACTCGGCATGGTGCTTGCACAGATCTCCCCGGAGGGGCTCGTGCTGTTCATCGCCGCCGTGATTCTTGTCGCACTCGGCGTAGCGGTGCTGCGCACATTATGATCTCGGAAAGGAACGGTATTTTATGAAGGTCGTCATCGTCAACGGCAAAGGGTTCATCGGCTTCATGCTGCGGCATATGTTCGGCATCAGAAAGCTGCCGCAAGAGACATAACACAAAACTGCACATAACAAAAAGGCTCACTGCGGGGGAACAGTGAGCCTTTTGCGTATTACGTTATGATTGAATTTAGGAAAGCTTAGATCACGTTATATTCCTTGAGCAGCTTTTCAATGTCCGTATGCTCAATTTTCTTCAGCGCTTCTTTCAGAACAAGGCGCTCGATGAGGCCGAGGTCCATATCGGTCACTTTCTTGCCGTCGCGGAGTTTAACGGTGGCATCAAGTAGTGCGCGTAAATCGTATACGCTGCCCCAGACCTCCGGCACGCCACGGTCTACGTTCAGCAGCGTGTATACGGCCTCCATGCCGGTACGCATGGAGTATTCCGTCGTGAAAATGGTGTCGCGCTTCGTTTCGGCGAACTGACCGAGGAACGCGAAGTTCACAGCGCCCGCAGGCACAACGTCCGGGCGGTCGCCGTATGCGCGAGGCATGAAGAATGCGGTGATATACGGCATCATGCACGGCACGGTGTTGGCGCTCGTCTCCGCAAGATCTTCAATCTGATCCTCCGGTACACCGATGTGATACAGCCATTCCATGCAGATCTCCTTGCCGGTGCACTCGCGCATCGGCTTTTTGACGTAATCGCCGGGCTTGTCGGAGAACAGGCCATAGACCCACACAAGGCAGTGACCCTTCGGCTGTGCTTTGAACTGCGGCTGGCGGTTGATGGTCCAGCTTAAAAGCCAGGAGGAGTCCTTTACGGAAACAATGCCGCCGGTGACGACCTTGCCGGTGAACGGGTCGCGCTTGCAGATGTTCTTGATATACGGAATGATGCGGTCGTCGAGCGTCTCAACGGTGGCGCTCATCCAGTTCGTCTGCTCAGGATCGCTGCAGAACTTATCCGGGTGACCGAAAGAGGGGTCCTGCGCGGCAATTTTGCGCCACATATCCCAGCCGCCGCTCTCGCGGATTTCGGTATTGAACTTAGCCGGCGTGTTCTGGTCACCGATAGAGGAATTCTCCACGCAGCCGCCGTTCGTGATGAACACAAGGTCGTTTTCGGTGAGGTCGATGTGCTCTTCCTTGCCGTCGCGCAGCGTGTCGATGCGCGTTGCAAGCTTGCGCTGTTCGTTACAGTCAAACTCGACGTTTGTGACCTTCACGCCGAAGTGAAACTGCACGCCGTAGCTTTCAAGGTACTTCACCATCGGCAGAATCATGGATTCATACTGGTTGTACTTTGTAAAGCGCAGTGCCTTGAAATCCGGCAGACCGCCGATGTGGTGGATAAAGCGCTGGATGTACAGCTTCATCTCGAGTGCGGAGTGCCAGTTTTCAAAGGCGAACATCGTGCGCCAGTAGAGCCAGAAGTTGGAGTTCAGCACCTCGTCGTCGAATACGTCCGTAATGCGCTTGTTCTGTAAATCTTCGTTCGGCGTGAAGAACAGCTTCATGATCTCCATAGCGCCCTTATCGGAAATATCAAACTTACCGTCCGTGTAGGCGTCCTCGCCGCGGTTCACGGTCGCGCGGCACAGGGAGTAGTTCGGGTCTTCTTTGTTAAGCCAGTAATATTCGTCCAAAACGGAAACGCCCTCGGTCTCAATGGACGGAATGGAACGGAACAGGTCCCACATGACTTCAAAGTGGTTGTCCATTTCACGGCCGCCGCGCATCACATAGCCGACGTTTTCAAATTTCCAGCCGTCGCATGCGCCGCCCGCGAGCTGCTCTTTTTCGAGGATGTGCACATGCTCGCCTTTCATCTGGCCGTCGCGCACCAGGTAGCACGCTGCTGTAAGGGCTGCCAGACCGCTGCCGACGATATACGCCGATTTTTGGTCTACGCCCTCCGGCTTCTTCGGTCTTGCAAATGCTTCATAGTTGCCGCTTGCATAATACATATAAAAAACCTCCTAAAGTGTTTCTTTTGTTTTTGTGCCTACATCTTATCATGTCTTTTTGTATAGAACAATATACAGAAAAGCCGCCGTGTTCAGTTTTTAAACACGGCGGCAAATGCGTATAAATTTTTATCACGAACGGCGTTTTGATAAAAAAGGGCAGCGCCATATTCTCAAACAGCGCTGCCCGTATGATTCCAAATTTAAGCGTTTCTGTACCGTTCCAGCGCGGCAGAAACACTGCCGTGTATTGCAACGGAAAGGTCGGCGACGATTATATTTGGGTCATCCTTCATGTCGTGCTTGATCCAGTCCAACACAAGCCCCACAAAGGCATATTTATAGAAATTTGCAAGGAATTTCTTGTCTTCGTCGCGCACGTTCATGCCTTTGGCTTTTTCGTTTATCACGTGTATAAGAAGATCATAGGTGATGCGGTACAGGTAGTTTTCCACCTTTTCACGGCTGATGGAACGGTAAACATTCATGATAAACGGCTTGTTTGCGTTCAAATCTTCAAAAATGCGCAGGTAGCCTTGCTGCCAAGTATCGTAGTCCTTTTTGCCCTCCAAAATGCGACTGGCTTCTTCCTCAAATGCCCATTCAATGAGGTCGTAAATATCCTTAAAGTGATAGTAAAACGTCATGCGGCTGATGCCGCAGTCATCTGTAATATCGCTGATGGTGACTTTATCGAGCGGCTTTTTAAGCAACTGATTTTTAAGCGAAGCGACAAGCGCACGCTTTGTGACCTGAGACATAGTAAACCTCCGGCAGTTTTTTCTTTCTTCTACACGAATATACCACGAAAGGTCCTTAATTTCAAGGAACAGACTGTGAACTTTCCGTTTAAAGGGGCGGTCATATTGTCCGCTTTCCGCTCATACAATGTAGCGAAACAAAGGGCAGCGAAAGGAAGGTTACAGAGCTTATGCGGATGGAAACAAACACAGAGCGCTATGAGGGCTTTGAACAGATTTTTGACGGCGTGCAGGAGTGCCCCGTAGATACGGAATACACCCTGCCGGATTACTGTGCGGATATCCAGAAGATTTTAAAATGTATCGTCACGCCGGAGGTCACGTCCGTTTCGGCGGCAGGGGACAGCCTTACGATCGACGGCTGCGCTTCCATGCATGTTTTATATCTTGATGCAAAAGGCGGCTGCGTGCGCGGGTTCGATACGAAAAAGGAGTTCACCTGTTCGGTGCGGCTGCGTGCACAGGCGGAAAACGTAACGGCGGAAGCGGAGCCGTTCGTGCAGCACATGACCTGCCGCGCCATGAACGCCCGCAGGGTCGATCTGCACATCACTTTGGGACTTTCCGTGCGTGCTTACGCCGTGCGGCAGCTTGAAATTGCAGACTGCATTTCGGATGACCGTGTGGAAACAAAGTGCGAAGAATACGATGTTACCCGCGCCGTGGGCTGCGTGATGCACGCGTTTATTTTGGAGCAGAATGCAGAGCTGCCAAACGGCAAGTCGCCTATTGAGACCGTTTTGCGCTGCAGTGTGCGGTATCAGATCGATACGGTGCAGCCACAGGCGGGCGGCGCGGTCGTCACGGGAAAGGCGTGTGTGGAAATCTTATACCGCACGTTTTCCGATACCGCCATGCCGGAGCGCTTTTCGTGCATATTGCCGTTTACGCAGACAGTGGAGTGCGCCGGCGCGGGGGAGGACTGTACCATACAAATCTCCGTGCTTGGCGGCGAATGCACCGTGCAGCCGCGTGAGGACAGCGTGGGCGAATATACCGTGCTGAATCTTTACCTAAAGCCCACATTCTGCGTGCAGTTTACAAAGTCGTGTACCGTGCGCACCGTGTGCGACGCGTATTCCATAAAGGGCGCGTGGGCGGCGAAATACAAGAATCTCTCACTGGAGCGCTGTGAGGTGCTGCCGCCGCGCAGCGTGCGCGTGAAGGAGAACGTACTCGTTCCCGAAAACGACCTCGAGCAGGTGCTCGACATTTGGTGTGAGGGCCTCACGCTGACGGCGTTTACCGAAAAAGAAAACGCCGCTGTGCGCGGCAAATTCACCGTGTGCCTTTTATACCGCACGAAAGAGAAGCAGATTGCCTACACGGAGCGTATGCTCGATTTCACCGATGTCCATACCGCAGAAATCGTCGGACGCCGCAGTGTGCGCGGCGAGATTACATCTGTGCAGTATGTCATTACGGACAGCAGCACGGTGGAGTGCACCGCAGAGCTGCGCATGGAAGAACAGGTGCGCGTGGTATACGCCGCGCGGTCACTCGAAAGCGCGGAGCTCGATGAGACCACCGAGCCGGAGCCCTGCTGCGCGGCGGTGTATTACGCTTCAAGCGGCGAAAAGGTCTGGGACATCGCAAAACGCTACCACGCCCGCGTCAGCGCCATCCGCACGCATAACGACTGTATGGAAGACGTTTTGAGCGAAGACCGCCCTGTGATCATCTGCCGAAAATAAGACAGCGGAAAGGATATGGCTATGGAAGCATTCAGCGTATATAAAGATATGCAGTCGCGCACGAACGGCGAAATTTACATCGGCGTCGTCGGCCCGGTGCGCACGGGCAAATCGACCTTCATCAAGAAATTTATGGATACGACGGTCATCCCGAACATCGAAGATGAGGCCGCGCGCGACCGTGCCGTCGACGAGCTGCCGCAGTCCGCCTCGGGCCGAACCATCATGACGACCGAGCCGAAGTTTATCCCCGAACAGGCCGTCACCGTAAAAATGGATGATACGGCGGAGTTTAAGGTGCGGCTCATCGACTGCGTGGGCTTCATCGTGCCGAGCGCCCTCGGGTACATAGAAGAGGAGCAGCCGCGCATGGTGCGCACACCGTGGTTTGAGGATCCCATCCCGTTCAATATGGCGGCGGAGATCGGTACGCAGAAGGTGATCACGGAGCATTCGACCATCGGGCTTGTCATCACGACGGACGGAAGCATCAGCGACATACCGCGCGAGGAATACGAGGAAGCGGAAGCGCGTGTCATTGCAGAATTAAAGTCCACGAACCGCCCGTACATTGTGCTTTTAAACTGCGTTTACCCGAATACGAACGAAGCCCGTGCGCTTGCAAGCGAGCTTTCCGAGCGTTATAACGTGCCCGTTCTGCCCGTGAACTGCATGGACATCACGGAGCAGGACATTCAGGGCATTTTGGGGAAACTTTTATATCAGTTCCCCGTGCGGGAAATTCGACTCGACATTCCCGGCTGGATCATCGACCTTGACGATGACCACTGGCTCAAAAAAGAGATTTTCGATACCCTGAAAGGCGCATGCGATATCCATAGAGTCTGCGAGGTGCAGCAGGTCTCGGGTAGTCTCGCCGCATGCGAGGACCTCAAAACCGTCCGCTGCGCGCGCATGGATCTCGGCAGCGGCGCGTGCGTGCTGGAGCTTACCCCCATGCCGTCGCTGTTTTTCAAAATTCTCGGCGAAAAGACCGGCATGGAGGTCGCAGACGAAACCGCCCTGCTCACAAAGCTCATCGAGATGAACGAGATTAAAAAGAAATTCGCAAAGCTGCAAAGCGCCTACGACGACGTGATGCAGACGGGTTACGGCATCGTCATGCCCGATATGGAGGAGCTGACGCTCGAGGAGCCGGAAATCATCAAGCAGAACGGCAAGTTCGGCATTCGCCTGAAAGCGGCCGCACCGTCCATCCATATGATGCGCACATGCATCCGCACGGAGGTTACGCCCATCGTCGGCTCGGAGCAGCAGTCCGAAGATCTTGTGCTGTACTTGCTGAAAGAATTTGAGGAAAATCCGTCGCAGATCTGGGGCTCCAACATTTTCGGCAAATCGCTGCATGAGCTTGTGAACGAGGGCATGCACAATAAGCTCGCCCGAATGCCGGAGGATGCGCGCGGCAAGGTGCGGGAGACCATTGAGCGCATCATCAACGATGGCTGCAACGGGCTTATCTGCATCATTTTATAGCGGAGGAAACCATGCAGTTTTACGAAACGCCCACACCAAACGACGAGGAAAAGCCGTCCGAGCCGATACCTGCCGAAACAGAAGCGCAAGTGCCGAAGGACAGAGCCGCCGCAAAGAAAGCCATAAGTGGCGGCTTTCGCCTTACCGTGTTCCAAACGCTTGTATGCGTGCTCATTTTGCTTGCGGCGTTTTTCCTGCGCGGCTTTCTGCCGGAGCTATACGGCGAGCTGCGTGCCATATACGACGCGGAGCTGAACCGCTCTGTTCTGATTTTGCAGGATGACGTTCCGTATTCATAATACGGTACTCACGCTGCGCTTCGGCTTTTTTGCGGTGCTGGCCGTGCTGCTCACATTAGACGGCGGTGTGCATGTGCTGCCCGCGCTTTTGGCGGTGGCGGTGCATGAGACAGGGCACATTCTGGCAGCAAAGCTGTGCGGCATGCAGATCAAATCGGTCACGTTCGGCGCACTCGGCATTCACATGGCAGGGGAGACGGCAAGCGTCGGCGATTTTCGTCGCGCCGTCGTGTCGCTTGCGGGGCCGTTTGCAAATCTACTTAGCTTCCTGCTGCTTTTGCCGCTGCCGCGCGCCTATCCTGCCGTGCAGCTCACGCTGTTCGCGTTCCACGTGCTGCCCGCCGTACCGTTGGACGGCGGCACCGCGCTTTACTGTCTGCTGCGCGGCACATTTAGTGAAAAAACGGCCGAGCGCACAATAACCGTGTCGTCCGTCCTTCTGGCGCTTACCCTCGGCACGCTCGGGTTTTCGGTTTTGATTTCTACGGGCTACAACTTTACGCTTTTGTTTTTGGCGGTTTACATCTTATTTTACTTAATTCTGAAACAGCGGGGGAACATGTGTTGAAATTCCCCCGCTGTTCGGTTATAATAAAATAGATAAGTTATGCAAAGGTCAAAACGAAAGGTAATTTTATGCTGAATAAAAAACTGGACAAGATCCTGCCGAAGGTGCAGAAGCCGGGACGTTACGTCGGCGGCGAGCTGAATTCGGTCATTAAAAATAAAGGGGACGTGGACGTACGCTTTGCGTTCTGCTTTCCTGATACGTATGAGATCGGCATGTCACACCTCGGCATCAAGATTCTGTATTCGATCTTCAATAACGTCGATTACATTTGGTGCGAGCGCGTGTTTGCGCCGTGGATCGACATGGAGCAGGCGATGATCGAAAACGACATTCCGCTCTACGGCTTAGAGAGCGGCGACCCCGTCAGCGCGTTCGATTTCATCGGCTTTACGCTGCAATATGAGCTGAGCTTCACAAACATCCTCAATATGTTAAAGCTTTCCGGCGTGCCGCTTTTGAGCCGCGACCGCACGGAACTCAAAAACATCGTGGTCGGCGGCGGCCCGTGCGCCTGCAACCCGGAGCCCATCGCGGATTTCTTTGATATTCTGTTCCTCGGTGATGGCGAAGAGGTGGATTTGGAGGTCATCGAGCTGTTCCGCAAGTGCCGCAAAGAGGGCAAAACGAAGCAGGAATTCTTAATGGAAGCGGCGCAGATTGAAGGCGTGTACGTGCCGTCGCTTTACGATGTGGAATACAACGAAGACGGCACCGTGAAAGCCTATATCCCGCACGCCGGCGTGCCGAAGACCATCCGCAAGCGCGTCTGCAACGATGTGGACAACATGTATTTCCCGGAAAATTTCGTTGTGCCGTTTCTCGACATCGTGCACGACCGCGCCGTCGTTGAAGTGCTGCGCGGGTGCATTCGCGGCTGCCGCTTCTGCCAGGCAGGCTTCCTCTATCGCCCGTTCCGCGAAAAGAGTGTGGAGACCATCAACCGGCAGGCAAAGCGGTTGTGTGAAACGACCGGCTACGATGAAATCTCCCTTTCCTCGCTCAGCACCAGCGATTACAGCCGACTTTTCGAGCTGCTCGACACGCTGCACACGTGGTCGGAGGACGAGCGCGTCAGCGTTTCTCTGCCGTCCCTGCGCGTCGATAACTTCTCCACGGAGCTCATCGATAAAATTGCGTCCGTGCGCAAAAGCGGTCTGACGTTCGCGCCGGAAGCCGGCACGCAGCGCATGCGTGACGTCATCAACAAAAACGTCACGGAAGAAGAACTCAAGCGCACCGTGCAGATCGCGTTCAACAACGGTTGGTCGAAGGTGAAGCTCTATTTCATGATCGGCCTGCCGACCGAGACCGATGAAGACGTCGTGGGCATTCCGGGCCTCGGTCAGAAGGTTGTCGATTGGTACTACGAGACGGAAAACCGTCAGAAGGGAAGAAAGGTCGCCGTTACGGTCAGCGCCGCGGCATTCGTGCCGAAGCCGTTCACACCGTTCCAGTGGTTCGGGCAGGATACCATCGAAATGCTCGAGAGAAAGCAGAAGCTCCTGCGTGAGTCCACATTCTCCCGTAAGCTTACAGTCAACTACCACGGCGCGGAGACAAGTTTTCTCGAAGCCGTGTTCGCGCGCGGTGACCGCAAACTGAACGCCGTTATTCTGGAGGCCCATAAGCGCGGCATGCGCTTTGACGGCTGGGCGGACTGCTTCGATTTTGACGCGTGGATGCAGGTCTTTAAAGATCTCGGCATAGACCCTGCGTTTTACGCAAACCGCCAGCGCAGCTTTGATGAGGTCTTCCCGTGGGATCACCTCGATTACGGCATTAAAAAGGAATTTCTTATCGAGGAATGTAAGCGCGCCTATGCGTCTGAGACGACGCCGAACTGCCGCGAAAAATGCTCTGCCTGCGGTGCAGCCTGCTTTAAAGGAGGTCTTTGCGTTGAGAAAAGATGTTAGAGTCTGGTTTTCCAAAACCGGCACGGCACGGTACATTTCGCACCTTGATTTAAACCGCTGCATGTCCCGCGCGTTCCACAAAGCAAAGCTGCCGCTGTGGTACACGGAGGGCTTTAACCCGCACGTGTTCTTGACGTTCGCGGCCCCGCTCTCGCTCGGCTTTGAAGGCCGTCACGAATCGATGGACATTCGCCTCATCGAGGACATGCCGTATCCGGAGCTCATCGAAAAATTGAACGCCGGCCTGCCGCATGATATCCGCGTGTGGGCGGTGACGGAACCCGAAATGAAGGGCAACGATGTCGCAAACGCCGAGTACATCCTGCGTCTGGAGTGCGAAGACCCGGCGTTTGAAAAAAGCGAGATGCAGCGCGTGCTTGCCGAGCCGGAGCTTACAGTAAAGAAGCACTCCAAAAAGGGCGAAAAGATCGTCGATATCAAGCCGTACTTTGAAAACATGGCGTTTGAAGAAAAACCAAACTGCCTTGAAATGACGGTGCGCCTGCCCGCGGGCAACCAGGGCGGTATTAACCCGACGCTCTTTGTGGACGCCGCAGAGCGCGTACTGAACCGCGAGTTGCTTGTCCGCGTGGAGCGCACACGGCTTTTCGACAGCGCGTTCCGCGAATTTAAGTAAAACGGCGGAAAATCACGTCTGTTTTTCGCGTAATGCGCAGTTTATCTGCATTTTTTCGCGATCTTTGTGCGGGTTTCCGTTAAAAAACACTTGCTTTTTTCCGCATGTTGTGATAAACTATTTAAGCATTTGAAATCCGTTGGCCCTCAAACGCTGCCAATGGGGATCAATGCACGGTGCAAACCGCGTCATTGAAGCGGACAGTCCTCTGCGGCGCGTACCGCATGAATGTCTGAAAAATTATCAGGAGGAAGATCAAATGGACGCATTAAAGCTTATTGCTGCCGATTCCGTTAAGGAGCAGGCACCTGAGTTCAACGTTGGCGATACCATCCGTATCGACGTAAACATCCGCGAGGGTGAGCGTGAAAGAATTCAGCAGTTCGAAGGCACAGTTATTGCCCGCAAGGGTTCCGGTGTAGGCGAGACCTTCACGGTTCGCCGTGTTTCCTACGGCGTAGGCGTGGAGCGTGTATTCCCGCTGCATTCCCCGAACGTAAAGAACATTGTCGTTGTCCGTAAGGGCCGTGTTCGCCGTGCAAAGCTCTACTATCTGCGTGACCGCGTCGGTAAGGCTGCTAAGGTCAAGAGCCAGGTTCGCTAAATCGAATAGCAAACGGAGTAAAAGGGGCAATGCTTTGTCCCTTTTTTACTTTATATAGAAATAATACACTGTAAAAACAGAAATTGGTGAAAGCTGCATGGAAAAAAACATCAAAACCGCGTCTAAAGGCGTCCGCTCCATGTATGAGTGGCTGGAGGAGATTGTCTTTGCGCTTGTGGCCGTCATCCTTGTGTTCACGTTCCTGTTCCGTGTTGTTACCGTCACGGGCAAGTCGATGCTGCCGAATTTTGTAGAGGGCGAAAAGGTCGTTGTCACGAACCTCGGGCACGACATCGAGCAGGGCACCGTGGTCGTTGTCACGAACGTTTTGGAGGAACCCATCATCAAGCGCGTCATCGCAACGGAGGGGCAGACGGTCAATATCGATTACGACACCGGCACCGTGTATATCGATGGCGAAGCGCTGAACGAAACGCAGTTCGGCATTGAAAACGGCATCACGTTCCATCCGTATGACGGGTATGAAGCGCTCGTGTTCCCGCAGACCGTGCCGAAGGGCTGCGTGTTCGTTTTGGGCGATAACCGCACCGTATCAAGGGACAGCCGTTATGCGGAGATCGGCATGATCGACACGCGCCATATCATGGGAGAAGCCGTGTTCACGCTTTACCCGTTCGATCGCTTCGGTTTTGTGAAAACGAATGAGAACAACTAAGAAAACAAGATACCCAGAGAGGATACAGTATGAGTGAAGTACAATCGGTACAGTGGTTTCCGGGTCACATGGCGAAAACGCGCCGCGCCATCCAAAGCAGTCTAAAGCTTGTGGATATTGTCGCGGAGCTTATCGATGCCCGCATCCCCGTCAGCAGCCGCAACCCGGTGCTGAAAAGCATCATCGGCAATAAGCCCAAAATCGTGCTGCTGAATAAATTCGATATGGCAGATCCCGCCCGCACGGCGGAGTGGATGGATTATTTTAAACAGCATAAAACTGTCGCCATCCCGATCGACTGCAAGACCGGCAAGGGCCTAAACCGCTTGCTGCCGGAGATCAAAAACATCCTGCGTGAGCAAATTGCTGCGTGGGAACGCAAGGGCATGGTGGGCAGACCCATCCGCATCATGGTCGTCGGTGTGCCGAATGTCGGCAAATCGTCGCTCATCAACCGCCTTTGTAAGGGCGGCAACGCAGGCAAAGCTGCCGTGCAGGATAAACCGGGCGTGACGCGCCGCAACCAGTGGTTCGCGATTGGCAAGGGTCTCGAGCTGCTCGATACCCCGGGCGTGCTGTGGCCGAAGTTTGAAGATCCGGTCGTCGGCGAACATTTGGCGTTCACCGGTGCCGTGCGCGACGAAATTCTCGACATTGAGGGACTTTCTTACCGCCTGTTGGAGCTTTTGCAGGACTTATATCCCGAAGCCGTCAACACGCGTTATAAAACGGATATTCGTCCCGAAGAAGAACTTAAGGGTCACGAAATTCTGGAGCGCATCGGCAGAAAGCGCGGTATGCTCATTTCCGGCGGCGAAATCGATACCGAGCGCGCAGCCGTGAACGTGTTGGACGAATACCGCGGCGGCAAACTCGGACGCATCACATTAGAGCCCGTCGGCCGCCCGTTAAAGTAATATCGGAAAGGAAAATTCCATGGATTATTCCTTTGAACATGAAGCCTATTTAAAAGGTTATACCGCCGTCTGCGGTATCGATGAAGCCGGCCGCGGTCCGCTTGCCGGCCCCGTTTACGCAGCTGCCGTGTGGCTTCCGGAGGGGCTTGTCATCGACGGCCTCAATGATTCCAAAAAGCTGAGCGAAAAAAAGCGTGAGGCGCTCTTTGACGTCATTAAAGAAAATGCCGTTGCTTACGGTATCGGCTTTGCGGACGAAAAAGAGATCGATGAGATTAACATTTTACAGGCGACATATCTCGCCATGCGCCGTGCGTATGACAATATGCAGAAGGCGTGCGATTATGTGCTCATCGACGGCAAACGTATGCCGCCCATGCCTGTGCCGGGCGAGACCATCGTCAAGGGTGATGCAAAAAGCCCCAGCATCGCGGCAGCATCCATCTTGGCGAAAGTCAGCCGAGACCGCGTGATGCTGGAATACGCAAAGCAATACCCCGGATATCATTTCGAGAAGCACAAGGGCTACGGCACCAAAGTGCATGTGGAAGCACTGCACGAATACGGCCCGTGCCCCATCCACCGCAAGACGTTTTTAAAGAAAATTCTGGGCTGAGGAGGTGCGCGCATGCCAAACACCGGTTCCGGCCGCCTCGGCGAGCAGCTGACGGCGGAATATCTGGAAGAAAAAGGCTACGAGATCGTGGAGCGCAACTTCAAGTGCCGCTTCGGCGAGATCGATGTCATCGCGCAGAATGACCGTTACCTTGCGTTTGTGGAGGTGAAGACCCGCAGCGCAGACGGCCTCAGCCACCCGTTTGAAGCCATTACGCCCTCTAAGCGCGCGAAGGTCATCAAAACGGCACAGTATTATCTCATCAACCACGAAACGAATTTGCAGCCGCGCTTTGACGCCGCTGCCGTGTTTACCGAAAACGGAGCGTTAGTCAAGATTGAATATCTCGAAAACGCTTTTTATTAAAATCAAATTCGCTTTCAAAAGCGAAAAATGACGAAAGGGTGCTTTTCATGCGCTATTTTGACCTGCACTGTGACACGCTTGTAGCGTGCCTTGACCAAAACAAATCTTTGATCGACAATGACCTGCACGTCAGCGTAAAGAAGGGTGACCGCTTTGCGCCGTATGTGCAGTGCGCCGCCGTGTGGCTGCCCGATTCGGTGCGCGGCGCTGCGGCTTTGCAGTATTTTGACCGCCATGCGGCCTATTTCCGCAAAATGGCCGAGACGGGCGCGTTCACCGTGCTCGAAACCGGGGAAGATCTCGAAAAGCTCGGCAACAAACAGGGTACGGCGTTTATTTTGACCGTAGAGGGTGGCTCTGCCGTTGCCGGCGATCTCAAGAATATTCACCACCTGCGCGAAAACGGCGTGCGTGTTATGACGCTCACATGGAACGGCAGCAATGAGATCGGCAGCGGCGTCATGTCCGGCGATAAGTTCGGCCTTACGCCGTTCGGCAAGCTTGCCGTGAAGGAAATGGAAAAAGAGGGCATCGTTATTGACATTTCTCACGCTTCCGAAGCACTCTTTTACGACGTGGCCGGAAACACCGAACGCCCGTTCATCGCGACGCACTCGAACTCCAAGGTGCTCTGCAAGCACCCGAGAAACCTCACGGACGACCAGTTCCGCATCATCTGCAACCGCGGCGGCCTTGTGGGTCTCAACTATTTCAAAGCATTCTTGAACGATGCCCCGGCAAAGGCGGACATTGAAGACCTGTTCGCGCACGCAGAGCACTTTTTGTCCCTCGGCGGCGCGGACGTCGTCGCCATGGGCAGCGATTTTGACGGATCCGACATGCCGCATGGCATCACAGGTCTCGAATCCGTAGAGGACATTGCAAACGTTTTCCTGCGTCATAATCTGCCGGAAGCGCTTGTGGATAAAATTTTCTTTGAAAATGCGGCGTCTTTCTTCAAACGCTTTGACAGGAACGCCTGAATACAGTATAATACGACTGACTTGATTTAGGAGGCGGATGCCATGAATTACAACAGCACACGAAACGCCGCGCTTCAGGTGACGGCGGCGCAGGCCATCGCACAGGGTATCTCCGAGGAGGGGGGCCTTTTTGTTCCGCAGAGCTTCCCGAAAGCGGACTTAAACGACATGCTCGGGCTCGACTATATCGGCCGTGCCGAGTACGTGCTCTCGCGCTTTCTGACGGATTTCACCCCGGAGGAGATTAAAGCGTGCGCCGAAAGCGCTTATGGCGGCGGTAAGTTTGACGATAATACCCCCGCACCGGTCGTGTCTCTCGATAAACACGGCGAAAACAAACATATTTTAGAGCTGTGGCACGGCCCAACCTGCGCGTTTAAAGACATGGCGCTGCAAATTCTGCCGCACCTTTTGACCCGCTCGCTTAAAAAGACGGCGGATGGAAAAACGGCGGTCATACTGGTCGCAACATCCGGCGATACCGGCAAGGCGGCGCTCGAGGGCTTTAAGGACGTCGCGGGCACGGAGATGATCGTGTTCTACCCCGAAAACGGCGTCAGCCCCATGCAGAAGCGCCAGATGAACACGCAGGAGGGCGAAAACGTCTGCGTGTGCGCTATCCACGGCAACTTTGACGACGCACAGACCGGCGTGAAGAAAATTTTCACCGATCCCGCGCTCAAGGCCGAGCTTGCGCAGCACAACAAGATGTTCTCCAGTGCGAACTCTATCAATTGGGGTCGCTTGCTGCCGCAGATCGTCTACTATTTCTCCGCGTACCTCGACCTTGTGAATGCGAAGAAAATTAAGATGGGCGATGCAATCAACGTCGTCGTTCCCACGGGCAACTTCGGCAACATCCTCGCTTCCTACTATGCGAAGCGCATGGGTCTGCCGGTACACAAGTTTATCTGCGCGTCGAACAGCAACAACGTGCTGACGGATTTTATCCGCACCGGTACGTACGACAAAAAGCGCGTGTTTTATACCACCATTTCGCCGTCCATGGATATTCTGGTCTCCAGCAATCTGGAAAGACTGCTTTACCACTTGTGCGGCGAAGACACCGAAAAGCTCACGGGCTGGATGAACGCCCTGCAAAGCGGCGGCGCATACACCGTAGACGCCGCAACGGCCGATGCTGTACGCGCGCTGTTCTACGGCGGCTGCTGCGATGATAAGGAAACCGTTGAAGTCATCCGCAATACGTTTGAAAAAGACGGGTACCTGTGCGATACGCACACAGCGGTCGCGGTCGGCGTTTACGAGCAGTATTTGAAAGAGACCGGCGACAACACGCCCGCCGTCATTGCTTCCACTGCAAGCCCGTATAAATTCCCGGACAGCGTGCTCGACGCGTTCGATTGCGAAAAGCCCGCAGATCCGTTTGCGGAGGCCGAGCTGCTCGCGAAGCTTTCAAACACAAAGATCCCTGCGCCAATCACAGCGTTAAGGACGAAGCCCGTCCGCTTTGAAAACACCTGCGCCGCTGCCGATATGGCAGATTTTGTGCGCGAAACGGTCAGAGTGTAAAATGGCGCTGTACGCGATCGCCGATCTGCACCTTTCCCTTGGTACAGATAAGCCGATGGATGTGTTCCGCGGCTGGGAAAACTATGTGGAGCGGCTGGAGAAAAACTGGCGCGCCCTCGTTACCGAAGAGGATACCGTCGTCATCGCCGGGGATATTTCCTGGGGCATGCGGCTGGAAGAGACCGGAAAGGATTTCGCGTTCATCGAAAGTCTGCCGGGCAAAAAGCTATTGTTAAAAGGCAACCACGATTACTGGTGGTCCACGCGCAACAAGATCGAGACATTCTTTGCGCAAAAGGGCTTCAAAACGATGCAGCTCGTGTTCAACTCCGCCGAGCGTGTGGGGGACATTACGGTCTGCGGCACGCGCGGCTGGCTCTATAACGCCGAAACGGCAGAGGATAAAAAAATCGTCGCGCGCGAAAACGGGCGTCTCATCGCGTCCTTAAACGCCGCAAAAGCCCTCGGCGGCACACCCGTCGTGTTCCTGCATTACCCGCCGGCGTACGATACCGCACAGTGCCGGGAATTGCTGGATACGATGCAGGCATACGGCGTAAAGGAGTGCTACTACGGGCACATTCACGGCGATCACGCCGCAAAAAAAGCGCCGCTTGGTGAATATGGGGGCATAAAAATGCACCTTGTCTCGTGTGATTATATCCGTTTCACCCCGAAATTGGTGCGAAAAGACGCAGAAATCGGCTGAATTTTTAACAAATTATAAAATATCAAAAAATTCAAAGGTTTGTCTGGAATATTCGGCACAGGTGTGCTATAATGTCAAAAGGTATCGCGCATTACGGGTATATCCGCCCGCGTGTTCCAAATAAAATTGTAATTTATTTTTGAGAGGATAGAAGGAAATGAACTTAAAGGCAACCAACAAAACCGAAACCAACAAGTATGAGCTGGAGGTCGAAATCTCCGCTGAAGATTTCAACAAAGCACTCTCCGAGGTCGCAAAGACCGAGGGCAAGAAGATGTCTGTTCCGGGCTTCCGCAAGGGTCATGCTCCGAGATCCGTCATCGAGAAGATGTACGGCGAAAACGTGTTCTTTGAAGCTGCTGTGGACAAGCTCTATCGCCCGGCTATGCAGGACGCTATCGAAGCTTCCGGTTTGGAAGTCATCGCGGTTTCCAATGCGGACGTTACCTCCGTTTCCCGCGAAAACGGCATCGAGCTGAAGCTCACCGTTGTTGTGAAGCCGGTGATTACCATTGAAGGCTACAAGGGCATCGAGGCTACGAAGAAGAATGTCGAAGTTACGGATGAGGACGTCAGCGCAGAGCTCGTAAAGGTTCAGGACAGAAACTCCAGAATGGTCGACGTCGATAACAGAGGTGCGCTTACGGGCGACACCGCAGTCATCGATTTCGAGGGCTTCTGCGACGGCAAGGCTTTCGAGGGCGGCAAAGCGGAAGGCTTCGAGCTTTCCCTCGGCTCCGGTCAGTTTATCCCGGGCTTTGAAGATCAGGTCGTCGGCCATGAAGTCGGCGACGAGTTCGAGATCAGCGTGAAGTTCCCGGAGGACTATCAGGCAGAAGAGCTCAAGGGCAAGGACGCGACCTTCAAGATCAAGCTGCACCAGATCAAGCGCAAGGAGCTTCCGACCCTCGACGATGAGTTCGCAAAGGACGTAAGCGAGTTCGATACGCTCGACGAGTACAAGAACAGCCTCCGCGAGAAGCTGCAGAGCGACCGCGAGAAGCAGGAAGAGATGAACGTTGAGAACCAGATCTTTGATGCACTCATCGAGAAGGTACAGGGCGAGATTCCGGAAGAGATGTACGAGCAGGAAGTTGAGGAGAGCATCAACAACTTCGCATACCGCCTCCAGTCTCAGGGACTGAACCTCGAGACCTATCTCAAGTACACCGGCATGGACGTCAATGCCATCAAGGAGCAGTTCAGACCGCAGTCCGAGAAGCAGCTTAAGCTGAGACTCGCACTTGAGAAGATTGCTGAGCTTGAGAACCTCGAAGTTTCCGATGAGGCTGTTGAGGAAGAGTACGAGAAACTCGCAAAGCAGTACAATATGGAAGTCGCGCAGATCAAGAACCTCGTTGCAGAGACGCAGATCAGAGCAGACCTTAAAAACCAGAAGGCGATCGACTTTGTTAAGGAAAACGCTTCTGTAAAGGCAGAAAAGCCGGCAAAGAAGACCACCAGAAGAAAGAGCACCAAGAAGGCAGCGGAAGAAAAAACCGAGGAAACAGCTGAAGCTAAGACCGAGGAATAATTTACCGCCTTTACGGTTAGTATTATAGTAACAGCATATCATATATCGCTTCTTTCGCCCGCTGTCCCTGCATCGGACAGCGGGCGAAGCAAAAGAAGCGCGAAAGGAGTTTGTACGATGAGTTTGGTACCTTATGTTGTGGAGCAGACGAGCAGAGGAGAGCGTTCCTACGATATTTTCTCCCGCCTTCTCAACGATAGAATCATCATGCTGAACGACGAGGTGAACGACACCACGGCAAGCCTTGTCGTAGCACAGCTTCTGTATCTCGAGGGTCAGGACCCCGATAAGGACATCAGCCTGTATATCAACAGCCCCGGCGGCGTCATCACGGCCGGCATGGCGATTTATGATACTATGCAGTACATCAAGTGCGATGTTTCCACCATCTGCATGGGCATGGCGGCTTCCATGGGCGCGTTCCTGCTGGCTGCCGGCGCAAAGGGCAAGCGCTATGCGCTGCCGAACGCCGAGATTATGATCCATCAGCCGTCCGGCGGTGCGCAGGGTCAGGCTACGGATATCCAGATTCAGGCAGAGCGTATTCTTCAGAAGAAGAAGAGCCTCAACACCATCCTCGCAGAGCGTACGGGTCAGCCGTACGAAGTCATCTGCAAGGATACGGAGCGCGATAACTTCATGACCGCACAGCAGGCCATGGAGTACGGCCTTATTGATAAGGTCATCGCAACGAAATCGAAATAACGAAAGGGCGTGTTTTCATGCCGAATAATTTCGGAAATGATAACGAAGTACGCTGCTCCTTCTGCGGGAAGCCGCAGTCGCAGGCAAAGCGCCTGATCTCCGGCAACGGCGTGTATATCTGCGACGAATGCGTAGAGCTCTGCATGGACATCATCGCGGATGAAGATTCTCTCCACCGCGGCCGCCCGCAGCCGAAAAACGAGCCGCGCGCCGAAATGGTGCTGCCGAAGCCGCAGGAGATCAAAAAGCAGCTCGATGAATACGTCATCGGGCAGGATGAAGCCAAAATGACGCTCGCGGTGGCGGTCTATAACCACTATAAGCGCATTTTCTTCAGCGGTGAAGACGGCGGCGTAGAGATTGCAAAGAGCAACGTGCTGCTGCTTGGTCCCACCGGCGTCGGCAAGACCTATCTTGCGCAGACGCTTGCAAAGCTTTTGGACGTTCCGTTCGCCATTGCGGACGCAACGACTCTGACGGAAGCCGGCTATGTCGGCGAAGACGTCGAAAACATCCTGCTGCGTCTCATTCAGGCAGCAGATTACGACATTGAGCGTGCCGAGCACGGCATCATCTATGTCGATGAGATTGATAAGATTTCCAGAAAGTCCGAAAACCCGTCCATCACGCGTGACGTCAGCGGCGAGGGCGTGCAGCAGGCACTGCTCAAAATTCTGGAGGGTACCATTGCCGGCGTCCCGCCAAAGGGCGGCAGAAAGCACCCGCAGCAGGAGGTCATCAACATCGATACCTCGAACATCCTCTTCATCTGCGGCGGTGCGTTCGACGGCCTTAAAAGCGTCATTCAGCGCCGCACCGAAGCGCAGACGCTGGGCTTTAACTCGGTTATCAAGAGCAAAGACGAGCTTGATAACACGGAGTGGATGAAAGAAGTTACCCCGCACGACCTCGTCAAGTTCGGCCTCATCCCGGAGCTTGTCGGTCGTCTGCCGGTCATCACCGCGCTGAGCGACCTCGACAAAGCCGCACTTGTGCGCATCCTCACAGAGCCGAAAAACTGCCTTGTCAGCCAGTATAAGAAGCTCTTTGACCTTGATAAGGTCGATTTGGAGTTCACACCCGAAGCGCTTGACGCCATTGCGGAAAAGACCATTGCCCGCAAGACCGGCGCCCGTGGCCTGCGTTCCATTATGGAAGATACGCTGAAGAACCTGATGTTTGAGGTCCCGAGCGATTATACGATCGAAAAGATCACCGTTACCAAGGATTCGGTAGAGAACGGCGCTGCGCCTGAAATCGTGCACAATCCCGACCGCGTCCCGGTAAAGATCAAAATGACACAACCCAAACGGCGCGCTCGCAAGGATTCGGCATCATAGTGATCATCATACAGGCTGTGCAGCGATCCCTGCTGCGCAGCCTTGTCTGATTTATAAGGATTTGATAATTTTATGAAAGAAACCATACTTGAGGAAGAGAGAGTTCTGCCGGTACTCGCCGTACGCGGACTCGTCGTGTTCCCCGGCATGATCGTGCAGTTTGATATCGGCAGAAAAAAGTCCGTTCTGGCCGCCAAAGCGGCGCTGGATACGGATAGCCGCGAGCTGTTCATCGTCACGCAGACTGACCTTTCGGAAAGCGAGCCCATGGCGGAAGACCTCTATAAAATCGGTGTCATCGCCCGCATCAAGCAGGTAGTACACACCGCAGATAACGGCATCAAGCTGCATGTGGAAGGCATCGAGCGCGCGGAGATTATGTCCGTTGTGCAAGATGAGCCGTACCTCACGGGCAGCGTGTGCGTGTGCAAGCCGATCGCCGCACGCCACACCGCAAGAACGGAAGCGCTCAGCCGCATTGCACAGGAGAGATTTGAAGAGTACATCCGCTGGTTCCGTCAGGTGCCGCCGGATATTCTGCTCGGCGTTATGCAGCAGAAGGACTGCGGTGATTTGGCCGACTTTATCGCAGCGAACATCTCGCTCGATTTCGAGCAGAAGCAGTGCATTCTCGATGAGCTCCACCCGGAAAAGCGCATTGCAAAACTCAATGATATTTTGAGCGATGAAATCAAAGTCTTATCGCTCGAACGTGAGATTTCGCAAAAGGCGCAGGAGCAAATGGATGAAAATCAGCGCGTTTACATGCTGCGCGAGCAGATGCGCGCCATTGCAAGCGAGCTTGGCGAAGAGGATAACCCGCAGGAGGAATCCGACGAATTCCGCCAGAGAATAGAAAAATTAAACCTGCCGCAGGTCGCGCGCGAAAAACTCTTAAAAGAGTGCGATCGCCTCGCCAAAATGCCATACGGCTCGCATGAGGGCTCCGTCATGCGCGTGTACCTCGAAACGTGCCTTGAGCTGCCGTGGAACACGAGCTCCAAAGAGCGCTTGGACCTAGACCGCGCGGAGAAAATTCTCAACCGCGACCATTACGGCATGGAAAAGGTTAAAGCAAGATTTTTGGAGACGCTCGCCGTACGCAAGCTCTCTGACCAGGCGACAGGGCAGATCATTTGCCTTGTCGGCCCGCCGGGCGTTGGCAAAACGTCCATTGCGCGCTCTATCGCCGAGGCGACCGGCCGCAAGTACGTGCGTGTTTCCCTCGGCGGCGTGCGCGACGAAGCGGACATCATGGGCCACCGCCGCACCTACGTCGGCTCCATGCCGGGCCGCATCATGGCGGCTGTGAAGCAGGCGGGCACGAATAACCCCCTCATCCTGCTCGATGAGATCGATAAGCTCGGTCAGAGCTTTAAGGGCGACCCGTCCGCGTCGCTGCTTGAGGTGCTCGATCCCGAACAGAACAGCGCGTTTCAGGACCATTACATCGACCTGCCGTTCGATCTCAGCCACGTGCTGTTTGTCACCACGGCAAACGACGCTTCCGCCATTCCGGGCCCGCTGTACGACCGCATGGACGTCATTACGCTCGGCAGCTACACGGCGGAGGAAAAGTTCCACATCGCCTCGAAATATTTGGTGCCCAAGCAGCTGAAAAAGCACGGCATCAAGGCGGCGCAGCTGCACTTCACACCGAAGGCACTGCACGCAATCATCGAAGACTACACCCGCGAAGCCGGCGTGCGCACATTGGAGCGCACCATCGGCACCATTTGCCGCAAAGTCGCGCGCCGCATCGTCACGGAGGAAGATTTCAAGTCTTATTCCGTGAAGCCCGCCGACCTTGAAGACCTGCTCGGCCCGGCAAAGTTTGCGAAAGATAAAGAAGAGCGCCGCGATGAGATCGGCCTTGTGAACGGTCTTGCGTGGACAAGCGTCGGCGGCGAGCTGCTGCCCATCGAAGTTGCCGTGATGAACGGCACGGGCAAAATTCAGCTCACCGGCTCGCTCGGCGATGTGATGAAGGAATCCGCCACAACGGCGATCACCTGCATTCGCACCCGCGCGGAAACGCTCGGCATCAGCCCGGATTTCTACGCGAAAAAGGATATCCACATCCACGCGCCGGAGGGCGCCGTACCGAAGGACGGTCCGTCTGCCGGTATCGCCATGGCAACCGCCGTCACGTCCGCGCTGTGCGAAGAGCCCATCGCGCACGACATCGCCATGACGGGTGAGATCACGCTGCAGGGGCGCGTGCTGCCCATCGGCGGCCTGCGCGAAAAATCCATGGCGGCGTATAAAAACGGCATGAAGACCGTCATCATCCCGCACGGGAACATCGCGGATCTCGCCGAAGTCGATCAGGTCGTCAAGGATAACGTGCGGTTTGTGCCGGTGCGCCGTATCGATGAGGTGCTGCCCATCGCCATGCCCGGGCTTTTAAACAGAGAAACCAAGCCAAATACGCCTTGCCCGGAGCCCGCGCACGGCGTACAGACACTCAGACAGTAAGGGGAACACCGTGAATTTTCAGTCAGTAGAATTTGAAGCTGCCGCCGGCCGTGCGGATCAGCTCAAAAAGTCGGACTTGCCGGAGATCGTTTTTTCCGGTAAATCCAATGTGGGCAAATCCTCGCTCATCAATAAGCTCGTCAACCGCAAGGCGCTTGCACGCGTCAGCGCCACGCCCGGCAAAACGGCGACCATCAACTTTTTCCGTCTGCCGGAGTGCCGCTTTGTAGACTTGCCGGGCTACGGCTACGCCAAGGTTTCACAAAACGAAAAGCAGCGCTGGGCAAAGCTGATGCAGGGATATTTTGATGCAGAGCGCAACGTGGCGCTCGTCATCCAAATTCTCGATATGCGCCATGAGCCGACTGCGGACGATTTCGATATGATTAACTTCCTTATCGAGCGTGACCTGCCGTTCCTCGTCGTCTGTACGAAAAGCGATAAGCTGAACAAAACGCAGTTCAACACGCAGAACGCGTATTTTGAGGACCTGTTCCGTGAGCATGAAATCCCGTTCATCCCGTATTCCTCCCAGACCGGCTTCGGTTTGGAGACGCTGAAACAGCACATCGAAGCTGCCGTTTTGGGTAACTGAGCAGCTGCGAAGTATAGATCCACCACTTTTTGAAGGGAATGAAAAATATGTTTGTATCCGATTGTTACAATGTCAATGAAAAAGGCCACCTGACGATCAGCGGCTGCGACACCGTGGAGCTTGCCGAAAAGTATGGCACCGCGCTGTATGTGATGAGCGAAGATGAGATCCGCAGCGTTTGCCGCCGCTATAAGTCTTCGTTTGAGCGCCACTATAATGGAAACGGCACCGCGCTGTATGCCAGTAAGGCGTTCTGCTGCAAAGAGATTTGCCGTATCGTGACCGAAGAAGGCTTAGACCTCGACGTCGTCTCCGGCGGCGAGCTGTATACCGCCCTTGCAGCGGGTGTGGATGCAAAACACATTCATTTCCATGGCAACAATAAAACAATGCAGGAACTCTGCTATGCGCTTGAAAGCGGCGTAGGCGACATTGTCGTTGATAACTTAAACGAGCTGCACCGCATTGAAAAGCTCTCTGCGGAAAAAGGCGTCGTTACGTCCATTTCCATGCGCATCAAGCCCGGCATTGACGCCCACACGCATGAGTTTATCCGCACGGGTCAGATCGATTCCAAGTTCGGCTTTGCGCTTGAAAACGGCGAGGCGTTTGAAGCCGTAAAGGAAGCCGTCGCGTGCGAAAATGTAGAACTCATCGGTCTGCACTGCCACATCGGCTCGCAGATTTTCGACAAAGCCCCGTTCGTGCTGGCGGCGCAGGTCATGCTGAAGTTCTATAACAAGATCCATACAGAGCTCGGCAAAACGCTGACACACCTCAACCTCGGCGGCGGCTTCGGCGTAAAGTACAAGGAAGCCGATGCAGCCGTGCCGTATGAAGATTACATGAGCGACGTTTCCGAAGCCGTGCATGCTGCCTGCAAGGAGTACGGTATTCAGGTACCGTATATTTACATTGAGCCGGGACGCTCCATCGTGTGCGAGGCCGGCCTCACGCTGTACACCGTCGGCGATATCAAGACCATCCCGAATGTGCGTACATATGTGGCTATTGACGGCGGCATGTATGAAAACCCGCGTTACGCGCTCTATCAGTCGGATTACACTTGCCTCATCGCAAATAAGGTGAACGAGCCCGCAGATTTTACGGCGACCATTGCCGGCAAGTGCTGCGAAAGCGGCGACCTCATTCAGGAGAACACGCTCATTCAAAAGCCCGAGGTCGGCGATATTCTGGCGGTGCTCTCCACCGGCGCGTACAACTACTCCATGGCATCGAATTACAACCGCAACACGCGTCCTCCGGTCGTCATGGTTCGCGGCGGAGAATCCCGTGTCATCATCAAAGGGGAGACCTATGAAGACCTCGTGCGCAACGATGTGTGATTTCACGCACTGCTGTGCAAAAATTTCTTGATTTCGGTGTTTACTTTTGTGCTTTTGTATGTTAAAATAAAAAAGTAAAGAACCTCGTTGACGAAAAGACGGCGCATTTGGTGCTTTATGGCATAAATGCGCCGTTTTCGGATGCAAATTCATAAAGAAAGGAACACAGAAACAATGAATACCAAACTGCATGATGAAAACGTTGATTTCCTTTTTGATGCTATTCTCACGCTGAAAAACCGCGAGGAATGCTATAAATTTTTTGAAGATCTCTGCACCGTGCCGGAGCTGAAAGCCATGTCGCAGCGCATTGCGGTTGCCAAAATGCTCAGCGAGCGCCACGTGTACAGCGACATCGTCGATAAGACCGGCGCTTCCACTGCGACCATCAGCCGTGTCAATCGCTCTTTGAATTACGGCAGCGACGGCTACACGCTGATTTTTGAGCGCCTGTTGACCGGCGGCGGAAAAGAGGACTAATGGCCGGCTACGACGTTTTTGCGCGCTATTACGATGCGTTGACCGCGAATGTGGATTATAAGGGCCGCGCGGCGTATTTAAAGAAGCTGCTCGAGCATCTCCACCATGAACCGGGCATCGTCTTAGATCTTGCCTGCGGTACCGGCAGCCTTACGCTTGAGCTTTATAAGCTTGGCATGGATGTGTACGGCGTGGACGGCTCCATCGCCATGCTGTCCGAAGCGAAGGACAAGGCTTACGACATGGAAGCTGATGTGATGTTCCTTTATCAGAAAATGCAGACGCTCGACCTGTTCGGCACGGTCAACACGGTGTTCTGTTCGCTGGACAGCATCAACCACCTCTCCGGCGAAGCGCAGGTGCAGGCGGCATTTGACCGCGTGGCGTTTTTCATGGATAACGACAGCTGGTTCATTTTCGATGTAAACACGCTCTATAAGCACGAAAAGGTGCTGGGCAACAACACCTATATTTACGACCTTGCGGATATTTACTGCGCATGGCAGAACCGCTATAATCCGCAGGATCACAGTGTGGCGATCTCTCTCGATTTCTTTGAGAAAGAGGGCAAGGTCTATACGCGCAGCAGCGAGCATTTCTTTGAGCACGCATACAGCGTGGAGAAGCTGACGGAAATGCTGAAAAAGTCCGGCTTTGATAGGGTGGAGGTCTTCGGTGACCTCTCTTTCGACGCGCCGAAGCCGGAGGAGCAGCGCATTATTTTCGCCGCACACATCACAAACTCACAAAACGGCGTTTTTAAGGACGATATTGCTCCGTAAAACGCTCCGAAAGGAAGAATTTCATTGGATAGGATTATTCGCTGCATCACATCGGACGGCGCACTTATGGCCTCCGCAATCGATTCAAGCGATACGGTATATACCGCGCAGAGGCTGCACGGCCTCAGCGCCACGGCTTCCGCTGCGCTTGGAAGACTGCTTACCGCGGCGTCCATCATGGGCGCTATGCAAAAGCAAGAGCATGCTACGCTCACGTTGCGCATAAACGGCGGCGGTCCCATCGGCACCGTCACGGCAATCTCCGACAGCCACGGCAATGTGCGCGGCTGTGTGGACAATCCGAACGTAGACGTGCCCCTGAAGCCGAACGGCAAGCTGGACGTCAGCGCCGCAGTCGGTACAGACGGCCGCCTTGGTGTCATCCGCAGCTACGGTACGGGAGAGCCGTATATGGGCCAAGTGGAGCTCGTCAGCGGCGAGATCGCCGAGGACATCACGAATTATTACGCCGTGAGCGAGCAGATCCCCACGGTGTGCGCACTCGGCGTGCTTGTAGACCCGAACACGAACGGCGTGCTGCTTGCAGGCGGTCTGCTCATTCAAGTGCTGCCCGGCGCGCTGCCGCAGGACATTGAAAAGCTGGAAGCGAATATCGCAACGCTGGAGCCTGTCACCACCATGCTTGCAAAGGGCATGACCGTGGAGCAGATGGTCGACACGGCGCTCACGGGCTTTGAAGTCGAAAAGCTGGAGGAAATCCCCGTGCACTACGCCTGCACATGCAGCCGTGAGAAGTATTATAATGCCCTTGCGACCTTGGAGCCGGATGAAATCGATACGCTGCCGGCTGTGGACGGCAAGGTGGAAGCGGTGTGTCCGTACTGCTGCCGCAAGTATTACTTCACAAAAGAGGAGCTGCACGAGCTTGCCGAAAGCGTGCGCGAAAAGCGTAAAAATGCCTCAAAATAACTTTTTTGAAAAAGTTTTGGAAAAGGTATTGACTTTTTAATAAGCATGTGGTAATATATACAACGTCGCTGGAAGGCATAAGACTTCAAAAGAGCCGCAAGTTCTGTTGAAAGATTTCTGAAAAGCGATGCTGTTTGGGGGTATAGCTCAGCTGGTTAGAGCACCTGCCTTACAAGCAGGGGGTCATAGGTTCGAGTCCTATTGTCCCCACCAAATGTGGCCCGGTAGTTCAGCTGGTTAGAACGCTAGCCTGTCACGCTAGAGGTCGACGGTTCGAGCCCGTTCCGGGTCGCCACATTTGCCTCTGTAGCTCAGTTGGTAGAGCAGGGGACTGAAAATCCCCGTGTCATTGGTTCGATTCCGATCGGAGGCACCATATGCGGACGTAGCTCATCTGGTAGAGCGCCACCTTGCCAAGGTGGAGGTAGCGAGTTCGAGCCTCGTCGTCCGCTCCAAAAGAAAAAGACGCTGAAGTTAAGGCGTCTTTTTCAAAATGGTGACATAGCCAAGTGGTAAGGCGTGGGTCTGCAAAACCCTGATTCCCCGGTTCAAATCCGGGTGTCACCTCCAGAGTAAGGAGATTTTCTCCTAATGTATGAGCTCAGTTCATTCGGACTGAGCTCATCGATTAGCAGAAAATTGTTTACTTGGTTTGATGACCTTGTGTCATTTCCAAAACAAGGAGATTTTCTCCTAATGTATGTGCTCAATCCGAAAACGAACTGAGCACATCTATTAGTAGAAAATTTTCTGATTTGGTTTATTGACCCGTTCTCAGACGCCGTTCCTGTACGTGCGGCACGATCAGGTTTGTCCGGTCGCGCTTATCCGCGTGATTCCCATTGTAGAGGCGTGCACATGCACACTGATTTGCGCCGGGTATTCTCGTCTGTGGGTTCATTCGATTGTCAAGGTACGGGCAAAATAAAAGAGAGCCTTCCGCAGATGTAACAGCAAAAGGCTCTTGAACACAGACTTATAATGTGTTATAATACATACGTATTAAACACAATATGAGTATAAGCTTCACGAGTTCCTTTAGATGTTGGCGCATCTGAACGGAATAAATCAAAAATTTTTCAGGAAAAATTTTTGATTTAGTGGGGCTTTATTCATTTTGCAATATATATTTTACTACTATAAGCTGTGAATTTCAAGTCTTTTTTTAAAATTCGGGAAAAATTTCTCGAATTTTTTTATTTTTCAGGATTTTTTGATTTGAGAAAGACGCATAATTTCTGTTTCAAGGTGCTCCATATCCGGCGAAACGTATTTTTGCAGCGTGAAAACAACGTTTTTGTGCCCCAGAAGCATAGAGACGCTTTTCGGATCGGCGCCTTTTTCTATCAGCCGTGTAGCAAAGGTGTGCCGTAGCATGTGTGGAGTAACATGACAAATACCGGCGGCCTTTGAAACGCGCGTACAGATATAGCGCAAATGATATGTGCTGAACGGTTTATTCCCGTTATCAGCCACGCTGAATATATAGTCATGCGGCTTGTTATACTCGGTATTACACCGGATCATGTAGAGTATAGCGGCGGCTTCGGGCAAAACAGGGAGAAGACGGACACCGGCCTCGGTTTTGCTTTCAGGAATTTTGAGCGTGCGGTTTTGCGGATCGTATTGCCGCCATTGCATCAGGCGTAGCTCATCCCGGCGCAGACCGGTCAATAAATACATGCGCAGAATGTATTCATCTATCGGTTTTTTCAGTATGTGAAAACATCCTTCAAATGCGGCCTGTTCTCGTTGTGTAAGCGCTTTAACTTCTTTTTCTCGCGCGGCGGGAAGTGCTGCGTCTTTAACGGGATTATCGTCACAGTTATGTCCCTTTATTGCGGATTTGTATGCTTGATTCAGCATAACGCGGATATGGCGCAGCGTTGACTTTGCATACTTCTGCCGCATGGAGTCCAACCAGCCTTCAACCTGTAAAGCATTGAGCTCAACGAGAAGAATACCGGCGGCCTCCGGGTGATGGGTCAGCAGCCGCCGTCTGGCGTCCCGGTAAATGCTTATAGTGTTGGGCTTTCGCTTTGTGGGCGCGATTTCTTCGAGCCAAATATCAAGCCATTCGCCGAGTGTGTAATCCCTTTTGTTTGTTTCGTACATGTTGCTACTTCCTTTATTAAAATTCCCCACATAGGGTGCTTGAATTCTAACAAAGGCGAAGATGAAAAGCAAAAAAACCGGAAGTACTTCCGGTTTTTTAACAGCAAATCTGTTGACAAAGAAAGTTGTTTTGCATATAATAATAGTGGAGATATTGCATCTCCGCTTAGAGGGTGTATCTCAGCCCATAAGTGAGACATTTAATACGTGAGCTTCTCTTGGCTCTATATCAAGACATTTACAAGTGAGTGTTTCGCTACTCGGAATGCGAACGTAACCTAGCAGGGCGGGCTTTGTGTCCGCCCTATTTCTTTATCTTGGAGGGGAAATGGATAATATCAGATTTTACGAAATCAATGCAAAATATGTTGACTATCTTGCTCCGTATGCACCGCATTTATTTCATAATAGTAAAAAGGGACAAGCCAATCAGAGAAAGTATATCGGAATCGTTTTTCAGATAAACGACATGGAGTATTTTGCACCTTTGTCTTCTTTTAAACCAAAACACGAGAAAATGAAAGAGGGATTGGATTTTATCAAAATTCTCAGATATGCAGTGATAAATTTGAATAACATGTTCCCTGTACCGTACAGTGAACGTGTATATGTGAATTTTGAAACGATCAAAGATCCCAATTACAAATCATTACTTCTTGCTGAATATCGCTACATAAAGTCCGTGCAGAAAAAGATTCAGAAGAATGCTGCTGCGTTATATAAACACAAGCAGATCAATGGCGATTCAACCTCGTTAGCTCGGAGATGTAATGATTATGCGTTGCTAGAAGATAAATGTAGAAGCTATAAAAGAAAATAGAAATCGAAAAAGCGGAAGTACTTCCGCTTTTTGCTTGACAAACGGAGAGAAATAACCTATACTGGAAGCAGAAAAGGGGCACTTGTAGTGTCACCTTGCCTGAGAAAATGAGCTGATTCCTTCACCCGGTCACAGCTCATTTTCTTTTTTCTATCCGGAAAACTCCACCATGGGACTTCGTGCACGATCCATTACTTTTCGGCGCAAAAGCCCCATTAGAGAATTACTCTTAGCTAATGGTAAACTTTTATTTTTTCTTTCCTTACTAATAAAACAACGGGGTATAGGAAAGAGCAGGTGCATAGATGATAAGGGTGCTGCAAAAAGGGAATACGCATAACGGCGCTTCAGGGCAGCTGTACGCTGTCTCTTGCGTTCGAGCACGAGTTTGTGCATCTGATAGAAAAAGAGCATGGTGCGGCTCTGCTGGCGCTTTAAGCGTGCTACGCGCTCATGCAGGGAGAGGGCACGGAAACGATTGATGCCCTGACGGTCATAGTCCGGTACAGCATCAATCAAGTTGCGTTCCTTGAGCTGCCGGATTGCGCGGCTGATTGTGAGGGCCGAGCAGTGGAATTTCTTGGCGAGCACACGACGGCTCAGAGACCAGGACTCCTTACCGCAGCGGTTTAAGAGCTCGACGTAGACCAAAAAGGCGGTATCACGGAGCTCGGAAATCAAGTAACGCGGGAAGCGCAGCTTGAATCCCTCCATGCGCGGCTGAATATGAGAGGTAATCTGCTGCCCGCCGCGAGTACGGTGCTTGACAGAAACGAGCTCTTTTTCGATAAGGGTGCGCAGAGCGCGGGTATATGTGGTGAGGTTGATGTCAAGCTTTGCGCAGGTCGTTTTGCGCTTCAGATCGAAAACACCGGTACGGTAATCGACATGAAGCTGCATGAATGCAAACAGGCGGGCTTCGGTGGTTGTGAGATCAGAATCGACAACAAGTGTCGTAATGTACGTGCCGAAGCCGGTTTTCTTTTGCTTTGCCATACTGGCGTCTCCTTTCTGAGTTTTGATTTTGATAAAAGAAAAACCGGAAGTACTTCCGGTTTTTGAGCTAAATCTGCGGCAAATTAAGGCTTACGAGGAAAGCTTGCCTCATCCGATGCGTAGGGCTTTTGTTTTAAGTACTTTCTTTCGTTGGTTCAGCGTCAATTTCTTCTAGACTTGTATCATCTGTGACTGTGGGGCTTACTGAAGATAGCTGTAAGCTTAGAGGAAGACCGTTTTCACGAACAATCTGGCTGTAAAACATTCGAATGGCGCTTGTTGGAGAAATGCCGAGCTGTGTGAGAATGCTTTCGGCTTTTTCTTTCACTTCAGTATCGATACGAACATAAAGTGCAGAGGTGTTTGCCATTTAAATCACACTCCTTATTAAAGTATTATATTATTCTATTTGAGGAAAAAGCAAGCTTTATAGGGCAAATGATATATTTAAAGATAAAAAACCGGAAGTACTTCCGGTTTTTCAGCATTGCTATAGCTTATTCAATTCATCGTGCAGTTGTTTTATTTGTTCAGAGGGATTTTTGTACGCTTTGAGTGTCAGAAGATAGAGTTCTTTAAGTATTTTATTGTAATTCCTTTTCGCATTTCGACACTCAAGCTCTTGTTCAATCCGTGTATGACTTATCTCTTTGCTATAATTATAAAGCTCATCTTTTACTTTACCTGATGTTTGAATGTCTTCAAGAAGAATGCTGTTTCGTAAATTAAAAATTCCTTCTTTGGCTTTGGAAGCTTTATCGCGTTCGTTTTTTACACGGTTAGTAATTCTGTCTATGTCGCTTATTTTATCATTAGCGTTCCATTTTTTAATTATCAATCTTGCAAAAATATAGATAGTCAATAAAGCGAAGCAAAGCCACATAATAGTAGGAGTGTGTGGCCGAAGAGCAATGCTTACTTTTTTTAATATGTCCTGTCCAATATCGGTTTTCACAACATAAGTAGCTCCATTTACCACACCTAATAACAGCATAGTAAGGCACAAAGAAAAAATCGATAGTATTTTCAATACACGGATATACTTGGGAGGCTCTTTGCTTTGTTGAGATTTTTCTTTTTTTGTCATATTATATGCTTAATCCTCCAAAATGATGCCCTTGTATATCTTTGAGTTCTTGTTTTTGAGCCACTTCTAAATCATGTTGCTCTATATCTCTCATAGCCTTTTCAAGCTCTTGCCGATGATGAGCGATTTGTTCATTTTCCATTTTAATGTGATTAATGGCTGATGTAATTTCTTCTATCAGTTTGGATTCTTGTTCTGGTTCTAATGAAGTAGTAGCATATTTTAATAAAGTCTGAATTCGCTCGGACAATAAACCGTTGATAATCATTAGGTCATGTGTGTTTTTAAGAACGGCGTTTGCCTCATTGTATAGTGATTGTGAACATCTGGACAAGGACTGTATAGTTTTTTGATGTTCAAGTTCAATTTCGCGAATTGTACTTTTACAATCTTCTACAAGCGTTTGGTTTTGAGAAGAGAACTCTTTGATTTCTTCTTCGAGTTCCTCTAATTTCCGATTGTATTCTTCTTTTTTTTCAAAAGATTGAATCAATTCGTTAAGCACAGCTATTATCCCTCCGATAAAAATTATAGGTGTCAGAACTCCAATTAAGAATTGAATAATTATCTCAAACATTTATACCACTCCATTATTACATGAATATCAGTATATTTCAACTTTTTTGAAAAAAGATTTAAAAACCGGAAGTACTTCCGGTTTTTAATAATCTGCGGTGCTGCCCACGGACTCTGACGGATTGTCAGACTCTCGCTTTTGCCGTACAGTTTGTTGCCATTTTTCTTCTTTTATGGCTCGTATAACGTCGTCTAACTTGGCGTAGGCAGTGGGCACGTATTCTCGTGTTTCTGAGATATAGGGGGCTTCTAAGCGAATACCCCATTTGTCGTAGCGCGGCATATTGGCGATAAACGGGTGACTGCCTCGCCGGTTGACGATCCATTTGCCAAAGGGCAGAAGCTGCAATTCGTCCGGTGTCATCAATGGCCGTGCAATCATGTTGACGCTGCGGCTGCTATTTGATCCACTATCAAAAAGGCCGCGGCCTTCCCGGTTGTTGGTTGAAACGGAACCGGCAGCGACCGTCTGGTTTCCAAGCAGCTTGCTGAAGGTAACGGCGGTATCGGACATGGGGGAAAAGCCACCGAAAATAACGGTCTGGCAGCAGTCTCGAATAATAGTCTCGCCGTCTGCACCGTAGGTCTGTCTGAGCTGTGCCGGTGACTGGATGCAGGGCACGATAATAATGTTGCGGGATCGCGAAGCGCCAAACATGCCGAGAATGTTGCCCATATAGGGAAAAATGCCGAATTCATCGGCGAAGATATAAAGGCGGCGTGTAAGCTTGTTTTCTTTTGTGCATTCATCTGCATAGACGATGGCTTCATTTATGATCTGGCTAAGAAAAAGGGAGACCAATACGTGTTTTGTGGCGTCTTCTTCCGGGAATGTGATGAATACGGCAACTTTTTTCTGGTAGATGTCTGCGACTGTGATTTTAGAATTCTTACAGAGAATGTTTTCTGATTCTGAGTCGATAAAGGCAAGCAGGCGGGACATGGAGGTTGTGATAACAGATAAATACTGCATACCCTCGCTGCCCGGTACGGAGCCTGCAAACCAACGGATTTTATCATCTTCAGGTAGAAGACTGAGAATTTCATTCAGTTTTGTTTGCTTGACTTTCCTTTGGCTATCGGTCTCATCATTTGCGGATTTAACGGTTTGAACGAATTCGAGAAGAATTTTAAATACGGAAACGATATGACGTTCTTCCGGCTTGCAGTATTGCGCAACAAGTAGAATGATGGAGGTGATTAAGCCCTCAGAGGAATCGTAGAAATACGAGTTCTGACCGCCGCCGTCAAAGCCCTTTGTGTGGACAATAGAGTTTGCAAGAGCTTTTGCGTAGCGCTCGGCGCGGCTGTGGTAGTCTACACGTTTAGGGTCATCGCGCCACATATCTATGTAGAGATTGATGAGTTGCATGTAATTATAGCTGTCGCTTTTCATCGGCGTGCGGAAGTTGATATTCAAACAGGTATAGCCGTATTGTTCGCAGAGCTTGCCGTATAAACGGAGCAGGTCACCTTTACTATCCGTTGAGATAAAGGAAGTACCGCAAGCGAGCGCGTATTCGATATTCGGAATCATGAAGGTGGTGGTTTTGCCGCCGCCGGTTCCGGCAACCATGAGTGTGTGGCTGTCTGAAGGATCGATGGTTGCGAGAATTTGTTTTTTGTTCTGTGTCAAATTAACGACGATGCCTGTGGTAGTCGGACGGCTTTCTTCGTTGTATCTCCACATTTCCGGCTCGTAAGGAACTTGGATAGTCGAACTCTGTATCTCCTCTTGTGTTGCCCAACGGGCAGTGCCATACTGGCCGTCGCCGACGGTTTTACGCTTAATAGAGTCCAAATTGTAGCGCTTTTGTGACTCGGATAAAAAGATCAAAGCGACCAAAGCAATACCGACGATGGATAAAAATATAATTTGCTGTGGGGTCATAGAAACTCTCCTTTCTGAATTTTGTCTCTCAAGACGTCGTTCCAGTCCTTCTTGTACGGGCACAAAATAGAGGTTATGTATTTGCCGGAAAACTGCCGCATGAAGCGTTTGGCGGCTTCTTGCCCTTGATTTTCGGGCTTATTTATATCGTTATCAAAGCAGAAAGCGATACGTTGAATAGATTTGTGCTCCTTGAGAAATCGGCGTAAAGGATCTTCTGAAAGCCCGCCAAGCGATAAGTAGCTTGCTCTGTGCCACGGTTCATGCCGATGCAGTGTTAGAAAGCTCATCAAGTCGATGGGTGCTTCAAATACATACAGCACCGTGGCGTTATCATTGGCGTATGAAAAACCGCAGTTGAACTCACCGCCGGTCACAAAGCCACGGTAACGCTGCGCGGAATTCGTGCCGCGCTTATGAGCTGATTTTACGCGGCCGAAGCAGTCATAGCATACAAATACGATGTTGCCTTGTTTGTCTTGATAAATCAAATGCTCATCAATGAAAGTATTGACAATCTCGTGTGCGATGCCGCGTGTATGCGTGAGATACGCATACAGACGACGGTTATCCGGTGCAGCTGGCGGCAGACAGAAGGCAATGGGGATCATGTCTGTGGATTTTGATTCTCGTTTGGCGGGAGGAGGGGCAGCGAGATCAAAAGTGATCTGTCGGTTGCCGATGAGCTCGAGCACAGCGTGCGGGAAGCTTCTGTGGAAGAAATTTTGTACGAAAGCTACGGCGGCGCCGTGCTTGCCAGTGCTGTTTTGATACCATTTATAGCCGTGGATCACGCAGCTATCGTGCTTTTCCCAAATATAGTGGTTCCCTTCTTTTTGCACCTTTTCACCGCGTTCGCGCAGATATTCGGCAATATCTGTGTGCTGTGCGGCCGCGATCTGCTCTTGCGTCAGCGGAATATATTCACTGTGACTGCGCATCTGAATTCCTCTTTTTACTTTCTGCGACGGTAATTTCTATGCCCTTACGACGGAATTTTTGGAGAAAGGACTTTGTTTGCTGTTTTGTCAAGGATAAATCTGTGCGCATTTGTCTGGATGAAATAGAGTAGTTATGGTCGACAATATACTGATATACGGCTTCTTCAGTATTTTTGTTCAGCGGCAATTTTATGATGTCGCTCGCTTGGATAATGGAAATCTGCATACCGCTTTTACGGAATTTATGAATCATATTGTTGAGCTGTTCTCTGGATACATTAAGATCCCGACAGGCCTTTGCGATAGAAATTTCACAGTTATGTTCTTCTATGTACTGTCGTGATTCTCGGTAGATCTGCCTCTCGACCGATTTTCGGATGACACGGACATTCATGCCTTTTTTTCGCAGTAGGCCGATTAAGCTATAAACCTGACTCGGTGTTACGGCAAGCTCGTCACAAGCTTGTTTGACAGTGATTTTGTAATTGTTTTCGAGAACATAATTGTATATAGCTCGTGAACTATTAGATTTAAAGTTGATTTTGTTGCTTTTTTTCTTCATAGGTATCCCTTAAAGATATTACTGGAAAATTTGTTCGTGGTCTTCTTTTTGACCGAGCGCTCGTTTAAGCCTGCGCTGCATACGTCTCTGCTTTCGGTCGGTAGTGGCAGTGGCAGACTGTTGATCTTGCAGTGTTTGGCGGCGCAAAGCGTTGCCTATCGTATTGAGTAGGCGAGCAGCAAAGCTGAGGTTCTGTTGCTGCTGTTGCTTTTCGGCGTATTCTGCTGCACGCTGCTCTTGACGGATACGCTGCATCTCCATGACTTCTAAGCGTTGCTGTGCATAAATGCTGCCGCGTTCAGCCGCGACCGTATACCAGTGCACGGCGGTTTCATGGTCTGCATCGCATCCGAGTCCGTAGCGATACATAGTTGCGAGGCGCACGGCTTGTTGTGCTGTTGCCGATGTAGGACGATGTTCTTCAGCATATAGCATACCGACGCGTGCTGCCGCATAGTGTGCGTAAATCTCCGTTGCATCTCCGTCGATACGCTGCATGAGTTGACCGAGCTTGTATTCGGTTTCCGGTGTTTTCAGTGCGGCCTTGTAGTGGTCTATTGCAAGTGAAAGATCTTCGGGCACGCCAAGACCGTATTCATACATGCGTGCAAGGCGCAAGTGAATATGGTTTTCGGGATGATCGTCTTTTAGCCAGATTTCAGCGGCAGTTTTGTAGAGCTTTTGCATATCGGTTAAAGGCAGCTGCTCGTTATTCTGCATCTGCGCTATGGCGTAAGAGGATTCGGCAGTTAAATAATCATTTGCGTTTAAGCACTTACGGTAAAGTATTTCGGCGGTTTCGACATTCGGCGTAAAGCCTTGCCCGTGTTCAATCATTTTTGCGAGTGCAAATTGGCAATAGGAGTTTTCAGCATCGGCCATATACCAACCGGCGGCACGTTCATAATCCGGTTTGTCGGCAGGGGAGAGCTTACCGTGGAAATACAAATTGCCGAGATAATAGGCGGCGTGCTTATACCCACTTCTATAAGCAAACTCAAAATAAGCTGCTGCTTTATGCGGATCAGTCGCGACTTGCAGTGCGGGAAGATCTTCCGACTCTATGCCGTCTATGTTTGCAATTTCAATGCCGGTTGTGTAAATACGGCCGAGGAAATAAGCGGCTCTGCTAATGGCGCGCTGCTGCTTCTTTTCTTCAGCTTCCAGTGGCCCAAAATCGGCAATGGTATCTGCATAGGTGTTGCCAGCCGAGATTGCTTGAAGCTGCATGGCGTTGACGCTATCTAACAGGGTATCTTCAAACCCGAGTTTGGCTTTTAGCAAATAATAGTTACCGAGTTCAACGTCTTGATCTTCGCCCTTTTGCAAATAATACTGCGCTAACTGATAGGCGGCTTCGGTGTGACCGAGCTGCTCCGCAAGGTTGTACCACAGGATAGCGTCTTGCGGACATTTTTCATCGTAACGCAGGTACTGGGCATACCGGTATTTTTCTTCGGCTGTTCCGTCATACGGCGGCGAAGAACTTTGAACTTTCATGTTATCCCTCCAACTGCGTATGTCATTGGTTTTCCATGTCGCTTTGAACGGTTCATTCATTTGTGCATTTTCAGGCTCATCCAACGCATCAGAATAAGAAAAACCGGAAGTACTTCCGGTTTTTGCAGATGAATTTTCAGTTTTGGGAGTCAATGGGGGTGAAGGTTCGAACTGCAAGGCATACTGTACGACGAGATTTTTCAAAGGATACAAGTTGCTGCGCGTGGTCGCGGCAGATAAGGGCTTAGGCTCGTCCGGCGTCTTATAATAAGCTTCGAGCTGCTGTTGATACTTGTTGTACTCTGTAAGCAGCTCTTTAATTTCCGGAACTTCACTGATCTCATCGAGCAGTTTATCTACCATAGCTTTAGTGTCTTTTGGCAGATATTTATACACATGCCGACCGGATGCACTTTCAATGGACTTGCGTAACGCTGCAAGCTTTTCCGGCAAGAGTAGATCGGTAACGGCAGCATTGCTGTTATGCTCGAGCTGTGTGAACAAGGTCTCCAATCGGTCTTCAAGCTGTTGACGTGCTTCTTCACGTGGGGTAAAAATCTGATGGCGTTCTTCAGCGAAAATCTCCGAAACAAATTCAGATTTCAGCTGCTCGATGGCATCTTCGGAAAGGTATATACGGGATTTTTGTTCAGTGCTGTACGCAATAAAGTGTGCGTGCGGGTGATGCTTTGTGTTGTGCACGGCAGCAACCCAGTGCAGCTTAGAGGTCGGCACACGCAGCGCTTGGGCGATTTTGTCCGCCTTAATGGCGAACAACTGAGACCAGGCATCCTGTCGGTCATACCCGAGGCGGTCTGCATCTTCGCGCCGTAAAGAGAAGACCATGCTGTAAATATTGCCGGTATGTGCGGCAATAGCCTCCTTTTCGGCAGCGAGGTCAGCTGCACCGTTTACGGTAAAGAGTCCGTGCACTTTGCCTTCGTTATGGACGACACCCGGACGCTCTGCAATGTAGTTGAGCATGATTTCAAGCGTTTCAGGGTCGGCAGCATTAGCGAGACCGACTTCGAGTGCATGAGAGAGTACTTCGCTTGCGTTTTCACGCGTAGGGGAAGCCTTGTAGTCGCTGTATTCCGGTGTTTGACGGATGGCCGGTACTTTGTTTACAAACTCCTGTATGCGTTCTCGCTGAGCACGTGTGGCCGGGGCCGAGGGCTTAACGTCACCTTCTGCTGTCATGCCGTAGACATATTGTGCGGCACGTGAGATCAGAGCGCTGGCGTTTGCGGCGCTGCGGTCTTCGTCGTAGGCTTTGAATTCGCGCGAAAGCTCAAGGTCAGGGGATACCTCAAGAAATTGATTTATAGCTTCGCGCTGTGCTTCTGTGGCACTCACTTCCTTATAATGCTCATCGTAGTTATAAATGACGGATTCACGCGTCGCAATGTAGTTCACCAGTCCGGCTGCGGCTTCGGCGACAAAGGCGTACTTTGTGGCTTTTTCACCGGTCTGGGCGATATGAAAGTATCTTGCGTTTAGAATAAGACGTGCTCCGTCCATAGGCATTCATCTCCTTGTATAGAAATAAAAAGAGCAGTCAGATGACTGCTCGATTTTACCGAGATTTCAATATAAAAAGCGGAAGTACTTCCGCTTTTTAGCGTCCACCGGCGTTACCGAACAGTGCAGATTTGTGCTCTGGGGCGCGGACGGAGAGATGATAGCGTTCCGCACCGCATTTATAGAGGCAATGTCCTCGGTTCGGTGTCTGGATGATCTCATATTCCCACGGCTGTACGTTTATTGTGCGCTGAAACTCCGAAATATCGCAGTTTGCACCGGGGTGAAACAGAAAGCTGTGGGTCGGAATAGACATGAGCGGTTTTGTGTATGTGATAACGCTCGGGTTCAGAAGATCTTCCACGTTCTGCGAACCGATGCAAACGCCGGATTCCTTCTTTCTGCCACGCTTCATGAAGCTGTTGATGTAGGTGATTGCCAGACGGTTTTTCACGAACTCGTGAAGCTCATCGACAAAGAGGTCGCAGCTGCCTTCGGTCAGGAATTTGTGGCTCATATAGGAGAAGATATTCAAGAACATAGCGTTCTTCAGATTGTCGTTTGTGGTGAGTGCATCTTTGACGCAGAAATCGATAAAGTTTGAATTTGGTATGTTGGTGTGCCCGTTAAAGTATCGAGACATAGCGCCGATGCAAATACCGCGCAGGCCGAGACCGACGGATTTGAGCATTTCGAGGCTGTACATAACGGGATGACCGGCTTTAGCGGCAAGTGCGGCTTCTTCATCATAGCTTTCGAGCTTTTCTTCGATGACGCGGTAGAGGTCGCTCAAAATCGGGTAATCCTCAGAGGTCAGCTTTGTGAAGTCCGTGCGGGGTGTGATGCCGCGACGTTTATAGGTTTCCTCTAACATGATCTCGATGATGTCGAGCTGCGCACTGGAAAAGTCCTGATAAACGGAAAAGAAGTCTCGCAGATAGGCGATGTGCTGCGACAGGCGATTTTGCTTTTTAAAGGCTTCCGGGGAATCATCAAATTCATTGATTTCCTGCGTCGGGTCAACCCATGTTTTCGGCTCGAGCACGTTGATGTAGTATTTGCTGTCCATCATATCCAGATACGTACCGCCGAGGTTTTTAACCAACTCTCCATATTCGTTGTCCGGGTCGAGGATATATACTTTTTTGCCCGCCATGATGACGTTTGTGATGATGAGCTTCATCAAGTAGGATTTGCCCTCGCCGGAGTTGCCGAGGATTAGGATATGCCCGTTGGTTTTGTCTTCGGCGCGTCGGTCAAAATCTACAATGATGTTGCTGCCGTTCTGGTCACGGCCGATGTAAAATCCGTTTTTGTCATTCTTGCCGGAATAGGAGAAAGGAAACAGGTTTGCAACGCTGCTTGCTGGGAAAACACGCTCAAATTCTGTGCCGAAAGCGTTTTTGCCGTTGGGCTTAACGCTTTCAAAGCCTTGAAGCTGCCGTAGGTATAGCTTATCCACTAAAATTTTATGGTGCGTTAGAATGCTTTGCGTTTCGATCTGCTTCGATTGTAAACGCTCGAGGCTGTCTGCAATCAGTTCAATGAAAACGGCGCAGTACACAAAAGTTTCTTTCGTACGCTGTGTTTCGCGGATCATGCGGGAAAGCGTGGTAAGCTGCTCATCGGCTTCAATCTGTTCATGCAGCTTGTAGGATGAGCGTTTTTGCATATTTGTGCGGTTTTGGGCACGGTGAAAGATTTCATCGCGCTCTACGGTCGGCATATGACGTGTGTAGATATGCAGCGTTATACCGTCAGATTCACCGAGCTCGCGCAGCAAAGCAATTTCCGGTGAATCTTTTTCAACGGTTTCTGCGTATGAACGGATCGCCCAAACGCAGCGATACGTATTGCCGAGAATGTAATACCCCGGCGAACGTCTGAAGGAGACTACAGAGGGCGCGATTAAATCTTTGTAGGATTTGACTTTGCCTGCTTCAATTTCCTCCGGTGTAGGCATTTCAGCCTTTTTCTTAAACAGTGGCATTGTTGACCTCCATATATTGCATTCCGTCAAAATCGGGAACATGCTCCGTGTAAATGTCTCCAACGTAGTAAATAGCAAGCAGACGCTTGAAGCTGTCTTTTGTTGCGATGCGAGCGTGAAACTGGTGTTCGCGGATGAGATTAAGGGTTTGCATAATGCTGCGCCGAGCGTCATCCAGACGATCTGCACGGTGACGCAGGATCATTGCAAACTCGCGGCTTGTGCTCATCGCGATGTTGATTTCATCCAGATAAGCGATTTCTTGCAAGCAGAGCTGCTTTACCATGGGGGATTCGGTGGTTTCTGCGAGATGTCGGTAGTAACGCTTGTTATCCTCGTAATTTTGCGCCGAGGACATGCACAGCATTTGCAGCTCGGCAACATCTGAAAGAATATTTTGAAGGTTGCGGATTTTTGCAAGTACCTCACTGCGACCAAGAACAGAGATGTTGTCCGGCCGCAGCATAATGTAGGTGTACAGCATACCGTCTTCACCTTCAATGGCTACCGCACCGTTATCTCCGATTTGGAGGGGTACAAATTGCTTCAGATTCAGCAGTTGTTGCGTTGCCGATTCCTTTTTGTCGTTTTTCTTGTTTGATTTCATTTTTTGCTCCAATTTAATATTTAGGCTCGCCCCAGAAGTACTCGAGCTGGTCTAAAAACAGATAGTTGATATATCTCTGTATGACTTTAAGCAGTGATTGATTGTCGGTTGTAAAAGTCAACACCATATACAGCAGGGTTATCAACAGCGGAACCCAGACAAAAGAGAAGAAAAAGATAAGGGTAGAGAGCACAAGCCCCACTGCGATGATAACAAGGTTTATACCCGTCCAACCGAAAAACAATGCCTTTTCACTGAGATTTTCCGGGTAGAAAAAATAGTTTTGATCGTCGTTCATGATGTTTTCTCCTTATACGAATTGCTTGACCAACGACACCACGGAGGAGACGTTGTGTGCAGCGTTGCCGAGTGAGACCCTTGCGGAAGTATCGAGACCGAACATTTGCGCAATGCGCGGTACTTCGGCAGCTACAAGCAGCAGGCCGAGCGAAAAATACAGGCTTGAGGAGGCTGCATCCTGCATCATGATAATGGCGAGCAGATAGAGCAGGTTTTGCACAAAAGCAGTAAAGCACAAAGCTGCAACCTGTTTGCACCAACTTCCGAAGCCGTCGGTATATCCGCGTGCAAGCGCAAGCATGTGCATTGATCCTACACAAATTTGCACGAGAAGGATACCGCCGCGTTTGAGGTTGGAAAAGAAAATCTTGAAGATTGCCCACACCAGAATGATAAGCTGAATAAGCGCCCACCAGTCGGCATTTGAGGAAAGTGCGGCATCGGCGGGATCGGTGGCTTGGAAGCCGTCTGTAAGCTTTTTGAGGAATTCCCAAATTCCGTTTGCGATTTTAACCGGTGGCAGTGTGCCATAAACAGATTTAAACATACTTTGCACAGCGCCTTTGACCAAATCGGTTATGCTGACGGTTGCGCCGTCCATTGATCCGACGACCACGCTGCGCACCGTGCCGTAAATATCCATGCTTGTTTGAAACAGCAATATAGGAATACTCGAAAAGGTGAGCAGGGCGACTAAAAGTCGCAGCATGTTCATGCCGGTTCCGGTAAAGCTGCCGCCTCCACCGGTCTGATAGGAAACGGCAAAGTCCATTATAGCAATGGCTGCGCCGGTCAATCCCAGCCCCCAAGCAAACAGGGTAAAGAAATTCACAATAGCTTGTATGAATTCGTTGCTGAAGAAGTTGATGGATAGTCCGTTTACATCATCGAGCATAGTGAGGGCAACAGAGGTGAGCTGATAGTACACATAGTGATAAATTTCCTCGAGCGATGAGCTTGCAAACATAGGTCATCACCACCCAATGACGCTCCACATCCACGAGGGCGCGGAAACAACAACCACAAGGCAAATAAATAGAACGAGCAGTACGTTCCATTGAATTTCTCCGCCGTTATGACGATAGTCTCTCCACACGAAAACGCCTTTCACGACGAACGCGATGATGAGCACGCCGGAGATAATATACATGATAATATTTCCAATAGCTTTCATTTCCGGCTTAACATTGTTGTTAAAAGCACTTTCGAGTGCACCGGAGATCGTGGCGACGGTGGATGCCGGTAAATGTGAAATAGCGAGAAAATAGAGCTGATTTAAGATGTTCATAAAGTTACCTCTTTTCTTAATTTACGTTGACGGTGCAGCTTGCGGATTGACCGGTGCTGCGGCTGTACACGGTGACGGTGGCCGAGCCTGTGCTTACGGCCGTGATGGTGACGCCGGAAGTATCGGAACCTGAGAGAGAGACAACAGCGGAGTTGCTGCACACCCACTGCGCACCCATGCTGTAAAAATCACTAGGTGCTGCGGCAATGTTGATGCGCCAGCTGTCTCCGGGCAAAATATCGATGCTGTATGTATCAAGCGAGATGTTTTGCACCTCCGGGACGGGAGTGGGTTCCGGCGTTGCCTCAATGACCTGCGGCCGAGGCGTAGGCGTGACCTTTGGCGTTGGTTTTGGCGTTGTTTTGGGTTCTTCAGCAGTGTTTTGATTGCCTGCTTGCGAACCCGATGGCCGACTTTCAGTCGAAAAACCGGAAGTACTTCCGGTTTTTGACGATTCTGCCGGTGCAGAAGTAGGTGTCGACGTCGGTGTTGGAGCCGAAGTAGGTGTTGGCGATGGGGTAGGGGATGGTGTTGGCGTCGGCACTTCCTCACGCAAGACGATTGTAACGGGATCAGCTGACGGTTCATTGGAAGAAGCTTCTTGTCCTTCATTTTTAAATAGAGCTGATACCGGCGAACGCCCGGTGCGATTGACATCGACGACCTGCCATACAATACCACCGGCGACCAACACGATAAGCAGTGTGCCGATCACGGCGAGTTTTTTTCTTTTTTGCATTTGCTCATCCTTTCTTTTGAATTTACAGGTTGCCCCGCCGGGGTTGCGACCGGTCTTCCTGCATTAAAAAAACCTGCTATCCGGGAGATTGAAGTGAGATAGTAGGCTTTTTCGCTCTGCATGGGCTTCTTAAATATATATTGATTTATAAACTCGAGTACGCTACAATATCTATGATAATTCTTCAAAATACTATGATTGTAGGGGTCGAGGTAAAACATGAAAAATCAAATTAAAAACGACTTAAACAACATTAAAAATTCAGGACAAATCGTTATAAATACCGCTATTTCAAATGACAATGGTTCTCGACAATATCGCGCAAGCGATGTAATTGAAAAAGGGAAGTCTACTAACTTTATGAAACGTGAGGAAATTTTTGCTGTTTTGGGAGCAGTAGCTTCTGGTGTCACTATTGTGGATTTTCTTTTTAACCGATTAGGTGAAAACGCAGTTTTAAAACTTGGGAAAATACTATATGAGGCTTTTATTGAGCACAATACAGCTCCCTACTACTTCTTAATCGCAGAACTGATAGCTATAATTTGTTTTGGAGCTGTAAGTTTTTCAGCTTTTCGGAACGTAATTACGTTACATAAAGCACGGCATCTAGGCGCATGTATTTACAATAGAGATCGAAAAAAATCCTATAAAATAAAGGCATTACCATGCCCACATTGCAAAACAACTTTTCGAACTCCACTAAAAATCAAAGACGGCAAAAACTTTGGCATGGAATTTACTTGCCCTCATTGTTCGTTTAGAGCTACTATACCTGTTGCGGATATACTCAATCGCATTGATGAAAATTATGAACCAAAAAAGTGATAAAGAATTCCCGTCGCGACTACCATTCCTATTATAAGGAAACTCACATAAAACCCGACATCCTTTTTCGCTGTTACGGCTTTATCAAGTAGGAAAATTAAAAATACAATTACCGAAACCATTGTCAGTATTGCACCGAGTTTAACATCAAAGTAAAACATAGAAAGCAGAGCATATAGCATAATGCTTGGGTAAATATCCATACAGGATAGCTCAAAAGCTACCATCCAAAGAGGTGTATCGCTATCATGCCCTATCACCTGTGATACAATTTTATACTCTCGAAATAAATAGCAAATAAATCGACCAATTATAAAAGTCAGATGAAAAAATGGCAGTAAAACCAGTAGCCATGCAACTACGTTCCCGCAGTGTGACGATATAAATTCAAAGAACTCTTTTGATACCATGGGGTTTCTTCCTTTAAAACTAAATTAGCAGGCCCCGCCGGGGTTGCGACCGGTCTTCCTGCATTAAAAAAAACTGCTATCCGGGAGACTGAAGTGAGATAGTAGGTTTTTTCGCTCTGCATGGGTAAAATTGAATTGAAGACAAATTAAATCTGGTATAGGGCACTTGGGGTGATTGTGTATTCTATGTGCATCGTTGTTTGAATTTATTTTAGTAATTCCCGAATCATTAAAATGAAAGTTATGAGTGTTCCGAGCGCGCAGATTATAGCTCCTAATAAGTAGATGAAAATACTGTTGCTGGTTGAAGTGTGAGTGAAGATTTTATAGATGTTGAATATGAGGCAAGATAGATTTATAATAAATAGGCCAATATGGAACAGCTTTGCGTATATAAATAGTTTGTGCATAATAGAGTTCCTTTCTGATAAGAATTGCGAATAAAAAGGAACAGCAAAATAAAGAAAATACAAAAAAGTAAATACTAGATTTGCATTGCACATAGAGCGCTCGGGATAATCCGGGCGCTCTTGCTTTTTGCAATGCTATTCAAAATTTATTTGCTCTTTTTGCGGCGAACCAGAAGTACGGTAGTCAAACCTAAAGCAGAACCGGCAAAAGCAATGTAGGGAAGAACACTGCGGCTGCTGCCGGTCTTCGGGCGGTTAGGAACAGGGCTATTGGGGAAGTCCTTGCCCGGGATCGTTTCAAACGTCACGGTCTGGCCGTCTTCTGTGATAGAGAACGGATAGTAGATCGTATCGCGCACGAAGTTTGCCGGAGCCTGTGCTTCGTAAATCAGGTATTTTCCGTAAACAAGGTCGGAGAGGGAATAGAAGCCGGTTTCTATTTCATCCATACGGCCGATGAGCGTATCTACACCCTCTGTGTAGCGGCCATCACCGTCTGCATCGCGGTAGATTTCAAACACTGCATCGGAAAGCTTGTGCTGCGGGTTGGTAGCATCCACCTTTGTGGTGGTGACAGTGCCTTTGATCGGCTTGTTCGGGAAATCTTTGCCGGGAACAGTCTCAAAGTTTACGATTTGCCCGTCTTCTTTAATCTCAAACGGATAGTAGATGTTGTCCTGTACGAAGCCCTCAGGAGCCTTGTCCTCGTGTAGAAAGAATTTTCCGTAAGGGAGGGAATCCAGCGTATAAACGCCGGTGTCGCCTTCCTGAAGCGTGCCAACGAGCTTATCGGTCTTAGCGTTGAAGATGCCGTCACCGTCTGCATCAGAGTAAACGCCGAACGTCGCACCGGAGATTTTATCTGTCGGGTCGTCTGCGTTTACCTTGGTGGTCATAATGGAGCCATGCAGCGGGTTGACCGTTACAGTTTGTCCCTCATCGTTGATCTCTGCATGGGTTGCAAGCTGGATGCCCTTATGATAAAGATCCTCGAAGACAACAATGTCTGTCTTGTCTTGTACAAAGACTGCATTGAACTTAAACAACACGTCAACTGTACCTGTAGGTTCTTCTGGGACGAAAGTGGTTGAGGCTCTAACCTCTTCCCCGTTGATATCCAGGAACGCTTTTCCGGTTTCCTTATCCATTAGGACACCGGATACGGTGTACTCCTTGCCGGGTTTGAGATCGGAATAAGCTACGCTGTCTATGATGGTGATTTCTTCATTCGCGATAATTTCTTTTTCACCATCCTCAAATGTTGCCGTCGTACCGATCTTCGGTACGCGGATTTCGACGGTCTGATCTTCCGCATCGATGTCCTTATGCACAGCCAGCAGCGTGTCGGCACGATACAGCTCATCAAAGACAACCAATTTTGTATCTTTATCTAACTGGCGGCTGTCAAAAGTGAATGTCAACTCCACTGTGCCGTCAGCATCCGCCGGTGTGAAGGTCGCTTCGGCGGTCACTTCATTCCCATCGAAATCAAGGAACGGCTTGCCGGTTGCCTTGTCCATGAGGATACCAGTCATCCGATACTCTACACCGACTGTCAGATCGCTGTAGGAGATCGTGTCCGTGATCTGCACATCATCTGCGGTAAGGGTGGTCTTGCTGCCATCTTCCGTGACAGCCACGGTGCTGATCTGCGGATTCTTCAGCTCGACCGTCTGCCCTTCATCGTTGATCTCCGCATGAGTTGCTAGTTCGATACCCTCATAGTAAAGAGTCTCAAAGGCCACGACTTCCTTGCCATGCAAGCTGGTTGCGTTGAATACAAACTCAACCGTCACTGTGCCGGTCGGCTGCGTCGGCGTAAAGGTGGTTTCGGCCTTGATCTCTTTGCCATCGGCATCCAGAAACGCTTTGCCGGTCGCCTTGTCCATGAGTACACCGGATACGGTGTATTCCTTTTCAGGCTTGAGATTGGTATACGATACTTCATCAAAAATCGTTACCTCACCGAGCGGATCGACGCGGTGGCCATCCTCAGAGGTCGCTGTCGTTCCAATCTCCGGCACGCGGATTTTAACGGTCTGTCCTTCGTCATCAATCTGTGCATGAGTTGCCAGCTCGATGTCTTCACGATAGAGCGTTTCGAAAACGACCACCTCTGTGTCTTGCTTGAGGTGCAAGCTGCTGAACATAAACGTCACATCTACTGTGCCGTCTGCATCCGTCGGTGTGAAGGTCGCTTCGGCGGTCACTTCATTCCCATCAAAATCAAGGAACGGCTTGGCAGTTGCCTTATTCATGAGAACGCCGGATAGCTTGTATTCCTTGCCGACTTGCAGGCCGGTATAGCGCACGGTATCCACCAGCACAATGTCCTGCGCACTCTGCGTATCTTTCGTGCCATCCTCAAACTTTGCCATCGTGCCGATCTCCAGCGGGACGTTGTGGAAGTTGACTTCGGCAATGTCGCCTTCTTCCAGTGTGACGATCTGCGGATCGGGGAGAGCATAGCCAAAGGTTTCCTTTGTATCGAGTTCTTCCACGCGGTACTGATACTTGGTTTTGCCTTCGTTATCTTCGAAGATCGGGAGGGCTTCGGTCAGAATCAGGCCGCTGGCATCCGTCGTGTATACCTTGCTGTAGTGGTCTGCAAGGCGCGTTACGCGGAACTGAATGCCCTCAACCTTACCATCGTCGGAAGTCTTGATGATCTTCAGCTGGCCGTTCTTGAGTTCATTTAGAAGCTCGTAACTGTAAGTCTGGTTGTTTGCTGAAATCATGACCTCAAAATCATCGACAAATTCGCGGCCAGCACCACCCTTGGTCTGGTGGACGATGTACGTGCCATACGGCATGTTTTTTGTTACGGCATAGCCGCTGGCCGATGTTATGATCGTATCGCGTTCAGAAGCTTTAGCCTTGTCATAGCTGCCTGCGGATTTCAAGTAGACCTGAAATTCTGCGGCAGCCTCATCTTTCGGCGTACCTTCTAGGGTTTCGTACTGCTTGTGTATCTGGATCTTGCCTTTGATGGCTTGCTCTTTAACGCCGATTGGAATCTGGTTATGCTCCAGCGTATACTTGTCCGGTTCAGCGCCGACCGGGTATTTCGTAGTATCCAAGAGGTATCCGCTGGACGGCGAAATCTCCTGAATATACCAGTTATCCCCGCATACGTACTCTTTCGTCGTGAACTGTCCGCTGGCGTTTGTGGTGTACTGGTCAATGAGATCGCTGCCATGATACACGCCGTACACTGCACCGGCAAGGGAGGCATCGCCCTGTGCGGCTCCGGTTTCCGCGTCCACCTTTGTGATGGTTGCTTTCCACTTTTTGAGCACGTTCGTGAAGCTTACCGTTGCTGTTTCGTTGGCTTTAACCGTGACCGTCTGAGACTTTGGCTGCACGTACTGATCGGGCACATCAAGCTCGGTCACCGTGTAGCTGCCGGCCTTCAGGTTTGGAACAATGATTGTGCCGGCTGTACCAGTCTGCACAGTTGTGTCCACGCCGTTACCCGTCACGCGAAACCGTACACCGGAAACCTTGCCATCTTCTGAGGTCTTGACGATCTTCATAGAGCCGTCAAGCTCGACTTTTACATTCAGGGTCATAATAGCTGGGTCACCACCATTGAAACCGCAGGTTGTGACGTCTTGACTGACAGGATGCTGGTAATAATAACCGGGGCCTTGATCGTCATAGGCACGATCAATATTGTAGCCAAATCTTACTACACCAGAGGCGTTTGGTGTACCTTTTGCTGTTAAAGTAACTTTATTACCAGTTTTAGTAACAGAAATTCCTGTAGTATTTAAAATTGGAGCATCTTTATAGTTTGCAAGAGCACCGGTAGTATCTGTAAGAGTCTTGGACTCACCGACTTTAAGAGTCACGGTTTGACCCGAGATACTTGGCGTTGTGTAGAACTGGTCTACTTTCGCAAGGACAGCCTTTTTGAAGGCATTGTAGGTAGATTGAGAAGCAATGTTCTCCATACCACCTATCGTGCTCTGGAACGACACGCTCGAAGCACCCACAAAGTCGCCTCCGAAGCTGTTGATTGTCTCCCAAATCAGCAGCTGGCAGTAAAATTCAGCCAAGTATTCAGCGGACACTTCGATGGTATCCCAGTTGTAGTTTACAGCGCTGCATCCTTTGATATTGGCAATGTTTTTGTACCGGCCCCAATAATCAATTAATGTGAGTCGGTTCATCTGTTCTCTGGTTAGGTTCAGAGAAGTATATCCATCGTTGTCCCCCAGGCCAATGGCGATGCCATGCTCTACACAGTAGGCGACTTTCCCGTTAATCCTTTTTCCGCCCCATCCGTTTGTTGTTCCCTCAACATCCGTCGTATACCCGATATTTATCAGGTAGGTGGAGCGAGACTCGGATACTGTGACATTTGAGGCATAGAACACGGGAACATTCATTCCGGCTTCTGCCTCAATTTCCGCAAGAGGTTTGTCAATGGCTTCACGGCCATCTAACGTACGCAGTTGCCCATCTTCTGCGATGTAGCCACCATACTTTTCAAGCAGTTCCTCGAATTTTTTCTGCGGATCCTCCGGGTTCCCTCCGGTTATGAACGGACGAGGATCAACCGTCTGTCCGCTCTGCCGCACTTCAAAGTGCAGGTGTGCGCCGTCTGCGTTACCGGTATTGCCGACATATCCAATTGTTTCCCCGGCACTAACGGAGTCACCAGAAGATACAAGAACCTTGGAGAGATGCGCATATAGAGTTGTTCTCTCGTCGGCGTGGGTAATCTGCACCATGTTCCCGTAGGACTGATCGCCTGTGGTTGTACTACCATCCCACGTCTGTATGTGGCTTACGGTGCCATCCGCAGCTGCGATTACTGCAACACCTTGTTCTGCACTGATGTCTATTCCGGTGTGTTTTGTTGCGTCATATCCTTGCGACACCGTGCCGTATCCGGGGACCGGCCACAGAAAATCACCGTTTCGGTCGGTTTCTGCCACCTGATATCCAGGAACTTGTTCCGGCTTCGGAGACGGTGTTGCTTCCGGTTCCGGAGTCGGCGTTGCTTCCGGTTCCGGAGTCGGCGTTACCTCCGGTTCCGGAGTCGGCGTTGCTTCCGGTTCCGGAGTCGGCGTTACCTCCGGTTCCGGAGTCGGCGTTACTTCCAGTTCTGGTGTAGATGTTACCGTTAGAGTAGATGAGCTACTATCACTTAGCGTAACTTCGTCTGCAAGAGCTGTGATCGGAAGAGTTGTGAGGATCATCATTACCGATAGAATCCATGCGATCGGCTTCCTCAATCTTTTCATTCTCTCTCAAATCCTTTCCTAGAAATATTTATGTAAAAGGTAGCATAACGTTTGTATGCGACCTGAATTCCACCAAAAAAAAAGAGAATTGATATAATCAATTCTCTAATTCCAGTTCTATTTTTTGCGTAGAGTTGGTCTCTGTTGACAATGTTGTGAAACCTGCTATAATATAAGTGTAAGGCTTACCGGTGACGGTTAGCCCTCAGAATAACAGCAGAAACAAGCCGCTCGTTTTCTCAGGACGGGGCGGCTTATTTCTTTTTGTTCAGCTCATGTATCAGACTAATCAAGGCAACGATCAGTCCCGAAGCGCCGATAATTACCAGACAAATCTGGCAAAAGTCGTTCACTGTTAAATACATCTGCATCGCCCCCTTTCCAGTATAGGATTGAGGGCAAAAGAAATATTTCACCCTCCTTTTATACGCCGAAGCGCACTTTCGAGGGCAACCGCCTACCGTTTAAAGTAAGCCTTACTGGCTTATTATACGAAAGCCCACAGATTTTGTCAATCTGTGGGCTTTTTTTAGTACCAATAAATCGTATATTTCACTGTTCCATCAGAATAAACAATTTCTTCCCATCCATAACCGTTAACATAGCTACCATCAGGGAGAGTCTTTTCTCCCCATACAGATTCAGCATAATCTCTGGCATCAGAAACGCTGTCAAATAATCCATCAATTATACTTCCGGTCACAATGTAAGGCTCTTCGGGAGTCGGCTCTGGCGTCGGCACTGGAGTCGGTTCAGGTGTAGGCTTTGCTGTAGGAGCTGCCGTAGGCTTGGCCGTCGGAGCGGTTGTGGGTTTCGTGGCAGGTTTAGTCGTTGCAGTCGGCTTAGAGGTAGGCTTTGCTGTCGGTGCAGCGGTCGGCTTTACGGTAGGCTTCGGCGTTGCAGTGGCTGAGGGTTTTACCGTCGCGCTGCTGCCGGAGGACGGCTTGCTCACAGCGTTGTTGCCGGAGCTGGGCTTCGTTGTGGCAGACGGTTTTGCGGTTGCACTCGGCTTCGATGCTGTGCTGCCGGTAGAACTTGAAGACGACGGCTTACTCGTTGTGCTATTCTCAGTTTTAGACGTGGCAGACGAGCTGCTTCCCTTCGAACTCTCGGTTTTGCTGCTTCCTGTTTTTGCACCCGGCGTCGCCGTAGGCTTTGCACTCGCGGTGCTCGCGCTTGCAGTCGGTTTGCTGCTCGCATCGTTCTTTTCCGATACCGTACTGCTTACCGCACTGGATGTGGAGCTTTCCGTTACGGCGCTTTCGGTATTGCTGCCCGCACACGCCGCAAGCGATACCGTAAGCGCCGCCGCCATCAATATTGCTGTGATCTTTTTCTTCATAGTCGTTCACTCCTCATATAGAATACTATAATAGCTTTTTAATTTGATTTCAATGAGAAAAGGAAAAACCGGAAGTACTTCTGGTTTTACAGCTTGATTTCAAATTCTTCTTCAATTTTTGGACTGTGGTGCTGTTCATGGTTCATGGTTAGCGCCAAACCTTCAAGACGTTCGATACGTTGGTCTAATGCGCTCGAAAGACAAACACAGCGTTCGGAGTCGAGGTAGGGAGACTCTGCGAAGATTTCGCACACACGGTTTCCAAAGTGCTGTAACGCTTCAAAGTTAACCCAATCGAAAGACGATACGAGTTTAAGTTGTTCCTCATGCGTTTCTTTGAACGGCTTTGAAGGCAAATCAGAGGCCAGCGGACGGATGAGTTTGGTCGGTGTATTACACCAAAGAGATGTACCGGAGTCGTAGATCGGCGCAGAACCGATCCACTCTAAGGAGTTGGCGTTTCTAATCGCACCGAAGTTATTATAGTGACGGTCAGTATTGGCGAGTAAATAATCGATGACAATCATTTGATCTACGGCTTGCTGTGCATTAGAGATGCCAAAGGCGGCACAGCAGTTAAGGTAATGCTGATATGTCGTGAGGTGATTTGCTTTCTTTTGAGACTTCATGATGTAGTCAGCAGAGATAAGTTCTGTGTCCGCATCGATAAAGTCTTCGCAAACGCTGTAAGGATAATCGCCCTGCATAATGATCCGATAGGGAACATGAGGGATGTTGAGCTTTTCCATCAGCTCAGAAGCAATAACTTCATTGTATGGTTCCTGTTGGGTCACGCCACTGCCGCCTTTAATGAGGCAGCGCTTGCCGTCGATGATTGTCCACTTTTTGCGTAGCCAACCATCGGAGGTGTTGTCCGGGGACATCAAATCGATTTTCGCACTGGAGCTGTGACCGCCAAAAAGAATGTCACCGATGTCACGGGAAAAATCATTTGTGAAAAAATTGATCTCAGCCCATTCCAACGAGGAACCTTTCTCCTTGATCCAATACTGATCCGAAAGGCTAAGTCCGTAGCTTTTATCGATAAGCTCTTGCGTGCTGCCGATACGCAGAATAGCGAGCGCTTGTTGGATGCCTTGACGGCTTGCCGGAATGGAACGCCCATACCACCATTTGTTGAGTGCCTTGCGGTCGAGAATGTCGTTCTTGTACGCAATGCCGATTGGAATGTGCGCAGCATTATGCACGTCATCCACACGAGTAATCGCGCCGGACGCATCGTCCAGTTCAATATCGACTACGGGTATTTCTTTGTGCATCAATGTGTAGTGCATGGCGACACCTCCTTATTCCTAAAGCGTTGCTTATAGATACATTCCAAAATCTTGTTCATTTTCGTGTTTGTGATATTGGCTTTGTTCATGCTGCTGATTTAGCTGTGCATTTAAATTTTGAATTTGCTCTTTGAGTTCCATATTTTCTTTCTCTAAATGCACAATTCTTTCTTGTTGCTTTACCATGATGTCGGAAAAAGCGCGTAAACTCTCAATATGTTTATCGATTTCTTTTTCTGCGTTGGTCAATATATGCTCGCGATTTTCTTTAGCGGCTTTTTCCATACGTAGATGCTGTAAGGTCTCGCCCGTAAGCACTTTTAATTCTCGATGGTCTTTTGAAACTAAATTAAGCAAAACTTCGTTATTTGGATTAAGAGCACCCATTACAGCGTTATGATTTGTAGTTTCGTAGCCTAATCGATCATTTAAGAGCTTTTCAATTTTTTCATATGTTTTTTCAGGAATTTTGTGTAAGAATGCAAAATACGAAATCGAGGTAAAAACAAGAGAAGAAATAGCACCAGTTATTAAGCTAATTAGAATCTCTTGAAAAATATCGTTCAAAAGAAAACCTCCCAGTGAAAAGAAAAAGATAGAATATAGAATGGTTATTGCCCACAAAGTGGCCGTAATACCTTCCAACACTCGAGTCAATTTTTCCATGTTCTAATTTTTCACCTCCATTATACAGTGTTCGTGAAATCATTTCAAGGCTTTATTCCTCACTGCCCTGCATTGTATCGAACAGAGAAATGCGGCCGGTGGAACGTTTTACGGCTGCAACAGCTTTGCTGCGCATTTTATCGTACTCATCTTTCGATAGTTCGTATTCGAATGCGACGATACGTGTTAGCATGTTTGTTTCAACAGCTTGTTTAAAGAGCTGCGAAGATATGCGGTCTGTTGCCCTCTGCACAATCGCCTCGACTTGTCTGCCGTAGATGCCGCAAAGGTAGTCTGTGTTCATTTGATTGCTCAAATAGGCGAAATAAAATTTCAAAGCTGCTTCAATTGCTTCGCTTCGTCCGTTTTGTGGATTGAGGTGCAAAAGATCAACAATAGCATCTAACATACGGACTTCATCATCTGCAAGGTACGTTGAGACCCTCTTTTTGTCAGTAGCCATTTTAAATTTATAGCATCTCCTTTTGCTTCAAATTTCAGTAGTACCACTAGTAGTACCACCGGAATTTGGCTTGAAATCTGAATATTTCGTTTGTTTTATGAAATAGTAGGCGGTAAGGTGGTACTACCGTTCAAAAAGTAGTACCACTTTTTAAAACCCGAAAACCCGCACACTGTGCGGGTTTGTGATGCAGTAGAAACACGAAGTGGTACTACTGCTTTATCCTGCATTCTAAAAAGACACCGATTTGAGAGATTTTGGCGCGTTTTCGAGATGCGAAACAGTTTAAAAATATTACGACCAGAAACCACCGGGGTTTGAGATCGGATTTGACTTGGTTTCGGGCTCCGGTTCCGGCTGAAGCTGTGGGGCATTGTTGATAACCTTTTCTTCGGAAACCGGATCAGAAACGGTTGAAAGTGTTGTGCCTTCAATGTATTCCCGCACGGCTTTTGGAACGATTTTCTTGTACATTTTCTCGAAATACGCTACGAATTCTGCGTCAATATCGATGCCTTTTTGTGTTGAAAAGGTGTGCAGTGCATCGTATTTTCGCTCATCTAAATTGAGCTTTATGGTGAGTTTTTTCATTGTTTTTGACCTCTTTTTCTTCAAAAATTTTCGTCGTCGGCACGCCAAGCGTGCCGATTATTAGTAAGGAAAGAATACCCACAAAATTGTGGATCACTCAAAGAATTGCAAAGGGTCGAGCCTATTATCGTTGTATCTGATTTCGAAATGGAGATGATTTCCGGTCGAATCCCCGGTACTTCCGACGTAGCCGATGAGATCACCGGCAGATACAGATTCGCCGACTTTTGCAACACGTTTTGTTTGGTGAGCATATAGGGTAGACCACCCGTTTCCGTGGTCGATTTTTACGAAATTGCCGTAGGAATCATGCCAAGTGCTCATCACAACTGTGCCGTCGGCCGCTGCATAAATCGGGGTCATTGCCGGTGCACCAATATCGATTGCACCGTGCGAATTTTCGTACATTCCGGTGACCGGATTGTACCGGGAACCGGAGCCGGAAGTGATGTAATCTTTACCGTAAGGAGCGGGGAGAGGCCACTCAAATTCACCCTTTCCCGCTACAATTCCGGCGGAGATTTCTTTAATTCTGCCGTTCTCCAGTGTTACCTTTTTAGTGCCGTATGGGTGTGTTCCGCCGGTCAAATATGTAATGCCAGGCAACTGCATCCAGTACGTCCAACTGCCCTCACTGAGCTGCGTTTTTACTACGCCGTCGTGGTTGCTTTTGGCCTCAATTACCTCACCGTTTCCTATATAAATACCGATGTGGCCGCTCATACAAACGGCCAAACCGGGTGTATCGGGGATAGAGGAAATCTCACCGAAAATGACAGCGCTGCGGAACATTCCGTCTGCGCCGACATCGCGGAAACCATTGGATTGGTAACGGATAATGCCAGTGTCTTCATCAATCCATTCATACGCTTTTATGAGCCCGATGCAGTCAAAAGCAGGCTTTCCGCCGTAGGTTTCGTAGATGAAATTGACCTCGCTGTTGGTCAGATTTGCATCGGAATCCGTGAAAAATCTGGACTGCTGCTGCTTAAGAAATGCCATGGTTACGTCTTGGCCGTAAGCGCCATAGATGTAGCCGGAACCGGCATCCAGAGCGTTTATTGCGAAGTTGGTGAGACCGATATTTGTTTTGCCATCGCTGCTTTTTAAGTTACGGATCAGCGTAGAACGGTCGGCATAACCGGTGGGCATTTGCTCTGCAAGCCGTAGCAGTTGCGAGCGCATGTATGCGTTGATTTTGAGATCAAACGTGCGCTCGATTTTATCAAAAATTTCATCGGAATCGGTTAGCGGGGAGAGCTTATCATCTGAAACAAAGCAGTCAATCAGCTCATCGGTTTGGTTCTTTAATCGGTCGTTATCCGCAAAGATTTTGGCGTACACAGCATAGAGAAGCTTATCATTTATGCGTGCACCGGAGTCAAAAACAGCGCTGTATTCGTTCAGTTTTGCAGAGAAAAGCTGCGAGCAGTCGAAGCCTAAATCGGTAAAAGTCATTGCACCGCAGCTGCCGAGCAGTGCAGCGGAAATGATAAAAATAGAGATGCAGGCAATAATGATTTTTTGCCATGTTTTGGGGTCGGCTGCGACCAAAGCGAGCTTCGCAATTAAAACCGGGTTTGCCATTTTTCCTCCGAAAAACCGGAAGTACTTCCGGTTTTATAGCATTGTGATTTCGAATTCTTCATGCTGTTCTTGCCTGATTTCTGTACGATTTTGTGTTGCGATTTGCTCAAAATCGTGTATGATTTCTTCTTTTGTAAGCGTATTTTCAGAGCTTTGCTGAATGGATTTTTTCGAGATTTGACGCATCCATTCTGCGAATTTTGGAGAGAGTTCATTGATTTGTGCCACGGAAAAATCGTAATTACCTTGGTTCAGCATAGCACGGACAGTACGCACATTTTGCTGCAAGGCGGCGAATTGCTCACTTCTTTCGAGCGTGAGTTCATCGGTTTCACCGAGCTTTTCCGAAACGCTCTGTTCGATTTCGGAAAGCGTAACATGCAGATTTAAGTAAGGAATGAACTCGTTTAAGATGTATTCTTTTTCGTGTCTGTCCTGTAAAAGTGCATCGCTGCCGCCTGTTTCTAACAAGTAATTTTCCCACTGCGGGTTCTCGTTGCACAGCGTATTTAGCCGCTTGATATGGTCGATCAGACTGCCTTCACCGGTGCCGAAACTCTGTCGGCCTTCATAGCTGCTCGGTTCTCCGTGCAGCATATAATCAATGCGAAAAGCTGCTTTGTGGTAGCAGTTCGGGTACTTCTGCTGCGCCTTATCGATTGCTTTAAAGAGTTCGTTTGCACGCGATAATCGCATGGTCTGGCCGTCGTGCAGACGCTTGCTTTCCGTCCATATAACGGTTACGGTCGGCTCCTTTTTCATAGCCTGTTCACGCTTCAGTTCAGCAGCTTTTTGGGAAGAAATGATTTGCTGCGGTATTACGCCTGCGAGAGAAAGTTCCTGTTCCATTGCCTCAATATGCTGCTGAAATTTTTCGCGAACCGGTGCCAAAAGTGCATCGATTTTTACTTCCGGCTGTGCCTTAAGCAGCTCTTGGTAGCAGGCTGCAAGGTGGCTTTTTCGGGCGTCACTGGGCTCAATTCCGAACGTTTTTCCAAACATAATAGAGAGACCGTCGGCTTCAAATTCACGCTGCATGGTAGGCTTTTCTATGTTAGGACTATGCCCCATAAGGTGGTGTGACATTTCGTGCAACAATGTATCGAGCTTCTGTGTGTCGCCGAGTAATTGGTTAATATGGATGTGCTTGTTGCGCGGGTTATAAGCGCCGCGTGTGCCGATTCCTTCAAAATCTTCTTCGGATACCGGCACGCCGATTTCTTCAGAATAAAGGCAAAGAGTGTTGTAAATATCTTTGTGCTGCGTACTGTTGTAGCCTACGCCGCAGAGCTTGGGGTAGTCTTCTGGCGGACAATTTGTCTGCGAAATATCGAACACCGTGCAGGGTTTGAAATAGGTAAAATCACGGCTTTCGAGCATGCCGATTTCAACTTCATGGCGTTGTTCCGGCGAGGCTTTAGATAAAAGAACCCATGTTGGATTTGGCACGTTTGGCTTGAAATAGCGCGTGGTTTCCGGCCGATAAATATTAGCACCATGCTCACCTTCCTGCACATAATACCCAAGTTCTTTCCAATGTGTGTATGAGGCAATAAATACGGAATCAGGACGCTGCCGGTAGATCAGCATTGTGTTTCGTGAAGAATATTTGTAAAACTGAGTGCTGAATGCGAGGTATTCTGCGACGTCCTTGGGATCGTTTTCCCAGTGCTTTGTGAGCTCCTGAATCTGCAAATCTGCTTCTCTTTGCTTCTTTTCGTGATGTGCTTTACGTTCTTCTTCGGAGTAGAATGTTCTTTTTTTAGGCATCTTCTTGCTCCTCTCCGCGTATCAAGTGCTCAAGTAGGTCATCCGGCAATTCCTTGTAAATTGCCAACACATGATCAAATTGTTCGGGTGGCAGATCAATAATCGGCTTGCATTTGGAGCGGGGATACGGCTCACCCTGATTTACAAATTCATCCGGAATTTCGGTCGTGTAATACAAATCGCCCCACTCATCGGCACAAACGGTAATATTCGCTGTGCTAAAAACGATGGTGACATTTTCTAAAGGCTTATAGCTCATAAATAAATCATTCCTTTCATAAAAAACTGTATGAAAAAAGGTTTGCTGCCTGTGTGTACAGGTAACAAACCTTTTTGCTGCTTTGTTTTATTTTCATATCTTTTCGCGTACCATCATTAAGGAGTAGCCTAATAAGTTTTGACCTTTCCACTTAGTTATGTCCAGTCGATCTGGATCACCCATTGATAGGCCCACGCCCCAAATCTTATCTTTGACGGCACATTCTGCGAGAAGATTGTCGCCGGTAGCTTTCAGGAGATCTTTTAAGTTGAGGTTTTGAGAAAACTTTGCAAGCAGTCCCTCATATACAACGATTTGTCGGATGCCATTCCAACGGTTTTCGTTATAGTTAGAAACTTGCCTCCCGAATTTTTTTATTTGAGCAACATCATGAGTGGTTAAAATCTTTTTTGCAATAGTTTGGTCACAAAAGCACATGGCTTTTTGATACATCATAAATTGCTCCATTGAGGAAAAGGTGATATTGGATACGTTGAATTCGGATAAATACCAATTGCTCAAATATCCGTTTTCTTCGTCAGGGTTATGAAAGCAAAGGATTTTCATGGCGCTCCACCAACCTTTTTTACGGCCAAATCAAGTTCTAAATCGTGTAATCCCATGTAGGCTTTTGTTAAAAAATCCAATGGCACTTTTTTAATAATCTCCTTGCTTGAGACGTTGTAGAACCATTGATAATAGGCGTAAAATTCACCTATCCAATCAGGAATAAACCCTTTGAGTGCTTTGCCTTTTTTGAGATGATAGTGTTCTGTTTGCTGAAAGTAATCCCACAATTCGGAAGCATTCATGGTGCTAACATAGGCTTTACCTTGATCGATACTTTCTCTTGTTTTACTTGTCATATAAGTATTGATGAAATCCGATGTATCTTTCTCAGGATAATTCTGCGATACAAAATCGAACAGTTTTCCTTGGCTTTCAACAATATCATGTAAGTATACCTCTGGATAAGCTCGCATCATATCACCTCTAAAATAATGTGCTGAATACATTTGTTACTTTATTTGCATCTGACTCGATGAGATCGTGCATGTTTTCTCGGGCACGTACATCGCGTTGATTGTATTTATCGTTAAACACGCTGTACTCGACTCGGATCAAGCCTTTTTTATTCTCCGTGAGTTTGGAATAAGCAAGTTCGGATTTGATACAATATTGGATGCCGAGCCCACCTAATGATAGCAATTCTTCGAGTATGTCCGTATCTACATTGTCGCGCACAAATTCTTTGGCAATATAAAAGTATGAAGCGTTAGCTCTCCAACCCTTTATAACATCGTATGTGCTTGTATCGATTCCGAACTTCTCTATGAATTTTTTAGAAAGAACTTTATAGCGCTTTGTATCCGCTGCGTCTCTGTGCTTCATCAACTCAGCAAGCCAAGAGAGAACATCATATTTTTGAAAATCCAGTATTTTCAAATCAGAAATGTCTAATTCGTATTTATGAACCCAGCCATTCGTTTCGGTTGGTCTACAAACTGCCCATTCTTTGGCGAGTTCTATGTTTTCAGTAAGGTAAAAGCCTTTTCCATAGTCGTGCTTATCTTCACCGTAACCATATTGCGGTGTAACAAATTCATTAGGTGTACCGTGATATAGTGTTATTATACTCATCGTTTCACTTCTCCTAAGCCAATGTGCTTAACCGAGTGCAAGTCCATGAAAGTGACGATTATGCTCGGTTTATTTTCTTGTTACCGGATAAGCCAATTGTAATCCTGCCTGCAATCCACCACATAATCGGCGTAAACTATATCGTCTACTATCTGGAAGATTATCATATAGCGTTTTTCAAACGGAATAAAACGGTAGGCATTTCTGGGAATATATTCCCCTGTGAGCCACGGGCATCTCTGCGGCATCAGCTCTAAGAAATTTGCGGTCTTTTCAAACTCGATCGTGAGCTGTTCTGCCGCTTCTGGGCTGACCTGTGCCAGAAATGCGGCGTGGGAAACGAGCATCTGCGTTGCCCGTTCCGATACAATCATACGGTGTTTATTCTGCTGTTCCATGACCTGCCGCCTCCTTGATTGCACTACGCATCATCGCAGTGACTTCATCGACAGAGTAGCCTTTGCTTCCACGCATCCTGTCCTCCTCGACGGCAAGCAGCTCCTCACGGAGCTTTAACATCTTTTCCCGTCTGTTATAGGTTTCGATGTCCATAACCACCAAATCTCCCTCGCCGTTCTTGGTTAGGAAAACCGGCTCTGCGGTCTTTCTGCACATATCGGCAATCTCATTGTAGTTCTGGCGAATTGCTGCGGATGGACGAATATTCATAGCGACACCTCCTTGAATTGCAGCGGTAGTAACATTCTATCCATATTATACCCATTTCATGCAATGAAATCAACAGCACCGCAGAAAATTTGATTCTTCAGGGGTACTAAATAAGTGTATTCAACCGAGTGCAAGTCCATTTTATAGATTTAATAAGAGGGCTTAAAGATATATTTCGAAGAATTGCGTTTGATCAGGCCCACTACAACGAAATAGCTTGAGATTTGTCGAATTCTTGGGCACTGCCGCACAAATGCCGGCGCATTGCTTACGATAGGCTTCAAGATCATGTTCCATGTTCTGGGCTCCTTTCTTCGTTTAAGTAATCGAAAATATCGTATTTCTCGTAGAGTTTGATGTCAAACGAGGGCTTGTGTTCTTCCGGCGGCATAGCAAAAAACTGCGCGTAGAGATTACTCTCCGGCGCAGCTTGGGCGGCGTTGTACAGCAATGCAAGCAGATACCCTTTAGGTTTCCGTACATTGTTAGAATATTTGGTTATGCGGTAGACGGCCTGCAAATGCTCCGGCGTTAAGCTGTGCAACGCTTGGCATACTTGCGTGCTCGGAAGCACTTGCTTACCGATGCGGACAGTCGATAAGGGAGTAGTAGTAATTTCGCAGATCAAAGAGATGCAGGCTTTCGCGAAATCCTCCGGAACATCTGCATTCATCAAAAAATCAAAATTGCCATCGCTCTGACTGTCTGTCTTATTATACTCAGTCTTATTATACTCAGTCTTATTATACTCAGTCTTATTAGGTGCGGTTTTACAGAAGTCAAGACTGCGGTTTTTCAGTACTCTTGACTGCGATATTTCCGCACTCTTGACTTCGGATTTTCCGCAGTCCGGAGTGCGGTTTTTCAGAAGTCCGGACTGCGGAATTTCAGTACTCCGGAGTGCGGTTTTTCCGCGCTCCGCATAATCACTGGGTTTTTCAGGACTTTCAGGCTCTTGCTCACCGTTTTCTTCGTCTTCATCTTCAAAATCGATACTCATTTCTATGAGTTCAGAATTATCGGGGTAGCGCAGGTAGAGGCGATTTGGCTGATTTAACCCTTGCCGGACTTCATCGAGCAGGTTTACGGATTTGAGCTCCTTAATAATTTTTTGCACTTTATCCTTTTTGCACCCAAGCAGTTTTTCCATTTGTTCACGCTTAAAGTAGAGGTAAGCTTCACCGTTATCGTCGATCCACTTATTTGTAATGCTCAGCTGTACGCGATCTCGCAAGTAAGTATACAGTAGGATTGCTTCGTTGCTGATTTCTGCCTCTACGCGAAGCGCCACAAGCCATTTCGGGAGTTGATAAAACTGCGTGCTGTGCGCATCAGATAGGGTGTAACGCTTAGTGTTCATTTAGAGACCTCATCGTATATGTTTTTAAGTACTTTTCTGTATTTTATGAAAATCTATCAAGAGAGTATATACAATTCTTCAAAAGTTCAAAAACCGGAAGTACTTCCGGCTTTTCTCAGTTCTTCTTTATATGCGGATAGCACAGCTTGTTCGATGCGTTTGTGTGCTATGGGGTTCATTGGCTTAAAAGCAAAGATTTGGCGGCGCTTGCCTTCGCGTTCGGCCAAATGCGGATATAAGACTTGTAACCCACCGTCTGCTCGTCTGGTGATGCGCACACCGTTTAAGGTGTACGCATTATCCAGAACCAAACTGACGTAGCCAAGGTAATAGCCACTGCTCGGAATAGTAACATCGACTTTTGTAACTCTCATTTTGCATCCTGCCTTTCCGGGCAAAGCTCTCCGTCTCGGTACAGCTTGCGGATCATGGTGTCTGCCTCGTTATAGGTGTAGGCTGCAATCGTCTGCATTGCACCGTTTTGTAAAATAAGCTTTGATGATGTGCATTCATAACTGCCATTAAAATGCTTCATAATTAAAGTGCCGCCATGATAGCCGTATTTGGGTTTTAATATATCTTTCACGGCTTCCTGCGGTGTAGGCATCATCTCAACATAATAATCTAACAGATCTTCGCAGTTCCAAATATACCCACTCATGATGACTTTGCGGAGCAGGTCTTCGCGCATTTCCGGGCTTAGAGAGCTCTTTGTGCTTTCGGTCTTGCTCGAAAAAGCGGAAGTACTTCCGCTTTTTGTGGCGTTTGCTACTGTCGGCTGCGTTGCTTTGGCGGCTCGCTCGACTGCGATATTCTGTGCTTCGCCAAATTTGAGCGTTCCGGCAGCAAGATCAACCTTTTCGGGCTCGGTAAGCTGTTCCGACATTGTGCGGTAGGTGCGGACTTGCCGGTCAGAGACATGCATCAGTTCGGCGACACCCTTTTGTATGCCACCTTTAAATTCACCGGATGCCTTTAGCTCATTCAGCAACTCTCGGTATTCTTCATAAAGTGTTAGCTTTTGCTCGGCCGTGTAATCGCGTCCGCCGTTTGCGATGTGCAGCATGAGTTGTGCACGTCCGGCCGAAACGCCTTCAAAAATTCTGCACGGGATTTTGTCCCAGTGTAGGTACTGTGTGATGGCGCGGTATCTGCGTTCACCGGAAAACAGCTTGTAACGATTGCCGGACTGGATCACACCGAGAGGATTCAGCAAACCGACGGTTTCAATTTGGTCTGCTAAGTCGCGGATGCTGTCATTCGTGTCGTTTGCGGCGTATGTGTTTTTGTTTGCAAAGTCGATCAAGGAGACGTCGATCAGCTCATCACGTGCAATACCGGCATTTTCGTTGGCCAGTTCCTTAATGGTGCTCAAACCGGCATTGATGTTTCCAAGATTTAGCTTTTTCATTTCTCGACCCTCCCGATGATTTCGTTTACGACCGCTTGGTAATCGATATTACCGTTGCAGTGCTTTGCATATGTATTGATAGGCTCGTGCGCGTTGATGGCGCGGCTCAAAGTGATGTTCTTACGCACGGTTGCGCTGAAAAAAGGAATGACGTCCTGCGATTGCAGGGCGTCACGGTAAATGGCTTTTGTTCCGTTTTTTTCATCCATGATAATTAAGCCGCCAAGTAACCGGAGGTGCGGATTGATCGTTCTGCGAATTTCAATGAGACTTTCGGCTTTGATGCGTAAGCTGTGCAGTGCAAATTCGTCCGGGATCATCGGGATCAAGATGTAATCTGCATAGCGCTGTACGTTTTCGAGAAGCTTATAGCCTTGCGGCGGACAATCTATAATAATGTAATCGTAGTCGCTCTCAATCGGTGTAAGGAGCTTAGAAAGCAAATCGTTGTATGCTCTGCCGCGAAGTTTATATTCTGTGAGCATTTCTTCGAGCCTCATCGATTTAGTGTTCGATTTCAATACATCCACACCAAAAACGGTTTTTACTATGGCGTCATTCACCGGCCAAACACCGGTGATGGCGTCATATAAGGACGGATCATCGGCATTATACAGACCATAGTACATGGTTGCGTAGCTCTGCGGATCAACGTCCGCAAGCAACACACGGTAGCCGCGTTCGGCGAGGATGGCCGAAATGTTGACGGCACTTGTGGTTTTTCCGCAGCCGCCTTTTTCGTTTGTGATAGCAATTTTAATTGACATGTAAATGTCCTCCTGTAATAAAGTCTCCGCATTGCTATACGGGTAAAATATAAAAAACCGGAAGTACTTCCGGTTTTTGGCTAAATGGAAAAAGCAGAGCTCATGTGGAGTTCTGCTTTAATGATGAGAGATTAAATTTTCAAAATATCGGAATGGGAACCTGTATCCACATCCATGATCCCGATATTTTGAGTCGAGTTGCTTACCTTGACGTAGTGTATCGACAACTTCATCAAGGAGCGACAAGTCTAAACCACGCTTTTTCATAAGCTTATAACTCTTTTTATAAGCATTGGTAAATTTAACTGTATACACTTAATCTTCCAATGCCTTTCTCAATTCATCCATGGTCTTGTACCCTTCAATGTTGGGGTTTTGAGAAATGCGTTTAGCTTCTTCCATGGCATCCAGTGTTTTTTGATTGAATTGTGGCATTTCAACACTAAACGGAAGACCTCCACGAAGAATGCATTGATGAAGAAAAATGTTTACTGCACTTGACATATCAAGCCCCAGATGGCTAAATAAATCATTTGCTTGTTTTTTTACATCAGAATCAATACGAATTTGAGTAGGTGCAGTTGCCATATAATCACTACCTTTCAATGAAATTATATGCTGTTTGGTATACACTGTCAAGCAAATTGTCAATATTATTTGTATCTTGCTTGCTTTTATTCAAATTTATAAAACGACAACAGCAATCCCACAAAACGAAGCACCTGCCTTACAAGCAGGGGGTCATAGGTTCGAGTCCTATTGTCCCCACCAAATGTGGCCCGGTAGTTCAGCTGGTTAGAACGCTAGCCTGTCACGCTAGAGGTCGACGGTTCGAGCCCGTTCCGGGTCGCCACATTTGCCTCTGTAGCTCAGTTGGTAGAGCAGGGGACTGAAAATCCCCGTGTCATTGGTTCGATTCCGATCGGAGGCACCATATGCGGACGTAGCTCATCTGGTAGAGCGCCACCTTGCCAAGGTGGAGGTAGCGAGTTCGAGCCTCGTCGTCCGCTCCAAAAGAAAAAGACGCTGAAGTTAAGGCGTCTTTTTCAAAATGGTGACATAGCCAAGTGGTAAGGCGTGGGTCTGCAAAACCCTGATTCCCCGGTTCAAATCCGGGTGTCACCTCCATATTAACTAAACGGTATAGATGCGTCTGGCGAAAAGCCAGGCGCATCAACCGTTTCCGGGCTTTTTCGGGCCCGGATTTTTTCTTTCAAACCATAGATGCAAATCGCTGTTTCAGAGCGTCTGCCCCGATTCGAACCGGGCACTTTCTCCCTTCTGGCAGATACATTCAGCCAGCGCCCTTTTTGAGCGGCGATTTTTCCGGCTGGCAGCGGTATTTTTCTCAAAAAAGAATCATAAAGATTTGGGCGTCGTTTTGTTGGTCCTGACGGACTAAGAAAGCGGCGCCCTTTTTCATTTCAAAAAGGGCGCTGGTCGCAGCGCCTGCATTTGTAGGTCGGAGCATGATCGCTCCGGCTTTATTTTTTATGCATGGGAGGAGCTATATGAGCATCAGCGCAGAAGAAAAGGTCTGTTACCTCAGAGAAGCAGCAATCGTCCTTGCCAAGGAGGGGTTCCAGTTGGACGAAGTTCACACTGACAGGCTGTGTATCCTGCTTGACGGTTCGCCGCTTTGTGAAGTAACTGAGAGCGGCGGTGTTGCCTACCGCAATGAGGATATTGACGAGCCGGAGCGAATCGCCGCCAAGGACAAGGTGTATGAGATTGTCAGAACCACAGCGGAATATATGCGCCAGATGGAGACAGCGCCCGCTTTGAAAGCCGACGGTCTGGAGGACGGCTACAAGGTGTTGGCAGATTTCAATGGCATCGTGCTGGCCGGTATCCAGAGCAAATATGGTGCCCAGTTCGTTACTTGGGACTGGAGCTTTGACCGCAAGGGCGTATGTCATGGTCATTACTACACCGGTCTATATTCGTCCGGCAACTATGACGCGGCGAAGCGGGACTTTGCCGTTCGCTCCGGACTGATCCCCAAGCAGCAGCTCTTCCGGGAGGAGCAGCTTATTGAGATCTATCGCTGCTGTACGGACACCCTGCAGGGCGGTTTTGAACTGTCATACGATCAGGAAAAGACGATTCAGGAGGTACGAAAGCAGATCGAGGAGTGTCTGCCTGACATCATGGAGCGTATCCAGCAGCAGGACGCGGAACCGACGCAGGGACAGACAATGTAATATCAAACGGTAGGGCCGGAGTCTTTGCAATAAGATTCCGGCCTTTTTTCATTTCAGAAAGGAGTCCACTTATGCCGCGCTATTTCATGCGAGACACGCCGCTGCAGGCGCTGGAGCAGTTGATGATGTCTCAGCCCGGTCAAAAACCCAGAGGCGGTGGGATATACCGCAGCCCATTCCATTACACGCCCAAAGATGTGGCATGCGAATACTGCCAGAACTATGTCCGCAAGCATCCGTGCCGCCTGTGCGAATGCACCTGCCTGGAGGAACGGATCGAAGCAGGCGTACTGGAGTTGAATTCGTTCGTGAGGGACTGCTTCGCACCCTCTATGGGATCGCAGCTCCGAAAACGGATGCGTCAGCAATTCAGAGAAAGAAAGGTTCGATTCTTCCTGTCCGATGCCCACCGGCGAAGATGGACACACTGGCGAGAACGCTGCTGGCGCTTGTCCGACCGGAACAAAGCCGCCCTCTTCCTGCTCACGGCGTATGAGAGCCTTTGGCGCAGGATGGTCTGGAAATGCGGGAACGACGGCTTTGACTTCCAAAGCGTCTGTCTCGGAGGGATCGAGCCGGAGCTATACAGCGTCTACCAGGCGGCAAAGGCCATTGCGGTCGGCTGCTGCAATATCACTCTTGCAGACCTTGCATCTCCGGAACTGGTCACAGATGAGGCGTTCCACCTGATCACCGGCGCACTGCTGATGGCCAAGTACGGAGATGTGGTTTTGAATTTGGAAAAAGGAGTTGACGAAACATGATGATACAAGCGGTGCTCGGCAATCCGCATCATCCGGAATACGGTGTGGCAACTATCCCGTTCCCCATCCCCCATGACCAGTACGCACACTGCATGGAACTCCTGGAGGCTCTGGAGATTGGCGATGCAGTCAAAGCCGACTGCCAGGTGCAGGAGATCAACAGCTTTTACTCTGTGCTTAAGCGCACGGAGATGCTTACGGTCAATGTGGAGGAGCTGAACTACCTCGCCAAACGGCTGGATAGCTTTGATACCGGCGAAGCCGCACAGTTTCAGGCGATGGCCCACAAGCTGGAGCTTTTTGAACTGAAGGATCTGATCAACCTGACCTTCTGCTGCCAACAGGCCACCGTCATTACGGATTTTTCTGACCTCGCTGTCATTGGGCGGGACCACTACATGAACCTGCACGGCGGCAGCGCAAGCGTGGATGAGTTGAACAAACTGAATGGCGAGGAAACCGCTCGGCAGCTCATTGAAAACGGCAGCGGCACGATCACTCCCTACGGCGTGGTCTACGACAACGGCATGAAGCTGGAACAGGTCTACGACGGCCGGTTCTTCCCCTGCTACTACTATGAGCCGAACGCCATCACCGTTGCGGTGACCTCCAAAACCGAGCCGGAGGACACAGAATATATCACATGGCTGTACCTTCCCATGGCGCAGGAGGAGATCGACCGAGCTCTCCAGCGTGCGGGCATCGCGGATCCTGCGGATGTCCGGCTTCGCTTGGAGGATACTCAACTGCCGGATGAAGTGGATGTGCTGCTGGATATGGAACAGGAAAACCTTGCGGACCTCAATGCACTGGCACAGGCAGCGGATGAGTTATCCTCGGATGACATGAAAAAGCTGGGCGCTGTGATAACGCTGGCAAAGCCGCAGAATGCAGAACAGGTCAAGAATCTCGTGGAGAATCTCGACCTGTTCGATTTCGCTCCCGGCGCACATTCCCCGGCAGAGTATGGGAAGTACATGATCCAGCGGTCCGGTCACTTCGACTACGATGAGAATTTGGACGAGTTCTACGATTATGAAGGCTACGCTCTGCAGCGCATGAATGAGGAGGACGGAATGTTTACAGGCAGAGGCTATATCGCCTACAAAGGCTATACCAGTCTGGCGGAGATCATGGATGGCAGTCAGAGTAGTCACATGGAGATGGGAGGTATGGCATGATCATTCAGGCAGAACTGAGGCGAAAGCAGTCTGAATATGAAGGCGAAGCCTGTGTCGTGGATAAGGTCATCGAGCTGCCCGCCCAACGGTTTCGGCAGTTCAGCCGTGCGCTGCTGGCGGACTATGATTTCATCGCAGAGAACAAAAATGCTATCCGGCACGATGATGGTGATAGGCACTGCCTGCTCATCCTTGATGCGGAAGGAACGGACGGTTTTCTCGTTGATCCGCAGGGCTATAACTACGCCCGCTACAGCGCCTTTGTCCCGAATGCACGCAGCCTGCTGACTCCGGATATGTCAATCGACCACAGTTATCTCTCACCGGCAGAGCCTTGGAGGGACGAGAGCCGGGATGAAATGCTCCTCATGACATTGCACGTCAATGAAAAACCGGACTACACCCTCGTCCTCCCAGCTGACGAGAAATACCTCGATGCTGTGAAGGCTTACCTTGATATCGATGTTTTTGCGGATGTGATGCTCCGTGATATTCGTTTCAAGGTACCTTATATTGGAGAACTGATCTGCGACACGGATTGCCCTGCCGTAGAGGATTACAACGACTTTGCGGAAGCATTGGAAGGCATCTGGCAGAAGGACGGGATGCTTCTGACCTATGCCGCTGTGTTGGATGCCGAGAAGCCGGAAACTTTGCGCGGAGCTTTAGAGCTCCTGCAGAATCTGGATAACTACCAGCGCATCGTAGATACCTACGGCTATGGTCAGCAGCGCTTGCAGGAAACGCTGGGACTGGACGATGAGGCCGTCCGCGAACTGGAAGGTTACATGGACTTTGAAAAGTATGGTACTGACTGCATGGAAAATGACCATGTGGTAGAAACGGAGTTTGGTCGGCTGCGGCGTTTAGAGTCACCTTTTCCCGAACAGACACAGGGACAGCAAATGTTTCAGTAGCTATTACTGCCGATGTGTGCTATGTTGTGTAGCTATACCATAAGAAAGAGGTGAAAATGATGGAAAATATGAGCAGATTCCATATCCGTCCGGCCCGCCCAGATGAGGCGGGCCTATTTTATACTCCGCACCCCGAAGAAGATAAGCGGCGGGGTACTATCGGCCATATCCGCATGGACTTCGGTCGCAGCGGAAATGAGTTCTGGCATACCTGGTGGCCGAGGGGTCCGGAGGAGCTGAACAGCCCTGCGTTCAAGGCCGAGCTTCAAGAAGTCGTTGACACGATGCGGGAGGACGTCCTGAAAAGCCGTTTCGCCATGGAGCGATTCTGCTATGACCACGGCGGCAAAATCACCGGAGGCTATGTGCAGAACTACGGCTACATCGTGGAAACCGAGCATTACCGCTACTGCCTGCGCTGCAATCCGTCCCCTGGTGATTATAACGGGTATCTGACAGCCTATGATCTGGATGTCCAGCGGCAGAACATGGCACAGGAAAAGTCGCTGGTGGGCCGCGTCACTTATGCCAATGGCGATGCACAGGACTTTACCGATACCGAAGCCTTCCTGAAATGTATGCAGGAAGAGCTGCCATACCGCCCGACCACAGGCTTTCGGTATGAGGTGCTGACCGACGATCCCACCGTCCGCACGGCTGTGGATGATATCGTCTTCGACCTCTACGGCGAGGAAAATCCCCGCCAACAGGAAGATTACGAGCTGCAGCCCGGCCCCAATATGACGCTGGGAGGGATGTGAACATGGAGAGATCGGATAAGCAGAGAAAGCCTGTTGCAGTCAAAAATCTCGCTGAACTGAAGCGCTTCATCCAACCTGGCGTAGAGTTTAAGACGCTCAGCCAGAAAAATCACCCTGATCTGGTGGGGCTGACCCGTGTCGTGACTACGGTGCAGACAGTATGCTTCTATTCTAAAATCAAAGATCAGCCCAACAGCCGCTTTTCGACCGATAACGGCGGCAAGGGTTTCCGAACAGATTTCGCCAAAGCCGATGCCTATATCTTCGACGGGACGACGGTCAAGGTAAAGGATTTGCGGAACAAAGACCGCGGCGTGATCTATGAATTTGAATTCTACGACGGAGAACAAACCATGCAGGAGGACACGAATATGGACAGAAAAATGGTGAATTTCATCAAGGAACAGTATCCGCCTGGTACCCGCATCCGCCTCAATTCTATGGAGGATCCCTATGCCCCCATTACCCCCGGTACGGAGGGCGAGGTGGACTTCGTGGATGACATCGGCACGATCCACATGAAGTGGGATAACGGCAGGGCGTTGGGAATCGTCCCCGGTGAGGACAGCTTCTCAGTGCTGCCGCCCAAGCTGACCACCTTGAAGCTGTATATGCCCCTGACTGCGGATTTCTATGAGAGAAGCGAGTACGGGGATCTGGAACCGGAGAGTAGTGAACTGGATGGTCATGCACTGCGAGGCTATCAGGATCAGATCATGGCCGAGCTGGTCAAGAATCGGATGCCGGAGGAAACCGAGCGCGGTCTCATGCATTGGTACCACGAGGCTGATAGCGTGAATACCAAGGTCCACTCTGCGGTCTTTACCGTAGAGGAGCGTGACCGAAAGCTCTGGGGTGTTGCGGAATGCCGCATCGCCGGTGAGCTGAGTGCGGCGGAGATGGATACCCTGAAAGAGTACATCGCCGGACAGGCATCAGATGGCTGGGGAGAACACTTTGAACAGCAGGCGATTCTCGTGGATGGCGGAAGTGAGCTGTATGTCCACCTCTGGAATGCGGATGACTGGGGCATCCAAACGGAACAGGAACGCCTTGCACCGAAGCTGGCGGAGGGACTGCCGGAGCTGTGCTTCTCGGTACTCCCCAGCACAGGAGAACTGATCTGCATCAAACGCGGCGAGAACGGTTACTACCCCAGCGACTGGTCTACGGATGATTCTGCCCAGAACCGTGAGCTGGCCGATTATAACAACGAGCGGCTTGGTGTGACACAGGCGCAGCGGTTGGCCATGGAGTGCGGAAGCATGCACGGCTGGGATATCCCCGGTGCGGATCCCTTCTCCTATCAGCAGGCCGAGCCGCAGATGGGAGGGATGAACCTTGGCTAAAAAGATATTCGGCATCTACCTGGCAAAACTGGACGCACCCAACAGTGAGGCCCACGCAAGGCTGGAACTGCCCGCTTCCCCGTGGGAACTGCACGATGCAATGGACAAGGTGCAGCTTCAGGAGAACGAGGAGCTGTATCTGGAGATCGATGACTACTACGGCTTCGAATATCTCGCCCCTCACCTGATGGAACTGGATGCCAGCCTTAATGAGCTGAACGATCTTGCAGGTCAGCTGGCTGTGCTGGATGAAACGGAGCAGGAAGCCTTTGACGGCCTGCTTCGTCTGGAGATCCAGAGAAAGGTAGAAACCAACGGCGGCATCCTCACCATGCAAGACATGAAAAATCTGGCGGTCAGCGCCGGTGCGGATTGCTGCCATGTGGTCGGCGCAACCAGTGACGCAGAGCTGGGCCGCTTCTATGCGGAAAACGGCTTCGTGGAGGAACTGGACGGACTCTCCGACGATGTGTTCGAGATGCTGGATTTTGGCAAAATCGGCAAAGCCCTGCGTACCGGCGAAAACGGCATATTCACACGGAACGGCTATGTGGTGCAGCACAGTGAACTGGTCACCGCACCGCCCTGCGCCAAGGAACTTCCCGAAAAGCCGGAATACCTCTTCCGTCTCACCCTTGGCCTGCATCCCGACCTTGAAGATGACCGGACCGTTACGCTGGAATTGCCTGCGTCTGCTGAAGCATTGAGGAATGCACAGAAGCAGATCGGAGCGGACGGCTGGGAGGGTGTCGTGGTTCTCGACTATGACGGGATCATCCCACAGGCGGCAGAGTTTGCCGATCTGCCAATGGAGATGGATGCCTTCAACGATTTTGCGGAATCTGTGAAGGCTATGCCTTCCCGTGAAAAGCAGCTTCCAAAGCTGAAAGCCCTGCTGGAACATTTCGAGGTAACGAATCTGACTGCCGCCGCGAGCCTTACCGAGCATATCGGAGATTACATCCTCACGCCGGAGATCAGTTCGCCGCAGGAGGCGGCCATTGATGAACTGAACTTCACAATGGATGCCCACTCGGCAGAACTGCTCCTGCCTTATGTAAATCTCTTCGCCTACGGGAACGAGATCATCAAGGATGACAATGCCGCACTTACCTCCTACGGTCTGCTGCATCGGGAGGACTATCAGCCGATGCAGACGCCGGTGCAGGAAACTCAAGAACAAGCAATGACGATGGAATAAGCAAAGGACCTAATCGAGCCACTATGGAAATGCGTAATGCCGTTTTTAACGACACTGACTTGCAACATATGTAATGAAATCCTCCGGCGTGAGTGTGTCGCCAGCACGAGGAATCGCGTTCCATCTTTTCTGTATGGCAGGGTCTGGATTACACATCGCCGCTATCATCGCCAGCCGAATCTCTTTCCGCACTTCTTCCACGGTAGTATGGTTTTTGTGAGCCACTTCTCGCAGTGCTGCTTCGGCGCAGATGTTCTTTCTCTTCATAGAATCACTCCTTGCTATTTTTGAACGGAAACCGTTCTTTTAGAACCACAATAGCACAGGAGCTTTGAAAGAAATCGTCGAACCCTGCCGAAAAAAATAGAGGCTTGCAAAAAATGCAAACCTCTGTGCTAATTATCATTTCAACTCTGCAATCAGGGCATCCAGTACGTTCATTACCTTACGCTGTCCTTCTGGAGAAAGCGTCTTAAGTCGTTCGGAGATTTCCGTGGCATGAAGCATTGTTGCCGTGTTCAAGTCATCTTGAAGGAGTTCATCTGTTCCAACATTGAGTGCATTGGCGATGGCGACCAACTTCTCCAGTTTTGGAGCCTTCACGCCTCGCTCTACTACACTCATGTGATCAACGCTGTAATCTACAGCGGCGGCGAGCTCTTCCTGTGTCATGCAGGCTTTTTCACGGGCTGCTTTGATTCGTTTTCCCAACGCTATCTGGTCCATACAGTAGTCTCCTTTAGAACGGTATCCGTTCTTAAAGTATATGGGAGATGCGGTATGTTTCACAGGAGCATATAGAACGCCGTCCGTTCTAAACGAACGGGACGGATAAAAAATATCACAGCAAGGGGCCGTTTTTCCGGATGGGGAAAAGCGGCCCCTTCTTTTTGCGCTCATTTTGTCTCCTGTTCCGGGATAACGGCTCCGGAAAGGAGGAACTATGGCAATCAATGAAGCTCTTGCGAAATACCTTAAACACTATCACAAGGGCGAGGCAAATGCCGTCACCAGCCGAGAGTTGGAGTGCAGCTTCCAAATGCGTGGTTCTGAGCTGCGCCGTGAGATCAACGCCCTGCGCGGTGACGGTATTCCCATTTGTAGCTTTGAGGGCGGCTACTATTACGCCGCCACTGCCGAGGAGCTGGAGCGCACCATCCGGCAGCTCCGCAGCCGAATCAAGAAAATCGCATTTGCGGAGCGTGGCCTGTCCAGTGCTTTGCCGGACTATGTTGACACCGGTCAGCTTTCTCTCCCGCTGGATGGGGGTGATGTCCCTTGAACAGCTGTATCCCCTGGGTGGGCGGCAAGAGCAAGCTGCTGTGGATCATCAACAAGATGGCGCCAGATCACTACAGCCGTTTCATCGATGTCTTTGGCGGCAGCGGCACGGTGACCATGAGCCGACCTATCCAACAGGGCTGTATGGAGGTCTACAACGATTTCAACAGCAATTTAACCAACCTGTTCTGCTGCGTGAAAAACCGGCCCTTAGCGCTGCTGGCGGAACTGGGCTTCCTGCCTCTGAATACGCGGGATGATTTCAATGTCCTGTACAAGTTCCTCTCCAAGGGCGAGATCACAGATGACTACCTGCAGGAGGAAATGGAACTGACCGAGATCCTGCTCAAACCGCCCGAGGCCGAAGCCATCCGCACTCTTCTGCTGGAGCGTGCTCCCCGCGGAGATGTCCGCCGCGCCGCAGATTTCTTCAAACTGGTTCGGTACAGCTTCAGCGGCAGTTCTAAATCATTCGGAGGTAAGCCCTGCGACATCCGCCGCTTCTTCCACCTGATTTGGGAGTGTTCCCGCCGGCTGGCGAATGTCATTGTGGAGAACAAGGACTTCGAGGATGTCATCCGCCAGTATGACCGGGGCGATGCGTGGATCTACTGTGACCCGCCGTACTTTGAGGCCGAATGCTATGAGGTAGCCTTCCCCAAGGAAAATCATCAGCGTCTCCATGATACGCTTCTGAACTGCCAAGGGTATGTCATGTTGTCCTACAACTACTGCCCGTACATTTGTGAGCTGTATCAGGAGTTCTACATTTTCCGTGTTGTGCGCCCCAACAGTATGTCCCAGATGGCAGGCAGTGAATATGAGGAAGTCATCATCACCAACTATGATCCTCGCAAAGCCTGCTGGCAGCTCAGTTTGGAGAGCCTGCTGAACTGCGGCAGTGAGGCCAGATATGAACTGATCCATGAGCCAGAAAGACCAATCAAAACGACAAATTAAAGGAGGGTCCCTCATGAATTTTATGAAATACCCCACGAAGAACGATATCAGCATTTCCAATGCCGTTCTGAAGCTGGCCAAGCTCCAGAATGCGGAAAGGCTGGAGCTCACAGCGGCCACGGGCGCAGTCATTGTGACCAGCGGCAGGATGACAGCGAAGGAGCTCCTCAGCACAGTACAGTCGCTGACTGGGCGAGCTGCCGAGCTTATGACCTTGCTCTGTCTCACCTGTGGCGACTGCACGAATTGCAGCGAAGAATGTGCGTACCGAGATAAGTCAATCACCGAGCTGATCCGCCCCGCTGTGGTTATTCCTGATTGGGCACGGCAGGATGCCGGATTGGCTGGCGATGCCAAACTGGACTGCTATGTGGATGAGGATTCCGGCGAGATCAGCGTGTGCGAGGCAGATTATGAGCACGACCTCTCCGATGTGCCGCCCGAGCTTCTGCTCGCTCTGCATCAGTGCGGCTGCTGCCTGTCCGCGCTGGAGGATGCGCTGATGGAGGACAATGTCATCTACGATAAGTGATGCGAAAAATACAGGAGGAAGAACAGTAAAGTGAACGAAACCTATCTCTACCCCTACTCGGTACAGGAGGCTAAGAAAAGAAATCAGCTCCCCATGTGGCGAGAGAGCTTCCATGCCAATGTTGCCTGCCGGAATGCCATCGAGGAGACGATCCGTCAGAACTTCGACGGGATGCACCTGAAGAAGGACTGCCTCGAACCTGTGCTTGCGGAATATGGCTACAAGCGCACGGAATGGGTACTGGCCACCACCCTGCAGGAGCTTTCCTGGGACGGGCGTTTCAGCAGAGCAAACAAGCAGTGGGCGGCGCGGCGATATATTCCGCAGGACGAGCGGCACAATGCCGAGATCACCGTCCGAAGTCATCCCGCCATACTGGATGGCTTCGTAGACCTCTATCGGGAAGCCTATCAAAAGCTGGGACTGTTTGGCCCGGAACATTGCGTTGGTGACCGTGCCGAGCAGGATTACATCGGCAAGGTGCTGGTACTCAGCCCCGATACGCTGAAAGAGTCCTGCTGGAGCCAAGAAAACCAGCTGTGGTATGCCCACGACGGCTTCGGATGCAGTCCCCACGCTATTGGGCGCTCGGTGCGCTGCACCTGTCTGAGTGACGGTGAAATGACCAGGTGGAACCGGGATGAGTTTGTCGGCGTGCTGGATGAGAAATTCCTGACCGATTGGGCCAAAGAGAGCTTGTCGCAGCTCCAGCAGGAAGAAGCCGCTGAATCCCCCGGTATGAACAACCAATCCATGTAACAGAAAGGAGAAAAATCTATGGCAGCAACGCAGAAGAAAAAACAGCAGGAAGTCCCTGCGCCCCAGGTCGAGGCGAGGATCGACCGCATGGTGGACGGTGACTACAAAACCAAAGCCTATGCCAGCGTTACCATCGCCGGCGCATTTGCCGTCCACGGTCTCCGTGTCATTGAGACGGACAAGGGCCGCTTCATCTCCATGCCCCAGGAGTCCTACAAGAAAAACGGCGAGACGGTGTATAACGACACCTTCCATGCCGTCACCGCCGAGGCCAGAACTGCGCTGGTGGACGCGGTCAACGACGCTTACGAACAGAAGCTGCAGGAACGCATGGAGCAGAGCGAGGACGCGCCCACGCAGGGCATGGAACAGCAGATGTAAGCGCCACGGTGTGATAGGAGGTGACGAGACTTGGTGCGATTCACCGTGGATAACCGAAATCGGCTCATCTTTTACGGCAATCCTGTGGGCTATGTGAAGGAGGATACCGCCGTGGTGGATGAAATGTTCCGAACGGACGAGCTCACCCAATATCTGAGCCGCATGAATCTGACGCCCCGTTGGGAGGACGGAATCTTTGACCGTCTCGTATCCGGCGAGGTGACCGGCGAAGAACCGGTGCAACCGCGAAAGGGCTGCCGCATCTGGCAGCTCAAAAAGGATGTGGATGTGGCGATGCGCTTCATTGGGTACGAAGATCAGGTGCGGAAGTTCGGAGAGCCGGATGCCGGGAATTACACGCTCGTATTCGACGGCGACCTCGGCACCAGCGATCTGGAGCAGATCTATACCATCTGCCGGGACGCTCCGCCTCCCGGATATCAGGGCTACCGAATGGCACTGTCGGATGTGGTGGAGCTGTACGACGATTCCGGCAGCGAATTCTACTACTGTGACCGGGTAGGCTTCCAGCCGATCCGGTTCGAGCAGAAGCAGGATCCATGCATCAATATGACCTTATGAGCCGGACGGGAGGTGACCGTCCGGCATTTTTGCCGTCTGCGCGGGGCCGCGGGCCTCCCGCGACACGCAAATGACCGAACTCACCAACAAAAAACTTTTGAATTTACAGGAGGAATATTTCATGAAGAAGTTCATCAAGAAGATCACCCATACCGCCAAGTCCGCTGCCACTTGCGTCAAGACCGCCGCGGTCAATTCCACGTCTGCCGTGCTTGCCTTCAACCACCGTGCCGTCTGCGGCAATGCCGGTGAGGGCTACATCGACACTGCCGTCAAGGTGCTGATCGCTGTTGTGCTGGGTGCGCTGGTACTGGCTGGCCTCTATGCCATCCTGAACGATACGGTCATGCCTACGGTAACCCAGAAGATCACGGAAATGTTTAGCTACAATGGCTGATGCACTGGGCGCAGGCAATCCTCTTCTGCGGCGGACTCATTTTCGCCGCAGTGGATGACCTGAAGACCCGGACCGTCAGCAACATCGTCTGCATCGTCATTGCTTTGGCGGGGCTGATCTCCATCAGCCCCGCCTCCCTTTTGGGAGCGTTGCTGGCAATGCTCCCGTTCTACCTCTGCGCAGGCTTTGGCCTGATGGGCGGCGGGGATTGGCGGTTAGCTGCGGCGGTAGGCTTTGTGTTGGGAGTTGGACGGGTACTCACGGGATTCTTTTTTATGGTCGCCGCGCTCCTGTTGACATCCCTTGTCATGCGTGCATTTCCGGCACTGCGGCAGAGCGCGGCGAAGAAGCAGCCGCTGGTGCCATACTTCGCAGTGGCTTTTATTCCCGCATACTTTTTATAAGGAGGAAAACGATTTGAAGATTTTTCGCAATCGCACCGTCATCGGTGTGCTGTGTATCCTGCTGGCGCTGATCATTTGCTTCGGTGTTACGCCGCTGTTCAGCCGCAGCGCCAGTGAGAAAACGGAGATCGTCCGTGTGACGAAGGATATCAAGGAAGGCGACGAGATCACCGCCGAGATGGTCCAGACGGTAGAGGTCGGCGCCTACAATCTGCCGCAGAATCTTATGACAGACAAGAAAGAGGTCGTCGGGAAATATGCGACCGCTGACCTGGTTGCCGGAGATTACATTCTCTCCAGCAAGCTCTCAGCTGTACCTGCGGCAGAGAATGCCTATCTCTATAATCTGGACGGCACAAAGCAGGCCATCTCCGTTACCATCAAGAGCTTTGCCACCGGCCTTTCCGGTAAGCTGGAAAGCGGCGATATCGTCACGGTCATCGTGGCGGACTATCAGGGCAAGGGCGAAACAGCCATTCCTCCGGAGCTGCAGTATGTGGAGGTCATCTCGGTAACCGCCTCCTCCGGATACGATGCCAACACCGGTGAAGTGGTGGATGAAAAGGAACTGCCCTCCACCGTGACACTGCTGGTGACCACTGAGCAGGCTAAGGTACTGGCGGAGCTGGAACAAGATAGTGAGCTGCATCTGGCGCTTGTGTATCGCGGAACGCCCGAAAACGCCGCTAAGTTCATTGCGGCGCAGGATGCCCTGATTGAGGAGCTGTACGCAGAACCGGAGCCGGAGAACAGTGGCGAAACCGCAGAGGGTACGGAATCTAAGGAAAGCGAGGGCGCGGAGCCTTCCGCGGAAAGTGAGGCCACCGAATGAATTTCCTGAAAGGCAGCCTCTTTCGCCGCAATACGGAGCCGGAGGAGCTGGAGCCGATGGAGGAGTCCGGAGGCGGCATCCTCGCCGTTTGGGGCAGTCCCGGCTGCGGCAAGACGGTAACAGCAGTCAAAATCGCAAAGCATTTGGCAGCCCAGAAGAAAAATACGGTGCTGCTCCTCTGTGATATGACCGCGCCTATGATGCCCTGCATTTGCCCTCCCTCGGAATTGGAGGTCGATAAATCCCTCGGCAGTATCTTTGCCGCTCAGCACATCTCCGTAAATCTCATCAAACACAATCTGACTACCCTCAAACGTCTGCCTCACCTGACGATGCTTGGCCTTCGTAAGAAAGAAAACGAGTACACCTATGCGCCCTGCACCAAGCAGCAGGCGGAGGAACTCATCCGCGGACTCCGTGAGATCGTACCCTATGTGGTCATTGATTGCTCCAGCTACATCGCAAACGACATTCTCTCCGCTGTGGCGCTGATGGAGGCGGACAGCGTTCTGCAGCTTGCCAGCTGTGACCTGAAATCGGTCGGATATCTCTCCAGCCAGCTTCCGCTTCTGGGAGAACTGAAATGGGACAAAGACAAGCAGTACCGGGTAGCATCCAACATCAAGCCCTTTCAAGCGGCAGACCGCATCGGTCAGGTGCTGGGCAGCGTAGTCTTCCGGCTGCCGTATTCGCAGGAGCTGGAGGAGCAGTATTTGGCCGGTGAGCTGCTGGCAGACCTCTCCATGAAGGACAGCCGCGCATTCCGCAAGGAGATCGACCGGATCTGTGAGGAGGTGTTCTGATTGCTTGGTGAAAGACGAAGCAACTCCCTGTTCGTCCCGGCCGCCCCCGCAGAACCGGAGAGAAATCCGGAACAGGCAGAGGTGCATGACATCTCCTTCGAGGAGCGCACCGGAAGGTCGCTTTTCGCGGAAACTGCAACAGCACCACGTGCAAGCGAACTCTTCTTTGCACCGCAGGAGAAAGGTGTCACCTTTGCGGAGGCACTCAGTCAGGTGCAGGGCTATCTCTCGGAAACCTACGCTACCCTCATCACAGAGGATAACTCGGATGCCAAAGAGCAGATGAAGCGCCGCATGGCACGGTATCTGCAGGAGAACCGCATTGCTGTGGATGGCATGACGGCCTCTGAACTGGTGGACGCTCTGTACACGGAAATGGCAGAGTACGGATTTTTAACCAAGTACATCTTCGCGGACGGCATTGAGGAGATCGATATCAACTCCTGGCGGGACATTGAGATCCAGTATTCGGACGGTCATACCGCCAAGCTGGAGGAGCATTTCGATTCGCCGGAACACGCCGCCAATGTCATCCGCCGTATGCTGCAGAACTCTGGCAAGGTACTGGACAATGCCAGCCCCATCATTACCTCCCGATTGGCAAAGAATATTCGTATCTCGGTCATCAAAACGCCGGTGCTGGATGAGGATGCCGGTGTTGCCGCATCCATCCGTATCGTGAATCCCAGGAATCTCAGCAAGGCGGACTTCGTGCAGAGTGGCACAGCCACAGAGGAAATGCTGGACTTTCTGTCCGCATGCCTGCGCTATGGCGTGTCTATCTGCGTGGCGGGAGCAACTTCCTCCGGCAAGACCACCGTGGCGGGCTGGCTCCTCTCCACCATCCCGGACCGCAAGCGTATCTTTACCATTGAAGATGGCTCTCGAGAACTCCAGCTCATCCGGGAGCGTGACGGGCGGGTGACGAACTCTGTCGTCCACACACAGACCCGCGACAGCGAGAATGAGCGCCAACGCATTGATCAGATCGCATTGCTGGATATTGCCCTGCGCTTCAATCCGGACATCATCTGCGTGGGCGAGATGCGCGGCCCAGAGGCCAACGCGGCGCAGGAAGCGGCTCGTGTGGGCATTGCGGTGCTGACCACCATCCACTCCAATTCCAGCGAGGGTACCTACCGCCGCATGGTGTCCCTCTGCAAACGCGCCGTGGACACCCCGGACGATACCCTCATGGGATATGTCACCGAGGCATACCCCATTGTGGTCTACTGCCGCCAGCTGGAGAACAAGCAGCGGCGCATCACCAACATCTCCGAATGCGAGATCCTGCCGGATGGAAGTCGCAGGCTCCACAAGCTCTATGAGTATCACATCACGGACAACCATCTTGAGGACGACCACTTCATCATTGAGGGCGAGCACCGGAAATGTGAGGAGATATCTGAAAGCCTGCGGCGCCGCTTTATTGAAAACGGGATGCCGCTTGGAGAGTTGGCACAATTCGTTCAAGGAAAGGAGGAAGATGAATGACTATGATCCAGCTGATCGCCTGCATCGGCATGATCGCAGGGCTTTTTATGGTACTGCATGTCTCGCCGCGGGAACTGAGCGACAGCCTCTTTGCCCGTTTGACCGCAGCTCCCGGCAGTATCCGTGCCGATATCAACGAGACGACCAGGCGAAAAAAGGCGGGGTTCCTCCGGCGTGAGATCACCGAGGCGCAGGCGGTCTTGGCAGCCTCCGGACGAGCAGATAGGTTCCCCATGGTGTGCTTTACATCTCTGCTCTGCTTTGCTTTGGGAGCCTGCATCGCCATTGCCGCAGGAAACGCTTTCCTTGTGCCGGTGCTGGCTGTTGGTTTGATGCTGACCCCGTTTTGGTATGTCAAGCTCACGGCAGGCAGCTTCAAAAAGGATGTGGCAGCAGAACTGGAAACTGCGCTGTCCGTCATTACTACGGCCTACCTGCGTACCAAGAACTTTCAGCAGGCCGTGGAGGAGAATGTCCGTTACCTGCACCCTCCGGTGCAGGAGGTGTTCCAGCGCTTTCTGATGCGCATCAAGCACATCGACCCGGATATGGACGCGGCGCTTGTTGACCTGAAAGCCGCCATCGACAATGAGGACTGGCGGGAATGGTGCGATGCCGTAATGGCTTGTCAGACAGACCAAAGCCTGACAAGCATTCTGACGCCCATCGTCAGCAAGCTGTCAGATATGCGGGTGGTCAATGCGGAACTGGAAAATCTGGTGTTTGGTCCCCGCAAGGAGTTCATCACCATGGCAATCCTTGTGCTGATCAACATTCCGCTGGTGCGCTTCATCAATAAGGACTGGTATCATACGCTGGTAGCCACCATCCCCGGTCAAATGGTCATCGCTGTCTGCCTTGCCGCTGTGTTCGTGTCCTTCGCATTCGTCGTGAAGCTGACGCAGCCCATTGAGTATCGGAGGTGAGAGTGTGAAACTGCTGCTATTTCTGTTCGGCGCCGCCTTGGCTGCTGGACTGTATTTCGTTCTGGCGGACATGCTGAAGATCCCCAGGCTGGCAACAGAGCGTGCCCTCATCTCCGCAGGACGCAAGGAGCGCAGTCTTGTGAAATCTATGGAGACGCTCGTCTTGGGATGGTCGCTGAAGCTGGCTCCGCTGATCCGCTTGGATGCCTACAAACGCAGACGGCTGGAAACGAAGCTGACTGCCGCAGGACTGGATATGACCCCCGAGGTCTTTACGGCTTACACCGTTCTGAAGCCCTGTCTCATCCTGCTGGGGATCATCCCGTGCCTCCTGATCTTGCCCATCCTGACACCATTGGTGGTAGTACTGGCGCTGCTCACTTACTTCAAGGAGAGCCGTCGGGCGGATGAACTGTGCAAGGCCAGAATGGAACTGGTGGAGGGTGAACTGCCTCGCTTTGTGGCGACCATCCATCAGGAACTGGCCGCCAGCCGGGATGTCCTGCGTATTCTGGAGAACTACAAGAAGCATGCCGGTCCCGACTTTGCCCGTGAACTGGATGTGCTGACGGCGGATATGCGCTCCTCCTCTTATGAGGCGGCACTGATTCGCTTTGAAGCCCGTATGGGCTCGGCCATCATCTCGGATATCGTCCGCGGTCTCGTCGGTATCCTGCGGGGCGATGACGGACGGATGTACTTCCAAATGCTCTCCCACGATTTGAAAGCATTGGAGCTGCAGCGCCTGAAAGCCAAGGCGGCGAAGATCCCGCCAAAGATCCGGGTGTTCAGCTTCCTCATGCTCATGTGCTTCATGCTGACGTACATCGTCATTATCGTCTACCAGATCATCAACTCGCTGGGTTCGCTGTTTTAAGGAGGAATGCCTATGAAGAAATTACGAAAACGGCACTCCGGCGAGGGATATATCGATGTATGCGTGCTGGTAGTCTGCGCTATGCTGGTGCTGGCACTGGCGGTGCGAATCCTGCCGGTATTCGTCGCCAAGCAGCAGCTTGACACCTATGCGGTGGAGCTGGTACGGGAAGCGGAGATCTCTGGCAGAGTCGGAACGGAAACCAGCCGCCGTGCCGCGGCGCTGACGGACAGCACCGGACTGGATCCCAATATCCGCTGGTCGAAAACGGGTCGCATCCAGCTCAACGAGGAAGTCACCGTAACGCTGACATTGGACATGGACATCGGCCTGTTCGGCGGCTTCGGCTCATTTCCCATCACGCTGCGGTCGGAGGCCACCGGAAAGTCGGAGGTGTATTGGAAATGAGAAAGCACCCCTTCTTTCGCCGCCACCCCGGTGAGGGCACCCCCATGATCCTTGCCATCGTGCTGGTCCTGCTGATGCTTTTTTGCACGGTCGCGGAGTTCAGCCGGGTGTGGATCATTGCCCAGGGTGTCAAGGAGGCTGCCCAACAGGCGGTCATCTCCACCATCAACGACAACTATGATGATGTGTACCACGCTGTGCGGGAGGGCTATGCCGCAGGCTGGTATCCGGACGGCACAGGCCGATGGGATGAGAGCGTGGATACCGGCGATGTGTACGGTCAGCTGGCATCAACGCTTGGACTGGAGAACACCGGCAGCGGATATCAGAAGATCTCAAACGGAAATGTGGAATATACCATCTCTGGCCTGAGCGTGGAGTTGAGCAACAACGCCCTCAGTTCCGGCCAAAGCAAGGGCTATACCGCCGCAGTGGAGATCCGCTTGGAGGTACCGGTGCGATTCCTTGGGAACCTTTTGCCCGCAGCTGAAATGATGCTGCACACGGAAGCCAAATATGTGCCGGTATTCTGAAAAAGTTTCGCTTTCCCAATAGACTTACGCCGAAAGGTGTGGTATTGTCCAATCAAGAGAAAAATCAGAAAAAGGAGGAAAATCAATGAACGACAAGACGAAACGGATCATCCTCATCACCGCCTGCTGCCTGCTATGCGGTGTGGCCGTCATCGGGATCGCCGGACGCTTCGGTGGAAATACGGTGACGCCCTCCGGAACGGTATCCGGCAGTCAGCCGGACAGCAACGATCCCAATGTGAACATCAACAATAGCCAGGGAGATGTGAATGTCCCCTCGCTGACGCCGGAGCAGAGTGACCCCGGCCAGGGTGCAAACTCCAATGGCACGGAGCAGACCATCCAGGCGAACCCCGTTAAGCCGGACGCTCCAGAAAAGCCGGAATCGCCCAGCGGCACGGCGACACTTCCGGATGATCACAAAGCGGAGGATGTACCGACCTCGGAACGCAAGACGGAGGATGAACCGCATCCCACATATCCGGAACAGCCCACCTCCAAGCCTGCGGAATCCCAGCCCGCCGCAGGAAGCACGAACTCCTCCGGTCAGGTATATGTGCCGGGCTTTGGCTATGTAGACAGCAGCGGTGATAACACGGTCATCGATGGACAGGACATCTACGAAAACGGAAATAAAATCGGTGAAATGGGCGGCGGGAACTAACAGTACTCCCAATCAGCATGGCGCAGTCAGAAATGGCTGCGCCTTTTCTTTTTCCAGAGACTTCGAAAGGAGGTATCCATGAAGCGACTTCTCGCACTTTTGCTTTCCCTTGTGCTCATGCTGGGTGCGGCTGTTCCAGCTTATGCCACCGGTGACGGTAACTTCGACGGCGGTGGCGGCGGCATGGGCAGCGGCACATCCACCAACTACTGGAATCCGGGTATGGACGGTGTCCGCATTTCCGTGGTGAATGTGGACAGCCACGCTGTCGTGGGAAATACCGTTGACTGGAGCAATCAGAATCCGAGCACCAACATGATCCACTTCGGAAAGGTATCCAAGCTCTCTTATAACAGTGGGCGGGCGTTGTCACCTGTCGTGGGCGGCTATGTCTGCGTCCGTCCGGCGCAGAGTCTGCCTCGCATCATTTCGACCGGCGACTATCCCGCCAGCATTGCGGCGATTCGAAGCTACTTTACAGACGAGCAAGTCATTCGGGCGATTGCCGGATATGTGGGAATAGACTTTGATACGCTTATTGCCGGCGATTACAAAATCGTTGTCGAGCCTATCGCCTACTTCGTCTACGGTGGAGCCTACTATGCCATGACGGCCACGGAAGCGGCGCTCTATGACCAAAAGGTAAACGGAGATCTCCGAAGCAAGATGGGATCGCTGACCCATAAGAATCTGCCGCTGGCCATCTTCCTTGAAGAAGCAGATCTGGGCTATCCCGCATGGTCTGGCAGCACCAACAGCAAGGTCAGCAACGATCAGATCATCGCGTCCCTCGGCATCGGTGTCGTCCGCTTCAACGGTGAGCTGGAGCCGCCCGATGTAAACGACTTCGACTATGAATACCGAGTCGAGACCGATGTGATCTCCTCGGTGGAGGTGAGCGGCGGGCAGTCCGACCCGGATAATCCTGTGACTGTTCGCTTTGTGATTCAAGGCAGAACTTACACCGTCAGCAATGTCTACTATCCGGACGGCGACAGTCAATTGGTATGGGTGAAGTGGCACACGCCGTCAGAGCCCTGCGTCATTACGATTGCCGTCAGCGTGTCTGGCGGCGGCACAGCGCAGAGCACAATCACCTGCAACGTTGTGGACTTGGACGGCAACGATCCGCCCAACCCGGTGGCGGATGACCGCAATGATGCTTTCCGTCAGTCCACCATTCCAGAGAAAGATCAAGTGACCTCGGCATCCTGGGGCATTTGGTCACCCTGGTGGCAGGAAAATTGGGAATGGGTAGAGAACTGGGAGAAGTGCTGGCACACGGATCGCTGGGTGGATGATAACAATGTGGTTCACCGTGACCGCTGGTATCACTGGGTAGATAACGGCTGGTGGGAGGATCATGGCTGGTGGGAGTTTGACTACAACGGCTACTCCGCAAGCCTGACTGCATCCATGCGCATCACGCCGGACAGCCTGTCACCCACAGCGACTGCAGCTACCATGAAAAGCGGGTACGGAATTCAGGAGAAAGTAACGGCCAGAGTAACGACCACGCAGAGCGCGGCCGTCACGGCAGCGCAGAATGCTGTGACCTATTTCCCTGAATTCGGGTACGAAGGCTTCTGGAGACTGCTGAACCGCAGCATCAGCGGCAAGAGCACCGCCTTCGCTTTCAAAAATAACCACTACAGCACCTATGACCGCCCGACCCACTTCACACCTATCTGGTACCCGGACGGCAGCTACACGCCGTATACCTGGCTTTTGGACTGCTGGACACCCACGGGAATGCTCAGTATGAACCTGACGGATTCCGTGCGCATCACCGGTGACCTGTGGGAAGAATGGCATATCGCACCCGCAAAATAACAACAATAATTGGAGGTATCTATGAGCAAAATGAAATGCAAGCGACTTTGTGTGATGCTGACCCTGTCCCTGCTGTTGGTCTGCATGATGGGAACCACGGCCTTTGCTGCCGGCACCGGCGATGTGGCCGGAGCGGTGGAAAGCACCTGGGCCACGGCATCCACGCAGATCAAGACCGTCGTCAACAACGTGGTGTTTCCCGCCATTGACCTGATCCTTGCGGTGTTTTTCTTCGCCAAACTCGGCACAGCTTATTTTGACTACCGAAAGAGTGGCCAGTTCGAGTGGACGGCTCCCGCCATCCTGTTCGCGTGCCTCGTGTTCACGCTGACGGCACCGCTGTACATCTGGCAGATTATCGGAATCTGAGGTGTAGGCAATGACTTTTTACGAACAGGAACTCCGGAAAATTATCGGAGAGCAATATCCCGATGCCACCTATGTGGGCAGAGTCTGCTATGTGCGTCTGAGCGATATGAATCGGGCAAAGATCCAATTTGTCACTGGAAGCGTTGCCAATCAGTACAACGCCTTGCAGTTGACGATCCTGAACCGCAGCGAAGGACAGGTGGATACCCTGCGCCTTCGCTTTTCGGATCTGCTGGGGACGAAGGTAACTTCCAACCCCAACTTCCACAATGGTGTTGACCCGCACATTTGGGATGACTATGGAAAAGTAGACTGGTATGTGTATCACCCCACCCGGCAGGACTACGAGAAGCTCTCCAACGCAGTATCGGACTATCTGGAGGTGTTCCAAGACATGAGCCAGTCTGCCGATCAGCAGTGGGCGCAGACAATGTAAACCGAGCATGATTTGAAGGCCGTGCCAACTGTACGGCCTTTGCCATATCCCAAGCAGTTGGTGCGGCCTCACCCAGAGGAGGTGAAACCGATCAATGTTTATTTGGGATTTTGTTGCCGATAAGATCCTCGGCCAGATCGTGGATTGGTTCTACGGTCAGGTCGTGGGCTTTCTCGGCAACTTCTTCGCAGAGATGGGAAACATGGGTGTCGAACTCTTCGAAATGTCCTGGGTGCAGAGCATCGTACTGTTCTTCTCCTATCTCGCTTGGGCGTTGTACGGAACCGGGCTGGTCGTGTCCTGCTTTGAATGCGGCATCGAGTATTCCAGCGGGCGGGGCAACATCCGCGAAACCGCACTCAATGCCATCAAGGGCTTTATGGCCGTGAGCCTGTTTACTGTCGTCCCGGTCCGGCTCTATGAGCTTTCGGTAACGCTGCAGGGGCAACTCACCGCAGGGATCACCGGCTACGGTGCATCCATCGGAGATGTGGCAAGTGATATCATGCAGGAGTTCAGCGCCGTGGAATCGCTGACCGATTTGGCATCCGGCCCGTTTCTCGGCTTTGGCAGTATCACCAGCGGGATCATGATCCTGTTCTGCATCATCCTTATGGCGTATGCGATCATCAAGGTCTTCTTTGCGAACCTCAAACGCGGCGGTATCCTGCTGATTCAGATTGCCGTGGGAAGTCTGTATTTGTTTTCTGTGCCCCGTGGCTATACGGACGGCTTCATCCAGTGGTGCAAACAGATCATCGGCCTGTGTCTGACCGCATTTTTGCAGGCGACGATCCTCATCGCTGGGCTCATGGTGTTTAAGGACCACGCACTGTTGGGTCTTGGTTTGATGCTTTCGGCTGGCGAGATCCCCCGCATTGCCGGAGCGTTTGGCTTGGATACGACAACAAGAGCCAACATTATGAGCGCGGTATATACGGCGCAGGCCGCTGTAAACACCACGCGCACGATCGTGCAGGCGGTGTCAAAATGAGCGGGCTCACTATGGGAAGCCTGTTTGACGGCATCGGTGGTTTTCCTCTGGCTGCCATTCGCAGCGGCATTACGCCGGTGTGGGCTTCGGAGATTGAAGCCTTTCCCATTGAGGTCACGAAGCAGCGCTTCCCAAGCATGATCCATGTGGGTGACATCACAAAGCTCAACGGCGCAGAACTTCCGCCCGTAGATATCATCTGCGGCGGCAGCCCGTGCCAGGATTTATCCGTGGCTGGAGCGAGAGCCGGATTATCCGGCGCCCGCTCTGGTTTGTTTATGGAGCAGGTTCGACTGGTAAAGGAGATGAGAAATGCAGACGAACAAAGAGGCCGAACAGGTCACGCTGTCCGACCTCGGTATATGCTGTGGGAAAATGTTCCAGGAGCCTTCTCCAGCGGAACTCCCAAAGGCGAGGACTTCCGTATCGTCCTCGAAGAGATCGTCCGAGTTAAGTGCGGTTCCGTTTATGTCCCTGGACCTTACCCCTGGCCATGGCAATCTGCTGGGCGAATCCTACTGGGAACTGATTTCTCCCTGGCTTGGCGGTGCCTGGATGCTCAATACTGGGGTGTCGCCCAACGACGCAAGAGAATCTTCCTTGTCGCAGATTTTGCAGGACGCACCGCCGATAAAATATTATTTATCCCCGAAAGCATGTTTGGGGATCCTACGCCGAGCTTCTGAACGCGGGAAAGCACTGCCGCCGAAGCTGGGACGGGCTTTGAAGATCCAAGCCGGGTTGATGTGCCCGGACGGGCAACCTACGGATTTGAATGCCTTTCATATCAATCAGCGGGACGAGGGTATCGACCTGCACGGTGTGTCCGGTGCCTTGATGGCAACCACCAATATGCAGATGCAGACCTTCGTGACGCAGCCGGATGACACCGTCGAGGGCTTTGACGGTTACAATGGTGACCTGACCGGCGATGTTGCCGCCACGCTCGGCACGAACTGCGGGATGTCCACCGGCAGAAACGGTGTCATGGCCTTTGCTGCCAACCAAAGGGACGAGGTTCGTGACTTACATGATGTTGCGGGTGCTTTGAATGCGCAACCGGGAATGAAACAGCAAACCTTTGTAGCTGCCGCATTCTCGGCGGGAGCCGGTGCCTCTGCTGGGAGCATTGGGTATGGTGAGGAACTGGCTCCTACGCTGAAAGGCTCTGCCAGTGGAAACTGCATGCCATCCGTCCTGTGCCTGAATGATCAGGGCGGAAGCGTGATGGAGTGCTCTGAGAATGTGTCCGGTACTCTGCGGGCGCAGGAGCATGGACACCAGCCGCTTGTCTACGAAAACCATGGCATTGATGCCCGCTACACCGGCCCTCATCAGGTGGCGCCCACCATGTCCGCAAGATACGGAACAGGCGGAAACAACGTGCCGCTCGTAGAGCAGGAAGAAACCTTCTGCATCACGGGAAATGCCATTGACCGACAGCCGCAGAACGGCGGCAATGGGATCGGGTATCAGCGGGACATTGCATATACACTGACGGCCACCGATCATCATGCGGTCTACAGTCGCCAGCGTGTGGATGATTTCCGTGAGAATGGTGTGGTCAGCACGCAGAGCGCCCGCCAGCACAAGGACGCCACCGATCTCGTTTGCCAAAAGGCAGAAGCCTATGCCTATCTCATTCGACGCCTGACTCCGTTGGAGTGTGAGCGTCTGCAGGGCTTTCCGGATGGCTGGACGGACATCCCTGATGCTTCGGACAGCGCCCGATATAAAGCGCTGGGCAACAGTGTGGCGATACCCTGTGTGGAGTTCATTATGGGGCGGATCGCCGCAGCCCTTCGGGCGGTATAGCTGCCTTGGTGGTTTTGCTTCCGTTTCACATAGCTTCTTCGTTGAGTTTGGTGAATAGCTTTCCATGACTTCTTCCGGTATGCTTTGCTTGCAAAATCGAGGAAAGGAGCAGACCGATGGAGGGCAAAAAGAACCTCTGTGCCATGATTCCGGCAGAGCTTCACGCAAGGATCATGGCAGAGAAAGAAGAAATGAAGCTGGGTACACTGGCGGAATATGTGGAGCGCATCTTCACGGAACACTTTGAAGGAGGAAACGATATGCAGACAGAGCGGACCCTTGCGGTGAAGATCTCCGCAGAACTCTTCGACCGACTGAAAGAGTATCTGGAAAAGAATCACCTGAAGCAGAAGGACTTCATCACGCAACTGCTCCAGCAGGCGCTGGACAACGCAGAAGAATAATCAACCCACTGGATGGCCGCAGGGAAACCTGCGGCCATCTCTATTCTCCGGAGGTGAGAGCAATTTATATTTACCCTGATAATTTGACCGCAAAAGCCATGCTGTGGCTTTGGGAGCTGCGGGACATCGGCATTATTGGCGTGGGGCTTCTTATCTCTGTTCTGGCGCTGACCCAGACAGGCATCGCCCTGCCACTGGTGCTGACGGCTGTTTACGCTTTCCTCAGCATCCGGTTCGACGGAACCAGCATATTGGATTTCCTCAAATATGCCGCCGCGTTCCTGATTACAAAGCAGCAATTCTATGATTGGAGGTTGGAGTCGTGAGTAAAAAGCAGAAAAAGGACAAAGCCGCCCGCTCCACACGGCAACTCATGGGCATTGAGGAGATCAAGGACTACTGCATTGCCACCCGTATGGGCAATCTCGTGTTCTTCATCATCAAGCCCACTAACATCTCCGTCCTGCCGGATTCCAGCATCAGTGCCCGCATCTATGCGCTGCTGAATGTCGTAAAAGGACAGGCGGAAATCGAGATGCTGGCGCTCAATTCCAAAGAATCCTTCGAGCGCAATAAGGACTTTTACCGGGAGCGGCTGAGCCAGGAGGAACTGCCCGCAGTCCGCAGGTTGCTGGAGCAAGACAGCAAGCACCTGGACCGTATTCAGGTGCTCATGGCGTCCAGCCGTGAGTTTTATATTATCATCCGGCTGCGTGGTGAACAGGAGTCCGATGTGTTCTCCTACCTTTCCCGCATCGAGCAGAATATCAACGATAACGGCTTCACGACCCGCCGAGCCAGCGAGCAGGATCTCAAAAAGATGCTGGGTGTTTACTTTGAGCAGAACGTGACGACGGAAAAGTTTGAGGACTTCGACGGTGACCGCTGGGTCATTGTCGGTGAGTAAAGGAGGGGCTCATTTGGCAAAGAAAACGAAAAAAGCAGCGCCGCAGAGCCGGGAGACTGCAAGCATCAAATCCTTCCTGGATATGATCGCACCTTCCGTGGTCAAGTTCGAACCCGATCACTTCATCTGCGGCAACACCTTCCGCTGCGTGTGGGCGCTGCGGGAGTATCCGACCCAGACCGATGAGCAGGCTATTCTCCGACATCTGGGCGAAAAGGATGGGATCACGCTGCGTATCTACACCCGACAGGTAACACCTGCCGAGGAAAAGCGCATCATCCAGAATGCTGCCAACAAAAACCGCATGGGCAGCTCCAACACCAACGACCTGCAGCAGACGATCACGGCGGAAAGCAATCTGCAGGATGTGGCGTCGTTGGTAGCTTCCATGCACCGCAACCGAGAGCCGCTGCTCCACTGCGCCGTCTATATCGAGCTGACCGCTTCGGATTATAACACGCTCAAGCTGCTCCAGACCGATGTGCTGACGGAGCTGGTGCGGAGCAAGCTCAATGTGGACAGGCTCCTGCTTCGTCAGCAGCAGGGCTTCTGCTGTGCCAGCCCCGTGGGATACAACGCCTTCGGCCAGCAGTTCGAGCGTGTTCTCCCGGCATCCAGTGTGGCGAATTTGTATCCCTTCAACTATTCCGGCAAAACGGACGCAAAGGGCTTCTATGTCGGGCGGGACAAGTACGGCAGCAACATCCTCGTGGACTTCGACCAGCGCGATGAGGACAAGACCTCCGCCAACATCCTCATTCTCGGCAACTCCGGCCAGGGCAAATCCTATCTGATGAAGCTCCTAATCCTCAATCTGCTGGAGTCCGGAAAGTCCGTTATCACGCTGGATGCCGAGCATGAGCAGCAGGAAATGTGCGAGGCCGTGGGCGGCTGCTTTGCCGACCTCATGGCGGGAAAGTACATCATCAATGTACTGGAGCCGAAATGCTGGGATGATGGCGGTGACCCGGACGATACGGCAGCGCCGGAAGCCTTCCGCAAAAGCACTTTGCTGGCACAGCATGTTTCCTTTCTCAAGGACTTCTTCCGAGCCTATAAGGATTTCAGCGATGCCCACATCGACACCATTGAGATTATGGTGTCCAAGCTCTATGCGAAATGGGGAATCACGGAGCGAAGCAACTTCCGCCGCATGCGACCGGAAGACTATCCGATCCTCTCTGACCTCTATGACCTGATCGAAGAAGAATTCAAAAGCTACGATCCAAACGCTCATCTGCTCTATACGGAAAAGCTCCTGCAGGAAGTGCTGTTGGGACTGCATTCCATGTGCAAGGGCGCTGATGCACAGTTCTTCAATGGACATACCAATATTACCTCCAGCCGCTTCCTCGTTTTCGGCGTCAAGGGAATGCTGAGTGCCGCTAAAAATGTCCGCAACGCTATGCTGTTCAATGTGCTGTCCTTCATGTCGGATAAGCTTTTGACGGTCGGCAATACTGTAGCAGCACTGGACGAGCTGTATATCTGGCTGTCCAATCCCACGGCCATTGAGTACATCCGTAACTGCCTCAAGCGTGTGCGCAAAAAGGAATCCGCCATGCTGCTGGCCTCGCAGAATCTGGAGGACTTTGATCAGGAAGGCATCCGCGAGATGACCAAGCCGCTGTTCAGCATCCCGCCCCACCAGTTCCTGTTCAACGCGGGCTCCATTGATAAACGCAGCTACATGGAAATGCTCCAGTTGGATGAGGCGGAGTATAACCTCATCAAGTTTCCCCAGCGCGGTGTCTGTCTGTACAAGTGCGGCAACGAGCGCTACCTGTTGGAGGTACACGCCCCTTCATACAAGGAAAAGCTGTTTGGCACGGCGGGTGGTCGCTGATGGCAGTATCTTCAGGCATGATCGCAAAAGCCGCGGCGACAGTGCTCTCTAACGAAAAGCTGCGCAAAGGCGTGGGATGGACGCTGGTCGCAATTCTCTCGCCGATCATTGTACTCATCGCACTTCTGTGTTCCATTGGCTCTGGAGGTGCGGATCACAACAACCAGGCGGTAGCTGCAGCCTTCTATGGCGTGAACTACTCGACAGAAGTACCCGCAGAATTCCGGTATCATATCGAGGAGATGCGTACCGCTTTTTCTCTTCTGGATTCGGCAGTGGCTTCCGTTAATGGGCAAACAGAAAGCGGAAACGGCCTTGACCCGATTCGAGTCAAGGCCATTTTTTATGCCCTCTGCTTTGGCGAGGATGCTCCGTCTGCACGGGCGGCCAACCGTTTCGTAGAATGCTTCTACACGTGGGAAACCCGTACCCGCACGGTAGACGTTGAGAACGACGATGGCACGGTTACCAGTACGGAGGAAGAATATACCGTCGCTGTTCCGGTTTCGTTATATCAGGCGTATGCCAATCTGGAAGCAGAACTTGGCAGGGCGATCACAGAGGATGACAAGAGCAATATCAACCATATCTATTCCATGATCGCCGGTACGGCGGGCGGCGGAAATTACAGCGGTGAGTTCCTTCGCGGAGATGGAAGCAGTATCGATTTGGACATCTCAGCCTTTGCTGATCCCAACAGCAAGAATGCCGCCGACCTGGTCACCTATGCTATCCACGCATGGGAATCCGGCTGGGGCTATGTCTGGGGAACCTACGGCGATGTGCTGACCGAATCGCTCTTTGCCTACAAGCTGGAACAGTACCCTGACGGTGTCGGCAGCTACGAAGATTTTATCCGTGCCAACTGGCTGGGCGGCAGGACCACCGACTGCGTGGGCCTCATCAAGGGATACGGTTGGCTGTCCCCGGAAACGATGACCATTGACTATGGCAGCCATGGAATGCCGGATATCGGTGCCAACCAGATGTACTATAGCGCCACGGAGTCTGGCACCATCGATACCATGCCGGACATTCCCGGTCTTGCCGTTTGGCATGACGGGCACATCGGCGTTTACATTGGCGGCGGTCAGGTCATTGAGGCCATGGGAACAAAGTATGGTGTTGTCAAAACAGAATTGGCCGGCCGAGGATGGACGCACTGGCTGAAGATTCCGTATATCAATTATGACTGAGGAGATGAGCTATGGCTTAATGAAAAAGCACTTGCCCATAAAAAGTCAACGCATCTGACGAAGGAAAACCTACACGCATTTCAGACGGACGGCTATGTCAACAATGAGAATAAAATAAGGAGAGCGCCCGAATGGGTACTCTCCTCATCTTATCGTTGAAGTAAGCCAACAGCCTGCATAAGCAAGAGATGTATATAGCCAGGGCAAGAACGACGTCCAGCTTCCCAATCCTCAATTGTACGGCAGGGAATGCAAAAACGAATTCCAAATCCGGCTTGTGATAAACCGGTGACATTGCGGATATCACGAATGGTGGTGTGCGCAGCATCCCATACGACTCCGATGGTATTCAAGTGTTTAGCGGATAGTTTGTGACCTTCCGAATCTCCCCACAGGCTGGACATTGCCCATTCTGATATAAAGGCATCACGATCTATGCTTTCCAGCGCATCTGAAAAAAGCACATGAAATTGTTGGTCGGTTATGTGATGGATTCTCATGGCAACACACCATCTTATTATGCCATAGGATTCGACCGCTCACCGTTTTCCTCCAATGAGAGCTGCGCATCCAATTCTTCACGCCAACCGTCCGGTATCGGCTCTTCATATGCCTTATAGACGGGGCTGATGGCAAGAACATTCACCGCAATCTTGCGTCGGGTGCCAGTCTCTTGCGGGATGGAAAGAAACAGCCCAGAGTGAACGGCGGCATTAAAGGCCGCCTCATCACTGCCTGTCTCTCGAGTACTGGAAGGCTTGCCGATGTATGCGTAGACAGAGCTTCCCATGCCATCGCGTGCAGCACGTCCGATTTTTTCCGAGGCGTGAAGTCCATGCCGTGTTACATTGGCGATTTGATAGGGACCAACTAAAACCTCATCCGGCAGTTCAATCCGAACAAGTACACGGCGGTTCAATTCCTCGTAACTATTCCAACCGATAGCGGCAAGCTGAGATCCTGCAGTTGTTCCCTCGGGAGGTGTGCTGAGACCAGAAACAGCCGCAAATCCATCGTAATCTTTAAAGGGCATATGTTCTGTGGCATCGGCTCTGGGTTTGGATGCTGCGAAAATAGAGAGTGTCAGTAAATACGTTCTGCTCATCGTTCAACCTCCTGGGCAATGCCACATTTATATGTCGCTATAATACCACGCAATGCGAGGTATTACAAGGCCCTTCAACATAATTAGGAAGCTCAAAACATGTACAATAACGATCTGAGAAAAGGAGTTATTATGAAGAAAGTAAACATCACCATCACCTTTGATGATGACAAGCTGGACGCACTGGAGTTTTCTCTCCGTAAGGAACACTCCTCCGTGCAGGCCCGCATGGACGATGCACTCAAGCAGCTCTATGAGCAGACGGTGCCGGAAGCTGTGCGGGAGTATCTGGACAGCAAGGCTGTCCCTGCTCCCAAGCCCAAGCGCACCGCCAAATCTGTCGCACCCAAAACGCCGAGTAGTGAGCCGAAGCCCACGGCAGTCACGGTGAAGGAGGGCAACTGATATGGCACAGCAGGAAGAAATCGTTCTGTGGATCGACCAGCGTTGGAAAAATGCTATCGAGAAGCATCTCAAGGATGAAACCCTGCAGGAGCACCTGGAGAATGTGCTGGACGAGCTGTGCAATCAGCTTCCAGAGCGGGAGTATGAGCGCATCAGCCGTGCAATCCAATCGGAAGCCGCCGCGCAGCGTGCGGAGGAAGAAGCGGCCCGAACTTATGCCGTCTACCATGTGACGGAGCGTGGTCAGGAATGGTACTTCAAAACCTCGCCCGGTGAGGAGCTGTTGGCAGTCGGGAAAAAGCTGCGCGGTTATGTTACGAAGGGCAGCGGCGTGGCGCCGGACAAATTCATCGGAATGTTTTTCGGCGGGCAGCCCATCACAGCAAAAGAGTTTGACGCCCTGACAGCCCTTCGCATGGAGAACACCGGAAAGGTGCGCGGTGTGTTCGATGTGAACTTCGACAAGCGTGAGTTCTCCGCTGTTCACATTATGGATGGCTGGCAGACGTGGGCCATGCGTGATGTATCGGTGGCGGTCTATCACGCCACCCGGTCGCAGTTCGCATCGGGCGATGATAAGTGGCGCAAGCTGTTAGATCATCTGAAGGGCAAAGAGATCACCTCGGCAGGTCATCTCTCCGCACAGAACTTTTCCTTCGGTGAGGAAATCATCGAATCAGACGGTAAGCTCAACTTTTATCTGCAGGCGGACTTCGATGTAGATGCCGCTTTCGGTACATTCGTCTGCACCGATCAGAACGATGACTGGCTCAACATCTACGCCAACTATGACGTGGAGCAGGATCGTCTGTGCGTCACGCTGGAACTGAACCTTTGCAAGGGAGACGGATCGGAAGAAAGCTGGAGTTACCCCCTTAACGCCGCAGAGCAGGAAGTTCTGCTCCGCAAGATGGAGGCGTTCTGCCAGCAGCAAACCGGCGTGAGCCTGCACGAGTACGCCCAGCAGCTTCGGGAGGAGCAGAGTGCTGCGCCGGAGCAGTCCATGTGATGGGTGCAAAGCCATTGGTTTTGCACAGGATTGGCTACGGATCTTTTGTTGGTTTTCGTAGATAGCTTTCCACGCCGTGCTGTGGCATTGTGTTTGCAAGGGCAACACCCTAATCAAAAAAGGAGAAGACAACTATGACAATTGAAAATGCGAAGGAACTGCAAATGAACATCGCAAAAGAGGGGCTGGCACTGCTGATGCTTCACCCCGCCTTCGACGTGCAGCCTCACCGCGAGTGCATCTCCCTCATCGGCGCAGCGTGGGACATCCCTGTGGGTGACACGCAGGAGGTCATCTTGCTCCTGGATCGTGAGCTGGATGCAATCCACACCGTGGGAGAAGGCGGCACGGTGGCACATGTGCTGCCGGAGGAAGAACTTCCGATGAATGCCACCGGCTTGGAGACGCTGGACAATATCTGGGATCTGTTCGAGACGACTTTGCACACAGACAGTGCATACGCCAAGACGAAGCTGTTCGAAATGGCAAAATGGCTGGAGGAGTCTCAGAACCTGCTGGACTGGATCGAACAAGCACCGAAGGAAAAGCAGATGTGGATGGAACAAGCCAACTGAGCAATTTCCGTAATTGCTGGAGCCGCCCTATCCTGGGCGGCTCCACTTGTTCCGCCGTGTCCGCCCCTGTGGGCCGCTGTGTGCGCTTTTTACAGGCAGCCCGAGCGAGTACCCCACCGTGGGGATTGGGGCGGGCTTTGAACCGCTTTGTGGGGAGACTGGCATCCGACGAAAGAAAAGCAGGAGAAAGAGCCGGGGACAAAGCGCCCCGGCTCGACCCACTTCTGCCCGCAGTGCGGGCAGTTTTCGGCTTTTTGGGCTGGGGACAAAATAGCACCTTGCGGGGTGGCTTGGACCCTATAAACCGGAAAATCCCCGTGGGACAAGGGTTTCCAGCGGGGACAACACGAAAATAAGGAGGAATTTATCAGTGGAACACAACGACAAAATCAAAAAGGCTTTCTGGATCACGGAGGATATGGACAGAGAGATCGATGCACATCTGAAGCAGGATAACTGCAGCAGCCGAAGCGAGTTCGTGATGAAAGCGCTCAAGTTCTATGTCGGCTACTTGAACACGAAGAACGCCTGTGCGTTTCTGCCTGAAGTACTCTCCGCTACGCTGACCGGAACGCTGGATGGTTTTGCGGGCCGCATTAGCTCTCTGCTTTTCAAGCAGGGCGTGGACATCAACCTGATGGCGCAGATCATTGCCTATGATACCGATATCGATGAAGGCGCATATGAGCGACTGCGCGGCAGGGCCATCCGTGATATGAAGCGGACCAATGGCCGTATCTCCTTCAAGGATGCAATGGACTTTCAGAAATCGGTGTAAGCGATGGCGAAGCTCGTACAGAAAAGTGGCTATATCAAATCTGGGAAAGCCAGCGGGTACATGCGCTACATCGCTACCCGTGAAGGCGTGGAGAAGTTGGCCGGAAACGGTGCGGTCACAAAAGGTCAGCGTGAGCTCATTCAAAAACTGCTCACGGACTTTCCGGATGCGGTGGAACTGTTTGAGTACGAGGACTACTGCAAAACGCCGACGCTTGGTACGGCTTCCGCATTTATCAGTATGGCACTGGATGCTAACCTTCATGAAATCGATTCGGAGAGCGGATATATGCAGTATATCGCTACCCGCCCCCGCGTGCAGAAGCACGGAAGCCATGGCCTGTTCAGTTCTGCCACTGCCGTAGATCTCGATTCGGCAATGTCAGAGCTGGAAACTCATGAGGGAAATGTGTGGACCATCATCTACTCTCTGCGCCGTGAGGATGCCGCTCGTTTGGAATACGACAACGCCGATGCGTGGCGCACGCTCCTCATGGAGAACGCACCGACGCTGGCGAAGTCGATGAAGATATCGCTCGATAACTTCCGCTGGTACGCCGCCTTCCATAACGAGGGGCATCACCCGCACATCCATATGATGGTCTGGTCAGACGATCCGAAAGAAGGATTCCTGACCAAAGATGGGATCGCGGCGATGCGCTCCAAGCTGACCAATGCTATCTTCCGGAATGAAATGCAGCAAATCTATGAACGCAAGGATGTGGCCTACTCAGACTTAGTGGAGACAGCGCAGAATGCCATGCGGGAAATGATCAGCCGGATGCAGCACCAGATCTGCGACAGCCCGATCATTGAGGATAACATGCGTCAGCTTGTGCAGGCACTGGAAGCGACTACCGGAAAGAAACAGTATGGCTATCTCAAGAAGCCGCTGAAGCAGCTTGTCGATACCATCGTGGATGCGCTGGCGGAGCTGCCGGAGGTCTCTGAATGCTATGAGGTGTGGAATCAGATCCATGAGGAGCTGAACGAGTGTTACGGTCACAGCACCCCGTGGGAGCGACTCCCGCTATCCCAACGCAAGGAGTTTCGCAAAATCAAAAACGACATCATCCGGGAGGCCGAGAACATTCGCCTCGGCCTCCCAACCTTTGAGGATGAAAGGATGCAGGATGAGCCGGAGCCGGAAAGTCAGAAGGAGGAGCATCAGTCCTACAGCGTGTACGAGCGGGCGCAGCGATACCGTACTGCAAAGGCCGTTCTGCAGGACATCTATGCGCTGGATGCGGAACATGCAGACGCAGTCAAAGCGCTGGAGCAGCTCTGGGAGGAAGGATATACCGTTGCGGCACATCAGCTTGGTAAGTTCTATCGGGATGATCTCTCCACCTTGCGTGACCACGAAAAAGCGGAGCAGTGGTTTCGGCGCTCCGCAGAAGCCGGTAATGATTTCTCGGAATACGCCCTCGGGAAGCTGCTCCTCACGCAGAAGCGCACAGTAGAAGCTCTGGAATGGTTGGACAAGGCCGCAGAACAGGACAATCAGTTTGCACGGTATCGGCTCGGAAAGTTTTATCTCACCGGTGAGCCCGTGCCGAAGGATGTAGAAAAGGCTCTTGCGTACCTGACAGCCTCCGCTGATCAGGGAAATCAATTTGCACAGTACACCTTGGGCAAGTTGTATCTCTTAGGGCGGGATGTCCCCCCAGATCGTGAGCAGGCCAAAGAATGGCTGATCCGATCTGCGGCACAGGGCAATGAGTATGCGCGATTCTTTCTCGACCGCTTTGACCAGTTCCGGGATCCGTCTGTCATGCTGGCGGCAACCAAGCTGCTCCATCACATGAGCAGGATATTCCAGAACAATTCCGTTCCGCCAAGTAACCCAGCGGGAATCCGCGTCGATTCCAAACGTCGCAGACGGCTTGTAGAGAAGCGTGTGGCTATGGGCCACAAGGCGGACGACCATGAGGAGCAGACACAGTATCAGCAGAGTATGTAAAAAAGGAGGACTCCATGTCAAGTTATATTCATTTCACCGAAGAACAGAAACAGCGTGCCGCCGCAGTAGATCTGGAGGAGTTCCTGCACTGCCGTGGTGAAAAGCTGCTTTCCTCCGGCAGGGAAAAACGTCTTGCCAGTGACCACAGCGTGACCGTCCGAGGCAACGAATGGTATGACCATGCGGAGGAGCGAGGCGGACACGCCGTCAGCTTTGTGCAGAGGTTTTATGGTCTCAGCTATCCGGATGCAGTGACGCTGCTGTTGGGCGGTGAACTGGGAACAGCGTATCCCTCTGCCGGAGAGCGCACCGAGGAACCTGCGAAACCATTTGCACTTCCGCCTGCCAACAAAGATATGCGCAGAGTGTTTGCGTATCTCATCAAGCATCGCGGCATCGCAAGAGATGTGGTGGCGCACTTTGCCAAGGCCGGACTTCTGTATGAAGATGCCGAGTATCACAATGCCGTCTTTGTCGGTACGGATACAGATAGTGTCCCTCGCCACGCCCACAAGCGCAGCGCCAACAGCTACGGAAAAGCCTTCCGGCTGAACGTGGAGGGCAGCGACCCGCGATACAGCTTCCATCATGTCGGCACAGGCAGAAGCCTGTATGTGTTCGAAGCACCTATCGATATGCTGTCCTACATCACGCTTCATCCGGAAAGCTGGCAGCGGCACAGCTATGTAGCCTGTTGCGGCACATCCATTCAGCCGGTATTGCAGATGTTGGAACAAGTGCCGCAGCTCGACACCGTCCTGCTCTGCCTCGATAACGATGAAGCTGGTCATCAGGCCAGCCGCCGGATGCGGAATCAGTTAGAGGTGCGCTATTCCGTGGAGTGCCTGATCCCAGAGAACAAAGACTGGAATGACGACCTGACCCTGAGCGCCGAAAACGCTCAGGGCTTTTCTATGAATGAAATGAGGTGAAATGTTGAACGCAAGTATCTGGATACTGATCGCAGCGGGAGCAGCAATGTTCCTTGTCATCGGTGGGCTGTCCATGATGTCTCATCACTATACCCTTGGCAATATCAAATCCCGCACTGTGGGCGATGGGCAGCATGGTACAGCCCGATGGGCCACCGACAAGGAAATCAAGCAGACCTATGCCCATGTGCCCTTCAAAGTCAGAGAGTGGCGCAGAGGACAGAATCTCCCCACGGAGCAGGGATTGATCCTCGGCTGCAAGGGGCAACCGCAGGAACTCACCGCACTGGTGGATAGCGATGACATTCACTGCCTTATGATCGGCGCCAGCGGTATTGGCAAAACCGCATTCTTCCTGTATCCCAATCTGGAATACGCCTGCGCCTCCGGTATGAGCTGGCTGGCGTTGGACAGCAAGGGTGACCTGGCTCGAAATTACGGTACGATTGCAAAGAACTGCTATGGCTACAATGTGTCCGTCATCGACCTGCGCAATCCTACTCGTTCAGATGGCAATAATCTGCTGACACTGGTCAACCGCTACATGGATATCGCGCGAGAGGATCCCAAGAACCTGGCGGCTCGAGCCAAGGCGGAGAAATACGCCAAGATCCTTGCCAAAACCATTGTCAACCCCGATGGCGATGACAGCAATCGCGGACAGAATGCCTTTTTCTATGATGCGGCGGAGGGACTGCTCACCTCGGTCATCCTGATGCTGGCGGAGTTTCTTCCGCCGGATGAGGAGCATCCCCAGGAACGCCGGCATATCGTTTCCGTTTTCAAGTTAGTGCAGGATCTGTTGGAACCCAGTAAGGTAAAGGGCAAGAGTCACTTTCAGCTTCTGATGGGTAAGCTGCCACCTGACCACAAAGCCAGATGGTTTGCGGGCGCTGCACTCAATAGCGCGGAACAGGCCATGGCTTCTGTCATGTCTACTGTGCTTTCTCGTCTCAATGCGTTTCTGGACTCGGAGCTGGAACAGGTGCTCTGCTTTGACAGCGCCATTGACGCGGAAAAGTTCGGCTCTGAAAAGTCTGCCATCTTCCTCATCCTTCCGGAGGAGGACACCACGAAAAACTTCATGGCGGGCTTGATGATCCAGAATCTGAGTCGAGAGCTGTTCGCCGTAGCGGATGAAAACGGTGGCAAGCTGCAAAACCGCGTGGTGCTGTTTTGCGATGAGTTTGGTACCATGCCGCCCTTCGATGTCCTTCCGCTGTTCTCCGCGGGCCGTTCCCGCCGCTTGACGCTGGTGCCGATCATTCAGTCTTTGGCACAGCTTGAAAAGAACTACGGAAAAGAAGGCAGTGAAATTATTCAGGACAACTGCCAGGACACCATCTTCGGTGGCTTCGCACCAAACAGCCAAACGGCGGAGGTGCTGTCCAAGGCACTCGGAAACCGCACTGTTCTGTCTGGATCGGTGAGCCGAGGAAAGAACGATCCCAGCCAAAGCCTGCAGATGATGGAGCGTCCGCTGCTGACGCCAGATGAGCTGAAGTCTATTCCCAAGGGGAATTTTATTGTCCAAAAGACAGGACAGCACCCTATGCGCACCCGCCTGCGGCTTTTTCTGGAATGGGGTATCACCTTCGAGGAGCCTTATATCGTGCCGGAGCGGGCAGATCGTGCGGTAGCCTATGCCAACCGTGAGGATCTGGAGCGAAACCTTCCGCAGTCAAGCAAGGCAGAAGATGCGGATGTGAGCGGAGCCTATGCCGTTTCCAGACGCGGCGGCATGTCCCATGAGCCTGCCGTAGAGAAGCCCCGGCGCAGGGGCGGAAAGCAAATGAAGACCTATGGTGAGGAGGATCTATGAGTTACTTTGGAACAATTTATGCCGACACCGAACTGCCCTCCAGAGCGAGGGCAGTTTATATGTATCTGCGTGACCGCGCAGACAGCGAGGGGAAATGCTGGCCGGGAATCAAGACGATTGCGTCCGACATGCGCTTGTCCCGCTCCACGGTCAAGCGGGCATTGACTGATCTGGAGCAGCACGGGTATCTGCAAAAGATCCCGCGCTATCGTGATAACGGCAGCAGTACATCCAACCTGTATTCCGTGCAGTAAAGCCGCAGAAAAGCGCAGTCCTCCGCCAAGGGAGGGCTGCGCCTATTTGCTGAACCCAGGGGAGGTTCATGATGGACCTCCCAGAAGGACCCACTCTATCGGAGATTTAATACAGAGAAAGAACAGTAGTTGGGTTACTTCTCAGAATCCGTAAGCTCGTTGATTTGCTCAGAGAAAAGTGATGTGTTGAGAAGATCAGATGGTGTGATCATCAATGCATCTGCAAGATTGAATAGTGTCTCCAAGGAAAAGCTTCTGATCATGTTAGGCGCTTCAATGGCGCTTAGATGAGAGCGGCTCATATTGGCCTTCTCTGCCAGTTGATCCTGAGACATGCCACGCAATTTGCGCAGAGTTGAAATTGCGATACCAAGTTGAATAAAACGATCTCTGTTCTTAAAGCTGACGCCTTCCTTGCTCATAAAAATGCCGCCCCTTTCTGGATAAAATTATAGCTTGCCCGGCATTTTTTATCCGCTCTATAAAAAGAGCTATTGACTTATTTATAGAGCATGGTATAATTAAAAAGAGCAGAACAGTGATTTATAAAGCGAGACGAGATAGCGATTGAAGGCGTTATTGAATCACCGCACTGGAAAAACAAAAGGAGATTTCCGCAATGCGAAAATCTCCTGAGTCACACAGATTACCGTGTTATTTTCGTGGAGTTTGCCACTCCACGGGAAAGCTAAACCCTATTTTTTCTTCCGTATTATAGCATATTGCACATTGAAATGCAATTGTCTCAGCGGCGAAATGGAAGAAAAAAGTGTGATTTTATCAGCGCACGGCAATATTTGTCGAAGAAATACCTTGATTTGAAAGTTTAGCGCAGTCAATCCGGCAGTCTGGATGGATTTAAAATAAGATCCACACCCATATGATCACAGCACAAGGAGGAATTACAAAATGGCAAAGGGTGAGAATATCTTCAGACGGCGGGACGGTCGCTGGGAAGCCCGCTATAGCAAAGGGCGTGAGCTATCCGGAAAAATCAAATATGGATACTGCTATGGAAAAACATATCGTGAGGCCAAAGAGAAAGCGGAAAAGTGCAAAGCAGCGTTAGCAAGCGGAAATCCCTTGCCAACATCCAAGACTCAAAATCTGTTTTCCGCCTATTGTATGGGGTGGCTTCACGCAAAGAAAAGCAAGGTGAAAGAATCAACATATATCAAGTATAGCACGGTAGTTGAAAAGCACATCATTCCCAAACTTGGTGATTGCTGCCCTTTGGGATTTACTACGGAACTGATGGACGATTTTATCAAAGAATTGCAGTTTGAAGATGAGCTGGCACCAAAGACCGTACATGATATTCTGGTCGTGCTGCACGGAATCTTAAAGTTTACGACTTCAAAGGTCACAGGAACCTTTCCTGTGGTGGAAATCAACTATCCGAAGATAGGAAAAAAGGAAATGCGCGTTTTGTCCAGAGAGGAACAGGAGCGCTTCATTTCCTACCTGCAAAAGGATTTGGATCCATGCAGATTTGGTATCTTGCTGGCGTTGTGTACAGGCATCCGAATTGGTGAACTCTGCGCGTTACGTTGGGAATACGTTTCTACAAGAGATAAAGCAATCAAAATTGCAGAGACGCTGCAAAGGCTGCGTGACACCAGCGCATCACAGAATGCTCGAACGAGAATCGTAATCGGTCCTCCCAAAAGCGATACCTCCGTGCGAACGATCCCTATGACGGAATACGCGGCTGGGCTTTGCAGGCACATGAAGCCGCAAAGTTCAGCCGCATATGTTTTGACCGGAACGGACGCATTCATGGAGCCACGGGTATTGCAGTATCGATTGGAAAAGTACACGCAGGCATGCGGCCTGGAGGGTGTGCATTTTCATACACTTCGGCACACATTTGCGACACGAGCTGTTGAGGTCGGATTTGAAATCAAATCCTTGTCCGAAATCTTGGGCCATGCCTCTGTCACAATCACGCTGGACCGATACGTGCATTCTTCGTTGGAACTGAAAAGGGACAATATGCAAAAGCTGAATGCTGCAGGGATGTGATCTCTGCGCAGTCAAAAATCAGTGTTATCGGATGATATCAAATCGGGAAAAGCCCTGCTATGCGGGGCTTTTTCTTTGCTTTTGTAGCAGAGTGGCAAACTCCATGAAATTTCCGATTGTGGATCAGCAAATCATTCGCAGCAATAAAAATGATTTGCTTTTTTTCTTGGACACAACATAGTGGGCACTCACTCAGTAATAACATCATGTACCATAAATGAGGTAATCGAATGAAGAGGGAACGGAATGCAAAACAGGCATTTATCGAGGGGACAGTTCGTGTTGTGGCCAGGGATGGATTGGATAAAACGACAACGAAAGCAATTGCAACAGAAGCTGGCCTGAGCGAAGCATATATCTATCGTTGCTTCGAGAGCAAAGAGGCGCTGCTGCGTGCTGCCTTCCACATGGAAGATGTCGCTTTCGCATATTTTCTCAAGCAAAACCTCGTGGGTATGCATATACAGAATGCTCCATGGAAGGACAGAGCGTTTCAACTGTGGTCAGCAAGCTGGAGGTTCATTCTTGGAAGGAAGGACGACTGCCTCTTTTACCTTCGATACTACTATTCTGCGAATTGCCGCACTTATGCATACGAGGAGCATCTCCAATGTTTTCAGGAGCTATTTGCAGCGGTGGAACAAACTTTCAAACCGGAAGCCAATGTCAACATGCTACTTCATCAGGTTTTTGACACGATGCTGTCTTTTGCCGCAAGAGTGCTTGGCGGTGAAATGCCGGATGATGATGCGACCACACAGTGGGCATTTGAACAGATATACAGCTTTGTTGTACCTAACGTTCGTGAAGAGCTTTTGATCCCATCTGGCTCAACACCGGTCTGACGGTGCAGCTACTTAGAGATTAAAAGTGTAGGGATGTGGGATATATGGCGACAACAGCGACCGGCTGTTTGGCAGAGGAGCGCTCTGCAGATGTGATTATTCAGGTAGCAAAACCTGTACTGCGGCAAAAGAAGCTGTACCTGATAGCGAAGCGTGTTTTTGACATAGTATGCTCTTTTTTGGGCCTGCTGATTCTGGCAATCCCGATGATGATCGTTGCATTGATCATCATCATAGACTCGCCGGGTGCTCCGATTTTTAAGCAGGAGCGGCTCGGTATCAATGGAAAGCCTTTTATGATCTATAAATTCAGATCCATGCGCCTTGATGCAGAGGAAAACGGTCCTCAGTGGGCGGATGAACAGGATCCAAGATGCACACACTTCGGCCAAATCCTCCGGCGCACTCGGCTGGACGAGCTTCCCCAGCTCTATAATATCCTACGCGGCGACATGAGCTTCGTTGGCCCGCGACCGGAGCGTGCCTATTTCTACAGAGAATTTGAGAAATATATTCCAGGCTTCTCCAACCGCCTGCTGGTCACACCGGGGCTGACCGGGTATGCGCAGGTAAACGGCGGATACTCACTGAAGCCGGAAGAAAAGATCATCTACGATATGGAATACATTGAACGCCAATCCATCGCTCTTGACATCAAATGCCTCTTAAAGACTGTACATATCGTTTTTTCTCATGAGGGAGCCAGGTGATATTGGTGCGTTAGGGCCCTTAAACCGGAACAAGAAACAAGTAAGAGAGATCGTGAAAAAATGAAACGTGACATCCTTTTCCTCTGCCAGTTTTTCTATCCAGAATACAATTCCTCCGCAACGCTCCCTTTTGATACTGCCAGTTATTTGGCGCAAAACGGATACTCTGTCGGTGCCTTGTGCGGCTACCCAAGGGAATATAACACCAGCGGTGAGGTTCCAGTTAGAGAGATGAAGGATGGCGTTTCCATTCACCGGCTTCACTACATGCAGCTCAACCGACGCAGTAAGCTCGGCAGACTGATCAACTATTTTTCTTTTACATTTTCGGTTTTGCTCCATATTTTTGAAATCAAGGATTACCAAGCGGTCATTGTCTATTCGAATCCACCGGTGCTTCCCATTGCTGCAATTTTGGCCAATAGACTCTTTAAAACGAAAATCATCTTTGTATCCTACGATGTTTATCCGGAAGTCGCTTATGCCTCGGGCAGTCTGAGAGAAGGCAGCACCGTTTCAAGCGTAATGCAGCGAATCAACAAAAGTCTCTTCCAACGCGCCGAATCCGTTGTTGCATTGACCGATGAGATGCGGGAATACCTTCTCAGCCATCGGCCTGAGCTTTCTGCGGATCGCGTTGTCACCATCTCCAATTGGGCGCATGAAGCAACAGCTGGCAGCAAATCCACAGCACGGGCTGAACTGGGATATACAAATGAGGACTTTATCGTTGCCTACTTTGGCAATATCGGTATCTGTCAGGATGAAACAGCCTTGATTCAGGCGATGGATCAATTGGCAGATTACAAGAATATCAAATTTTTAATTGCCGGGCACGGAAACAAAATGCCATCAGTCCGACAGGCGGCAGAACGGCTTCCCAATGTCAGAATCTGCGATTTTCTCACCGGAACTGCTTTTGAGCATGCGGTCGCTGCCAGTTCCTGTGGCATTGTCAGTCTCGAACAGGGGCTGACCGGTATGTGCGCCCCCAGTAAATATTATAGCTATCTGCAGGGCGGTTTGCCAATTCTGGCTGTTGCGGAACAGAACTCCTACTTATCAAAGGAAGCCTTGCATTCTGAAATCGGACTATGCTCAGATGTGGGAAATGGTGCGCAGCTCGCCCAGAATATCTTGCAATTGTATCGTAACCCGGAACTGTGCAAAAGAATGTCAGACAATGCAGTGAGACTATACACGGAAAGGTATGCAAAGGGCATCGGCTTGAACAAGTATGTCGCCTTGCTCAAGAACGTATTACGCACGGCCAACTAAGGAATTGCTTTTCATGAAATACATATTCATTAACTCTGTCTATGGATTTGGAAGTACAGGCAGAATTATCGCAGATAAATGTGAACAGCTCAAAAACGAGGGCCATGAATGTGCTGCCGCATATGGAAGAACATGTGCAGATAACGGCGCGGCACAATTGATTCGAATCGGCACGAAGCCGGATTATCTGTTTCACGCAGGAATTACGCGCTTATTCGATTTGAATGGATACGGCTCCAGAGCGGCAACACAGCGATTGCTTTCGCAAATCGAGCATTTTCAGCCAGATGTGATTTGGCTGCACAACCTGCATGGCTACTATTTAAATATTGAACTGCTCTTCAAATGGTTGAAGGAGCATTCTCAAATCAAAATCCTTTGGACGCTTCACGATTGCTGGGCATTTACCGGACACTGTGCTCATTTCAGCGCCGCCAAATGTGACCGCTGGAAATCCGGCTGCGGAGATTGTCCACAGCTGAAGGCATATCCCAAAACATATGGGGCGGATCACACGCAGAGGAACTACCGGCAGAAACAGGCGTGCTTTACTGGCCTTGCGAACTTGACGATCATTGTTCCATCGGAGTGGTTGGCCCGGACAGTGAAGCAAAGCTTCTTAAAAGAGTACCCTGTTGAAGTAGTACACAATCAGATCGATAAAAGCCTGTTCAAGCCAACACCGAGTGATTTCCGAGAACAATACGGATTGGACGGGAAAACAGTTATTTTGGGTGTAGCCAGCGTTTGGGATAAGGAGAAAGGACTGCTCGATTTTTGCCGGCTGCGGGAAAAGCTGGACAGCCGGTTTGCAATCGTCTTGGTAGGCGTGACGGATAAGCAAAAAAGCAGGCTCTTGCCGGGCATCCTGGCCCTGCCCCGTACAGCCAGTCCCAGAGAGTTGGCCGAAATCTACAGTGCGGCAGACGTGTTCGTCAATCCTACGCATCAGGATACATACCCAACGGTGAACTTGGAAGCCAGAGCCTGTGGGACGCCAGTCATCACCTATGATGTCGGTGGCAGCCCTGAGAGTGCAGGCGGAAAGTACATTGTAAAAGAAAATGATATTGACGGGTTGGCAGAGCAAATTTACAAACTGACGGAGCGAGAAGCGGTGGAGCTATCTGTATGATTATTTTGGGACCATTGTTCCCAGAGAAACGGGAACAGGAAATTATATCCGCATCAAAACGAGGCGTCTCCAATGCAGCGAATAACTTTCAATGGAATCTGATTAAGGGAATCCATGCGAATACAGATGAACCACTGATTGTTATCAATGCCCTGCCAGTTGGAACATGGCCTAAAAACTTCAAAATCTTTCACCTGAAAGATACAGACTGGTCCTGTGAGAACATAGTCGGCCATGAGGTCGGCTGCTGGAATATCCCGCTCGTAAAACAATTCATGCGAATGAGGAAGGTACGGGCGTGGCTGAAGAAGTATCCGTGTGAATCGGAAGTTCTGATCTTCACAGCATATCTTCCGTTTTTGTGGGCTGTCAATAAACTGAATCCCGAATACAAAGTAACGGCAGTGATTACGGATATCCCCGAGTTTTATGATATGCACCGGGTTTCTTCATTCAGGAAACTCTTGCGGAGAATCCACTGCAAAATTGTTTATCACTTTATGGCAAGGGTAGATCGTTTCATTCTCCTGACGGAACAAATGGCTGTGCCTTTGCATGTAGGTGATCGCCCATACCTCGTGATGGAGGGAATGTGCGGAGATGTTGCAGATGAACCGCCGGTTTCAAAGCCTCAACCGTTTTCCATGCTATATACAGGACGGTTGAACCGGCGCTATGGCATTGAATTGCTCCTCCAGGCGATGAAGGAGTTACCGGATCCTGATATTGAATTGTGGCTGTGCGGCTCCGGTGAAATGGAGGAAGAAATTCGCACGTATGCTGCGCAGGATTCCCGTATTCGCTTCTTCGGTTTTTTACCACATGAGGAAGCGGTGCAGTTGCAGAAGCAAGCAACCGTGCTTGTCAATCCAAGAACCAATCAGGGCGAATACACGAAGTACAGCTTTCCTTCCAAGACTATGGAGTATATGGCATCGGGCCGTCCGGTCATGATGTTTCGTCTGGACGGGATACCCGGAGAGTATGATCCATTCTTAACTTATATTCCAGAGGAGAGCGCTGCTTCCATTCGGAATACGGTGGAATCTCTCAGAGAATTAAGCCCATCAGAGCTGGATGCGATGGGCGCGAGAGGGAGAGATTTTGTACTGAAGAATAAAAATCGAAATGTGCAAATGCACCGGGTCCTGGACTTCATTCATAAGGAGCAAAGCAACGCATGACAATTGTACCTCTGTTCCTGCTGACGCTCGGTGCGATCAATTGGGGATATGCATATCCGCTGGTGTTCCTGTTTGTAGCTCTGTTGCGGCAGCGAATGCTTGGCAGAGAAATCTATTTTAACTTCTTGTATGCGCCAGGTTTTTGGCTGCTGCTGTCTGCAGGCATGACATATGCCCTGATTGGAATGCGGACGATCTCGGGTGTGTACCACCATGGAATTCTGCCAGTCGTCGCATTCGCAATCGGTTGGCTCATCGCTGAGGGAAGTTCTGATAAACAAATCCGAGATGGCATTTTGGCGCTGGCAGCCGGATTTGGAACTTACGCAACCTTGAATATGCTGGTCAACATCGGAAATAACCGATACCGTTTGATTGATTTCTGGACAGGTACATATCGAGCTGCAACGGGATCCGGCGCACTAAATACGCTGCCGATCTCAGTTACCCCCTATGCGGTGAAGTTCGAGAAAAGACTCCCGGTAAAGATCATGTTCCTTGCGTTGTTTTTTGCCACAATTCAGTACATGTTCATGCTGGGAACACGAACACAATTTGCAATTCTTCTGCTGATTGTGATTCTTGCCGCACTGCAATTCGCATACAGCGAGCATGGTATTGCTGGAATTTTGAAATGTCTTGGAATCATGGTCGTTATCAGCCTGATTGCGTTTCTGTTCTACCATTTCAATGTATTGTCCATCAGGGATTATATCCTAAGTACAAATCTGGCGGCGCGCTATGAGCGGCGGGCATCCTTAGAGAATTCGGATTCTTTCCGCTTTCAAAGCTTTTGGATCGGACTGCGTGAATTGATTCAGTACCCGATGGGTGGCCGAGCCAGTCAGATATATCGCCACAACATGTGGTTGGATGTTGGCAGAGTTTCAGGAATTATTCCATTTTGCCTGTTGCTGATTTACTCCATTAAAAACTTCGCCAATGTGACGGTGATATGGAAAAACCCAAAAATCCTTCCGTCGCTGCGATACCTTCTTCTGTTCCTGTATATCGGCGCGTATGTCAATTGCTTTGTTGAACCAATTTGGGAAGGTGCATTGAACTTCTTCCTTGCTCTGTGCGTAGTGGATGGAATGGTCAGTGCAATGATGAGGAGATTAGAGAATGACCCCAATTCAGAAGAAAGTGTTCCAGATGCTTCAAATCTTCACGCAGATCTGTGATCGGTTGCAGTTGAAATACTTCTTAGTATGTGGCAGTGCGCTGGGGGCGGTTAAGTATGGTGGTTTTGTCCCTTGGGATGATGATGTCGATGTCGCGCTATTCCGCAATGATTATGAACGCTTCTGCAAGGAAGCTCCGGCTTTGCTTCCAAAACAGTTTTTCCTTCAAAACTTTCAATCAGATCCTGCATTTCCTGCTATCTACAGCAAGCTGAGGAACTCAGAAACGACCTGCATTGAGGAAAGCGTTGCGGTGCTTCCAATCAACCATGGAATCAGCATTGACATTTTCCCCCTGGATGGTTACCCGAAAGATAAAAAAGAGCAGGAACGACTGGAGCGCAAGAAAGCCTGGTTTGTCAGAAAGCTATCTATTCCCTGTGTTCGTCCTGAGCGGTGGAAAGAAGCAGTTGTGAATCCGCTGCGAGCTTTGGGCTTTGGTAAAAATACCGCACAAACTGCTGCGGCCTATACAGCATTGATCTCTGCATGGCCGGTAGAATCTTCGAATGTCATCGCAAACCACGGGAACTGGCAAGGACACTTGGAATACCACAGAAAAGAAATATATGGCGATGGCAGCTACGGCATATTCGAGGGGCTTCCTGTCCGTCTTCCGGAAGACTGTGATGCGTATCTGAAGCAGAAGTATGGTGACTATCGGCAAGATCCACCGCCAGATAAGCAAAGAAGCCATCACAGATACTTGAAATTAGATACCGAGCGTCCATACACGGAATACTTGTGATTTTAGGGCACACGCCCTGAAGAATATAGCAAAATCAAAAATAAAGGAAGGTTATGGAATGAAAAGAAAGACACCAGTCAAACTGATAGGCTATTTGTTATGCGTTGCACTTTTGTGTGGCCTATTGGCCGGATGCGGCAATGACAAAGTGCAGGAAGAGCAGAATGATAATGTTTCTGCAGATACGATTCCAGAAGATGTAGTCGTTCATACAGACTACGGTGATCTGCATTATCCGGATCGTTGGCAGGAGTATGTTACCATTCGCCAGGAGCAGAACGGAAACACGATTGCGGTTACCTTTGAAACCAAGAGCGGAGAAGAAACCTATGAATTGTTCAAGGTTTTAATTGGTGATGACAGCAGCGAGGTTGTTGGCTGCCTGACGGATGACACAGGAACCCAGCGAAATGTTTATCTGCATGTAGAGGAACTGCCTGCAGACTCTGGCTTGGAAGAGACAGAGCAGACCCGCTTCTACGCAATGCAGGAGGACTTAAATTATCTGATCGATAATTTAAAATAAATGTAAGGAGAAACTGACATGGCGAGAGGAACAATGAAAAGGTATCTGTCAATGTGCCTTGTCATCGTCATGCTGTTGACAACGCTACTGCCTGTTGGAGCGTATGCGGCAGATGACTCGGCAATTGAGGATACCGCCACGAACTATGAAGAACCTGTTGCTTCTGAACTCGAGGATGTCTCCGTTGAACTGGAAGACCAGGAATCGGAGCAAGTGGATGACACATCTGCCGTCACTGAGATTTCAGACTATGCGACATTCCTTTCCTGCTTCAAGGTTCTGGAAGGCTATGCCCAGACCTATACGGAAGAAAATGTCGGTGAGAATGCCAATGCGCTGATCATCAACTATATCCGTACAGGCGTGGAGCGGTATACCTCCGGCACTTGGGAAATGGTCTGCGGCAAGGAGAACACTGCCTTCACCGCCTACGTTTCCGAGCAGGATACCGCGAACAACACCTCGGCTTCTGCACTGAAGAACTTGGGCAACTTCACATTGCCCAATGGCAATAAAGTTGACCTTGGCCATGTGTTTGGCGCAATGGATGTGGCCAATTACGCCAAGGTGCAAGGCATGACGGATGCTGTTGTTCAGGCTCGTGCCGACATGGGCAGTTGGGCCGGTGACATTACAGATCTGATGTACTGCGCCGAAAACGTGGATATCGCTGACAAGGTGGATACCACGGAGACTGACGTCGATACGCTTGCCGCCAACATTCGTGCAAGATACCTCGGTGTAGATTACGGCACACTCAACAGTGTGGATCACTCCTTCACCGATACGGATCTCTATGGCGATATGGATGCGTTCTATCTCACAACGGAGATGAATCGCGGCGGTGTGGCTCTGAGCACGATCATTGAGAACTACTTCACCGCAGGGCTTACAGATGCAAGCCGTGCTTCCTACTTCCTGACCAACCGTCTGGGCGGCATGGTCACCAAGGACGGTATCCGGAGCAAGGTTATGAGTACCTATACCGGGAATACCCTGATCGGTGCGCTGGAGAGCTCCTATTCTCTGACCGATCTTTCCAACTATGAAACGCTGCGTAAAGCGTGCTGCTACGCTTTTGCAGATTATCTCTTTGACCTTGCGGGTGATCCGAACGGTACCGACCCGGTCGACCCTGATCCGGATCCCGAACCCGGCCCGGAGCCGGATGATGCATACTACTCTGTGTTCTCTTCGGATACGACAACGGTCGCTCCCGGCGTGACGCAGACGATCAACTATGCGCTGACCAAGGACGACAAGCAGATCGTTTACTACATTGCCACGGCGGATATCGCCCGGGAGGATGTGAGCATCCACGCCAATTATCACGCCAACGATCCGAGCCAGGGCTGGGCCATGTCCCGTGTATCTGACCAGATGGCGGCGGCCCAGAAGCGGCATTCCGATCCGTCCGATGCGGCGAATTATGCGGAGCATTACAATGCCGTGGTCGGCGTGAATGCGGACTTCTACAACATGACGACCGGCGCTCCCAGCGGCGCGCTGGTCATGGAGGGTGTCGAATACCACAGCGGCGCATCGGCGAACTTCTTTGCGATCCTGAAGGATGGAACCGCCATGATCGGCAGCTCCAGCGATTACGCAGCCTATAAAGACCAAATCCAAGAGGCTGTCGGCGGCAGCGTTTATCTGGTCAAGGATGGAAAGTCCGTCGTGACCAGCGCAGCAGACTATTATAACAGCCGTCATTCCCGCACCTGTGTGGGTATCACCGCTGAGGGCAAGGTTGTCTTGATGGTGCTGGACGGTCGTCAGGAACCCTTCTCCGCCGGCGGCAGTGCTGAAGAACTGGCACAGATCATGCTGGACGCAGGCTGTGTGACCGCAATCAATCTGGACGGTGGCGGTTCCACTACCTTCGTAGCGAAGCAGGAAGGCAGCAATACGCTCACGGTCGTGAACCGTCCTTCGGATGGTTATGAGCGTTCCGTTAGTTCATCTCTGATGGTGGTCTCCACAGCCCCTGTCTCTACGGAGTTTGATCATGCCCTGATCACCTCTGCTTATGATTACTTGACGAGCGGCGCCGCAGTCCGCTTGATTGCTTCCGGTGTCAGTGTGTCCGGCAGCGCGGCGGAACTCCCTGCCGATATCACATGGAAGTCCGCGGATGAAACCATCGGTACCGTCTCTGAAGATGGTGTTTTCACCGCCGTCAAGAAGGGCAGCGTGGAAATTCAGCTCCTGTCCGGTGACACGGTGATCGGCAGCAAGACGCTTACCGTGGTCGAGCCGAATGGCCTGAAATTCTCCAAAACGAGTATCAACGCCATTTACGGAGACTCGGTGCGCCTTCCTTTGATTGCAACCTATAATGAGAATCCCGTCGCTGTATGCGCGGGCGATATCACATTTGAACTGAGCAACAGCGCAGCAGGTACCGTTGAAGCTGCGAACAATGGCTTTGCCTTTACCGGCAGCGAGGCGTCCGGTCTACGCAATGTGACCATCACGGCCATGATTACGCGGGACTACTCTATCAGTGCTACGATTAAGGTCGCCATGTACAGTGCCAATCAGGCGATTTTCGACTTTGACAACGCCACAAGCGGCGACAGAACCTTCGCATGGACAAGAGATGTCTCCAATGCGGAATATCTTCCTGGAGGCGATGGCGAGACAGACCGCTATCATGTGATCGATCCCAGCCAGCCCATGAACGTCACCTATGTCTTCGGACTGGATATGATGACGATTAAGGTGCCTGAAAAGCTGGAGCCGCTTCTGTCCATGGTTGCTGGCGGCGATATTTCCGGCATTACAGCTTGGGATCTGCTGCTCCAGCTGGCAGAGCGTGTCAGCTCGAAGACTGAGGTGACGGTGAAGTTCCAGTTTGACCAGAATGTCGCTGTGGATATCTCCAACCTGACGGTGTCCAATGATTACTTCCGTCTTACATCCGCATCTTTGGACGAAAACAATCTGCTCACTGTGAAGTGCAACTTTATCAAGCAGAGCCAGGCCATCGATCCCGATACGGCCAACCCCATCTGTATCCTCAGCGGCGTGCAGCTGTCCGCCAAGGGCGGCGCACAGTGGGATGATAATCAGTGCCTGAGCATTGAGAACTCCGGTTCGGTTGGCTACGACATCTATCTGGGCGCAAACGCGCTCTACAACATGGCGAAGCAGACCTCCTTCCAGGAGCAGTATGGGATCTATCCCTATGAGGAGCCGGAGAATACCACGCACCCCTGCGGCGGCCATTTCTACTGCGAATCGTATCAGGAGTTCACGGATCGTTTCATCCTGGACAACGGCTCCTGGTCCGGTTGGAAAACGGTTAACGGTACATCCTACTACTTCGTCGAGAACAACGCCTTGAAGGGAATCCACAAGGTTCCTGGCCTCAACGATGAGAGCAACGAGTATTTCTACCAGTTCAATGAGACGACTGGTGCCTGCGAGGGCAAGGTCACTGGACTGATTGAATTCGACGGCGCATGGTATTACGCCATCAACGGCGTGGCCAAGTCCGGTTGGTGGAACCTGACGGATGCAAATGGCAACAACGGTTATTACTACTTTGACCCTGAGACTTTCCAGGGGCTGGATGGTGAAAACAGCAGCTTCTTCCCCAATGTGACCTATCAATTTGAAAACGGCAAACTGGTGAAGGGTGCATGGCTGGCCACTGACCACGGTAAGCGCTATTATTATGGCCCCGGCTTTGTTCAGGGCAAGTGGTACACCATTGAAGGTAATCTGTATTTCTTCAATCAGGACGGCTATCGCTACGAGGGCCTCCGGTATGTAAAACTGCGCGATAACCATGATGACCCGATTTATTGGTACGACTTTGGAGAAGATGGCATCTGCCATGGCGTATATCAGCACACAGGACTCTTCTACCTTAACGGAAATACGTATTATACCATCAACGGTATGGTCTGCAACGGCCTGTATCTGGCAGAAGACGGATACTACTATTATTTCGGAAGCGTAGACTACACGGCAGTGAAGAACACCCGTCATTGGGTTTCCTATCCCAATGATACTGGCTTTGCCCCGGCATTCTACAGCTTTGATGAAGATGGCCGCATGATCATTGATACGCCCGATCCTTCAAAGGATGGCATTGTGAATGAAGACGGCGAACTGTATTACTATGTCAACGGCGTTCGCTTCTACGCTGGCCTGATTCAAATTGACGGCGATTACTACTATGTAAACAGCTCCTGCAAGGTAGTCACCAACCAACGCTACTGGGTGTCCAAAACCAATGACCTGTTGCCTGCTGGTTTCTACAACTTCGATGTAGACGGTAAAATGACCGATGCGCCCATTCCGACACCTGACCCCGATCCGGATCCCAATCCTGATCCCGAAGTGAAGAACGGCATCGTCAGCGAGGACGGCGAGCTGTATTACTATGTCAACGGTGTCAAGACCTACGCTGGCCTGATTCAGATCGACGGCGATTATTACTATGTGAACAGCTACTGCAAGGTCATCGTAAATCAGCGTTACTGGGTGTCTAAGACCAATGATCTGCTGACCGCTGGGTTCTACAACTTTGGTGCAGACGGTAAGATGACCGATGCACCCATTCCGACACCTGACCCCAATCCGGATCCCAATCCTGATCCCGAGGTGAAGAACGGCATCGTCAACGAGGATGGCGAGCTGTATTACTATGTCAATGGTGTCAAGACCTACGCTGGCCTGATTCAGATCGACGGCGATTACTACTATGTGAACAGCTACTGCAAGGTCATCACCAGTCAGCGATACTGGGTATCTAAGACCAATGATCTGCTCCCCGCTGCATTCTACAACTTTGACGCGGAAGGCAAGATGACGGATGCGCCTATTCCGACGCCCGACCCTGATCCGGATCCTGATCCCGAGGTGAAGAACGGCATCGTCAGTGAGGACGGCGAGTTGTATTACTATGTGGACGGCGTCAAGACCTATGCTGGCCTGATCCAGATTGACGGCGATTACTACTATGTGAACAGCTACTGCAAGGTTATCACCAGTCAGCGATACTGGGTATCTAAGACCAACAACCTGCTGCCTGCCACATTCTACACCTTTGGTGCAGACGGCAAGATGGTGAGATGACAGAACAACCCATGGGGTATGGCACGTTTGACGCCATACCCCATGGAGAGAAACCTTTCAATGGGGGTATGTTTTGCTTAATCACTTAACAGTAATTTTCTGGACATTGGCATATGTAATCATTGTTCTGTGCGGAATTCAAAATAGAAAATCCCATCTATTGCTTATGCCATTGATAGCAGGAAGTTTAAATTTTGCTTGGGAGATTAATGCGCTGCTGCTTTCGAGAGGTTTTTATGGGCATGTGCTGTGGACGGGATTGGATGTCCTCATTGTTGTTCATAATGTTCGTTTTTTAGAAAAGGGTAAACGCAAGAAGTACTTGCTCTTAATTGTTGTGTTTATCTTAGTTCTATATGGAATGTTCCGTATTCCTAATGTCGATGGACAAAGAATTTCGGTCTTTGCCATAGATCTCATTATGGCAATTGAGTACGTCCTGTGTGCAAAGCAAATCGCACCCCAAGGAAGAATTTCTGTCGGGGTATTGAAACTCTTGGGAGATTTATTTGCATGGCTATCCAATATGGAGAGTTCTGTATTTGTGGCAGTTTGTGGCTTAATAGTGCTACTTCTAAATTTGTTCTATTTGGCTATTTGCTTAGAGCAGAGTTCTCATAGCCGGAAGAAGGTGCAAAGATGATGTCATGGCTTCAAACGAATTCACTATATCTGTTACTAACAGCAGGAACTATCTTCAATGTGTTCTGGCTGTACAGGATGCGGCGACAGCTCCAAATGAAATGGTATGCCGTACTGATCCTTTCGGTATTGCATACTGCTATCGGCGTATGCAGTGTGAAAGTCTTTGCTTTTCTGGAAAGCGGCGACATAGGCAACATGAGCCTGTTTGGCGGTGTGTTTTTTATGCCGGCAGCCTACTGGCTGGGAGCCAAGCTTACCAAGCGGCCTTACTGCAAAGTGTGCGATGTGTTTACTCCGTGTATGCTTTTTACACTGATGTGTGCTCGGGTCAACTGCATCGTCGCTGGATGCTGCTCCGGCTTAGTTATACCAGAAACGCATTTTCACTTTCCCACAAGGGAACTCGAGATCCTCTATTACGTTGTGATGCTGATTCTGCTCGTTCCCAGAGTAAAAAAGAGCAAGAACCCCGGCGGCATTTACCCGCTATATATGGCATCCTACGGAGCGTTCCGCTTCATTGATGAATTCTTCCGGACGTCCTCTACAGGGATGCTGTTCCATCTCTCTCATGTCTGGGCAGCCATCGCATTTGCGGCGGGACTCAGCATTTACATAGAAATAAACGCCAGAAATCATCAAAGAAAGAAGGTAATAAAGAAATGAAAAGCACATTAAAGCGATTCCTTTCGCTTGTGCTCTGCATGTGCATGGTTATGGCACTGTTACCCAATGTGACCATGACAGCGTTTGCGGCAACCAGTGGTACAGTGACAGGCTTAGCTGACGAGAACATTGGACTGAGTTTTACAGGCGACGCAGATGATGCTTGGTCGGCCAATGGTACGAGCATTATCGGCGCAGCTACCAGCACGGGTGGAACATGCGGCAATACATCCTATAAATCCACACTGACAATTACAAATAAGAAGTCGACAACAGCAACCCTTTCCTTTGACTACTCTATTGAGCAGAACAGCGGAAAAATTCAGGTGGATGGTACAGAGGTTTCTTCGGGTGCCAGTTTTACCAAGGAACTGGCGACAAACGAGAGCGTTAAAGTATACATCCAGTCTGGCAGCACCAGTGCTGCCACTAAGATCACCCTTACCAACGTGGTTCTGGTAAGCGATGTCAATGCAACTGCGACTTTCGTGCCTGCTGAAAACGGTACTTATACAGTAGACGGAAAACTCATTACCGAGGAATATAGCAACACGCAAAGCTCCATGACTGCTTATCAGGTAGTGGCGACCCCGGCGGATGGTTATCAGTTCATGGGCTGGTATGATGTTTCTAACGAGAAATATATCAGCACGTCTGCAAAGGCTGCGTTGAACATTGAAAATGACTGCACTATCACAGCGCGGTTCGCAAGTAAAACGGCGGCCCTGTTTGAAACCGGCGGCCAGCGGTTTGACGATCTGGGCGATGCGGTTTCCTATGCACAGGCAAACAGCCAGTCCAAGATCACCCTGGCTGCGGATGGCTCCATCAGCGGCAGCTATACCATTCCGGCTGGAATTACACTTCTGATTCCGTTTGATGAGGCAGGGACGCTGTATACGGATGCTCCTGCGGCAATTCGCACGGCCCCGGCTTCGAAGCCGTTCCGAACACTGACGATGAGCGATGGCGCTTCTATTACCGTCAATGGTGCCATCAGCTTGGGCGGCAGATATTATGCTGCTGGCGGTGGTGAGCAGGGACGTCCCGTTGGTGATTATGGATACATCAAAATGGCGGATAACAGCTCCATTACAGTCAAGAACGGTGGTAAACTCTATGCATGGGGCTTTATCTCCGGCAGCGGCTCTGTTTTGGCGGAATCTGGCGCTACGGTGTACGAATTCTATCAGATTGCAGACTTCCGCGGCGGCAGCGCATCTTCCAGCATGGGCCATGGGGTGTTCCCATTTTCGCAGTACTTCGTACAAAACATCGAAGTTCCCTTGACGTTGAATGCCGGCGCCAACGAGATAGTTTACAGCGGCGTTTATGCAATGAGCACCACATATACCACCTCCATTAATTTCATTGGCGACACCGGTATGTTCAAAGTGGAATCTGGTAGCTTTACCAAGGATTACGATGAAAAGACGGATCGCCTTGTATTCACAGTAAACGGCAAGGCGGCATTGAACACGTTGTCGCTAACGCTTGCTGGCATGGATGTCAACTCTGCAAGCTATGTGCTGCCCATCACCAATAACATTACCATCAATATCCAGTCCGGAAATGTGACCATCAATCAGGATGCCGCTCTGCTGGCGGGCGTTGAGGTCAATATTGCCGAGGGCGCTGGTCTGACAGTTGCAAACGGGAAGAATATCTATTTCTATGACAGCGATGAGTGGAACTCCGACAACTTTGTCTGGGGCCCCTGCAAGTTTAAGTCCGTGGCCTATGCGCCGGGTAAGGCATACAACCGCTCCAATAACGACTTGGTTGATGCGAAGATGGATGTGAACGGCAGCGTAACGGCTATTGGCGCCATCTACACCACCAAGGGCGGTGCGGACATCTGCTCCAGCAACGGCACCGGCAAGTACATTCAGCAGGGCACACCCGGCACGGCGACCGTAACCTATCAGTATAATGCGAACAAAAGTGCGGTGACCATCCCCATCACCGCCGCCAAGCTGCACAACCTTGACGGCTCTTACACGGAAACTGCGACCGCCAAGGCTGGCGATATCATCAACTATGTCAACGGCGTTTGGGGCGGCGAAGAGCCCACGGAGCTGACAGTTACCTTTGAAGCCAACGGAAGTGCGGAATACCCGGTCGAAGGCACGATGGCCCCGCAGAGCGTAACCGCAAAGAAGGATACGGCGCTGAATGCAAACACCTTCACTCGTGAAGGCTACAACTTCCTGAACTGGAATACGGCGGCTGACGGTACTGGCGAATCCTATGCGGATGGCGCAACCGTTAATCTGACGGCGGATACCACACTCTACGCCCAGTGGGAGGACAACCATTCCCTTACCAAGGTGATCAACAAGAAGGATGCTACCTGCACCGAGGATGGCTACACCGGCGATACGGTCTGTGCCGTTTGCGGCAAGGAAATCACCAAGGGCGAAACCATTCAGGCCAAGGGCCACACTGAGGCCATTGATGCAAGAGTCGAGCCGACCTGTACCGAAGCCGGCAAGACTGAGGGCAAGCACTGCTCCGTCTGCAACGAGATTCTCGTTGCGCAGGAAGTGATTCCCGCGACCGGCCACAAGGAAGAAACCGTTCCTGGCAAGGAAGCAACCTGCACCGATACCGGCCTGACGGACGGTACCCGCTGCTCTGTTTGCGGAACGGTGATCAAAGCACAGGAAGAGATCCCCGCCAAGGGTCACAGCTGGAATGAGGGCGAGATCACGACCTCTCCTACCTGTGAGAATGCCGGTGTCAAGACCTACACCTGCACAGTTTGCAATGCAACCAAGACCGAAGCGATCGATGCAACCGGGCATACCCCTGTTGAAGTTGCGGAACAGCCCGCTACCTGCACCGAGGCTGGCCATAAAGCCGGTACGAAGTGCTCCGTTTGTGAGGCAATCCTCTCCGGTATGGAAGAGATCCCTGCGACCGGCCACACAGAAGTAATCGATGCAGCAAAGGCTCCGACCTGCACGGAGACTGGTCTGACCGAAGGCAAGCACTGCTCCGTCTGCAAGACTGTACTCGTTGCCCAGGAAGTAATCCCGGCCAAGGGCCACACCGAGGTCGTTGATCCGGCAGTTGAACCGACCTGCACCGAACCCGGCAAGACTGAGGGCAAGCACTGCTCCGTCTGCAATGAGATCATCGTTGCACAGACAGAGATTCCAGCCAAGGGGCACACCGAAGTCATTGACGCAGCAAAGGCTCCGACCTGCACCGAGCCTGGCCTGACGGAAGGCAAGCATTGCTCTGTTTGCAACGAAGTCATTGTTAAACAGGAAGTGATCCCGGCTACCGGTCACAAGCCGGAGATTCGCAATGCGGTCGAAGCGACGCTTACGACACCCGGTTACACCGGCGACACCTACTGCTCTGTCTGCGATGAGTTGCTGAAAAAGGGTGAGGAAACCCCCAAGACCGGCGCACATATCACTTGGGTGATTGATGGCAAGGTCGCAGCAGAGGAAGATTATCTGAAGGGCACTATGCCTTCCTTCAAGGGCAGCACAGATAAGGCACCTGACGACGGCTACCGCTACACCTTCACTGGCTGGAGTCCGGAGGTCGTTGTTGCCGAGGAGGATGCTACTTATACGGCACAGTACTCTGAAACCGCCCGTGTGTTCTACACCATCGCCTTCAACGCCAATGGCGGTGTGGGCGAGATGGCAGCTCAGACCTTTGAGGTCGGTGTGGACACTGCCCTGAATGCCAACGCCTTCACCCGTGAGGGCTACAAGTTCATCGGCTGGAACACCGCCGCAGATGGCAGCGGAGCCACCTATGCCGATGAAGGCGCGATTCTTGAGTTGACCGGAGATATGACGCTGTATGCACAGTGGCAGTTCTGGAACGGCTGGTTTACGGATGTGAACGGCAAGCTGTACTACAAGGATGGCGAGCTGCAAAAAACCGGTTGGACGGTCATTGACGGCAATACCTACTATCTGGACCCCGAAACTGGATACGCGGCTACCGGTATCGCGACGCTGATCCCCGATGGGGCGACTGAGGAAGCCCGCTGCGTCTTTGACGCCGAAGGCGTATTCCAAAGCAATGTAACCGGCGTTTACAGCGTTGGAAATGATACCTATTGGCTCAACAGCGGCATCATCGAAGAGGAAGCAGGTCTGAAGCGCGTTGTCAAGGAGAACGGCGAGGTCAACTATTATTACTTCGCAGTCCAGAAGAATCTGGAGGAGCGTGAGGGCTTGATTCTCTCGGCAGCAGTGAAGAGCACTGTGCTGAACGGCAAGGATTGCTGGCTCCACAAGACCAATGGCCTTGCGCTTCCTGAGTGGGGCTACTACTTCGATGAGAACGGCATCATTCTGCATGACGAGGACACCAACAAGAACGGGATCCTGAAGGATGGCGAAGACCTCTTCTACTATGTTGACGGCATCAAGGCTCCTGCAGGCATGATCAAGATCGGTGACGATTACTACTATGCCAACAGCAAGGGCCAGCTGATCGTGAACCAGACCTACTACTGCTCCAGAATGAACGGTCTGATGGAGGAAGGAACCTATGCCTTTGACGCAGAGGGCAAGCTCATTCAGGGTGCAACGGACAAGAATGGCATCGTAAAGGACGATGACGGCGTGCTTCGTTACTATGTCAACGGCAAGGTAACCTATGTCGGCCTGATTGAAATTGACGGTGACTTCTACTATGTCCGCAGCAACGGTGAGGTCGTGACCGATTGCGTGTACTGGATCACCTGGACGCATGGCCTGAAGGAAGCCGGTTACTACACGTTCGATGAAAGCGGAAAGCTGACCGGCACTCCGAAGAATGGTATTGTCGAGGAAGATGGCGTTCTGCATTACTACGTCAATGGAAAACTGACCTATGCGGGCCTCATCAAAATTGGCGATGATTACTACTATGTGAATTCCAAGTGTGAAGTGGTACACGATTGCGATTACTACATTTCCTGGACACATGATTTGCTGCCGCAGGGCAAATATCACTTCGATGCAGATGGCAAGCTGACAGGTAGCGTCGCGCCTCTGAAGAACGGAATCTATGAGGAAGATGGAAGCCTGTACTTCTATCGGAACGGCGAACGTACTTATGCCGGTCTGATCCAGATCGACGGCGACTACTACTATGTGCGTTCCACTTGTGAGGTTGTCCATGACCGCAGCTACTATGTGTACTGGACGCACGGCCTGATGCCGGAGGGATATTACAACTTTGACAGTGCTGGCCGGATGATTCTGGACAGCGAAACCGAGTAAATACACTGGAACCGCCGGGGCGCACCTTGGCGCCTCGGCGGTTCTCTTTTATCACACAACATCGGAGATGAGAAGGATGAAAGTGCTGTTTGTCAATTTGGTATATGGGACCGGAAGCACTGGAAAAATCATCGCTGATATCATGAACCTGCTGAAAAAGCATGGCAATGATGTAAAGGCTTTATATGGAACGGGAGTATGCTCCGACAATGCGGACGCAGTGAAAGTATCCGGAGATTTCGGCTTTTACTTTCACAACGCAGTATCACGATTCACAGACCACGCGGGTTTATATTCCTGGGCGGCGACCAGAAAGATGATCCGAGAGATCAGAGCGTTTCAGCCTGATCTTATCCACCTGCACACGCTGCACGGCTTCTATGTGAATTACGAGATGCTGTTCCGCTTTTTGAAGGAAGCGAATATCCCCGTCGTTTGGACTTTGCATGATTGCTGGACTTTTACCGGACATTGCACACATTTCTCGCAAGTCAAGTGTGTGCAATGGCAGACGGAGTGTCGGGACTGCAAATTGCTGTACCGGTATCCGCAATGCTATTGGAAGGGCGATGTAAGGCACAATTTCCTTCGCAAAAAGAATGCCTTTACCGGTGTAAAGAGTCTGACCATCACAACGCCTTCGCAGTGGCTTGCGGATCAGGTTTCACAGTCGTTTCTACAGAACTATCCGAGAACCGTTATCCCCAACGGAATCGACCGCACGGTTTTTTACCCACAGACCAGCAGCTTGCGTGAAAAGTATCATCTGGAAGATAAGAAAATTGTCCTCGGGGTAGCAAATGCATGGAATGCACGCAAGGGTCTGCCGGATTTGCTGACACTTGCTGACCGCCTCGGTTCTGACTATCAGGTGGTTTTGATTGGCCTGATTGAAAAGCAACTGCCGGATATTCCTTCCGATGTGCTTGGGCTTTTACGCACGGCAAATCAAACAGAGTTGGCACAGTGGTACTCCGCTGCAGATGTGTTTGTGAACCCTACCTATGAGGAAACCTTTGGACTGACTACGGTAGAGGCCCAGGCGTGCGGAACGCCGGTGGTGGTATATAAGACAGACGGTTGTCCTGAAACGGTAGCACCGGGAAATGGACGCTTGGTTCTGCAGGGCGATATACAGGCATTGGAGAATGCTGTGAGAGACGTGGCAGACAGCAACTGGCGTGCGGATCCTAAAAAAATGGCGCGTTTTGACAAAGATACGGTGTATCAGGGCTATGTTGAACTCTATGAAAATGTTTTGTCTACTTTGGGAAAAGGGCGTGTGATGGCTACATGAGAATTCTTTTTTGCAGCAATTACTTTACGCATCATCAAGTCCCCCTATCCGATGCCCTCTATGAATTGACAAATCACAACTATTGCTTCGTGGCGCATAAAGAGATGGATACGGAGCGAAAGAATCTCGGGTGGGGAAATGATTTGGCGCGTCCATATACCTGTTCGGCATCAGATCAGGAGGTCCAGAAGCAGTTAAGTAATCTGGATGTTTTGATAGCCGGTTCCTTTCCAGAGCGTCAGACAAAGGAATACGGTAAAAAGGCCAAATTGTTTTTCCGATATTCCGAGCGAATCTTAAAGACAGGAAATCCGCTTCTCAAATATCCAAAACGTTTTTTCCACTGGCACGCTTGCAATCCGCCGTGGCGAAAGGCGTATATGCTCTGTGCCAGCGCCTATACTGCGGGGGATTATGCAAAATTCGGCCTTTTCCGCGGTCGGTGCTATAAATGGGGCTATTTCCCGGAGACGATACGGTATCCCAGCATTGATGACTTGATCAACCGCAAAGCAAAAGCAACCATTTTGTGGTGTGGACGCTTCTTGGGCTGGAAGCATCCCGACGATGTGATCGAGGTTGCAAGGAGACTCCATGATGCAGGATGCTGCTTCAAAATCGAGATGATCGGTACCGGTGAGATGGAGCAGCAGCTCAAGCGGCAGGCTTCAGAAGCTGGGCTGCTGGAGACCAATATACGATTCCTTGGAGCCATGTCTCCGGAAGCCGTGCGCCTTCATATGGAAAGCGCAGGCATCTGCTTATTCACGAGTGACCGCCAAGAGGGCTGGGGCGCTGTGTTAAACGAGGCCATGAACAGCGGCTGTGCGGTGGTTGCCAGCGATGCAGCTGGGGCAACCCCTTACCTCGTAAATGACGGCGTGAATGGAAGCGTTTATCACTCCGGCAATATTCAGGAGCTTTATGAAAAGGTACGACGGCTTCTTGAAAATACGACGATGCAGTATAGCTTTGGAAAAGCGGCGTACCAGACGATCACAGAATTGTGGAATGCGGAGGTTGCGGCAAAGCGATTTTTGCAGCTATCGCAGACCCTTTTGAACGGTACAGACGCTTCCGGCTTGTTTGCGAACGGTCCATGCAGCCCCGCAAAGCCGCTGCGGGAGGACTGGTATCAAAGATGAAGTTAAAGACAATCAAAAAACGAATTGTGATATACCTTGTCAATCATACTCTGGCGGGAACCCAGTTTTTCTCTGCCAAGAGGAATCTTCTTCGTTCCATCGGCTATGAGATCGGAGAAAACACCAAAATTGTCGGGCCGATCCATAATACAGGGACGCTCCGCATTGGTGCGAATTGTTGGATCGGATGCAATCTCACTATCCATGGAAATGGGACGGTGACGATTGGAGATAACTGCGATATCGCTCCAGCTGTCACCTTTCTGACAGGTGGACATCAGATGGGCGACCATAGCAGACGGGCGGGGAAAGGCGAATCCTATCATATTACGGTAGGCAGCGGCGTGTGGATCGGTGGTCGAGTTACCATCCTATTGAATACGAGTATTGGAGATGGAAGCATGATTGCGGCCTGTGCCTGTGTTTCTAAAGATGTGCCGGCGGATACGATGGTGGCCGGTGTCCCCGCTAAAGTGGTGAAGGAGTTTGAAGATTTTGCTGCAGTCGCTCAGAAAGAATAAGGTCGTTAAAAATGCAGGATGGATCATCGGCGGTAAAGTGGCAAACAAGCTACTGGCCTTTGTCGTTGGTATTTTTGCAGCGCGCTATCTTGGCCCAAGCAATTACGGCCTGATCAATTACGCAGCGGCATATGCGACATTCTTTGCCTCGCTCTGTACGCTTGGCATCAATAGTGTGATCGTCAAGAACTTTGTGGATCATCCAGATCAGCAGGGTGAAACGATAGGAACAACCCTGTTGCTGCGGGCTATCTCAAGTCTGCTGTCTGCATTGGCAATCATCGGTATTGTCAGTGTCGTGGACAAAGGAGAATGTCTCACCGTTGTGGTTGTAGCGCTGTACAGCATTGGCCTCATTTTTCAGGTGTTTGATACCCTCAACTACTGGTTTCAGGCCAGGCTCCAGTCCAAGTATTCCGCCATTGCCGAACTCGTCTCGTATGCGGCAATGTCTGTGTACAAAATTATTTTGCTTGCGCTTGGGAAAAGTGTGGAATGGTTCGCCGTTGCAAGTGCATTGGATTACATCGTACTTGCGGTGTTTTTGCTGATTGCTTATTTCAAAAATGGCGGTACAAGATTCCATTACTCTCTGAAAAAAGCAAAGGAGCTTCTTCAAAGCAGCAGTAGCTTTATCATAGCCGGGCTGATGGTCTCCATCTATGCCTGTACAGATAAGCTGATGCTCAAGCAGATGCTTGGCGCAGATGCCGTTGGACATTATTCCCTTGCTTCGACAGTCAGCGTTTCATGGGCCTTTATTCTCTCTGCAATCATTGACTCCCTTTATCCGGAGATTGTGCAGAGCTTTCAGAAGGACCGCCTGCGCTATGAGCGGAAGAACCGGCAACTCTACGCAATTGTTTTTTATGTGTCCCTGTTCGTATCCGCAATGATCTGCCTTGTCGCAAAGCCATTTATTCTAATCCTCTATGGAGAAACCTATTTGCCGGCAGTTGGACCTCTGCGCATCGTAGTTTGGTACACGGCGTTTTCCTATCTCGGTGTTGCCAGAAACGCATGGATGGTATGTGAAAACAGACAGAAATATTTGAAATACCTGTATGTCAGTGCGGCTGCACTTAATGTTGTGCTGAACCTTGCGCTGATACCGTCGTGGGGAGCGTCCGGGGCTGCTGCGGCCTCGCTGATCACACAGGCTTCGACAACGATCCTGCTTCCAGCGCTGATTCGTCCCCTGCGTCCAAACACAAAGCTAATGCTGGATGCCGTACTTATGCGCGGCGTACTGCCTGAAAAACAAAGAAACCATACAAAGGAGTAAGACCAGATGATATCGTTCAAAGATAAAATACTGCTCATTACCGGTGGGACAGGCTCCTTTGGCAACGCTGTGCTGCGCCGCTTCCTGACCACCGATATTGCAGAGATCCGCATTCTTTCACGGGATGAGAAGAAGCAGGATGATATGCGGCACACCTATCAGGAGCTGTATCCGCAGCACGCGGAGAAAATCAAGTTCTACATAGGTGATGTGCGGGATTACAATTCCATTCTGAATGCGTTCCGCGGTGTGGACTATGTATTTCATGCCGCAGCTTTGAAGCAGGTGCCCTCCTGCGAGTTTTATCCCATGGAGGCGGTCAAAACCAATGTGGCTGGGTCGGACAATGTGATCTCCGCCTGTGTTGCAAACCATGTGAAGAAGGCCATCTTCCTGTCCACGGACAAGGCGGCCTATCCCATCAACGCTATGGGCATGACGAAGGCTGTCATGGAGAAGAATGTGATTGCCCGCTCCAGACAGATGCTGCCTGGGGATCCAGTTCTGTGTTTGACGCGGTATGGCAACGTTATGGCCTCCCGTGGCTCGGTCATTCCGCTGTTCTGCGACCGGATCGACGAGGGAAAACCTTTGACGATCACGAATCCCAATATGACTCGTTTCATGATGACGCTCAGCGATGCCGTAGACCTTGTGCTTTATGCCTTTGAGCATGGCGAACAGGGTGACCTGTTCGTGCAGAAGGCCCCTGCCGCAACCATCGAGACGCTGGCACAGGCTATACTGGAGCTGAAGCATTCCGACCTTGGCACGACGATTATCGGAACACGGCATGGCGAAAAGCTCTTTGAGGTGCTGGTCACTGCAGAGGAAATGATGCGGGCAGAAGACCTGCCCGGCTTCTTCCGCATTCCGGCAGATAATCGAGATCTGAACTATGACAACTATTTCAGTAAGGGGAATCCGGAGTTCGGCAAAATCGAGCAGTATACCTCGCACAATACGCATCGGCTGAATGTAGAGGAAATGAAACAGCTTCTGCTAAAGCTGAAGCTGTTCGGAGGAACTTGCTGATGAATGTACTGATCACCGGCGCAAACGGATTTGTTGGGAAGAATCTGACGCAGCGCCTCTCCGCCATCAAGGATCGCAGAGACAGAACCCGGCCCGCGCTGCAAATCGAGGAAATTCTCTTGTGTACGCGGGATACTTCGGCAGAAACCCTGGCGGGCTACTGCCAAAAGGCGGATTTCGTGGTCCACCTGGCTGGCGTGAACCGGCCCCAGGATCCGGGAGAATTTGCAGCCGGAAACACAGACTTCACCCGTACCCTGTTGGAGATGCTTCGGGAAAGCGGTAACCGCTGTCCAGTATTGCTCTCTTCCTCCATTCAAGCCAGTCTGACCGGACGGTATGCCGGAAGTTCCTACGGACAGTCCAAAAAAGCAGCGGAGGAGCTGCTCCTCGCTTACGGCGAGGAAACCGGCGCAGACGGGATGATATACCGCTTGCCGAACCTGTTCGGCAAGTGGTGCCGTCCCAACTACAATTCCGTGGTGGCAACCTTCTGCTATCACATCGCAAGGGAGGAGCCTATCACCGTTTCAGATCCGGCAGTCGAATTGGAACTGGTCTACATTGACGATCTGATTGACGAGATCCTGAATACCATGGAGGGCCAGCCCCACAGGACGGATGGAGCATATTGCAGCGTTCCGGTCAGCCACTGCGTGACGCTGGGTGAGATTGTCCAGCTGCTCCAGACCTTCCACGACCAGCCGCAGACACTGTTGCTCCCGGAGATTCCGGAAGGCAGCTTTGAGAAGAAGCTCTACAGCACCTATCTTTCCTATCTGCCGCCGGAGAAAATCGCATTCCCGATGAAGATGAATGTAGACGAGCGCGGCAGCTTCACAGAATTGCTGAAAACGGAGAACTGCGGTCAGGTCTCCGTGAACATCACAAAGCCCGGTATCACCAAGGGGCAGCACTGGCACAACAGCAAGTGGGAGTTCTTTATGGTCGTGGCCGGACACGGGCTGATTCAGGAACGCCAAATCGGCTCCGATGAAAAGATCGAATTCGAGGTTAGCGGTGACCAGATTCAAGCCGTTCATATGTTGCCGGGCTATACCCACAACATTATCAATCTAAGCGAGACGGAAAATCTGGTGACAGTCATGTGGGCCAACGAGCAGTTTGACCCCGGCCATCCGGATACCTACTTTGAGGAGGTGTAGCAATGGGAAAGCTGAAGCTGATGACGATCATCGGCACACGGCCAGAGATCATCCGGCTGTCTGCAACGATAAAGTGCTGCGACCGGTACTTTGAACAGATTCTGGTTCACACCGGTCAGAACTACGACTACACTCTCAATCAGGTGTTTTTTGACGACCTCGGTCTCCGGGCCCCGGACTATTATCTGGATGCCGTAGGCGACGACCTCGGAGCCACGATTGGGAATATTATTGAGAAATCCTACAAGCTGATGGTTCAGGTCAGGCCGGATGCGGTGCTGGTCTTGGGCGATACCAACTCCTGCCTTTCCGTGATCGGTGCCAAGCGGCTGCACATTCCGATTTTTCATATGGAGGCGGGAAACCGTTGCAAGGATGAGTGCCTGCCGGAGGAGACGAACCGCCGTATTGTGGATATCATCAGCGATGTCAATCTCTGCTATTCGGAGCACGCACGCCGGTATCTGATGGAGTGTGGCCTGCCGAAGGAGCGTACCTTTGTGACCGGCAGTCCCATGGCCGAGGTGCTGCACGCCAATCTGGACAAGATCGAAGCCAGCGATATCCACTGGCGTCTGGGTCTGACCAAGGGACAGTACATTCTGCTCTCAGCCCATCGGGAAGAAAACATCGATACGGACTGCAATTTTGTCCAGCTGTTCACAGCGGTCAATGCCATGGCGGAGAAGTATGATATGCCGATCCTTTACTCCTGCCATCCAAGGAGCCGGAAACGGCTCGAGGCAACGGGCTTCCAGTTGGACAGCCGCGTGATCGCCCACGAGCCACTGGGCTTTCATGATTACAACTGCCTGCAGATGAACGCCTTTGCAGTGGTCTCCGACAGCGGTACGCTGCCGGAGGAGAGCAGCTTTTTCCTGTCTGTGGGCAAGCCATTCCCGGCGGTCAGCATCCGAACCTCTACCGAGCGCCCTGAGGCGCTGGATGCCGGATGCTTTGTACTCGCCGGAATCGACGCGGAGTCCCTCCTGCAGGCGGTGGAGATAGCTGTCGGGATGCAGCGGGCTGAATGCTTTGGTACGCCGGTGGCGGATTATGTCGCTGAAAATGTGTCCATGAAGGTCGCCAGAATCATTCAGAGCTACACGGGCATCGTGAATAAAATGGTTTGGAGGAAGGACGGATAAATGGCGCTTGCGGATATTCACATACATCTATTGTTTGGAGTGGATGACGGTGCAAAAGACGAGGATGAGATGCACGCCATTTTAGATGCGGCCTATCAAACTGGCACAAGGGTGCTTTGCTGTACCCCTCATTTCCACCCTGGCTACTTTGGAGACAATTATGGCAAGGTAAATGCGGCATTTGAGCGCTTGTCGAGCTATGTGCAGAAGACATATCCAGACATGGCGCTGTATTTGGGAAATGAACTTCGGTATGAACCGGAATGTGTGACTTGGCTGAGGCAAGGTGTTTGCAGAACGGTCAACGGTACCAGATATGTGCTGGTGGACTTCTCGGAAACAGCACCTGAAAAAACAATCGGAAATGGCCTTCATGCATTGCTCAACGCAGGCTATATCCCCATTCTTGCCCACGTCGAGCGCTATCGATCCCTGCACGGAAGAATTCCTGCGATTCAAGCGTTCTGGCACGATGGCGTGGTGCTCCAAGCAGATACACAGTCCCTGTTCCGCGGGTTTGGCTTACTTGTTCAGCGTCAATGCCGGAAGTTGTTGTCCCTTGGACTGATCGATCTTTTTTCCTCAGATGCACACAACTGTACGTCTCGCCCACCTGAAATGCTGGAATGTTTCAATTACACCAGCAAAAAATACGGTGCCGACTATGCGGCGATGCTATGCTACAATAATGCAATCCGTTTATTGCGTGGTGAGGCCGTAAGAAAGGACTTTTCTTAAGCATGAATCAGAAAGCAAATTTTAAAACAGTTACGCTGAAAGACCTGTGGGGCGTATTCGTCCAACGGCTATGGGCCATCATACTTGCAGCCTGCATTTGCTGCTGCGGCTTTTTGGTGTTCAACCGTATGACTTTTGTCCCGCAATACGCCTCTACCGCGACCCTGTACATTCTGCGTCAGGCAGATGGCGCAACCGCCAGCGACGCAAGCTCCGATTTCTCCTTGGCCTTAAAGGTTGTCAATGACTGCACCTACCTTTTGAAAAGCCATACCGTTCTGGATGAAGTTATCAGCAGCTTAAATCTGGACATGGAGTACGAGGATCTATATGACTGTGTTTCCACTTCGAATCCGGAGGACACCCGCATTCTCGAGGTGACCGTGAAAGCGGATTCTCCGGAACTGGCAAAGCGTATCGTGGATCGAATCTGCACCATCGGTTCAAAGCGCATTGAAGATGCCATGGGGTTTCAGCAGGTGAACCTCTATGAGCTGGGAACAACGGATACTGATCCGTGCAATAGTACGAGAATGCTCACATTCGCTTTTGCTGGCGTTGTTGCTGCCGTTGTAACGTATGTGATCTTCCTAATCATCTTTCTTCTGGATGACCGCATTAAGACCGATGACGAGAATCTGGAGCGATACCTGGGCCTTAGTGTTCTGGGCAACATTCCGAATGCGGACGGCAAAAAGCCGGGAAAGTACGGCTATTATAAGACATATACAGCTTATAAGACCTCAGCCAAGCAGGAGGTAGAAGATAAATAAAATGGAGAAAGCAATTTTGGAAACCGGATCGTCTGTGAAAACAACTTTAAAACTTCCAGGAAAGAAAGACTTCTTCACGCAGGAAGCATTTAAGACATTAAGAACTAATTTACAGTTTTGTGGTCAGGATATCTGCACTGTCGTAATCACAAGCTGCAATGAGAATGAAGGCAAGACAACAATCACCCTGCAGCTTGCAAAGAGCCTTGCAGAATTGGACAAGCGTGTGCTGGTCATTGATGCGGATATGCGAAAATCAGTTATGGCAGGGCGTAACACCACAGCGGAAAACCCTGCAGGATTGAGCGAGGTGCTGACAGGGCTGACTTCTGTCAAAGAATGTCTTTATCAGACGCAGTACGAAAATTTGTCAATCATGTTTGCGGGCAAGTACCCGCCCAATCCTGTAGAGTTGCTGAGCGGGCAATACTTTGAAGAGCTTTTGAAGGCTGCGAAAGAGTCTTACGACTATGTGCTGATCGATGTCCCCCCGCTTGGCAGCGTCATTGACGCTGCCGTCGTAGCAGCCAAATGCGATGGAACAATCCTTGTCATTTCGGACAATCAAGTCCGCTACCGGCAGGCCATCGATGTCATAGAACAACTGAGGAAAAGTGGAAGCAAGATTCTCGGAGTAGTTCGCAACAACATTAAGAAGAAGGATGGCGGCTATTATAAGAAGTATTACAAGAACCGCTATCAATAATTTCAAGAGAACATTGGATTCGAGCGATACTTGTTTGAAAAGTTTCTGACTAAGGTGGTAGAAGCTTGACTAAGGTGGTAGAAGCTTATGAAAAAGAGAAAAATCGTAGCACTGGTATGTGTAGCAACAGTTCTGCTTCTGGCCGTTTCGGCTTTTTGGTATGTCCAAACAAAGCTGGATAAGATCAACAAGGTACCAGACACAGTAGATGTTATCCCTCCCGACCAGGAAGACTTCGAGACCGATACAAGCAACGAGCCGAAAGATATCATCGAACTCAAACCGGAAGAAGTCGATTGGAGTGAGATCGAACCATTCCTGGATGATGACCTGCTCAATATTCTTTTAGTCGGTCAGGATCGACGCGAGGGAGAGGGGCGGCAGCGTTCTGACTCCATGATCCTGTGCAGTATCAACCCAGATACAAAGCAAATATCGATGATCTCATTTTTGAGAGATCTGTATGTTCAGATCCCCGGCGGCTATTCTGATAACAGATTGAATGCCGCCTATGTTTTCGGTGGCTTTCCTCTGCTGATGGATACATTACATACTAATTTCGGAGTTTCTATTGACGGGTGCTTTGAGGTTGACTTCTCTGGTTTCCAGAGTGTGATTGACATACTTGGCGGCGTAGACATTGAGATGACGAGCAAGGAAGCCAGGATAATAAATATAGGCACAGAGTCTGGTGTTTACCACCTGGATGGAACAAAGGCTCTTGCTTATTCTCGTATCAGAAAGATTGACAATGACTTTTACAGGACCCAGCGTCAGCGCAATGTGCTGCAGGCAATCTATACCAAGTTCCGCCAGAGCAATGCGGCAGACCTGATGAAACTGTTGGATGAGGTATTGCCATATCTGTCAACTGACATGACGAACTCTCAAATTATGCTGCTGGCGGCGAAGTGCATCCCAATTATGGGAAGTGCGGAGCTCTCCAGTTATCGTGTCCCGGCAGATGACGCATACCATTATGCTTCTATCCGAGGTATGTCGGTGGTCGTCCCGGATCTGGACAAAATCCACGAGGATCTATTGAACGAGTATCTTCCACTCAATGCGGAGAAAGAGAGCAGTGAATGACCGTTTTACTTACTGGCGGAGCGGGATATATCGGCAGCCATGTAGCAGTTGAACTGCTTCAGTTGGGATACGATGTAATTATCGCAGATACCTTCTATAATAGCTCCCCAAAGGTTCCAATCATAATCGGTGAAATCGCGGGAAAAAGCGTCAGAACCTATTATCTGGACATTCAGAATTCTGCGGATTTGGAACAGATTTTCAAACAGCATGAGATCAATGCGGTCATGCACTTTGCGGGATACAAGGCTGTCGGGGAATCTGTTCAGCAGCCGCTCAAGTATTATAGAGGTAACCTTGACAGTACCCTCACACTTTTGGAAACCATGAGCAAATATCAGGTCAAAAACTTGATTTTCAGCTCGTCTGCAACGGTTTATGGCAATCCAGCCACGCTGCCGATTACAGAAGCATGTCCCACTGGCAACATCGCAAGCCCGTATGGATGGACGAAGTATATGATCGAGCAGATCATTACGGACTATGCCGCGGCGACCCAGGATTTTTCGGCGGTCATTTTTCGCTATTTCAATCCGGTGGGAGCTCATCCAAGTGGCCTTATCGGAGAGGCTCCCAATGGCGCACCAAACAATTTGATGCCATATATCACTCAGGTGGCTACAGGAAAGCGAAAGCAACTATCCGTTTTTGGCGCTGATTATGATACGCCAGATGGTACATGTATCCGAGATTATATTCACATCATGGACATTGCCGCTGGCCACACAGCAGCACTTCCGTTTTGCACTTCGCACAAGGGCGTGGAGGTAATCAATCTGGGAACAGGCATGGGACATAGCGTCCTTGAGTTGATTTCCGCATTTGAAAGCGCCACTGGGATTCATATCCCTTTTCAAATCGTTGGCCGCCGGGCGGGAGATATCCCGGTCTGCTTCGCCTCGGCAGAAAAGGCAAAAGCGTTGCTCGGCTGGCAAGCCACAAGAACTTTGAGTGACATGTGCCGTGACGCATGGAACTGGCAGCAGAAAAAACCCGATGGTTTTATGTCGGCAGGATAGTCTGCTTGTCAATATGAGAGATATTAGGTGTAGGAGACGATGCATTACGGAAAAGGTGCTTTACATACGACAAGTAGATACTTGCGTATGCTGCGGTTGTCCCATCCCGGAGGGACGTATGGTTTGCTACAACTGCGAAAACAATGCTGAGTCATTCTTTCGGGAAAAACATCAACGGAAAAGTGGACTTGTAATTTTTGCACGGGATATCTTCAACACGATGCGAGGCGAGTGATAGTGGAAAAGGAGCGGGCGAAGCGTGGACAGAAACTATTGTGAAAGTTACTCTGCTATCAATAAAAACATGGATCGTTGTGTTTTGTGTTGGAATCTGACGGATGTTCCGCGGGATATGCCAATCAATCAGCGCCATTATTATTTGGAAGGACAGGGACAACTCTGTGCTCGGTGTTATTACGAACTTTGTGGTGCAGATGTATTCCGTCAGCCGGAAGATACAGAGCAATAAACACCATTGAGATACTCAAAACCAGTGGTAATATAAGGAGTTTCTATGAGAGAGGAATATTCGCTGTACACTTTTTGTCAGCGGTTGGGCGCAGAGAAACTTCTGGAGGAATGGGATTCAGAGAAAAACGCACCGCTGACCCCAGAGGAGATCCATAAAGGCAGCCACAAAAAAGTGTGGTGGAAATGTGATGCAGGCCATTCATGGCAAGCCGAGGTAAGAGTTAGAACGGGCGGTTCCCATTGCCCATATTGTACAGGGCGCGCTTTGTGGCCAGGTGACAATGACTTGGCTGCTGTAGACCCCACCTTAGCTGCCCAGTGGGATTTCCAGAAGAATGGGACATTAACACCAGATCAGGTGTTGCCCGGTAGCGGAAAATATGCTTGGTGGCGTTGTGAAAAAGGTCATTCTTGGCGGGCCAGTATTCGTAGTCGTGAAAGAGGAAACGGTTGCCCTGTTTGCAGCGGACGCTCGACCGTTCCAGGTGAGACTGATTTGGCTACGATGTTTCCATTACTGGCGGAAGAATGGGATACGATACGCAATGGCAAATTGAAACCGGATAGGGTGGCTGTCTACAGCAATCGAAAGGTTTGGTGGCGTTGTACGTTGGGCCATCAGTGGCAGGCGGTCATTGCATCTCGGACTGCCGGCCGCGTTGGATGCCCATATTGTTCTGGAAGGCGTGTTTTGCCAGGATTCAACGATTTGGCGACCCTTCAACCAGAGACGGCCACTCAATGGGACGATTCGCTGAATGGCAATCTGCTGCCAGAAATGGTGACGCCGGGCAGCCACAAAAAAGTTTGGTGGCGCTGCTCCGAAGGACATGTCTGGAAAGCAGCAGTATTTTCCCGTACTGGCCAACAGAAATGCGGTTGTCCTTTCTGCGCTGGACGGTTTAAAATGAAATCCAGCTACAATCAATCTGTGAAACCGTGATAATTGCAGTTCAGAGATAAAATATCCCTCCTAAAACGGCGATACTTGACCCGTTTAGGAGGGAATTTAATTTTACACGCGAGAAAATAGCGACCCTAATTTTATAACACAGCAATCGTACAGATAGACTATTATGTGAGGAAGATGTTTTTATACGTTGGCGAATTGGATTTCCTAATTGATTTCAAGAAAGACCTACCATAAAATCTCAATAACTTTCTCCGTGCCCCTATCTATGGCACCATAACGGGTACATATCATTTGATTACCATATACCATACCGATGATTTCTATGAAGGCAATCAAATGAGGTGTATACTAATAGCATAGTAGGTGGTACCAATGTTCAATGCACAACAGCGAATTCGACAGTTAATGGATGAGCGCGGATGGACAATTTACCGATTGGCGCAGGAATCCAAGCTGTCGCAGACAACGATCAGTAATATCTTCAAGCGGAACAACCAGCCGTCTATTCCAACGGTGAATGCGATTTGTGACGCTTGTGGAATCACGCTGGCTCAGTTCTTTGCGGAGGACGATCCAGCAAACACTCTGAATGCCCGGAGTGAGTTTGACAACAGTGTTGCGGCGCTCAAAGAGGACCAACGCGAAGCGCTTGCTGCATTCATCAAGACAATGGTATAGTACATAACCGCTCAGCCTTGCTGTGCGGTTCACAGCAGAGGCTGTCCGAGTTAGATTGGACAGTCTCTGCGCTTTTTTACAAATCAAAGGAGGCATATTCATGAGCAACGAAATCATGCAGGAAACCACCACGCTTGTTGAATGCAGCGCGTTTCATCGTGCGATGAGCGTGCTGGAGGCCAGCCTACGGAACACCGAGGATTCGGAAGCCATCATCAATGGCCTCCTGAAAGGTGTGGCTGAGTTTTATGGCGCATCGAGAGCATCTGTGCTGGAAGCTGACTGGGAGCTTGGAATCGGCGTCATTACCTATGAGTGGTGCAGGGATGGTGTCCAAGCGCAGAGAGATATGCTCCAGTGCTTGCCCATGGAGAAGTTTCCGAGATGGAGGAAAGCACTTCGGGCCAATAAACCGGTTATGATTTCTGACCTACAGAGATTGGAGAGAGTCTATCCGGATGAAGCGGCTTTCTTTCGGGAGTATGGGGTGACTACACTGCTGGCGGCACCATTCTCCAAGCGGATCAATCAGGGATTCATTGCCGTGGACGATCCGACCCGCTATACGGATGACCCGGTTTTCCTGTTCATCGCCTCCTATGCAGTAGTACTGGAACTCAACGAGATCAAACAGCAGCAGTCCCTTTTGGCTGCTACAAAAGCTTCCAAGTACAATCCGGAGGACATCCATATCAATTTCTTTGGCGGCATGGAGATCATCAGCTCAAAAGGGACATTGACTGGAGAAGATATCAAAGCGGATCAGTGCTACCTGCTCCTGGCATATCTTATCCTGAACCACAAAAAGAATTTCTCCATTGACACCTTGGCAGAGATCATCTGCCCATACGACGAGCTCGACTCGCCGTATAAGGTCGTCAACAATATCGTTTACCGCCTGCGGCGCACTCTTTCTGTCATCGGCCTCGACAAGCTCGTCGTCGGCAAGAACGGCACATTCCAAATCAATCCTGACTATAACATTCATACAGACTTTGACCGTTTTGAGGATGCCTGCATTCAGCTGAAGACAGAAGAAAACCCGGATATGCGGCATTCCCTCTACCACAGCGCAGTCGATATGTATAAGGGACAGTTGCTCCCAAGATGCGAACATGAGTTGTGGCTGATGCAGTTGTCTATGTACTATCAGTCGCTGTATCTGCAGATCACCAAGGGATATGTCCGCGTAAAAATGGAGTGCAAGGATTATATTCTGGCACAAAAGACGGCCATTGATGCCCTGCGCTTCGACCCGAAGGACAGCGAACTGAACATGTATGCGATCCTGACCATGGGATTCCAGGGAAATCTCTCTATGGCGCAGACATACTATACGGCGGCGAAGCCCTATCTGGCGTTAGAGCATGCCGAGGTCATCAAGAAGTATTTGAATATAAAATGAGAGCAACTTGAGGTTGTTCCGGAGGTTGCAGCTGAGGTTGTAGCGGAGGTTACGCAGTAGGTTGTTCCAGAGGTTGCGGAGGAGGTTATACAGGAGGCTGCACAGTAGGTTGCAGTAGAGGTCACAGAAAAGTCATACAGGAGGTTGTCCAGCAGGTCACGGCTGAGGTTGCCCGCCCGTTATCATTGGTTATCGGATGCGTCCGATAGATGATGCGGGCGGGTGATTTTTTTTGCTGTGCAGGAGACAGTATTACGCCGTTGGTTACCACAAGGCCGGTTTGCGCCCCTTGTGTACGGATCTGTACGGCCCTCCTGCGCCGCAGACAGCCTATCATTCTAATATTGCGTCCTGCTCCCGGAGCCATTGCGCTCCGGGAGCCTTTTTGCATTTTGGGGCGTTTTTGCCACGCTGCCGTGGCCCTCCGTTTTCGAGGTTTGCTTCACCACAAAATCTCGAAAAAACGGAGGACAGAAAATGTCGTATCACAATGACCCCTATCGGGTCGATTATTTGAAGATATATCCCTGCTTAAAAGAACGACCGGATGTGTTGGAAGTCTTGAAGAAAAGCGACCGCAAGATGAAATACATGGAGGTGGATCTAAAAAGCGAACAGCGCAGGAAAAATGCCGAGAATGGGGCGGAGAGTTATATTCCCAGCAAAGAGGATTCGCTGGAGCGGCTCGTATATTCTGCGAAGTGCCAGTTTGCGGACGATGCCGAGGGCGTCGAGGAGGCAGTGATCAGGAAAGATGATTTATGCCGTTTACGGGCCGCACTGGATCAGTTGAGCGAAGAAGAAAAATCCCTGATCCGTGCGCTGTTTTTCGACGAACGCTCCGAGCGTGAGCTGGAAGAGATGATGGGTGTCCATCGAATGACGATCCATAATCGAAAGATCCGTATCTTGCAGAAATTAAAAAAGATGCTGAGATGACAAAAAAGTTTGGTGCAAACGGTGTTTTCAACGGCTAATAGAGTGAGAGGGCTTTGAACCTCACTCCGCTGCTGATAAATCAGCGGCTTTGCTCCTTGAAAAACACCCCCAGCGGTCATATCCGGTAGCTTGAATACATTAGCTGACGGAGCCAGCGTCAGGCCGAGTGCGCGAAGACCACCTGTGCGGAGAAACTCCGCATCAAAGGACGGCCAAGTAAGGTGCAGAGCGATACCCACTCAGGCCAAGACAGCTTTGGCAAGCTGTCCCGCCATGATCCCGTCAGCCCATAATGATACTCCTGTACGCAGCTTCGAGAGATCCTCGGAGGGGTGAGAGTCCCGTGATGTGCGCCAGCACAGTCCAAGTTGCCGCCCTGCCTGGGGAAGTAGTGTCGAATACAGGCAAACAAAACCGTAAAGTTCTGGCCGCTCCGGTGATGGAATCATTTGCTTCCATCACCGGAGTGACCACACTCTTGCGGCAGAAGCATGGGAACTGTCCACCCCCTCCTATATTTTTGCATTCGATTCCTTTCTCCTTTGTTCGCCGGTCCAACCATTACCTCCTATTGATTCCTTCCTCGGACGGTTCCCATGCTTGTGCCGCAGAGATGGTCAGATACAGGGAGGAGCGCAACTATGAACCCTAATATCAATTTCTATGGAATCGTGATACTGCTCAGGAAACTCCGGGAATGCGGCATTTTCACCGAAAAAGAACTGAGAAAAATTGCTGCACGGATCGCTGCAGATAATGGTGTTGAAGTCATGTTTTTTCTCTGATTTTCTTCATCTTTCAGTAGCTATTCGGACGCTGTTGTGGTAGTGTTTGTGTTGCAAAAAAGGAGGTGAGCGGACATGGATGAAAAGCGGCTGGTAGACGGAACAACGGCACTGGCAGAAAAGCAACCCCGTGTTATAAAAATTGAGCCTGCGGAGCGGCCTCAAAATGTGCGGCTGCGGGTCGCAGCCTATACTCGTGTCAGCTCAGACTCCGAGGATCAACTCAATTCCTTTGCGGCCCAAAACCGCTACTACACGGAGCTGATCTCTGGTAAGGCCGAATGGCGCATGGTTGACATCTATGCGGACGAGGGAATCACCGGAACTTCGGTGGCTAAGCGAGATGACTTCCAGCGGATGATGGCAGACTGCCGTCGGGGCCTGATCGACCAGATCCTTGTCAAGTCTATCTCACGCTTTGCCCGCAACACCAAGGACTGCCTTCAGAACATCCGTGAACTGAAAGAGTTGGGTGTCAATGTCCGATTCGAGCGTGAAGGTATCGATACTGTCAATGTGAGCAGTGAGCTCATCACCGCCATCTACGCTGCCTTCGCCCAAAAAGAGAGCGAGTCCATATCCGGCAATCGGCAATGGGGATATCAGCGCAGTATGGAGCAAGGAACTTTTAACACATACTATGCACCTGTGGGATTCACACTTATAGACGGCAATCTACAAATCAATCAGGCTGAGGCACCAACGATCCAGCGGATTTTTACAGAGTATTTAAGTGGCAATAATTCAAGAGAAATTGCTGCCGCTCTTAACAAAGATAAGGCGCTCGGAAGGTATTGGCGGAGAGAAGCGATTGACTATATCCTGCAAAATGAGCGCTACGCAGGAAACGCACTTCTCCAGAAAAGGTATACAACAGACTCGTTCCCACGGAAAAAGAAACGCAACCGAGGAGAACGAGAGATGTACTTCGTTGCTGGCAGCAATGAGGCCATTATCTCGCAGGAGATGTTTGACCAAGCTCAGCAGCTTCGGAAAACACGAAAAAGAGAGCCAACGCCGCTTCACGACACTATTTCAAAGCAGATACGCTGTTCTTGCGGAGCACGTGTTCGGGCGAAGAAAATCAATCAAAAATGGTATTGGTGCTGCTGCAATCATGAAGAGAAACATGAATGTCAAATTACTCCTATACCAGAAATCCAGGTGCAGGAATCCTTCTGCCGCCTATACTACAAGCTGAAGCATCAGAGCATCCCTATCCTGGAACAGATGCTTACAAACCTCCAGACGATCCGCAATCGCAGGATGCTCTGGAGTCCTGACATCGTTGCCCTGAATAAAAGAATATCAGATCTAACCAGTCAGAATCGGACATTGGCCTTCCTCAAGCAGCAGGGCCTTGTTGATCCTGACATTTTTATAGCCAAAACCAATGAGCTGACCAAGCAGCTCCGGCAGGCCAAGCAGGAAAAAGAAAAGCTGATGGATGCCGAGAGCGATATGACCGCCCTGCAAACACGAGACTTGATAGACCTCTTGAAAGGTGGGCCGGAATTCCTCGACAGCTTTGACGCAGAACTGTTTGGTGAACTCGTTGAGAAAATTATCATAGAGAGCAACGACTCCGTCCGCTTCTGCCTGAAAAATGGGCTGGAGCTGCGGGAGTCCATAGAGAGGACGATGCGGTGATGGGAAACCGGAAGCAGCCCTTTGGCTACAAGATGGCTCTGGGTGAGATCGTCATACAGGAAGCAGAGGCGAAGCTTGTACAGGAGATCTTCCGCCGATATATCGCGGGAGAATCCTTGAATGAGTTGACAGAGACACTTCGCCATCAGGATATCCCATACGACGAGGGGCGGCTCTGGAACAAAAATATGGTCGCCCGTATTCTGGCGGACGTGCGCTACACAGGGGAAAAAGGATATCCCAAGCTCATAGATGAGGTGCAGCTCATCGCGGCAAATGAAAAACGCTCAAACAAGCCCCAGCTTCCGAAAAAGACGGAAGCGCAAAAGGTGCTGCGCAGGCTCTGCGGCACACCGCCATCTGAGCGAGTGGAACAAAGTGTTACCGACCTGCTCAACGGCCTCGCAAATTACCCGGAACGCATACAGCATCAGCGCAGTCCTACGCCAGCCACACATTCCAAAACGCAGGAGGCGCTGGATAATGCTCTGGAACAGCAGCCCATCGACGAGGATAACGCCAAGGCACTGATCCTCCGGCTTGCGTCAGAACAATATGCCGCTCTGGGAAATGAAGAATATGAAACGAATCGTCTTCGGCGTCTCTTCTCCGCCTTCGAATGTGTGGCGGAACTGAACGCTGATCTTCTGAAAAGCACCGTATCTGAGGTGCTGGTGACCCGCCAAAATGTCAAACTGCGATTAAAAAATGGGCAAGTCATAGAAAGGAGTGACCTGCAATGAAAGATGATGCCCCGAGAGTAATCAAAATCCCTGCCAAACCGGAAGCCACCCGCCAGGCAGAAGCCCGCAGACAGCTCCGGGTGGCAGCTTACTGCCGAGTCTCCACCAAAGAGGAGGACCAGGCAAACAGCTATGAGGTGCAGAAAGAGTACTATACCGATAAAATCATGTCCAACACCGCCTGGACGATGGCCGGCATCTTTGCGGACAAGGGCATCACCGGAACCTCGGCCAAGAAGCGCGAGGACTTCATGCGGATGATCCGGCACTGCCGCCAGAAGAAAATCGATGTCATCCTGACCAAGTCGGTCTCCCGCTTCTCCCGCAACACGGTGGACTGCCTCTACTATATCCGGGCGCTCAAGCAGCTTGGCATCGCAGTCATCTTCGAGAAGGAAAACATCAATTCGCTGGAGGAGGACAGTGAGCTGCGGATCACCCTCTCCGGGGCCTTCGCCCAGTCTGAAAGTGAATCCATCTCCGCCAATGTCACATGGGGCAAGCGCCGTGCCATGGAGGCCGGAAAGGTCAGCATCCAATATAAAAAGCTGTACGGATACCGCAAGGGTGAGGATGGTCAGCCGGAGATCATTCCGGAACAGGCGGAAATCGTCCGATGGCTCTATGAGCGCTATCTCACCGGAGCCAGCCTGCGGATGATCAAAGATGAACTGGAACAGCAAGGTGTCAAGTGCTTCGAGGATTCTCCAGAGTGGTCCATCTCCCGCATCCGCAGCATCCTGCAGAATGAAAAATACTGCGGCGATGTGCTGATGCAGAAGACCTTCCGGCGGGACTTTATCAACCGCAAGGCCATCAAGAATACAGGCCAACTTCCCATGTACCTCATTGAAAATCACCACGAGGGCATTGTCAGCCGTGAAAAGTATGATGCCGTACAGGCTGAGATGGCACGGCGGAATGCGGCCAAGAGTCCCTCCAAGAACGCAGTCACAGGGATGGCCTCCTACGCCAGCAAGTATGCACTCTCGGAGCGGTTAGTCTGCGGTGAGTGCGGTACCCTGTATCGTCGCTGCACATGGACACGAAACGGCGAAAAGCGAATCGTGTGGCGCTGTGTGAGTCGATTGGATTACGGCAAGAAATACTGCTATAACTCGCCCACACTGGATGAAGCACCGCTCCAGCAAGCAATCCTCGCAGCCCTGAACACAGCCATGGCCGACAAGAATAGCTTGATTCGGCAGATCACAGATGCCATGGAAACGGAGATCATCCCATTCCCAGGTGGCACAATGAGCCTCGGAGACATTGAACGCAGGCTGAGAGAACTGGAGCAGCAATTCCAAACACTGTTGGAAAAGGCCACAGATGATCCTGCCGCCTATGGCGGTCAGTTCAAAGAGATCCTGGATGAGCAGACTTTCCTGAAGGAAAAGCGTTCCGGGATCCTCGCAGATAACAACGAACAGGCAAAAGCCAATCAGCGCATCCAGGATGCCGCACAGACTTTGGAAAACGCATCGCCCTACATTACAGAGTGGGACGAGAGTGCTGTCCGCCAACTGGTGGAGACTGTAAAAGTCCTCTCCAAGGACGAGATCGCAATCACTCTGAAGGGTGGCATTGAGATTTGCCAGAAAATTATGTACTGAAAGAAGGTGGACAGATGATTTTTGTGACCGGCGACTGCCACGGAAATTTTGAACGCTTCAAGCCAGAATACTTCCCGGAGCAGGCACAAATGACAAAGCAGGACTCTGTGATCTGTGCCGGAGACTTTGGTGGTGTGTGGTTTGGAGACAGCCGTGACGATGTGGCATTGGACTGGCTGGAAAGTCTGCCGTTTACGATGGCCTTCGTCTGCGGGAATCATGAAAACTACGATGCACTGGAACGATATCCGGTGAAAGACTGGCACGGCGGCAAGGTGCACCGTATTCGCCCTCGTGTCCTGCACCTGATGCGTGGACAGATATTCGAGCTGGAAGGCTATCACTTCTTCATCATGGGCGGGGCAAAAAGCCATGATACGGAGGACGGTATTCTGGAACCGGGCGCTCCGGATTTTGAGCGAAAGCTCCTGATGCTGCAGCGGAAGCCCAGGGCGAGGTATCGCATCAACCACATTTCGTGGTGGGCGCAGGAGATGCCTTCTGAGGCGGAATACGCTGAAGCACGGAGAAATCTGGCCAAGGTCGATTGGGCGGTAGACTATGTTATCACGCACTGCGCTCCCACCAGCATTGCCCTCATGGAAAACCGCCACAATGAGGCAGATTCGCTCACAGATTTCCTGCAGGAGGTCAAGGAGAGAGCGCATTATCATTACTGGATGTTCGGCCATTACCACGACAACCGGGCCATTGACGAAAAACACATCCTGCTCTGGGAGCAGATCGTACAAGTTATCTGAAAATAGGTCAAAGCAGAGAAAAACACGGCGATGTCACCGTGCTTTTCTCTGCTTTGAACATTGAATCAGGCGCTGCGCGCCGGAAAGGAGAAGCTATGAATATCCGAAAAGCTGTGGATTACAGCGCAATGTTTGCCGAACTGGAATCTGCCATGGAAGCGGATCTGCCGCAGATGGAGCTGTGCTGCGAGGTTGGCGAGATTGTCTGCGCCCGCTCGGAAAAGGGTGCGGCGGTGGCCGCAGCGGAGTTCTTGAAAGAACAGCACCCAGATATGCCTGGCTTCTCTCCACGCAATGTGCGCCGGATGCGGGATTTCTGGCGGTTGTACAGCGACATGCCGGAATTGATTGGCGAAGCGCTTCACTTGAATTGGACGCAGAACGTTGTGATCATGGAGGCGGAGTTGACCGCAGAGGAGCGCCGCTGGTACATTCAGCAGGCCGCTGCACAGAATCTATCCAAGTCGGAGCTTCTGCGAATGATCGAGGATTCCGCGCATCTGGAAAGTGTTCTCGACGAAAAGGTCGATGTGTGGTATAATGAGAGCAACGATGAGATTTCGGAGAGAACGCAGTATGAAGAAGATCCTGTTTATCTGCCACGGCAATATTTGCCGCAGCCCGATGGCCGAGTTTGTGATGAAGGACTTGGTACAGAAGGCTGGGCTGGCATCACAGTTTCATATCGAATCGGCAGCGACCAGCCGAGAGGAAATCGGCAATCCGGTCTATCCACCGACGCGGCGCAAACTGGCGGAACATGGGATTTCCTGCAAGGGCCATGCCGCACGGCAGCTGACAAATCGGGATTACGACGAATACGATCTCCTGATCGGCATGGACCAGGCCAACCTCCAGGATATGTACCGCATCTGCGGCGGCGACTACGCCGAAAAGATGTCCCTCCTGATGGATCACACCGCTCGTCCCGGCAATGTGGCCGACCCATGGTACACCGAGGACTTCGAGGCGACCTGGCGGGATGTACTGGAGGGCTGCCAAGGACTTCTGAAAGAATTTGTGACAGAATGAGGTGATCAAATGGCGCAAAACGATAAGATCCAACTGTTCGAAGACAAGCGTATTCGCACCGCATGGGACGAGGAAAAGGAAGAATGGTACTTTTCTATCGTTGATGTCATCGCGGTTTTGACGGACAGTCCGAATCCCCAGACTTACTGGCGTGTTCTTAAAAAGCGCTTGAAGGACGAGGGAAATGAAACCGTTACAAGTTGTAACGCTTTGAAAATGACCGCCGCAGACGGGAAACGCCGTCTGACTGATGTAGCCGACACGGAGCAGCTTCTCCGCATCATCCAGTCCATCCCCTCACCGAAGGCAGAGCCGTTCAAGCTGTGGCTGGCACAGGTCGGTCGAGAGCGTATCGAGGAGACCATCGACCCGGAGCTGACCATTGACCGGGCCTTGGAAACCTATCTCAAGAAGGGATACAGCCGTGAGTGGATCAACCAGCGGCTGCAGGCCATTCAAGTCCGCAAAGAACTGACGGATGAATGGGATGCCCGCGGTGTGCAGAAGGGCGTAGAGTATGCCATCCTCACGGATGAGATCTCCCGTGCATGGTCCGGCATGTCCACCCGACAGTACAAGAACCTGAAGGGCTTGAAAAAAGAGAATCTCCGTGATAATATGACCACACTGGAACTGGTGCTGAACATGCTGGCGGAAGCGACTACCACTCAGTTTTCAAGAGATCGCAAACCAACGACTTTCCAAGAGAATCTGGCAGTTGCCAAAGCAGGTGGCCAGGTTGCTGGGCGAACCAGAAAAGACATTGAGTCTCAGTCGGACACACCGGTCATCACCTCCAAGAACGCCGCACAGCTCAATCAGGTCGTGACGGACCTGCTGGAAGGCGCAGTCTCTGACACAACTGAAGAATCAAAAGACAAGTGAGCTCTGCGCATCAAGTTATTCTTGCTGTCATACACCGATTTTTTGAAAGCAATTTCAAAAAATCTATAGTGTTGAGTTATGACAGAGAAAAAGCACTTACGTTTGTAGGTGCTTTTTTGTTATATCCGGGAATATTTTGCTTGTGCAGTGCAGGCGAATATGATATGATGAGACTGAAAAAGAGTTCAATTTGCTTTGGAAAAGTGCATGAACAGACAGTGGAGATACGACGATGGGCGAACATTTTGTTATGAGCACGAGGCTTGATAAATGCGAAGCTTCGGATTTTGGTTTGGAGCAATTGGATGCAAAAAGAGCGACGAACCCGAAAGATCATACTTTATGGGGCAAATGCAAGCTGTATGACTTCGGTTGGGGAAAAGAAAACGGGTTTTATAAAGAACCGCTCCCGGGTTTTGATACGCTGCTGGAGCTCGTCTTGTATGGCAAAAACAGAGATGATCGGTACGGGGCGGCGGCTGTCATTTTAAAGAAATACCCTGAAAAGCTTTTGAACGAATGTGAAAGCTGTATGGAAGATGTTGCTAATAGCAGCGCGTTTAAAAAGTTAGCGGATATATTTAATTTGAAAGATCCGATAAACTTGTGCCCGGCGGCTAATAAATCCCATGACCGCATAAAAAGTGAGTACTTAAGGTGGAAAAAGATATCGGAAGCGGCGAGCAGACTGAAATAGTTGAATTTAGGTACGGCAAGGTAATGGCTGTATTCTGTTGAAAGGTGTTATCTATGTGGAATGAAATTCGCAGTGAACAGGATATTAGAGATTTTATGGATAAAGTCTATGCGCTTCACGATAGCTGTATTAAAGAGATGCATTATGTAAGCGGAGCATCTGTAGATGCGGATTTGAGAATGTATCCGTTAAATGATCGTCGGGTATTGAATGTAATTATTCAGCGCCAATTCGAAGATGTTTCGATGATCGAGATGGAATTTGCAGGACTGAAATATCTGAATTTATCTCCTGTGGATGAGCAATATACTTGTGAGATTTTTGGTTCAACGCTACTGATAAAGGATAGGGACATCTATTGGTGCGATGGACAAAATGTATCGGAAGATGACATAGAGGACTATGACGGGACGATCATATGTGCAGCTAGGCTGCGTTGGCGTGCGATTGACGGACACATGGGCGATGGGGAGTTCTATAAATCGGTTTATTTAGAATAAGGATATTGCACTTTTTAACCTGAAAACTACACGAAAAATTGATGGAGTTTTCGGTATTTTGCGAATTTTTTGCTTTACCGGAATAAAGGAGCAGCAGTCGCTTTACAATTTGTGGAACCGGTGCTATACTGCATATAGACCGATTAAAACGAAAGTGAAGAAAGAAATTCGCGCGTTTTGACGGATAAAATGAGAGGATAAAAGAAATGAAAAAACAGCTTTTACATTCCGGCTGGCAGCTGACGACCGTCGGAAAAAATGACACGATTCCCGCGACCGTGCCGGGCTCCGTGTACAATGACCTGCTGAACGCGGGTCGCATGGAAGACCCCTATTGGCGCGACATTATGCTTTGCGGCGGAACGGCGGCCGCATCATCAGCACATACGTGAAGCAGACGGTCACCGTGAAGTGGGAGCTGCGCAACAACCGCTCCGAGGTTCTGCGCGACGGCGGCGAGGTGGAAATCACCGTGCCCGCAATGGACACCGTGTGGCTCGATACCGTAGAACTGCCGGAAGCGAACATGTTCACCGACCACGTGCACTATGCGTGCTACCAGAACGGCGAGATGATCTCCGAATCCACCGTGCTGTTCTCCGTGCCGAAGTATTACGATTACATCGACCCGCAGCTTTCCTGCCGTGTGGAGGGCGATGAGATTATCGTTTCCGCAAAGGCATACGCGAAGAGCGTGGAAGTACTGAACGAGAACGAGGACTGGGTGCTTGAAGACAACTACTTCGACCTCGAAGCCGGTGAAGAACGCCGTATCCGCATTGTGAGCGGCAACGCGAACGGTATTCATATGCGCAGCGTGTATAACATTCGCTGATTTTGCGTTAAAACTAAAAAGACAAAAGCCGTTACAAGACAGAAAATAGCTGTTTTGTGACGGCTTTTTCAAGTTTCCCTGCATTTTCTCTTGCAAAATATCGTGCGTTTGCGTATAATAGATAAAGAAATTGAAATCGTAGTGTAAACTAACTTGCGCTGTTATGATTTTGAAAGATACATGAAGGAGCGATAAAAATGATTAGAATCGGCATTGCCGGATACGGAAATCTTGGCCGCGGCGTGGAAAGTGCGCTTTCCCACACGGAAGATATGGAGCTTGTGGGCGTTTTCACACGCCGCAGCCCGGACAGTGTAAAGACAAAGACCGGCGTGCCGGTTTATTCTATGGAGCAGGCAAAAAACATGACGGATAAGATTGACGTCATGATCCTGTGCGGCGGCAGCGCGAACGACCTGCCGAAGCAAACCGCAGAGCTTGCACAGTATTTTAATGTCATCGACAGCTTTGACACGCACGCGAAGATCCCGGAGCATTTTGCGGACGTAGACGCGGCCTGCAAGAAGAGCGGCCACCTCGGCATGATTTCCGTCGGTTGGGACCCGGGCATGTTCTCTCTGAACCGCCTCTATGGTCAGGCGATTTTGCCGAACGGCAAAGACTACACATTCTGGGGCAAGGGTGTCAGCCAGGGTCACTCCGATGCGATTCGTCGCATTCCCGGCGTACAGGATGCCCGCCAGTATACTATCCCGGTGGAGAGCGCGCTTGAAAGCGTGCGCCGCGGCGAGAACCCGGAGCTGACGACGCGCGAGAAGCACACCCGAGAGTGCTTTGTCGTTGCCAAAGAGGGTGCGGACAAGGCTGCCATTGAGGAAGCCATCGTCACGATGCCGAACTATTTCTCTGATTACGACACGACCGTACACTTCATCAGCCAGGAAGAGCTTGACCGCGACCATTCAGGCATTCCGCACGGCGGCATGGTGTTCCGCACCGGTGTGACGGGTCTGAATGGCGAAAACAAGCACGTCATCGAGTATAAGCTGACGCTTGATTCCAACCCGGAGTTCACTTCCAGTGTGCTCGTAGCGTTTGCCCGCGCGGCATACCGCATGCACAGTGAAGGTCAGGTGGGCTGCAAGACCGTCTTTGATGTTGCTCCGGCGTATCTCCACCCGGAAAGCGGCGAAGCGCTCCGCGCAAAGCTGCTGTAAGGTTCATGCAAGTTTATAATTAAAACGAAAAAAGCTGTTCCGCATAAAAACGGAGCAGCTTTTGTATGTTTAATATGTTTTGGAGATATCTGCCTGAAGCTCGTCGATCTTATCGCGGAGCTTTAAAAAGTCGTCGAACGCGGCGGGCTTTTGTGCGGGATTGCGCAGCAGGGCGGCAGGGTGGAGGGTTGCCGTCATGTAGATGTTGCCTTTTTTGAAAAACTGTCCGTGCTCGCGTGTGATCTTGAAATCGGGTTTGATGATGCGCATGGCGGCGATGCGGCCGAGGCATACGATGATCTTCGGACGCAGCAGGGCGGTTTGATTGCGCAGCCAGTCCATGCAGGCTTCCTGTTCCTCCTGCAAGGGATCGCGGTTTTGCGGCGGACGGCATTTGACGATATTTGCAATGTAGATATTCGTGCGGCGGTCGAGGTCGACGGCGGCGAGGTATTTATCGAGCAGCTGACCGCCAGCACCGACGAACGGCTCGCCCTGCAAATCTTCGTTTCGGCCCGGGCCTTCACCGATGAACATGACCTTCGCGCACGGGTTACCCACGCCGAACACGACATTAGAGCGCGCTTCGCACAGGCTGCACTTGCGGCAGTTCAGGCAGTTTTCTTTCAATTCTTCCCAGTTTTCAAACATATTTCACACCGGCTTTTCTCGTTTTTCCAAATTACGGTCTTTTCTGCATTAAGTTTATCATAAATCGGAGAAAAAACATAGCCCAAAACTTGTATTTTCTGTCGGTTCGTAGTAAAATAGAAATACAAAATCCGGAAAGGACAGGTATTTTCAAATGAAAGTTATGGTTGAAACCTCCGCACGTCACGTTCACGTGTCCGAAGCGGATCTGAAGACGCTTTTTGGCGCAGACGCAAAGCTTACCGTTAAGAAAGAACTCTCTCAGCCCGGCCAGTACGCTTCCAACGAGAAGGTAGAGGTCATCGGCCCGAAGGGTTCCCTTGTTATGTCCATCCTTGGCCCGACGCGCCCGGAGACGCAGGTTGAAGTTGCACTGACCGACGCACGCAAGCTCGGTATTGCAGCACCGATCCGTGAGTCCGGCGACCTTGAGGGCACCCCGGGATGTACGCTGAAGGGCCCGGCAGGCGAAGTCGTCATTGAAAAGGGCGTCATCGCAGCAAAGCGCCACATCCACTTCAACGTGGAAGAGGCAGCGGCAGCCGGTGTGGAAGACAAGCAGATCGTCTCCGTTAAGGTCGGCAAGGAAGGCGAGCGCAGCGTGATTTTCGGCGACGTTGTTGTGCGTGTCAGCCCGAAGTATGCGGCTGCTATGCACATCGACACCGATGAGTCCAACGCAGCGGCACTCGGCGGCACCGTTGAGGGCGAGATCCTTAAGTAATTTCGCTTAAAGCTATATGAGCATAAGAAAAGAGCGTGCAGATGAAAGTTTGCACGCTCTTTTTGTTATGCTTTGCAATATTCTCTGTACTTCCTCAGCACATCTTTATCGTTTTCAAACGTAATGTGCGCTGCAGCTTCTTCTGCCGGTACCCAGCAGAGCTCGGTGACTTCCTCTACCTGCCGGTGCGCTTCGCCGCCGATGTATTCGGCTGCAAAGTAGATGACATCTTTCATGACGTCCGGCTTCGGGGAGTAGGTGACGACAGCGCGAAAGCCGGTATCAAGCGTGACTGTAAGGCCGGTCTCCTCGCGGATCTCGCGCAAGGCGGTCTCGCTTTCGGTCTCATTACCCTCCATATGGCCTTTCGGAAATGCCCAATGACCGCCGTTTACATGGCGGATGAGCAGAATTTCACGTCCGTTTTCGGTTTGCCGCGCAATGACCGCGCCGCAGGAAATTTCTCTTTTCAAAAAATGACCTCCTTGCAATTTGCCGCGGAAAACCGCAGGCGATGAAATCGGAAAGGGCCGCCCTGCGGCAGCCCTCCCACATTATTTCACAGTGAATTTATAGATTGTTTTGGACTCGAACGGTTTCTCCGGCGTGACATAGCGGAACGGGAAGTTCTCGTGATGCACGGAATCCGGGTAGAACTGTGTCTCAAGGCACAGTGCCCCGTGGGAAATCATGTCGCTGCCGTCTTTGTTCTTCAGGCCGGAAGTGCCATTGAACGTATACAGCTGCACGCCGGGCATATCGGAATAGACGGTCATTTCGCGGCCGGTCTCCGGCTCGTAGGCTACTGCAATCTCGCGCATGCCCTCGCCGTCCACACAGAAGTTGTGGTCGAAACCGCCGCAGAGCTGGATGAGGTGGTCATCCGCGAACATATCCTGCCCGAGCGGCTTTGCAGCCGTGAAATCGAGCGGCGTGCCTTTTACGGGCAGCAACTCGCCGGTGGGAATGAGGTCGTCTGTGACCGCCGTTACCTCAGACGCGTGGATCGTCACAAGCGTGGAAAGCACGTCCTTGGAGCCGTCGGCTTTCAGGTTGAAGAACGAGTGGTTCGTCGGGTTGAACACTGTCTTACGGTCGGTCTTGCCGCGGTAGGTAATCTCCACGGCGTTGTCGGCCGTCAAAGAGTACTGCACTTCAACGGTCAGTGTTCCGGGGTAATTTTCGTCGCCGTCCGGGCTGACATGTGTGAACGTGACAGACGGTTCGTCGCCGTCGTTCGACTCTTTCACATCAAACAGTACTTGATGGTAGCCCTTTGTGCCGCCGTGCAGCGTGTTTGCACCGTCGTTTTGATCGAGTGCATATGTTACGCCGTCAATGGTGAGCGTTGCGCCGCCGATGCGGTTTGCGTAGCGGCCGACGAACGTACCCTGAAAGTCGGAGCCGAGGTATTCCTCGAGCGTGGCGTGGCCAAGCACGACATCGCCGAGCTTACCGGATTTGTCTGGTGTTAAAAGCTGTAAAATGCGGCAACCGTAATTTGTGAGCACAAGCGTCACGCCTGACGCGTTTTTCAGCGTATAAGCGTCAGCCGTTTTCCCGCAGGGGAACGTGCCGAACACGGATTTTGTAAGAGACATGGGAAAATCAGTCCTCCTGCTTACCGAGCAGTGCAGCGCCGATGATACCGGCGTCGTTGCCGAGCTGCGCCTTGCAGACCTTCGTCTTCTTCGTAGAGTTCATAGCATACTGCTCTCTGTCGATGAATGCTCTGACCGGAGCGAGAAGCGTTTCACCCTCGTTGCAGATACCGCCGCCGATGCAGAGGATAGCCGGCTGGAAGATGTTGATCATATCGGTGAGGCCGACGGAGAGGTACTTGATGTACTCGTCAACAACAGCCTTGCCGACCGGGTCGCCTGCGCGCATAGCGTCAAATGCGGTTCTGCCGTTAACCTTGGACTCGTCGCCGTCAACAATTGTCCAGATCGGAGAGTCCTTCGGGGCATCTTTCATGTGCTCTTTTGTGGTTTTGATGAGACCCGTTGCGGAAGCATAGGTTTCCCAGCAACCGTGTCTGCCGCAAGTGCAGGGACGACCGTCAACAACGATGACGGTGTGGCCGAGCTCGCCGCCGGCAAAGTTGCTGCCGGAGTAGACCTTGCCGTTGATGATAATGCCGCCGCCGACGCCTGTGCCAAGTGTGATAGCCAGTGCATTGTCTGCGCCTGCAAGTGCGCCTGCCTGATATTCGCCGTAAGCTGCAGCGTTAGCGTCATTCTCCAGAATGACGAGCTTGCCGTTTGTGCGCTCTGCCATCATGTCGCGGAGCTTGAAGTTCTTGAAATAGAGGTTGTTAGCAAATTCAATGATGCCGGTAGCACGGTTAACGGTGCCCGGGCAGCCGATGCCGATCCACGGTACATCGTCGAGGGTCAGGCCGGCCTTTGCCAGTGCATCGTTGCATACAGCGAGAATCGCATCGCAGAATGCGTCTTCCGAGCACGGAACGGGCGTCGGATGGGAAGCCTTTGCGATGATCGCGTTGTTTTCGTCTACGATACCGACGGCAATGTTTGTGCCGCCTACGTCAACACCAAGATAGTACATAATACGAACTCCTTATAGATGGAATATTCCGGCACGCCTTGCGCCCGGTCTTTTATCTATAGTATACAATATAAAGCGCATGTTTGTAAATGCAAAAAGTTGAAAAAATTGCGATTTTTGTGAAATCAGCCTTTTGTGGGCAATGGAAGGAGAGTGAACGCGCAGAATTCGGGTTTGCGTGTACGTTTTTCGATTTGCCTATTGACATTTGATTTTACGGATATATATTTCATAACGACGTTATGGATGGAGCAAAGGAAATGGTCAAGCAGACCGCGTTGTCCGTAATATGCCTTTTCAGGGTTTCCGAGTACCCGGCTTAGCCGGGGGGTGCCCTTTTACGCGACTGAACAGAAAAATATGAAATGCCGGAATAAAATGGCTTGATTTTATAGCCGGGATGTGCTATTATAATTAAGATAATTTAAGCCGGCGTGGCGAAATCGGCAGACGCAAGGGACTTAAAATCCCTCGATGGAAACATCGTACCGGTTCAAATCCGGTCGCCGGCACCAAAAGCCTGACACTTTTGTGTCGGGCTTTTTTGATGTATAAAATTCGCTGCGGAGGTTTTAATATGAACAAGGATCTGACCCGGGGGCTGGTGATGCGGTCTATGCTGTGGTTTGCGCTGCCGATGATCCTCGGCAATTTATTGCAGCAGTGCTACAACATTGCGGATACGCTCATTGTAGGACGCTTCCTCGGCAAAACGGCGCTGGCGGCGGTCGGCTCTTCGTTTTCGCTGATGACATTTTTAACATCGATCTTGCTTGGGCTGTGCATGGGCAGCGGTGCGCTGTTTTCCATCCGCTTCGGGCAGCGCGATGAAACTGCCTTAAAAGAAAGTGTACGGGCTTCGTTCGTGCTCATTTTAGGCGTGACGCTGCTTTTAAACGGCCTCGCATTTGCGTGTCTTGACCTCATTAAGAGCTTTTTGCAGGTGCCGGACGACGTTTGGGACGATATGCGTGCGTATATCGCAATCGTATTCGCGGGCATTTTCGCGACGTTTTTATATAATTACTTCGCGTCGTATCTGCGCGCGGTGGGTAATTCTGTCGTGCCGCTCGTATTTTTGGCGGTATCGGCGGTTTTGAATATCGCGCTCGACTTGTGGTTCGTCATCGGCCTCAACTTTGGCGTTGCGGGTGCGGCGGGGGCCACGGTCATCGCGCAGTATGTTTCCGGCATCGGCATCATGATCTACGCGCTCATCAAATGTCCGCAGCTGCGCGCGCTGTGCAGCCGTTCGCCCATCCACGCGAGCCGTATCCGGGAGATTGCCGGGTATTCCATTTTGACTTGCGTGCAGCAGTCCGTGATGAACCTCGGCATTTTGATGGTGCAGGGGCTTGTGAACAGCTTCGGCGCGGCGGTAATGGCGGCGTTTGCGGCGGCGGTGAAGATTGACGCATTCGCGTACATGCCTGTGCAGGACTTCGGCAACGCGTTCTCCACATTCATCGCGCAGAATTACGGTGCGGGCAAGCATGAACGCATCCGCAAGGGATTGAAAGGCGCGATTCTTGTATCCGTTGTGTTTTGCGTGATTGTGTCCGCTTTGGTGTTCGTGTTCGCAAAGCCGCTTATGTTACTGTTTGTGGAAGCGGGCGAAACGGAGATGATCGCCGAGGGCGTGCGCTACCTGCACATTGAGGGCGCGTTCTATTGCGGCATTGGCTGTTTGTTCCTGCTCTACGGGCTGTACCGCGCGGTCGCAAAGCCCGGCATGAGCGTGGTGCTGACGGTCATCTCGCTCGGTACGCGCGTGGTGCTGGCATATCTTTTATCCGCTGTCATCGGTGTTACAGGCATCTGGTGGTCGGTGCCGATCGGTTGGTTCCTCGCAGATGTTACAGGCGTAGTGTATTACTTCATTCATAAAGAAAAACTGCTGCATTTCGGCGAAAGCAATTTGAAGCGTACAGAAAGCTAAATATCAATTTTTGGCGCACCGCTTGTCCGTGCTTTACGGGTGGGCGGTGCGCTTTTTACAAGAATTCAAGCGTTATTTGTAAAATGGGCGGGAGATCCTTAAAAACGATGGCTGACGCTTTTACGATATTCTTTCGAAACACGTCAATTCATGCAAAAAACAAGTGAAATTTGTTGTTTCACTTTGTATTTCTGGACAAAATACGATATATGTGATATACTTAATTTCAAATACAGTACGCAAAACCAATTTGGTTTTATTCAAACTTAAATGAAACGGCGGTGAACCTATGAAATCTCTGAAGCAAATTATCAATCGCTATATTCGTTCTGCGGCAATCGTGATGGCTTTAGTGATCCTTGTGGTAATCGCCTTTGCGGAAATTCTGATTGAACAGGGCCGCGTGGAAGATACCGCTGCCGGTACATTTGTGCGTCTGGAGCAGATTATCAAAGAAAATGAGGATGAGCTGAAGCAAATCAAGGAAGAATACGATAAGACCTGTTTGCATGATGCCGAAGCCATTGCCTTTCTGCTGCAAAAAGACCCGGAGGCAACAAACGATACCTTAAAGCTGAAAAAATATGCGGATATACTGGAACTTGATGAAATCCATATTTTTGATGAGACCGGCACGATTGTTTCCGGCACAAATCCGGAGTATTACGGCTATTCGTTTTCTTCCGGTGAGCAGATGGCGTTTTTTGCGCCGATGCTCACGGATAAATCCTTGCAGCTTGTGCAGGATGCCGGCCCGAACACCGCTGAGGGCAAAAACATGCAGTATTCCGCCGTGTGGAGCGCAGACGGTACATTCATCGTGCAGGTGGGCAAAGACCCGCAGCTTGTAACGGAGGCTATGGAGAAAAACGAGATTTCGTATATTTTTCATCAGCTCAATATCAGCCCGGCGATCGATTACTGTGCCGTAGACAGTGAAACGCTGTCGGTCATCGGCGCAACGAATGCGGATATGGTGGGGAAGACCGTGGCAAAGCTCGGTATTCCTGCCGAGAGCATGCAAAATGAGGAGCACGGCTTTCACGCAAATATTGAGGGGAAATACTACTACTGCATTTTTAAGAAGATAGAAACCCGTTACATGGGTTTCATCATTCCGATGGATGTATTGCACGGAGCGTATCCCGCAGATTTTTGGGTGGACGGATGAGGAGACGGCGTACTACACCGGCAACCGCGTACACCTGTATACATTCATCGAGGAGTTGCGCAGCAGCCGCATGGTCGGCGAGCGCAACGTATACCGCATTCCGGGCGAGCCGGACCGCTACATAAAGCTGGAGGAAACGCATGAGGAGAGCAGTGTTTTCGGCGTGGTGAACGACGTGACGGAAGACATGCAGCGCCGCATGCAGATCGAATCTGAGCGTGACACCGATCCGTTGACCCGACTTTATAACCGCCGCGGCCTGAGCCGCCGCGTGGAGCGCATTTTGGAAGCGGGTACAGGCGATACTTACGCCGTGGTGATGATCGACCTTGACGACTTGAAAGAGGTCAACGACACCTACGGGCACGAGAGCGGCGACCAATATATCATTTCCGCAGCAGAAATCTTAAAAAAGATCGTGGGCGAAAGCGGCCTTACTGCACGTCACGGCGGCGATGAATTTGTCCTGTTCCTCGAAGAAAAAAGCGAAGAAGCGCTGCAAGAAAAGCTTCTTCAGCTTAAAAGTGCGCAGGACAGCTCCGAAGCCGTGCTGCACGATGGACAGCATGTGCCGTTGCGGTTCTCCATGGGCTGCTGCTTCATAGATGAAGTTGCCGCGCCGTATGACGAAATGCTCGAAAAAGCGGATATTGCCATGTACCAAAACAAACGTCAGCGCAAAGAAAAGCACGGCAAGCAGCCGAGAAGGAAAGAATAAAGCAAAAAATCACCGAGATAAACCGGACAAACGGTTTTCTCGGTGATTTTTTTGCGGAATTAACGGCTTATTCTGTCAATGCGCGGGTAAGCCAGGCATCGGCGATGTCCAAAGCAAGATAAAGGCCGTTTTTCTCGCTGGTCTTTACGATCTGTTTTCTGGAGCGAATCTCCGGGTCGGTGAGCATGAGCTGCACAGTGCACTTATCGGCAACCTCCATGTCCTCCACGGTCTTCTTCGTTTTGATGTCGATCTTGATGACGTATTTATCGGTCATGTTTCCGTAGTAAATGGTATCGCCGCTACGCACAAGGGGCTTGCCGCGGTACATGGGAAACGGGCTCTTCTGCTTTTCGCTCATAGTATGCAAATCCTTTCATAAAGTCTCGTTGGGGAAAATGCCGGAACTTTCTAAGCACCGGTGCAAAGCATTCAATACACTTTTAATCAGTATAGCATAGATTAAGAAAAAAGACAACTTGTATTTGCACATTTGAAAATAAAAATTGCCGCCGACGGAAAAATCCGCCAAGCGGCAATTTCGGTTTCAGGCAATGCCGTGCATAAAGCGACGGCGCATCAGAAAACAGGCTTATTCGCCCAAATAGGTACGCACCATTGCTTTCAGCAGCTCATCGCGGTCGATCTTGCGGATGAGGCTGCGTGCGTTGTTGTGCGTGGTGATGTATGTGGGATCTTCCGAGAGAATATATCCCACGATCTGGCTGATGGGGTTATAGCCTTTTTCTTTGAGTGCATCGTAAACCTGTACGAGCACCTGCTGCATATCGAGCTTCTGCGGCGTCTCAATGCTGAATGTCTGGGTGCGGTCGCTGAAATCTTCTGCCATGTGGAACACCTCCTCGTTTTCCGATCGTGTAAAGGCTGCAAAAATACAGTCTACATTTCATTGTATGCCGGGCCCGGTGTTTTATTCGCATATAAAAGCACAGTGGAATAAACACTGTATACAGCATACCGCAAAACAACAAAAAAAGCAAGCGGTACGAAAATTTTTAACAAATTATCTCAGCACAACGCCAATCTTCGCGAGGTTCTCGATGATGGTGTCAACATAGCTTTGCACCTCGTTCTTCGCGAGCGTTTTCTCGTTCGAGGAGAACGTAAAGCGCAGCGTGATGCTCTTGACGACGCCGTTGTAGGAATCGATAAGCGCAACGTTCTTGAGCAGAGGGGTGACGTTCTGCCATGCGGCGGAAAGCGTGCTGTACGTCTGGTCTGCGCCGATGACGAGAGAGAGGTCGATATCGATGCCCGGGAACTTGGACGGCTCCTCATAGTGAATAACGGATGCTGCCATGGAGGAGAGCGTATCCATGTTCAGTTCACCGGCAACGATGACGGCTTTCTTATCGATCTTCGACTGTACGGACGGATGTACGACCGTGATAAAGCCGACGTATGTGCCGTCGAGATAGATCTCTGCGGTGTTGCGCGGGTGCTGCCAGTTGTGCTTTGCTTCCGCGATGCGGAACTCAAAGTAACGGTGCTTCAGCTCTTTGCTGATGGAAGCCATGATGTCGCGCAGGCCGAGGTAGAGTTCCTTTTCGCTCTTAGTGCGGCTGTACAGCGCAATGCCGAGGTGCTTCTGCTCATCGCACAGACCGTCTTCGCCGAGGCCGTTGATGACGCGGGCAATCTCGAACACACCGAAATCGTTTGCGTATGCTTTGTTTTCGTTGACGTAGGTGATCATCGTCGGCACCATGGAGCGGCGCAGCACGGTGTGGTCCGGCGTCATGGCGTTGATGACGCGCACGTTGTCCTCAATCTCGATGTTGAGGTCCTTGTACTTCTTCGCGTCGCACCAGATGTAGGAGTGCACTTCGTGCATGCCGTAGCGCTGTACGAGCAGGTCTTTCGTCCAGCGGTCATCATTGTTGCCCGCGGTGCGCATGACCGGCGCCAAAGCTGCCTTTGTGGTCGTAATCTTGAAGTTATCGTAGCCGTAAACACGGGTGATCTCCTCGATGATGTCGGCCTTGATGGTGACATCCTTCGTTGCACGCCAGGACGGCACGTGCGCGGTGAAGACTTCGTTTTCAAGCGTCGGTGCGAAGCCGAGCGCGGAAAGCGTATTCAAAATCTGTTCGTCGGAAATATCGATGCCCGTATAACGGTCTACAAATTTCTTATCGAACGTGATGTCGATTTTGTCGTAGTGGCGGACATAGACGTCCGTCATGGAGGAGATGATCTCCACACCCGGGTCGATCTCGGTGAGCAGCTGCATGAAGTGCTCGATGGCGACGTCGGTCATTTCCGGGTCAAGGGTTTTCTCATAACGCATGGAAGCATCCGTGCGCAAACCGATGCGCGTGGAGGACTTGCGCACGCTTACAGCGTCAAAGTTTGCGGATTCGAGCAGCAGACTGTCCGTGTTATCTTCAATCTCGGAGTTGAGACCGCCCATGATGCCCGCGATGGCGACCGGTTCTTCCTTGGAGCAGATCATCAGCGTGTTTTCGTCGATGCGGCGCTTTGTGCCGTCCAGCGTTTCAAACTCGAACGGAGCGGAGAAGCGCTGCACCTGAATGGAATCGACCTTTGCGCAGTCGAACGCGTGCATCGGCTGGCCGAGCTCGAGCATGAGGTAGTTTGTGAGGTCGGCAAGCAGGTTGATGGCACGCATGCCGCAGTAAAAGAGACGAATGCGCATATCAACCGGGCTGACCTTCTTCGTGATGTTGCGCACCTTGAGGCCCGTGTAGCGGTAGCAGAGCTCTTTATCGCGGATATCGATATCGATGCCCGGCAGAGAAGCGTAGGGGGTGAGATCCATGCGGCTGACCGGCTTTAATTCGCGATTGGTCAGCGCTGCAAATTCGCGCGCGATGCCGTAGTGACCCCAAAGGTCCGGGCGGTTCGTCAGAGACTTATTATCGACCTCGAACACAACGTCCTTTACGCCGTACGCGTCCGTAATCTGTGTGCCGAGCGGCAGGTCATCCGTGATCTCCCACAGTCCGCTGTGGTCGGCGCTGATGCCAAGTTCTTTTTCGGAGCAGCACATGCCGTGCGATTCATAGCCTGCAATTTTTGCGCAGGTGATCTCCATGCCGGAAACGGAGCCGCCTTCGCGGGCAAAGGCAACAAGCATGCCCTCGCGCACGTTTGGTGCGCCGCATACGCAGTCATAAACCTTGTCGCCTGCATCAACCTTCAAGAGGTGCAGTTTTTTGGAATCCGGGTGGTTTTCGATGAAAACGATACGCGCAACAACAACATCTTTGATGTCGCGGCCCATATAATAGATGTCTTCGACCTCTGCAGTGGAAAGCGTGAATTGGTGAATCAGCTTTTCAAGGTCCAGACCGGAAAGATCAACGAAGTCGTTGATCCAGTTCATTGAAATCAGCATTATAACGACTCCTTTTCTTATTCGTGGTTGAACTGCGAGAGCACCTTCAGATTGCCGCTGTTGAGGTCGCGGATATCTTTGATGCCGTAGCGCATCATGGCAAGGCGGGTAAGGCCGAGACCAAACGCGAAGCCGGTGTATTCATCGGGGTCGATGCCGCCGGCGCGCAACACGTTCGGGTGAATCATACCGCACGGGCAAAGCTCAATCCAGCCGGAACCGTGGCAGGTGGAGCAGCCCTTGCCGCCGCAGATGTGGCAGCTGATGTCAAGCTCAAAGCCCGGCTCAACGAACGGGAAGAAGCCCGGGCGCAGGCGAACCTGTACGTCCTGCTTAAAGACCTTAGAAAGCATGGTCTTCATGAAGTAGATGAGGTTCGAAATGGAGATGTCTTTATCAATCATGATGCCTTCCATCTGGAAAAACGTGTTCTCGTGGGAAGCGTCTGTGCTTTCGTTGCGGAAGCAGCGACCCGGGAAGATGGCACGCAGCGGTGCACCGTACTTTTTCATGATGGTGTTCTGCGCGGCCGAGGTGTGGGTCTTCAACAGCTGACCGTTATCGAGATAGTAGGTGTCCTGCATGTCGCGGGCGGGGTGATGCTTCGGAATGTTCAATGCCTCAAAGCAGTTGTAATCCGTTACGACCTCGCGGTAGTCTTCAATCGTAAAGCCCATGGAAGCGAAAATTTCTTCCAGCTCGCGCTGCACGAGCGTGATGGGGTGATAGGAGCCGCAGTCGGTATCCATCGGCAGCGTGACATCATATTGCTCTGCGCTGTTGACAAGGCGGTCTTCCTCCTCCTGCCGGATGCGCTCCACGTGTGCTGTGATGCGTTCGTCGACCTCGCGCTTGAGCGTGTTGATGGTCTGGCCGAATTCTTTTTTCTCCGCGCCGGAAAGGTCTTTAAGGCCCTTTAAAAGCTCGGTGACAGAGCCTTTTTTGCCGAGATACGAAACGCGCAGCTTTTCGATGGATTCGCTGTCGCGCACTTCGGAAAGGTCTGCGTCAAACTTCTGGCGCAGCTCGGAAATGCTTTCTTTGATTCCCATATCAATATATCCTTTCATAAATGATTTCCGTTTTGTACCGAACGGTGAGCATGAAAAAAGCCCGCCCCATGCACAAAACATGGGGCGAGCCGGAACGCTCGCGGTACCACCCAATTTCGGCGCATTGCGCCCTCTGAAAGCCTTTAACGCAGCTACCCGTTGCAGCCTACTTTAATTTCAGCCGCACCGCTCCAAAGAGAACTTCACCTATACTCAATGCAGGTGCGTTTTCAGCCGACGGCGCACCCTCTCTGCCCACGAAAAACAGGCTACTTTTCTTTTTCATCGCGTTTCACTGTTCGGCGTCGTTTGTATCCTCGCGACGCAACACTGTTATTTTAGCATAGAAATTTTCGGTTTTCAAGCCTTTCGCGGGATTTTATGGACAGAGTTTTGAGGTTATCGCACGGTATTCGTAATATTCGATAAAAATTCACAAATTACGCAGTTGAACTTCCGTGTGGGTTATGGTACAATGACAATATTGAATTATGGAAACGGAAGGTAATTTACAGTATGATGACAGATGTGTTTGTGGAATACATGGTGAAAAAGAAGACCGGCAGCAAGGATGTTTTGATGTCGCTCGGCGTGTCGATCCTCGGCGCGATCTTGATTTTTGTCAGCATTTTCCTGACGCCGGTTTCGCCGATGATCCCGTTCCTCGTGATCTGCGGCGTGATTTATGGCGTGTACTACGTCATCTCCTCGCGCAGTCTGGAGTTTGAGTACAGCATCACGAACGGCGACATTGCGGTAGATAAGATCATCAACCGCAGAAGCCGTAAACGTCTCACGTCTTTCGATGCCAAGGCGATTGAAGAGATGGGTAAGTACACGGAGAATGCGCAGAAGTTAAAAGGTAAGCGTGTGGACAAGACCATCTTCGCGGCGGAGACGGACGACGGCAAGGACGCGTGGTACATCATTGCAAAGAGCCGCAAGACCGGCTTGACGCTTCTTGTGTTCTCGCCGGACGAGCGCTGCATCGATGCCATCAAGCCGTTTATGGACAGAAGATTAAAGTTTGAAATCTTCGGCAGAAACTAAATTTCAAAATGTGAAGCGCCCCGTTATCGGAGATTTTCCGGTGACGGGGCGCTTTTCCGTGCGGCGCGAAAATGATTTTAATTTTCACCGCTTCCATAGTTGAAAACCGCACGGGAAAATGATACCATTAAAGCATAGAATGCTACGGAAAAGAGGCAGGTATATGCGGGTATTGACAGCGGCAGAGATCAGAGGGCTGGAGTCGTGCGCGGTGGAATCCGGCGTTTCCATGGAAACGCTTATGGAGAACGCGGGCGCCGAGGTGGCGGCAGCAGTGACAGAGAAAATGGACGTCACAGGCAAGAAAACGGTCATTTTGTGCGGCAAAGGCAACAACGGCGGCGACGGCTTTGTGGCGGCGCGCTTATTGGCGGCCGAGGGCGCAAAGGTGACGGTCGTTTTGATGCAGGGCGCACCGGCCTCCGACCTTGCAAAGCAGGCGTATGACAAAATGGGCCGCGGCATTGAGATCATCATGTACCGCACGGCAGGCGGCGCGGTAGACGCGGCGGACGTCATCATCGATGCGGTGTTCGGCTTCAGCTTTCACGGCCGTCTGCCGAGCGTGATGGAGCCTTTGCTTGCGCGTGCAGCGGAAAATAAAAAAGCGTTTCACATTTCCGTGGATATTCCAAGCGGCGCGGTGTGTGATACCGGCGCGGTGGAGGGCGCGTGCTTTAAGGCAGACCTTACGGTGACGTTTACGGCGATGAAGCCGGCGGGCGTTGTGTACCCGGCAGCGGGCTTCGGCGGCATGACCGTTGTGCGTCAGGTGGGCATCAAGGAGGAGCACCTTGAGATGCTGCCGTGTGACACGGAATCCGTTTTGCTCGGCAACATTTGCCCGCTGTTCCCGAAGCGCGACCCGGAGGGGCACAAGGGCACATACGGGCGGCTTTTAATGATCTGCGGCAGCGTGGGCATGGCAGGTGCGTGCATCATGGCTGCGCGTGCGGCGCTGCGCAGCGGTGTGGGACTTTTGAACATCGCCATTCCGCATGCGCTGTACCCAATCTTGGCTCCCGCCGTGCCGGAGGCAATCTTCACGCTGTATGACCCCACGGAAGCGCCGGGTGAAGCGGTGCTTGATGCTATCGATAAGGCGAGTGCGTGCCTTGTGGGCTGCGGGCTCGGCACGGCGCCGTATGCGGCAAAGCTTGTGGATGCCGTACTCGAAAATGCGCACGGGACGGTCGTTCTGGATGCGGACGCGCTGAATATCCTTGCCAAAACGCCGGAAAAACTACTTGTGCCGCAAGCCCCGGTCATCATCACGCCGCACCCGGGGGAAATGTGCCGTCTAAACGGCCGCACCATGGCAGAGCTGCGTGCCGACCGTTTGCAGACTGCACGTGTCTTTGCGCAGACGTACCGCGTTATCACCGTGCTAAAGGGTGCGGGCACAATTATCGCAGCGCCGAGCGGTGAAACGCGTGTGAACACAACGGGCAACCCCGGCATGGCAAAGGGCGGCAGCGGCGATGTTTTGGTCGGCATCACAGGTGCGTTGTGCGCGCAGAATATGCAGCCGTTTGAAGCGGCATATTCCGCCGTGTGCATTCACGGTGCGGCGGGTGACCTTTGCGCCGAAGCGCTTTCGCAGCATGGTATGTTGCCGACAGACCTCATCGAAAAATTGCCGCAGGTCTTTTTGCAGATTGAGGGCAAATAAATCCTGCGCATTTTGCACGGAACACACAACTTTGTAATAGAATGGAACAGGCGTGTTTAAGCGCCGAAAAAACGGGCAAGAATATAAGTAGCGCCGCGGGCGTTGATGCAAATTCTGTTCGGAGTGTGAAAACCGTGAATGTACACAGAGGCGATATTTACTACGCAGATTTAAGCCCCGTGGTGGGCAGCGAGCAGGGCGGCGTGCGCCCCGTGCTTATTGTGCAGAACGATGTGGGCAACCGGTTCAGTCCCACGGTGATCGCGGCGGCCATCACGAGCCAGCGCGACAAAACAAACCTGCCCACGCACATTGCGCTCCATGCTGAGCGCACCGGCCTGCAAAAGGATTCCATTGTGCTTTTGGAGCAGGTCCGTACCATTGATAAGCACCGTTTAAAAGAAAAAATGGGCAAGCTCGATGACGACGCCATGCAGCGCGTCAACGAAGCCATCGGTATCAGCTTCGGCCTTTACGATACATATAAGTAAAGGCCGAAAAAACCGCGCCGTTTCGGAAAAGCTCCGAGCGGCGCGGTTTGCACTTTATTTGTGTTTTTGTGTGTACCGTTCAAGGTGCAAAAGCAAGACTTCGCGGTCATTCGGAAGCTGGCCGCACAGCACAGCGTCTAAGAGTTTGTTTAGGGCTTCGCCGATTGCTTTGCCCTGAAATCCAAACGCTTGCAGGTCTTTGCCGGTGATTTTGAGTTGGCGCAGAGATAAGCAGAAATCCGCTTTTTGCAGCGCTTCGGCTTCGCTTTTGGCATCCGCAAGCGCTTTGCAACGGCCTTCGATGCACCACGGCGCGTGCGCTAAGCTGTCAGCACGGCTTACGGCGAGCAAGCGGTAGAACTGCTCATAGCCGAGCTTTGCGAGCAGGCGGCGGAACTTTGCCGTGCGCTTCGGAAAAGCGGTATCGTGCAGCAAAACAAGCTCCACGACGTTTTCGCGCGTTTTGTTGTCGCAGTGCAGCGCGCGCAGAGCTTCATCGGTGAACGCGGCGCTTTTCTCCGCGTGCCCGAAAAAGTGGTCATAACCGTCTTCACCCGTCGTGCGGACGGCTTTTTTGCCGACATCGTGAAATAAAATCGCAAGGCAGGCGATGGGGTCATCTGTGCCGATACTTTCGAGCGCGTGCAGCGTGTGCTCCCATACGTCGTACATGTGATATTTGCTGTTTTGCGGCACATCCTGGAGATTTTTGAGCTGCGGCACGGCGCAAAAAAACAACTCCGGCGCGGCACGCAGCGCCTCGACGGCATACGGTGCGCAGACGGTCTTTAAAAGCTCCGTGAAAATACGCTCTTTTGCGACGCGCCCGATCGTTTCATGCAGGTCGTGCACGGCGCGCAGCGTTTCGGGCTCGACCGTAAATCCGAGTACAGCCGCGAAACGAATCGTGCGCATCAGGCGCAGCGCATCTTCCGAAAAGCGCTTGTGCGGGTCGCCCACGCAACGAATGATTTCATTTTTCAGGTCTTCCTGCCCGCCGAACGGGTCAATGATTCCGGTTGCGGGGCTGTAGGCCATGGCGTTGATCGTCAGGTCGCGCCGCGCAAGGTCATCCCGAATATCGGTCGTGAATGCAACGCTGTCCGGGTGGCGGCCGTCTGTGTAATCGCCGTCTACGCGAAACGTCGTTACCTCGTACGGTTCGTGGTCGATGAGCAGTGTCACCGTACCGTGCTTAAGGCCGGTCTCTAAAACGGGAATGTCGGAAAAAAGCTCGATGATTTTTTCCGGCTTTGCCGCGGTCGTGATGTCCCAATCGTGCGGCGTTTTGTGCAGTAAGCTGTCGCGCACGCACCCGCCGACGGCGTAGGCCTCAAAACCGTTTTCGTGTAGGCGGGAGAGGATGAACGCGCACGGCGCGGGGAGAGTAATCTTCAGCCCGCTCATTTTAAAAAGATCGCCGTGTTGCGGGAAAGTGTACCGAAAAGCAGCGAAAACCGCAAACGAAGCGGGATGTTCTTCGTGTTTTCAAAGCGTGTGGCAGCGACGAACTCCGCCAGCGTGTACGTGTCCACGCCTTCGCTGAGCGCCACGGTCACGCGGTTGTTGCGGACATCAAGACCGGTCACAACACCGTATTGCAGCTTGGCCGATTCTGCGTCAGCGACGAGCATCAGCGCGATGACGGGCTTCTTTTTCTTGAGGCTTTTGTAGATTTCTTTGAAAAGATCGGTGTTCGTAAGGCCGGTTTCAAGCTGCAGCTTTTGGCTGCCGAGCGCCGTTTCCATACTGCCCGTAAGGTCTGCGGGGAAGATGAGCGTGTCTTTGTCATCTGCTTTTGCGGGGATAGCGGAAGACGAAATGGGCTGTCCCAAAGAAATACATACAGCCTGCGCGGCGTCGTAACCGATGGGGAGATTCTGATCTAAGCGAAGTTGTGCACTGTTTGCGGCAGCACTGTAATACGTGCTTTTCTGCACGTCTTCAATATTGCGGTCGGTCCAAATGTCCCACACGGTGCCCTTTGCCCAGAAGCCGCCGCACACAAGCAGCAGGCACAGCACAAGCGCCGCAATCTGCCGCGTGATGCGCAATGCTGCGTCGGACGGTGTTTCGCCGCTGTACAATCTGCGCTCATGAGAAACGGATTTGTTTTTCTGTGCGGCGGGCACTTGGCGCTTTACCGGCTTTGCGGCGGGACGAGGAGCCGCCGGTTTTGCCTGCGGCGGCTGTGCGGTTTCGCGTTCCGCTTTGCGCGCGGCAAAGCGTTCGTCGAGCACGGCGGGTTTATCGAAAGTGAGCGTTTCAAAATGCTGCTCACCGGTTTCTTCTTCATCGGGATCTGCGGTGCGCAGCGTCTCATCGCTGAAGACCTGCTTTTTAAAGAGTTCATTTTGTTCGCCCGCGGGCGTTTTGCGCTCGTTGTTCGGTTCCATTTTTGTCTCCTTGTGCTCAAAAAATAGAAATTCAACTAAAAAATCGAAATATAATCGGGATTTTTTTATAAGAATAGCACGTTTGACACTATTTTTCAATATATTAGGGTAGTTTCTGCTTGAAAAAAGCAGCGGATTCGGTTATAATCAAAAATAGACTTTCAGGGGATAACCGAAAGCCGCTTAAAAGATACGAAAAGGATGAAGCATCATGGCACTTTTTAAGGATTGGCAGGATTTTGCAGACAAGAAGTCCGCAGAACCCGGCGCAGAACAGTACTGGACACAATATTTCCTTAGAGAAAGGGATTTTTACGAGAAGCTCCTCAAGGGCGAAGCTCCGAAGAGCGGCACCGTACAGGCACTCGCTGACCACTTCGGCGTGGATATCATCGAAATGACCGGTTACCTTGACGGCATCAACGAGAGTCTCAAGGCGGAAAACGACCTGGAGAACATGACCGCCGAGACGGAGGTTTCCCTTGATTACGAGCCAGAGAAGCTCTATTACAACATGGTCGGCGCAAAGGCCGAGTGGCTGTATAAGCTCCCGCAGTGGGATTCCATTCTCACCGAAGAGAAGCGCAAGGAGCTCTACAAGGCACAGAAGGCTTCCACCACGATCGTAAAGGGTCCGAAGGTCGGCCGCAACGATCCGTGCCCCTGCGGCAGCGGCAAAAAGTACAAGAAGTGCTGCGGCAGATAAGCTGAAAATTCAAGATGCGTCGGGCGTCCGGCGCATTTTTTCATTTTTCGGTAGCCTTTTAGAGTTTTCTATGCTATACTGAAAATACCGAAGCGAAATTCAGCTTTAGCAAAGGAGAACACTTTATGTATTGCAGCTTTTTGTATAACAACAACCGCATCCGCTGAGAAATCAGTCGTTTGAAATTGGGTTAAGAGACCCTAAGTTTGTTATGTCAAAAAGGAGCTATATACATGAAAATTCAAGATAATATTTTAAAATTCTATCTTAAAAACTGCTATTTTATCACCGGCACGGCATATGCCGGAAAATCGACCATGTGCAGCATGTTATCAAAAAAGTACAACATGCTGCACTGCGAAGAAAATTACAACATGGACACGATCTTGTCCGCCGTTGACGAACAGAATCAGCCAAACTTGAATTATTTCAACACGATGCCGAGTTGGCAGCACTACGTTTCCCGCACGCCGAAGGAATTTTATGATTGGTATAACGGCGTCTCGGAAGAAGTAGCGGAATTTGAAGTCGCCGAGCTGATTCGACTTTCGGGCGACAGAAAAGTCATAGTCGATACCAATATCCCGCTTGATACCTTGCATAAAATCGCAGAGCCGAACCATGTGGCGGTGATGCTCTCACCGCAAAGTATGTCTGTTGCATCGTTTTTTAACCGCGGCGATCCGGAAAAGCAGTTTTTGCTGAAAGAGATCGAAAAGTGCTCGAACCCGGAAGCGGCGTTTGAAAATTTCAAAGCGTGTATTGCGTCGGTGAACAGCCCGGAGGTGTATGAAGCTTATCTGCACAGCGGATTTTTCACGCTGATACGGGAAAACACAGAGCGCGATACGCGCGAAGAAGTGCTTCAAAAGCTTGCGGAACATTTTGAATTAAACTGAATTAAACATAGAATAGGCGGGGTGCGGCTGCGGCGGCACCTCGTTTTACAAAAGGAGTACATAAATGAGCTGCGAAAAATTGTATCTCACCGCGCCGGAGATGCTCGAATGCACCGCGCGTGTTGTGAGCTGTACGCCGAACAAAAACGACGGCTATGACCTTGAGACTGACCGCACACCGTTTTTTCCGGAGGGCGGCGGGCAGCTGAGCGACATCGGCACGGTTTACGACCCTATGCAGGGCTTTGTGCCGGTCACGCACTGCTTTGAAGCGAACGGCACGGTGCTGCACCGCACAGGAAAGTCGTTTGCGGTGGGCGAAATCGTCACGCTCAAAGTGGATGCCGCAAAGCGTTTGAAATACACCCAGCAGCACACGGGCGAACACCTGCTTTCGCATGCCTATGACGTGCTGTTCGGCGCGGAAAACGTCGGCTTTCACATGGCGGGAGACGTCGTGACCATTGACCTTGACCACGATTTATCGGATGAGGAGATCGAGGCCGGCGAAAAATACGCAAATGAACTCGTTTGGAAAAACGCGCCCGTGCGTATTTTTAATGTGGACGCTTCCGAGCTTCAGAATCTGCCGCTGCGCAAGAAAAATGAGAAGCTGCACGGCGAGGTACGCATCGTGGAGGTGGAAGACGGTGATCACACCGAAATGTGCACCTGCTGTGGCACGCACTTCATGAGCACCGCACCGGTCGGCCTAATCAAGGTTTTAGAGCATGCGCGGTATAAATCCGGCTGCCGCATCACGTTCGCCTGCGGCGTGCTGGCGCTGGAGCACTTCACAAAGGAAAACGCCGAGCTGCGCCGTACCGCCGCTGCGCTTTCCGTAAAGCCGGACGGCGTGTTCGACGCGCTCGCTCGCAAGGAAGAACAGGTGCAGGGCCTGAACCAGAAGCTCCGCGAGAAAAACGCGCAGCTTGCAAAATTGCACAGCGAAAAGCTGCATGCCGAAGCACAGGAGAATTTCATTGCGGCATACCTGCCGGCCGATTTTGACGCATGCAAAACGATTGCCGAAACGCTTTGTGCGGACGATAATTTCTCTGCTGTGCTGTTCTGCAATGAAAGTGACCGTTTGCGCTATATTTGCGCGCGCGGCAAAAACGGCGCGCTCGACTGCCGCGCCGCCGCACAGAAAATCAACGCTTTGCTCGGCGCAAAAGGCGGTGGCAGCCCCATGACATCGCAAGGCTCCTGCCCCAAAACAGCTGAGACAGAGCAAAAACTTCGCGAGATTTTATCCGAACCGCTACAAAACTTGAATTAAAACAGATAAAACGCAGACTATTCATAAGCCTGCGTTTTTATGTATGCGGCAGGGGAATTCCCTTGCCGTTCTGGCTTACAGCTCTGCTTTAATGCGGCTCATCGCGCCTTTTTCCAAGCGTGAGACCTGTGCCTGCGAGATGCCAATCTCCCCGGCGACTTCGGTCTGTGTTTTGCCGTCGATGAACCGCATGGAAAGAATTTTTCGCTCGCGATCGGTCAGATCGCGAATCGCCTCGCGCATGGCAATTTCCTCCAGCCAGTCGCCGTCCGTCGTGCCGCCTTTCACCTGATCCATAATATAAATGGTGTCGCCGCCGTCGGAAAACACCGGCTCGTAAAGGGACACCGGCTCCACGATGGATTCGAGCGCGATGACGATGTCTTCGGGCGGCAGCTCCATGCGCTTTGCGATTTCCGTGATGTTCGGCTCTTTACCGTTTTCGTTCGTCAGCTGCTCTTTGATCTGCATGGCGCGGTACGCCGTGTCGCGCATGGAACGGCTGACGCGCACGGCGTTGTTGTCGCGCAGAAAGCGTTTCACTTCGCCGGAGATCATCGGCACGCCGTAGGTGGAGAACATTACCTCGTGGCTTGGGTCGAAATTATCGATGGCCTTGATGAGCCCGATGCAGCCCACCTGAAAGAGGTCATCCGGGTTTTCGCCGCGGCTTGTAAAGCGCTGGATGACGCTGAGCACCAAACGTAAATTGCCGCAGATCAGCTTATCGCGCGCATCTTTATCGCCGTGATGGCTGCGGTCTAAAAGCTCGCGCATCTCGTCATTTTTTAGGGTTTGCAGCTTTGCCGTGTTCACTCCGCAAATCTCCACTTTGCTCTGCGCATACGCATACATAAAAGCACCTCCACAATTTGCAATTTTTGCGGCGCTTGCAAACAGGAGTATGGGCGGTTTTAAGCGGTATAATCAGCTTTAATCAGTTTTGTATGATTTTCGCATAGAAAAAATTGCTCTAAATTAAAAAAAGTGGACATTTCGCGAGCAACATGGTATGATTGGATTATAAGATACGAAACAGCGGTGTTCCATGTACGGATATAAAAGAATATGATTATAAAATGTTATGTAAATTGGATTGCTTTGGAGGGGGAGAGAATGAAAGCTTACAAACGGCTTCTTTCCGGTGTTTTAACAGTGGTGCTTTTGCTTTCCGGCTGCGGTGCAACAGTCACAGCGGGATTATTTAAATCGAAAATCGAGTTCATCGGTGAAACGGGCAAAAACAACATGAAGCTGTACGACGAATTCAAAGACTGGGAGCGGCAGGTGAGCGCGCCGGTTGCCGTTGTGGACGAGCGCATCTATCTGAAACGCAAAGGCGAAATTCAGCAGCTCAGCTGCGGCAAAAATGATCTTGTATGGGAATCCGAGATCGCGGCGATATACAACGGTCGAATCTATTATGTCGCGCCGAGCTCGACTGTCATGACCACAACGGTAAATTCGGGGTATCAAATTGGGAATACAAAAGGGTATACTCATACTTTGGATTATTCCGTGGTTTCGGAAACCTATCCCGAAAGAGAAGATCGCAAGTTGTTGTTTTCTACTTCGCTGATCAATTTACCAGGCCTTAAAAAATATGATTATAGAGCTTCTGATTCGTTGAACCAAATCCCGAACACCTGCATGGAAATCCCGGATATCCACTATCTCGGCTTTTTCTGGATCGACCGAAAGCTTGCGCTGGCGGATTATGACCATGTGTTCGAGTATAACATGATGATCGACGAGGTGCGGGCTGTGCGCATGGACGAATATCACCTCTACGAAAACGACGTGTGGGCAGAGGTACGCGACAACGGCGAGACATTATCGCTCGGCAATTATAAAACCGACCGGCGTTGGAGCTTCGGATTGGACGAGCTGAATAACGAATACGCAAAGCAGCTGTATGAGATCTATCAAGAAGAATTATCCGCGGAGCTTGAGAAAGAAAAAGCAGTGAATGAAGCAGTGGGCGCAACGAACTATCTGTGGAGTCCGACTACGCAGCTGCAATTTGATAAGGTCATTGTGGTGAACTCAAAAATTTACTTTTCAGTCGCATACACAAGTACGGATAAAGCGAATAGTTTGCTGCTTTTTGAGTTTGACCCGTGGAACGAAACGCTCTCGTATGCGGATTGTATTCCGTTGAATAAGTATATACATAACAGCGCATTGATCCCAGTAATCCAGCCAAGCACAAAATCGGATTATGTAAACTGAATAAATTTATGTAAATTAAAAAGCGAGCCGTTCTGGTAAAGAACGGTTCGCCTTTTGTGTGTTGTGTTTAATCTGTCAGAGCGATGATGCGACCAAGTTCGGCAGAAGTTCTGTGCGAGATGGAAATGACGGTGCGGTTTTCCGCTACGCGTTTCAAAGCGGAAAGCACGGCGCGTTCGGTCTCGGCGTCAAGGTTTGCGGTGATCTCATCGAACAGCAGCATGCTCGGTGTGGCTGCTGCAGCTCTTGCGATGGACAAAAGCTGCCACTGACCCTGCGAGAACAGATCATCGGTACAACGCGTGTCGTAGCCTTTTTCCATGCTTTCAATCGTATCCTTGAGCCCGGTGAGCTCCGCCGCAGTGTGCACGGCTTCATCGCTGATTGTGCTGTCATATAGCGTGATCTGATCGCGCACGGTGCCCGGCACCATGTGGAACGTCTGCTCCACGCAGCCGAACAGACGGCGGCGTTCATCATCGCGGATATCGGCCGCCGGCACGCCGTGAATGAGCACCTCGCCGCTCTGCGGCTTATAAAGACCGAGAAGAAGCTTGAAGATGGTACTCTTGCCGGCGCCGGTGCGGCCGGTCAGCGTGGCCTGATCGCCGTCCATGACTTTAAAGCTCAAGTGATCCAGCACCATGCGCTTATCGTAGCCGAACGTGACATCGCGGAACTCGACAAACGGCACGCTTCCGCTTCTTGCGGTGATGGTCTTCGGCTCATGTGTCGGTACGGTATCGGGATTTTCTTCCAGCGCGAAGAACTCGTTGATGCGGTGGATGCCCGCCAACGCGGACTGGATGGTCTGAATCTCCATGCCAAGGCTTTCAACCGGCGTGAAGATCTGCGAAATATAGTTGATAACGGCAACAGCTGTACCGGCGGACATACCGAACAACGTCAGCACGGTGGTGTTGCCGGAAGCGGAAAGCAGCATGACGACGGCGACGACCACCGCGTTCGTAATGAGGATAACGGGGGAGTAGACGGCATCATAGAAGTTCGTCTTTTCCATAGCGCGGTAGCTCTCATTGATGTACGTGTCATAGCGCTTTTCCATGTACTTCTCTTTGCCGAGGCAGTGAATGGTGCGGATGTTGTGCAGTGTTTCCGGCACGTGGCCCGAAGCGCGGCCCACGGCCTTGCGGTTTTCAATCTGCGCTGCCAGCATATTTTTCTGCACGTGGCGCGTGAAGCAGAACAGGAACGGCAGCAAAACGAGCAATACGATCGCCAGACCGCGGTTTTGGAACCAGATAACGACCAGAATACTGATGATTCTGCACGCATCGGCAAACATACTGATGATACCGGAGGAGAATAGGGTTTCAACGGTATCGACATCGCCGACAAAGCGGGAAACGAGCGTGCCGGGCTCCTGTTTTGTCATGTTGTCGGCGGTAAGGTGTGTAAATTTGTCCATTAAGCTGCTGCGTAGCGCGTGGGTGATTTTCTGGCCGAATACCACGAGCAGACTTTCACGCGCGGATTCTGTGAACCCGGTGAGCGCCAGCATGGCGAAATACAGTAGGATACGTGCGAATGCGGCGTCGGTTCCGGCTGTGATGGAGTCCACAATATCGGCTAAGATCAGCGGCGGGATAAGTGCGAACACAACAGCGCCGATAACGGCCGAAACAATGCCGAGGGAAAGGCCTTTTTGCTTTTTTACGGTGTCAAAGATCACCGTTTTCACTTGTTTTTTGCGCGTCATGTTCGGCACCTCCGTTCTCTGTGGTATGGACTTGCGATGTATACAGGTTTTCGTATTCGGGGACGATTTTCAGCAGCTCTTCGTGTGTGCCGGTCACGGCCTTGCCGTTTTCCATCCAGATCACGCCGTCCATCTCCGGGAAAAGGTATAACCTGTGCGAAATCAAAAGCACGATGCTGTCTTTTGCGAGCGCTTGCAAATTGACGAACGCCTGCTTTTCCGTGTTCTTATCGAGCGCGGAGAACGGATCGTCCAGAATGAGGATCGGCGTATCGTGGCACAGCGTGCGGGCAAACGCAAGGCGCTTTGCCTGACCGCCGGAAAGGTACGCGCCGCCGCTGCCGATGAGCGTATTTTTGCCGTCGGTCATTTCCGCGACCTCCTGCTTCATGCACGCAGCGTTTAAATACGTATCGCTGTTTTTGCTGTCGCCGAGCAGAACGTTGTTTTCCACGCTGTCGTTAAAGAGCTCCGGGTCGTGCCCAAGGTAGCCGACGATGCCCGTGCGCACGCTTTGCTCCATGTTTTGCAGCTCTGCGCCGTCCACCGTGATGTGGCCTTCGTACGGATATTCACACAAAAACGCCTTGCCGAGCGTCGATTTGCCGCATGCGACTGCGCCGGTGATGCCGATGATCTGGCCCTTTTTCGCCGAGAACGAAATATCGTCGAGAATTTTCTTGCCGTCCGGGTATGTAAAGCTCAGGTGCTTGACCTTGAGCGCCTCAACGGGCGTTTTCTTTACTTTGACTTCATCGGTCTCGTTTTCCTCTTCCTGCGGTAGCAGGGGCTTGATGCGGTTCCAAGAGACCTGCGCCTTGTGCACCGCGTTAAAGAGCTTTGCGGCGCTGGAGGATTTTACGGAAAGCTTTACAAAGCATACAAGGAACGTTGTAAACGAAGCAATACTCCATGCTTGCCAGCCGGTACCAAGCACATTCTTCTGGCCGAAATACAAAATAAAGAACACGCCCGCCATAGAGATGATGCGGTAGATCGGCGGCATGGCAGCGTTCCAGATGTTCGCTTTCACGGCTGCTTTTTCATAGCTCGTCAGGTTTTCTTCGTATACGGCCTGACGCTTTTTTTCAAGACCGAAAACGCGATAGGTCATGGCATTTTCTGCACGGTCCAGAGTGGCGGTGCTCAGCCGGCCGGATTGCTCCTTGTACGCCGCGCCGGCTTTTTGAATGACTTTTTTCATCTTTTCCGCCGTAACATACGAGATTGGCGGGAAAAGCATGCACAAAATAGTCAAACGCCAATCATACCACAGCAGCATGCAGAGGTATGCTGTCAGCGCCACACCGGTGTCGAAAATCTCGGTCGTGAATTTACGCATGCCCTCCACGCAGTCGTCTACGTCAAGAATGGCCTTCGTCATGATATTGCCTTCGCCTTCTTCGCGCAGGCTTGCACGGCTTTTTTTCACAAGGCTGCCGTACAAAGTTTCTTTCATGCGGCGATTCACATTGTTTGCAAAGCGGCGTACGTAAAAGCGCTTCACGTAGCGTGAGATCTGCACGACCGCCGTGACGACCGCAAAGCTGATGACGAGCATCAGCATGCCGGAAAACTGTCCGGTACCGTTTAAAATCTCTACAAGGTACCCGGTCATCGTGCCCTCAAACCACGGCCCGGTCAAAAGACCGATATTGTAGATCAGGCCGGAGACTGTGACAATCAGCAGTGCTCTCCACTCTGCCTTAAAGTAAGAGAGGACACGGTTCGGTTGAAACTCCGCAGACTTCTTATTTGTCTTCATTTTGTGCCTCTTTCTCTTTTACGCGCTGCGCGACATGCAGAAAACCTGCGCGGCGTTCTTCCTTGGATTTTAAATAGAGGGTGTTCAGTGTTTTGCAGAACACCTCTTTTTCGTCGTCAGGCAGGCCGTCGAGCAGCCACTCGTAAAACGAACCCTCAATTTCCGCCTTGGAGTTGCGGAGCGCTTCGGCTTTTTCAGTGGGGTAGAGCAGCTGACTTCTGCCGTCCAGAGGATTCGGCTCGCGGGTGAGGTAGCCCTTTTCCTCCAGCCGCGCCACGCGACGCGCCGTTGCGCCCTTGTCGATCTTCAGCGCTTCCCACATTTCTTTTTGTGTTGTACCGGGGTTATGCCGTACAAAGTGGATCACATCCATTTCCGCTGTGCCTATGCCGTCTTCTTTCATCGTCTGCACCGTAAACCGATTGGCTTCACGGGCGATCTTGGTTATCTTACGCTCTGTGTTGTCCATAGAGCTGTGCCTCCGTTTCAGATAAAAACGTTTAGTTGTATGTTCAACTAAAATAGAGGATAGCACAACTAAAACGCACTGTCAACTACATAAAGTAAATAAAACTTCTTGAGGGTTAGTAGAATCTAACTGTTTTGCTGTAACGAAAGGCGAGCAGCCGGAGATTTCCGCTGTTCGCCCTTTGTGTTATTCGTCTTCTTTTGATTCTTCTTTCAGTTCTTCCGTGCGGGTGTTGTAGATCTCGGTGAACGTGTGTGTCACACCGCGTGATTTATATCCGACCATCGTGTCGAGACAAACGGAATGGATGCTGTTGAAAATACTCTTTTCTATATTCGGATTATCGCGTTTTAAGCGGCGCAATAAAAGCTTTGTTTCCTGCCGCTTAGAGACGCTTACGTCATGGTCACACGTTGCGCAGTTTTCCGTAAAGCGGCATGCACACTGGATAAACTCCAAATCGTTGTATCTTTTCCATGATAAAATGTCGTCTTCATGGATGCAATACATGGGACGAATAAGCTCCATACCTTCAAAATTCTGGCTGTGCAGCTTTGGTGGCATCGCCTGTAATTGCGCACCGTAAAACATGCTCATCACGGTGGTTTCCACAACGTCACTGAAATGATGTCCAAGTGCGATCTTGTTGCAGCCGAGCAACTTCGCTTTGCTGTATAAATGTCCGCGGCGCATTTTTGCACACAAATAGCACGGGTTCTTTTCGGTGTTGTTTGCCACAGAAAAAATATCGGTCTCAAAAATCGTGATCGGAATGTGCAGTAATGCCGCATTGCTTTCGATTTTCTTACGGTTCAGCTCATTGTAGCCCGGGTCCATCACAAGGTACACAAGCTCAAACGGAACTTCGCTGTATTTTTGCAACTCCTGCAAAAGCTTTGCCATCAGCATGGAATCCTTGCCGCCGGAGATGCACACCGCAATCTTGTCGTTTTCCTGAATGAGCTCGTAACGCTTTACCGCAGCGATGAACGGGACCCAGATCGACTTGCGGAATTTCTTTTGTATACTGCGCTCAACGCGCTGGTAGGGTTCAAGTTCTCTTTCCATTTTATGTAAACTCCAAATATAGCTTGTCGAAGATCCTCTAAAATTCATCGAGTTCATCCTCGGTCATCGGATGGCTTAAACGGATGCGCCAAGAGTTCAGCGCATTTTTACGGTCGCGGCTCACGGCATACACCGCGCGGAAGGGGGTGCTTTCCACGGAGCAGGCGTATTTGCGGCGTAATCCAAGTAGATTATGCGCCGATGCCGCGGCCTTTAAAGCCGGTCAGATCTTTGATGACTTCGCCCGCGATGATGAGTCCCACAACGGACGGCACAAAAGCGTTGCTGCCCGGCACCTGACGGCGCTGCGTGCACTTTCTCTCGGTGCCCGGCGGGCAGATGCAGTGCGTGCGGCAGCTTATGGCCATGTCGTCCACGGGCGTGATGGGCAGCTCTTTGGAGTAAACCACTTTCAGCTTGCGCACGCCGCGCTTTTTCAGTTCGTTGCGCATAACCTTTGCCAGCGGACAAACGGAGGTCTTGTATAGGTCTGTCACTTCAAACGCGGTCGGGTCTACCTTGTTGCCAGCACCCATGGAGCAGATGATCGGCGTTTTCGCCGCTTTTGCGTTCATCACAAGCGCAATCTTGCCTGTCACCGTGTCAATGGCGTCCACAATATAATCGTAGTGTTTAAAATCAAACTGGTCGGCCGTTTCGGGCGTGTAGAATGTCTTGTATGTGCGCACCACGGCGTCCGGGTTGATGTCTTTAATGCGCTCGGCCGCAACATCCACCTTGTACTGACCGACCGTCTTGCGCGTCGCGTAGATTTGGCGGTTGATGTTTGTCAGGCAGACCTTATCGTCGTCGATGAGGTCGAGCGAGCCCACACCGCTGCGCGCAAGCGCCTCTACCGTGTAGCCGCCCACGCCGCCGATGCCGAAAACGGCTACGCGCGCATCCTTTAGCATCTCCATGGCGTCACGGCCATAGATCAGCTCCGTTCTGGAAAATTGGTTCAACATATTTCTTCGCTCCTTAGCGTTTGTCTTTATATCGCCTATAAATTCAGTATGCTTTGTAAAGTATACAAAACTTAAACGGGAAAGTCAAGATAATACCGATTATACCGCATCTGCCGTTTCCATGCAATACCGCTTCCTTTTTTAGAACGGGTGTGCTATACTGTAAACCCAAGATCAAAAGAGTGGAAAAAGGGGATAGTATGGAACAAAATGAAATTTACGCTGCGCTGCCGGGAGTTTTGCTGCCGTGGTACGAAAAAAACGCGCGCGACCTGCCTTGGCGGCACACGGAGGAGCCGTACCGCGTGTGGGTTTCGGAGATCATGCTCCAGCAAACGCGTGTGGAAGCCGTCATCGGGTATTACGAGCGCTTTATGGAAGCGTTCCCCACGGTACAGGCACTTGCAGAAGCCGACGAAGCCCGCGTGTTAAAACTCTGGGAAGGACTCGGTTATTACTCCCGCGCACGAAATTTGCAGAAAACGGCAAAGCTCCTCGCTGAAACGCAAAACGGCGCTTTTCCCGATACCGCCGAAGCGCTCGAAAAGCTGCCGGGCATCGGCGCATATACGGCAGGCGCAGTGGCGTCCATTTGCTTTGAGCAGCCCGCGGCGGCTGTGGATGGCAACGTGCTGCGCATAATCATGCGCATGATGGCGGACGACCGCCCGATCGACCTGCCGCAGGTAAAAAAAGAGATAGGGGAGGCGCTTTGCAAGGTCTACCCGAAAGGGCACTGCGGCGCGTTCACGCAGGCGCTCATGGAGCTTGGCGCGTGTGTCTGTATGCCGAAAAGCCCCAAGTGCGAAGTCTGCCCCACGCAGAGCTTTTGCCGTGCATATAAAGCCGGAAACGTCACAAAATACCCCGTAAAACGTCCGAAAGCCGCAAAGAAAACAGAAGAGCGCACCGTGCTTTTGCTCGAATGCAACGGCAGATTCGCCGTGGAAAAGCGAAGCGAGACGGGTTTGCTCGCCGGGTTATGGCAGTTTCCGAACGTACCTCAAAAGCTCGATGCCCAAACCGCCGTGCAAACAGCGCAGAGCTTTCACACCGACCCGAAGGAGCTGATGCTCGAAACGCACAAGACGCACATTTTCACGCATATTCGCTGGGAGATGACCGGCTATGTGATCCGCTGCAACGCGATGTCCGAAGCGTTTACATGGGCAAGCCTTGCGGAGATTGAGCACGATTTCGCACTGCCTACCGCCTTTCGGCAATTTTCAGACGAGCTGAAAACACTGTAAATAAACAGCAAACAGCCCGCAGCAGGAAAACCCAAGCTGCGGGCTGTGCTTTTATGCGATTTTAGTCGTCCAAAATGCCGTGCATCGGGTTGTTTTTCATCGGCGCGGTGCGCGTGTAATGCGTCGTCAGCGGGATGAACTTGCCCTCGCGACTGGATTTTTCAAAGCTCGTCAAGATCTCCAGCACATGATACTGCTGCTGGCAGTTCGCGCGGAAATCGCGGCCGGTGCGCAGCGCCTTGCACATGTCGCTGAGGCCGAGCGCACGGGAGTTCACGTTGTAGTCGAACAGCAGAGGAATCTCCTTGTAGCCGGCGTAAGCGGGCAGATTGCCTGTGCGCAGACCGGGATCGGAGTGCGTTGCCGCCACGTCTTCGGGGCGCATCAAAAGTACCGGGCCGCCGAACGTGTTCGGATCCGGCACAATCATCGTGCCCTTCGTGCCGTAAATTTCAAAGCGTGCGTAGTTCTGCGAGGGATAGTACACGTCAAACGTCGTGAACACCTGCGCAATGGCGCCGTTCGCAAACGTGATGTTGCCGGTGAGGTACGTATCGGCCTCCACGTCGATCTTTTCGCCGTAGTGCGGCTCGGAGGTGATCAGACGCTCTTTAAACGATTTCTTCGTCACAGCCGTTACACCGACTGCCTCGCCGATGAGCTGCACGAGCGCCGTCACGTAATACGGGCCCATGTCCATCATTGGACCGCCGCCTCTTTTATAGAGGAAATCCGGGTCCGGGTGCCATGTCTCGGGGCCGTGCTGAATCATTGCGCATGTCGCACCGATGACATCGCCGATCAGCCCGTCATCAATAACCTTGCGCGCGGTCTGGATGCCTGCGCCCATGAACGTATCCGGCGCGCCGCCCATGAGGAGATTTTTCTCCTTTGCGAGCGCCATAAGCTCTGTACCTTCCTCCATGTCCGCCGCAAGCGGCTTTTCGGAGAACACATGCTTGCCGTGCTCCAGCGCGGCTTTCGTCACGCCATAGTGCTCATACGGACGGGTAAGGTTCAGAACAACCTCCACTTCGGGATCGTTGAACGCTTCATACATATCCTTATAAATTTTCGGCACGGGGGCTTTTGCGCCTGCTTCGATGTATTCCTTCACCGTCTGCACACCTTTTTCCGCGCGCTCCGGGATGAGGTCGCATACGCCGATGAGCTCCACTTCTTTGAATACGGTCGTGATGTTTTTAAGGTAAATGCCGCTGATCTTGCCGACGCCGATCATCGCGACCTTTACGGGATTTGCGTTTGTCATAAAATTCACTCCTAAATAAACTTAAATGTCCAGCACGTCTCGAATGTAAATTCTGGAAACCTCTGCCGAATGGAAGTTGCCGACCTCCGGGCGGTCGAGTTCCACGCACAAAATGCCGTTGTAGCCGATCTCCTCAAGCGCCGCTTTCACAGCAGGGAAGTCGATGGTGCCATGGCCGAGCGCGCGGAATGTGCCCATTTTGTCTGCACCCTCTGCGGTCTTCAAAGCGTAGGTGTCTACGTCTTTGAGGTGCATATACGCAAGGCGTGGGCCGACCTTCTTGATGAGCTCGACGGGGGACATGCCCGCAAGCGTTGTGTGTGCCGTATCGATGCAGAACGAAACGTAGCGCGGATCGGTGTGTGCCATCAAATAATCAATGTCGCTTTCCCAGAACACGCATGTGCCGTAGTGCGGGTGGAAACACAGCGTCACGCCCTTTTCCTTTGCGTAAGCGCCGAGCGTGTCCGCAATGGCGCAGATTTTATCGAGCACCTCGGGGTTTGTCGGGCGCTCCAGCGGACCGCCGTCACCGAAATACCCGCCGTGCTGGCAGTTGTACCACTTGCCGCCGATGGCTGCGAGAAAATCGATTTGCTTTTTTCCGACTGCAATGTTTTCTTCCACATCGGTGCCAAAGTGACCGTACAGGTTCACAAGCTCCACGCCGCAGCGCTTTTCCATCTCGATGAGCTCGTTCGGGTCTTCAAAATAATCGCCGATAAAGGCGAAGTTTTCCACATAGTCATAGCCGAGGAACTTGCATTCCTTAAAAGACTGCTCCAATTGCTTTTTGGCGGTCTCAGCGTCCTTGGCGGTCAGCCAAGTCCAACCGGTATAGGCTGCTTTCATTCTATATGTACCTCCGTTTTATTCATCCAGAATGCCGTGCATCGGGTTGTTCTGCATCGGTGCCGTGCGCGTGTAGTGTGTTTTCAGCGGGATATATCTGCCCTCGCGACTGGATTTTTCAAAGCTCGTCAAAATCTCCAGCACATGGTGCTGCTGTTGGTAGTTCGCGCGGAAATCGCGGCCGGTGCGCAACGCCTTGCACATGTCGCTGAGACCCAGTGCACGGGAGTTTTCATTGTAGTCGAACAGCAGCGGCACTTCTTTGTAGCCGGTGTAATACTGCGGCGCGTTGTGTGCTATCAAGCCGGGGTCGATTGCCTGCCCGTTTACCTGATCCTCCGGGCGGTACACGAGCACCGGGCCGCCGAACGTGTTCGGGTCCGGCACGCAGATGGTGCCCCTTGTGCCGTACAGCTCAAAGCGGCACTGTGCGCCGGGTGCGTAATGCACATCAAATGTTGTGCAAATCTGCGCCACCGCGCCGTTTGCAAACGCAATGCTGCCCGTCAGATGCGTGTCGATATCGACGTCGATTTTCTCGCCGTAGTGCGGCTCGGACGTGATGATGCGCTCCGGGAACGTCTTTTTCGTCATGCCGATGACGCCCTTCGCTTCGCCGATGAGCTGCACGAGCGCCGTCACGTAATACGGACCCATGTCCATCATCGGGCCGCCTGCGCGCTTATAATAGAACTCCGGGTCCGGGTGCCATGTCTCGTGGCCATGGCAGATCATCGCGCAGTTCGCCGCAACAATGTCGCCGATGTACCCGTCATCGACAAGCTTGCGCACGGTCTGAATGCCCGCGCCCATGAACGTATCCGGCGCGCCGCCCATCAAAAGGCCCTTTTCTTCAGCGAGGGCGACAAGCTCGTCGCCTTCTTCCATGTCCGCCGCAAGCGGCTTTTCGGAGAACACATGCTTGCCGTGCTCCAGCGCGGCTTTCGTCACGCCATAGTGCTCATACGGGCGGGTGAGGTTCAGAACAACCTCCACTTCGGGATCGTTGAACGCTTCATACATATCCTTATAAATTTTCGGCACGGGGGCTTTTGCGCCTGCTTCAATATATTCCTTCACCGTCTGCACGCCTTTTTCCGCGCGCTCCGGGATAAGGTCGCATACGCCGACGAGCTCCACCTCTTTAAACACCGTCGTGATGTTTTTAAGGTAAATGCCGCTGATGGCACCGACGCCGATCATTGCAACTTTGACCAAATTCAATTCCTCCCTGATAAAAGTAAATCGCCGCCACTCGGCAATTCACGCGTCCATTTTCATGTATATTATACACGTTTCGCATAAAATAGCAAGACGTTTTGCTTAAGTTTCGGGCAAATTTGCATGCAAGGCAAAAAACGGCGGATTATCTTGCTTTTTTGCATTTCCTGTGCTATACTGTACTGCGAAAACTGAATGAAAACACAGGTGCCTTTCGTGTGCTTTTAAAAGCACATAGAAAAGGGTAAAAGGGAAGCGGGTGCAAATCCCGCACGATCTCGTCACCGTGATAAGGGAGTTTGCCGCCATGGCGTTTTGCCGGTCACTGAGCATAGCTTGGGAAGGCGGCGGCAGATGACGATCTTTCAGCCGGGAAACCTGCCTGTGTGTTGGTACGGGAGTGTCACACTCCAAATCACGAGGAATTGGTTGTACCGAAAATGCTCTGACTATATGCCGGGGTCTTTTTGTGTTGCCGTTCTATACACTTTGTACGTTTCGGCAGCACAAAGGACCTCGGCTTTTCTCATGGGCTTTATGGTGTATTTGAAAGAAAATTCATATATACCTTAGTTTCCTGTACCCTTCTTTCAGTGAAAATACAATAAGGGTTGATATTGACCACGGAAAGGAAGCACACCCATGAGTAAGCTTACATGGAAAAAGACCGCTGCACTGGTAATGACAGTTACAATGCTCACGACCGCTGCCGCAGGCTGCGGTAATAACGCGTCTTCGAGCGCATCTTCTGAGGAGAGCAGCACTTCTTCCACAGTTGAAAGCAGCGAGAGCTCCTCAGAGGAAAGCAGCGCGGCGAGCGCAACCGAGGAGGAAACAGACGAAATGGCAGCGAAGAATGTTGCGGATCTCATCGACGCAATCTATGTGCAGGAGCGCAATGACAATACCGATGAAGAATGCAAAGCAGCAAAAGAAGCTTGGGACGCGCTGACCGATGCGCAGAAGGAGCTTGTGGAAGGCGATAACGCCGACCCGGATTATTTCGGCCGCGATACGGGTGACGCCGCGAAAGACGACCCGCGCAACGAAGACGAAATCGGCGAAAACGAGCTGCTCGTTGTCAGCTTCGGTACGTCCTTCAACGACAGTCGCGTAAAGGATATCAAGGGCATTGAGGACGCTCTGCAGGAAGCTTACCCGGATTGGTCTGTCCGCCGCGCGTTCACCGCTCAGATTATCATCAACCACGTGCAGGCGCGCGACGATGAGAAGATTGACAACATGCAGCAGGCGCTTGACCGTGCTGTCGCAAACGGCGTCAAGAACCTCGTTGTGCAGCCGACGCATCTCATGCACGGCGCAGAGTACGACGAGATGAACGAGTTGCTTGACCGGTATAAGGATAAGTTTGAGAGCATCGCTGTTGCAGAGCCGCTGCTCGGCGAAGTGGGCGACGATGCGACTGTTATCAATGAGGATAAGGAAGCTGTTGCAAAGGCCATCACAGCTGAAGCTGTGAAAACCGCCGGTTATGATGACGTTGCTGCCGCTGCAGAAGACGGTACCGCATTCGTCTTTATGGGCCACGGTACGGCGCATGTTGCAAAGGTCAGCTACAGCCAGATGCAGACCACCATGGAAACACTCGGCTACACGAACGTATTTGTCGGCACCGTTGAGGGTGAGCCGGAAGACACCTCCTGCGAAGCCGTTATCGAAAAGGTAAAGGAAGCAGGCTTTACGAAGGTTGTGCTCCGTCCGCTGATGGTCGTTGCAGGTGACCATGCCAACAACGATATGGCTGGCGACGATGAGGATTCCTGGTTGAGCCGGTTCAAGGCTGCGGACTGCTTCGACAGCGTTGATACGCAGATTGCGGGTCTCGGTGAGATTGGGGATATTCAGCAGATCTACATCGACCACGCGCAGGCAGCGATCGATTCCCTGAATGGCTAATCCGTAAACACAGCGCCCGGAGAGAATCGCTCTTCGGGCGCTTATGTTTATAGATTGTTTTTAAAATAAAGAAGAGGTATAACAAAATGAAAAAGAAGCAGATTACAGCCCTTTTGCTCTCGGTGTTCCTGATCTTCGGGTGCAGCGCGTGCGCAGGCAATACGAATGAAAGCAGTGCGTCTTCCGAAACTTCCGTTTCAAGCGCAGAGCCCACCCCCACCGAAGAGCCGGACGTTGTGCCGGAAGACGGCATGTACACGGCAGAGTTCAAAACGGACAGTTCTATGTTTCAGGCGAACGAAACTTGCGAGGGCATGGGTACGCTGACAGTTGAAAACGGCGAGATGACGTTCCACGTCAGCCTGCGTTCTAAGAAGATCTTAAATCTGTACCTCGGTACGGCAGAGGACGCAAAGCAGAACGAAAGCGAATGGCTTCAGCCGACCACCGATACCGTCACCTATAAAGACGGCACATCGGAAGAAGTCTACGGCTTTGACATCCCGCTGAAAAGTGTCGATAAAGATTTTGAACTTGCGCTCATCGGCACGAAGGGCACGTGGTACGACCACAAGGTCAGCGTGCGTAACCCGCAGCCGATCGTTGAGGACACCGCAAGCGACGCAGAGACCGAAGTGCCGGAGGACGGCACGTATACGTGCAACGTCACGCTTGAGGGCGGTTCCGGCCGTGCAACAATCGAGAGCCCCACGGAGCTCACCGTTGCGGACGGCAAAATGACCGCGGAGATCACATGGAGCAGCCCAAACTACGATTATATGATCGTGGACGGCGAAAAGTATCTGCCCGTCAATACCGAAGGCAACTCCGTGTTTGAAATTCCCGTCGCCGCACTCGATACCGCACTCGCCGTTACGGCAGATACCACCGCCATGAGCACTCCGCACGAGATCGAATACACCCTGACGTTTGACAGCGCGTCTCTTACCGCATGAGACGGCTTACAGCGCTTTTAGCGGCGCTTTTGCTTCTGGCTTTCACGGGCTGCGCAGCAAACCCGGCACAGCCTGAGAGTACATCAAGCCCAGCGCAGGCCGATGAAACGCAAGCAGATTTTCAAGTCGAAAGCGCCTATCCGCTCGAATACGCGAAAGAGTTCACCGTGGACGAGTGCACCGGCGGTACAAGGCTCATCACCATTCAGAATGCCCGCTACCTCGTCGTGCCGGAAAACAGTACCGTGCCGAACGGTCTTTCGGAAGACATCACCGTTTTGCAGAAACCGCTTGAAAATGTCTATCTCGTCTCCACGTCTGCGATGGACCCGATCCTGAAGCTCGATGCACGAAGCGCCGTCACGCTTTCCGGCACGAGTGCCGAAAACTGGTATCTGCCGGAAGCGAAAGAAGCCATGGAAAACGGTGAAATTTCCTACGCGGGTAAGTACAGCGCGCCGGATTACGAGCGCATCGTGTCTGCAAACTGCGGCCTCGCGATTGAAAACACAATGATCTACCATACGCCGGAAGTGAAAGAGCAGCTTGAAAAGTTTGGCATTCCCGTGCTTGTTGAGCGCTCCAGCTATGAATCCGACCCCTTGGCACGCATGGAGTGGGTGAAGCTCTATGGCATTTTGTTTGATAAAGAGGCGGAAGCCGAAACGTTCTTCAACGAGCAGGTTCAGCGCATCCGGCCGCTTTTGGAGCAGGATACCACAGACAAAACGGCAGCATTTTTCTCTGTGACGTCGAATAACCTTGTCACGGTGCGTAAATCGAACGATTACGTTGCGAAGATGATTGGCATGGCGGGCGGCAAATACGTTTTTTCCGATCTTTCCGATAACGGCAATAACCTCGCAACGATTAATCTTTCGCTCGAGGAGTTCTACGCCGGCGCGAAAGACGCTGACGTTTTAATCTACAACAGTACCATCGAGGGCGAGATTAAAACAACCGAGCAGCTCTTATCAAAATGTCCCATGCTGGCAGATTTCAAAGCCGTGCAGAACGGCAACGTCTGGTGTACCACGCAAAGCCTGTTTCAGGAAAGCATGGAGCTGCCCGATTTGATTTTGGACATGAACCGCGTGTTCACGGCGGAAAGCCCGAATGCGGTCAACGAAGATGAACTGAAATTTCTGACACATGTAAGCTGAGGAAACCATGAAACTAAACGGCACAAAGCGTCTGACAATTTCATATCTTGCGCTCACGGCTGCATTGTTCGCGCTGTTTATGCTGAACATTTTCTGCGGCAGCACGGCCCTTTCGCCGAAGGACATTTTAAGCACGCTTTTCAGCGCGGGGAATAACGCACTCGCGCAAAAGATCATATTTGGTTTACGCCTGCCGCGCGCCGTCATGGTCGTTTTGCTCGGTGCGGCGCTGTCCGTTGCGGGTTATTTATTGCAGACTTTTTTTGCAAACCCTATCGCCGGGCCGTTCGTTATGGGTGTTTCCGGCGGCGCAAAGCTCGCCGTTGCACTCACGATGGTCGTGCTTTTAAATCACGGTTTGTTCACAAGCTCACTCACGCTGATTTTAGCTTCATTTGTCGGTGCCATGGTCGCTATGGGCTTCGTCTTGGCCGTTTCACAGCGCGTAAAGCGCGCAGGCGTGCTCGTTATCTGTGGCGTGATGATTAGCTATATCTGTTCGGCTGTCACGGACGTTGTTGTTGCATTTGCGCAGGATTCCAACATCGTGAATCTACACAACTGGTCGATGGGCAGCTTTTCCGGCATGACGTGGGAGAATGTCCTCACGGCGGCTTTAATTGTGCTGCCATGCCTTGCGCTTTCGTTTATGCTTTCCAAACCGATGGCGGCGTACCAAATGGGTGAAGCCTATGCGCAGAGTGTCGGCGTTTCCGTGCGTCCGTTCTCAGTTACACTTGTGTTGTTATCCAGCCTGCTCGCGGCATGCGTCACGGCATTTGCGGGGCCGATCTCCTTTGTCGGCATCGCGGTGCCGCATCTCGTAAAGCGCACACTCCGCAGTGCAAAGCCTTTGCACGTGCTGCCGGGGTGCGTTTTAGGCGGTGCAGCATTTTGCCTTTTGTGTGACCTCATCGCGCGCAGTATATTTGCGCCGACGGAGCTTTCCGTCAGCTCCGTCACGGCGATTTTCGGCGCACCGGTGGTCATTTTGCTGCTTGTGCGCAAACAGAGAAGGGAGGCGGCAGCATGAGCTATTGTGAAGCGAACGACCTTGCGGTCGGCTACAATTCGCCGCTTTTGGAGCATATAAAATTCGCCGCCGAGCGCGGACAAATTTTGACGCTTATCGGCCCGAACGGCGCGGGTAAATCGACCCTGATGAAAACGCTTGCCGCGCAGCTTGCGCCGCAGGGTGGGACCGTTTTGCTCGATGGGCAGTCCCTTTCGGTATACGCACCGAATGCCCGCGCGCGCAAAATGGCGCTGATGGTGCCGCACACGAACCGCACAGAGCTCACGACCTGCTTTGATGTCGCCGCAGCCGGGCGTTACCCGTATACCGGTCGTCTCGGAATCCTTTCCGAAGAAGATAAAAAGCAGGTTTTCGACGCGCTGCATCTCGTAAATGCAGCCGATATTGCCGACCGCGATTTTGATAAGATCAGCGACGGTCAGCGCCAGCGTGTCCTTTTGGCACGGGCAGTCTGTCAGAAGCCGGAAATTCTGTTTTTGGACGAACCGACGTCGTTTCTCGATGTTAAAGGTAAAGCGGAGCTCATGACGATCCTGCGCCACCTCGCAAAAGAGAAGAACACCGCAATTATCCTGAGCCTGCACGAGCTTGACCTCGCGCAGAAGCTCTCCGATGCCGTTGTCTGCGTTTCGCTGGACAGTGTCTCGGACATCATGACCGTAAAAGACGCGTTTCAAAAAGAGAACATACAAAAGCTATATAAAATGTCCGATGAAGAATACACGTTTCTGTTTGGTAAAAAGGAGCCGCCAAAGTTTGAGCACTACATTCGCAGCGGACAAAAATTATTGCGCTGCGGCTACACAACGGGCACGTGCGCGGCACTCGGTGCCGCCGGTGCGGCGCGACTGCTTTTCACCGGCAAGGCCCTGGAAACGGTCGGTCTGCGTACACCGAAAGGCATCGTTGTTGAGGTCGCGCCAATCTACTGTGAGAAGACCGAAACCGGCGCCGTATGCGCCATTCGCAAAGACGGAGGAGACGATATTGACGCCACGGACGGCCTGCCCGTCATCGCAAATGTGACGCTTTTGCCCAATGAACACGGCATCGTCAAAATCGACGGCGGCACGGGTGTTGGCCGTGTGACCAAGCCCGGGCTTGACCAGCCCGTCGGCGCGGCGGCCATCAACCACGTTCCGCGCGAGATGATCACCGAAGCCCTCTTAAAAGAAGCCAAAACATTTGAGTATAAAGGCGGTTTTTCCGTGCTTGTCTCCATCGAGGGTGGGGAAGAGGCCGCGAAAAAGACGTTCAATCCACACATCGGCGTTATCGGCGGACTTTCGGTGCTCGGCACCAGCGGCATCGTGGAACCGATGAGTCAGCAGGCAATCGTCGATACGATGCAGCTGGAAATTCATCAGGCTGCGCTCAAAAACGGTGCGCGCCGCCTGATTCTGACGCCCGGCAACTACGGCCTCGATTATCTGCGTGAAACCAACCTCACGCTCTTGGATATTCCCATCATAAAGTGCTCGAATTTTATCGGTGACGCGCTCGATGCCGCCGCAACAGAGCACTTTGAAGAAGTTTTACTCGTCGGGCACATCGGTAAGCTCGTGAAGGTCGCGGGCGGTATTATGAACACGCACTCCCGCATGGCGGACTGTCGCACGGAGCTTTTCTGCACGTATGCGGCGCTTGCGGGCGCGAAAAAAGAGGTGTGCGAAGCGCTGATGCAGGCGGCCACAACCGATGCCTGCCTTGATATTTTGGATCAAAACGGTCTGCGCGAGCCTGTCATGCACGGCCTGATAAACGCTGTACAGCTGCACCTCGAGCGCCGCGCAGCGGGTGCATTTCAAGTCGGCGCGGTGCTGTTTTCCAATCAAACCGGCCCCCTTGGGCAGACCGAAACCGCAGAAAAATTGCTGCAAAAGTGGAAGGAGTCGTAAACATGGTACATTTTGTCGGTGCCGGCCCAGGCGCGCCGGATCTCATCACGCAGCGTGGCGCGGCGCTCTTACAGACTGCCGACTGCATCATCTATGCCGGCAGCCTTGTCAACCCTGCACTTTTGGGGCTCGCTAAAGCAGATTGCACGATCTATAACAGCGCCAAAATGACGCTGGAAGATGTGATCTCCGTCATGCGCGAGAACGAAAAGAACAACAAAACAACAGTTCGTCTGCACACAGGTGACCCGTGCCTTTACGGCGCAATCCGCGAGCAAATGGATAGGCTTGATGCAGAAAGCCTTCCCTATGACGACACCCCCGGTGTCTCCAGCTTCTGCGGCGCGGCGGCAGCTTTAAACGCAGAATATACGTTGCCGTCTGTCAGTCAAACGGTTATCATCACGCGCATGGAAGGCCGCACGCCCGTGCCGGAAAAAGAAAAGCTGCAAAGCCTCGCCGCACACGGCGCGACCATGGTGATTTTCCTTTCAATCGGTTTGGTCAATCAGGTGCAGCAGGCGCTTTTGCAGGGTGCTTATACGGCTTCCACTCCCGTGGCAGTCGTCTACAAAGCCACGTGGCCGGAGGAAAGAATCGTGCGCTGCACTGTCGGTAATTTGGCCGAAAGCGTGCATAAAGCGGGCATCACCAAAACGACGCTTATTGTCGTCGGAGATTTTCTCGGCACACGATACGACCGCAGTAAGCTCTACGATCCCACATTCACGACGGAATATCGGAAAGGCAGCAAAGCATGAGCTGCGCATATATCGCTTTCACCGAAACCGGACTAAAACTCGCAGAAAGGCTGGCTTTTTCACATCCGGGCAGCATCAGTCGCGGCGGTAAAAACGGCGTGAAATTATCCGAGTGGACGGCCGAAAACTTTCAAAAATCCGATGCACTCATCTTCATCGGCGCTGTCGGCATCGCCGTGCGCGCCATTGCGCCGCATTGCAAAAGTAAGGCGACCGATCCTGCTGTGATTGTGCTCGATGAGCGCGGTCGGTTTTCCATTCCGATTTTGTCCGGTCACCTCGGCGGCGCAAATGACCTTGCCAAGAAACTCGCGAGCATCTGCGGCGCAGTGCCGGTCATCACGACCGCGACCGACATCGAAGGCGTGTTCGCCGTAGACGAGTGGGCGAAAGCGCAGAACTGCCACGTGCTCGAGCCTGGGCGTATCAAAACCGTCAGCAGCACACTGCTCGCCGGTAAAGTGGTTTATTATGATTCGCAGTGGAAAATCACAGGCACTCAACCTAAAAATGTTTTCCCGGCAGACGAGAACCATCAAGCCGATTTTTCCGTAACACTCTACCCGCAGAGTGATGCGCTGCACCTCGTTCCAAAAATCTGCGTGCTTGGCGTCGGCTGCAAACGCGGCACATCGGCTGAACATATCGAAGCAACATTTAAACAATTTTGCAAAAAAACAGGCTGTGCACCGCAAAGCATCTGTGCGTGTGCGAGCATAGAACTCAAAAAAGATGAACCGGGACTTTTGGAATTCTGTCAAAACCATGATTTTAACATCCGTTTTTATACAGCCGAGGAGCTCAAAAAAACGTCCGGTGAATTCACATCATCTTCATTTGTGCAGCAGATAACGGGCGTTGACAACGTCTGCGCCCGTGCGGCCGTACTGGCGTCGGGCGGCGAATTGGTGATCGAAAAGCATATATACAGCGGCGTGACGTTCGCCGTCGCCGCAAAACCCTTTACCCCGGATTGGAGCGTGTAAAATGAAGCGAAATCTCGTTTATGTCGTGGGCCTTGGCCCCGGCGACCCGCAGTTTTTGACCGCACAGGCGAAAACGGCGCTCGAAAACGCCGACGTACTATGCGGCTACACCGTCTACATCGATCTTATCCGCTCGTTTTATCCCCAAAAAGAGGTGCACGCAACGGGCATGACAAAGGAGATCGACCGTTGCCGCTGGGCGCTTGAGACCGCGCAAAGCGGCAAAACCGTGGCGCTTGTCTGTTCGGGAGATGCCGGCGTATACGGCATGGCGAGCCCGATTTTGGAACTTGCACCCAATTACCCGAGCGTCGAGATCGAGGTCATTCCGGGACTTACGGCGGCGCTCAGCGGCGGTGCGGTTTTGGGCGCACCGCTTGCGCATGATTTTTGCGTAGTTTCCCTTTCCGACCGACTCACCCCATGGGAAATGATTGAAAAGCGCCTTGCCTGCGCCGCCATGGGCGATTTCTGCGTGGCAATCTACAACCCGTCCTCGAAAGGTCGGCCCGATTATTTACAGCGTGCCGTCCGTATTTTGCTCCAGAACGGCAAATCGGAGGAGACCGTCTGCGGCATCGTACGCAACATTGGCAGAGAGAGGCAGCAAAGTGAGATCATAACGCTCCGCGAACTTGAAAACAAGCAGGTCGATATGTTCACGACTGTATATATAGGCAACAAAACAACAAAGAATATCGAAAGCAAAATGGTAACGCCAAGGGGGTATCGCACGGTATGAAAGCTGTGGTGTTCAGCGGAACGACAGAGGGCAGACAGTTTTCAAAAATTTTGGCAAACCTCGGCGTAGAAGTTCTTGTCAGTGTTGCAACAGAGATCGGTGCAGAAGAACAAGACGAGAATGAAAATATCACAATTCATGTAGGTAGATGCACTGCCGCAGAGATGACGAAACTTTTGCACGGCGCGTCAATCTGTGTGGACGCAACGCACCCCTATGCAACAGAAGCCACGCGCACCATTTGTGAAGCGTGTGAAACGACAGGCGTTGAGTACCATCGATTGCTCCGTACCGAAAGCGAATTGCCGAAGAACAGTATCGTGTTTGGAACGGCAGCAGAAGCGGCAGAATATCTCGAAAGTACTGCCGGGAATGTCTTGCTCACGACCGGTGCAAAGGAGTTGTCTGCTTTTAAAAATCTAGATATAAAGCGGATTTTTCCACGTGTGTTGCCCACACTCGACGGTATTCGCGCATGCGAAGCCCTCGACATTCCGCACCGCAACATCATCGCCATGCAAGGCCCGTTTTCACTTGACCTCAACCGCGTGATCCTTGAACAATTCAACATTCAATGGCTCGTTACAAAAGACGGCGGCGCAGTAGGCGGCTTTATGGAAAAAGCAAAAGCCTGCGAATACTGCGGTGCACGCCTCCTTGTACTGCGCCGCCCGCGGGAGAACGGGGAGACAGTTGAAAGTATCCTTGAAAGGTGTAGAGAATTGCTATGAAAATCACTTTAGTCGGCATGGGAGGCGGCACAGTCGACAGCGTAACAACGCAGGGAGCAGAAGCTTTGCATGAAGCCACACTCATCATCGGCGCAAAGCGTTTACTCGAAAACTTGCCGGATTTCTGTACACAAAATCGTATCGCAATGTATAAAATCGGTGAGATTTTATCAGTGCTTGAAACAACAAAAGAACAAAATATCACACTTGTATACAGCGGTGACACCGGGTTTTATTCCGGCGCCTCTGCACTGTGCCGCGTGCTCGATGAACGCCACATCGGATACACCGTGATTCCGGGCGTTTCCAGCGTACAGTTGCTTTCTGCTGCCATCCACGAACCGTGGCAGAACTGGAACCTCGTCTCCGCGCACGGCTGTGCATGTGACCCTGTTGCTGCGTGCAGCATGGGCAAGCCTACATTTTTCTTAACGGGCGGTGAAGTAACTCCCGCGGTGATTTGCGCGAAACTCACCGAAGCCGGGCTGGGAGACGTGCAGGCGGTTGTCGGTGAAAATCTCGGTACACCACAGCAAAAAATCAGTAAGAATGCAGTACGAAAAATATCTGAAAGTGCTTTTGCACCGCTATGTGTGCTTCTTGTAGAGTCGTGTGAAGTACCCGTGCGGCGTGTGCCGGGGTTGCCGAATGAAGTCTTCATCCGCGGCAAAACACCCATGACAAAGCAGGAGGTTCGCGCCGCAGCACTCGCAAAGCTTGCCGTTAAACCGACCGATATTCTCTGGGACATCGGCGCGGGGACCGGCAGTGTCAGCATAGAAATGGCGCTTGCTGCGCCGCTCGGATACGTGTATGCCGTGGAGTGTGACGCAGCCGCCTGTTCGCTGATAAAACAAAATCGAGACAAATTTCATGTACATAATTTGACACTTGTAGAGGGCAAAGCGCCGGAAAAATTAACGGGTCTTCCTGCACCGAATGCCGTGTTTATCGGCGGCAGTAAGGGCAATCTGCCCGAGATCATCGATGCTGTATTGACCGCAAACCCGAGTGCTCGCCTGTGTGTTTCCGCTATCGCGCTTGAAACGCTGCAAACGGCGCTTTCATCTTTTTCAACCCATGGCATGACTGCGCAAATCACACAAATTGCCATAAGCCGCAGCAGTTCAGTCGGTAATTTGCACCTGATGAAGGCGAATAATCCCGTTTTTTTGATTGTGAGGGAATGACATGCTGCAAATGCTCATCTCCGCGCAGAACTCCGGCAGCGGCAAAACGACCGTCACCATTGCGCTGCTTGCGGCGCTCAAAGCCCGCGGCCTCAATCCCTGTGCGTTTAAATCCGGGCCCGATTATATTGATCCCATGTTTCACCGCAGCGTACTCGGCGTTGAAAGTCACAATCTTGATTTGTTTTTCTCAAAGCTGCAAATAGTGCAAAATTTATATAATAAAAGCGCAGCCGATCACGGTGCTGCTATATGCGAGGGTGCTATGGGGTACTATGACGGCCTCGGCGGCACAAGCGACATCGCAAGTGCGTGGCATTTAGCCGATACGTTGAATCTACCCGTCCTGCTTGTCCTGCGTCCGAAGGGTGCAAGCTTAACCCTCGCAGCGCAGGTGCGCGGCTTAATGTCCTTCCGCACACCGCACCATATCGCCGGTATTATACTGAATGACTGTAAAGAAAATTTATACCGTATTTTAGCACCGATGCTCGAAAAGGAGACAGGTGTGCCTGTTATCGGCTATCTGCCCCCAATGCCCAAAGCTGCGATCGAAAGTCGGCATCTGGGGCTTAAAACCGCCGGTGAGATTAAAAATCTGCAAAAGAAGATCACACTTTTGCATGAGACGATGGAAAAGACGGTCGATTTTGAAAAACTCTTTAGCGTCTTTGCGTGTCCGGCACCCAAAGTACCGAAAGAGGAATTTCCGATTCCTAATGTGCGCATCGCCGTTGCAAGGGATGAAGCCTTTTGTTTTACATATACCGAAACGCTTGAAGCGTTCAAAGAAGCCGGCGCAGAACCTGTCTTTTTCAGCCCATTGCACGATAAAAGCTTGCCTCAAAATATCAGCGGGCTGTATCTGCCCGGCGGTTACCCGGAGCTTTGCGCAAAGGCACTCAGCGAAAATACCGAGATGCTTTTGTGCATCAAAACCGCAATCAAAAACAGTTTGCCGACTGTGGCAGAATGCGGCGGCTTTTTGTATTTAGGTCAAACACTTGAAGATGTAAACGGCGACAAATACCGTATGGCAGGCGTTCTGCCCGGCGAAGGCTTCAAGGTCGGCCACCTCGTGCGCTTCGGTTACGCGACGCTTACTGCGAAGGAGAACAGCATGCTGCTAAAAAAAGACGAGTTGCTTCCTGTGCACGAATTTCACCACTGGGATTCCACCGAAAACGGCATAGCGTGCACAGCGACAAAGCCGAACGGCCGTACGTGGGACTGTGCTTTTGCAAACGAACATTTTTATGCGGGTTTTCCGCATTTATACTGGGCGGGCACGCCGCTTCCGCAGCGCTTTGCGGACGCCGCCCGCCGCTACATGAGGGACGAAATATGACGGAAACAGAACTTAAAAACCGGCTCAAAACAATCACGCAGCCGGATGAAGCCGCGCGCAAAGCCGCACACGCGCATTGGGCGTCGCTTGCAAAGCCACTCGGCGGGCTTGGCGATCTCGAACCATTATTGGAAGATGTGGCTGCGCTTACAGGTGTGCCGCAGTTCGATTTTTCAAAGCGCGCGGTCTTGGTACTGTGCGCGGATAACGGCGTCATCGCGCAGGGCATCAGCCAGTCCGGCAGCGACGTGACGCGCGCCGTTTTGCAGAATCTTGCGCAGCGCAAAACAAGCGTCTGCAAAATGGCGGAAACGGTGCACTGCGGTGTGATTCCCGTTGATATGGGCATCGCGGGAGCGCCCGTGGACGGTGTGAAAAATTGCTGTGTGCGTGCGGGTACGGATGATTTCACCGGCGGACCTGCTATGACCCGTGAGGACGCTTTACAAGCCATCAAGACCGGCATCGAGCTCGTCCGCGAGCAGAAAGCGCAGGGCATAAAGCTCCTCGCGACCGGCGAAATGGGCATCGGCAACACGACAACCTCTGCCGCCGTGAGCTGCGTTTTGCTCGGCCGTGCGCCCGAAGAAATGACCGGCCGCGGCGCGGGGCTCTCCGATGACGGTCTGCGCCGCAAGATCGAGGTCATCTATAAAGGCATCGCGATCAATCATCCCGAAAAAACCGATGTGATCGGCGTGCTGTCGGCGCTCGGCGGCTTAGATATCGCCGGGCTATGCGGCGTGTTTTTGGGCGGTGCTCTGGAAAATATCCCTGTCATTATCGACGGTTTCATCAGCAGTGTGGCGGCACTGTGTGCGGCACGGCTGTGTCCGATGGCGACTAAGGCCATGTTCGCAAGCCACGTTTCGGCGGAGCCCGCAGCGTGTATCGTTTTGGAAGCGCTCGGCAAAAAGCCGCTCATCACGGCGAATATGCACCTCGGCGAGGGCACCGGCGCGGTCGCAAGCCTGCCGCTGTGGGACATGGCGCTCGCGGTCTACGACAACTGTTATTCGTTCACGGAGGGCGGCATCGCGCCGTACACCCCGCAATGCTGACGCTCGTCATCGGCGGCGCAGCAAGCGGCAAAAGCGCCTATGCTGAAAACCTGACCCTGAAACACCCGCTGCCGCGTTACTACGTCGCCACCATGCAGGTATGGGATGAAGAGTGCGCCAAACGCGTCGAAAAGCACCGCGCCATGCGAAAAGAAAAACAGTTTGAAACGATCGAATCACCTATCAGTCTTGATAAAATCAGAATACCAAATCGCGGAATAGTTCTGCTCGAAGACCTCGGCAACCTGACCGCAAACGAGCTGTACGATCCGAAAGGTGCGGGGGTAAATACCGCAGAAGCCGTTCTGTATGGCGTTGAAATACTATATAAACAATGCGAACATCTGATTATCGTCGGCAACGAGGTGTTCAGCGGCGGTGCAGCGTATGCCGACGAAACAGATCTGTACCTCAAAGCGCTGGCGCAGATCCAAAACGGCATCGCTGCCCGTGCGGATCACGTCTGCCGCGTAGTATGCGGTATTCCGGTTTATTACAAAGGAGGGGGAAAGGTATGACGGTTTTGCAGACGATTGCCGTGGCGTTCGCTATGTTTTCGGCGATTCCCATGCCGCAGTTCGAATGGAGCCAAAAGAACATGCGATACGCGCTGTGCGCATTTCCGCTCATCGGTGCAGTGTGCGGCGGGTTGTGGTGCTTAGTCGGCGTCCTGCCTGTGCCGGAGCTCGTCCGCGCAGCAGGCTTTTGCCTTGTGCCTGTGCTCGTCACCGGCGGCATCCATCTGGATGGCTTCGCCGACACATGCGATGCGCTCTCAAGCTACGGTGATGCGGAAAAGAAGCTCGAAATTTTGAAAGATCCACACTGCGGTGCATTTGCAGTTATCCGATTATGCACATATTTCATATTGTATTTTGCGCTCTGTGCTTCGGTGAAATTTACGGTACGTTTCGGTGTGATCTGGATATTGGCACTCACCTTGGAACGTGCGTTTTCCGGTCTCGCCGTGGCATCATTTCCCATGGCGAAAAACACCGGTCTCGCGCATACGTTCTCGGAAGCCGCAAACCGCATAACGGTGCGCCGCGTCTTGATTATTTATACTGTCGTGCTCGGTGCTGCGATGATCGTGCTCGGCGGCTGGGCGGCAGTTTTGGCTGTTTTACTTGTCTTTCGGCGGTATTACGCAGTGTCGAAAAAGCAATTCGGCGGCATCACGGGCGACCTTGCCGGGTGGTTCCTGCAAAGGGCAGAGCTCGCCATGTTGGCAGCGCTCGCCGTGTGCCAGTGGGGAGGAATTTTGTAATGGTGTTCATCACAGGTCCGCTTTACAGCGGCAAGCGCACGTTCGCGCAAAAGCTCGGCGGTACATGCTGTTTTGAGGTGCAAAAGCAGGCCGAAACGACGGAAGACCTCGAAGCACTTGCTAAAATACTTTCTGAAAAATACGATATTATCACCGCAACGGAAGTCGGCGGCGGTGTTGTGCCCGTTGATGCCACAGAGCGCGCAAACCGCGAAAAAGCCGGCCGCTTGGCATGCCTGCTCGCCGCACGTGCCGATTGTGTTGTGCAGATGTTCTGCGGCATTCCGACCGTCTTGAAAGGGGAATTGCCCAAATGAAAATTTACCTTTTGCGCCACGGTGAAACCGCCTATAATGTGGATTACCGCTATCAGGGCGTGACGGACATTCCACTCTCACCGGCCGGGCTTGCGGCACTGAAGCAGGCGGACTTTTCGCCCAAAACCGTTTTTGTCACGCCGTTAAAGCGCACAAAACAGACAGCGGAGATTTTATTTCCGACTGCCGAGTATATCCCCGTAAACGACCTCGGCGAGATGAATTTCGGCGTATTTGAGGGACGTAACTATAAAGAGATGGAGCACGATTCCGCCTACCGCGCATGGGTGGATTCTAACTGCGAAAGCACCTGTCCCGGCGGCGAGTGCAAAGCGGATTTCAGCGAGCGTGTTTGCAAAGCATTTGAATCCCTGCTAAATCAATCTATTCAAAACAGTGAAGACATGCTCGTTATCGTTGCGCATGGCGGCACGCAGATGGCCGTCATGGAAAAGTACGCTGTGCCGCAGAAAAATTATTATGAATGGTGTGCGCCGACTGCCGGCGGCTATGTGCTCGATGCCCGCGATTGGCAGGAAAAGCACGTTTTGCATCTCATCGGGACCGTGCAGTACACAAAGGAGGCCACATGCTGATTTTCTTCGCCGTCCTCGGTGGATTCATTTTAGACGCAATCTTCGGCGACCCCCTGTGGCTGCCGCACCCGGTTGTATATATGGGGAAGGTTATCTCCTTTTTAGATCGAAGCTTGCGGAAAATTTTACCGAAAACACCGCGTGGCGAGCGTATCGGCGGCGCAATCACCGCATTCATCCTGCCTGTCGGCACATTCCTGCTTTCCGGCGCGGTGTGCTTCTTCTTTTATAAAATTCACTGGGTGTTCGGACTTTTGATTCAAATGTTCTGGTGCGCGCAGTCACTTGCCGCAAAGGGACTTGTGCAGGAGAGCCGCAACGTCTACAAGGAGCTCAAAAAGAACGACCTCCCCGCCGCGCGCAAGGCCGTCTCTCGCATTGTCGGGCGTGATACCGACGCGCTTTCCATGGAGGGCGTGACAAAAGCCGCTGTGGAGACCGTTGCCGAAAACGCCGGTGACGGCGTGATCGCGCCGCTTCTTTGCATGCTCATCGGCGGCGCACCACTTGCGCTGACCTACAAAGCCATCAACACGATGGACAGCATGCTCGGCTACAAAAATGAAAAGTACATAAACTTCGGGCGCGTGCCCGCAAAGCTTGACGATGCCGCAAACTACATTCCGAGTCGTATCGCGGCACTTTTGTGGGTGCTCGCGGCGAGGTTCACGGGAAACAGCGTCAAGGGCGCGTGGAAGATCTGGCGGCGCGACCGCCGAAATCATGCAAGCCCCAACAGCGCGCAGACGGAAAGTGCCTGCGCCGGTGCGCTCGGCGTGCAGCTCGCCGGGCCCGCATATTATTTCGGTGAATACTATGATAAGCCGACGATCGGCGACCCGCTGCGCCCGGTCATGCCGGAGGACATTTTGAAAGCCGACCGCATGATGTACGCAGAAAGCATTTTGGCACTCGTGCTCGGTCTGCTCGTTCGCGCGGCATTCGTCTTACTGTAAAGGGGGAGAGAATATGGAACTCACACACGGCGGCGACTGGGCGGGCTACCGCGCAAAATTCGGCCGCGATGCACTCGATTTTTCCGCGAATGTCAGCCCTCTCGGTTTGCCGGAGGGCGTTGCACTGGCAATCGTAAACGCACTGCCCACCGCAGACCGCTACCCCGACCCGCTTTGCAGAGAGCTGCGCCAAAAACTCTCCGCAAGCGAAAACGTACACGAAAACCAAATTCTTTGCGGCAACGGCGCGGCAGACCTCATTTTTCGGCTCGTGCTCGCGAAAAAGCCGCGCCGCACATTATTGCCCGCGCCGACTTTCGCAGAGTACGCGTCCGCACTCAAAACCGTCGGCTGTGAAGTCGAATATTTCTTTTTAAAAGAGGAAAACGATTTTGAAATCACCGAAGAGTTGCTCTCTGCTCTCCACGAAACCATCGATATGGTGTTCTTATGTCAACCAAACAACCCCACCGGGCAGATCGTTACGTCGGATTTTCTCGAAAAACTCCTGAAAAAATGCAGGGCATGTCATGCAACGCCCGTCATCGACGAGTGTTTCCTCGATTTTCTCCCGGAGCACGAAAGCCGGACTGCAAAGCACTTTTTAGCGCAGTTCCCCGAGCTTGTTATTCTGAAAGCTTTCACAAAATTATACGCCATGGCGGGCGTGCGGCTCGGTTATGTACTCAGCGGAGATGAAAAATTATTAGAAAATATGCGCGAAGCGGGGCAGCCGTGGGCAGTCTCGTCACTCGCACAGGCGGCAGGCGTCGCGGCGTTAGATGAAACCGAATACGCCGACCACGTGCGAAGCTTAATCGCACGGGAGCGTCCCAGAATGATCGCGTCCCTGCGCTCGCTCGGCTTGCGCGTCTTGGAGGGGCAGGCAAATTTCCTGTTATTCAAAGCGCCGGAAGATTTCGGCGAGCGACTAAAAGAAAAAGGCGCTGTCGTGCGCGGCTGTGCAAACTACCCGGGGCTCGATAACACCTGGTACCGCACCGCCGTGCGCACGCCGGAGGAAAACGAAAAGCTCCTGAAAATCATGCGGGAGGTGCTGAAATGAGCGAAAATAAAAAAGCCAAGTGCATCATGGTGCAGGGCACGATGAGCGGCGCGGGCAAAAGTTTATTATGCGCGGCGCTGTGCCGCATTTTCGCGCAGGACGGTCTGCACACCGCACCGTTCAAAAGTCAAAATATGGCGCTGAACAGCTTCGTTACCCGTGACGGCCTAGAGATGGGCCGCGCACAGGTCGTACAGGCGCAGGCGGCGGGTGTGGAGCCGGACGTGCGCATGAATCCCATTTTGTTGAAGCCGAGCAGCGATGTCGGAAGTCAGGTCATCGTGAACGGCGAAGTGCGCGGCCAGATGAAAGCTTCGCAGTATTTCAAGATGAAAAAATCACTCATTCCCGATATTCTGCGCGCCTACAACAGCCTTGCAGAAGATTTTGACGTTATCGTCATCGAGGGCGCGGGCAGCCCGGCGGAGATCAACCTGAAAGCGGATGACATCGTGAACATGGGGCTCGCAAAGCTTGTCGATGCGCCCGTTCTGCTCGTCGGCGACATCGACCGCGGCGGTGTGTTCGCGCAGCTTTTCGGCACCGTAGAGCTGCTGGAGACGGACGAGCGCGACCGCATCAAGGGACTTGTCATCAATAAATTCCGCGGTGACGTCGAAATTCTCCGCCCCGGCCTCTCCATGCTCGAAGACAAAACGCACTTGCCCGTTCTGGGCGTCGTGCCGTATCTGCGCGTCGATATCGAGGACGAAGACTCCCTTTCCGAGCGCCTTGAAAAAAAAGACGCCGTGCGTCCGCTGGACATCGCCGTCATTCGCTTGCCGCACATCTCAAATTTCACGGATTTCATGGTGCTCGAGCAGCACCCTTTAATGGATGTGCGCTACGTGCAAAACACCCGCGAGCTTGGCGCGCCCGACCTTGTGATTCTGCCCGGCACGAAAAACACGGTTGAGGATCTCCTCTGGCTGCGCCAGTCGGGACTCGAAGCCGTCATCTTAAAGCTCGCCGCGAAAGAGACGCCGGTGCTTGGCGTCTGCGGCGGTTACCAGATGCTCGGTGAGACGTTGCACGACCCGGATGGCTCCGAAAGCGGTCGCCCGCAAACGCTTCGCGGCTTGAATTTACTGCCGACCGAAACAACATTCTGCGCTGAAAAGCATCGCGCGCAGGTTACAGGCGAAGTCATCGCCGCGCCGTTTACAGGGGCGATGCTCACCGGTTACGAAATTCACACAGGCAATACGATCGTCCGCGGTGAGCCGTTCTGTACGCATGCGGACGGCACAAAAGAGGGCTGCACAAACCAAAACGTCTTCGGCACGTATCTGCACGGTCTCTTTGACAGCGGCGAGCTGACCGAAAAGCTTGCGGAATACCTCTGCGCCCGCAAGGGGATAGACCCCGCAGCCGCCGTTCCTGTTTCCATGGAGGAATACCGCCGCGAGCAGCTCGACATTTTAGCCGACGGCGTGCGGAACAGCCTCGATATGGATGCCGTGTACCGCGCCATGGGTATGGAAAACCCGAGGGGGTGCAAAGCATGATCCCGCAGCATCATCTGCCCGCCGATATTGAGCGCACCAGCATGCAGATTATCGCAAGGGAGCTCGAAGAAAGGCATATCCGGATACCAAGGGAAAATCTTGCCGTTGTCAAGCGTGTTATTCACACCACGGCGGATTTCGAGTACGCCGAAACGCTGCATTTTACCGAAAATGCCGTGCAAAAAGCCATAGAAGCGCTGCATAACGGCGCCACGATCGTCACCGATACGAATATGGCGCTCGCAGGTGTTTCCAAGCCGGGTCTCAAAAAGCTGAATGGGGAAGCCCTGTGCTTTATGGCAGACCCCGCAGTCGCCCAAAGCGCAAAAGAAAGCGGCACCACGCGCGCCGTCGCCGCCATGCACAAGGCTGCAAAAGAATACCCCGGCGCGATTTTGGCGGTCGGCAACGCGCCCACCGCGCTGTTCGCCATTGCCGAGGAGATCGAAAACGGTCTGCGCCCCGCGCTCGTCATCGGTGTGCCGGTCGGCTTTGTGAACGTCATCGAGAGCAAAGAAAATATTTTCGCCGTGTGTGAAAAGCACCATGTCCCCGCCATCGTCGCATTTGGGCGCAAGGGCGGCAGCACCATAGCCGCCGCCGTCTGCAATGCGCTCATATATTCCGCAGCCGAAATGCTTGACCCCACCGCCCGCGGTTGGAAATAATGCGGCCCCAAATTTTTTGTTGACACAATTTGTCGTTTATGATATACTCATATCGATTTTGAAAGACGAAGTGAGATGTAAGAGTTTTTCAAAGCAATTTTTACTTTTGGACCGCCCTTTTGGGCTAAGGCCATACGGACAGCCGGGTCCACTGCCGACCGGCAGCTTCGGCTGCCTTATTGACTGAGTTAAAAAGCTCAGATTTTATAAGATGGTTCCTTTGCAACCATGAAATTGCGCTAAAACGCAGACTTGTGAAACGTCAATAAGAGTAGTAAAAGTTTAATTGCTATATAGACTCTGAAACGCTCCGCTTTCCGGGATACCATGTTTTTATGTTCCGAGAACATGCGCCCCAAAAAATAAGCGATTCAAACGCAAGTTCTGCACTTACGTGCCGGGCTTGCGTTTTTTGTTTTGCAAAGGGCTTTGAACGGAGGGAAAAGATGAACGAAAATGTAAAACGCGCAAAGCTCGACCAGCGCCGCGCACCAATCCATGAAGCGCTCGAAAAATTCCGCAACATGCGCGTGGTGCCGTTTGATGTGCCGGGTCATAAGCGCGGCCGCGGCAACCCGGAGCTGGCCGCCTTCCTGGGGCAGCAGTGCGTCGGGTTGGATGTCAACAGTATGAAGCCGCTCGATAATCTCTGCCACCCGGTGTCGGTCATTCGGGAGGCGGAGGAGCTTGCCGCCGATGCGTTCGGCGCGGCACACGCATTTTTAATGGTGGGCGGCACCACAAGCTCCGTACAGAGCATGGTTCTCACCGCATGTAAGCGCGGCGATGAGATTATTCTGCCCCGCAACGTCCACCGCAGCGTTTTGAATGCTTTGGTGCTCTGCGGCGCGGTGCCGGTCTACGTCAACCCGGAGGTGGATCATCGCCTCGGTATTTCGCTCGGTATGAAGCGCGAGCAGGTGGCAAAAGCCATCCGCGAACACCCGAACGCCGTGGCGGTGCTCGTCAATAACCCCACATACTACGGCATTTGCAGCGACCTGCGCGCAATCGTACAAATGGCGCACGATGCCGGTATGCTGTGCCTCGCGGACGAAGCACACGGCACGCACTTTTATTTCGGCGGCGGCCTGCCGGTCTCCGCTATGGCGGCGGGTGCGGATATGGCGGCCGTTTCCATGCACAAAAGCGGCGGCAGCTTAACACAGTCGAGCTTATTGCTCATCGGCCCCAATGTCCACGCCGGTTATGTGCGGCAGATCATCAACCTCACCCAAACGACCTCGGGCAGCTATCTGCTCATGTCCAGTCTGGACATCTCCCGCCGCAATCTGGCACTGCGCGGCCGCAAAGTGTTCCATCAGGTCGCCGATATGGCAGAATACGCCCGCGAGGAGATCAACGCCGTCGGCGGCTACTACGCGTTTGGCAAAGAACTCTGCAACGGCAACTCCGTGTTCGATTTCGATACGACAAAGCTCAGCGTCCACACGCTCGACATCGGCCTTGCCGGCATCGAGGTCTACGACATTCTGCGCGACGAATACGATATTCAGATCGAGTTCGGCGACATCGGCAATATCCTTGCATACCTTTCCATCGGCGACCGCCCGCAGGAGGTGGAGCGCCTTGTCAGTGCTTTGGCCGAAATTAAGCGCCGGTACAGCACGGACGGCACCGGCCTTTTGAGCCAGGAGTACATCGACCCCGAGGTTGCCGCCAGTCCGCAGGAGGCGTTCTACGCACCGAAAAAGAGCCTGCCGCTCCGCGAGACGGAGGGTATGGTGTGCAGCGAGTTCGTCATGTGCTACCCGCCGGGCATTCCGATCTTGGCGCCGGGCGAACGCATCACGGCGGAGATCCTCGATTACATCGAATACGCCAAAGCCAAAGGCTGCAGCATGACCGGCCCGGAGGATCCCGATATCCTCCGCCTGAACGTGCTTGCATAAGGAGGAACAAAAATGGAAATGTGGTTTTCGGAATTTCACACGCCGGATGTCAAGCACAGCATCCGTGTGGACCGCCAGTTATATTCAAAGCAAAGCGCCTATCAGCGCATCGATATTTTTGAAACGCCGGAGTTCGGCCGCGTGCTGACGCTGGACGGCAATGTCATGCTCACGGAGCGCGATGAGTTTATCTACGACGAAATGATCACCCATGTGCCGATGTCCGTGCACCGCAATGCAAAGGACATTCTCGTCATCGGCGCAGGCGACGGCGGCGTTGTGCGCGAGCTGACCCGCTACGACCGCGTAGAGCGCATCGACCTCGTCGAGATGGACCCGCAGGTCATCGAGGCCTGCCGCGCCTACCTGCCGAGCAACGCCTGCCGCATGGACGACCGCCGTGTACATATCTACTACGAAAACGCGCTGAAGTTCATTCGCAAGTGTGAAGATGAGTACGACCTCATCATCGTCGATTCCTCCGACCCGTTCGGCCCGTCCGAGGGGCTTTTCACCCGCGAATTTTACGGAAGCTGCTATAATGCTCTGCGTGAGGACGGCATCATGGTCAACCAGCAGGGCAGCCCGTTCTATGCGGAGGATGCCACTGCCATGCAGCGCAGCCATCAGCGCATCGCAACGACGTTCCCCATCAGCAAGGTTTATCAGGCGCATATTCCCACCTTCGCCGCAGGCTACTGGCTTTTCGGCTTTGCCAGCAAGAAATATCACCCAATCAACGACCTTGACTCCAACCAGTGGAACGCGCTCAATATGCGCACGCGTTATTACACCACTCGTCTGCATGTCGGCGCATTTTATCTGCCGGCATTTTTGGAAGAAATGCTGCGGGAAGTGGAGGAGAAATAATGCTGCACCAGAATATTGAAACTTTCATCGGCTGCGAAAGCAGCTACGCGGATGCCGATATCGTTTTGTACGGCGCGCCGTTCGATTCTACCACAAGCTACCGCCCCGGCGCACGGTTCGGCCCCGCCGCCATGCGTCACGAAAGCTACGGCCTCGAGACATACAGCCCGTATCAGGATAAAGATTTAACCGACATAAAGGTGTTTGACAGCGGTGATATGGAGCTGTGCTTCGGTTCCAGCGAAAGCGCCCTCAAAGACATCGAGGCGCGCGCGGAAACGATCCTGCAAGACGGCAAATTCCCACTTTTGCTCGGCGGCGAGCATCTTGTCACGCTCGGCGCTGTTCGTGCGGCGGCGCATAAATATCCCGCTATGCACATCATTCACTTTGATGCCCACGCCGACCTGCGTCAGGATTACCTCGGCGCCGAATTAAGCCACGCCTGCGTGCTGCGCCGCTGCCACGACATTCTCGGCGACGGCCGCATTCACCAGTTCTGCATCCGCAGCGGCGACAGGGAAGAGTTCACGTTTGCGAAGACGCACACCGAAATGCATAAGTTCGATTTCTCGGGCCTTGAAGCGCTCACCGCAGAACTGTGCCGCACGCAGGTGCCGGTTTACCTCACCATCGATCTCGATTGCCTTGACCCCTCGTGCTTTCCCGGCACCGGCACACCGGAGGCGGGCGGCGTGACGTTCATGCAGCTTTTAAACGCCATTCTCACCGTGTCAAAAACGAACATCATCGGCGCAGATGTCAACGAGTTAGCCCCCATGCTGGATGCAAGCGGCGTTTCCACCGCCATGGCCTGCAAAGTCCTGCGCGAGCTCTTATTGGCCTTAAACGTATAAATTATCAAACTAAAAATATAAAAGGAGCATCATCATGAGCAAAGTTCTTGTTATCGGCTGCGGCGGCGTAGCCGGTGTCGCCATTTCCAAATGCTGCCAGGTCAGCGAAGTTTTCACCGAGCTGTGCATTGCAAGCCGCACAAAGAACAAGTGCGATGCACTTGCCGCAAAGCTTGCGCCCATCACCAAAACAAAAATCACCACGGCACAGGTCGATGCAGACGACGTGCAGCAGCTTTGTGACCTTATCCAAAGCTACAAGCCGGATCTCGTCATGAACATTGCCCTGCCGTATCAGGATCTCACCATTATGGATGCCTGCCTCGCCTGCGGCGTTAACTACATGGATACCGCAAACTACGAGCCGGAGAACACCGATGACCCCGAATGGCGCGCCATTTACGAAAAGCGCTGCAAGGAAGCGGGCTTCTCCGCCTATTTTGATTACAGCTGGCAGTGGGCATACAAAAAGAAGTTTGAAGAGGCCGGCCTCACCGCACTGCTCGGCTGCGGCTTTGACCCGGGCGTCACGCAGGCGTACTGCGCCTACGCTAAAAAGCACGAGTTCGATACCATCGATACCATCGATATTCTGGACTGCAACGGCGGCGATCATGGTTATGCGTTCGCGACAAACTTCAATCCGGAGATCAACCTGCGCGAGGTTTCTGCGCCCGGCAGCTATTGGGAAAACGGCCACTGGGTCGAAATCCCGGCTATGAGCATTAAGCGCGCGTATACCTTCGATCAGGTCGGCCAGAAGGACATGTATCTGCTGCACCACGAGGAGATCGAGTCCCTCGGCAAAAACCTGCCGGAAGTCAAGCGTATCCGTTTCTTCATGACGTTCGGCCAGAGCTACCTTGACCACATGCGCTGCCTCGAAGACGTCGGCATGCTTTCCACCACACCGATTCACTACAACGGTCAGGAGATTGTGCCAATCCAGTTCCTCAAAGCACTTTTGCCGGATCCCGCAAGCCTCGGCCCGCGCACAAAGGGCAAGACGAACATCGGCTGCATCTTCACCGGTAAAAAGGATGGCAAAGAGAAGACCTACTACATCTATAATGTCTGCGACCACCAGGAATGCTACCGCGAGGTCGGCAGTCAGGCCATCAGCTACACCACCGGCGTGCCGGCCATGTGCGGCGCGATGATGATGCTCACCGGCAAGTGGACAAAGCCCGGTGTCTACACCGTCGAGGAGTTTGACCCGGATCCGTTCCTCGACGCCCTTGATAAATACGGCCTGCCGCGCAGCGAAAACCACGATCCGGCTTTGGTGGACTGATGAACTTACTGGATACACGCCCACCGTTTGCGGGCATCAACGGCGAAATTCCGCCGGAATTCAAAACGCTGTCCACACCGTGCTACCTCATGGACGAGGCCGTCCTGCAGCATAACGCAGAGGTGCTCGGCGCGCTGCAAAAGCGCACGGGCTGCAAGGTGCTTTTGGCACAGAAGGCGTTCAGCAATTACAATCTTTATCCGATTTTCGCGCCGCATTTGATCGGTACGGAAGCGAGCGGCCTGTTTGAAGCGCGGCTCGGCGCTGAAGAAATGCCGGGCGGCGAGGTACATGTGTTTTGCGCCGCCTACCGTGAGGACGAAATGGACGAGCTGCTGCGCTATGCGGATCACATCGTGTTCAATTCGCCGCGACAGCTGCAAAAGTTCGCGCCCAAAGCAAAAGCTGCGGGCAAAAGCGTCGGTCTGCGCATCAACCCGGAGTGCTCTACGCAGGAGGGACACGAAATTTACGATCCCTGTGCGCCCGGCAGCCGCCTCGGCACCACCCGTGCGCAGTGGGATAAAGCCGTTCAAGAAGACGCGCATTTGCCCGAACTGCTCGACGGACTTCATTTTCACACGCTGTGCGAGCAGGATGCCGACGCACTGGAAACGACCTTAAACGCCGTTGCTTCAACGTTCGGCGATTTGCTGCCCAAAATGCAGTGGCTCAACTTCGGCGGCGGTCACCACATCACGCGTCCCGACTACGATATGGAAACGTTGGAGCGTTGCATCCGCCGCGCGCAGCAGGACTGGAATGTCACCGTGTATCTCGAGCCCGGAGAGGCCTGCGCGTTAAACGCCGGATACCTCCTCAGCCGCGTGCTCGATGTCGTGCGAAACGGCGAGACGACCATCGCAATTCTCGATGCCAGCGCCGCCTGCCATATGCCGGATGTCATCGAAATGCCGTATCGCCCGCCGCTGCTCGGCGCCGGTGAGCCGGGGGAGAAGCCGTACACGGTGCGCCTTGCCGGCCCAACCTGCCTTGCAGGCGATGTCATCGGCGATTACAGCTTCAACGTCGTGCCCGCGGTCGGCGACCTGCTCGTCTTCGGTGATATGGCAATCTACACCACCTGCAAAAACAATACCTTTAACGGCATGCCCCTGCCCGGCATTTATTCCCGCACAGCGGGCGGCGATATCCGCAAGTTAGCGTCGTTCGGCTACAGAGATTTCAAATACAGGCTCGGCAGCCCGTAAACGCAACAGCAAACGAAAAAGCCGCAGTGCTTCTTTTTCAGGAAAGCACTGCGGCTTTTTGTTTGCTGTGCACATAGCTTTCGGTGTTACCAATATTGCTTATGAAAATCAAAAACCCGCAAAACATCGGTGTTCATGCGGGTTTTCATTGGTGCGGATGTTCATAAGGGATTTCGCAAATAACCAAGAAAGCCTACACGCATATTCATTTTTATCCGCACATTCGATTTTTACTAGTCTCTCCGTTACAATGATAGCACAAGGAGGACAGAATATGAAACAAAAATATCATCTTGCAATGGATGATGCAGAGCGGCGGCTTCTCGTTGGGAGCCTGAATGATCTGCGCAGCAGGCTCATCACAGAGGGCAGATATATCGACGCTGTTGATGAAGTGCTGCTGAAAATCATCGGTGCAAAGCGCAAGAAGTTCAAGGTTGTATACACGGAATGAATTGGGGGAAACACAATGACGGAGTTTGAAAAGCTGGGCGGCACATACCGACAGGCGGGCAATTATTTTCTGCCGAATCTCGAGATTGATAATCAAAGCGACGTACAAATCGGCATTTGGGGGCAGCGACACCGGCGACATCTAAAGGAGCACCACCGGGTGAGATATTACAATCTGTTGACCACCGGGATGCTGAACGATTATCTTGCTGAGGTGGAGTCTCGGGCACAGGCGATGTTTGATACGCTTGTGAAGGAACTGTCCGAAAAAGAAAACTTGAACGAAAAACTCAAGGCAAGTGACCCGCTGGAATGGGTCAGGCGGAGCAATAACATCCGCAATCGAGCTACAGAAATCGTAAATGCAGAGGTCATTTTCGTGTGAGCAGCAACAAAATTTGATAGAAATCAGAGGCGCAGTCAGATGCAGGTAAGCACCGGCTGCGCCCCTTTTTCGTTGCTCTGAAATCGTCTGCATTATCTTAACGAGCAGACTGTTTGTACTCCTCCGGAGCAAAACAGTGCGTCGCCCCGATGACTGCGCCATCTGAGCGAGCAGTGCCTTTTTACTCCGTTCTGTCGAGCTACGCAAAAGGCCTCGTTAGGGACACCCTAAGACCTGCTTACCCGATGCCGAAGAATCGGTCGAAGAAACCCTTCAACTTTTCAATGATGGTCTGCTTCTTCTCTGCACGGTTTCCACCGCCGAAGCGGGAGATCGGCGGCATCAGCCGGTCAATATCCGTGCCTGTCGTTTTGACAGAGCCGTCACGGAAAGAGCTCTCCATAAAGCGGCGAGTCTCATCGTCTTTCAGGTTTTCCTCCTGAATGATTGCAACAAGCTGCCGTTCTTTTTCTTCGGCGACAAAGGTGCGCCATTCCAGCATCACATCTGATACATCGTTGATTCCAGCAATGAAGGTTTCGATCAGTGCCTTCTTGCTACGTAGTTCTGGGCTTGCATCTACTGCCTTCTGGATCGTAATGAGAATTTCTTTATCGTCGCAGTGTGAATCGTGGTATTTCTGTACCAGAAGCAGGATGTAGTCAATATTGATCTCAATCTGCTTGATTAGCTCGATTTCAAAAACGATGTCATCGGTGATGTCCTCTTTTTCGCCACCGGGCTTGCGGCTTTTCCACTCATCCCGTAAGTCCTGATAGCGGCCAAGATAATCCTGAAAATCCCGCTCGCTCAAAATTTCGCTTCCGGCAAACTCGTCGAACGAAGTCAGCAGGTTGCGCATACGCAGAATCGCACCGAACAAAACGATAAACTCCTTCTGCCGCTGTTCGCCGGTAATGCGTTCCTCTGTCAGCGGGAATTTCGTTGTCAATTCCTCAATCATATCCTGGTAGCCTGGGTGATATTTTCCGTCGGCATCCTCGTAGCCAAAGTAGTAATCCTTATAGCCACGCATCAGGACGATACCGCCCGCTTCCTTATCGCCAAACAGAGAAATTGCATCGTCGGTACGCTTTTGCAGATTGCGGAAGCAAACGATGTTGCCGAACACCTTGATGGAATTGAGAATCCGGTTGGTGCGGGAATATGCTTGAATCAGCCCGTGCATTTTCAGGTTTTTATCCACCCACAGCGTATTCAGCGTCGTGGCGTCGAAGCCGGTCAGGAACATATTGACCACGATCAGCAGGTCAAGTTCCTTGTTCTTCATCCGCAGGGAAACATCCTTATAGTAATTCTGGAATTTGTCCCCGTCTGTGGAATAGTTGGTGTGGAACATCTGGTTATAGTCACAGATGGCAGCATCCAGATAATCACGGGAGTTCTGATCCAGTGCAGAGGTGTCCTCCGGATTTTCCTCGTCGAGGATACCGTCCGTTTCTTCTTCGTTTGCGCCATAGCTGTAAATGACGGCAACTTTCAGCCGCTTCTGCGGATTTTCCGCCATTTGCCTCTGAAACTCGGCGTAGTAGAGCTTTGCAGCATCCACGCTGGACACGGCAAAGATGGAGTTGAACCCGCTGACCCGCTGCTTCTGCTTGATTTCCTCGATCTGCTGCTTGCTGCCGGCAGAGGCAACCTCGGCGATATTCTGCAATACGCTGTATGTATAGGTTTTATCACCCCGGTAGGTCTTCTGGTCAAAATGCGTCAGAATGTAATCCGTGACCAGTCGGATGCGTTCCGGGGCAAGAAACGCCTTTTCCCGGTTGATGTCCCAAACTTCCTTGTCGTCAATATCCGGCTCGGCATCCATCGTTTTGATGTAGTCCACCCGGAAGGGCAGTACATTTTTGTCGTTAATGGCGTCCACAATGGTATAGGTGTGGAGCTGATCGCCAAAAGCCTGCTCTGTCGTGCGGAGTGTGGGATTCTTGCTCACGCCTGCATTGACCGCAAAGATCGGCGTTCCGGTAAAGCCAAAGAGGTTGTACTTCTTGAAATACTTCGTAATGGCTTGATGCATATCCCCGAACTGACTCCGGTGGCACTCATCAAAAATGATAACAACTCGCTTATCAAAAACGCTGTGTCCGGCGTTCTTTTTGATGAAAGTTGCCAGCTTCTGGATGGTGGTAATGATGATCTTGGCGTTGTCATCTTCCAACTGACGCTTCAGCACCGCTGTAGAGGTGTTGCTGTTGGCAGCGCCCTTTTCAAAGCGGTCATATTCCTTCATCGTTTGATAGTCCAGATCCTTGCGGTCCACGACAAAAAGCACCTTGTCGATGTAATCCAGTTTCGTGGCAAGCTGCGCCGTCTTGAAAGAGGTTAGTGTTTTGCCGCTGCCGGTGGTGTGCCAGATGTACCCGCCGCCTGCTACGGTGCCGTATTTCTTATAATTGTTGGCGATCTCAATGCGGTTCAAAATGCGCTCGGTGGCGACGATTTGATATGGCCGCATCACCAGCAGCATATTTTCCGCCGTAAATACACAGTAACGGGTAAGAATATTCAGAATGGTGTGCTTGCAGAAAAAGGTCTTGGTGAAGTCTACAAGGTCCGGGATAATGCGGTTGTTCGCATCTGCCCAGAACGAAGTGAACTCAAAGCTATTGCTGGTTTTGAACTTCTTGGCTTTCTGCGCTTTGGCGTCCTTGATGTGATTGAAACGGGTGGTATTGGAATAGTATTTCGTATTCGTGCCGTTGGAGATCACGAAGATCTGCACGAATTCATACAGTCCGCTGGATGCCCAGAAGCTGTCTCGTTGATAGCGATCGATTTGGTTAAACGCTTCCCGAATGGGAACGCCCCGGCGCTTCAGCTCGATATGGATGAGTGGCAAGCCGTTGACCAATACCGTCACATCATAGCGATTGTCATGAGCTGCCCCCTCCTCTGTGGAGATGGCATACTGGTTGATGACCTGCAAACTGTTATTATGGATGCACTTCTTGTCAATAAGCTGAATATTTTTGCTTTCCCCGTTATCCCGGCGGAGCACCTGCACATAGTCCTCCTGAATCAGGCGGGTCTTTTCGAGAATGCCGGAGTTTGTGTTTGCCAGCACCTCGTCCCAGAAACGCTTCCATTCGCCGTCCGTAAAGCGATAGTTATTCAGCTTTTCCAGCTGCGTTCGCAGATTGGCAATCAGGTCAGCCTCTTTATGGATGGTCAGGCGCTCATAGCCCAGCTCGCAAAGCAGACGGATAAACTCCTTTTCCAAGTCCGCTTCGCTCTGGTACGCCTCCGAGCGCTTCGACTGCGGCTTGTATTCGGTGACGACGGTGCTTTCACTGCTCTGGGCAATGATGTTGAAATAGCTCACGGGCTACCTCCTTCCGGGTCAATCTGCCGGTGTAAAAGTCAGCAACTTGTCCCTGTAGTATTCATATTGTTTCTGCCGGGCTTCAATTTCGGCAGGCAAACCTGATGAAAGGTCGATGCAGAGGGTGTCAAAACGGTCAAGTATAGCAATGATGCGCTTTTGTTCTTCGATAGACGGCACGCTAATTTTAGCTCGGCTAATATTATCGTTATAGAGCCTTGCGATCGTGCCGCCTTCGGATACTGCCCACGGTTGAAGCTGGTAACAGTAGAACAAATAGCGGTTTAGTACAACGCTTTCATCATTGTCGATCCATACAATATTTGAATCCTGATAATAAGCATCCTCACCGTCATAAATAACAGTTCTTCCTATCGTTCCTGCAGCAGAAATAAGAACATCCCCCTTTTTAGGGAAAGAATATGCTTTTCGGTATTCCTCAAATTTTTCACGAGAAATGTATGCATCCGGTTTCTTTCCGAATGTTCCAATTTTATAAAAGGGGACATCTCCGTCGGGAGAGGTTTCCGCTTTCATAATACGCTTGCACATGGACACTTTTCCAATGCTTCCAAGTTCAATAGAAACATACCCAAAAACATATTGACACAGGCGAATCAGGGCACTATACTCGTCTGTCTGTCTGTCTGTCTGTCTGTCTGTCTGTCTGTCTGTCTGTCTGTCTGTCAAAATTGTCTCGCCCTGTGCGGCGAATGTCAAGAGTTGATCCCGGTAAAACTCATACTGTTTTTTCCGTGCTTCAATCTCCGCAGGCAGACCGATATTCAGGTCGGTGCAGAGGGCATCAAAGTTGTCGAGAACTTCTACAAGACGCTTCTGGATTTCAAGCGACGGAAGCGGTACTTCAAAATTAGATATATCTTTCAGACTAATATGCGGAATTGCGCCAGCTGTTTTCTTCTTGTGCACATACTCCGTAAAACGGCCACTCGCAATATAGTGATATACATATCGGATATTGGCCTGATTAGTGCGGATTCGAGTAACACGTTGTACAAGAAGCAATGGTAAATCTTTTTTAGAAACCATTCCGTAACTGCTGCCAACAAGAGAACCGTCCATAGAAATCACAATATCCTGATCGTTAAGCAGGTATTTCTCAACACCATCTGTGCTTTCCCAATAACGATTATTCTCCTCCGTAAAGTCCAAATAGCCCCTCTTAATATTCATGCCACGCATTAACCTGATTCCATCTTCTTTGAATTTACTACTATCAAAAGGGAATCCAGAAAGCAAATCGCAAAAATCCCCCAATCGTTTATAAACTGTGGTTGCATCGTTATGAAGCAACTTATCCCTATAATACGCATACTGTTTCTTCCGTGCGGTAAGCTCTGCGGCAAGTTCCCTGTTGAGGCCTTCGGTAAGTTCTGTGAAATTGTCCAGTATACGGACAATTTCACGCTGCACCGGCAGGGGCGGGACGGGGAACTTAAACGCTGCAAACTGTTTCATATCAACAGAGGCAAAATTTCCTTGATTCAAGTGCGACTTGCAATATTCATCGAGTCTAAAGCAATAATAGAAAACAAACATCATATCAACGCAATCTTTGAACTCGTCTTTAAGCGTCAGATACGTGAACCTCTGATTTGCCAAAGATGGCACTTTTATCAATGCGTGCTCACCTATTGTGGCAGAAGTGGCAATGATAATTGAATCTGCAGGAAATAACTTTCCTTTGACAGCTTTTTCAGAAACATATTGGGTCGCTGTTGTCAAAATTCTTCCGTTTTCACGGATGTCCTCCATGCGAAACCAAGGAATAGTGCCGTTTTCCCAAAACTCACTGTTTGCTTTTGAGGGTGTGTATCCATTTCTTGTTATGAACAGTTCGGGGATTGGTAGATATTTCACCCCATCGGGGCAAAGTTCCTGAATCAATTTATCAAGTTTAGTCATCTTCTTCACCTTCTTCCACCATTTTTCGTGCCAGCATACCCAATCCGTACAGTTTTTCACCTGTCTCAACAGGCGACACTGTTTGTTTTTCTAAATTAAAAACAAACAATCCATCTAATGAGAGTAAATAGATAAACGAGTAGTTAATAGGTCGCTGACTATATGTGATTAAGACTTTTAACAATTCATCCGGCATCCAGTCGTCAATGAACAATTCGGAATTTACGAATAAATCATATCGTTTCATCGATGCATATCCGCCAGTATTAAGTTTCTTCATTTTTGTTTCAACAGCCGAGAGAAAATATTTGCACCATGTGTTTCTTATATCCGGATAGTCTAAACCCGTCCAAGCATAGCCCATACCCGGGCCGGTCATTCCATATTGGGTATAGTTGTATCCTTTCTTTTTCAAGTAGGCAATTCGTTTATCCTGTTTTTCTTTTTCAAGGTACGGAATTTCACAAGCAAGCGCCATCGCTTCTTGCTCACTTTGCGGAATCGCCGAAGTAACTTCTATCCCAATATTGTTAGAGATATCCCGCAAATCCGGTTTATCCGAAATCTGCAAATTTTCGTATTGATCAGGAAAGAATTTCTCTAAGACAATTTTGGCGTAACATTCATCATAATCCAATTTCGTATGTGAAGGCAATGGACGATCTTTTTCAATCTTAGCCATAATCATCCCTCCAATTACTAATTGCTCATTGCTCATTGCTAATTTCAGCAACGATTTTATCAATTTCCTCTCTCAATTTCTGTTCCCGTGCGACGATTTCCGCAATTTCTGCATTCAACTTCACAATGTCAATCTTTTCCCGGGTGTCCTCCTGCTCCACATAGGTGGAAACGGAGAGATTGTAATTATTCTGCTTGCTGCCAACTTCGTCGTTTGGCACAAGGCGGGCAAAATGCGGCTCATCCTTGCGTTCTGCCACGGCGGACACGATGCGCCGGATGTTGTCCTCGGAAAGCCGGTTGTTCTTCGTAACCTTCACAAACTCCTTGGAGGCATCCACAAACAGAACGGCGTTGTCCGTCTTGTTCTTTTTCAGCAGCATAATATCCACAGAGATTGTAACATTTAAGAACAGGTTGGAGGGCAGCTGAATGATAGCGTCCACAAAGTTGTTATCCACCAGATACTTGCGGATCTTCTGTTCGGCCCCGCCACGGTACATAATGCCGGGGAAGCAAACGATGGCCGCTGCACCGTTATTCGCCAGCCACGAAAGGCTGTGCATAATAAACGCCATATCCCCCTTAGAGGCAGGCGCCAGCACACCGGCAGGGGCAAACCGGGGGTCGTTGATCAGCGTCACATTTTTGTCACCCTCCCACGGCACGGAAAACGGCGGATTGGAGACGATCAGCTCAAAGGGCTGGTCATCCCAGTGCTGCGGGCTGAGCAGGGTGTCCTCCCGTACAATGCTGAACTTATCGAACTCGATGTTATGCAGGAACATATTGATGCGGCAGAGGTTGTAAGTGGTCAGGTCAATCTCCTGACCGTAGAAGCCTCGCTCGATATTATCCTTGCCCAGCACTTTTTCCACCTTCAGCAGCAGAGAACCGGAGCCGCAGGCGGGGTCATAGACCTTATTGATTTTCGTTTTGCCGATGGTGCCGAGGCGGGCCAGCAGCTCCGAAACATCGGCGGGAGTGAAATACTGACCGCCTTTTTTACCTGCATTGGCGGCGTACATTCCCATCAGATACTCATACGCATCGCCGAACAGGTCCGGGTTGCTGCCCTCCGTGGAGAACAGCGGCATCTGTGCCACACCGTTCAGCAGCTCTACCAGGACTTTATTCCGCTTGGCAATCGTCTCGCCGATGGCCTTGCTGTTCACATCGAAATCGTCAAACAGACCTGCAAAATCATTCTCAGCATCTCCGCTGGCGGCGCTGCTCTCAATGTGGTTGAACACACGCTCCAGCGTCTCGTTCAGGTTGTCATCCTTATCGGCACGGGCGAGAACATTGCAGAACAGCTCCGAGGGCAGAATGAAAAAGCCCTTTTCCTGCACCAGTCCCTCACGGGCAGTCTCCGCCTCGGCGTCCGACATTTTGGCGTAGTCGAAATCGGTATTTCCGGCAGCGTGCTCGCCCTCATTGATATAGGCCGCGAAGTTCTCGGAAATATAGCGGTAGAACATCGTGCCGAGCACATAAGATTTGAAATCCCACTCCGCCACATGGCCTGCGTGAACAAGGTCGGTGGCGATTTTATAGATACGGCGGAATAGCTCGTCCCGCTCCTGGTCTTTCTTTACATCAGCCATTGCATTTACTCCTTCTGGGCGATCCACGCCGCTTCGATTTCATCAAAGGGGATGTCGTTTTCTTCACAAAATGCCTTGATTTTTTTCATTGCCGTGATATTCGGCTTGGTTTTGGCGTTTTCCCAACGGTTTATCGTTCCAACGGATACATTCAGCGCTTTTGCAAAATCTTTCTGTGACAGCAGGGCTTTCTTGCGCATGACCTGTATTAACTCACTTAAAGGCGTCATCAAACAGTTCTCCTTCCAGAAGATTAACAGCATTATACCATAAACCTATCATTTTCTCAACACCATTTGGAGAAAAGAGAATACCAAAATACAGAGGTACAGCCTTCGGATTGATCCGTTGGCTGTGCCTCTTTTGCATCTTTAAGAAAAATTTGAAAAATAACTTCGTACAAATCGAGAAAGATTTCCCAGTTGGTTAGTAGGGGGTTAAAAAATCAGCCTTCTCGCTGGCTATCTATTGAGGAGATTCTTCTCTTGTGCCTTGAAAGAGGTGAATTTTTGAAAAAGTGCGGGAATTTTGCAGGAAAATTCGGCAAAGGAAAAGTGAGAGGACGGTAGCTGGTTCCACCGCTTGTCGCCGCTCTGTGGTTTTCCGTGTGCACCTTGAAAATTAAATAGCAGAAATTTTGGAGAAGAGGGTCACCAAACACCTACCCATTTTAGTAACAAGTGAGAGGAGGTTTTTCCAATGGTCATCAAAATCACACCGCAGCAGGCGAAAAGAGTCAACGCCCTGCTGCGGAAGCTGTGCGCCAACTATGACGGCGGCAACTGCCTGCTGCTGGACGACGGCGAGCCCTGTGTCTGCGTCCAGAGCATCAGCAAGTACGGCCTCTACTGCAACTACTTCAAGAATGCTGTGCTCCCGACAGACGAAAGATTATATGCCGAGGTAATGAAGCCATCCGGCGGCAAGCGCTGTGTGCTGTGCCATCAGCCTTTTGCACCGAGGGCAAAGAATCAGCGTTATTGTCCGGCCTGCGCCGCCAAGCAGAAACGGTTGAAGGCAACCGAACGGCAGCGCCGAAAGCGGGCATCAGCGTCACGCTTTTAAGGTGCGGACAGCCCTGAAACACAAGGCTTTTTGAATTCAAATCTACCCAAGCAATCCAGCAACACCTTAACCTCAAAAATACGCTTTGAAAAGCGTGACAAATTCAAGCGAGAGGAGAAATTCAATGAACCCATATTTTACAGCGCCGGACACGGAAAAGTTCAGGTTCTACCGTATACCCAAGTTGCTATTCACCGATGAGCGATACCGGCCAGTCTCCACCGACGCCAAGATGCTCTACGGTCTGCTGCTGGACCGCCTATCCCTGTCCGAGAAAAACGGCTGGAAAGACGAGCGTGGCCGGGTCTACCAATATTTCACCATCCGTCAGGCGCAGGAGCTACTGCACTTCGGCCACGAAAAGGTCTGCCGTCTGTTTGCAGAGCTGGAAGCAGCCGACCTCATCGAGCGTCGCCGTCAGGGACAGGGCAGGGCCAACCGCATCTACTTAAAGGAATTCACGCAGAAAGCCGATTTTCGGAATCCAAGAAGTCCGGGAATCGGAAGAAAATAAGACTTAGAGAGTGATAGTTACTACGTTCCTTGATCCTCTCTTCGGTGTAGTTCTCACCAATGGTTTTGGAGCGGGTGAAACGCTCCTGACCTTCGGCACGGAAGGAAATGTATTTACCGGTTTTGATCTTATAACCGGCTTCCTGCATGAGCTTCAAAAACTCGTCGTAGTCCTTTGCCACGATGACAAACCGGTCAATGGTCTGTTTGAGCTTCTGCTTCCAACTTGTGCCGCGTTTGGCTTCGGTGTATTCCTTGTAGCCCATCCCCTTGTTCTGTGAGGGTGGAATCACGGAAAGCCCATTTTCTTTGCAGAGCCGGTCGCTGACCTCGCGCATATCGTAGTAGATTTTCTTGTAGCTCTTATAGGCGTGATGATCAACGAAGTCCACGGCATTGAAAATCAGGTGGTTATGCACATGGTTTTTATCCGTGTGGGTGGTCAGCACATATTCGTACTTTCCGCCGAGGATTTCATCAGCAAACTGCTTGCCGATTTCATGGGCAAGCTCCGGCGTTACCTCACCGACATCGAAGGACTGGATCACATGACGGGCTATGATCCTGACGGGCTTCATTCCTTTTTGCTCGGCTATCCTTCGCGTCCATTCAAACTCTTGTGCCGCCGTTTCCGATGCGCACCCGTAGGTGGAGATCAGCAGCTTGTCCTCGGTCTTATCGGGGTTTGAAATGTACGCGAGAGCCTTGCTCAAAGTTCCTCGGATTGCTTTGATTTTAGTGACTGCCATACCAAATCCAGCTTCTCTTTCAGCTCATCAATATCATCCTGATAGAAGTGTCCCGTCGAGTTGATTCTACGGCAGATGTTATTGATATTTGCGCCGATCTTGTTGACTGCTGCGGCAAGCTTCTTCTGCTCGGTGTATGCGGCGAAGCATGAAGCCCGCTTTATGAAGCTGTTAATCGAGCAGAACGAGGACGGGGGCAAGCGCAGGAATGCCGCAAGGAAAAAGGAACTGGAAGCGGCTGAAAAGCGTATCAGCGAACTTTCCGCTATTTTCAAGCGGCTGTATGAGGACAGCGTAAGCGGTCGCATTTCTGACGAGCGTTTCACGGAGCTTTCGGCAGACTGTGAAGCCGAACAGCAGGAATTGAAAGAGCGTGTTGCCAGAATACAGGCGGAGCTTTCCAAAGCACAGGAAGCTACCGTAAACGCAGAAAAGTTTATGAACATTGTCCGCAAGCACATGAACTTTGAAGAACTGACTCACACCCTCTTGCGTGAGTTTGTAGAGAAAATCGTTGTGCATGAGTGCAGCTACGATGAAAACGGCACACGCAGACAGGATATTGAGATTTACTATTCTTTCGTCGGCAAAGTGGACTTGCCCGAATGACCGCCCGCCCTATCCGATATCAAAGGCAAGTATCGGATAGGAAAGGCAAAAATTTTTACACTTCTATTACTTCTTTATCACACATAAGCAAATTAGTAAGGTCTCTCATACCAAGTATATTTTTCGTTTCCTGACCGATACTTTAACTATAAAAACGAAAGATAAGGATGGTCAGCATATGAATAATATGGATTTAGGATACGAAATATTTTGCTATCAATGTGAGCAAACAGCGAACGGAAAGGGCTGCACAAAGCTTGGGGTTTGCGGAAAGACACCAGAAATCGCCAATCTGCAGGATTTGCTGATCTTTCAAATCAAAGGGATCAGCTGTTACGGAAAAGTTCTGCAAGATGAGGGACAGCATATCGATAAAAATATCATACGGTTTATCGAAAATGTTCTTTTCACAACGCTGACGAATGTTAATTTTGATTCGAAAGTACACGTGGAATTATTGAACGAATCACAACGGATAAAAGAAAATTTGAGAACAATCACAGGAGAGCTTCACAATCAGACATCATACGCCACTTATGATCTTCCCGAAACAAAAACACAAATGCTAAAGGATGCTCAATTCGCGGGAATTATGTATGATAAATCCCTTGACCCGGATATTCGCTCATTGAGACAAACCATTTTATACGGACTGAAAGGTATCAGCGCCTATGGGCATCAGGCAAGAGAACTGGGCTATTACAGTGATGAGGTAGATGAATTTTATATTCAGGCATTGGAAGCTCTCACAGACGATAACCTTACAGTGGAAGAACTGATCCGAATGACCATGCGCACCGGAGAAGCGGCAATTGAGGTTATGAAAAAATTGGATGAAGCCAATACTGCAGTTTACGGAAATCCGGCACCCCATAGGGTCAATATCCATATGAGGAAAGGACCCTTTATCGTTGTTTCGGGACATGATTTGAAGGATTTGGAAATGCTGCTGGAACAAACAAAGGGAACGGGGGTCAATGTGTATACACACGGTGAAATGCTGCCGTGCCACGGATATGAGGGATTAAAAAAATACCCCCACCTTGTCGGGAATTTCGGTGGTGCGTGGCAAGATCAACAAAAACAATTTGATGATCTTCCGGGATGTATTCTAATGACGACGAATTGCCTTATGCGGCCGAGAGAGAGCTATAAAGGCCGAATCTACAGCACGAATGTAGTGGGCTGGGAAGGGGTAAAACACATTGGGAAAAGAGAAAACGGTGAAAAGGATTTCAGTGAAATCATTCAGCAGGCAATAGAATTGGGCGGCTATCCGGAGGATCAGGAGCCCCACGAGATACTTGTCGGATTCGGGCATCATTCGGTATTAAGCGATTCTAACAAAATCGTAGCGGCAGTAAAAGCAGGAAAAATCAGACATTTCTTTCTTATTGGCGGCTGTGACGGAGCAAGACCCGGTCGAAACTATTATACAGAGTTTGCTAAGATGGTCCCGAAAGACTGCGTGATATTAACGCTCGCATGCGGAAAATACAGATTTAACAAACTGGATTTCGGTGAAGTAGCGGGTCTGCCGAGACTTTTGGATGTCGGGCAATGCAATGATGTATATTCTGCCATACGGATCGCAACAGGTTTAGCAGATGCTTTTGGTACCGATGTAAACGGATTGCCCTTGTCGTTGATCGTATCATGGTACGAACAAAAGGCTGTTGCTGATTTGCTGGCATTATTGAGTCTGGGAATTAAAGGCATATATTTAGGCCCTACCCTGCCGGCATTTTTGAGCCCGAATGTGCTTCAGTATTTAGTGGACACCTTCGACTTGCGGCTTATTACCAATGCTGAGGATGACATTAAGACCTGCCTGAAACAGAATATTTGAGAAATCAGGAACCGTCAATGCACTTTGATAGTAACCGTAGAACCTGACAGCGCACAGTATAAGAGAGCTGGCACGAGCCAGCTCTCTTTAATCTTTTGACATCCTGCATTTATCCAGTGCGTGGACGGCGTGAGGTGTTCCTCCCATGTTGTGTCCATCTCGCTCAACTTGGGTGCGCTTTGCAACCCCCACAAAAGATATCGGTACGGATCCAGACCGTTTTCCCTTGTTGTTCAATCAGACTATACATTACGGCACTGGCCCAGGCGCCGTCTGGCGTATTGGCGAATAATCAGTTCCCTCGTCCCATCGCAAATGGCTTTATGCTGTGCTCAGCGCGGTCGTTGCTCAGCCCCAGACGGCCATCCTCCGGATAGCGGATCAGGTAGGGCTTTTTAAGGCCCTAAATGAGTAGATTGGTGCTTTGTTGCGATATGCTCCACGGTTACGGTGCATTGTTCATATTCTGTTTTCGGGAATCTTTATGAAATCTTCAAAATTGCCCGGTATGCTATCCGTAAAATCAAAGAAAGGACTTGATTATATGGATATGATTTTGAAAACGACTGACCTCTGCAAAAATTTCAAGGGGCAAATGGCGGTAAACAATGTGTCACTGAACATCCGGCGCAACTCGGTTTATGGTCTGCTGGGGCCGAATGGGGCTGGCAAATCCACGATCTTAAAAATGCTCACCGGCATTTTGCGCCCCACATCGGGAAGCATCGAGTTTGACGGCCACCCGTGGAAGCGGAATGATCTGGAGCATATCGGTGCTTTGATTGAGATGCCCCCGCTTTACGAAAATCTGACTGCATACGAAAATCTCAAAGTCAGAACTACATTGCTCGGCCTGGACGATGCACGAATTAACGAGGTATTGCAAATTGTCCAGCTCACGAATACCGGCAAGAAACGGGCCGGGCAGTTTTCTCTTGGTATGAAGCAGCGGCTTGGTATTGCTATTGCATTGCTGAACAGTCCCCAGCTTTTGATTCTGGATGAACCGACTAACGGCCTTGACCCTTTAGGGATTGAGGAACTTCGAGAGTTAATTCGCTCTTTTCCCTGCAAAGGGATTACAGTTATTTTGTCCAGCCATATTCTGTCAGAAGTCCAGCAGATTGCAGATCATGTGGGTATCATTGCTGGCGGCGTCCTTGGATATGAGGGAGAGCTTCGCGCTGGTGAAGATTTGGAACATCTCTTTATGGATGTTATTCGCAGGAATGGAAAGGAGGGGTATTAAATGGAAATGAGATATATTCAGGCCGAGAATCTAAAACATAAGAGAACTTTCACAAAAACGCTGATCGTTCTGGCCCCGTTTGTAACTGCGCTTATGAACTTTTTTGCCCCTCTTTGGTTCCAGCTCAATTCTTATAACTGGTGGTATATACTGCTCTATCCCGGCTTTCTCACGCTTACCTGCGCTTTGGTTGAACAGCGGGATAATGGCAAACTAAAATATCGTGCCGTTGCTTCATTGCCTGTTTCGCAGAACAAAGTCTGGAAAGCAAAAATTGGAGTGTCCGGTATTTACTCCTGCGTGGGGAATTTCATTTTCCTGGCGTTAAATCTGTTGGGCGGTTTTGCAATATTAGTTATCAACGAAATTCCCCTGACAATCGGAATTTGGCAGGCTGCGGCCGGAACAGCTTGTATTGTCATTGCAAGCCTATGGGAAGTTCCGCTGTGCTTATGGTTATCAAAAAAAGTTGGTATCTTTGTCACGGTTATTCTTAATGCCGGACTTGGAAGCGTTTTAGGGATTTTCACGGCTACAACCTCTTTGTGGATGATCTGCCCGTATAGCTGGGTGCCGCATCTTATGATTTCCGTGTTAGGTATTTTGCCTAATGGTGAGCCGGTTGCAGATCAGAGTACGGCAATGGCATTTTGGATGATTATACTTGTATTGGTCATTTCGCTGGCCTGGTTTGCGGCGCTGTCATTTTTAACTGCAAGATGGTTTGAGAAAAAGGAGGTGGGGTAACTATGGTATCTGTGGTTCGCTGCTGGAAAGCAGAATATCAGAAGTGTAAACATAGCATTTTGCTCTATATGCACAGCATGATTCCGATTATATGTGCGGCGATTTTTGCGGGTTACTATCATATATCCAGATGGGAACTGGCAACCAAAATCAGTGCCTATCTGGAAGTGCTGGCCGTTGCGTTCCCGTTTCTGATCGGCATTATTGTGGGCCTGGTTGTTCAGATCGAAAATCAGGCCGGGCATTATCAGCTTTTGTTGGGAACAATCCCATCTCGCATGGCAACGTATATTGGTAAACTTGGTTTTCTGATGATCTGTGCTTTTGGCGCAACATTTTTAGCGTTAGGAACATTCGCTGCACTATATAGGGATGCTCCGGCAAGCCTTTACCTGAAAGCAGGGATTCTATTGTTGATTACCATGCTTCCCATTTACCTGATTCATTTGTTTGTGGGAATGAGCTTCGGAAAAGGTGCATCTATGGGATTGGGAATTGCAGGAAGTTTAATAGCTGCCCTTATGATAACAGGGCTTGGTGACGCTACATGGAAATATATTCCCTGGGCCTGGGGCGTTCGTGCTATGGATTACACTGTGCTTGCATGGGATAGCCCCCAACTGTATGCACAGGTAAAAACCGATTTTTTCAGCGGTATGATTATTTCTGTATGCTGCACTGTTTGTCTGCTGATTGCCAGTTTGGTTTGGTTTCATGGTTGGGAGGGAGGTAAAAACAGTGAATAAAAAGTGCCTGTTTGCCGTGGTAATTGTGCTTGTAAGTCTTATATGCTTATCGGCCTGCGGTGCGCTCCGTGATACCGCCGATAAAAATAAGGCGTTAAATGAATCTCTGCCGTATTATGAGCTGAACGCCGCAAACTATGATGAAATTTCATATAACGGCCTGACATATACCATAACGGATGAATGTCTTGAAATGTCAGAACTGCAAGAAGAAATCGGGCAGGTATCGAAACGCTTCAAAAATGTGGCGGGGGAAGATTTCAGTTTCGGCTACGTTTACAGTATTGTGGATGTGGATATAAGCAATGCCGTAGCTGTAAATATCAACAATGAATATCGGAAAGCTGACATTAAAAATAATGATGAGTAACCTTGACAATGTGGTATAATGGGGCGGGAGGTGATTTTTTGACCCACTTACTTGTAGTTGACGATGAAGTTTCTATCTTGGAATTGATTAAGAACAGTTTGGGGAAAGATGGATATTTGATAACAGTCTGTCAAAATGCGGATGATGTAGACATCAAAAAGCTGCATTTCTATGACCTCATTCTTTTGGATGTGATGATGCCTGGCACAGACGGGTTTGAGTTTTGCAAACAGATCAGGAATATGGTAGACTGCCCGATTCTCTTTCTGACCGCAAAGACATTAGAGGAAGATATATTGTTTGGATTGGGCATCGGTGCGGATGATTATATTACGAAACCTTTTCGTATTCAGGAGCTTCGCGCCCGTGTCGCGGCACATTTACGCAGAGAAAAAAGGGAGCATCACAGCACACTTTCATTTGGGCCTGATATAAGATTTGACCTTTCCGCAAAGGTACTGTATGTTTCAGAACAGCCGGTTCCCCTTACCAAAAGCGAGTATTCAATCTGTGAATACCTTGCGAAAAACCGGGGACAGGTTTTTACAAAAGAACAAATCTATGAAGCCGTTTTCGGGTTTGATGGAATAGGCGATAACTCTACGATCTCAACGCATATAAAAAATATTCGTGCGAAATTGGAGCATTTCAAAATAAGTCCGATCAGCACCGTATGGGGGATAGGATATAAATGGGAGTGAAAAAGAAACCTACATTGAAAATATTGTTTCGCCAGTTTGCTATCTCCCTCATTGTCATGCTGGTAGCGGCAATTATTGTCCCTTCTGGTTTGGAGGGACTTGCTGTAAATGCTGGATTAGCTACAAGAGCAAATCTAAGTGAATTGCAGGTAAAAGAGATCATTCCAACGCTGACGATTGCCCCGGATATTACAAAGGTTGTGATTCCACAGGGATGCGGCTACTTAATTCTGGACAAGAACTTTAATGAGCTTTACAGCAATATGGACGATGATGAAAAAGAAATTGCCCTGCTGTACGCAAAGGGAGAATATATTGAATATGCTACGGGGAGGCAGTTTGCACTTGTTGTCCGGGAAAACGAATTTTGCGTTTTAAGGTATTATATTGGTTCTCAATTTACAGTGTCATGGCTACCGGAATATTTTCCATCTCCTGACACGCTTGCGCTTATCCTGATGGCTGTAAATTCGCTGCTGGTCATTATCATACTGACCGCCAGATTTGCTAAGAACCTGCGTACACAACTGACCCCGCTTTTTGAAGCAACTGCGGAGGTTTCAAAGCAAAACCTTGATTTTGAAGTAGGACACGCCAAAATCAAAGAGTTTGAAGATGTCCTTGCATCTTTTTCAGATATGAAAGATAATCTGAAAATTTCGTTAGAACGGCAATGGAAAACCGAACAGACACAGAAAGAGCAAATCGCCGCGCTTGCCCATGATTTGAAAACGCCTCTGACGGTTATTCAAGGAAATGCTGATTTACTCACAGAAACAAATCTTGATGATGAGCAACGATTATACGCTGGTTACGTCGTGGAAAGCTCCGGCCAGATGCAGTCATATATTCAAACCCTGATTGATATATCACGGGCGGCGGTTGGTTATCAGCTCCATATTGAAAGTATAGACTTGCCAGCGTTCATGCAGCACTTGTTCGGTTATATGGAATCACTATGCCGGACAAAAGAAATCCGGCTGCAAATGAATACTGTTTCACTCCCTCAAATGCTGAAATTTGATAGGGTGCTGATAGAACGTGCTATTATGAATGTTATCAGTAATGGGCTGGACTACTCCCCGCAAGGCGGAACGCTTTATGTGGATGTTCAGAGTAACAACGGTTTCGTGGAAATTTCAGTCACAGACGAGGGAACGGGGTTTTCTAAAGAGGCATTATGCCACGCACAGGAACGGTTCTATATGGGCGATCAAAGCCGCAATTCAAAGTTACACTTTGGTATGGGTCTATATATTACAAATTCGATTATGGAACAACATAATGGTCAGCTTATTTTAGAAAATTCAAAAGAAACCGGCGGCGCAAAGGTTACTATGAAACTTCCTTGCTGATTTTCCGATAGTGTAATGGACGTCTTTTATGTCCGTCCATTTTTCAAATCTTTATGGAATCTTCAAAAATTCCTCTTATCATGTATCTAAAGAAAAAACATCTGCCCAGCGGCAGAAAAGAAAAAAACCGCTGCTGGGCAGACCCATTTTCACACTTAATTTATATTCACTGGTGGCGGTTTTGAGAAATCAAGGCCGCTGCTTTCTTTCTGTCATTCCCAGCAGTTAAAGACATGGCGGCCCACGGGAGGACGCCGCCATGCTGTTTTACTATCATTATAATCTAATCCACTTCTACCGCTTAAAAAAAGCCTTGCCCCGCCACGGGAATATTCCGGCTATGAGTATGAACTATACCATGTAAGAAAACAACAAAACGCTTCAAATCGTCGCCCGGTAGGTTTACGACCTGCCGGGCGATTTTTGTCGCATTTTAGCCGCTGTCCCTGGCCGAAAAAATTCTTTGAGAAATTTTCAAAAAGGAGGTCTTTAGCGGGTAGCTGGCGGCTTTGCCAAAGTCTTGTTAGCGGAAAGGGAGAGAACCACCAACATCCCCCAAAGAAAGGGGGTGAGAAGATGGATGCTATCGGAGCTGCGGAAACAGCTAAAGGCGTTGATGCCGAAAGGAGGTTAGGGAAATTGTTTCAAGCGATTTGATTTACGCATAACAAGCTATCGGAAAGGCTGCTGTCAAGCGACGGCGGCTTTTCCTTTGCGGGTAGTATTCAAGAAGTCATAAAGTTCCGTGAGTAATGGAAGAAGGCGGCGTTTGTGAAAATGTCACAATTTACGGAGGTAAAGTTTCAAATTCCACTTGCCTTTTTGCACTTGATATGATATTATTAGTATGCGTACCAATACGTTTGGAGAGAGGTGATATATTTGCGGAGAGACAGCAGCGAAACAAAGAGGAAAATACTGACCGTGTGTGTCCGTCTCTTTTTGGAGCAGGGGTATAAAAACACCACTGTCAGTCAGATTGTGGACGAGGCAGGTGTGGCAAGGGGAAGCTATTTGAATCTATTTCCTACCAAGGACAGAATTTTGCTGGAATTGACCGAAACGATGTTCGGCGGACAGTTCGGCGTGGCAAGAAGCATTGCAGACAGCAAGCTGCCGCCGGTTTACGCCTATGCGGTGGAAACGGCGATCCAGATGACGCTGACGGAGCTGAACGAAAACCTGCGGGAAATCTACATTGAAGCCTACACGCAGAAGGAAGCGTCTGAATTTATCTTCCGGGAAACGGCGAAGGAGCTGTATCAGATCTTCGGTCCGTATCAGCCGGAGCTGACTGCCCGCGATTTTTATGACATGGAGATCGGCTCAGCCAGCATCATGCGCGGCTACATGGCCCACCCCTGCGACGAGGAGCTGACGCTGGAAAAGAAGCTGCGGCTGTTTCTCACCATGAGTCTGCGGGCGTACAACGTCCCGAAGGAGGAAACGGAACAGGCGATCCGGTTCGTGGAAGGGCTGGATATCCGCACGATCTCCGAACAGGTGATGCAGGCGCTGTTTCGTGCGCTGGCGATGCGCTTTGAGTTTTCCCTCGCGGGGATCACGCTGCCAGCACAAAAATAGAAGCCAATATGTATTGCAAGGGAGTACTCCCTTGCATCGGGATATATCCCGATGCAATTCCCTTTTGCTCCAAAACGCGCTCCCCATGGGGGACGGGAGGTGCGCGAGAAGAAAGCGAGGAACTTGCATGAAGAAAAAATTCCTAGCGGTGCTGCTTGTGCTTTGCGCAGTGGTACTGTTCGCCCTTCCCGCATATGCGGCGTCAGATACGTCGGTCGGATATACCGTCAATGTGACACTCTCCGCCGACAGCTATTTCTGCGGCACAGAGGGGCACACCGGCGAAGTAACGTCCATTTCCATCAAGAACGTGGACTCTTCCGAATGGGATACGTCTGAGACGAGACCTCTGACTGTCCTGTTTGAAGTGTCATTCAAATGCAGCACCTGCGGTGTTTCAGGCACCAAGATTGCGAACAACGCACTCAGCTTGACGTTCCGGGATGCAGATTCCTGCCACGCGCCGTTCAACGCGTCGGTGACGGCACGCAAGCTGCTCACCGGCCGAGACGATTCCATTACGTTCACGCTGACCCGCGATAAGATCGGGTATGCCGAGAAGATCGACAAGAAGGACGCGACCTGCACCGAATCCGGGATATCGCAGACCTGCTGGGAATGCCAGGGCTGCAAGCAGATCTTCTCCGATGAGAACTGCACGAATAAACTTGCAAACGACATTTCTGGTGTCACGATCCCGGCTTCCGGCCACAGCCTGACGCGTTATGAGGCGCAGGACGCGAACTGCCAGCACGACGGCTGGGTGGAGCACTGGAGATGCGGGAAGTGTAACGGCTATTTCCTTGATGCGACGGGTTTGAATCCGACCGGATCGTCCTCCGTCATGCGCTACGACAGAAACAAGCATGTAGGCGATACGGTCTACGTGCCGTACAATCTTGAAGGCAAAAGAAATCATAAGGTATATCCCTCCTGCCACCCGGATATTTTCACGACGGAACCACACGTTCTGGGCGACAGCTCGAAGGGCGAAGACCCTGATTACTGCGCGCTTTGCGGTCAAATCGTGGCTGCAAAAGTGCTGCATTCCGTCGACCCTTATGAAAAACGCTTCTTTGCACATGATGATGCAATAGCAGATTTTAACAGCAGCGAAACCTCCGAAGAGATCCATTTCCTCAGAAGCTTTGACCGCACGGTATCCATCAATAAAGCCGGAACAGTTCGTTTGGCTGAGGGGAAATACATCACGTATATGAACGTTGGAGACTATGACGTCACGATCTGGAACGACGGAAAGATCACGAATCTCAACGCGTACAGCAGCACGACGCTCAGAGGCAGCAAGACCGGCACCTACGGAAAAATCACCAACCGTACCGAAGGCGGAACGGTCGGCGATCTGCTGTTCAGAGTAAACAGCAACTCAGCTTATTACGTGACCGAAGACCTTCAATGGATCAGCCGTGCAGCGGCGAGTGGTTCCTCCATCTCGGAGGTTCGGGTGCTGTATTCGCCGTTTACATACATTGAGATTACAGGCGACGGCGTAAAAGCAGCCACGGATGAGGCTGATAAATACAAGCTCACAGCGTTAAGGGGCGAAACAGTCATCCTGGATGTAGCTACTTATTCCATCCAGCCCGCCATGAATTTCCCAGGTTCCGATAGTTCGATAACATGGGACTACGGCGGGATTCCCGACGATCATGTACACGTCGACCGTAACGTGGATTGGAAGGATCTCAGGCTCACCATCACCGATTTGCCGTCCGGAACCTATACGCTGACCTTCACGCGGACAGCGGTGAATAAGTTCTCCGTATCTGCGACGCTGGTTCTCACCGTGGAAGAGACCCTGACTGCACATACCGTGACCTTCGACCCCAACGGCGGTACGCTGAGCGAAGGCGAGATGAGCAGCAAATCGGTTTTTCCCGGCGATGCTTACGGCGCGCTGCCGACGCCGACGCGCGTCAACTACCGCTTCGACGGCTGGTTCACCGAGAAGGACGGCGGCACGAAGGTGGAGGAAACCACAATTATGTCCTCCCGAGCGGCGCATACGCTCTACGCCCACTGGACGCCGATCCATGTGCACGCCTACACACAGCAGGTTCAAAAGCCCGAAGCGCTGAAAACTCCTGCGGACTGCACCAATAACGCGGTGTATTATCTATCCTGTGCGTGCGGAGAAGTAAGCACCAACGACGCCGATACGTTTACCGCAGCGAATACCGCGCTGGACCACGACTGGGGCGCTTGGACGCAAAACAGCGATGAAAAGACCCACACCCGAATCTGTAAGCGTGACACCAGCCATACGGAAACCGAGAATTGCCACGGCGGCACGGCCACCTGCACCCAAAGAGCAACATGCACAGTTTGCGGTGCGGAATATGGCGATGCTCTGGGACATGATTTTACTACCAGTTGGACACATGATGATAACGAGCACTGGAAGCAGTGTTCCCGTTGCGATGCAAAGGATGACGTAAGCCCTCATACTTGGGACAGCGGTACGGTAACAACAGCGCCTACCTGCACAAAAGCGGGCGAAGAGACATATAGCTGCACCGAATGCGGCGCGACAAAGACGGAGCCAATCGATGCCACCGGCCACAGCTGGAAGTCCGATTGGACGTCCGATGCAACGCATCACTGGCATGAGTGTGCCAATGAAAGCTGCGATGTGACGGATAACGCGGAAAAGAACGGCTACGCGGAGCACTCCGGCGGCAAAGCGACCTGCACCCAAAATGCCGTCTGTGAGATTTGCAAGGCAAGCTACGGCAGCCTTGACCCGAACAACCACACCGACCTGAAACACATTGACGCAAAGGCCGCCACCGCTGCCGAAGAAGGCAACATTGCGTATTGGTACTGCGGCGGCTGCAAGAAGTATTTCTCCGATGCTGCGGCAATAAAGGAAATCACCAAGGCTGCCACCGTGACGGCAAAGCTGCCCCCGAAAATCACAGCCGGGGATGGTGCAGCGGTCACGCAGGGCGAGAAAAAGGAACTGTCCTTCACTTCTGATGCATCCTTTGCCGATTTTGTTCGTGTAGAGCTTGATGGCACTGCGCTGGATGAAAAGAACTATGCGAAGAGAGAGGGCAGCACCATCATCACGCTGAACCGTGATTTTGTTGCCGCGCTTTCCGTGGGCGAGCATACGCTTGCGATTGTTTCTCAACACGGTACGGCAACAGCTAAGTTCACCGTCAAGGCAAAGCCGGCTGAAACGGCAACCCCACAGCCCACTGTGACCCCGCAGCCGACGCCGACGGTGCAGCCCCAGCCGACGGTGCAGCCTGTTTCCCCGATTCTGCGCACCGGCGACACCGCCAACCCCGCATTGTGGTTTGCGCTGCTGATTGTCAGCGGCGGTGCTGCCATTGGTATAACGGTTGCCAGCAGAAAGAAAAAGCATAACAAATAATGGAATAGCGTTTCCTTGCTCCATCTTCCGAGCAAGACAAAAGCGTCGTAGCAATACGGCGCTTTTTTGTTACCCGGAAGCGACAAACAGCGGCTTTTGAATGACGGACGGTAAGGATACCGCCACCGTTTTGAAAGCCGCTCATATCGAAAGCAAACGCCCAAAATCGCCCCGAAAACATACAGTGGGATACGGTTTCAGGCGTTTTTGCGTTTCGGGAGCAAATCGGCAAATAGGTAGTGCAAAAAGGAGGTGGACGCTATGCCCCGTATGTCGAAATACCTCAAGGAAGAATGGGCGTTCTTTCTTGACGAGCGTGGACGGATGAAATATAACGAGCTTTGCAGAAAATGCGAAAGGAGCTGCAAGCAGAGCTTCCGTGCCATCGTTATTCAATGCCCGCACTATCAATCGAAAAGGAGAATCAAAGAATGACCGACAATCAGATTATTTCAAACACAAAGCTGGAAATCATTAAGGCAAGCGACATTATTATCAGCTTTATACCGGCGCATTTGAGTTGGAATGATCTTGAGGAGTCTTGAAAACGTACAGTTTTCAAGACTCCTCACAGCTTGTCGAGAAACCCGGTTGCTGCGTAATGTGCAACCGGGTTTCTCGACAAGCTGACCGCCTCAAACGTATCGTTTGAGACGGTTTTTGTCGTGTGTCGACAGAAAAGATACCACCGTCAAAGCCTTGTGCCGCAATGGTTTTGCGGTTTTGCAGCCTTATGCGCAAGAGAAATACCCACCGTTAAACCTCATCCTCTTTACGATCTCCGAGCCCATACTTTTTCATGAGTTCTATGGCAAGCCGCTCTCCTTCGTCTGTAAACACGATCGGCTTTTTGCCGCCTTCACCGCAGATAAGCCCCTGTGCTTCCAACCTTTCCAGAACCGAAAAATCATATCCCTTCCAGCAGCGCCGCAGCAGCATATCATCAGTCTTGTGCGGTTTTCTGCGAAGTCCTATTGTTCTGCGTTCCTGCCACGAAGTCAGGTACATCAGCAAAAGTGTCAGTTCCTGAATCTGCTCTGGCATATGTACTATTTCATTTTCCATTCCCAGCCCCGTCCTATAATAATGTTGTATTTTGCCAACTTCTGTGCTATCCTGTATGCGGCGATACCGATAGACGGCAAGCGGTTAGTATTCGTTTTCTCATTGTGTCATTTCCTCCTGTAACTGTGGTATAATTTATATATAGAGCGAAATGTACCACACTTTTCTGCGCAAGCAGCCGATAACGACGCGGGGGTGTGGAAATGATTGAATACCGAATTAAGAATTACCGCAATGACCGGAATATGACCCAGACAGAACTCGCCAAGCTGTTCGATGTGCGCCGGGAGACCATTTATAATTTGGAGAATGGAAAATATAATCATTCTCTTTCTCTGGCATGGAAGATTGCGCAAGTTTTTAACGCATCCATTGAGGATGTATTCACAGTGCATCTTGATCCCGAATTTATGCACATACTTGCGCAGATTGGAGGCAGTTCAATTGGAAATTGATTTTGAAAGCACAATGGAACATATCGTTGACTCCATTTGCACTGCCGGGTATGAGCTATCCGATTCAATAGTAGATAAATGAAACAGAGCCGCAGCCATTACTCTAGGAGGAGTCATGGCTGCGGCTCTGTTTGTTTATACTATTTCTCTGCTTTTGTAATCAATACTTTTACCAAGGTTTAAATATAATGTTTAGCGGCGCAGCTCTTGAAGGCCATCAGTTATATTAAAAAGCTGCCTCCAATTCAATCGTGATCGGCTGTGCCCCTTCGTACAGGCATTTGCGCCCCAGCGAGTAGAGCCGATCCAGCCCATCTGTGATGGTGAGGAAATGGTTTCCCGCCAGTTGCCCCACCTTGCTGGCGAAGTGGACGCTGCCATAGGCCAGGATCATCTCCATCTCACTGATGCCACCGGGATAGATCAGCATTTCCCCCTTGGTGGGATAGCTGGTATGGTTCTCGTATGTAAGTCCTTCCCACCGGGTATCGCCCATGGGGATCCACATTCCCTCGCCGCTCCAGCGGACATGGATGATCTGGTTTTTGATGGGGAGCATTTTTTTGAAAATGGCGCAGGTTTTAGGAGCAAGCTCTTCTTCCAGAACAGCCGAAAACTGCTCTCCACCACAAATGATTCTCACTTTAGTCATGGCGATTTTTCCTTATCCGTGTCAGACCGCGTTGACTTGCTTTCCGTCCAGCCAGGAATAGAGGTTGTTGAACACGATGTCTGCCCGCTGCTCCATGGACTCCACGGAGGCGAAGGCGATGTGAGGGGTGACGATGGTGTTGGGGCAGTGCAGCAGGGGATGGTCGGTGGGCAGGGGCGGCTCCGTCTCAAAGACATCACATGCCGCGCCGGCGATCTCACCCTTTTCCAGCGCATCAGCCAGGGCAGCGGAATCCAGCACGCCGCCACGGGCGGTGTTGATGAGGAGGGCGCTCTTCTTCATGAGAGCCAGCTGATCCTTTCCGATCATGCCCTTGGTATCCGCCGTCAGAGGGCAATGCAGGGACACAATGTCCGAGCGCTTCAGCAGTTCCTCCAAAGACACCTGCTCATCGATGGCGGGGTCGGAGACGGTGCTTCGGTTGTAGGCCAGCACAGAGCAGCCGAAGGCCTTGCAGAGGGCAGCCACCTTCTTGCCGATGGCACCGGCACCCACGATGCCCACGGTCTTCCCGCACAGCAGGTTGCCCACCAGGCCGTCCTTGGTGCCGCCGTTCCGGCAGCGTTCCTCCGTCTTGCCTACATTCCGCAGCAGCTGGATCATGAAGCTGACGCACAGCTCCGCCACGGCCTGGGTGGCATAGCCGGAGGCGTTGCTGACGGCGATGCCACGCTGCTTCGCCTCCGCCATGGGGATGTGGTCCACGCCGGTAAAGGCCACGTCGATGAACTTCAGGTTCTTTGCTTCCTCCAGCACGACAGGGGCCAGGGGCATATTGGCCAGCATGATGACATCCGCGTCACGGCTCCATTCCGCCTGGACCAGGGGGTCCGTGTTCTTCGGATAAGCCACGAAGGTGTGGCCCATGGACTCCAGCTTCCGGGCGTGCTGCTCGATCACCTGCTCGGACACACCCAGTCCCTCCAACAGTACGACTTTCATGTGGCGATGTACCTCCTAAATATGATTTATATTTGTGCTTGGTTTTCCCAAGAAAACAGCCTCTTTTTTCGGAATATGTAATAGAGAATACCTACCGTGTCCGCCAGCAGCCAACCGATGGGCACTGACCACCAGATGCCGGTCACGCCGATGGACGGCACTGCCGCCAGCGCGTAGGCCAGCGCTACCCGGGTGCCGAGTGATATAACGGTGAGCACCACGCTCATCCCTGGTTTACCCAGCGCCCTGTATAGGCCGTACAGCAGGAACAGGCAGCCGATCCCGCAGTAAAAGGCACCCTCGATGCGCAGATAGCGGACGCCCTCCAGGATGATTTCAGTTTCTCCCGCTTCCACGAATAGCGCCATCAACGGGCGGGCAAAGGCCCACACCAAGGCGGATACCACCACACAAAAAAGCATGGAAGCGCCCACAGCCCCTTTCAGTCCGGCGCGGATGCGGGCTTCTTTCTGGGCGCCGTAATTTTGGGCAATGAAGGTGGAAAAGGCGTTGCCGAAGTCCTGTACGGGCATATAGGCGAAGGCGTCGATCTTCACCGCCGCCGCGAACGCTGCCATGACTGTGGGCCCAAAGCTGTTGACCAGTCCCTGCACCATCAGATACCCAGGTTCATGACGGACTGTTGGACACAGGTCAGGATGGAAAAACCGGCGATCTCCCGGACGCAGGCCCAGCGAATCCGGCAACCTTTGTGAATGGCCCGAAGCTGGGGACACCGCGCCAAAGCGTAGACCGCAATGCCAACGCCGGAGACATACTGGGCAATCACCGTTGCCTCTGCCGCTCCGGCCACACCTCGTTCCAGTCCCAGCACAAACCACAGATCCAGAAGGATGTTCAGCACGGCGGAGACCGCCAGAAAGATCAGCGGCACCACGGAATTGCCCACCGCCCGCAGGAACGACGCGAAATAATTGTACAGGAAGGTGGCGGCGATGCCGCAGAAGATGATGACCAAATACTCCCGCATCAGGCCCCACACCTCCGCCGGCACCCGGAGAAAGCCCCGTAGGAAGTCCAGACATGCGAAAGCAAGCACGTTCAGCAAAAGCGCCGACGCCGCAATCAACACAAAGGAAGCGCACACGCTCTCCCGCAGGCCAGCTTCGTCCCTCTGCCCAAACCGGATGGAGAACAGTGCCCCACTGCCCATGCAGAGGCCCAGCAGGATAGAAGTCAGAAAGGTCATCAATGTAAACGATGAGCCGACGGCAGCCAGGGCGTTTTTCCCCAGAAACTGCCCCACGATCAATGTGTCCGCCACATTGTAGCACTGCTGCAGCAGGTTTCCCAAAATCATGGGGACTGCGAACAGCAACATGGAGCGCATCACCGGCCCCTGGGTCAGGCCTTTGTTCATTTCCTCACGTCCAAATAGAAAGTTATAACTTACGTTTTGAAATAATTATACTGATATAACCTGCTAAAGTCAATCCTTTATTTACTTTTTGTATGATATGTGGTATGATGTCACTGAAAAATCACACATGAGAGAGGAGCCTTGCCATGTTTCTGGAAGGATTGGACGCGCTGGACCAGAAGATCGTCCGGCTGCTGATTGAAAATGCTCGGATATCTTATTCCGACATCGGGCAGGAAGTAGGGATATCCCGGGTGGCGGTAAAAGCCCGTATCCAGGCACTGGAGCAGCGGGGGATCATTGAGGAATATACCACCATCATCAATCCTCAGAAGATCAGCGGCGCGGTTTCCTGCTATTTTGAGATTGAAACACTGCCGGACACGCTGGCAGAGGTGACGGAAACGCTGAAGGAGAACGAGGCCATTACGCAGGTTTACCGCGTGACGGGGAAGAATAAGCTCCACGTCCACGCGGTGGCCGCCTCCAGTGAGGAGATGGAGAAGCTGATCCGGGAGGTCATCGACCCGCTGCCCGGCGTGGTCAGCTGCAGCTGCAACATCATTTTGTCCCGCATCAAGGATATCAAGGGCCTAAGGCTGTAGAGAGAGGTTCCCCAAAGCAGCTAACGGAACAGGCAACAAAGTCGTCCATTCCTTTTATGGTAGTGAGGACATGGACGACTTTGTTAATCTGTGCTGCTGAAAATGGCTTCGCAAATGAAAATAGACATTTTTTGCTTGAGTGTCCCAAGTGATTTCTTTTTACAAAAGCGGTGCAAATAGCCGCAGGACTGCGTAATAGATACTGCGGAGCAGACTTCAATACTTTTTGAGATCCCCCATATCTTCAAGGAGGATCTGCGCGGATTTTTCCTGCGTACGCAAAAAGTCATCTTTGCCTGGAGGACAACCGCGTTATAGATGAACAGACAGGCATTTTCAAAATGGAGATACAGGCTTCGATAGTCAAAGTTTATCGTACCGGTCACCGCTGCTTCATCGTCGCAGATACAGAGCTTGGAGTGGATAAACCCAGGTGTGTATTCATAGATGTGGACGCCTGCTGACAGTAATTCCGGATAATAGGAACGAGTCAGATCCCATACGATTTTCTTGTCCGGAATGCCGGGCGTGATGATCTGCACATCAACTCCCCGTTTCGCGGCCAAGCACAGGGCAGTCTTCATTTCACTGTCTACGATCAAATAGGGCGTTGTGATATAGACATACCGTTTCGCACCGTTGATCATGTTTAGGTAGACATTTTCTCCTAAGTATTCATCATCCAGAGGTGAGTCGCAATAGGGCTGAACATATCCATCCGAAGGAACGGACAACGTGGGACGGTATTTGGATAAGTCATCGGAAGAATTTCGAACGGCATCCCACTGCTCCAAAAACATCAGCGTCATGCTCCATCCAGTGCTCGGCGGGGTCGTGGTAGCTGTTCTGCTGGGCGGCAAAGGCGGTGGGGATCATACCCACACACATGACCAGCGTCAGCAGCAGTGCCAGCGCTCTGCGGGAATAATGGTTCTGTTTCAGATTCATAGGGCCTCCTTATATTTTTTGCTTTTTTCCGCGTTGAAAACAATGTTCTTTTGGCTATCGCCCCCTTCCCCGACTGCAAATCTTTCTTTGCAGATACTCGTTCCAATCCTTGCCGCAGCGCGGTTTCTCCACGGCAACGGCATACCCCTGTAATTGATACTTTTCCTGTAATTGCCGAGCGGCTTTCTGCCCAGGCTCGTCCGCGTCCAGACACAGCGCAATACGGCGGATCTCCGGATGCGCCTGCAAATAGGTCCGCAGTGCGCCGTCATAGAGCCCGCACAGCGCTACGGCGTTGACCATGTCTCTGTGGAGCGTGAGGTAACTCATCAGATCGATGGGTGCCTCAAAGACAAGCACCAGATCTGACCGCGGATCGTGCGGGAGGGAGAATCCCGTGTTTTTGTCACTGCCGGGTGCGTCTCCCTTAAATCCGGGACCGTCCAGATCATAGGTGCCGCGCAGTTCCGCATACTTTGCCTGCCCTGCGCTGTTCTTTCCAACGAACACGCAGTTGTGATGTACCGCATCCTCATACAGCAGACCGGCATTCAGAAACTGCCGGATCACCTGGGCAGCGATATCCCGCTTACGGAGATAGGCGAAGACCCTTCTGTCATCCGCATTGCGGGGCGGCAGGGAAAACTCCTGCTTCCGGCTGATGGGCTTTGGCTGCGGAGCGGGTGTGTCTCTGGCTTTCCCGTGGAAGGTCAGCAGGTACTCCACCGCTTCCGAAAAGGATTTTCCGCAATACTGCTGGAGGAAGGTGATGGCATCCCCGCCGGTATTCTGGGAATACCGGAACCAGGTGCACCGATCCTTGATCCGCAGGCTGTCCATCTCCGCGGTAGTATGGAAGCGCCCCACGCGCTTGACTTGATAGCCGAGGTGGGAGAGCAGCTCCGGCAGGTCTGTTTCTCTGGCGATCTGCATTTCTGTGTCTGTGAAGCGATTTCTGATCTCGCTTGCTGTGATGTGTGCCTCCTTCTTTCTTTGATGAAACGCAAAAAGCCGCCCTGGGCATCTGATGATCTCAGATGCCCAGGGCGGCTTTCTCCATGTATGATTCGTTTTTAACTTCGGCGTTTGCAGGCTTACACGGCGTTATCTTCGTTGGGGGTGTCCGTGTCCGCTGGAGTGGTCACGTCGGCCACATGGGGCGCGACAGGGGTCTCAGTGAGGGGCGTTCTGCTCCGCAGTGTTCTCGGCGTCCGCTTCGTCCAGCGCCTGCGTGATCAGGTTTAGCACGAAATCCCGCTGGGTGAGCTTTTTGCCGCTGCGGAGTGTTTCGCGCTCCAGGTGACGCTTGATGCGCTGGAAGAGTTCTTCGGGGATCTGGAATGCCATCGTTCTGCCTTTTTCAGTCATTTGAATGCCGCCCTTCTGGTTTTCGATCATGTCGTAGTATTCTTGGATGAGATTTGTGATGTACTCACTGGTGGTCTGGCCCAGCCGTTCCCGTTCTTCGCTGACCCGCTCATGCAGGTCGATGGGGAGCTGAGCGCACAAGTTTTTGGTGATTGCCATTCTCGGATACCTCCTTCGTCTTTTTGTAACGCAAGCATACCTGAAAGATTCAGTGAAAGCTATTACCAACACTACCAAGGAATGATAGACAAACGAAGCGAAAGCAACATAAGCACCAATGAGACGAAAAAGGCCACCGTCCGCTCCCTCATAAGGAATCGAACGGTGGCCTGCCTTCTTATCCTTTATTCTTTTTTAAGCCTCGGTGTTCGAACCACACCAAACCATAAATTCGGCAGGGTGCATCTTAAAAATGTCGCCTCTCGCGGGGCAAAACTGAAATTTTGAAAAATCGAGTTTTTGCAACTTTTTCATTCTAAAAGTGGCGCATTATATGTGAAAACGCCGCACTTTCGTGCGGCGTTTTCTGCGTTGCATCTTTCATCAACACATTTTGGTACGCCCGACTGGATTCGAACCAGCGGCCTTTAGAGTCGGAGTCTAACGCTCTATCCAACTGAGCTACGGGCGCATATTTGGTTGTGGGTTTCTGCAATAGTCATCAAATAGTAGTCAACGACCAGCTATTTCTTCTCTGCTGTTCCCGCAAACGCAGGTGCGGCAAAGTTTTGCGCCATACCTCAACTGGAGACGCCTGAAATGTCGGAGTCTGTCGCTCTATCCAACTGGGCTACAAGCGCATATGAAATTTTTGAAGGTTATTTTTCGTTTGCGTGGCGGCGGTCACGGTACCGTGCATTGCGCAGATGTTCAAAAAGCTCCGCACGATCTTCCGGGGAAGCGGAACGATAATACGCCAAAAGCTGCTGCTCATCTGTAGAAAGATCCAGCACAGAATCGGCAAGGTAACGACGCTCTTTGCGGCGTGCATACACTTTCACGCGCTGACCGGAATCGCTCAGACGCATCGCATCTACAGAGTTTGCGCTGTATCCGCACAGCTCATCCAAAGAAATGCGGTAAAGACGGCAAAGGCGCATCAGGTCAAAGATGGCGGGTGTCGTTTTGCCGGTCTCATAATACGTGTAGGTGGAACGCTCAACGCCAAGAATATTCGCAAGGATCGACTGCGTGTAGCCGCTTTCTTCACGGAAACGCTTGAGACGTCGGCCGAAGATTGCTTTAGATTCTATTTCTTCCATTGCTGTTCACCATCCGCTGTGTCATTCCGTGAAAATCGTGCACATAACTGTGTTGTATCTTTTGCGCGAGATACAAACAGAAGATACAATGATAGTATACGCTATTTGCGCCACTATGCACGACTACGTGAGAAATATTCACGCGAATGATGTGTATATTCTGTGCAAACTCAAACTGCTTTCATATATAAGTATACACAATACGCATATAGAAAAATGTCGGTTTTTGACGACAGGTGCAGAACGTTCGGAAAAACAGGAAGTGAAGAAAAAGAAAAGCCGCAAAAACTGCGGCTCTTCGGAATTTTAAAGGTGACGGAAACTCACGGGTTTACGGCGCTTTTCATCATCTCGTCGTCGCCGGTAAGCGCCGCGAGCATCAGGTTATACACGCGCTGTGGGTCGCGGTGAAAGTTCTTTTTCACTTCGCGTGCCTGATATAGGTCGGGCACATACACGGTAAGGCTCATCAGCTCCATTTCTCCGCCGGAAATGTGGCATGTCACGTTGTAGCCGTTTTCGGTGCGGACAATGGTCGCCACGTTTTCGCGCTCCATCTTAGCGGAAGCCAGCAGAGCCGTGGCGGCGGCTACGGCCTTATCACGCACGGAAGAGGGGATAAGCTGTTCTAAGTCATCCGCCACACTCTTGCCACGCTTAGTCAGCACATAGGTGTTGTCCTCCTCGCGGGTGACATTGCCAAGGCTCACAAGGGCAGAGAGCGCATCGCTCGCCTCAAAGTAATTCGCAAGGGATTTTTCCTGCAAGACCTTGATGATGTCATCGCCCGAAAGCGGCGCGTTCACGCTTTTGAGCATATAGCAGATCAAAATGCGGATATCGCTTTTCGAGCGCAGTCCGCCCGGCGCAACGCCGCCGGTAAAAGCATCATATTCCATACGGTTTTACCTCCTTCTAGTTATCAATAAAGCTGATATTCTTCCATTTTCCGCGCGCAAAGCGGATGACAAAGCAGGCGCCGCGGCAGAACCAATCGATACACATTGCAATCCATGTGCCCAAAATGCCCATGTTAAAGTAGATCGCCAGAATGTAGCTGAAGCCGATGCGGAAGATCCACATGGAAAGCAGGGAAACAATCATCGTAAAGCGCACATCGTTCGCAGCGCGCAGGGCGTTCGGCAGGGCAAAGGCCAGCGGCCAAACAATGACGGCGCAGATGCCGTGCACAATGAAGACCTCCATCGTCATTGTGGTCGTTTCCTCGGAGAGTGAGTAGAACGAAAGGATCTGCTTGCTGAACAGCAGCATCAAAAGCGTCATAGCCCAGACGACACCGTAGGTGATGAGCATCAGCTTCTTCGTGTACTTTTTCACAGCTTCGTAGTCCTTTGCGCCGATGCACTGGCCGACGACCGTGATCATCGCCATGCCGAGCGCCATGCCCGGAATAACCTGCAAGGAAGCGAGGTTGCCCGCCACGGCGTTCGCTGTGATGGAAATGGTGCCGAAGCCCGAAACAATGCTTGCAACCAGAATTTTGCCGATCTGGAAAATGCTGTTCTCAAGGCCGTTCGGCACGCCGATCTGCAAAATGCTCTTCAACATGGAGAGGTGGATTTCCGGCTTATGGAGCTTATCATAGAAAATAATACGGCGCGGGTTCAAAAGCAGCACCGTAATGATGATGGCGCCTACTGCACGGGAAACAAGAGAAGCCGCCGCCGCGCCCGCCGCAGCCATCTGGAAGCCGTAGATTAAAATCGCATTGCCCACGATGTTGATGGTGTTCATTAAAATGGAAATGAGCATCGTCGTGCGCGAATCGCCCATAGAGCGGAACAGCGCCGCACCGGCGTTATAGACCGCAAGGAACGGATAGGAGATCGCGGAAAGCAAAAAATAGATTTGCGCGTGCGCCATAACGTCCGCTTCAATGGAGCCGAAAACCATGTTCAGCACCGGCTTGCGGAAGAATACGGCGATGACGCCCAGCACGGCCGAAAGCGCAAGGCTGGCGTAGAAAAGCTGCTTTGCCGCAAGACTTGCGCTTTTGTGGTCGCCGCGCCCGATGTACTGGGACGCAATGACCGCGCCGCCCGTCGCCAAAGAAGAAAACAGCGTGATGAGCAAAAAGTTGATGGAGTCCACAAGGGAGATGCCGGAAACCGCCGCTTCGCCGCAGGAGGAGACCATTACGGTATCCGCCATACCGATGGTTACGGCCAGAAGCTGCTCAATAACAAGGGGTATGATGAGCTTCCGCAGATCTTTGTTTGAAAACACGTCTTCGCCTCATTTCAATATTTTGGGCAGTCTATTCGCTTTTTTGGGAAGAAAGCCCATGCTAAATAACAGACAACTCAATTTTACTATGTTTTCTACTAAAATGCAACGGGATAAAAGAAAGTTTTTCGTCAATATTTTGAACCGGAGAGAAATGGCGTGTTCTTGCCGGATTTTCGGCGTTCAAACGGAAATTACTCCAAACAGACTTTCGTTCCGAAAATATCGGTTAAAAAAGTTGAATTAAGCATTGCGAAATTTTGAATTCCGTGTTAAGATATAACCATTCTGATAAAATGCGGGAATGTGGTGTTTTTTCAGAATGCAAATTACATTTTCTATTTTTATTTCCATAACGCTTCGGTGAAAGGAGGTAAGATTATGGAGACCAACATCAGCACCGTTCAGGTTGTTCTGATGGGCCTTATTACCGTGTTTGTGGTCCTGATTTGCTTGATCGTTATCATCAAGATCCTCGGCCTCATCATGGAGAAGGTCGCTAAAAAGCAGCCGGCTCCGGCAGCAGCCCCGGCCGCCGCAGCACCTGCTGCAGCACCCGCTCCGGCGGTATCCGCCCAAAACAACCAGCAGATCGTTGCCGCTATCGCAGTCGCGATCGCCGAGGAGATGGGCACGGACGTTTCGCACATCCGCATCCATTCCATCAAAAGAGTCTGAAATGCGCAAAGCGCGAAATCTAACAGATGAGAGGTAAGTTCAATGAAAAAGTATAATGTCAATGTTAACGGCACAGCTTATGAAGTAACAGTAGAAGAAGTCGTCGGCGGCGCAGCACCGGCTCCGGTTGCAGCAGCTCCGGCAGCAGCACCCGCTCCGGCCCCGGTCGCAGCACCGGCAGGCGCTGGCGAGCAGGTCAAGAGCCCGATGCCCGGCAACATCCTTTCCGTCAACGTCAATGTTGGCGATACCGTTGCTGAAGGCCAGGTTCTCATGATTCTCGAAGCTATGAAGATGGAAAACGAGATTATGGCACCGAAGGCCGGCAAGGTCACCAGCGTGAACGTCCAGAAGGGCGCAACCGTTGAGAGCGGCACACTCCTCTGCGTTGTTGGCTAAGTTAAACTTAAGCCTACGCACATACTACTAAAATAAGGAGTGTTAAATTATTCATGGAAGCGATAACTAATTTTCTGAATAGCACAGGCTTCGCAAAGCTCGGCGAAAACCCGCTGCAGCTCGTTATGCTCGCTGTTTCCTGTGTTCTTCTGTACCTTGCTATCGTCAAGAAGTTCGAGCCGCTGCTCCTTCTGCCGATCGCATTCGGTATGCTTTTAACAAACCTGCCCGGCGCAGGCATTTACCATGCAGAGCTGTTTGAAGGCGGTCATGTGCATTGGGAAATGTTTGCGGAAGGTGTTAAACTCGCAAACGGTTCCACGGAAGCTGCCGGTCTGCTCGACGTCCTCTATCTCGGCGTTAAGCTCGGCGTTTATCCGTGTCTCATCTTCATCGGCGTCGGCTGCATGACAGACTTCGGTCCGCTGATTGCAAACCCGAAGAGCCTGCTGCTCGGCGCTGCCGCACAGCTCGGCATCTTCGTCACCTATGTCGGCGCTGTCCTGCTCGGCTTCACCCCGGCACAGGCTGGCTCTATCGGTATCATCGGCGGTGCAGACGGCCCTACGGCCATCTTTGTCACCTCCAAGCTCGCACCTGAACTCCTTGGCCCGATCGCCGTTGCCGCATATTCCTACATGGCGCTCGTTCCGGTTATTCAGCCGCCGATCATGAAGGCGCTCACCACAAAGAAAGAGCGTATGATCCAGATGAAGCAGCTCCGTCAGGTTACAAAGACCGAGAAGATTCTGTTCCCGATCGTGGTTACCATCTTTGTTTCCCTCATGTTGCCGTCCGCTGCATCCCTCGTCGGCTGCCTCATGCTCGGCAACCTTCTCCGTGAGAGCGGCGTAACAGAGCGTCTGAACAAGACCGCACAGAACGAGCTGATGAACATCGTTACGATCTTCCTCGGCACCTCTGTCGGTGCAACAGCTACCGCTGCAAACTTCCTCAATCCGCAGACGCTTAAGATTCTCGTCCTCGGCGTTGTTGCATTTGGTCTCGGCACCGCAGGCGGCGTTCTGCTCGCAAAGCTCATGAACGTCTTCCTTAAGGATAAGATCAATCCGCTCATCGGCTCCGCCGGTGTTTCCGCCGTTCCTATGGCGGCTCGTGTATCGCAGGTCGTCGGCCAGAAAGAGAATCCGCGCAACTTCCTGCTCATGCACGCTATGGGTCCGAACGTCGCAGGCGTCATCGGTTCTGCTGTTGCAGCCGGTGTGTTCCTGGCTCTGTTCGGCGTTTGATAACGCTTAGGAAAGGAAGTAACAGTTATTATGGCTAAGAATCCCCTTAGAATTACCGATACCATCCTGCGTGACGCGCACCAGTCTCAGGCCGCAACGCGCATGCGTATCGAGGATATGCTTCCGGCTTGCGAAAAGCTGGACAACATGGGTTACTGGTCTCTGGAGTGCTGGGGCGGCGCAACGTTCGACGTCTGCATGCGTTTCCTGAACGAAGACCCGTGGGAGCGTCTCAGAACGCTTAAAAAGGCAATGCCGAAGACCCCGTTGCAGATGCTCCTGCGCGGCCAGAACCTCCTCGGCTACAAGCACTATGCCGATGACGTGGTTGCAGAGTTCTGCAAAAAGTCCATCGAAAACGGCATCGATGTCGTCCGTATCTTCGACGCACTGAACGATCCCCGCAACATGGAGACCGCTATGAAGTACGTCAAGGAATATGGCGGCAAGGCAGAGGCTGCCATCAGCTATACAAAGAGCCCCGTGCACAGCGAGGATTACTTCGTAAAGCTCGCTATGCAGCTTGAAAAGATGGGTGCAGATACCATCTGCATTAAGGATATGGCAAACCTGCTCCTTCCGTACGACGCATATTCGCTCGTAAAGAAGCTGAAGGAAAACGTCAGCGTGCCGATCCATCTGCATACCCACAACACCACCGGTACAGGCGACATGGTCAACCTGATGGCTGCACAGGCAGGCGTTGACATCGTGGACTGCGCACTGTCCCCGCTCGCAAACGGCACCTCTCAGCCGGCAACTGAGTCCCTCGTTGCCACGCTGCAGGGCACCAGCCGTGATACCGGCCTTGATCTTGAGAAGCTCAGCGAGGTTGCCGCACACTTCCGTACGGTTGCCGATAAGCTGAACATTAACCCGAAGGTCCTTAAGGTCGATACCAACACGCTGCTGTATCAGGTTCCGGGCGGCATGCTTTCGAACCTTATCTCTCAGCTCAAGCAGGCAAACGCAGAAGACAAGTACTATGATGTGCTCGCAGAAGTGCCGCGCGTCCGTGCTGACTTCGGTTACCCGCCGCTCGTTACCCCGACCAGCCAGATCGTCGGTACGCAGGCTGTTATGAACGTTCTTGTCGGTGAGCGCTATAAGATGGTCACCAAAGAGAGCAAGGGCATGCTGCGCGGCGAATACGGCAAGCTGCCGGGCGAGGTGAACGAGGAAGTCCGCAAGAAGTGCATCGGCGATGACAAGGTCATCACCTGCCGTCCTGCCGACCTCATCGAGCCGGAGCTTGAGAAGTACAGAGCAGAGATCGGCGACAGAGCAAAGAGCGAAGAGGATGTCCTCTCCTACGCACTGTTCCCGGCTGTTGCTACAAAGTTCTTTGAGTGGCGCGACAATCCGCATAAGGATGAAGCACCTGCCGCAGAAGCTGCACCGGCTGCAAAGCCCGCAACACCGGCCAACAACGGCCCGAAGACCCTCTACGTTGAGGATCTCACCAACGGCAACTTCTGATTGATCGGAAATCCGCTTAAATAAGTGAACAAAACGCTCGTCCCAGTTTATCAGCGGACGAGCGTTTTTGCATATCTGTGCAGCTATATAGCTTTACATGAATATAAAGCTATACTCCTTTACACACAACAACGCCGCTGCCCGATTTAAAAGAGGCAACGGGGTTGCTCTATAATTGCAGGGGGGATAGGGCGTCGTGCTCACGCGCATCTACCGTACTGTTTGCGCGGTACCTTTCTTTCCTTTTTTCGCGCGAATATCTATTTACAAAAGCCGGGCAAAATGTTACAATCACAGTAAGAATCCCCGAAATGGCGGGCGAAAGGACGGAGTTTGTATGTATAAATTTGATAGAGAAAAATATGATAAGCGTATGCAGTGGTTTACCCACGACCGCTTCGGCATGTTTATCCATTGGGGCCTTTACGCCATTCCTGCGCGCGGCGAGTGGGTGCGCTCCACGGAAGAGATTCCGGAGGAGGACTACATCCCGTTTTTCAACGAGTTTAATCCGAAAGATTTTGACCCGAAAAAGTGGGCGCGCCTTGCAAAGCAGGCCGGCATGAAGTACGCCGTGCTCACTGCAAAGCACCACGACGGCTTCTGCCTGTTTGATTCCGCTCTTACCGATTGGAAGGTCACGAACACGCCTTACGGCAAAGACATCGTGCGTGAGTATCTCGACGCGTTCCGCGCAGAGGGCATCAAGGTCGGCCTTTATTATTCGCTGCTCGATTGGCACCACCCGGATTACCCCGCCTACGGCGACCGCCAGCATCCTATGCGCAACAACATCACCTATAAAGATAAGCCCTATAACTTTGATAACTACCTTGATTACATGCACGGTCAGGTGCGCGAGCTCTGCACAAACTACGGCAAGCTCGATATGATGTGGTTCGACTTTTCCTACGACGACCTCACCGGCGAAGCGTGGCGTGCGTCGGAGCTCGTGCGTATGGTGCGCTCCCTGCAGCCGGACATCATCATCGATAACCGTCTGGAGGTCAGCGGCAGTGGCTTCGGCTCCATCGCAACGGACGAACCGCTTGAGTACAGCGGCGACTATGTCAGCCCGGAGCAGATCATCCCGCAGACCGGCTTTAAGGACAGCCGCGGCCGCAATATCTGTTGGGAAGCCTGCATCACGATGAACGACAACTGGGGCTACTGCGCAAAGGATAAGAACTTTAAGCCCGCCGAAATGATTATCAAAAAGCTCGTTGAGTGTGTCAGCAAAAACGGCAATATGCTCTTAAATGTCGGCCCGGATGCCAGAGGCAATATCCCCGCAGAGTCCGTCGAGATTCTGGAAAAAATCGGCGCGTGGATGCAGAAGAATTCCGATTCCATTTACGGCTGCGGCGGCTGCGACCTGCCGAAGCCCGAAAACGGTCGCATCACCAAAAACGGCAAAACGCTCTATTATCACATTATGGAAAACTCCATCGGCGGTATCCCGCTGCAGGGCATTTCGCTCGATGAGGTTGAGTCTATCCGTCTCATCTCCGACGGCACCGAGATAAAGCCCCTTAAAAACTGGATCGTTGAAAACTACCCGGACGTCGTGTTCGTGCAGGTTTCCAACACTGTAAAACTGCCCGATGACATCGATACCGTCATCGCTGTCCACACAAAGTAAACCAAAAGGAGTGCGTGTTTATGGGTAAAAAAGCACTATTCGCCGCAGCGTTGGCTGCAGGTGCGGCCGCGGTTGTCTCCAACGCCGTTTTAAACGATACCCTGCGCCGCCGCCCGCCGAACAAAGACCCGCTGCCGGACGATGAAGAAACCCGTGCGGCAACAGTATGGTTCAAGAAATATGCCAAGCGCGTCACGTACCGCAACCCCGAAAATATGCGCCTCACTGCATGGTTCATCCCGCACAAAGGCCACCGCTATGCCATCATCTGCCACGGCTACGGCAGCCGCGCAGAGTGTATGCGCCACCGCGGCAAGTCGTTTTATGACCTCGGCTTTAACATTTTAATGCCGAACGCTCGCGCCCACGGTGACAGCGCCGGAGACTGGATTGGCATGGGCTGGCCGGAGCGTAAGGATATCATCGGCTGGATCTACGAGGTTATTCGCCGCGACAAAGACGCGCATATCCTTCTCTACGGCGAATCCATGGGCGCTGCCACCGTCATGATGACGGCGGGCGAGCAGCTGCCGCCGCAGGTGAAGCTCGCCATTGAAGACTGTGGCTACACCTCTGTGTGGGATCAGGCCAAAGCCGCTGTCAAAGATCTGTATGGCGGCGCAATGGGTGTGTTTATCCCGGCGGTGTCGCTTGCGTCCAAAGTGAAGTTCGGGTACAGCTTTCGCGAAGCGAGTGCGCTTAATCAGATTCGCCGCTGTAAAATTCCCGTGCTGTTCATTCACGGCGAGGCGGATGCTCTCGTGCCGTGCGCCATGGTGTATCGCCTTTACGAAGCCGCAAACTGCGATAAGCAGCTGCTTACCGTGCCGGGTGCAGGCCACTGCCTTTCCGCTTCCGTCGCGCCAAAGCTCTATTGGAGCGCTGTGCGCAGCTTTATCGAACGTTATATCGACCGCTGAAAACCGGGCGGCACCCATAGGCGGTGCTGCCCTTTTTCAAGCATTTGAAAGGAATGAAAACCATGGCCGCAAGACGAAAAAGGGAAGAGGAAGCGGAGTTTTTAAAGCTGAATACCACGTCTAACCCTACGGAGCTCGATATTTTGACGTTTGCGCTGCACCTTTTGGACCCGAACTGCCCCGCGCAAACAACGGCGGCCGCACTTTTGGAGCGACACGGAAAACTCAGCGACGTGTTTGATACCCCCGCGCAGATTTTGGCGGAGTGCCCCGGCGTCGGCCCGCGCCTTGCAAGTGCGCTCGCTGCTTACCCGGACTTGTTCCGTGCCTATATGGAGTCGAAAAATCAGGCGCGCACCCGTATTGTCGATACCAAAACCGCCTTTGCCGCCGTGCAGAACAAATTTTTCGGCAGAAAAACGGAGATCGTCGTGCTGCTCATTTTGGACAGCAAGGGGTATTTAAAATACATGGGCATTGTCAACGAGGGCTCCGTGCACGGCGTGCCCATCTATATCCGTCAAATCGCCCGGCTGTGCCTTTTGTACGACGCCGATGCCGTTTACCTCGCGCACAACCACCCAAGCGGCAACTGCACGCCCTCACGGCAGGACATCCAAACAACCAAGGAGATCGAGCTCGCACTCTCCGGCATAGACGTCATCCTCTCCGACCACTTCATTTTCACGGACGAGGACTACCTCTCCATGCGCGCGACCGGCGTCCTACAAAAGCTTCGCCACGACATCGCCACCCTAAAACGGCAGATCATTACGTAAAAGCCGAACATCACAGGACGTCGGCGGACATAAACGGCGGGACGCATTGACAAACGGGTGTTCGCGTGTTATACTAAGTCATAGTGAAACGTATGTTCTAAAAGTTCAGTAAGGGAGCAAAGCCATGCAGGAGCGGGATAAATTTGTATTGAAGTCAAAATATCAGCCGACGGGCGACCAGCCGAAGGCGATCAAAGAACTTGTGGAGTCCATCCGCGCGGGGCATAAGGAGCAGACGCTGCTCGGCGTTACGGGCAGTGGCAAAACGTTCACCATGGCGAACGTCATTGCGGAATTGAATCGTCCCACGCTTGTTTTGGCACACAACAAAACGCTTGCAGCGCAGCTTTGCAGTGAGTTCCGCGAGTTTTTCCCGGATAACGCCGTGGAATACTTCGTTTCCTACTACGATTACTATCAGCCGGAAGCGTACATTGCGCAGACGGATACCTATATTGAAAAAGACAGTGCCATCAACGAGGAGATCGATAAGCTGCGCCACAGCGCCACCAGTGCGCTTTCTGAGCGGCGGGACGTCATTATCGTCGCGTCCGTTTCGTGCATTTACAGCTTAGGCGACCCAATCGATTACCGCACGATGGTCATTTCACTGCGCCCCGGCATGGAAAAAAGCCGCGATGCGCTTTTGCAGAAGCTCGTCGAGATCCAGTACGAGCGCAACGACATCAACTTTACGCGCAATAAGTTCCGCGTGCGCGGCGATGTAGTGGAAATTTTTCCGGCGGAATCGAGCGAAAAGGCGATCCGCGTCGAATTTTTCGGCGATGAGATCGAACGCATCAGCGAGGTTGTGCCGCTTACGGGCGAGATTGTCAGCGATTTAAAGCATGTCGCCATCTACCCGGCGTCGCATTACATCGTCCCGCGCGAAAAAATGGCGGTCGCGCTCAAGGAAATCGAGGCCGAAATGGAAGAACGCGTCAAGTTCTTTAAGTCCGAAGATAAACTCATCGAAGCGCAGCGCATCGAGCAGCGTACACGCTATGATATTGAAATGCTCAGCGAGATCGGCATGTGCAAGGGCATCGAAAACTATTCGCGCGTGCTTTCGGGCCGTAAGCCCGGCAGCCAGCCGTGCACACTGCTCGATTATTTCCCGGACGATTTTCTGCTGTTCGTCGATGAATCGCACGTGACGCTGCCGCAGGTGCGCTCCATGTACGCCGGAGACCGCGCGCGCAAGCAGAGCCTTGTGGATTACGGCTTCCGTTTGCCCTCGGCGTATGACAACCGCCCGTTGAATTTTGACGAGTTCTATGCGCACGTCAATCAGGCGGTGTTCGTCAGCGCTACGCCGGGCGACTTGGAGTTGGAAAAATCCGCGGCGGTCGTGGAGCAGGTCATTCGCCCGACGGGACTTTTAGACCCGCGCATCACGGTAAAGCCGACCGACGGGCAGATTGACGATCTTATTTCGGAGATCAACGTGCGTACCGCGCGCGGCGAGCGTATTCTCGTGACAACGCTCACGAAAAAAATGGCGGAAGACCTCACGGGCTTCCTTGAAAATTACAGCATCCGCGTGCGCTACATGCACCACGACATCGATACGGTGGAGCGCATGGAAATCATCCGTGACCTGCGTCTCGGCGAGTTTGACGTGCTTGTCGGCATCAACCTGTTGAGAGAGGGTCTTGATATCCCGGAGGTGTCGCTCGTCGCAATTCTGGACGCAGATAAAGAGGGCTTCCTGCGCAGCGGACGCAGCCTCATCCAGACCATTGGCCGTGCTGCGAGAAATGCACATGGCGAGGTCATTATGTATGCCGATTTTGTCACGCCGTCGATGGAATACGCGATACGCGAGACGGAGCGCCGCCGCGCCATTCAGGAAAAATACAACGAAGAACACGGCATCGTGCCGCAGACCATCGTGAAAAAGGTCTCCGAGATTTTGGAGATCTCCACAAAGGCGGAGGAAGCAGGCGGTAAATCGAAGAAAAAGAAGAAGTATACGGCCGCCGAAAAGCGCGTGATGATCGACAAGCTCACAAAGGAGATGAAGGCGGCAGCAAAGCTGCTTGAGTTTGAGCATGCAGCCTACCTGCGTGACCGTATCAAGGAGCTGGAAAAATAGGAGTTTTCGACATGATTGACAAGGCAAAATGCTTTACGGAGACAATGTGTCAATTGGCACTGGAATACAATGCAAAGCTGAAAGACTTTACAGCAAATCAAGTGACTGTCACAACGCCGGCGAAGCCCGATGGCGTGCGGCTCTATTCGCATGCGCTGCCGTTCTTCCAAATGGCATCAACCGGCAGTGGCGTGGTTATCACGGCGAACGAGGTTTTGCACCCATTTTTAAAGGAGTTTACGGGCGATACCGAGCGCTTCAAGCACTCGTATTGGTTGTTCGAGCTTCCGCATTTGCTGTGCATCGAACGTGAGCTGAACAAATACGACTACACATTGTCGTCGACCTTCCACATGTTTTTGCCCGGCAAGCCGCACAAAATGTGTGTGATGCCGGACGCCTTTACACTTAAATGGTTTGACAAAACGAGCGTGAAAACGTTGTACCCGAACACGGATTTTCCGAATGCGTTAAGTGAAAAAGAAAATCCCGACCGCCCGGACGTCATCGCACTCGCGGCGTATGACGGCGACGAGATCGCGGCGCTGGCGGGTGCTTCGGCAGACACGGACGCACTGTGGCAGGTCGGCATCGACGTAAAAGAACGGTACCGCGGACATGGACTCGGCACAACACTTGTAAGTCTGCTGTGTGACCGCATCGAAGCGCTCGGCAAAACGCCGTTTTACGGCACAGTGCTTGCCAATTTACATTCGCAGAACATCGCCCTCAACACGGGCTTTTACCCCGCGTGGGTGGAAATATCAAGCTTTAAAAGGGAAGAAACGAAAGGGTAAACCGAAATGAGTTCAAAGTACATCACCGTGACCGGTGCAAGAGAACACAACTTAAAAAATATCAATGTAAAGCTGCCGCGTGATCGACTGGTCGTGCTGACGGGACTTTCCGGCTCCGGCAAGTCCTCTTTGGCGTTTGATACCATCTACGCCGAGGGCCAGCGCCGCTATGTAGAGTCGCTTTCAAGCTATGCCCGTATGTTCCTCGGGCAGATGGAAAAGCCGGATGTCGATAACATTGACGGCCTTTCGCCGGCCATTTCCATCGACCAGAAAACAACCTCCAAAAACCCGCGTTCCACGGTAGGCACGGTGACGGAAATTTACGATTATCTGCGCCTTTTGTACGCGCGCATCGGTGTGCCGCACTGCCCGGTCTGCGGCAGAGAGATCCGCCAGCAGACCGTCGACCAGATCGTCGACCGGGTGATGGAGATGCCGGAGCGCACGAAAATTCAGGTTTTGGCGCCGGTGGTGCGCGGCAGGAAAGGCGAGCACCAAAAGGAGTTTGAGGCGGCGCGCAAGGGCGGCTTTGTCCGTGTGCGTGCTGACGGCATCATTTATGACCTTTCCGAGAGCATCAAGCTTGAGAAGAATAAGAAGCATAACATTGAAATTGTCGTTGACCGTCTTGTCATCAAGCCGGATATCCGCTCGCGCTTGGCGGATTCCGTAGAGACGGCGACAGGACTTTCCGGCGGGCTTGTTATCGTAAACGTGGTGGACGGCGAGGATACGCTGTTCTCTCAAAACTACGCTTGCCCGGAGCACGGCGTCAGCATGGAGGAACTTTCGCCGCGCATGTTCTCGTTCAATAACCCTGCGGGCGCGTGCCCGAAGTGCACGGGTCTCGGCGTTTTCATGCGCATTGATCCGGCGCTCATCATCCCGGACGACCGCTTATCGATTCGTAAGGGCGGTTTGAAGGGCAGCGGTTGGGCGATGGAGGGCAGCACCATTGCGACGATGTACATGGAAGCGCTCGCAGAGCACTACCATTTTTCGCTTGATACGCCGATCCGCGACCTCTCACCGGAGCTTGTAGACATTTTGCTTTACGGCACGAAGGGCGAGAAGATTAAGGTGCACCGCAAAAGCGAGTACGGCCGCGGCACGTATGAGACAGAGTTTGAGGGCATCATCAACAACCTTGAGCGCCGTTTCCGCGACACGTCCTCCTCGTGGATCAAGGAGGAAATCGAGTCGTACATGAGTGCGGTGCCGTGCGACGCATGCGGCGGCAAGCGTCTTTCCAAGGAGAGTCTTGCCGTGACGGTGGGCGGTAAGAATATCAGTGACTTTTGCGACCTTTCCGTTGTGGACGCGCTGGCGTTCCTCGATGCGTTGACGTTGACCCCGCGCGAAGAGATGATCGCGGCGGCGGTTTTGAAGGAAATTCGTTCACGCCTTGGCTTTTTGCGCAACGTGGGTCTCGAATATCTGACGCTTTCCCGTGCGGCGGCGACGCTTTCCGGCGGTGAAAGCCAGCGTATTCGCTTGGCGACGAACATCGGCTCGTCTCTCATGGGCGTTTTGTATATCCTCGATGAGCCGAGCATCGGCCTGCACCAGCGCGACAACCACAAGCTGTTATCGACCTTGATGCGTCTGCGCGACCTTGGCAATACGGTCATTGTCGTGGAGCACGACGAGGACACGATGCTTGCGGCTGACCACATTGTGGACATCGGCCCCGGCGCGGGCATTCACGGCGGCAACGTGATTTACAGCGGCGACGTGCAGGGTATTTTGAAGTGCCCGGAGTCCATCACCGGCCAGTATTTGAGCGGGCAGCGGTTCATTCCCGTGCCGCAGACCAGACGCGAAGGAAACGGCAAAAAAATCACCATTGTCGGCGCGCAGCAGAACAACCTGAAAAACGTGACGGTGGACATTCCGCTCGGCAAGCTTGTGTGCATCACAGGCGTTTCGGGCTCGGGCAAATCGTCGCTCATCAACGAGGTGCTGTATAAACGTTTGGCGGGCGAGCTGAACGGTGCGCGCACGGTGCCGGGCAAGCATAAGGAAATTCGTGGCATGGAGAACCTCGACAAGGTCATTCAGATCAACCAGTCGCCGATCGGCCGTACACCGCGCTCAAACCCGGCGACGTATACGGGCGTGTTTACGGATATTCGCGAGCTGTACGCCAGCACGCCGGAAGCGAAAATGCACGGCTTTACCTCCGGGCGCTTTTCGTTCAACATTAAGGGCGGCCGCTGCGAGGCGTGCCAGGGCGATGGCATTATTAAAATCGAGATGCACTTTTTGCCCGACGTTTACGTTGCGTGCGATGTATGCAAGGGCAAGCGCTACAACCGTGAGACGCTGGAAGTGAAATACAAAGGCAAAAGCATTTACGACGTGCTGGAAATGACGGTGGAGGAGGGCCTTGCGTTCTTCAAGGACCACCCGAAAATCGCGCGCAAGCTGCGCACGCTGTGCGACGTGGGACTGGGGTACATCAAGATCGGTCAGCCGGCAACGACGCTTTCGGGCGGCGAGGCACAGCGCGTGAAGCTTGCAACGGAGCTGAGCCGACGCCCGACCGGCAAGACGGTGTATATTCTCGACGAGCCGACGACCGGTCTGCACATTGCGGACGTGCACAAGCTTGTGGAGGTTTTACAAAAGCTCGTGGACGGCGGCAACACGGTCATCGTCATCGAGCACAACCTCGACCTCATCAAGACGGCCGACCATATCATCGACCTCGGTCCTGAGGGCGGCGACAAGGGCGGCATGATCATCGCGGAGGGCACACCGGAGCAAGTGGCGGCAACGAAGGGTTCCTACACCGGCGAGTATATCAAAATGATGCTGGAGCGTGACAAAAAGCGCAGGGCGGAGCAGAAAGCCTGACAAATTCAAAGTGACGTATGACGCTGCGGGCCCGGTTTTCGGGTGCGCGGCGTTTTTGCGGCTTTAAACGGATTGACACGGAAAAAGAATCTGTCCAAGATATAAAGCCGGAAATTTTGCGTCTTTCAGGGGTGCGGGCGGTTCATATTTACATTTTGTTCAACACATTTGCGTGTAAATCGGGTAGAATGAAGAACGGAAAGGAGAGGTTTGCGGTATGTTTGGCTATGTGCGTCCGTTCAAGGGCGAGATGCTCGTGAAAGAATACGACGCATATAAAGGCGTTTACTGTCAGCTTTGCCGGGCGCTCGGAAAATATTACGGTTTTCCGATGCGGCTGACGCTGAGCTACGACTGCACGCTGTATGCGATGCTGGCACTAAATCAGCGCGATGCCGATGTAAAGGCGGAGAAAAAGCGATGCTGCTGCAACCCGATGAAAAAGTGCACGTATGTGTGCCCCGCGAACGAGGATGTGTTTGCCGAAGAGGCGTTCCATAAGGCAGCGGCACTGAGCATCATTATGACGGTGCACAAGTTGCGCGATACCGCCGCGGATGAAGACGGGCTGAAAGCGTTCGGCGCACGCGTTCTGCGCTTATTTGCGCGACGCGCGATGAAAAAGGCGAGCAATGATTATCCGTTTATGGCGGACGCCGTGCAGAAAATGATGGACGACCAGGCCGATGCCGAACACGCGAAGGAAATTTCCATTGACCGATGCAGTGCGCCGACGGCGGAGATGCTGCAGACGATCTGCGCGGAGCTTGGCAGCAATGCGGGCGAAAAGGCCGTTTTGAGCGAGGTGGGGTATTTCCTCGGGCGCTGGATCTACATTATGGATGCAGCGGACGACCTTACGGATGACCTTTTACAGCAGAAATTCAACCCGTTTATTCAAAAGCTGGGACTGGAAAGCTCGCGCGGGTTACATTTATTGCCCGAAGAACGCAAAAGGGCCGACGAAGAGTGCAATGCGGTATTAAACGGCTCGCTTGCACGGCTGCTGCCGGCGGTGAACCTATTGCCGAGCGGCAAATTTACCCGAATTTTGGAGAATATTTTTGAAAAAGGGCTCCCGGAAATGCAAAGGGAGATCCTTTTCCTGCATATAAAGAAGGAGAAACGACATGACTGATCCGTATAAGGTCCTCGGGGTGTCGCCCTCGGCGACGGATGAAGAAATTAAAGACGCATACAGAAAGCTTGCAAAAAAGTACCACCCGGATCAATACGGCGACAGCCCGCTCTCCGAGCTTGCGGGCGAGAAGATGAAAGAGATCAATGAGGCGTACGACACCATTGTTTCGCAGCGCAAAAACCGCGGTGCGAACAATAACAGTTACGGCTACAACAACTATAACACGTACAATGCGGGTTATAACGCCGGGTATGCGGGTGGCAGCAGTGCCTCCGGCTTTAACGATGTACGCCGTTTCATTATGGCGGGGCGCATTGCAGACGCGGAGCAGATCTTAAACGGCGTGCCGGTGGAAAGCCGTAACGCCGAGTGGTATTTCTTAAAAGGTACGGTTTTATACCGTCGCGGCTGGCTGGAGGAAGCGAAGGAGCACTTTACGCGCGCGTGCCAGATGGACCCGGGAAACCCGGAGTATCAGGCGGCGCTGAACCAGGCCATGAACCAGCGCAGCGGCGTTTACGGCGGCTACAATCCGAATATGAACATGAACAATGCGGGTGGGTGCAACGCCTGTGACATCTGCAACGGTCTGATTTGCGCGGACTGCTGTTGCGAGTGCATGGGCGGCGACCTGATCCCCTGCTGCTAAGGGGGGCGTTTTCATGCGCTCTAAAGCGGCGAAGGTCGCGCTGTGCGGTGTGGTTTCTGCGCTTTCCGTGGTGCTGATGCTGATGACTGGCATTGTGCCCATTGCGACGATTGCACTGCCTGCATTGGCGGGCTGTTTGACGATTGCCATTGTGGCGGAGACAAATGTGCGCTACGGCTTTGCGGTGTATTGTGTTGTGAGTGTGTTGGCGATTTTGCTGACACCGGACAGAGAAGCGATTTTGTTTTACATTTTATTTTTCGGTTACTACCCGACGCTGTACGGACTTTTGATGCGCATTAAGCGTAAGCCTTTGCGTGTGCTTGCAAAATTCGGCGTGTTTAATCTGGCGATGGCGCTGGAAACGACGATGGCGGTTTGGGTTTTGCAGATCCCGCTTTCCGAAATGGAAGTGTTCGGCAAATGGTCCATCCCGATTTTGGCGGTGATGCTGAATGTGGTGTTTGTACTGTACGATTACTCGATGAACGGACTGATCGTCCTGTACATTCGCAGACTGCACCCGCTTGTACAGAAATATATAAAATAAAACAGCCCATGGCTGCGGTTTTCCGTGTGCCATGGGCTGTTCGCTTTGTACAGCTTATATTGCGGTGAGGTCGTCTTTTGTACAGCCTTTTTCGCTGTACCGGGCTTTTTCGTAGACGATGTGCAGGGCATCGTTTTGGAGCTTCGCGTGGGCTTCCGCTTCGGCGGGGGACATCCAGCGCGCGGGCGGCTCTTTTGCGGCGTGCAGCAGCGTTTTGCGGTATTTGCGGCGCACCGCAGCGGTCGGGGAGCGGTCAAGGAAGCCGGGACGGTCGCGCTTTTGGGCGCGTTCCCGCACGGTGGTGCGTTCGTCCTCGGGCAGGTTTTCCACAAGGTCGCGCCGATCGACAAACGAGGTTTTAAACCCGCGTGAGATGCGGATGCAGCCGTAAATAACGCCGAAGATGAGGCCGCCCGCGAGCGCGATGAGCACGATGTACTCGAGAATTTTCATGATGAGGACGAGCACGGGGCTCGGCTCTGCGGCGGGTATCATCTCGTCAAGCGGCATATTGCCGCCGGAGGACGTTTCGGTCTGCTCGGGCGGGGTGTATTCGGCGTGGGTCGCCTCGCGCGGGGTGTAGCGGTAGCCGATGTCGTTTGTGAGCAGCGGCGGCAGCAAAACGGCGGTACAGAACACGGCTGCGGCGGCCAAAAGAGCACAGGTGATGCGCACGATGCGGCGTGCGGGCATATTCTGCATGGCGGCGTTGACGTCGATGTAATCATCGATACGGCGGATACCGCGCTGCGTGAGGCACAGCACGAAGTAAACGGCCGCGAAAACGAGGGAGACGGGCTGGAAAATCAAATCGGCGCGGTCGGTGAAGACAGAGCACAGGAACGGCACGGCGAACACGGCAAGACCCGCATAGCCGGCGTGGTCAAACAGAGAATAGCTTTCGCCGTGCAGGCGGCCGTAAAGCCGCATGAAGCAGATGAACAGCGCGACGACAGCCATGAGAACGGAATCGAACAGGAAGCCGGTGAGTACCGTGATGCCGATGCTTGCGAGAATGTAGAAAAAGATGCGGCGCAGGCATTTTATTGCGAACCAGCTGAGTGCGATGGGAGCGAGAATCAAAAATCCCCGCAGGATGTTTTGCAGGATGACGTCTTTTGTCATGCCCTCCGAGACAAAATTTAAAACGAGCGCGTAAAGCGGCACACACAGCATGGTGGCGTGCAGCCAGCCGAGCACGACGTATAAAATGTGGCGGACGGGAATTTGCTTTTTGAAAATTTTCATTTTGTCCCCTCCCGTTAAACTTCCCAGCGGACGATTTCGACGGATTTTGAGGTCTCCGTGAGTTTGTAGCGCTCCGGCATGTTGCGGTCTTCCGGCAGGATCCAGATGGCGTCACTGCCTTCCGTTAAGGCTTCCAAATCCGGCAGAACGGGCAGCTTTTGCTCCTTGGAGATGAGCACGTAGAGGTCGCTGCCGTGTGCGCCGTCGTGCAGGGTGCGGAGAAGTTGCGGCATGGGGGTGAGGTCGTTGCGGCATTCCAATCTTGCGAGCCGGCGGCGCAGGTAAAGTGCGGTGTTGCGGCCGGTGAGCTCGCCCGTGGAGAGCATTTTGCCGTCTACGGTGTCTATGCCGTTTGAGATGACGGAGACCGAGATGCCGTCTGCGAGCATGCGCTCCGCGAGTTCGGCGGCGATGGAGATGGCGGTTTCGTTTAACGCATCCGTCACGGCGCTGCCGATGCCGGTGCAGTCGAGCAGGACAGTGACCTTTTGGGACAGCGTGGAATCGTGCTGATTGACGAGCAGCGTGCCGCCGCGCGCGGAAGCCTTCCAGTTGATGTATTTCATGGGGTCGCTGCGGCGGTAATCGCGGATGCCGGCAAACTCGAACGGGTCGTCGTACACACGCCGACGGCTGACGAGCAGACCCATGATCTTGCTGTACGGAATGCGGATGTGGCTTGCGGAAATGTGCGCGGGCAGGACGTAGAACTCCGTTTCCTGCGGGAAATGCGCCACCTGCTTTTCGGTCATCAGAAAATCGTAGGACGTGACCGTGGTGGACGCGATGCGGTAATAGCCGCGCTTTTTGCCGCGGACAGGTAGTGTACGCGTGATGCGCTGGCGCACGGACGCTGTGAACACGTCGCGGCGGTAGGTCATATCGCTGACGGTGGAGTTTTCTTCGTCCTGAAACACCACCCAGCGGCTCATATCGAAGCCGACCTCCAAAACGGGGAGCGGCAGGTATTTGTTGTTCACGATCGTTTCGACGAGATTCGCTTCTTCGCCGCAGAAAATGTAATCGCGGTCAAAGGATATCTGTACGGTGAGGTTTTCGTCCCACAGGCGGCGGAACAAAAGGCGCTGTGCAAAATAGAGGACGAGCAAAACGATCGGGAGCAGAAGGAGCGCCCACATTACTTTGACCAGTCCTCAGTCGGCAGGGCGACGGAGGAGAGCACATCGGTCATGGCCTTTTTCTGGGCATCGGTGGAGCCGACGGAGCCGCTGAGCTGCAAACGGTGGGCGAGCACCGGCACGGCGACGGTCTTGATGTCTTCCGGCACGACGTATGCGCCGCCGCGCACCAAGGCGTAAGCGCGCACGGCACGGACGAGCGCAAGGCTGCCGCGCGGGCTGACGCCCATATCGATATTCGGCCAACTGCGCGTGGCCTGCACGAGGTCGATCATGTAATCGAGCAGGACGGGGTGAATGTAAATCTCCTTTGCCTGCTTTTGCAGCGCGAGAATATCCTCACGCGTGCAGACGCTTTGCAGCGTTTCGAGCGGCTCTTCCTTCATAAAGCGCTGCAAGATGGCGCGCTCCTGCTCTTTTGTGGGAGAGGCCATGGAAATGCGCATTAAAAAGCGGTCGAGCTGGGCTTCCGGCAGGGGATAGGTGCCGAGCGTTTCGATGGGATTCTGCGTGGCGATGACGAAAAACGGCGCCGAAAGCGGACGGGTGACGCCGTCCACGGTGATCTGGCGCTCGCCCATGCACTCGAGCAGGCTCGACTGCGTGCGCGGTGTGGCGCGGTTGATCTCATCGGCGAGGAGCAGGTTGCAGAATGCCGGGCCGGGGCTGAAAACGAAATCGTTTGCTTTCTGGTCGAAGTAGTTGAGGCCCGTGACGTCGCTGGGAAGCAGGTCGGGCGTGAACTGGATGCGGTTAAACTCCAAACTGACGGACTTTGCAAGTGACTTTGCGAGCACGGTTTTGCCCATGCCGGGCACATCTTCGATGAGCACGTGACCCTCGGCAATGAGCGCGGTGAGCAAGAGGTTGATCGTTTCTTCGGAACCGACCATGACCTTGCTGATATTTTCACGAATGGACGAAATGAGCGTTTTACTTTCCATAAAAGACCTCCAAAAGACGGGTGCGTTTATTCTGTTGTGGGAAATCAACATAATTAAACGGTTAATAATCGGAATAAGGATACAACAAAACGAAAGAAAATGCAAGCTTCTTTTGTAAAGGAAGACAAAGAATGGAGAGTGATATCCGTGCTGCACGGATATACCTTTGCATGAAAGGATGCATTTCCTGCAAAAACGGTTTGAAATTCATAGAAAACAGCGAAAATATCCCTTGATTTTTGCAGGAATATCGGCTAAAATAAACATTATGATACTGTGTATACGTGTGCCCTGTCCGTAGGGGCAGGTATGCGGCCGCGTCTGCACGGAGGAAATTTTGCAGGAAGCGGCGACTCGTGCTGTAAAATTTCCTGTCAGGAAACGTAAAGAAAGGAAATCACCCATGAATATCCAGCTTACGAATCGCATTAAGCAAAATGCGAGATCGTTTTCCAAAGGTCAGAGGTTGATCGCGAAGTATATTGAGGAGCACTACGACAAGGTGGCGTTTATGACGGCCTCGAAGCTTGGCGCGACGGTCGGTGTGAGCGAATCGACCGTGGTGCGCTTTGCGACGGAGATCGGATACTCCGGCTATCCGGCGCTTCAGCAGGCGATGCAGGAGATGATCCGCAACCGCATGACGAGCGTGCAACGCCTTGAAATGACCTCGACGAACATTCCGCTTGACCGCCTGCTTGACAGCTCGATGGATCAGGACATCGACATTATCCGCCGCACGAAGGAGTCCATTTCACATGAGGAATTTTACCGTGCGGCCGATGCACTCGTGAAGGTAAAGAAGGTTTATATCATCGGTGCAGGCAGCTCGCTTGCCATTGCGACGTTCCTCTCGTACTACTTCTCCTTGGTGTTCGATTCCGTACAGCTTATCAGCGCGACGAGCGAAGCGCAGATTTTGCAACAGATGGTGCACATCGGCGAGGGAGACGCGCTTGTCGGCATCAGCTTCCCGCGGTACTCCAAAAAAGCAGTGAAGGCGCTGAAATACGCTTCCGACCGCGGTGCGACGGTTGTGGCCATTACGGACAGCACGCTTTCTCCGCTGACGAAGTATGCGGAGCATGTGCTGCTTGCAAAGAGCGACATGGTATCATTTGTCGATTCGCTTGTGGGCCCGATGGCGCTTATCAACGCGCTTATTGTGACGGTGGCCATTAAAAAGAAAGACGAAGTGGCGAATACACTCTTAAACCTGGAGACCATTTGGGACGAGTACGGCGTGTACGAGAAGGTCGAAGACAAGACCGACGAGGAACGTAATGTTTGATGCAGTCGTAGTCGGCGGCGGCGCTGCGGGCATGATGGCGGCGATCACGGCGGCGGAACGCGGCAAGCACGTCTTATTATTAGAAAAGAACGCACAGCTTGGGCGGAAGATCCGTATTACAGGCAAGGGCCGCTGCAACGTAACGAACAACTGCGAGCCGCGCACGGTGATTGAATCCACGCCCGGCAACGGCCGGTTTTTGTACGGGGCGGTGAATCATTTCACCCCGCAGGACACGATGGACTTTTTTGAGGGGCTTGGCGTGCCGCTGAAAACGGAGCGCGGCAACCGCGTGTTCCCGGTCTCGGACAATGCACACGACATTGCGGACGCGCTTTGGAAGAAGCTGAAAAAGTGCCGCGTGGAAATTCGGCAGGGCAATGTGAAAGAGGTGCTGACCGAAAACGGCAGCGTCATCGGCGTGCGCACGGAAAACGATGTGTTTGAGGCCCCCAGTGTGCTTTTGGCGTGCGGCGGCGCTTCGTACCCCGGCACGGGCTCGAACGGCGACGGCGCGCGGCTGGCGGAAAAGCTGGGGCACACCATTATTCCTATGCGTCCGTCTTTGGTGGCGCTGACCTCTGATGACGAGGATTGCCCGGCGATGCAGGGGCTTTCTCTGCGCAACTGCGGTGTGACCGTGACGGACAATGAAAAGAAAAAGAAGCCGGTCTACACGGACTTCGGTGAGCTGCTGTTCACGCACTTTGGGCTTTCCGGCCCGACGATTTTGAGTGCGAGCGCGCACATGCGCCATATGGCGCCCGGCAGATACACAGTGACGCTCGACTTAAAGCCGGCGCTCACTCCGGAACAGCTTGACCAGCGCCTTTTACGCGATTTAGAGAAAAACAAGAACCGCAATTTCAGCAATTCGCTCGATGAATTATTGCCGCAAAAGATGATCCCGGTTGTCGTGCGGCGGTCGGGCATTCCGCCGGAAGAGAAGTGCAACACCATCACGCGCGAGCAGCGTGCGGTGCTTTTGGATGTCTTAAAGCACTTTACGGTGGAGATTTCCGGCTTTGCACCGCTTTCCGGCGCGATTGTGACGGCGGGCGGCGTTTCCGTAAAGGAAGTCGACCCGAAGACGATGCAGTCCAAATTAATTCCGGGCTTGTACTTTGCGGGGGAAATTCTGGACGTGGACGCGTACACGGGCGGCTTTAACCTGCAGATCGCCTTTGCAACGGGACACGCGGCGGGCGAAAATCTGTAAACTATCATTATATATAAGGAAGTTATATTATGTATGCAATAGCGATTGACGGACCTGCCGGCGCAGGTAAAAGCAGCGTGGCGAAAGCGGCTGCAAAGGCGCTCGGCTTTGTTTATGTGGACACGGGCGCGCTGTACCGCACGGTGGGGCTTTACCTGCTGCGCAGTGAGGTTGACCCTGCAGACGCAGAAGCGGTGGAGCCGAAGCTCCGGGACATTCAGGTCGATCTGAAATACGAAGACGGCGTGCAGCACGTCATTTTAAACGGCGAGGATGTATCCGGCCTTATCCGCACGCCGGAGGTCTCTATGGCGGCCTCTGCGTGTGCTTCCGTACCGGCGGTGCGTAAGTTTCTGTTCTCCGCGCAGGTGGATATGGCGAAAAAGTACAACGTCATCATGGACGGCCGAGACATCGGCACGACGATTTTGCCGAACGCACAGGTGAAAATTTTTCTGACGGCTTCGCCCGAGGTACGCGCCGAGCGCCGCTACAAGGAGCTCAAGGAAAAAGGCGTGGACGTGAGCTATGAAGAAACGCTTGCGAACGTTATTCGCCGCGACAAGCAGGACGAAAAGCAATCTAAGGCAGCGGAGGACAGCATTTTGCTTGACAACAGCGAGCTGGATTTTGACGGCACGGTGAACCGCCTGCTGGAGATCGTGAAAGAAAGGACGGGCGTGAAGCATGGCTGAAAATAGGAAGCCGAAGGAACACCTTTCCTGGTGGTATTTCCTTGCAAAGTACGTGATGCTGTTTTTCTTTAAAATTCTGCACCCGTACCGTATTATAGGCAGAGAGAACATGCCGCTTACCGGCAAGCTGCTCGTTTGCTCTAACCACGTGACGATGGGCGACCCGATTTACCTTGGCTGCGCAATACCGAAACGACAATTACACTATATGGCGAAGACCGAGCTTTTTGAAAACAAGCTCATCGGCGGATTTTTGAAGAGTCTCGGCGCGTTCCCAATCTCCCGCGGCACGGGCGGGGCACAGGGCATTCAGACGGCGATTGACCTTTTGGAGGAAGAAAAGGTCGTGTGCATGTTCCCGGAGGGTACGCGCTCGAAGACCGGCGAGCTTTTGAACCCGAAAATGGGTATGGTAATGCTGGCGTACAAGACGCACTGTACGATTTTGCCTGTGGCGATTGTGGGCGAGGGCGGCAAGCCCCCGAAGGTGTTTAAGAAAATGGTCATCAATATCGGCAAACCAATCCGGTTTGAGGACATGGGCCTGACCGAAGATTCCGGTATGATTTACCGCCGTGTTTCGCGCAATATTTTTGCCGAGGTGCAGAAGCTGCGCGAGGAAGGTCTCGATATTATGGAGAACAGGTGGAAGAAAGTATGATCCGCGTGGCGAAAACAGCGGGATTCTGCTTTGGTGTGAACCGCGCGGTGGAGACCGTTTACAAATTGCTTGACGAGGACAAAACCGTCTGCACGCTCGGGCCGATCATCCATAACCCGCAGCTTGTGGAGGAGCTCGGCCGCAAAGGCGTGCGCATTATAGATGCGCCCGAGGACGCGAAAGCGGGGGAGACGGTTGTCATCCGCTCTCACGGTGTACCGCCGGAGGTCATCGAAAAACTGAAAGTGCTCGGTGTCGATTACAAGGACGCGACGTGCCCGTATGTGCAGAAGATTCACCGCCTTGTTTCCGACGGAGAGCGCGAGGGCAGGCGCGTGATGCTGGCCGGCGATGCCAAACACCCGGAGGTGGAGGGCATACTCGGTTGCTGCAAAACGCCGTACCGTACCTTCAAAACGCGCGAAGAACTCGAAAATTTATTCAAAAATGAGCCTGAACTTGCCGAAATGCCCCTTCTTTTCTGTGAACAGACCACTTTTAACGTAGAAGAATGGGAAAAATGTTTGGATTTCGTAAAAAAGGTATGTACAAACGCTTCAGTTTTTGATACAATATGTAAGGCTACAACAAATCGCCAGCGCGAAGCACGTGAGCTTTCGCGTGAAAGCGACCTGATGCTCGTTATCGGCGGGCGTCACAGCTCAAACACCGCGAAGCTCAAGGAGGTCTGTGAACCGTATGCGCAGACGTATCTCATTGAGACGGCGGCGGAGCTTGCAGCCCTGCCTGTAAAGGGCAAAATGAATATCGGCATAACTGCCGGTGCTTCAACACCGGCAAGCATAATAAAGGAGGTACTTGTTACCATGACAGACAAAATTGAAACAAATGAGCTTAATTTTGAGGAGATGCTTGAGGAATCACTCAAGAGCTTAAATACAGACGAAAAGGTGCACGGTGTAGTTGTAAGCATTTCTCCCACCGAAGTGTATGTTGACGTCGGTAGAAAGCAGGCCGGCTACATCCCGGCTAACGAGCTTAGCAACGATCCGAACGCGAAGCCGGAAGATCTTGTAAAGATCGGCGACGAGATGGATCTGCTCATCATGAAGACGAACGATCAGGAAGGCACCATCATGCTCTCCAAGAAGCGCATCGATGCCATCAAGGGCTGGGAAGACATTGCAGCGGCTATGGACGCTGAAGAAATCCTCACCGGCAAGGTTACAGAAGTTGTTAAGGGCGGCGTGATTGTTCTGTATAACGGCATCCGCGTCTTCATCCCGGCTTCTCAGGCTGTAGCAAATCGCGGTGACGATCTTGAGGCTCTGAAGGGTCAGGACGTTCAGTTCCGCATCATCGAAGTCAACCGCCAGCGCCGCCGTGCGGTCGGTTCCATCCGTTCCGTGCTCCGCGAGCAGAGAAAGGCAGCACAGGCTAAGTTCTGGGAGTCTGTTGAAGAAGGTCAGGAGTTTACGGGTACCGTTAAGTCCCTCACGAACTTCGGCGCATTCGTTGACCTTGGCGGCGTGGACGGCATGATCCACATTTCCGAGCTCTCTTGGAACCGCATCAAGCACCCGAGCGAAGTTGTCTCTGTCGGCGACACCGTTCAGGTTTATGTCAAGAGCCTTGACCGTGAGAACGGCAAGATCTCCCTTGGCTACAAGAAGAAGGAAGACAATCCGTGGGAGATTCTCAAGAACGAGTATCCGGTTGGCACGGTTTGCGACGCTACCGTTGTCGGCATGACCACGTTCGGCGCATTTGCTAAGATTCTCCCGGGCATCGACGGTCTCATCCACATCTCTCAGATCGCGGACAGAAGAATCGAGAAGCCGCAGGACGTTCTGAAGGTTGGCGACGTTGTTAAGGTGAAGATTACCGACATCGATTTCGACAAGAAGAGAGTTTCCCTCTCCATCCGTGCTCTGCTCGAAGACCAGGGCGAGGACGCTTCTGAGGAATAATTTAAATCGTCAGGTGTAGATTTGCAGGGTGGTTCTTGCCACCCTGCTTTACATGACGGACATTTTAAAAGTAAACGGATAAAACGGCGGTTTTATCCATTGGAGGAAACAATTAGATGAAGCGCGTGAAAAAACCTGTGTTTTTTATCATCGCGGCTCTGATCCTTGCGCTTACATACACATCGGTCTTCGGCGTTTACACGCAGAACGGTGACACGAAGAACACATGGATCAAGGGCGCCGGCGATATAAGATGGGGTATTGATATCCGCGGCGGCGTGGAAGCGACCTTCAGCCCGGCTGAAGGCGTGGAGGCGACCGCAGAGCAGCTTGAAGCGGCAAAGGCAATCATTGAGCTGCGTATGGTCTCGAAGAGCATTACGGACTACGAGATTTACACCGACGAAGCCAACGACAAGATCATTGTTCGTTTCCCGTGGAAGAGCGGCGAATCGGACTTTGACCCGGAGAAGGCGATTGAAGAAATTTCCGCAACGGCGCTGCTGACATTCCGCGAGGGCAAGTCATACGAGACCCAGACCGTGGACGGCGAGGGCAACCCGGTTTACCAGACACCGACGGGCACTACGGCCGATACAATTATTCTGGAAGGCAGCGACGTGACCGAGGCAAAGCCGGTCATGCAGGAGAACTCCACCTCCGGCAGCTACGACTATGCGATCTCCCTGACGCTTTCCGATGAAGGCGCACAGAAGTTTGCAGAGGCGACCGAGCGCCTGAAGGGCAAGACGATCTCCATTTGGATGGACGACATCATGATCTCCGCCCCGACCGTTAACGCGGTCATCACGGACGGCAAGGCTTCCATCACCGGCAACTTTACGGCGGCTACGGCTTCTGAGCTTGCTGCGAAGATCCAGGGCGGCGCACTGCCGTTTGCTTTGCAGACCTCGAACTTCAGCACCGTGAACCCGACGCTTGGCATGAAGTCTCTGGACGCTATGGTCATGGCTGGCGTGATCGCCTTTGCGCTCATCGCTGTATTCATGATCGTGATGTTCAAGATTCCTGGCGTTGCGGCGGTACTGTCCCTTGTGGGCCAGCTGGCCATTACCTTTGCGGCGATCTCCGGCTACTTCCCGTTTGTGAACAGCTTTACGATGACCCTGCCGGGTCTTGCGGGCATTATCCTTTCCATCGGCGTGGGCGTGGATGCGAACATCATCACCGCGAGCCGCATCAAGGAAGAGCTCGGCACCGGCAAAACGCTGGACGGCGCTATTCAGAAGGGCTGCTCCAACAGCTTGTGGTCCATCGTGGACGGCAACATTACGATTTTGATCGTTGCCATCATGCTCATCGGCGTGTTCGGCCCGTCCAACATTCTCTCTAAGATCTTCGGCGAATCCACGACCGGCGCGATCTACTCCTTCGGCTATACGCTGCTCGTCGGTGTGATCGGCAACTTCATCATGGGCGTGTTCTGCTCTCGCCTGATGATCAAATCGCTTTCCGGCTTCAAGCCGCTCCGTAAGAAATGGCTGTTTGGAGGTGCGGATAAGTAATGAAAAAGTTCAATTTTGATTTCTATAAGAATAGAAAAATTCTGTTCGGCATCTCGATCGGCCTGATCGTCATCGGCTTGATCTTCAACTTCATTCGCGGCACGAAGATGGACATTCAGTTCGTCGGCGGTGCAATGATCAAGTATTCCGTAGACGGCGAAGTCGATACGGATGAGATCGCGTCCCTCGTAAAAGAGGAGACTGGCCGCGACGTTTCCGTTGCGCTGAGCAAGACGTTCGGCACCGACGCGAACCAGGTTACGTTGTCCTTTGCAGGCAACGAGGCTGTGACGCTCGATGAGCAGCAGGCAATCGCGACGAAGCTTTCCGATGCGTATGCAGACCGCACGTTCAACGTGGTGGAATCGAGCTCTGTTGACCCGACCATGGGCGCGAAGTTCTTCCAGAAGTGCCTTGTTTGCCTGCTCATCACGTTTGTGATTTTGCTTGTGTACATTGCACTGCGCTTTAAGAAGATCGGCGGTCTTTCCGCCGGCGTTACGGCGCTCATCGCACTTGTGCATGACGTGCTGCTTGTGTACTTCTCGTTTGTGATTTTCGGTTTCTCCATCAACGATATTTTCATCGCGGTCATTTTGACGATCCTCGGCTACTCGCTGAACGATACCATCGTTATTTACGACCGTATCCGTGAGAACCGCAAGCTCTCTCCGACGAAGAGCCCGGACGCGCTGCCGGGTATCGTCAACAAGAGCCTGAACCAGACGATGACACGTTCTATTCTGACGTCTCTCACCACCTTCATGGCGCTGCTCGTAATCTACATTGTCGCGACGGTTTACGGCATCAGCTCTGTTCAGAGCTTTGCACTGCCGATGATGGTCGGTACGATCGTCGGTTGCTATTCCTCTCTGTGCATTGCGGCTCCGCTTTACACCATGTGGGCTGTGCATAAGGGCGAGAAGAGCAAAAAGTAATTTGCCAAAGCGAATTGCTTCGAGTAATTTTTAATAGTTGCTAAATGAAATTCCCGGAAAGCTGCGTGCTCTCCGGGAATTTTTACATATAGCATATTTTGGGTGCAGGGGATAAGCGAGTAAGCGATAAAAATCCGCAAAAGAAAAACCGGGTGAGCTGCCGTGCGGTGCTTACCCGGTTTTGGTTTAGAGTTGCTGAGATTCTCCGGTGAGGAGCCAGAAGACGTCTACGTCTAAAATTTCGGCGAAGGCTAAAAGCTCAATATCGGTGACGGTGCGGAGCTGACCCTCTAACTTTGAGAGGGCAGAGGCGTTGATATCCACGCCGCGCACCTGCAGCTGCGCGAGCAGCTCTTTTTGCTTCATGCCACGGTTGCGGCGAATGCTCTCAATACGTGCGCCGACTAAGTTTTTGTCTCCAAGTGGTTTTTTACGGATGCGCATTTGCTCGCCGCCTTTCTATGTTCTATACACATTATAAGCGTAAATGCACAAAAAATCAATTCTTTTTACGAAAAATTATGAAAATCAACTGCAAACAATTCGTGAACGATGCGAGGATTACGTGTTTTCTTTGTCGTTTGCTTCCGGTTTTGCATCTTCCGCTTCGCCGGAGCGTGTGCGGCGGTAGGCGAGCGGCGTCATGCCGTACTTTTTCTTGAAGACGGAATAGAAGTAGTTCGTGTTCACAATGCCGATGGCCTCACTGATCTGGTTGATGGGAAGCTTGGTCTCAAGCAAAAGCTGCTCGGCCTTTTTCATGCGGGTGTTGCTGAGGTAATCGCTGAACGAATAGCCGGTCTGCGTGGCGAAGATCTTGCCGAAGTAGGCGGTGGAAAGCCCGGCCATGCCGGCGAGCATTTTCAGGGAAAGATCCGGGTTTGCATAGTTTTTATCGATGTATTCCTTAGCGGTTTCGGCTGCGAGCTCGTTGCCGTATTTGCGGTTGATGCTTTGATGATGCGCCAAAATGGTGATGAACTCCATGCAGCGCTTGCGCAGCATATAGACATTCGGTAGCTGACGGTCAATTTTATTCAGTTTATCCATCAAGATGGGATAAGCGGTGTCGTCATCCGTGAAAGTGGTGGAGAAATCGTCGAGCAGCGACATCATGACGTGATTGAAATACGCAACGGCTGTATTAAAGCTGACGTTTGACATGTAGGAAAGCGCGAGATCGAACTCATGCGAGCAGGCATCGAGGTCATTTGCGCGGATGTGCTCGGCAAGCTTCATGTGGAGCTTGTTGTGGTATGAGTTGAGATTGATATTCTGACCGGTCTCATAGGCGAAGAAAATTTTGCCCTGATTACGGATGGCGGAATATTCCAGTGCGATGTTCGTCGCCTCATAGCAGAGGTTGATATTGACGGCTGTCTCCACGATGGTGCCGATGCAGATGGTGGTGTTCATGGCAAACTCGCGCTGCATGACCTCGCACACGCGCTCAAGCTCCGGCACAAGCTTTTCCGGGTAGGCGTTCTTTTGCAGGGGGAGCAACAACACGAGAAAGTTGTGCGAATTGCGGTACGGTACGACACTGCTGAACTGTCCCAAAACTTCAGTGGCGAGGTTTTCGAGAGCGTAGCTGTAAATGAAATAGTTTGGATCATCCGGGCCGAAGCGCAACTCTTTGGAGGCTGCACTGATAATGACGATGGTGTAATATGGCGCGGTGAGGTCGATGCCGTAGCTTTGGTATACTTCGATGTAATTCGGAATCTGACCATACTCGCCGTGCATAAGTCGCTGAATGTTGCGCTTTTTGGAATCGGAATAGGAGGAGATGAGGCCTTGCTCCAGCTTATCGGTTTTCATGTACATATCGGAAAACGCCTTGCTGAGCTGGTCGAGCTCATCGCCGGCATGGTCGTTCGACGGCTTTTTGACGTAGTTGCTGTAGAGCACTTCGATTGGTGCAGAGAGCTTTGCACTGGTGCGGAACGAGATGAACATGCCGACGCAGAGCACAAGAATGCCGGCGAGTAACGTGATGATGGCGAGCTGGGGGAGACCGCTGTAAATATTCGAGTACGGCACAATATTGAAGATCGTAAAGCCGGAGGAAGACGCCTTGGCGTAGGTGACGAGCGCTTCGGTATGGTCAGCGCAGGTGTAGGAGAAGGAGCCGGAATTGTCGGTCAGCTCCGGGAAATCCGCCACGGAGACAATAGTATTGTCGGATTTTGCATGCGTAAAGGTTTCTGAATCACCTTCAGCGATATTGGTGGAGAAAACCTCGCCGTAACGGTTCAAAAGCAGGACCTGTTGAAAGCCGTTCGAGGTGCGCAGGTTCGATATGGAATCGTTGAAATAATCTTCGTCCACGTCTACGATGATGAGGTCGGGCGAGCCGCCTTTGCGTAGCTGTACGCGGAAGACGAAGGAATAGACATAACGGGTCTTGAGCTGCTGTGTGGCGTAGTTTGCACCGATCATGCGCAGAAGGCAGGTATCGGCGCCGGGATTATCGGGCAATCTCCTATAATAGTATGCAATATCGTCATCCGTGAGAAAATCTGCCGTAGAGCTGGAGACGAAACGATTGGAGGCAGAGTTATAAAGGCTAACATAGCGCGTATAGCTCTGCGCCGTTTGGATCTCGCGTAACTTGATGCCTGCATCGGCTTCGATGAGTCGGTTGAAGGTATTGGAGGAGAGGCAACGGTTCGTATTGCTGTTCTGCAAAATTTGATTATTAACGGAGCGCATTTGGCTGTAGAGCATGTCCGTCATCTGACAGACCTGCTCCAACTGATGCACAGAATAGGTGCGCGCAGAGCTGATCTGCAAATTTGCGTAGATGGTGAAAATTAAAAGCGTGACGAGTATAACGGCTATGGCCACCACGCAGAAAATACTGAAAAGGTACCGGTTGAACAGCCGGGTTTTTACTTTTTTAAACAAAATACAACACTCCAAATACAAAAAGAGAACGAAAAATACGATTTAGATTTCGTATAACTCTATGATAACGGATTTCGGCACTAAACGCAAGCGAAAAATCAGATTATTGATTCAAATCGTAAAAAACCGTAGTTTCATATCACGAAAAGCCGAAAAAAGTGATTTGATTCTCAAAAAATGGAGAAAAGCGAAATTTATGAAGTACCTTAAAACTGCCAAAATGCAAAGTTGCTTTGAAATTTTGGAGTTTATCGCAAAAAGAATACTTTACAAATCGTTCACAGCGTGTTAAAGTTTATTCATCGAAAACAAACAAGCGGATTGCAGAAACGGTATCTCTGCACGGGGCAGAGATACCGGGAAGACCCATGAGGGAGGGCGCCCGGTGCGCTGTGATTGCAAAACGACACGCTTTGGCAAACACCAAGTTTTGTCGGCGCTTTGTTTTCAGCAGGAATAGCGATATTCCGGGTTCGCATTTGCAGAGTCAATAATATATAAATATAAAGCAAATAAGCTTTACGTTATATGTGCGGCTGTGCAGAGGTGAACAAAACTCTTCCTTATATTATATAGAAGAGACACATTATTCGGAGAGGATGATCGCAAACATGAGTAAGGCGTCAGCTTTGGTTGATGTCAGCAAGAAGAGAGTGAATCCTTTTAAAGAGCTGTGGACAAACAAGTTTTTGTACCTGCTTGCGCTGCCCGCGGTCGTTTACACTTTCATCTTTTCTTATTTGACACTGCCGTACATCGTAATTGCATTTGAGAAGTTCAACTACAAGACGGGTGTTTTTAGCCCGTTTGTCGGTCTGAAAAACTTCGAATACTTCTTCAAGTCCAGTTGGGCGTGGACTGTTACGCGCAACACGCTCGTCATCAACATTCTGTTCCTCATCGTCGGTACGGTTTGCTCCGTTGTTTTGGCAATCGTCCTCAATGAGGTCAAGGCGAAGAAGTTCCTTAAGGTTTCTCAGTCCATGATGCTTTTCCCGTACTTTATTTCCTGGGTTATCGTCAGCTACATGCTGCAGGGTATCCTTGGTACGGAGACGGGCCTGCTCAACAATCTGATGGGTACGCGCATCAATTATTATTCCACCCCCGGCTACTGGTACCCGATTCTTCTGATTCTCAACATTTGGAAGAACACGGGCTACAACACGATCGTTTACCTCGCAGCGATCACCGGCATTGACGAAGGCCTTTACGAAGCAGCTTATATCGACGGCGCTACGCGCTTTAAGCGTATCATTTACATCACGATCCCGCTGCTTGCACCGACCATCTGCATCATGACCCTGATGTCTGTCGGCCGCATCTTCTACGGCGACTTCGGTATGCTGTATGCGATCATCCGCGACAACAGCTCGTTGATGCCGATTGCAGAAGTTATTGATACATACGTTTACCGTACATTTAAGAACACAGGTGATCCGAGCCTTTCCATGGCTATCGGTCTCTATCAGTCCATCGTAGGCTTCATTCTGGTCTTCACAGCAAACTGGATCGTCAGAAGAAAGTTCCCGGATGGCGCACTGTTCTGATACAGGGAAAGGAGACAAGCTCATGAACAGCACGGTTGCGGCGGCTACAAAGCCGTCTAACACCAACAACAAAATTAAGCACAGCACGGGGGAGAACGTCGGTACATTTCTGATTTATCTCGTCGTTGCTCTGTTCGCACTGATATGCGTCCTGCCGTTTGTTCTCGTTATCATTGTTTCTTTCAGCAGTGAAAAATCGATTACGATCAACGGTTACTCTTTCTGGCCGAGCGAATGGTCGGCTGCAGCCTATAAAATGCTCTTCCTGCCGTCCTCATCCGTTCCGCAGTCCTACCTTGTAACGACGATTGCAACGGTTGTCGGTACCGTCGTTGCATCGTTCGTCACATTCGGCGCAGGCTACACCCTTGCAAACCGTTCCTGCCGTTACAGAGACGGTCTGTCCCTTTACTTCTACATCACCATGGTTTTCTCTGCGGGCCTTGTTCCGTGGTACATGATGTGTAAAGCATTGAACTGCTACGATAACATCTGGGCACTCATCGTACCGAGCCTGTTGTTCAATCCCTTTAATATGTTCCTTGTGCGCAACTTTGTGCGCGGTATCCCGGCCGAGCTGAACGAATCCGCAAAGATTGACGGCGCGGGCGAAGTGAAGATTGCATTCGGCATTTACTTCCCGCTTTGCATGCCGGTTCTGGCTACGATTGCTCTGTTCTATGCCATCGGTTACTGGAACAACTACTTCAACGCAGTTATGCTCGTGAATGATGAGAAGTACTACTCTTTGCAGATGCTCCTCTTCAAGATTCAGTCTCAGATCACTGCACTGAGCAAGCTCTCTGCCGGCGCTACGGTCAACGTAAACCCGCCGAAGGAAAGCTTTAAGATGGCGACCTCCGTTATCACCATGGGCCCGATCATCATTCTGTATCCGTTTTTACAGAAGTACTTTGTTAAGGGCATGGTCGTCGGCGCTGTTAAGGGTTAATCGCCCGCAAACATTTTAATTCGGTGTTTACCGTGGAAGACGGTTACACATATATCAATTTTCAAGGAGTTGAAGTAAGAAATGAAGACAACGAAGAAACTGCTGGCAATGGCTCTGGCAGCTGCAATGGTCGTTACGGCTTTTGCAGGTTGCTCCGGCAACAACGACACTTCCAGTGCTGACAGCACATCTTCTGCTTCCTCTGAGGCTTCTACTTCGTCCGATGCTTCCACATCTGACGAATCTTCGGCAACAGAGGACGACGGCACCATTCACCCGATGCGTATTGTACAGCCGGGCACACTTTGCGCGGACTATGAGACCGGTATGGCTGCTGTCAACGAGAAACTGAAGGAAGACGGCGTAAACATTGAGGTTTCCGTCACAAGAATCCCGTGGGATGCTTATGCTGAGAAGCTGAACCTCATGCTGACGACCGGTGAAGAGTTCGAGCTGCTGCATGTTATGCAGGACGTTAAGAACCTTTCCGCTATCGCAGGTATGGGCGCTATCTCCTCCATCCACGATTCCATCCAGAACTACCCGGACCTCTACAACAAGTTCTCTGAGACCGAGTGGCTGGGCACCCTCTACAAGGGCGAAGAGTACGCAGTACCGTGCTACTGGAGATCCTTCGACAACACGATGTCCTACATGGACTACCGTTCCGACATCGCTGAGAAGGTCGGCTACGACGAGTTCCCGGACACGACGGAAGGCATCATCGACCTCATGAAGAAGTCTCAGGACGAGATCCTCAACGAGACCGGTATGAAGGCTTATTCTTGGTTCCATCAGGTTCAGGATACGGCGCACTGGCTCCACAGAAGCTATGATACCTATCCGTTCTATGTTGAGAACTCCCTCGGCATCTGCCTCATCCGTCAGGACGGCACGGTTGATTCCTTCTATGAGTCCGAAGAATTCAAGAAGGACGCAAACACCTACTACGAGATGTATCAGGCCGGTCTCATCGATCCGGATATCCTGAACCGCGACCACCAGAAGCAGTACGACGATGCTAATTACGGCGCAATGCTTCCGTCCCAGACATTCGACCCGTACACCGGCGTTACGATGCAGAAGAACGGTGTTGAAGGCGCAGAGGTCAAGTGGGTTGAAGCTTTTGGCGATGACATTCCGGACATGATCTACACCTATGTGCAGAACCTGAATGCGATTTCTTCCACTTCTGAGGATCCGGAATCCGGCCTCAAGTTCCTCAACTGGCTGTATGCTTCCGAAGAGAACCATGACCTCTTCCACTATGGCATTGAGGGCACGCACTACACCAAGACCGGCGATCACAGAATTGAGCAGGTCAAGGGCGACGACGGCAACCCTCTGTACAACATGGATACCTGGATGACCGGCTACCTGCCGTACATGACTTATGCTACCGATACGCCGGACGAGCAGGTCGATTACATGACCTACAAGTCTGACAACTACGTCATTTCCCCGGCAGCAGGTTTCATCTTTGATTCCTCTAACGTTACTAGTGAGCTGACGAACCTCCAGACCGAGATCATCTCCTCCATCTACCCGATTAAGGTCGGTATGGTTTCCTATGAGGACAACATCGATGCTGCTATCGAAAAGCTGAAGGCTGCTGGCCTCGACAAGTACCTCGAAGAGTACAGAACCCAGTTCCAGGCTTATCTGGATGCTAACCCGGACGTACTCGAGATCGCAAAGGGCACCACGGAAGGCTAATTGCTCTTCTGAAACCTGAATAATGATCTGAATGCAGGGCGCAGGACGCAAAAGGTCCTGCGCCCTTGCTTCATTATTCTTACTTTTAAACTTGAAATTGATTTAAGATGTCTGTTACACCGAATATTTCGGTGCAGAAAATATGAACTCTGAAGAGAATTGGGGAAAGAGATAATGTTAAATATCAGAGATTTCGGTGCGGTGGCTGATGGCAAGACCGTCAACACAAAAGCAATTCAGGCGGCTGTGGACCGCGCAGGGGAGACGGGCGAAACCGTGCTCGTTCCCGGCGGCGTGTTCATTACCGGTACAATCCATCTGAATGGTGCATCGTTGCATTTGGAGCCGGGCGCTGTTTTAAAGGGCTCCACGAATATCGACGACTACCCTGCACAGGATTTTATCCACAATGAAATGGGGGTGCTGCGTGCCCTGCTTATCAACCGTGACCACGACAATGTGACCATCGACGGCAGCGGCACCATTGACCTTTCCGGCACTTCGTTTTATGATACAAGCGTGATGAACGTACCGAGCAGCCGTGTTCCGTTCACAAAGGAGCAGGAAGCCGAATGCACATACCCCATCGGCACGCGCCCGAGCCAGTGCATTTTCTTCCACAATGCGAAGAATGTTACTGTGCGCGGCATTAAGGTTATCGATGCGCCGTGCTGGACGTTCAGCTTCAACGCGTGTGAGAATGTAAAGCTGCTTGGCCTTACGATTGACACCAGCCCCAACGTGCCGAACGACGACGGCATCCATATTGCGAGCTGTAAAGGTGTTATTATTGCCGATTGCCATATTTCGAGCGGCGACGACTGCATTGCGCTTTCCGGTATTACGGATTGGGCAAAACCGTGCGAGGACATCGTCATCACGAACTGCGTGCTGCGTTCCTGCTCGAAGGCAATTGTCATCGGCTACAGTTACAGCCATATCCGCAACGTGATCATCACGAACTGTATCATCAAGGAGAGTAACCGCGGCATCTGCTTCATGTGCAACGATACGTCCGCACTTGTGGAGAATGTGCGCATCAGCAACATGATTGTTGACACGCGTGTACGCGCCGGCAACTGGTGGGGCAACGGCGAGCCGATCTTCATGATGGCCGTAAAGCACGATTACCATATCCCGGCAGAGCAGGACCCACACCGCGAGACCGACTGCGCCATCCGCAACGTGCACATTGACGGCGTGACCTGCATGGGCGAGAACGCCATGGGCATTTACGGCGTGGACGGCAACATCCGCGAAGTGGAGCTCAGAAACATTGACTTCACCCGTAAGCCGTCTAAGAACCTGCCGCTCAAGGGCAATGCGTTTGACTTCGCACCCGGCAGGGTCGATTTTGAAGTGCCGGAGGACTGCGGCCTGTACATTGGCGGCGGTGCGGACGTGAAGCTGGAGAACATCAACACACGTGCGTGGAAGATCATCCACGCGTAAAAGGAGACTGCTATGAAAAATATTATTTTGCTGCCGCTCGACGAGCGCCCCTGCAACTTTGATTTCCCGTCCAAAATTTTCAACGGCGAAAAGTATACGATCATTCGCCCGGCGCATCTCGGCCAGAAGAAGACCCCGGCGTCTTATGAATTCATCCGCGATTTCCTGCTCGCAAATATCGAAAAGGCAGACGCGGCGGTCATTTCCATCGATACGCTGCTGTACGGCGGCTTGATTCCCTCGCGCTTGCACCATCTTTCCGAGGAGACGGTTTTGGAGCGTCTGATGCTTTTAAAAGAACTGCGCGAAAAGAACCCGCAGGTAAAGCTGTACGCGTTCCAGTGCATCATGCGCTGCCCGAAATATTCCTCCGACGATGAGGAGCCGGATTACTATGAGCTTTACGGCAAAGAGATTCACCATATCGGCCGTCTGACGCACCTCGAAAAGCTCGGCATGGGTGACGCGGACGAGCTTTCTGAGTTGAAAGCCAAGGTAGACCCCGCGGCGCTTAAAGACTATCTTGACCGCCGCGCGTTTAACGGCAGCTTCAATATCCGCACGCTCGACCTTGTGGAGGACGGCACGATTGATTTTCTCATCATCCCGCAGGACGATTCCGCAAAGTACGGCTACACCGCAATGGACCAGAAGACCGTGCGCGCGAAGATCGACGAGAAGGTGCTCAATGACCGTGTGATCTTGTACCCGGGCGCCGATGAGCTCGGCATGGTGCTTGTCTCCCGCGCCATCAACGCGCTCGAGAATAACACCCCACGCGTATACCTCAAGTATGCATCCACGCTGGCGCCGCAGCTGATTCCGAACTACGAGGACAGAAGTCTCAATGAGACCGTAAAGTACCACGTCATGGCGGCGGGCTGCATCGCTGTGCCGTCGCTCTCCGACGCCGACGTTGTGATGGGCATCACCGCTCCGGCAAACGAGATGGAAGAAGCCGCAAATCAGCCGGCGAACAACATCAACTATGATGTGGAGCGCAATATGGCAGAGTTTCTGTACTTTGTGAACGATTGCTTAAAGCGCGGCATTCCGACGGCGATCCTCGACAATGCCTACACGAACGGCGGCGAATTGCAGCTTCTGCGCGTGCTCAATAAGCAGGGTGTTTTGATGAAGCTTGCAGGTTATGCAGGCTGGAACACCTCTGCAAACTCCATGGGCACGGTGCTCGCGATGATTGTGAACAATATGTACCAGAATAATACCGAAGCGAAGCAGAACTTCCTTGTAGAGCGTTTTATCGAGGACTTCGGCTACGGTGCGGTTGTGCGCAGCTACGTGACGGAGCACATTCTGCCGCAGTGGGGCATGACGTACTTCTGGTGCGAAGAGCAGCGCGGCAAGGCGGCCAATGCCGTTTTGGAGGAGCTGCGCAAGTTTGTAAAGACGGAAATGACGTCCGTTGCGGACAAAGTAACCGTGGAAGATATTTTCCTGCCGTGGAGCCGTATGTTTGAAATTGGGCTCAAGGCAACGTACAAAGCGTACTAAGATAGAGATACAGGATGTTTTCAAAAACGAAAGGATGCGTTTTTATGACAAATCAGGAAATTTTAAACCAGATCCACCGCGGCGTAATTGTCTCTTGCCAAGCGCTGCCGGATGAGCCGCTTTACGGCTACCACTTTATGGGCCACCTTGCATTTGCCGCAAAAGAGGGCGGTGCTGTGGGCATTCGTGCCAACACCTGCGAGGATATTGTGGACATCAAAAAGGAAGTTGACCTGCCGGTCATCGGCATCATCAAGAGCGTATACGACGACAGTGATGTATATATCACGCCGACGATGAAGGAAATCGATGCACTGGCGGCAACCGGCGTGGAGATTATCGCGCTGGACGCAACAGACCGTCCGCGTCCGAACGGCCTTGATCTTGACACGCTGTTCAAGGAAGCGCGCGCAAAATACCCGAATCAGCTCTTCATGGCGGACTGCTCTTGCTATGAAGACTGCAAGCACGCGGCGGAGATCGGCTTTGACCTTGTCGGCACGACGCTGTGCGGCTACACGGCAAAGACGAAGGGCACGGCTATTCCGAACTACGATCTGCTTTCCCGCATCACGACGGAGCTGAACGTGCCGGTCATCGCGGAGGGCGGTGTTTGGGAGCGCGGCCAGCTGCAGAAGGTGTTCTCTTACCCGGTGCACGCAGCGGTCATCGGCACGGCCATTACGCGCCCGCGTGACATCACCCGCAGATTTGTTGAGGCCATTTCATGAGTACGCTTTTAGGCATTGATATCGGCGGCACGGCTGTGAAGATCGGCGTTGTGGACGAAAACGGCAAAGTTCTGCTTTCCGAAACGCGCAGCGTCAGCTTTGACGGTTACAAAACGTCCATCATGACGACGGTTGCGAACCTTGCGGGAGAAGTTCTCGAAAAGAGCCCCGTGAAAATCGAGGGCATCGGCGTTTCGGCAACGGGGCAGATTGATGTGAACTCCGGCACGGTTATCGGCGTGGGTGCACAGCTCGGCGACTGGCTCGGCAGCCCGGTGAAGAAAATTCTGGAAGACCGGTTTCATCTGCCTGTAACCGTCATCAACGACGCGAACGCAGCGGCGCTCGGCGAGCAGACGTTTGGTCGCGCAAAGGGCAAGGAGAACGTGCTTGTCGTTACGGTCGGCACCGGCATTGGCGGCGGCATCATCGAAAACGGTCGCCTCATTCAGGGCAGACGCGGCATCGGTGGCGAAATCGGGCATTATATCATCAATTTTGACGGTGTGGAGTGCCCGTGCGGCAACCGCGGCTGCTTTGAGCGCTACGGTTCTACGGGCGCGCTTGTGCGCCGTTTTACGGAGAATGTTGCATTGCTCGAAAAGCTGGGCGTACCGGCAGAAGACGTCAACGGCAAGGTGATCTTTGACCACCTCGATGACGCAGACGTCAGCGCGACGGTGAACAGCTGGATCGACAGCATCGCATTTGGAATCATCGGTCTTGTGCACATTTTCAACCCGGAAATGGTGCTCATCGGCGGCGGTATTTCAAGGGAAGACGAACATTTTATCCGCCCGCTTCGCGAGAAGATTTTGAACGGCGCGATGGAGCAGTTCGCAAAAGACCTTGAGGTGGAGGCCGCTGCACTCGGCAACAACGCCGGCCTGCTCGGCGCATGTGCGTATTTCAGACAAAACTTTTAACCGACGTATATAACAACAAAAGCCGAGGCGCTTCAAAACGAAGTGTCTCGGCTTTTTGCGGTGCATTTACTTTTCAATGAGGTCATTGTCCCTGAACAGGAGGGAAATGCACCATACGGCGGCGATGCCGACGAGTGTGTAGATGATGCGGCTCAAAACGGCGCCCTGTCCGCCGAAAAGCCATGCGACGAGATCAAACTGGAAAATGCCGATGAGGCCCCAGTTGATGCCGCCGATCACCGTCAAAATCAAAGCGATGACGTCCAGCATATACTCTGCTCCTTTTTGCATTCGCCTGCACCCGACCGATGGCGAAAATCGAACGCAGGCGATAAAAAATCCTCGGAGAACAAAGACAAAACGCTTTGCTCACCGAGGATAGTATGAACGAAAAACTGAATTTTATGTTTTTTAGTTTTTAAGGCTCTGCAGCGGGGCGGGGATGCGGCCGCCGCGGTTGACGAACACGGCCGGGGAATTCGTATTGACTTCCATAACAGGGCCGCAGCCGAGCAGGCCGCCGAAGTTCAGTTCTTCGCCGACCTTCTTGCCGATGGCCGGAATGAGGCGCACGGCGGTCGTCTTGGAGTTGACCATGCCGATGGCAGCTTCGTCCGCGATGATGCCGGAAATAATCTCCGGGGTGATGTCGCCCGGAACGCAGATCATATCGAGGCCGACGGAGCAGACCGCCGTCATGGCTTCAAGCTTTGTGATGGAAAGCGCGCCGCTCTTTGCTGCGGCGATCATGCCGGCGTCTTCACTGACCGGGATGAACGCGCCGGAAAGGCCGCCAACGTGTGAGGACGCCATGACGCCGCCTTTTTTCACAGCGTCGTTGAGCAGAGCCAGTGCAGCTGTGGTACCGTGTGCGCCGCACTGCGCAAGGCCCATGCCCTCAAGGATATCCGCTACGCTGTCACCGATAGCCGGTGTGGGGGCGAGGGAGAGGTCGACAATACCGAACGGCACGCACAGACGGCGGGAAGCCTCCTGCGCGACGAGCTGACCCATGCGCGTGATCTTGAACGCGGTCTTCTTGATGATGTCCGCGATCTCAGTGATATTATCGGTATCTTTTGCCTTCTTGATGGCTGCGCGCACAACGCCCGGACCGGAAACGCCCACGTTGATGACGCAGTCCGGCTCGCCGGCACCGTGGAAAGCGCCCGCCATGAAGGGGTTGTCCTCCGGTGCGTTGCAGAACACGACGAGCTTTGCCGCACCGATGCAGTCGCGGTCCGCGGTGCGGACGGCGGCTTCCTTGACGATGTGACCCATTTTCTTTACGGCGTCCATGTTGATGCCGGCCTTTGTAGAGCCGATATTGACGGAGGAGCAAACGAATTCCGTTTCCGCAAGTGCTTCCGGGATGCTTTCAATCAAAGCGTAATCGCCGGGGGCAAAGCCCTTATGCACGAGCGCGGAATAGCCGCCGATGAAGTTGACGCCGACGGTCTTTGCGGCGCGGTCCAGTGCCTTTGCAAAGCGAACGGGGCTTGCACCGGGGTTTGCGCCCGCCAGCATGGCGATGGGCGTGACGGCGATGCGCTTATTCACAATCGGAATGCCGTACTCGCGGCTGATGTCCTCGCCGGTCTTGACGAGGTTTTCGGCATAGCTGCAAATTTTGTCGTAGACCTTCGTGCAGGCCTTATCAATATCGGAATCGATGCAGTCGAGAAGCGAAATGCCCATCGTGATGGTGCGCACATCGAGGTTCTCGTTATCGATCATATTTATGGTTTCCAGAATATCATGTGTATCGATCATAGTTTCATTCCCGGCCTTTCGGTAATAGATTTAGATTCTGTGCATGGAGTTGAAAACGTCCTCGTGCATAACATGGATCTTCAGGCCGAGCTTTTCGCCAAGCGTATCGAATTCATCGGAGAGCTCGCTGATCGGCACGGTCGCAGCACTGATGTCTACGATCATGATCATGGCGAACATATCCTGCAAGATGGACTGTGTGACTTCAATGACATTGATGCCTTTTTCTGCGCATACGGTGGAGACTTTCGCGAGAATGCCGACCATATCTTTTCCGATTACGGTGATGACTGCTTTCATAAAATGACCCTACCCTTTCCTGCAAAACATAAAAGCGCTTTGCTGTGGTTTTCTATTTCTTTATTATCTATCAAATGTGGGGCGCTGTCAAGGTTTAAAAGGTGTTTTGCAGGAAATAGCGGTGTAAAAATCAAAAAGGTACGGTGCGGAGAAATCGGAAGAAGCTTTCACATCGCTTTACAATGCGGTTTTAGGCGAAAAGTTGCAAAACTTGTGCTTTGGGTATTCCAAAATGATTTTTATTGTGTTAAAATCAATTTGTATATTGTTTTGAGCATACAGGTCGAAGTGCTTTAAGGGGATGATCTTTTGCGTTACAAAAATATATCCGATTGTCACAGCCATTCCAACTGCTCGTTCGATGGCACCCGCAACATGCGCGATATGTGCATGAACGCCATCGAGATGGGTCTGGTTTACTACGCTGTGACCGACCACTGCGAGTGCAACCAGTACATGAACGTGCCGCACATTCCCGGCGGACGGTATTACGATGTCGTACGTCAGTCCTATGCGGAGCTGTTGCAAAATCAGGAACGTTTTCCGAATTTGAAGCTTTTGCGCGGCATTGAGCTCGGCCAGCCCCTGCAGGACCTAAACGCAGCACACGATGCGCTTACGGGGCGCGACTACGACGTGGTGATCGGTTCGCTGCACAACATTCGCGATCACGACGATTTTTACCACATCGGCGAGCATAATCCCACCGAGCAGGAGATCGACAACGCTTTGCACGCCTACTTTGCGGAGAGCCTTGAAATGGTGGAGTGGGGCAAGTTCGATACACTGGCGCACATCACCTACCCGCTGCGCTACATGTGTAAGGCGGGGGAAACGCCCAGCTACAAGCCGTATCAGGACGAGCTGGACGCGGTTTTAAAGGCGCTCATCAAGTCGGACATCGCGCTGGAGTTCAACACCTCCCGTATTTTGCGCACGGATGCGCCGAAGCTGCCCGACCGCGAAGTCTATTCGCGCTATAAGGAGCTTGGCGGTAAGCTTGTCACCATCGGCGCGGATGCACACCGCACGGAAAATATTGCAAGCGGCGTAGAGGAGGCCATGGAGCTTTTAAGCGACATCGGCTACAAGGAGTACACCGTGTTTGTAGAGCGCAAGCCGGTGCAGGTGCCGATCGAATAAAACAAATTACACTGCCTGCTGCAAAAGGTACAGCAGGCCTGCAAAATAAAAAACAGAAGGGATAAAACACCATGGATAAGAAAATGGAAAAGCTTTTAAAGCTCTTGCAGGATGATGCCAAGCTGACCGTGCAGGAGCTTGCCGTTATGCTGGATATGACCGAAGCCGAAGTGGCGGCCGCCATTCATAAGTTTGAAAAAGACGGCGTCATCAAGGGCTACCGCACGCTCATCAACTGGGAGCGTACGGATGTGCACCGCGCAAGTGCACTCATTGAGCTGCGCGTTACGCCGAAGAAAGACTCCGGCTTTGATGAGCTTGCCGCACGCGTAAAGGCCTTCCCCGAAGTGGAAAGCGTCTGCCTGATGTCCGGCGGCTTTGACCTTGCCGTAACCGTTACGGCGAATACCATGTCTGAGATCGCGATGTTCGTTGCAAAGCGCCTCGCGCCGATCGACGGTGTGCTCTCCACTGCCACGCACTTTATTCTGACGAAATATAAGGACGGCGGCGTGGACTTTGTCACCGACTACGATGAGATTGACGAGAGAGGAAGCAACCTTTGTGATTGATTACAGCAAATACCTGAACGACCGTGCGCGCGTGATTAAGCCCTCCGGTATCCGCCGCTTTTTTGACATTGCAAACGAAATGGAGGACGTGATCTCCCTTTCCATCGGCGAGCCGGATTTTTTCACCCCGTGGCATATCCGCGAGGAGGGTATCACGACGCTGGAAAAGGGCAGAACGCGCTACACCCCGAACCGCGGCCTGATGGCGCTGCGCGAGGAGATCTGCCGCTTTTTAAAGCGCAAATATGACCTGGAATACACCGCAGCTACCGATATTCTTGTCACCGTTGGCGGCAGCGAGGCTATCGATATGGCGCTGCGCTGCCTTGTGGGCGAGGGCGATGAGGTTATTATCCCGGAGCCGTGCTTTGTGTGCTACGACCCGCTGACCCGTATGGCGGGCGGCGTACCGGTTTCCATCGCAACGAAAGCGGAAAACGAATTCCGCTTGACGCCCGAAGAACTTGAAAACGCCATTACGGACAAGACGAAGGTGCTTATTTTCCCGTACCCGAATAACCCCACGGGTGCCGTGATGCGCCGCGAGCATTTGAAAGCGCTGAGCGAAGTGATCATTCGCCATGACCTCATCGTGCTTTCCGATGAGATTTACAGTGAGCTGACTTACGGCGGCGAGCCGCACGTCTCCATTGCGTCGCTGCCGGGCATGAAGGAGCGCACCATCGTCATCAACGGCTTCTCGAAGACATATGCGATGACGGGTTGGCGCATGGGCTACGCGGCGGGTCCGAAGGAGATTATTTCCCCGATGACGAAGCTGCACCAGTACGGCATTATGAGTGCCCCGACGATGTCACAGTACGCGGCGATCGAAGCGCTGAAAAACGGTGATGACGACATTGCCGAAATGCGCGATCAGTACGACATGCGCCGCCGTTTGATTGTGGATGGGCTCAACCGCCTCGGTCTTACCTGCTTTGAGCCGGAGGGCGCGTTTTACGTGTTCCCGTCCATTCAGTCCACCGGCATGACGTCCGATGAATTTTGTGAGCGTCTCATTTACGATAAACACGTCGCGGTGGTGCCGGGCTCGGCATTCGGTGCGTGCGGCGAGGGCTTTGTACGCATTTCGTATGCGTATTCCATCAAGCACCTTGCAGAGGCGCTGAACCGCATCGGCGCATTTTTGAAGGAGTTAAAGTGAGTGCGTATGTAAAGCGGCTTGCGGATTATGACATAGAACGGCTGACCGAAGCGGTGGATGCAATGTTCACCGCTTCGGCGTTTTATGGCCGCATAAAACCGCATATGACCGTTATTTTGAAGCCGAATCTCGTCATGCGCTCTGCGCCGGAGGAGGCCATCATCACGCACCCGAATGTGACGGCTGCGGTCGCGATTTGCCTGCTGCGGCAGGGCGCGGACGTGCTGGTGGCGGAAAGCGGCGGCGGGCCGTACAATACATCTATCATGAAAGGCACGTTCCGCGCGTGCAGCTATACGGAAGCGGCGGAAAAATACGGCTTTTCGTTATATACAGCGTGTAAGAGCACGGCAGTGCAGCTGCCGGAGGGAAAGCGCTGCAATACGCTGACCGTCACAGAGCCGTTCGTGCAGCCGCGCGAGACGCTCGTCATCGACATTGCGAAGTTAAAGACCCATGGCATGATGGGCTATTCCGGCGCGGTGAAGAATCTCTTCGGTGTGGTGCCGGGGCTATTAAAGCCGGAGCTGCACAGCCGTTACCCGGAAAAAGAGCCGTTTGCGGAAATGCTTGTCGATTTGTGCGAATATGTGCACCCGGATTTCTCGATTATAGATGCGATAGACGCCATGGAGGGCGATGGACCTACGGGCGGCCAAAAACGCTTTGTCGGCGCACTTGTGGGGTCTGAAAGTCCCTACGAAGCGGATATGGTCGGCGCGAAGCTCATCGATATGAAGCCCGAAGAAATTTTGGTGCTCAAAAACGCACAGGAGCGCGGACTTTGTGCGGGAAAGCTTTCGGAGATCGAAGTGCTTGGTGATGATTTTGAGAATATTGTCGTACACGATTTTAAGCGTGCACGCTCCAGCAGCATCGATTTTACGACACGCGTTCCGAAGTTCATGCAGCCGCTTGCAAAGAGAATTTTAACGCCGTACCCGAAGATCAACACGGCACAGTGCGTGGGCTGCGGCAAGTGCGCGGAAAGCTGCCCGCAGCACACCATAACGGTGCGGGAGCACAAGGCGCACATCGAGTACAGCAAGTGCATCCATTGCTTCTGCTGCCACGAAATGTGCCCGAAGCACGTCATCAATATCAAGCGGTTTTCACTGTTTGACCTATGAGGGAGGACTGAATATGAACACAGCCGAATGTAATGCGTATGCAAAAATCAACTTATCGCTCGATATTACCGGGCGGCGCGAGGACGGCTACCACACGGTCGACATGGTGATGCAGTCCGTGTCTCTCTGCGACCGTGTGCGCGTGACGCTGAACGATACGGGGGAGGTTATACTCAAGTGCTCGAAGCCGCACATCCCATGCGACGGGCGCAACACGGCATACAAGGCTGCGCAGTATTATTTTGACGCTACCGGTGTGCCGTTCGGCGCAGATATTTATATTGAAAAGCATATCCCGGATCAGGCGGGCATGGGCGGCGGCAGCGCGGATGCAGCAGCCGTGCTGAAATTATTGAATCATCTGTGCGCAGAAGCGGGGGAGGAGCCGCTCAATACGGCAGAGCTTTTGTATCTCGGTTTGCGCATCGGTGCAGATGTGCCGTTCTGCATTTTAAACGGCACATATCGTTGCCTTGGCATTGGTGAGCAGTTGCTGCCGCTGGCAGAGATACCGAAGTGTTACCTTGTCGTTGTGAAGCCGGACGTGGGCGTGAGCACGCCGGAAGCGTACCGTGCGTGCGATAACGTGCCGGACGGCGGCATGCGCTACACGCCGGGTATGGTGCGCGCGGTAGAGCATCGCTCGATTGAGGAAATTGCAAACGCGCTCGGAAATCGGTTTGACGACGCGCTGCAAATCTCCGTTGTGCAGGAGATAAAAAAATATCTGTGCGAAAACGGGGCGTTAAATGCGTTGATGACCGGCAGCGGCTCCGCGGTTTTTGGAATTTTTTCTGAAAAAAGCTTAGCGGAAAATGCCGCAAAGCGTATGCCGAAGGCTTTCGGCGCGTGTTTTTTGGCAGAGCCCGTAAACGGCTGAAAAGGCGAAAAACCGCATAATTCCGCGCTTTTTTACGCGTTTTAATTCTCACTCGAAAAATAAATTTCAAATTTTTAAAGTTTTTTTGAAAAAAGGGTTGACTTTTCCCGAATATCTGCTATAATAGACTACGTTGTCCGACGGAAACAAACGAAACGAAAGAAAGACAGCGAAACAGATAGCGGTATTGTGTAATGGTAGCACAGCAGACTCTGACTCTGTTTGTCTGGGTTCAAATCCTGGTACCGCTGCCAAAATGGCCTTGAGTATTCAAGGCTTATATCGAGGTGTGGCTCAGCTTGGTAGAGCGCTACGTTCGGGACGTAGAAGCCGGAGGTTCAAATCCTCTCACCTCGACCATGAAAGACTTTGCAGAAATGTGGAGTCTTTTTGTTTTATTCACAAAATAGCGGGTCATTGTAACGGGGAGGAAAAGGTATGCATTATTTTGAAAAAGTGTTTGACGGACAGGTGCTCAAATGGTGCGTGAACGGCGCGGAGCTGGGCGGCGGGAAGCCGACGCTGCTGTGTCTTGTCTCGAATGAGACGGAGGCGGAAAGCTGTTTAAGTAAACTCGAGCCGCATTGCGGAGAAGCACAGGTAACTGCGTTGATTTTACCGGGCGGTATATTGCCCGAAACAGCGGTGCAGAGCTTGGTTTTTGAATGGCAGACGACGGGCATCATCGACAAATGTAAATTGTCGCTCACGGCATCGCAAAGCTGCGCGGACGCGGCGTGGCGGCTGATTTCGCATTTGTCGCATTGCTTCAGCGCGGCGGCGATTCTCGGCGGGCACGCAGACCCTTATGAAGTACGCGCGGCAAAATTCATGCCCCTGAAGGTGTATACGTTCGCGGGTGAGGGCAATGTGCTCGCAGACGGCAAGGTGCTTGCAGACGCGGAAAAGCTTGTGATGAGTCTGCGCGTAACAGGCTCCGAAACGGTGGAGCGCACGGAGATCAACCCCGAAAACGCATGGGAAAATGTCTTTGCGGACGGGGAAATTGTTCGTTGGCTGCTAAAGCAGGATAGACGCACGCAGCTTGAAGTGACGTGGATAAAGCCCGGTTTTTGGCGGATAGATGACTACTTTACGGCGACGTGCTACCTCATTGAGGGCAGGGACAAGGCACTTTTGATCGACACGGGCATGGGCGAGGGCGACCTGCTCGACACCGTGAAGAAGCTGACGCGGCTGCCGGTCGAGGTTGCGATTACGCACCCGCACCGCGACCACATGTTCCGCATCGACCGATTTGAAAAAGTATATCTGCACAAAAACGATGTGGAGAAGATCCGCGAAGACGAAAACTGCTTTGCGGCGGCGCTTTCCGACGGCGGCAAATACCCGCAGCTTGTACCTATTGACGAGGGCAGCGTGATCGACCTCGGCGGCGGTGTGACGGTGGATGTGCTGAATCTTGGCGGGCACACGGAAAACTCCGTGGTGTTCGCGTGCGCACACTACAAGGCGCTTTTTACCGGCGACGCCATCGGCTCCGGGTATATCGTTTTGATGATCTGCCCGGAAAAAGACATGTATAAGGTCTTGGAGAGCTACAAAAAGAACCTTGAGTGCTTCCTGCCGCGTGCGGAGGCGCTGCGCGATTATGCGTGGTTCGGCGGGCATTCCATTCAGGAAAACGGCTGCGACGAGCAGCACCAGCAGGATTACCTTGCGGGCAGGTCGGTCTACTATAACCCGCTGCGGCTCGAGATTGTGCAGGATATGGTAGTGCTGTGCGAAAAACTGATTACGGGAGAGATCAGCAAGGCTGATGTCATGTCGACGGACGAGCACTACTGCAATTATGGCAGTGCAGGCATGTATTTCAGATTCATTTAACACCCTAAAACGAGAAAAAGGCTTTGTCAGCATCAAATCGGTGCGCGGCAGAGCCTTTTAATTTTTTGCGTTACTTTTTGTTTTAGATGGGCTGCGCGTTGAGGTTCTCGATGAAGCCGTCCGGCACAGAGGCGAGGACGGTCATGGCTTTGGCATTATAGATTTCATGCCGCTATCAGGAATCTCGATGTATACGCGCCCGTCGGACAGCGGCTGGCGTGGCGTTAAAAATGTGCGGCAATTTATTTGGGACGAAATTTATAGAAGTTTCATATAATATGCGTTTGGCACTGGCGCGAAAGTATGTTATGTGGTATAATACATATATAAACTTGAATTTGATGGGTGAGCAGAGGAAAACACTATGGGCATCAGCAAAAAGCTTGAAACGATTTATCACAACGGACAGCCGGACGGTATTCGCTCCATCCGCCGCAGTTTATCTACCATGACGACGTATGTGATACCGCGCCCACTGCTTTCCGAAGCGAAGAACATTACGGGCATCAACCGGCACGGCATTTATTATTTAATAAATGAGAGCGAAGACAATAGGATCGCGCAAATTTACATCGGTCAGACGCGCAACGGCATTTTGCGGCTGGACGACCACAATCGCTCGAAAGATTTTTGGAACAAAGCCATCATGTTTTTGGCGGAGAGCAAGACCTTTACGCTGGATATGATCAGCGGGCTTGAAAAATACGCGATCATCAAAGCGCAGGAATCCAAGCGCTACACGGTGGAAAACAGTGTTGTGCCGAAATATGAGATCGACGAATATGACCTTGCCACTGTGGAGGAAGTCTACGATGAAATTCAGTTCATCATGGCGACGCTGGGCTATAAAATGAACGATGCAAAAGCGGTGCAGAGCGAAGAAACGGTTTTACATACAACACGCAACGGCATAGAAGCGTTTGGCGTGTATGACGGCGAGCGGTTCGAGGTGCTGGAGGGCTCGCGTATCGGGCGCACGGAATATAAAAGCCTTTCACCGGCCATTGCGCGCCAGAGACGATCAGCTCTGAAAAACGGAGACGTGACCGATGTAAACAGCGAATATGTGCTGAACAAATCGATGTCGTTTTCGTCGCCGAGCTCGGCCGCTATGTTCGTCCTCGGTACAAGTGCGAACGGTTGGGTGGAATGGAAAAGTAGGGATGGCAAGACGCTGGATAAGCTTTTCAGAAAGTAAATACGAAAATAAGAGCGCAGGCGCACGAAAACGGCGTATCTGCGCTTTGCTCATTTTGCTAAGTGCTTTGCGGGGCGTTTTTTCTTTAGGAACATTTCGGTTAATATGACCGTACCGGTCTGCTCGATTTGCTTGCGGTGCTGCCCGTTGAAGCTGAAGCAGAAGACGTGCCCGAAGAAGCCGCGCCGCTTGACAACTAAGACAATAATGTCGACATATAAATCTTTAAAACAGTATAAATTAGGGGGTATCTCCACTATGGCTATTGATACCATGAAAAAAGGCTCCATAGAAATGCTCACGCTGTTTTTGCTGTGTGAAGAAGACGCATATGGTTATCAGCTTGTGCAGAAAATCAAGGAGCGAAGCAAAGGTTTCATTACAGTGCAGGAGGGGTCATTTTATCCGCTTCTGTACCGCTTGGCGGATGATGGGTACATCACCGGCGAGGAGGTCGTAACGCGCATGAGCACGGGGCGTTCCCGCATGCGTGTGATCTATCATATTGAAAACGCCGGGCGGGAACGGTTGGCGTCTTTAAAAAAAGACTATGAAACCGTTCAGCAGGGTATCCATAATATTCTTGACTCTTAATTTGTTTACAAGTTTTCACTCAAATCCCATAGAAAAGCAGCTGCTCTTTTTAACAAGGAGCAGCTGCTTTTTTGTGGGGAAAGACCACTCCGAAAGCAACCGTATAATGGCGGCGTAGGTTTCGAAGATGTGAGTGCGCACGGCGGCTTCTGTTTACACTGGAAAATGAAACGGGAATATGGTAAAATAGCGGTACAGTCAAAATGAAGATAGGGGAACAAAAATGACAAAAATCTTATTTATCTGCCACGGCAGGATTTGCCGGGCATGATGAAAAGTCTCATATCGTCTCATTAGCCCCGTTTTTAAGCGTTTTTTGTGTTTCAATCTCAAATTTACCAAAGATTTACCAATATTTCTGGAGAGTCAGACTTGCGATTCTAACACCAGAATAAGGAAATCAATACCATGACTGAGATGAAGAAACACATTTATGATGAAAGTAATGGCCTTTGGTATGAACACATTGGCGATTATTATATTCCGGTTCTTACCCTGTCCTCTGAGGAGCAGCGCCCCATTGGTAAATGGGGACGGATGCACCGGGACTACCTCAAAGAGCATTGCCCAATCCTCTTTAATGATCTTGTTCTCAGCGGTCAACTCTGGACATATCTGGCTGATCTGAACGAGCAGGCGCAGGAGCGTTTGTCCCTGATTATCGAGCAGATGAAGGCATCTGAGGGCGTGACGGAGGAACTGAAAGCAGATAACCAAATGGCATGGGTTGGTGCCATGAACAGCATCCGCAACCGGGCAGAGGAAATCATCCTCCAGGGACTGATCTATGGGGAGGATGAGGCATGAGGCTATTGGAAGAATTTTGGTATGGAAACATCGAGCCGACAGAGTACGATACTTCTTCCAAGGAGTACAAGAAGCTACAGGAATTGATCTGTAGGAATGAAGAAAAACTCAAAGCCACCATGACGGATGGGCAGAAAGAGTTGTTTGAGAAATACACGGACTGCGTCCATGAGTTCCAGACCATAACCGACTGCCTGATCTTCCAGAACAGCTTCAAGCTGGGTGCCAGGATGATGGTTGAGGTCATGGAAGAATAATCGAATATTTAGATAGTTGAGCAACACGCCGCCTATGGGAATCCCCTATGGACGGCGTGTTATTTTTGTGGAACCACTTGATTTATTTCGTTTAAGCGAATATAATTATAGTGGTTTTTTGTATTGTGATTTGCGAGGTGTTTGTTATGAATGGATATATTACAGTCCAGGAAGCTGCTGTAAAGTGGGGAATCACTCCCAGACAAGTTCAAATTCTATGCAAGTCGAATCGTATTGACGGTGCTACTCGCATGAGTAGAATTTGGATCATTCCAGAAAATGCAGAAAAGCCGACAAACGATAAAAGAAAGGCAGCGTACAGCAATGACTAACCTGACTGAATTGCAGAACCTTGTAGATCGTTTTCATGCTAACATCGACTTCTATAAGGACGCAAGAAATGCTTACAATGAGCATTCTTGCAGAATTGAATATATTGATCCTCTGTTAAAGCTCTTGGGTTGGGATGTTGCAAACGAAAAAGGATTGGCACCCCAATATCGAGAAGTTATTGCGGAGAATTACTCCACTCGAACTGACCGCCCTGACTATACCATTACGCTCAGAGGTGTGCCTAAATTCTTTGTAGAAGCAAAGAAGCCTGCGGTAGATATTACCAGAGATGCAGATCCAGCTATTCAGACCAGAAAGTACGGCTGGAACGCAAAGCATCGTCTGGCTGTTCTCACAAATTTTGAATATCTGGCAATCTACGATACCTGCCATATTGCTCACGAAGATGATGGATGTGCTGTAGCAAGATACCGGCTGTACCATTATACTGAGTATGTAGAAAAGATTGATGAGATTGTAGGGTTGATTGCGAGAGACACCGTTTACTCTGGTGATTTTGATGCTTATTTGGATGCAAACTTCCCCGCAACCGGAGGGCAAACCCAGCAGGTTGATACACTATTTCTTTCTCAAATCAACGAATGGCGTGTGGCTCTTAGCAACGAACTGTATGCTCAGGGTGGCCGCTATGCGTCGTTGGAAGTGTTAAACGATGTTGTGCAGGAGTTTATTAACCAAATTGTCTTCCTGAGAATTTGCGAAGATAAGAATCTGCCACTGTATCACAAGTTGAAGGATACCATTACAGATGCCGATCAACTGCAACCCAAACTGGAGGAATTGTTCCGTTCGGCTGACCGGCGCTACAATTCTGGAATGTTTTCCGGCGAAGACATTATTTTTGATCTTTCCTGCGAAGTTATTAAAGGCATGATTGAGGATTTGTATTACCCTCAAAGCCCTTATTTGTTTAATATTATCGAGCCTAATTTGCTTGGAAAGATTTACGAGATATTCTTAACCGAACAGTTAGTTCTGCTCGAAAATAATACCATTGGTCTTGGCAAGAAGAAAGATTGCCAGAACAGATCTGTTGTTACAACACCAACAGAAATCGTTAAGTACATGGTCGATAAAACGCTTTCCAAAGTGTGTGAAGGAAAGACTCCCTCTGAGATTTTGAATATCAGTGTGGCTGATATTGCCTGTGGCTCTGGCATTTTCTTGGAAGAGGCATTTGCCTATTTGCAGGATTACTGTGTGCAATGGTATATCTGCAATGGGCAAACAGATCATTTGATTGAAACGGGTATTGACTTGTATAAGCTGCCCCTTCAAGAGAAAAAAGACATTCTTTGCTCCTGCATTTACGGCATAGATATTGACATCCATGCGGTCGAAGTTGCTAAATTCTCTTTGTTAATCAAGTTGATTGAAGATGAAACCGCACCTTCTGTATCAGAAGTTGTTCCGATTCTTCCTGATCTGGGTGACAACATTCAATTTGGAAACTCCCTTGTCAGCCAAACTGAATTGAATGGCATTAGCGGTGCCAACCGTCAGATGATGGAGATTGCTCCCTTTGACTGGAGCACAATTAACAATGGATGTGGATTTGATGTAATTATCGGCAATCCTCCGTATGTGAATACCGAGGGGATGCACGCCCTATTGCCGAGTGCCGAAGTAGAAGTCTATAAAAAGAAATATAAGACATCGCACAAGCAATTCGACAAATACTTTATTTTTATAGAGCAGGCTATCAATAAGATCAACGAAAATGGCTTGGTATGCTATATTGTACCTAATAAATTCTTCAAAATTGGCGCTGGCGAGAAGTTGCGCAACCTGATTGCAAAAGAACGGATGCTCGTCAGTCTGGATGACTTTGGAGATGCACAGCTGTTTGAGGATAAAACCATTTACAGCTCGATCATTTTACTTTCCAAGGCGAAGCAGACAAGTTTTGTTTACAGCAGCGTTGATTCTGCTAACAAACTGTGGGCAGGAGAAGAAGTGAGTTCCATTGAGCTTAATTCTTCCGTATTGAACAAGCTGCCATGGAGATTGACAACTGACTTTGAGTTTTTGACAATGCTCCAGAGGTTGGATGAAGTATCTGTCCCCATTACAAAACACGCAGAGATATTTAACGGTATTCAGACAAGTGCAGAAAGGCCAACGCCTATATATTGGTTCTCCTCAGATGAAATTGTGGCCGAATATGCCGATACTGTTGAAATCAGCAGGGATGGCAATAATTATACTATTGAGAAGGCCTTGCTTCGCCCTTATTTTAAGCCAACCAAAAAGGCTGAGAAGGGCCTGAATTCGTATAGTATTCTTGCGACTGACAAGCAGATTATTTTCCCCTACGATAACAACGGACATCTTATCCGCATAGATGAGATGCAAAGCTGTTATCCGGGAACATACGCTTATCTCTTAGCGCATTATGATCGTCTGGTTCCTAAGTGTGTTTCCCGTGATGGAACTCGTAACGTTCCAAACGCCACCGCAGATACATGGTACCAGTATGGCAGAACACAAGCCTTGACCGCCTTTATTAACACGCCCAAATTGATAGTTGGCGTGTTGAGCAAAGAACCCATGTATGCGATGGATACGAATGATATTCTGATTGCGTCAGGTGGTACTGCTGGATATTGTGCAGTTAGCAAAAAAGATGGTAGTCCATACGCACTTGAATACATTCAGGCATGGCTGTCAAACCCCATTACAGAGCGAATCTTGGAGATCGTAGGCAGCGATTTTGAAGGCGGATTTACTGCTCGTGGTACATTCGTTCTCTCTACACTACCCTTTGTTGAGTTGGATTTTGCCGTAGAAGAACAGAAAGCCATTCACGACAGAGTGGTAGCAGCAAGTCGAGAGATTTACGAAATCAATGATGCACTGTCTGGACGTCCCGCAAAGCGCATTGCAAATCTGTTGCAGAGACAGAAAGAAACACTTATCTCTGAGATTCAGGGATTGATTGATCGGGTGTATAGACTCGATTATTAAGCGAGGTATTAACGATGAGACTCAAAAAGGATAGTTCAGAGCAGAAACTAAGAGGAGCGTATTATACGCCATTGCAGCTTGCGGATGCTATGGTGGAGCTTTTTGCGTCTCAAAATATCTCTACCGTCTTGGAACCAAGTTGCGGTGATGGAGTATTTCTTGATGCGCTACAGAACCTTAATCTTCTGAATAAGGTGGATAAACTAACAGCTGTTGAAATCGAACCTGACGAAGCCGATAAAGTTCGTGATAGGTATTCTGAATTTGAACAAATCGAAGTATGCACCGAAGACTTTTTCGACTTCTATAATCGTGTTCTCGGCAAGGAACAGTACGATTTGATTTTGGGCAATCCCCCTTATATTCGCTATCAATATCTGAAAGAAAGCCAGCGAGAAATGCAGTCTCAAATTTTGACTTCGCATGGTATGAAAGCGAATAAATTGATAAATGCATGGGTTGCGTTTATCGTAGCTTGTGTACAGCTATTGTCCGAAAAAGGTAAGATAGCGTTTGTTATTCCAGCTGAGATACTTCAAGTTGCGTATGCGGAGGATCTGCGCCTATATTTGGCCAATAATCTTGCGAAAATTACTCTGATCACATTTGAACAGCTTGTGTTCCCTGATATCGAGCAAGAAGTCGTTGTGTTTATTGGCGAGAAAGGCGAAGAAGAAAAGGGTATTCGCATCATTGAAATGAATAATCTTAGCGGTTTTGCTCAGTTGGATCTATCTCAAAATGGATTTCAAAAGTTGCAGCACGTCAAGGAAAAATGGACAAAATATTTCGTAAACGCAGAGGAAATGTCTCTTATTCAGGAACTTCGTGCAGACAAACGCTTTGCCCAATTTTCCGAATATGGAATTATCAATGTTGGAATTACAACAGGCAATAATGGCTACTTCTCCATTACGGAAGAAACATCTGAGCAATATCAGTTAAGTGAAGTAACCCTTCCTTTGATTGGCAGGAGTTCTCATGCACATGGAATATATTTCACAGCACAAGATTGGGAGAAAAACAAAATTGCTGGAAAGCGTGCCCGTCTAATCAGCTTCCCTGAGATTCCATACGATGAATATCCCGCCAAGCACAAAGAGTACATTTCACTCGGCGAAGCGAATGGCGAACACGAGGGCTACAAATGCTCCATCCGGGAAAGATGGTACATTGTTCCTTCTGTATGGGTTCCGGATGCGTTTTTCTTAAGAAGAAATAATTTCTATCCTAAATTTGTACTGAATAAATGTGATGCAGTGTCAACAGACACTATGCACCGCATGAAGTTTAACGATGGCGTTGATCCAGAGAATGTCCTTCTTGCCTACTATAACAGCATCTCTTTTGCGTTCACCGAGATTTGCGGACGAAGCTATGGTGGAGGTGTTCTTGAAATCTTACCTGGTGAGATGGGCAACATTTTACTTCCCAAAGTGGAAAGGATTGATCCTGCACTAAGGGACAAGCTGCTTGCACATATTGACGCTATAGTGCGCAATGATGAAGACATTGAACTTGCGCTGGATGTTGTTGACAAAGAACTACTTGTAGATACATTGGGGATCGATCCTGAGATATGCCGTAAATGCCGTGCTATCTGGAAAAAGATGCAGACACGCCGGTTAGGAAGAGGATGACAAATACTATTATCAAGCTGTGAAGGGTGGAATTGATTTGCAAATCGGCCTACATATACCGAAAGTTCATGATATGACAACTGATACAGTTGATGTTATATCCACCTCTGCTGTCACAGCGGATGCGTCACCGGTAGTCTTGAGCCAGACGGAAATGATCCGGTTCAAGTTCTGTCCAACGCTGGTAGATAACGAGAAAGACCCCCATAAATCTGTTTCTGGAAAATTTCTATATGAAAAGAAACGGAAAAACGATGCCGCCTTTCCGAGCGATGACAACGGGTCAGTGGTGAAGATTTCTCGTGGCTCTGTCAAAGTCGGAGATTGGATGGAACTCAATCTGAGCACAAGTGAAACATATGAGCTTTACCAAGGTTTGAAGCGGCTGTATGCGCTGTATGAAGACATGGGCGAAATCCCGTATGGTTCAGCTACTTACACCAGAGTAGACAGCAGTTTTCGCCAATTCCTTTCAATCATCCAGAATGACCCTTCTGCGGCTCGGATGATTGGCAATGAAGAAAACTATGATCTTGTAAAAACACTGCTTCGTCTCATCACTCAGACAAGTTCTTTGGAATCGTTGAAACGGAGTCTGACAGAGTTGCAAGATGAAAATCTGCAACACCTGACAACGTCTTTGAATATCGAAAAACTCCAAAGAGTTGCAAAGCTCATGGAAGACAATCTCGAAAATGATAGTGAGGAGTTTTGGCAGACTACTGTTTTCAAAGAACATCAGTGGGTATTGGCTCAAATCTTTGCCTGTCCTTGTACGATATTTGCAGATAAAGCGTATGTTGGCGGCAAAGGAATTAACAACAGCGGTGGTAATCTATGCGACTTCATTTATCAGAACAGTCTGTCTCAAAATGTGGCGTTGATTGAGATTAAAACACCATGTACTGAACTTATCGGAAACCAGTATCGAGGTACATACAGCTTTAGCTATGAATTGAGCGGAGCCATAAACCAAGTTCTAAATTACAGAGACAAGCTTACAAAAGAGTATTATTCTCTGTGTCATCAGAGTTCGGAGCCTTTTGAAGTCCTGTCCCCAAAATGCGTTGTAATTATCGGGAAAATGGCTTCGCTAACCCCAGGGCAAGTTGCGGCTTTTGAAAATTTCCGTAATAGTCTGAGCAATGTGTTGATACTAACCTTCGATGAGCTTTATCAGCGGATTGTAGATTTGATTGCCGTTCTTTCTGAGTCCCCGAATCAACAACCTAGAATTTTTGAACCGGAAACCGGAAATGAGGATTTGCCGTTCTGAGAGAAAAAGCTAAATGCAGCCTATCGGCACATTGCTCAAGGTTTACAGATGAAGAGAAAAGGATTGTATCTCATGGTAGTTTTTGACGAAAAACAACACAGGTGCAGATTATGCGGCAATTATTATTCTGACAGTGATATGAGTGAGGAACACTACCCTGCACGAAACACAGGAAATGAAGATGTTGTTGCTGTTGATCTCGGCAAAATGTTTGATACATTTACTTCGGAGAGTGTACATGCTGAGATTAGAGAAAAGTTGAATCACGGGGAAACTCTTGAGAATATTACTGGAGATATTTTTGACACTCAGTTATCAACATCTCTATTTCCCAAAGGGAGAACCGCCAGAACTTTATGCCGTAAATGCAATACATTCTTAGGAAAGTATGATGAAGCATACTTAAGGTTTTTTAATCTTGATGGAACTCCCAAATCGATAAATGGTTTTCAACAACATACCAAGTATCAGATCATTAAGGCGATTTACGCTAAATTTCTCTCAATTCCTGAGGCTGCAGGTGAAGCATTCGATTTTATAGATTTTATTAGAGATGACGACTCTACGGTATACAATGGTAACTGGAATATTTATTTTGTAAAACGAGACTTTAGTTCTGATCTGCTGGGAATGAAGGATATTAGAACCGGAAAAATAACATTTGACGAAGGTGTTGTTTACGAACTGTCCGATGATAAGTTTATCTTTAATCTAATGAACTTCCCTAAACATTCATGCTTTGAAATGACAAATCTATTCGACATACTAAAAAAGAACTACAAATTGGTTGAAGGTGTCGGTGAAAGTGGCGGTTATCATGCACAGGTATTTATGAGCAGCATATTTAACACAATCTTATAATTATCAAAAAAGGGACTGTTGCAAAATTTGGATTTGCACCAGTCCCTTCTACTTTTATACCCGAGTTACTTCCTTTTTCTTTTCCCCTTACCATGGGTCATACTGCCTTTACCACGCTGGCTGATCGGGCTGTTCATGTGCTTGGACAGTTTCAACACTTCAATCAGATTTGCAAACTGCTCCATAGTAAGTGCATCGTAGTCAATGCCAAGGTTGGCGAGGAACAGACGGGCTTTCTTTTCTTCGGTGCTGCCTTTGTAGTCCATAGCATCCTGTAATTGTTTCTGCACTTCCAGAGCAACGCAATTCTCGTCCGCAGTGGTTGCGTCCTTACGGTGCGTATCTCGAATATCATGGAGGATGCTTGTCAAATCTTTGGAAACTACATGACCGAAATACTCATCTTCCTGCACCTGTGCCAGTTCCAAAGTGCGCAGATACAAGTCCTCCTCATTGTTTCCTTTTTTCTTAATCACAGATTGCCGGACAGCTTCCATGGCAGCGTTCATGTTGGTGATCCGCATATCCGCAATACGATCAACATAGATTTCTGCATCCAGCATCATGCGCTGAAAATCCTTATGGCAGATCATTTCAGAAAGCAGCCGGTGATTAAAATTCCCGGTGGTTAATACAGTAATTGCGTCATCACTCAAATGTAGAGCATTCAGCTCTGTGTTTGGGTGATTTTTATTTTCTGTCAGACCCAGCAGATAGTCCGTGGACACGCCATAGAACTTGGCGAGTGTCAGAATCGCAAAGGGGCTGATGTCCTTTGCGTTTTCATCAGATTCATATTTTCCCAGGGCGGAACGGGACAGGCCAGTGCGTTCTGCTAATTCTTCCAGCGTCAAATCAAAATCTACGACACGCAAATCTTTCAATCTTTCCTGAACAGTGAGTTTCGGTTGCATATTTCATCTCCATTTCCATAAGCGTGGAAATCCACGCATTTTTATGCTCTTTTCCTACCTTTTGGATATACGGGAGAGAGCATCTTTTTTCGCTAAACTGTACTCGTAAATCACCGATGCACCTTGAAAACTGAATGACCGTCCGAATGGGATATGTCCCCCAGCGAAGTATCGCCATGACTGCGAAAAGCACGAGCGTACCAACGGGGAGAAAACGCCGGGAAGATATCCGGGCAGGAACGACATTCGGGCAGAACGGCACTCAAAAATCATGGGTTAAATTCAAACCATGTGAAATCAGCGAAAAACCACTCTTTTTGTGGTGCCATCTATACCAACGAGTGATGCACTCAACAGCGTACAGGGTATGGCATAGAATGAAGGCTTTCGTTATTTCACAAAAAGCCGCATTAAACAGTGAAAAGGGGTACTGTCCCTTATGGACAGAGCATCGTTACGGAAATTCTGAGCGAAAAGTAAATTCTCTGTTTCTGTCACGAAGCACTGTACGGCATTTGCTATTTAACAAGCAAATTATACCATATCACGAACAAAAAAGAATGGAGGAAATGTAAATATGAAGAAGAAAAGGCCTGAATTGTATCGAAACGAGATCAAGTCTTACATCGTCCGGGCGGGCATGACCATGAGTGAGGTGGTGGATTTTCTGGCAGACGAGTACGGATGGAGCAGCAGCGTTCCCAATTTGTCCGGTAAGTTGAAGCGTGGCAGCCTACGCTACGGCGAAGCCGTGGAGCTGGCCGATGCGCTGGGCTATGACATTGTTTGGGTCAAGCGGGGTTGATGCGAATGCCGAATGAACAGCTGGAAAAATTGAAGCAACAGAAATATGTAGCTGAGAAAAAGCTGACCGCAGCCAAGCACAAGGAGAAGCGATTGCAGAGCGAGCTGAAACGGCTGACCAGAAGCGAGAGAACCCATCGGCTTTGCACTCGTGCCGGAATGTTGGAGACCTTTTTGAAAGAGCCGACCGTCCTGACCGATGAGGATGTGATGGAGCTGCTGACCTTCATCTTCCAGAGCGAAGCGGTTCACAAGAAGCTAAATCTGCTGATTGAGAGCCGGAGAGAAACGCAGGAAGCGGACGAGGGTGAAAACCCTTGACGGAGACAAGGGCGCAATTATACACCACCTAAAGATGGTAATTGCGTTCTGCCGAAAGCCCATTGCATGGAGTTTGATGATTTCCGCAAAAGTCCCCTGCTTCAATCATCCAGAGGAAGCTACACTTCCCCTGCGCTGGCTTTGCCAGCTACCCCTTTGTGGACTTGCCGCCGAGGAACGATTGCAAGCAATCATTCCCCGACAACAAGTGAATATCCCTCGCCCGACCGTGCTGAAAAGTATCGGTCTTTTTTTGTACCATCGAAAGGAGGTTCAACCAAAGATGCCCGTACCACATTTGGAAATCCGCATCGTCCAGCGAAGCAAGGGCAGCTCTGCTGTTGCCGGAGCTGCCTACCAAGCCGGAGAAAAGCTGTTTTCCGAGTACGACCAGAAGATGAAAAACTACCTTTACAAGAAAGAGGTGGTTTACACAGAGGTCATGTTGCCCGCCAATGCCCCACCCGGATATGCTGACCGAGCAACACTTTGGAACGCAGCTGAGGAAGTAGAGAAGCAATGGAATTCCCAGCTTGCAAGGCGATTTGTGGTTGCCTTACCAAGAGAAGCGCAGACCGAAATGTATCCGCAGATGATGCAAGAATACTGCCGAGAGCATTTTGTGTCCAAGGGAATGTGCTGTGATTTTGCAATCCATGACCCAGATCCTCCCGGACACAATCCCCATTGCCATATCATGCTGACCATGAGAGCCATTGATGAAAACGGAAAGTGGCTGCCTAAGAGCCGCAAGGTTTATGACCTTGACGAGAACGGAGAGCGTATCAGACTTCCCTCCGGCAACTGGAAAAGCCACAAGGAGGACACTGTTGATTGGAACGAGCAGTACCATGCCGAGGAATGGAGACACGGCTGGGAGCTTGTTCAGAACAAGTATCTGGAACTTGCCGGAAGTCCTGAGCGAGTGGATATGCGCTCTTATGAACGGCAGGGACTGGATAAGATTCCGACCGTCCACATGGGAGCCGCCGTTTGCGCTCTGGAACGCAAGGAAATTGAAACCAACATTGGCAATCTCAACCGAGATATTAAAGCCGCCAACCGTATGATGAATGCCATCCGCAGCACAATCCGCAATCTGCGAAATTGGATTGCAGACATTATGGAAGCGACCAAGGAAGTCTTTGCAGAAACGGATGCACAAGCAAAGAACACTTCGCCCGATCTGGTTCTTCTGCTTCGTGACTATCTGAACTTACGAAAGGCAGAACGCAGCGACTGGTCAAGATACGGTCAGCAGAAAGGCACGACTGATGATTTGAAGGCAGTCTCCAAAGCCGTCATCTATCTGAAAGAGCATGAGCTTTTCACGCTGGAAGATTTGGATACCGCCCTGCAAGAAATGAGTGAGAAGTCCAAGAGCATCCATGCCGACATGAAGAAAGCATCCGCCCGCATGAAGGTCATTACTGGCATTCAGAACGCCGTGGCAGACTGCCAGACCCACAAAGCGGTTCATGACAAGTATCTGAAAATCGGCTGGAAAGCACGACAGGCAGCGTTTGCAGAAAGCCACAAGGACGAGCTGGACAGCTTCAACAAAGCGTTCCGCTATCTCAAAAAGCAGGGCGTGGATTTGAATGTCAATCTGGATTCCCTGCAAGCGGAGTACAGCAATCTGCAAGAGACCTACGCAGAGCTTGCCGGACAGCTTGCCACCGCCAAGGAGGAATTGCAGCCGATGAAAGATATTCGCTATTGGGTCAGCAAAGTCCTCATGCCGGAGCAGTCCGAGGTCGAGAAGAAGCCCGAACCGAAGCACTCCGTCACGGAAAAGATAAAGTTTCTACAAGAGCAGAGCAGCAATCAGCAGGAGCAGAAATCTCGGCAGCACAAAAAACAGAATATGGAACTCTAACAGGCACTTGCCGTTTTCTCTGCGAAAATGTCGAGTGCCTTTGTTGTTCCCCGAAAGGAGGATACAATGAATGTATTTGAAGCGGTCAAGCAGACCGTAACCACCCGACAAGCAGCAGAGTGCTACGGCATCTATGTCAACCGGGCAGGAAAAGCTAACTGCCCTTTTCACAATGATCGAACACCCAGCATGAAAGTGGACAAGCGATTCCATTGCTTCGGCTGCGGTGCCGATGGAGATGTGATTGATTTTACGGCACAGCTATATGGGTTAGATGCAAAGTCCGCCGCCGAAAAACTGGCTGCGGACTTTCAAATCCCCTATACACATTACAAAAGAAAGGAAACAGTGAAAAAGACGATCAGAGAGAAATCGGAGGAGCAAATGTACCGGGAACTGGAAGCCAGATGCTTCCGGGTATTATCAGATTATTTTCATCTGCTCCGGCATTGGGAACGGGCATACGCCCCGAACCTGGAGGATGAAACATGGCATCCATTGTTCGTGGAAGCCCTGCAAAAGAAAGACCACATCGAGTATTTACTGGATGTGCTGCTGTACGATTCCATTGAGGAGCGTGCGGCGCTTATAAAAGAATACGGAAAGGAAGTGATGAAACTTGAACGGCGATTATCAGAGCTTGGCACCGGAGCTGAGAGAGAATTTGAAGATGTTGGCAGAGAACCGGCTCTGCCAGACCCCGGAGGAAGTCAGGGATCTTCTGGAGGTGAACGATAAAGGGCAGGTAAAGAATACCATGCAGAATGTGTATCAGGTCTTTCAGTCCGATCCGGTACTGCATGGAGCCATCGGCTATAACATCCTCACCGGGCGCATTGACATCTGCAAGCCCCTGTGGTGGGAACGCACCGCCTCTGCCATGAGTGACACGGATTTCAATTACCTCATGCTGTATCTGGAAAAACGATACGGGCTGAACAACGAAAACCGCATCCGAAGGGCGCTGACGGTGGTTGCACACCAGAATCAATACCACCCGATCCGGGAGTATCTGAACCGTTTGGAATGGGATGGCACAGAACGCATCCCCTATGTGCTTCATCACTTCCTGGGTGCAGAAATATGTGCGTATGGCACCGAAGTCATGCGGCTGTTTCTGTTGGGAGCCATTCACCGGGTATTCAGACCGGGCTGCAAGTTTGAACTGATGCTCTGTCTGGTAGGCGGACAGGGGGCGGGAAAATCTACCTTCTTCCGATTTCTGGCTTGCAAGGATGAGTGGTTCTCCGATGACCTGAAGAAGATTGATGACGATAATGTGTTCCGCAAGATGCAGGGACACTGGATCATAGAAATGTCAGAAATGATTGCCACAGCAAACGCACGGAGCATCGAGGATATTAAATCGTTTCTGAGCCGATCCAAGGAAACCTACAAGGTTCCCTATGCAACGGAGCCGGAGGATAGGCTACGGCAATGTGTGTTTGGCGGTACTTCCAATGCGCTGGACTTCCTTCCCCTTGATCGCAGCGGAAACCGCCGCTTTCTTCCCATCATGGTACATCCCGAACGGGCAGAGGTACACATTCTAGAAGATGAAGCTGCATCCCGGCAGTATATGGATCAGCTATGGGCAGAATCCGTGGTCCTTTACCGGCGAGAAAAGGTGCAGCTGAAACTGTCCAGAGAAATGAACGAACAGTTGGTTTTACTGCAAAAGCAATTCATGCCGGAGGACACCAAGGTAGGCGTGATACAGGCGTTTCTGGACGATTTTGATGGAGATATGGTCTGTTCCAAGCTGCTCCATCACGAAGCTCTGGGACGCTTTGATGAGCCGAAATCGTGGGAGATACGGGAAATCAACGAGATTATGAATCAGTCTGTGACAGGCTGGATTCCTTATCCCAATCCCAGAAGTTATAAGAAGTACGGCAAGCAAAGGGGCTGGATGCGTGGAAACGAAACGGTGGAAGCCGGGACAAGCCCCTTGGACGGCTTCCGTGAATTGACTGAGGAAGAATGCAGCCAGATGGAGCTGCCGTTTTAAGAAAGTAGCATGGTTTCCTGTTTCATATCCAGTCCGTTGCCATATCGGTTTCCGGGAAAAGCTTTGTTCCGCAAGGCTTTTTCTTCTCTGGAAACAAAGGCAACAAAGAAATTCAAGAAAAACCAAAATAGCAAAGACAACTGCTGCAAGGAAGAATCTGGTTTTTAGAAGCCGGTTTCCGGTTTCTGTTTCCGTTTCTCCCTTGCCCGGCTTTGGGAGGTATTGAAATGAACGCAGCACAGAAAAAAGCAGGGGTCGGAACGACCCATCCCTGCACAACGAATTGATATATGGAGGTAAATGCCTATGGCGAATAGCAAGAGCAATGTGAGCGAGAAGAACTGTTTTGACATTCCGGTGTGGCGCAGATACACGCTGACCATTGAAGAAGCAGCCGGCTACTATCACATCGGCGAGGGGAAACTGCGGATGCTGATCGACCAGAACCCGCACGAAGATTTCTATGTTATGAACGGAAATCGGGCGCTGATCAAGCGGGAGAAGTTCGAGCGGTATCTGGATCAGGCCACCGCAGTATAAATTCCGAAAAAATAATACGGCAGAACTGCCGTTTTCCAATGATACAACTATACTGAGAGCCAGATTTGTGATACAATGTTATCACAAGTCTGGCTCTCCTTACTTGAAAGGAGAGATTCCATGAGCGAAAAAAGACGAGACAATCGAAACCGGATTTTGCGTGAAGGTGAATACCAGCGTACAGATGGGAGGTATCGTTACCGATATATTGATGAGGATGGTAAGGAGAAGAATGTATACAGTTGGCGTTTGGACAAGAATGACCCGACTCCCAGGGATAAGAAGCGAGAGCTTTCGCTGAGAGAGAAGGAAAAGCAGATTCAGGCGGATCTGTTTGACCATATCGTTACCCGTGGCGGCAATTACACGGTAGTTGAATTGGTAGAGAAATATACTTCTCTGAAAACGGGTGTCGGTCATAACACCAAGGCGGGATATAAGACCGTGATCAACATTCTGAATAAAGAAGCGTTTGGAAAGCAGCGAATTGACAAGATTCGCTTGTCTGATGCAAAGGCGTGGTTGATCAAACTTCAGCAGGTGGATGGCAGAGGGTACAGTTCCATCCACTCTATCCGAGGTGTTCTGAGACCGGCGTTTCAGATGGCGGTTGATGATGATCTGATCCGCAAGAATCCTTTTGGATTTGAGCTGGCATCCGTGATTGTCAACGATTCTGTTACCAGAGAAGCAATTACCCGTAAGCAGGAGCGTGAACTTCTGAAATTCATCAAGGATGATAAGCATTTCTGCCGATACTATGATGCAATCTATATACTTTTTAATACAGGATTGCGTATCTCAGAGTTCTGTGGGCTGACCTTTTCCGATCTTGAGTTCGACCAGAAGCGTATCAAGGTAGATCACCAGCTTCAGCGGACTTCCCAGATGAAGTATGTGATCGGTGCTCCCAAAACAGAAAGCGGTATCCGCTATGTGCCGATGAGTGAGGAAGTTGTGGCGTGTTTTCGCAGAATCATTGCCAACCGCAAGACACCAAAAGTTGAACCGATGGTGGAAGGATATGCAGGATTTTTGTTTCTGGATAAAAACGATATGCCGATGGTTGCCCTTCACTGGGAAAAGTATCTGGAGCATATTATTCAGAAATATAATAAAATTTATCGCATCCAGATGCCGAAAGTTACCCCTCATGTATGCAGGCACACCTTTTGCTCTAATATGGCAAAATCCGGTATGAATCCGAAAACCTTGCAGTATATCATGGGTCACGCAGACATCAGTGTAACCTTGAACACTTACACCCATGTGAATTTTGATGATGCAAAGGAAGAAGTATATCGGATAGCGAATAGTTAAAAAAGCCCGTTGGTAAGGACGCTTGCTTTACCAACGGATTTACCAAGATTGCAGGGAAAAATATAAGAAAATACGAGAAGATTTGAGAAGATACCTTGAAAAGAAAGGAAAACTCAAAAGTCGGAAAACCCTGAAATATCAAGCGTTTGAGAAGAAATACAAGACTTAAATGGAGATATGAAAAGATGATTAAAGTACTATTTATTTGCCACGGCAATATCTGCCGCAGCCCGATGGCGGAGTTTGTGATGAAAGACCTTGTGACGAAAGCGGGGAAAAGAGGCGCATTTGAGATTGCTTCGGCGGCGGTGAGCCGAGAGGAACTCGGCAACCCGGTGTATCCGCCCGCAAAGCGCAAGCTTTTGGAACACGGCATTCGCTGCGACGGCCATGCGGCGCGCCAGATGACGCGTGCGGATTATGATAAGTTCGACTACATCATCGGCATGGACAGCTCCAATCTGCGCGGCATGCAGCGTATTTGCGGAGGTGACCCGGAGCATAAATTCTCTTTGCTGATGGAGCACACCAATCGTCCCGGCGACGTGGCTGACCCGTGGTACACCGGCGATTTTGAAGAGACCTGGCGCGATGTTTATGAAGGCTGCACCGCGCTTTTGAAGGAGATTTCGGGATGAACGGAAAAACACGAGGAAGTGGAGTATTGAAGTAAACGGCAGAATTTTCACAGCTGACGCGATGTGACCTCCGTGAGGAAGAGCTGCTTTTTAGTTCGTATAATTCTATCTCGTCCAATATTTGCGGTCGAGCGTGCGGTAGCGCACGGCCTCGGCGGCATGGCGCGCTTCGATGTCGCGGCTGTTATCGAGGTCGGCGATGGTGCGCGAAACCTTTAGCACACGGTCGTAGGCGCGGGCGGAAAGCCCGAATTTTTCAAATGCGTTTTTCAGCAGGGCATCGGCAGCAGGCGCGGTGCGGCAGACTTCATGCAGCATTTCCGGCGGAATCTGTGCATTGCAGGTGATGCCGGTGTTCGCAAAACGCTTGTTTTGAATATCCCGTGCGGCATCCACACGCACTTTGATGGACGCGGAGCTTTCCTCCTTTGCGGTGTTCGAGAGGTCGCGAAAATCGACCGGCGGCACTTCAATGTGCAGGTCGATACGGTCAAGCAGTGGCCCGGAAACGCGGCCGAGGTATCGCGCCACGGCGGTCTCCGAGCAGGTGCACGGGCGTGTGGGGTGACCGTAATAGCCGCATGGGCAGGGGTTCATGGCGGCGACGAGCATAAATTTACACGGGAAAGAGACCGTGCCGTTCACGCGCGAGACGGTCACAACGCCGTCCTCAAGCGGCTGGCGCAGCGTCTCCATGGAGCTGCGCGAAAACTCCGGTAGCTCATCCAAAAACAGCACGCCGTTGTGTGCGAGGGAGATCTCGCCGGGGCGGGGGATAGACCCGCCGCCCGAAAGCCCCGGGCCGGAGATGGTATGGTGCGGCGAGCGGAAGGGGCGCGTTTCAATGAGCGCGGTGTTGCTCGGCAGAAGTCCCGCAACGGAGTGAATTTCGGTCGTTTCGATCATTTCCTCAAAGCACATTTGCGGCAGGATGGACGGCAGCCGCTTTGCAAGCATGCTTTTGCCGGAACCGGGCGAGCCGATGAGCAACACGTTGTGCCCGCCGCTTGCGGCAATCTCTAAAGCGCGCTTTGCCTGTGCCTGCCCTTTTACATCGGCGAAGTCCGGCAGCGGCGGCTGATTTTTCGGATCGCTGTGGTACGGCGCGGCGGGCAGGATCGGTTTTGTACCGCGCAGATGGTCGATGAGTGTGAACACGTCCGGCACAGGGTAGACCGAAAGCCCGGTCACAACGGCGGCTTCATAGGCGTTTTCCGCAGGCACAAACATGCGCGTGTAGCCGAGTTTTCCGGCTTCTATCGCCATGGAGAGCACACCGCGCACAGGATGCAGCGCACCGGAAAGCGAAAGCTCGCCCGCAAAAATGCAGTCATCCGTGTTGACATTCAGCTGGCCGGTGGCTTTTAATAAAGCGATGAGCAGCGGCAGGTCGTAAACGGGGCCCTCTTTGCGCACGTCGGCAGGGGCAAGGTTCATCGTGATGCGGCTGACGGGGAAATCGAACCCGCAGTTTTTCAGTGCGGCGCGCACGCGATTGCGCGATTCCTTTACGGCGGCGTCCGGCAGGCCGACAAGGTCAAAGGCAGGCAGACCGGCAGAAAGGTCACATTCCACTTCCACTTTGAACGCGTGCATGCCGAAAAGTCCCATGCTGAATGCTTTTGATACCATATTTTTACCGCCTTTCGCAGTTCTTGTCTGCATTATATACTTTTTATCGAATTTTGGCAATAGAAGTTTAAGTTTGCAGGATAGATATAAATGTAAAAATTCGGTCGAGCATTTTTGTACAGTATAGGAAGATTTGTCTTGACTTCTGTAAGGGTTTGGAGTATGATAAAGAAACAGTAGTCATTTGGAGCGTTCTCATGCAGGAAACCGGGCAGAAAAATAGTATACCGCTCAGCGATGAGGCGCTGGCACTTCGTTTTCAAAACGGAGATGACGCGGCGTTTTCGGAGCTTGCGGCGCGCTACCTGAAGGTCATCCGCATCAAGGCGTGCAGTTTTCGCGAGATTTTTTCCCTTGAGCGGGAAGACCTGTACCAGGAGGGGCTTTTGGGGCTTTTAGACGCGGCGAATTCCTATAAGCCGAGCGAAAGGACGTCGTTTGAAACGTATGCCGGGCGGTGTATCAGCAATCGAATCGTCAGCGCCGTGCGGCGTAGCTCCAGTCTGAAAAATTCTTTCCTCAATAACGCTGTGCCCATTGAGGAGATGGAAGACCTTGGGGCAGACCGCCTTTCCGACCCGCAAACGCTTTTGGAGAGCCGCGACGAGATGGACCGGCTGCTTTCTGTTATCCATATTTCACTTTCCGATTTTGAACTGCGTGTGCTTTCTTTGTATCTTGGCGGCTATAAGCGGCAGGAAGCAGAGAGAAAACTCGGCATTTCGGCGCGTGCGTTCGATAACGCGATGGCGCGTGTACGCAAAAAGCTGCGGCAGAAAAACAATGACGCCAAAGGATGACTTTCGCGCGGATACCTTTTCTATATATTTATATTTATATGTATATGCCCTTCCACAGTTGATGGCGTTGTTTTTCAATGAAGCGGTGCAAATCCGCCGGGGGCAAAACTCATTCTATTCTATTATGACCAAAGCGAGGTAAAAACACATGTACGAAGACAAGACCCTGATCTGCAAGGAATGCGGCAAAGAATTTGTATTCACAGCCGGCGAGCAGGAATTTTACGCATCCAAGGGCTTCGAGAACGAGCCGCAGAGATGCAAGGCATGCCGCCAGAACCGCAAGAATGCGGCAAAGCCGGAACGTGAGATGTACACGGCTGTCTGCGCCGCCTGCGGCAAGGAAGCAACCGTTCCCTTCAAGCCGCGTGAGGACCGTCCGGTCTATTGCAGCGAGTGCTTTGCACGCATGAAGGAAGAAAGATAAGCTTTAAAACGCATATCGGTGCCCGGCGGGAGACTGCCGGGCATTTTGCAGTTCAAAGACAAATATTGCTTTATAAATATTTACGATATTTACGCGGAAAGCCGTGATATACCTTGCAAAACAAACTTATGCATCGTATAATTAAATTGGTTAAATATCTTTAAAGGGGGATGTTTTATGCACATTACGGTTGATACCATCATCGGCGATATTCTGCGGCGGGAGACAGATGCCGCAGCGTTTTTCAGGGAAGCGGGCATGCATTGCATTGAATGTCCCGCCGCACGCGGCGAAACAATCGCAGAGGCCTGTGCAGTGCATGGTATGGATGCAGAGCAGTTCGCAGCAGCATTTAACGCGCGCTTCGCCACAAAATAAGCAAATTCGCCGATCCGGCAATTCGGAGGAACTCATGGAACAAAACAGAATAGAACGAGCACCCACCCTTGGCGCGCGTCTGCAAAAATGTGCAGATTTTGTGCGGGAAGGCAAAAAACTTGCCGATATCGGCACAGACCACGGCTATGTGCCGGTCTGTTTGCTGCAAAGCGGCAAGATACCGTTTGCCGTTGCGGTTGATGTTCACAAAGGGCCGCTGGAAAGCGCCATGAACAATGCTTCGCGCTGCGGTGTGGCGGACAAAATGCACTTTGTGTGTGGAGACGGCCTGCACGGGGTGCTGCCGGATGAGGCGGAGGACATTGTCATCGCCGGCATGGGCGGTGAACTTATTTTGCGTATCATCTCGGAAGCGCCATGGCTGTGTGCAATGGATAAGCACCTTGTTTTGCAGCCGATGACGACCGCCATGCAGCTTAGAGAGGGACTTGCCGCGCTGGGCTTTACGATTGACCGCGAAGAAGCGGTAGTAGATAGTGATAAAATTTACTCCGTGATGTCCGTGTACTATACCGATCAAAAGCGGGATAATTTAAAGCTGATTGATTTATATATGGGACAGATCAAACCCGGCAGTCCGTTCAGCGCACGTTATGCCAAAAGCGTGCGGCACAACATCGAAAATAAGATCAAGGGCATGCGGCACGGCGGCGCAGACAGCAGCGCGCTGGAAATTTTGCTGCAAATGCTTTTAGATCTGTACGGCGAGGAGGAGAACGCATGACCGTTCGAGAGATCTATGATGCCATAGACCGTATTGCGCCGTTTCAAACGGCAATGGATTTTGATAACGTCGGCATTCTGATCGGTGATGAAAATGCCGACGTCACAAAGACGTTGCTTTGCTTGGATGTCACGCCGCGCGTTTTGCGTGAGGCGAAAAGCATCGGCGTGGAGCTCATCATCAGCCACCATCCGGTGATCTTTAACCCGCTGCGTACCGTGCGGCCGCAGAACATCATCTATGCGCTTGTGCAGAGCGGCATTGCGGTCATCAGTGCGCACACGAATCTCGATATGGCATATCCCTACGGCGTGAACGATGCGCTTTGCCGCAAGTTGGGACTGCAAAACGTCCGCGGCATTTTAAAAGAGGGCGAAACGGACATTGCCTACATGGGCGAGCTGCCGGAAGAAATGACAACGGAGGACTTTGCTGCGCACATTAAGGAAGCGCTGGGGCTTTCGGCGGTGCGCTGCACGGCGGTCAGCAAAATGCTCCGCACAGTCGCGGTCGTCGGCGGTGCCGGGGGAGACTATGCCCTTGCAGCGCAGGCAAAGGGCGCGGACGCGTTCGTCACCGGCGAAGTGAAGCACCACGAGGTCATCGCGGCGCAGCAGGCGGGACTGGCTTTGTATGAAGCCGGGCACTACCACACGGAGCTGCCGTACCGCGAGCGGCTGAAAGCTTATCTTGACACAGCCTGCCCGGGTGTGGAATTTATCGTTTCCGAAAGCGAACGCCCGCCGATGGAAACGCTTTGAAACAGAACAGAAAGGCGCTTTTTAAAAGCGATGGTTTTATAAAATGGCACTGGATGGTGTATTTTTACGACATTTAAAAGAGGAAATCGGCACGTCCTTGCTCGGCACGCGCGTAGACCGTGTGTTTCAGCCGAACCGCGATGAGCTGATTCTCGCATTTCGAGGCTTCAGCGCCGCATATAAGCTGCTCATTTCCGCCCGTGCAAACAGTGCGCGCATCAATCTGACGACGATTCCGGTGGAAAACCCGCAGCAGCCGCCGATGCTGTGCATGCTTTTGCGCAAGAAATTGCAGGGTGCAAAGCTTTTGGAGATCACGCAGCCCGACTTGGAGCGTGCGCTCATGCTGAAATTCGACAGCGTGAACGAGCTCGGCGACCACGTGGAGCTGACGCTTGCCGTGGAGATCATGGGCCGGTACAGCAATATCATTTTGGTTGATGAAAACGGCAAAATCATCGATGCACTAAAACGCGTGGATGCAGAGATGTCTTCGGAGCGTCTTGTGTTGCCTGGGCTTTTATACCGCCTGCCGCCCCCGCAGGATAAGCTTTCCATGCTTACCTGTACGGTGGAGGAGATCATGGCGCGTATCGATGCTTTACCGCGTGATATGGAGCTTTCCAAAGCGTTGATGTCCGTTTTGCAGGGCATTTCGCCGATCATTGCGCGCGAAGTCGAAAACAGCGCGGGGTTGGGGCATGAGGTGTATGTGAAAAGCATGACGCCCCCGCAGCGCCGCCGTACGGAGATGTACGTGACGACGCTGATGGAGACGGCGAAAGACGTTTCCGGCACGCCGCATATTGTCATCGACCCGCAGAATAAACCGAAAGATTTCGCGTTTATGGACATTCGTCAGTACGGCAACGCGATGACGGTCAGTGAAAAAGAGAGCTTTTCCGAAATGCTCGACGCGTTCTACGCCGAGCGCGACCAGATTGAGCGTATGCGCGTGAAAAGTCAGGATCTTCTGCGTCTGCTTGCGAATCATGCCGACCGTTTGAGCCGCAAGATCGCGAACCAGCAGGCAGAGCTTTCCGCATGCGCCGAGCGCGACACACTGCGCATCAAGGGCGACCTGCTCAGTGCGAATATGTATGCGATTCAAAAGGGTGAAACATCCGTAAAGCTGCAAAATTTCTATGATGAGAATTTGGCGGAGCTTGAGATTGCGCTCGACCCGGCGCTCACGCCGCAGCAGAACGCGCAGAAATACTATAAAAACTACCGCAAGGCGAAAACGGCGGAGGAAAAGCTGACCGAGCAGATCGGCCTTGCGCAGACGGAGCTGACGTATATCGACAGTGTGTTCGAATCGCTTGCCCTCGCCGAAAACGAACGTGATTTAAATGAGATTCGCGCCGAGCTTGCCGAACAGGGCTACGTGCGCCGCAAGGCGGGCAAAAAGAACCAGAAGCAGCCTGCGCTTTCCGCACCGCTCAAGTTCAAGACGAGCGACGGCTTCACGGTGCTTGTCGGGCGCAATAACCGCCAGAATGACAAGCTGACAATGAAGGACGCAAACAACAACGATATTTGGTTTCACACGAAGAACATCCCCGGCTCGCACACGGTGCTCGTCACAGACGGCAAGGCACCGACGGAGACCGCCATGGAGGAAGCCGCCGTGCTTGCCGCGCAGCACAGCCGCGCGAAGGATTCCGCGCAGGTGCCGGTCGATTACACGCAGATCCGCTATGTTTCAAAGCCGCAGGGCGCAAAGCCCGGCATGGTCATCTATGTGCAGTATAAGACCGTCTACGTAGATCCCACAACCGAATCAAAAGCGAAACAGCAGTCATAAAAGAGGAATTCAGTCCTTTTTGGAGGAGTTAAAATGGAATTTCCGAAGTCTTTTATCCGCGCATCCGAAGCTTACAATACATTTGAACACCACGTGCCTGCGCCGTATCTGCGCCGTGCATTTCAGATCGATCACGAAGCCAAAGCAAACGTTATCATCACGGCGCTCGGCTTTTATGAGCTGTATTTAAATGGCGAACGCATCACAAAGGGCCGTCTTGCGCCGTACATCAGCAATCCCGATGACCTTGTGTATTACGATACGTATGAGGTCACGCTCCGCGCGGGCGAAAATGTGCTTGGCGTGTGGCTTGGCAACGGCTTCACGAATAACCCCGGCGGGCATATCTGGGATTTCGACATCGCTGCATTCCGTGCCGCACCGCAAATGGCGCTGTGCTTGACGTACACGGACGAAAGCGGGGAGGCACACTGCATTGAAAGTGACGAAACATGGCGCACGGAATCGTCTCCGCTGCTGTTTGATGACTATCGCTTCGGTGAAATTTACGACGGCCGCTTGGAAATACCCGGCTGGAATACGATCGGATTTGACGACAGTGCATGGGAATTTGCCGAACGCGCCCCGCAGCCGCGCGGCGAAAAGCGCCTGTGTACCGCGGAGCCGATCGACATCGTAAATGAATTAAAGCCCATCTCCGTTACGAAAACGGAAAAGGGCTATCTGTACGATTTCGGTATCAACACCGCCGGTGTGTGCCGCTTGTGCGTGCGCGGCGAGCTTGACCAGCGCATAGAACTTCGGCACGGCGAGCACTTGAAGGACGGCCTGCCGGACGTGGAAAATATCTGGTTTAAGCGTGAGCACTGGGCGCGCGACCTCGAATATGTCCACAAAGACGTGTATACCTGCCGCGGCGATGGGGAAGAGGTATATACACCGGCGTTTACGTATCACGGTTTCCGTTATGTGCTCGTCAGCGGCATCACCGAAGCGCAAGCGACGGAAGACCTGCTTACAGCGCTTGAGATGCACTCGCTGCTCGAAGAGCGCGGCGGTTTCTCCTGCTCGGATGAGACCGCAAACAAATTGCAGCAAATGACACGCCAATCGGACGTGACGAATTTCTATTATTTCCCGACGGACTGCCCGCAGCGCGAGAAAAACGGCTGGACGGCTGACGCGGCACTTTCTTCCGAACATATTTTGCTGAACCTCGGCGCAGAAAAGAGCTACCGCGAATGGCTGCGTGCCATTGTGAAAGCACAGGATAATAACGGCGCACTGCCCGGCATCGTGCCCACAAGCGGCTGGGGCTTTGCTTGGGGCAACGGCCCCGCATGGGACAGCGTGCTCATTGAGCTGCCGTACAGACTGTATCAGTACCGCGGCGATTTGGATTCCGCCAAACTGTGCGCCCCGGCGATCATCAAATACCTGCACTACCTCACAACGCGTATGGACGAGCACGACCTGCTCGCCATCGGCCTTGGCGACTGGTGTCCGCCGGGACGCGAAGCGCACGAATATAAATCGCCGCTCGCATTCACCGATACGGTGCTCTCAAAGGACATGGCGGATAAAGCCGCGTTTCTGTTCGATAAGCTCAATATGCCGGAGCAGGCGGCGTTTGCCCGCGCGCTTTCTAAGCGCTGGAAAGCTGCCGTGCGCAAGTATCTCATCGACGAGAACACTATGCTCGCTGCTGGCAACTGCCAGACTTCGCAGGCCATGGCCATCTACTATAACATCTTCGAGCCCGCAGAGCGCAAGGCAGCGTTTGAGCAGCTTATCAACCTCATTGAGGAGCAGGAGTATCACCTCGATGTCGGCGTGCTCGGCGGACGTGTGCTGTTCCATGTTTTGACGGAGTTCGGGTACAGTGACCTCGCGTTCTCCATGATTACCCGCCCGGATTATCCGTCCTACGGCAACTGGATCGCACGCGGCGCCACGACGCTGTGGGAGGTGTTTCAGCCCGAGGGCAGTGATCGCATCGGCTCACTGAATCACCATTTCTGGGGCGACATCAGCAGCTGGTTTACGCAGGCGCTCTCCGGTATCCGCATGGCGCCGCACGGTGAACCGAATGAGGTGGATTTCCGCCCGTCGTTCATTTCGCGCCTCACACATGCCGAAGCGTTCCACATTGCACCCGCAGGCCGCATCGCTTCCGCATGGGAGAGGGATGAGGACGACGTCATTGTGTTGACGGTCAAGCTGCCAAGCACCATGCACGGCGTTATTCGTCTTGAAAGCGGCTATGTCTTTGAAGATGACCTCGCTTACAAAGCTGCCGAAAGCGGAACATACCGCATTCACAGCATCGAATAAACGGCGATATTTTTCGCTTTGCGAAAAAAGATCAATAAAAAAACAAAAAAGGGCTTGAAATTTGTAACCACCTGTGTTATAATCTTCAAGTACCAAACGGGGGCGTAGCTCAGCTGGGAGCCCGGTTGAAGCGGTAAACAACCCCCGCACTAATTGAATAAGAAATTACTCAGCGCACCCCTTATACGGGGGTATAGCTCAGCTGGGAGAGCGCTTGACTGGCAGTCAAGAGGTCAGCGGTTCGATCCCGCTTATCTCCACCAATCGGGTGCGCTGAGTATTCTTAATAAATGCTTGCTTTGAAAAAAGCAAGTTTTTTGTTTTATGCCCACTTCTCTTTTGAAGCGGGCTTTTCTTATGCGGCGATTGCCGAAATGTCCAGCCCAGCGCTGAACTGCTCAAAGTCAATGTTGAAGTCGATATGCAGCCGATAGTCTCGATACACTTCCACACGCCGGATCAGGCAGCTCACAATCATTTTCTTTGACTCCGTGCTGGCGCTGTCGTACATATCCGCCCATGAAATAATATCGTCATACTGAGCGTTTAAGGCGTCCAGCATGGCCTGTCCCTCGTCGTAGGCCGCCTGCGCCGCCTCCATAGTGTGCTGAACTTCGAGACATTTTGTCTCACAGTCAGAAATCAAAGAACCAAGCAAATCCTGCGAAAAAGCACTTTCGCCCCGGAGGGATTTAATAACCTCTGCCCGGAGCGTATCAAGCTCGGCGGCGGCTTTGGCGTAGTCTGATTTTGCACTTTTGAGAAGCGTTTTCCGTTCTTCCATCTTTTCACGATAGCGGATATTGACGATCTCACTTTTAGGGATTGCTTTCATTCGCTCGAAGATCTGCCGCACCACTTTATCAATGATACCGTCAAGAATATGCGCTGTGTAGCCAGTCTGCCCATCACATTCGGTTTGCTTGCGTGTCTTGCCGTAGCAGATATACCGCACACGCTTTACAATGCGGTGAGCATTTTCCTTGCATGGATAAGCCTTGCCGTTGGTGGTGAGCGCCAGCCGGGAGCCACAATGCCCGCAAAAGACATTCCCGGCCAGCAAGGACTGACCACGGGTATTCAGCGGTACACGCCGTTCCTGTTCGGCGGAGTTGGCACGGGAGGTACGAATGTGTTGTGCGGCCTCGAATAGCTCCGGCGTTATGATTTGCAAGTGGGGCAGCGTTTGGGAGCGGCTTTCGCCGCTGCGAAGCACCCCGGTATATGTCAGATTGCAAATGATACCCCGGATGCTGGCGTGATGCCACATTTTACCCGTTCTCGCCCGATAGCCGAGGTTATTTAAGTAGGTGGCGATCCGTTGAGCGCCGAAACCCTCATGCACATACTTGTCAAAGATAATCCGTACCACAGCGGCCTCGGCTTCATTGATAGCCAGCTCAAAAACCTCGTGCTTGCGTTTATTGAAGCGTCCGCTTTTTACAAGGTCATACCCATAGGGAGCAAGACCGCCCTTGAAACCGCCGTCCTCGACAAGCTGGCCGAGAGCGGTTTTTGTGCGAATTGAAGTCTTTTCGCTTTCGCCGTCGGCCTGCCAGAAGCGGATGTAGTTGGTGAGCTTGTCCGTGTGATTATCAAAACGCTGCTCACCCTCCTGCGTACTCCAGACCCGGATGCCGTTCTTAACAAACCATTCCACTACAAAGGGCGTTTCGTCAGCGATACGCCCGATGCGGTCAAACATGAACACAAGCAGAATATCGAATTTTCCCTGCTTGGCTCGTTCCTTGATGATTTGCAGCTTGTCCCGGTTTTCGGCTCTAACCTTATGCCCGGACACACCGTCCTCCTGTTCCTCATGAACGATCGTCCAGCCCATTTTTTCACAGAAGCGATGGCACTCCCTGCGCTGCATGGGAATGTCGGCTTGGCTTTTGTCATTGTAGTCCACCTGCTTGTCGGTGGACACGCGGTATAGGCAATCGACTCGATTACCTGTCATCATTCTGTTTTCCATCATCATATTGATCCGTCCTTTCATTTGTCGATGGGTCAATGAAAAAACGCAATCAATACGCGGGGAATATGAAGTTTTCAAGGTACATAGGGACTACCCCCACTATTATTATCCCTCTGTTCGGGAGGGATTGCAAGGATGTCGCCGGAGCTATTTTTTGCCGTATTGTTGGCAAAGGAAGATAGTAAAATCTGCTTTACATGATGGAGCGCTGCCGCATTTTTGCAGTCTGCGAAGCTGGCGGTGATGGCGTAGCCATCCACAGCAAATGCGGTATGTTGTTTTCTCTGCTGCATAAAGACCTCCTTTTCAATTCTCGGCAACAGGGAAAGGCCAGCGCCTCATAAAAGCGCTGGCCTGTGACTTATGACCTTGGGACGAAATGTCCCAAGGTGTTTTTGACAGTTGGGAGCGCCGCACCCGCTCCTGTTGGCCTGTCATAAGACAGCTCGTATTCAATGCGGCGCTCCCTCACAGCGGATAGCGACGATCCGTCACGGAGCATCAACTACTTTGCTGCGGAGAGGTGAAAACTACCTCTCATATACCAAGGACAAAAATCGGGCAAATGGAGATACCCTTAGAGAAATTTTTTCAAATATTTTCTCATGGCCGCCTTGCCGCTTTTGACGGAATGGCGAACGGCGCTTTTGTCCACACCCTGCTCCCGGGCAATCTGGCGGTAGCTTTTGCCGAGGATCAAATGCGCCTCTACCCGGACGCCCTGCACCTCCGGCAGAGAGTTGAGGGCATTCCACAGGTGGACGAACAGCTCCATGCGATCCAGAAGCTCCTGCGGCGTCGGTTCATGCAGGCAGGCCGAGTATTCGATCCCATCGTCACAGTCGAGGGAATACTGCGCCTTGTTGCGGGTCGTGCGCCGCTGATAGGCTGCCTCATACAGCTTGCCCGCCTTCAGTTCGGCGGCCACTTCGTCGGAAACTTCGATGTATTCATCATGGGTGTACCAAGCGTAAAAGTCCTTCAGATTGATGGTCGTCATTTGTATTTCCTCCATTCGGTTCATGTGTGGGTGGGTGAACAGAACGGAGGAACGGCGGGGATCGGCAGCCGGGGCTGGCCGCTTTGGGACAAATTGTCCCAAGGTGCAGGCATATAAAAACGCCCGCACAGCATGACGCTATGCGGGCGCACGAAATATTACCGTTATTATTGTACTTATTTATTTCATGTTCATATCCAGAATACTCCGTTGCGGGGCATGGGCTTTTTTTGACCGCAGAGTATTAGGGGGATTACAGAAAGCAAAAATGGACACGGCGATACCTCCATAGGCCACCGTGCCTTTACAGTTTCAATGGGTCGTCATTGGTTTGTGTGTAGGCGCAAAGAAACGGCGGCTCTGAAAATCAAAGCCGCCGTTTCAAATGGGCGTGTCAATTTGTCTGCATTACGACGGCTTTTTTTCTTTTGCCGTCGTCCGGCAGAATGGCTTAGTCATTATTTCTGAACGGAGTCCGCTTCTTCTTGTGTGAGTTGACCATTTTTAACTGCATCAGAAATGGCTTTATCTAATTCCTCAACTGTGGAATAATCCCCAATGTGTACTGTTTTTCCATTATCTTTTGTTACATCAACACTATAAGAGGAAACTACATCTTCAGTAGGTGGAATCATGGAGTAGGTATCGCCGTCACCGTCGTCTTTGGAATACAATACTCCCTTTTTGATACTTTCCAGAGTTTCCTTATAGCTGTCCATCATAGCATCTACGCTTTCCTGCGTAAATTCATGGAATACGCCTTGCCCATCATACCAACCATCTCCAGTTCCAATCAACGCTTCCATTTCATTTTTCTGTTCGTTCATCCAAGCCTCGTACTCTTCGGCTGTCCACCACTGCACATCCGGTGCCGCATTGTTCTTCTCATAATCTGCCTCGGCAACCCAATTTTTACCGTCAACGCTGATTTGTCCACCATCCGTATCATGATAGAGAATATCGACGCCGGATGTGTTTTCAGTTTCAGATGCCAAATTCTTTGGTGCGTCTGAAGCCAGTGCATTTGCATAAGTAAAACCGGCAAGGCTCAAACAGATTGCTCCGCACAAGCCCACTGCTAATATTTTTTGTTCTTCATAGATAAGACCTCGCTTTATAAAAATTTTAGCTGCCCCTTAAGGACAGCTAAAATATAGCAAAACAACTTGGATATAGTTTGCATAGATTATGGATTTTAGATGGAGTTATCTATTGGCTGCTTGCAAGGCAGTTCAAACCAAAACATTACGCCGTTGCTTGTGTTAGTGATGCTGTACTTTGCATGGTGCATTTCCATGATTTTGCGAACAATATAAAGCCCTAATCCAGTTCCGCCTGTATTACGGTTACGGGATGCGTCCGCCCGGTAGAAAGCTTCAAACAAATGCGGGAGGGCATCATCAGGCACATGGACACCTGTATTTTCAATTTCACCACGAATCGTACCGTGTATTTCAGACAAAGTTATATGGATTGATTCGTTACTTGGAGAATACCGAATTGCGTTTACCAATATGTTCTGAATTGCCCGTTCCATCTGCACTTGTTCCACTTCACAGTAAAGTCGGTCAGGAATATTGACCTCAAGGTGCTGTTTCTTTTCTTCCGATAAATCTGAAACCGTGGCAAGCTGTACCCGGAATACTTCCGCAAAGTCAACGACTTTATATGCGGATTTCTGAGTTCCCTCCGTTTTAGAAACATACAACAATTCTTTTATCAGATTTTCCATCCTGTCAACAACTGCAAGGGAACGCTCCATGTACTCTGTGTGGTTTTCATAGCCGCTGATCCCGTTCAGCATCCCCGACAAGTGACCTTTCAAAATAGTCAGCGGTGTTTTCAGTTCGTGGGAGGCTGCCGAGAAAAATTCTACCCGCTGTTGCTCTAATGCTTGTTCCTTTTCCATATCTGTCTTGAGCTGCTGGTTTGCAGTTTGAAGATCATTCAGCGCAGTAGAGAGCGAGGCCGACAACGAATTTAGATTTTGTGCCAAGCACCCCAATTCATCTTCCCGCGCAGCAGTACATTGACCAGAAAAATCCAGTTCCGCCATTTGCTTTGAAATCTTGCTCAGTCGCACAATAGGTCGAGTGATGTACCGTGTATAGAGCCCTGCACAAAGGAGAGAAAGCAGAAAGACCATTAGGATAACATACGGAAATATGGACAGCAATACTTTTGTTGCCTGCTGTACGACAAACAAATCCGTTTGAACTACCAGCGTATAAGCAGCCCCGTTTTTTAGAGTAATTGGGTAAAAGTTCGTTGTAGTTGCCCCGGACAGCTGCATATCTATGAACGATTCATCTTCATCAAATGTAACTGCTTGATCTGCTGAAACAGTAGAAATTTCCGTAGCCACTTCATTCGGATAGATAATATTGCCGTTGCTGTCCTCAATCCAAAAAGCGGCATTTGTTTTCGCTGAAAAATCAGCCAATTCATTTTCACAATCGTCTATATTATTAAAATCCGCCATTTGCTCGGCAAGGTGCATGGCGGCTTTCTCCGTAGTCGCATTTATCAAATTGGAGTATGTCGTAGGTAACAGTTTTGAAATGAAAAAATATGTTCCACCACAAGCTGTACCCAGTAGAAGAAATGTAATTATAAAAATCTTGACGGATAACCGTTGCTTAATGTACTTTGTCAATTCTGTATCCCACCCCTCTGATTGTTTTTATATAGTCAGCATTTAACTTTTTACGAATGTTCTTTATATGACTGTCAACGATTCGATCCTCGACCTCCAAATCCTCCGCCCACAATTGGTCCAGTAGCATTTGCCGAGTAAAAACCTTTCCTTGATTTTCAATCATAAGCCTAAGAAGCGCAAACTCTTTGCTGGTTAAAACAACCTCGTTTCCGCCTTGATATACATGGAATCCGTCAACGTCCATACTCAGCTCTTTATAAGTAAGCAGGGATTGATTTTGATTTTCCGCAGTCCTACGGCGAAGAATAGCCGCAATCTTGCACAGCAGGATTTTGGGCGAAAAGGGCTTTGGAATGTAATCATCAATCTGCTGTTCAAAACCCCGCAACTGGTTTTCTTCATCCGAAAGCGCAGTAAGCATAATAATAGGGACTTGTGACCTTTTGCGAATGACCTCACATACACCATAGCCGTCGATTTTAGGGAGCATAATATCTAACAGCACAAGGTCGATTGTATCATCAAACATTGCAATCCCCGCCACGCCGTCAGAAGCAACAGCAACTTCATATCTCGCATCAATCAGATGATTTTTCAATATATCCTGAATGTCAATATCATCTTCGACAATTAAAATCTTCTGCATTGTCCCACCTCCAATTTTTCAAGTATAGCAGAGAAATATGTATCTATTATGGAGTCTGAAATTGTATCCGCATTTATTTTACTGCCATTCTTTCAATCTATCAATGCCGTTACTGAAAACGCTGATAAAATAAAATACTACCAAAACATAAAATCGTGTTTCGTTCTCATAACCAAACCCGAAATGTAGAATAATATATGGGTGATATGAGAATGTACCAAGATGAAAGACGGCTCGACTTCCACGCATTAGGCCGGGAGATCAAGCGCAAAAGAGAAGCCAAAGGCTGGACGCAGGAATACCTCGCGCAGCTCGTTGATCGTACACCTCGTTCCATTATGTATTTTGAAAATCGTGGTCAGCATCCGAGCTTGAATACCTTTTATAAAATCGTCACTTTGCTGGATATTTCCGTTGATCAATTCTTCTATCCTGACAAACAGAATGAAGAAAGTGATTGCCGCCAGCACATTGACAGGATGCTAAACACAATGGACGAGAATGAATTGACGATCATGGAAGCCACCGCAGAGGGAATACAAAAAGCCAGAGAAACGGAGGGAGCGTAAGAAACGGCGCTGCCTCCGTTTTTTCATGGGGTTTCCGGGGTACGCACTAACGGCAAGCAGGGCAAGTGTAGCCACACTTGCTATTTTTGCATCCCGGCGGGCTGCAAAAATGCTTGTTGGGGAGCCTCCCCAAACCCGGCTTTGGGACATTTTGTCCCAAAGTAATTTGCCTGCGTCACCGTTCGCTATCGCTCCTGTTCCTTTTTGTGCTGGCCGTCCGTGACACCCAGCAGATGGTCGATATTGGCCTTGACTGCCACGGCCTGCCGCATTTGCTCCTGCGCCGTTCGGTAGTCAGCGTAGAGTGCCTTTTTCCGCGCCGCCAGTTGGCGGCGTTTTTCTTTTAGCTCTGCCATTTTGGGCAGCTTCTCACCGCCCAGCAACTCTCCCATTGTAGCCTTGGCTGCCCGGTAGTCCGCCAGCTCCGCCTCATGCTCGGCAAGATATTTTCGGCTGTACTTTGCGGCCTTGTACCCGTCAAAGATGGGGCGGGTCTTGGCGTACCGCACCACGGCTCCCATCAGCTCGGAGGTATGGGAAAGGTCGGCCTCGGTCTGCCGAAGCTGTTCCGTCAGCGTATGAAAATGGGAAACGGCGTTCTCGGCCTTGGCGAAGAGCTGGTCATACTCGGTGATGTTCTGCTCCTGCATGAATTGAAGTGCCGCCGCCATCTGCTTGAGATTGTAAACCTTCGCCCACCGTGCATAGGCAGCACCCTTACCAGAGCGCAGCCGTTCCTCTATATCCACGATCAGATTGACACGGCGAAGGACAACAGGCGCAGGGACAGACTGATCCGGGAGCGGACGCTCCCCGGCGATAACCGCCTTGATGTCCTCGGGATCGTAGCCGTCCCCGAGGGTAGATGCCCGCAGCCGGGTCGCCCGCTCCTGCCCCGGAACAAGAAAAGAAATTGCGCCGCCGCGCCCATGCTTGACCGTGAAGCCGGACGCCTCCATGAGCCGGAGGAAAGCATCAAAATCGGCGGGGCGTTTGGCAAGAGCTTCATTGATGGCAAGCCGTAGCTGCTCCTTGTATGGGGGCTGCCGCTCCGTCCCCAGCCATGCCCCGTAATGGAGAAATCGTCCCCTGCTGTGCAGTTTGGGGTTGGTGATGACGGACAGATCATTTTCAAGACAAATGCGGTCAGAGAGCCGCCGCACCGCACGGCCAGAGCCGATGAAGTCCCGGAATTTCCGGGTGCAGTCCAGCGAGGTCGAATTGTAATAAATGTGATTATGGATGTGTGCCTTGTCCGTGTGGGTAGCAACAAAAAAGGCATACTTGCCCTTTGTCCAGCGCATGGCCGTTTCATAGCCGATGCGGTTTGCCTCCTCCGGCGTGATCTCCCCGGGCATGAATGACTGGCGGATCTGATAGCACAGCACATCCGCGTCCCACCGCTGCTCCCGGCCCGTGGTGGCCTTGTACTTGGCCTTGGCGAGCAGGAACTCCGCATCGGCGGTCATGTGGTCGCAAGCATAAGAAGAAATCAGCTCGCCGCCCTCGGTCTTGTCCGGGTTTTTACCATAGTCAAACCGTTCTTTCAAGGACTGTGCGATGGTTTCGCCCTTGCTGATTTTGTGCTTCTTGAAATAGGTTGTGGCCATAGGCAGTCCTCCTTTTGATATGACAAACGGCGGCTGTGGTCAGCCACCGTTGTTCCTGCTTTGGGACATTTTGTCCCGAAGTATCAGCCGGTGATGAAATCCCGCAGGGCAAACTTGGCAGAGTGCAGTCTGTCCACCAGCCACTCAGCGATAGCGGGAACGCCAAAGGGAGAAACGAGGAACGCAAGGACGAGGAACACGATCCCGCCCACCGTCTGCCCACCGATGAATAGGATCAGGGAGAGCAGCGTCAGCGCGATGCAACCCAGCTCACATACGGCGGACGCCACGCAGAACAGGAATGTGACCATAGCGGCCAGCAGGGACAGCGCCACCATCACGGGGGCGGCAAGGATTTTGAGAACGATCATAGCAGCTACCTCCATCAAAAAATCAAGTTGGTTTGTCCTTCTACCCATATTATACCTCTGGGAAAATAGGCGCACAAGGATGTCGAGCTTTCACGACCTCGAGACATTTTGTCCCGAGGTCGTGAAAGCCGGGGAACGGCACAAGGCCGCTCCCCGACAAATCATAGGCTCACCACAGCCGACAGCTTTTTCAGCAGCTCGGACAGCGGCTCCCAAAGGTCGGCATAGTCCTTTTGGAGCGCCGCGATCTCCGAGGGGTAGATGCCGTAGGTGTTGGCATGGACGGCCACTTGGTTTAGGTTGTTGGCACACCGCCGCTGCAAGGCCACCAGCTCCCGGATGTCCGAGAGGTCAACGTGGAGGACATAGCCGTTGAGCGCCATTTTCCGCATATAAGCTCCCATGTTGGAGATTCCGGCCTCGGTCATGCGGTCAGCGATCAATGCCTGTTCCTCCGGCGTCACCATCACATGAAGATGGACAGAGCGCCGCCGCTTTTTTGTCAACGCTCCTCACGCTCCCGGCTGCGGCGCTTGGGCGGGTGTTCCCGCACCTTGTCCAGCGGCTTTTCTGCCGGGGGCGGCACAGGCAGATTGTTGATGATGCCGTCGATCATGTTCCCGTTCTGCTCCATCGCAAGCTCGGCGTTCTTGTTGGGATTGCGTTCCTGCTCCATAAATGTCCTCCTATCTGTCGCCCCGGTCAGGGGCATTTTTCTTTGGGGCGGCTTGCCCCCGGTCAGCCTCGACCTGTTTTGCGGCGGTTTTCATCTGCTCCCGGATCGAACGGGGTCTGTCGGGATTGTCGGGCGCAGGCCGTAGCTCATAGTCAGACGCCTGTCGCTTGGTCAATGGCCGTGTGTAGGTCAAATGCCCCCACGCCAGAAACGATCCGTTTTCAACCGGGACACGCTGATCGTAGTTGACGATCTCATCTGGGGCGTTGCGGGGCGGCTTGGGAAATGTCCCGATGTCCACGGGACGCTGGGTAGAATAATACTTGTAAAGGCCGGGAGCCTCGACCCGCCTGACACCGACATTGTAAAGGCGCTGGTACTCCTGCACCCGCGCCGCAAAGTCCTGTTCCAAAGCGGCACGGTCGCTGCCGTAATGCCCCCATTCATACTGCCGCTGGCCGTCCTTGTCATCGTAGCAAGCCCATGTGACATAGGGCGAGGGAGCGGTAGGATGATGCCCCAGCGCAAAGCCCCTGCCGTTTTCCAGCATGACGGCCTTGATGATCTCATAGCCTTGGTTTTTGTCCATATACCCTCCTCACCGTGATACATCCTTTTCCGCCCGTTTTGCAAAGGGCTGGAGCTGATAGGGGCTTTTGCCATCCTCCGGGCGCAGGAAGTCCAGCCTTGCGGCGGCACGGATGGCGTTCTGATTGAGCTGCCGCTGCCATGCCCCTTGGCTGGGCGCCCATTTGAAGCCTTCGCTTTTAAGCGCCTGCCGGGTATCGGCGTCCGGCTTATCCGCAAAAATGAGCTGCAAGCGGTTCTCCGCCTCATTGACCTTGGCCTCCCCACCGGGAAATGTCCAGCCCACAAACTCCGCCTTGTGGCTCAGTTCCTCGATGCGCTGGCGTACACGGCGGATGTTGGCGTTATTGTTGGTGAGCAGATAGGACGGAAACGGAACGGGGTCTTTGCGCCAGTCTTGGGACATGGACGCCTTGACCTTTTCTACCTGTTCCGCCGTCAGCTCGGGACAGCCCTCCAGCGTCTTATGCTTGCGAAAATAGGCATTGACCGCTTTCATCATGGCCTGCTGGGACTCCATTCCCTCCAGCTTTTTCGTGAGCTTTTCCACGGCAAGGTCATCGTCGGCGCTGATACCGCCCCTGCCTGTGGAGCGGATCTTGTCCAGCAGCTTTTCAATTTCGGCGTACTCGCCGTAGTTGCGATCCCTGGCGGCGTTCTGCTTGACCTTTTTCGCCACGGGGAAATTGCCGCCCCCGGTGATTAGAATGGACGGCACACGGGCATCAATGGCGTTGCGCTCATTGAGATTTTCCGCCAGCCTGCGGGCGTAGCGGTCAACAAGGGCATCGATCTTATCGTGGTACATGGGATCGGCCTGTGCCTTCTGCTTCTCTGCCAGCGCATAGGCTTCATCCACCATCGCCCGGTAGCCCGCCGTGGCCGAGCCGGGGGCATAGTCGGAATAGCTGTTCATGTCCTTTGCCCGCTTTGCCGCCGCCTCGCTGATCTCATAATATTTAGGCATAAGTCCTCCTTTCAGCCGGGACTTCGGGACAAAATGTCCCAAAGCTCGGCGCTTGGATGTGGAAAGCATTTCTGCAAAAACAGGGGCGGGCAGGAAAACATACCGCCCACCCCAAAAGCGCCCCGGAAAAGCCTTGTAAATGCAGGCGTTTTCCGGGGCTATTTTTCCACGCGCTACCTCCGTTTGCGGCGCATATACGCCCGCTTCTGCTCCCGCAGGGCAGCCCCGGCGCAGACCGGGGAGCAGTACCGCTGCCGCCCATCCGGAAGAAAAGCCCTGCCGCACACCGGGCAAGGCCGGGCTTCCGTGATACGCTCCACGGTCAGCGACCTTTCCAGCACGGGATCAAGGGGCAGCACCGCCGAACGGAAATAGCGGCAATAAGCGCCTGTCCAGCACTTGCCCAGCATATAGCAGGGACAGTCCAGCGGCAGGCAGCCATAATCTTTATCGTAGTTGGCGCACCATTTTGTCACCAGCTTACGGATCGCCGTTTTTTCCTGCCGGGTCAGCTCACGGCTCATTTTTGCCCCCTGTCTTGGACTTGAGCTGTTCCCGGTAGCAGAACACGCAACCGATCCCGCGCCAGTAGGAGCAGCCGTCACAGCGGGAGCCTTTGGGCGGCAGGCTGAGCGGAACACCCTTGAAGTAGCTCTTTTCTTTCATAAAGTCCTCATAAGGACTGTTGGTAAATCTCATTCCTCGCCCTCGCTTTCCGTTTCGTCCTCGTCCTCCCAAGGCGGGGTATCGTCATAATCGTCGCCATAGTCCTCCGCAGCGTCGGTAGCCTGCTGCTTCTTGGGACGGTAGATTTTGAAATACCAGCCCGCCGCGCCGCCGATGACCGCCACGGCCAGAACCAGCAGGAGTGTCCCGCTGCTGCTTTTGGACTGCTCCGGCTCGGGGTCAGGCTCCGGCTCCACCACGGGCGCAGGCTCGGGAGCCTTGCCCTGGCACTCGCCCATATTTACAGCGCAGACGGTGCAATCCGTGTTGATAGCGCCCACGGCGCATTTGTCGGCACAGGAACACTCCGGCAGCTCATCGCCCGCCGCCTGCATCGCCGCCAGCAGGTCAGCCTCGTCCACCATGTTCAAAAAGTAGGTCTGGTACTGCTCGCCGTCCTCGTCGGTGGGCTTGTCATAGTCAATGACGATGTAAAAGGTGTTGCCGCCGCTGGTCTGCACCGTGATGAACTGCTTGTTGGTGGCCTTATCGTAGAGCAGGTCACGGGTCACAAGGTTGCCGTCCTCGGTGAAGCCCTCGCCGGGGTCAACGGTTTCTGTGGGCAGCGGCTCTACCGGGGCAAGGCCATCCCATTCCTCACCGCCCCCGGCGTAGGTCGTGACCGCCATGCCGCACATCAAAACAGCGGCGCAGAGCGCCGCCGTCAGCTTCTTCATCCACTTGTTCATTCGCTGTCCTCCTTATCCGCGGAATCGGACTTCGGGACAATCTGTCCCAAAGTGCCGCCGCTCTTGATGGTCTGAAGCAGCACGGGCAGGTCGGTGAGCGAAACGCTCATGCCGCGCACGATCTCCACGATCTCGCTGTTCTCGGCCTCCAGCTTTTTCTGTTCCAGCTCCTTGAGCCGTGCCTGCTGCTCGTTGATCTTGGCCATGACCTTTTCGATCTCAGCCTGAATTTTCGCGCTTTTGGAGATAGCCATAAAAAACCTCCTGTCAAAACAATTTTCCGTAGGCGTAGAAATGGGACTGCCAGTAACTCGTGTTGAGGTTGGCATAGCTGATGGGGTCGCCACAATGAAGCATCCAGCCATCGCCCACATAGATGCCCACATGGGAGATCCCCGGCGTATCATAAGTCCCTGTGAAAAATACCAAGTCGCCGGGCTTGGGGCTGCTTGTCCGTGCGGAGATGTTGTATAGCCCCTGCGCCCCCAGCCGCCCGAAGTCCCAGCCGCATTGGTTGTAAACATAGCTGACGAAGCCGGAGCAGTCAAAGGATGTGGACGGGCTGCTGCCGCCCCAAACATAGGGGTATCCCACATACTTTTCCGCCTCTTTTAGAATGGCGGCAAAGGTTTCATCGGCAAGGTAGTCCTCCGGGATCTCATGCAACGGGGGCTTGCTGGTGTACTTGCCCACATAGGGCGAGGACGGGAACAGGTCGGGACGGTTGCCCAGCGTCGCCATGTAGAGGGCGTACCGGGACAGGGTTTCCTCGCCCATGAGGTAAACGGGCAGATGGGAGAGATTGAAGTTTTCAAGTGTGACATAGCAGATGTAATAGTTGTACGGAACTTCAACATCATAGTTGTTGCCCTCACTGTCCGTCCGGGTAACGGTACGGTAGCGCACCTCCACCACCACATCCTCGGTCAAAATGTACTGGCGGTCAAAGAGCATTTGGAGCGTCCCCCGCACCTCGTCCAGCGTCCACTCGCCCTCATGGAGCGCGCAAACGATGGACAGCAGCACATAGGGATCGTGTTCAATGGTGTCGAGGTCAAAATGATATTCGTCATAGTCATGGGTACGGGTGTAGGTGTCGAGGTAGCGTTGCAGCTCGTCCTCCAGAGCGCAGTAGGCGGCCTCCGCCCCCAGCAGGTCAGCATCCTCAGCGGCATAGGTGGACGCGCCGATGGCTCCGGCCACGCCGTTGCCCACCGTTACCAGCGAGGACATACACGATTGCAGTACTACCAGCAGCAGAAACGCCGCCAGCAGCAGGAGCAGCCCGCCGGGGTGTTCCTTAATATAGGCGGACACCTTTTCCGTCAACTTACCAGTGACGGACGCCGTGCCCTCGGCGGCCTTGGCGGTCTGTCTGGCAGCCTCCCGCGCCTGCTTTGCGTACTGGCGCTTGATCTTCTGCTTTTGCAGATACCGGGACACCGCGCCGCCATCCTGCATTTCCGGGTGTTCCTCCACGGTCTTGCGGTAGTAATAATCCGCCGTGGCCTTGATGTGCTTGCTCTCGGCACGCTCCACGGCCTTTGCCGGGTGTTCCCGGATGGCCTTGCGGAGCTTGCGCCTGCCAAAGCGGTACACGGACTCTGCTACCAGCTCGGAACGGTGTGCGCCCTCTGTGCCGACATTTTCATGCTCGACCTCATAGAGTTTGCCATGCACAAAGCCGTGGACGCCGTGTCCGGCAGCGTGGGTAAGGCGCTTGACCGCACCGGGCTTTTTCGGCGGCTTCTGCTTTGCCAGCTTCTCCCGGGCGGCGTCCAGCTTCTCGCCCCGGCACTCCATCCGCAGCTTGGACGCCGCCGTTTGCTCTTGCCGGCTTTTCCGCCGAAACTTGGACTTCGGGACATTTTGTCCCGAAGTGGGGTTACTCGTCTGTTCGCTCATGGGCAAGATCCTCCGGGCGGGTAGTCAGCAGGTCATAGATCTCTCCACGGGGGAAACGGTCTACAAACGGGATGGTGACATTTCCATAGAACAGCAAGCCCTCGCCGGAATTGGAGTGCGTGATGTAGGAGAGCTGATGCTCGGAAATACCGAGCTGCTTTGCCAAGATCGCACGGTCGCTCTGCGCCTGCGACAGCAACACCATGAAATCCGTGTTGTCCAGAATGTTTTCGATCTCCCGGCTGGCCAGCAGGTCTTTCACATTCTGCGTCAGAGCCGAGGGGACGCAGCCCTTTTTGCGGAGCATTTTCCAGACCGCCACAAAGTAACTGGCCGTCAACGGATCACGGAGCAGGATATGGAACTCGTCAAAGTAGCACCAAGTCGCCACGCCCTCGGCATGGTTGGCGTTTACCGCCGCCGTGACAAATTCATTGGTGGTGTGCATGGCGATTTTGCGGAGGTTTTCACCCAAGCCCTTTAGGACAATGCAGACCACACGGGAATTGAGGTCAACATTCGTGGGATGGTTGAACAGGTTGAGAGAGCCTGTGCAGTAAAGCTCCAACGCCGTCGCCACCCGCCGCGCCTCCGGCTCGGGCTGGCGCAGCAGCTCCTCATACAGATCTTGCAGCAGCGGCGTTTTCGCTGGTTCCAGTCCCAGCGCCATCTCCCGGTACACCAGCCGCACACAGCGGTCAATGACGGTTTTCTCGATGGGCTGCAAGCCCTCCTTGCCGCCCACGATCAGCTCACACAGGGACAGCAGAAAATCCGCCTTCATGGAAAGCGGACTGTCCTCGTCATTGATATTCATTTGCAAGTCCATAGGCGAAATGTGGTGCGGGCTGTCCGGGGCGATCTCAATGACCTGCCCGCCCAAGCGCCGCACCAGCGGGGCATATTCGCCCATCGGGTCAACCACGATGATGCGGTCATTGGTGGCGAGGAACACATTGATCAGCTCCCGCTTGGCGGCAAAGCTCTTGCCGCTGCCCGTAGAGCCGAGGTACATTCCGTTGGCGGATTTGAGCTTTTTGCGGTCAGCCATGATGACATTATTGGAAAGAGCGTTCATGCCGTAGTAGAGCGCCTGTCCGTCCATGCGAAGCTCACGGGTCATAAAGGGAATGAAAATGGCCGTGGAGCTGGTAGTCATGCCCCGCTGGATCTCAATGCCGTTGTAGCCAAGCGCCAGCGAGGACACAAACCCCTGCTCCTGCTGCCAGTCCAGACGGCGCAGGGCGCAGTTGTATTTCTGCGCGATGCCGCTCACCGTGAACACATCGTTTTCAAGCCGCTGCCGGGTGGGAGCGAGGTTCACCACAGTAAAGGTCAGCAGGAACATTCGCTCATTGCGGCTTTGCAGGTCGGAGAGCAGCTCGGCGGCGTCCTTGGAAAAGGTAATGAGGTCAGGCGGCAAAATCTCCATATCATACCCGGCACGGACAGCCTTTTTCTGTTCCTCCACTTTCATGCGGCCTATGTCGGAGATTTTTCCCTTGATCGTCTTAATGGCCTTGAGCTGGTCTACCGTCTGAATGTGCATGGTGACGGTCAGCTCGGCGTCCAGCTCCAAAATCTCCGCCAGCAGCTTATCCGAAAGCTCCGACGCCATGATCTGCAAATAGGACGCCGCGCCCCACATCTGGCCGACACGGAAAGTCCGGTTCTGCCGAAAGTCGAAACTGTCCGGGGCGATGTAGTCCTTTGTCCCCATGCCTGTCTTGGTAATATCTTTCCACGCAAAGCGGAACGGCTCACGCCCGCCGGGGTGCATCTGCCCATGCAGCACCGCCAGCCGATCCCGGCCATCCAGCGGGCGGGACTGGACGCCCAGCCGTTTCAGATTGCCCATGACATCCGCCTCCACGCGCCCCAGCCGGGGACGCGCCTCCGCTACACCCTCGGCAGGCAGGCCAAAGGTGATGTATTTGTACCGCTCAATGCCGTTGTTGCTCTTGGCGATCTGGCCTTTGAGCATTTCCACATATTCGCCCCGGATGCTGTTGAAGTCATCCTCCTGCGCCGGGATATTCACTTTGTAGCGGCTAACATTGCGGCTGCGGCGGTTGACAAAGGAAAGCTGGAACGGTAGAGAGCTGTCAAAATAATTCAGGCACGCGCTCCACCCGCTGATAATGGCAGTCTGATCCTCCGTGGACGCCACGGCATAATTGATGTCCTCATATTCCAGCGTCTTTGTGTAAAGCCCGCCGGGGAGCTGGCAGATCCCGTCTGGGTGCATGGCGATATAGGGAATGGTCTGCTGGGCGGACAGCGCCCGGTGCTTATTTGCATTTTTCTGCTTTTTTGCTTTGCTCAATAGGCTTCTCCTTTCGCGCAAATGGGGCATAGATATTTTTCGTTCGGTACGGGCGGATGCCGGGGCGGGTAAACTTGACCCGGACGATGTTGCGGATCACCTTTTCAAAGGGCAGTCCGTCCTTTTCGTACATCGCCAGCAGGAACGCCGGGAGCATGATCGCCAGCATAGCGAACAGTGCCCCGGTGTTGCCGATGGCCTGCCGGGTCAAAAGGTAGGTCGGAATACCCACCGCCGCCCCGATACCAAAACAAATGAGCTGCCGCTTGGTGAGGTTGAACGCGATTTTTGTCTTGATCTTGGAAAGGTCGTTCGGGACATTCACATAGGGCATCAGTCTGTCACCTCCAGTTTGGGACAATTTGTCCCAAAGTCCGGGATCGTCGGCTCTACCTCGTTGCCCCACACATCCCAGCCGGGAGAGGTCTGCCGTGCGAACAGCTCCACACGGGGCAAATCGCCCATGAGGGCAACGATCTTATCACGGGTTTCATCCGGCTTTTTGCTGTGGGCTTCGATGGGCGAAATGATAAACTGGTGAATGTCGGCGGCCTGCCGCTTCGGGTGTCCCTTGGTCGCCAGCAGACAGATCTCGGCGTTCGCCCTCGTCCAGAAGCCCAGCCCATAAAACCAGCTATCCGCCTTTTTGTTCTTTTTGAGCCAGACGAACGCAACGGATTTATAGGTGAAGCCCCACGCACGGATAAGCCGCAGAGCCTCCGGGAGCTGGGGAAAGGTCGCCCACATGAAAAGGGCGCTGTCCTTGGCCGCAAGCTCGGCCACAGGCAGCGCACACAATTCCTCAATGCTCATGGTGGGGTAGTGATTTTCTGCCGCGCCCTGCACTTTCTTTGCAGAGTAGCGCCACGGCGGGTCAGCGTAGATAATGGAATATTTTTCGATATTGTCACGCTCCTTTGGACATGAAAAAACCGCCAGCATGAAAGCAAGCGGTCTTGTCGGATCATTTTGTTAGGGTCAGCAAAAATGATGTTTATTCGGTTGTTTCTTCGCGCAGCAAGTCTTTGAACAGGACGCTCATGTAATCGCTGCGGCCATACAGAACACGGTCAATGTAGACATCGTTGCCTTGCACACGATAAAACACCATATAATTGCCGCTGACAAGAAAACGATAGTCAGTTCCTATATCTGCAATAGAGGATAACGGGGTTCCCATTTCTGCGAAATTTTTCAACGGGTCAACCGCGTCTATAATGCGATTGATCACGCGCTCCGCAGCAGAACGATTTTGAAGTTCCGATACGATGTAATCCCAAATGTCATCCAAATCACGACGGGACTCGGGTGAATAATGTATTTTATTCTTCATTCGCTCTTGCGCGGAAATGCGCCCTCATATCGTCCGGTGTCAGCCAGCCTTCCGTTTCGCCAGAGTGACGGCCTTTTGCAAGCTCATTCATCAGGCGGATGGTCGCTTGTGTTCTCTCATAGTCCTGCATATCCACGATGGCGTACCGCCCGCGCCCGTTTTTCGTTAAAAAGACAGGAGCGCCCACAGCCACATCATGCAGTACCTCGCTGTAATTTCGCAGGTCAGAAATGGGTTTAATGTTCGGCATATCTATCAGCTCCTTTCAAACACAGTATACCCCATTCTGCTGTAAAATTCAACAGCAAGTTTTACAGCTGTCCCTCCTTTAATGTGCGCTGAACACGCTGCGGGCGATGGAGCCAGTTTTGAACAGGCAGAAGCAGAGCAGCACGGAATAGCCCATGCAGCCCCATATCGCGCCGATGGGGTCGCCGCTTGTGGCGATACCCTGTATCAGCACCGCATAGATGGCAACGCAGACGAGAATGAGCAGCCCTTGAAATCCCACGGCAAACAGGGACTTCAAATAGTTCTGCCCGGTATTGCCCAGTTCCCGGTTAGAGAGCGTAGCAACGGGGATGGGGGCTAAGCTGGTCAGCAGGTATATTTCGATCATGCGGCCATAGACAATCACGAAGATAACAACATTGATCGCCCACATGGTCACATGAATGAGCAGGGATTGCAGCCACAGCCCCAACAGAGAGCCAAGCCCCAGCGCTTCCAGCGTGGCCTCCAAGTCGGCAAGCATGGCCTCCGAAATGTCCGTTGAGCCTTGCACGATCCCGGTTGCCCGGGCGATAACGCTTTGGGACACATCGAACACGGCCATGACGATATTGAAAGTGTTGGACAAAATCAAAATGGCGCAGGCCGTTTTGAATATCCACTTGAAGAAGATCCAGTAGTCCAGATCATGCAGGTTGTTCTTCTCGATAATGAGTTGGATCAGCTCATAGGTAGCAACAAAGGTGAGGATCAGACCGGCAATCGGCAGTATCACCGTTTCAGAAAGTTGCCGGATCAGGGAGAATACCCCGGCGTTCCATGCCGCCGGGGTGGTTCCCACTTGCACCGCAATCTCTCCGACACGGGAATTGACCGTATCAAAAAGCCCCGTGAGGTTGCCCATGATACCCTCGATCAGCAGCTCTTTTAGCCAGTCTGTCAGCCAGTCGGTGAGAAATCCCATGCTTTACGCCCTTAAAACAGGGTGGACAGCAGAGGGATCAGGGTCGTACCCAGCACGATGATGCCGCCGCCCGCCATGAGCTGCTTCATGCCCTGAGACTTTACTGATGTTCGATAAAGAAGTAGTAGAAGTGTAAAAATTTTGCCGTTCCTATCCGGCACTTGCGCATTGTGTCGGACAGGTCGGGCGGTTATTCGGGCAAGTCCACCTTGCCAACAAAAGAATAATAAATCTCAATGTCCTGCCTACGGGTCTTGTTCTCGTCATAGCTGCACTCATGCACAACGATTTTCTCTACAAACTCACGCAAGAGGGTGTGGGTCAGTTCTTCAAAGTTCATGTGCTTGCGGACAATGTTCATAAACTTTTCTGCGTTTACGGTGGCTTCCTGCGCTTTAGAAAGCTCCGCCTGTATTCTGGCAACACGCTCTTTCAATTCCTGCTGTTCGGCTTCATAGTCTGCCGAAAGCTCCGTGAAACGCTCGTCTGATATGCGCCCGGTCACGCTGTCCTCATACAGCCGCTTGAAGATAGCGGATAACTCGGCTATGCGTTTCTCGGCGGCTTCCAGTTCCTTTTTCTTGGCGGCGTTCCTGCGCTTGCCCCCGTCCTCGTTCTGCTCAATCAAGAGCTTTATAAACCGAGCTTCATGCTTTGCCGCATAGCTGGTCACTTTCCGCAGATTGGATAGTACACCAGCGGTCAAGAGGTCGGTGCGGATAAAGTGCGCCGTACAGTCATGGGTGCGTTTCTTGTAGTTGCCGCAGATATAACAGTCCTGCTTGCGCTTGTCCGTCTGGTATCGCTGCTGATACATCACACTGCCGCAGTCTGCACAGAACAGTATGCCGGAGAACAAGCCCACTTCATCATAGCGGTTGGGGCGTTTGCGCTGCTTGCGAAGCTCCTGCACCCGTTCCCATGTTTGGGTGTCTATGATAGGCTCGTGGTGGTTCTCGAATATCGCTTGCTTTTCCTCCGGGTTTTCTACGCTGTGCTTGACTTTGTAAGAGGGCTTTTCTGTCTTGAAATTTACCAGACAGCCTGTGTATTCCCGGTTTTCAAGGATATGCACAACGGTATTGGTCGCCCACTTGCATTCATAGCCGGGGTGGTAGCGGCGGGTGCTGCCCGTCCTGCGGTATTCCAGCGTCCCCGGCGTGGGGATCTGCTGCTCTGTGAGCATACGGGCTATCTTGGTCGGACCATTCCCGGCAAGGCAGAGGTTGTATATCTGCTTGACTACGGGTGCAGCTTCCTCGTCAATAATGAAATTTTCGTCCTCGTCCATGAGGTAACCATACACAGGCTTGCTTGTGATGGGCTTGCCACTCATGCCTTTTGAGCGTTTTACTGCTTTGATTTTCTTGCTCGTATCTCTCACCAGCCATTCGTTAAAGATATTCCGCAGCGGGGCAAAATCATTGTCGCCCTGTGCGCTGTCCACTCCGTCATTGATAGCGATGAAGCGGACACCTTTCTGTGGGAAAATCATTTCCGTATACATTCCCACTTGCAGGTAGTTTCGCCCTAACCTCGACATATCCTTTACGATAACTGTCCCGACTTTTCCGGCTTCAATGTCCGCAAGCATGGCTTGGAAACCGGGTCTTTGAAAGTTCGCACCAGAATAACCGTCGTCCGTGTACCAGCGCAGATTGGAAAAGCCGTTCTGCTTTGCATAGGTTTCAAGAATACGCTTCTGGTTGGAAATGGAATTGCTCTCGCCTTGCAGCTCGTCCTCATGGGATAGTCTTGGATAAAGGGCAGTGATTTTCTGGGTGGTCTGTCTTAACATAAAATCCTCCGTTTCCGACAGCCAGCCCCACTATTCCGTATTTCGATTATACCACATGGGGCGGCTGTCTGTATAGCGGCTTCTGCTTCTTTACCGCCCGGTAAAATGACGATTTTTCTGTGCGGCTTGTAGCGTTAAGGCGAAAGCTGGGCTTTGTGTCCTGCGGCGGCTTCCGCCTCCAGCACTTTCATCATCTTATCGGCTGCGGTGTCGGTGGTATCTTTCTTGAAAAAGCCGGAAACGACAAGGACGGTGTTGCCCATGCGGATCTCTGTCACGCAGTCCGGGCGGCGTTCCGGGGTGGTGTTCTGCTTGTTCTCTGCCATAGGCAACTCCTTTCATTTCATCTCGTCGTCGCAAAGTCCATTCGGCTCCGTTTCCCGCTGGAGCGGAAAACTACGCTCATTTCCTTGCTCCTCCTCTCCCCGCAAAGCCTTACGGCTTTGTGGGGCCCCCATTAGCTTTTTCAGCCTGTTCAGCTTGGCTTGCGCCGTTTCCCGGCGAAAGTTCTCACCCGTAAAGAGGATAGGGGCGCACATTTCCAAAAGGCGGTCATAAATCCGGGCATGGGCGGTGTCCAGCGGATTTTGCAGGCTGTCCAATGTCAGATTGGTGGTGACGATTAGGGGCTTGCGGCTGCGGTAGCGGCTGTCAATCACATTGTAGACCTGTTCTAAACCGTACTCTGTGCCGCGCTCCATTCCAAAATCATCAATGATAAGCAGAGGAAATCGGCAAAGACGCTCGATATACTCGTTGCGCCCCCCAAAGCTGGCGGTCAGGTCATTCAAAATCGCAGAAAAATTCGTCATGCGGACAGCGACTTCCTGCTCCATGAGGGCATTAGCGATACACCCGGCAAAATAGCTTTTTCCTGTGCCGACCTTGCCCCATAGCAGATAGCCGATATTTTCCTCGCGCATGATTTCCCAATGCTCCACATAGAAGTGTGCAATCTCCATTTGCGGGCATTTCCCGTTGTCATTGGCGAAAGTCCATTCCTGCATGGTGGGATTGGTAAATCCCTGGCGTTTCAAGTCCTCCACGGTATCAAGGTGCTTTCTGCGCTGTTCGGCGGTTTCACGCTCCAAACGCTTGGCTTTCTGGCAGTCACATTCTGCCGGGTGGCGGTCACGCCCAAACGGGGCGGCTTGCTTTTCCGGGAAGTAGGCTTCTTTCGGGGTGCGGCACTTGCCGCAGTAAAGCAGCCCGTCCTCGCCTGTGTAGTCCTCCGGCTCTGCGGTAGTAGTCATCATATTCAAAACGGTATCGGTAAAAAGTTCAGTCATAAACTCTCGCCCTCCTTAAAGGTGTAATCGGGTATGCCTTTTTTCGGCGGTTTCTTGGCTTCGTCCTCCTGCGCCCACTTGTATATCGTGGCTGCATGGCTACGGTATTTCGTTCCTTTGGACGCTATATGAGTAGATAAGCGGTCAATATAATACTCCCATTTGTCGGGCAGTTCCGCTTTCAGCTCGTCCAGTTCCGTATCGGAAAGAAAAACATTGTTGTATCTGCCATAGCGGCGGGCGGGGGCTTGTCCCTTTAACTCTCCCTCTTTTTCTAACTCTATATCTATCTCTTTCTTTATCTCTATCTCTGGTGGACGAATGTCGGACAAATGTCCGCCATTTGTCCGCGGCGGCAAAAGCGCCTTGTTTTCAAGCCTTGCGGCGCGTTTCCGTTCCGCTTCGGTAGAGGATTGACCGATCATCAGCTCAATGTCGGTCATATAAAGCAGCCCGCAGTCAAGCTGCTCCACAAGCCCTAACTGCTGGAAGATGGCTAACGCCCGTTCCACCGTCCCGATTTGGTGACGGGTCAGCGTGGCTATCATCTGGGCGGTATAGGGGATATGCTCGTCAAGCTGTAATCTGCCGCCATTTTTCAGCGATTTTAAGTACAGCTTCAAGAGAATATTGGAATACAAAATCCCGTCTTTCATGTCCTCTAACAGCACAATGGAATCGCTGTCGAAGAAGTTTTCTTTCAGTTTGAGGTAGTAATATTTGCGGTTATCTGCCATTGGCGGTGTCCTCCCTGTGTTTCCATCTCTTAGAGAAATACCGGGGGCAGAGGACGATAATCGCCCGGAAGCTCTGCTTGCAGCCGTGTGTGCAGCCCCGGCAAAGGTCATTGTAAGTAATACGGTTTCGGTGGTTGAGGAAAAAGCTCCATTCCAACCGCCGCTTTTTGCTCATGCGCGGCATTTCTCGCTCCTTTCTGCCGCTTCCGCTGGTATAAGCGGATAGGTCGGTAAAAATGTTGTTTCTCGGTATCATTTTCGGGGATTTCCTGCGCTGTATGCCCCGTTTCAAAGGTGGGTAGTATTGCGGATAGGGTGCAGGGCATATCCCCGTTTTGGTATCGTTTGGGGCGGTTTTTAACGCTCCTGTTCGTGTGTTTTCTCTCTGTCTTTCTCGCCTTGCAGGATTTGGGAAAGATTGCTTTTCACGGTATGCAGCTCCTTGACGCGGGCTTTTTTCTCCCGGTATTCGTTGTAGTGGGCGTTCTTTTCGGCGGTAAGCTGCTCGATTTCCGCTTGCAGCGCCTTATGACTTGGCAGCTTGGAAACGCCATGCGCCCGGAAATAACGGGCGGCTGCGTCCGCTATGATAAAATCGCTTTCGTACCGTTCCCGATAGGTGCTGCGGGCTTTCTCCGTTTTCTGTGCTTTCAGACCATCACGGGCAGGCTTGGTCTTGGCATAGGCAATCACCTGTGTCTGAAGCTCTTTTTTCTCCCGGATAGCAGCGTCCAGGGCTTTCAGCTTGGCGGTGCTGTCCTGTAAATCCGCATTGGCAGATACAAGGGCTGCGTCCAGTTCCTCCGGCGAATAGCCGTACTGCCCGTAGGCGGCAACGGTAGCCGCCATTTGTTTCAGATTGTGGACTGCCGCCCAGCGGTCATATCCCACGCCTTTTCCCTCCGCTCGTTTTGCCGCCCGGTCAACCATACGCTGAATACCGTCCTTTTCCGGGGCGGTTTGGACAGCTTTTTTACCCTGCAAACGCTCCTTTATGCTGCGGGGATATTCGGGTATGGCTGCGGTCTGCTCGGCGGTTCTGTGGGCATTCTGTTCCAAAAGGGCAAGAACGGCGGTGCGGTCAAAATCGTCGCCCAGCTTGCGGGCGGTAATGGGCTTTGTCCTGTCCGGCGTGAGATAGGATAGCCGCCCCCGGCTCTCCTTGACGGTCACGCCCTGCTGCAAAAGAACGGCGGAGAACTCGTCATAGCTGGCGGCAGAGGACAGCGCGGCGCGTATGGTCTGCCGCAATTTTTCCTTGTCTGTTTCAAACTTCGTGGGCTTGGCTGGCTGCTCCTCGGCTGGTAAGGCGGCAGCTTCCTTGTCCAGCTTTGCCTGTCCTTTCCGCTGCGCCCAATACTCGCGCTCGGTAATGCGGTTCTTGCTGCCATGCAAAAGGTCGATTTGATAGAGATTTTCCCGGTGGCACAGCTCCATGACTTCGGCTTTGAAGTATTCCATCGCCGCGTCTGTGCAGCGGTGCTTGCACCCGGCGCGGGTGTCCGCCGGTCTGTCCATGTAAGGCAGGAACGGAACTTCCGCTATCCGCAGAGAATTGATAACGATATGCACATGGATATTTCCGCTGTGGTTATGTCCGTCCGGGTGGGTGCAGACAATGGCTTGGTGTCCGGGAAACTGTTTCCGGCAAAATTCCTCGCCCAACGCCTGCGCCCGGTCTACGGTCAAGCCGTTGTCTACTGCGTCCCGTGGGTCAAAGCTGATAATGTAGTGGTGGCTTTTCACATCTTCTCGTTTTTGGTTTTTCCCATAACGGAGATTGGATCGCATACAGGCAACAGCAAAATCCTCGCCGCCGCAGTTCAGCGTTGCTATTCGGTAGTCCTCCCGGAGCATGAGCCGCCCGCTTTCATCAAGGGTGGGCTTCATGGTAAACTCATCATGTTCAAAGGTGAGGTACTGCTCGGTTGCGCCATAATCCGCATTTTTAGAGCTGATATGTTTGAATGTTGCCAACAGCGTCACCTACCTTTCGCAAGACTTCAAACTTCAAGGCGGCAAGGTCAGAAATGGCGGCGCGGACTTCAACGGACAGGGCGTTGTATGGTGTGCCGTACTCATTGAGGACGCGGGCGATCTGATTGAGGTTGCCGCCGATTTTTCCGTATTCGGCGGTCAGCCTGCCAACGGCGGACAGCAGTTCATCGTTGACCGGGGAAACGGTAACGATGGGGCGAATAGTCGCCCGTGTGATGGCTTGCCGGATAAATTCGGCTTGGCTCATGTCATAGTGTTTCAGCCGCTCGGTAAAGTCGGCGTATTCTTCCTCGGTCATGCGGGTTTTGACCACATGGCAGCGGTGGGGCGTGTTGTATTTTTTCTTCAAGCGTTGACCTCCTTTCTCGCCCGACAGGGCGCATGAGCAGGGTTTGGGGAAGGCACTCCCCAACAAGATTTACCAAAGGGGCAAAACCGCAGATATGCGGATTTTGGCACCGTGGTAGAATCTTGCTCTAAAAAACTGCCGCTTTCCTCGGCGGCTCTGGTTTGCGGATATACTGGCTTGCTCCACCAATATAGCGATTGCGGCGGCGTGTTCTGCCCGCTGTTCACCACTACAACGGTGAAAAAGGTGCGTTTTGGCAAATGCAGCGGAAATTTTTTTGATTTCCCCGTCCTGCTCCCTACAACAATCCGGCGGTGTGGTTTGCCAAAGATTTTTGAAAATAGGCGCAAAAAAAGCAGCAAACCTTTTTCAAGATTTACTGCTTATATGCCGCTGTGATGGGCGGCGGTATTAAATTGTCAGCCGTTTTTCAAATGGAATTTATCTGCAATCGCTTTCTTTTCGCTTTCCAATCCCTTTTCTGTAATCTTCCATAATCCTAACGCAATGATCTGCTATCTTTTGCATTCCGAGTTCTTCAAAAAAAGCAATTTGTATTTTCATCAGTTCTTCGCAAACAGCCAACTTCTGCTCATCCATATTGCTAATAGCAAGCCATGGGAACGCTTTATATTTCTTAGTGTCACCAATGAGAAAATTGTACCCTATCAACTCATTTTCACGGAAAACGAAATAGAATTGTGGACCTGAACCCGGAACTGACTTTTCCATAATTTGTTGCATGGTTTTCACACCGCCGTATGCAGGAAAAAAACCTATTCGCTCAAGAGCATTTAATATGTCAAGCCTTTTATCTGTGGGTATGTCTCTATAATTGATAATCTGTTCCATTTGCTCCACCCCCATTAAAGTTTAATTTGTCAGGCTCTAATTATACAACTTTTCTGCTTAGCGGTCAAAGCGGAACTTCAACAGGCTTTCTATCAGCCGCCCGACGATATGTTCCTGCATATCTGTGTTGATCTGTCCGTCCATTTTCGCACAAGAGCGGATATATCCGGCATAATGGGATAGGACGGCGGCAACAGCTTCCGGGTCGCCCTCGCTTGCCTTAACGATTGTTTCATAGGGAAGTAGCTGGTTCATAGGACAAGCCCTCCAACTCTGCCCGTAGCCGCCGTAAAATCATCTGAATACGCCGCCCGGTTGTGTTGCCAGCCCGTCCATATCTCCGTCCAATCTCCCTATGCGTCAATCGTTGGAAGTAGTACAAGAAAATGATTTCCTGTTCCATCTGTGATAGTGCGGACAGGGCTGCGGCAAGCTCTGGACTTTCCAAAAGCACCATCTGACCACAGACGAAAAGCGGATAGCTGGTCATGCCGGATTGCTCCGCAAAGTATTTATCTGTGGTACTGAATGGATAGTGTTTTTCTTCTATCAGATATTCAAGCGAGATTTCCCGCTTGCGGCGGCTCCGTATGCTCCGGGCTGCGTCTATGGCAGCGTGGCGAATAACAGTCTTGCAAAAGGCATCGTGTGTATGCCGGATATGTTCTTGATACTTTTCGTGTTCGGTCATGGAAAATCCCCCTTTCTGAATAATGGCAGAGGGCGGCAGCATCTTGTGCTGTCGCCCTCTTGATTACCGAACAGCAAAGACGGGCGGGGCTGTCAACGGCGGCGCATTTGCGCCGTTCATCTTGACCGTTGACAGGCTCGGCTGGGTTTGCTATCTGCTCACGGCAATTCACTCTCATTGATAGGAATTGCTTCAAGGTCCGTATTCAAATTGTTCCAATAAGAGCCAATATCCGCACTTGTGAAATACTTAAAACCGCCTGCTTCTGACTTCAATTCGCCGTTTTTAACTCCATAGCAGGCGTAAATCAAATCGTAGCTTGTTCCATCTGAGAGGTTAAATCTAAAGCTGGTCACATCTGCTCCGGCAGTTTCCTCAGTTGTTTTGTCTTTTAAGAATAAGTCCTTGAACTTATCATACAGGGTCTTTATATCATTTTCAGCAACAACTACTTTCTTTTCTGCTGATGCAGGCACTCCGTCATAGTGGTACATTTCAACGCTTTCGACATCTTCAACCTCAAATGGGAAGTCGATTTTGACAGGCTCATAAGCAATGTTTATAGGTAACAGAAAGAGAGCTGTAAAAATTGCAATGGTACAAAGAGCGATGGAAACGAGAACAGCAATCGTTATCTTTTTCCTGCCCCTCTGCTTTTCTTTTGCCTCATGGCGCATAATAACGCTTTCGCTTTCTTCGTGAAGAACATCTTCGCTCGTGTGAGAAAGCAATTTCTGATAAATTGCGTTACAATCAGCACAGGCGTTCAAATGCTCTTTTACCATCTCTGCGCTTGCTTCGCTGCAAGCACCGTCAACATACAGCGGAAGAATATCTCGAACAATATCGCATTGTTTACTCATGCTTTTCATCCATCCTTTCTTGAATTTTTAGCTTTGCACGATGATAAGTAACTCTCGCCCATGATTCTGTTTTTCCAAAAATTGCAGCGATTTGTGAAAAAGATAGTTCCCCGAATACGCGAAGCTGAAAGACTTCTTTGTATGGTTCTTCCAAACGGTGAAGAACGAGGTGTATGCGGAACGCCATGTCAGAATCTGCAACTGAGTTCTCAACATTTTCATTTGATGGCAAGTCATTGATTTCACTCACATCAGCTACTCGCTGACGGCTTCGCATTTCATCATGGTAAAGATTTTTTGCTATGGAGCAGAGCCATGTCAATTCATCTGACTTACCTTTGAATTGTGATGTTGTAGAAACAGCCTTATAGAATGTGTTCTGCGTGATTTCCTCTGCTATCTCACGATTTTTGGCAAGAGAAATAGTATACGAGTATACCTGTAAATAGTAGGCTTTATAGAGCTTTTCATAGTCCATACTTGTCATCACCTCCTTCAGCTTCATAGGTTAGACGGAGAAATCGGAATTTCGTTACAAAGAAGTTTGAAATTTTTATACCTTTACGCTACTCTTGCTTTCTGCGGACTGTTGGTAGACGCACATTAACGGCAAGCAAAGAGATTGCTGTGTCAGCTTGATATGTTCAAATGCTAATTAAGTATAGCATACAGCTATGAATTTTTCTATTGCGTTCCCCTGACTTCGGAATAGTGGCAGGGCTGGCTATCCATGTCTTGTGCTTCTCTACCGTACATGAGCATTAGCGCCGGGGTTGTCCGAGCCATAGCCCTCCAGCAGATTGACCACGCCCCACACGCCAAGGCCAGCGCCGAGGGCAATCACAAGGGTCTGCAAAGTGGTGATGGCAGAAGCGAAAAACTGCATATAGCCTCCTATTCTCCGGGGACAAAGCCCCGGCCATGAAAAAAGCCGCCCTTGCGGGCGGCAGCCTACTAACTGGTTTTTATACAAGGTTTCTTTTTTGCGGGAGGGGCTCTTGGTAACATAAAAAGGGCTCCTTTCTCATTGCTTGGCAATTTGAATTGCGGTATAATGTAGATAAAAACAATTAGTGAGGTGAAAATAAATGACTGATTGGGCAATGGTTGTGTTAACCGCAATCTATGTTTTAGCTACAATTCTTATTTGCTACTATAACTATGGGGCAACCAAGGCTTCAAGAGATCAAGCTGCTGAGATGCGCCGTCAATATGAAGAAGATAATCGTCCATATATAACCGTTGAGCTTATTTATGAGCGAAAAGTGTTTTACGGGCTGCGTTTTTCAAATCATGGAAAACGTCTTGCAAATCATGTACGCATACAACTTGACCAAACTTTTTTAGACAGCCTCAAAGAGCCTTCATTTAGCGAAATGTTAAAGCGAGCAAACGGCAAAGAATGTATTATTGGAATTGGGCAACATTATGATCTCTACTTCGGCTCAAACAAATTCCGTGAAAACACAGACAAATATCCTCTTTCGGGGCAAGTGGTCTACCAAGATGGTGAGCGTACATACAAAGAAGCGTTTAACATTGATTTTGACTCCTATGCAACATTCTTTTCCGTGGACTGCGATTTTGATGATTTTTTGAAAGAAATGAAAGCCCAGACCAGAGAATTGCACGGAGTTGGGGAGAAGTTGCAACAGTTGGTTACAGTCCGCCAAGTGAGTGCCGATAACACAGACAGCAAATCAGAATAATTCTTCTAACTCACACTTTCGTCGTAAGGCAGAGTGTGAGTTCTTCTTTGGGACGAAATGTCCCAAAGCTCTATACAAAAGCGTCCGGGTCGTCGAGGTCGTCATAGTTGAGAATGTCCTCGTCCTCGTCTGTGATCGCCTCGTCCGGCACGGACACTTCGTACACCTCACATTCCTCGTTCATACCCGGTCGCCTGCGGCGGTCAATGAGCCTGTCGAGGTCAAAGGCGTTTTTCACTTTATCGGCCTCCGCCGTAAAGCGATAATTGGGGTGCTGTTTCAAATCGTACTTTTTGGAATAGAACGGCGGCAATCCCCGGAGCTGTAAAATGCACCGATCTCCGGGCATGGTGGCAAGCTCACTTGGGGTCATCAGCTCCCGTCCGAGCCGTTGGGTGTTCTGGCTGTAACTTTCGGACTGTCCACGGGAGCGCCCCTCAGTCTGCATCGAGATGGTGGCCTTGCCCAGCCAGTTTTCCGAAATTTCCTTGATGGTACTGGCCTCACGGCCACCGAGGAACAGCACGCTGTCCATGTTGCCGAGGATGGTTTCCGCGTTCTTGTCGTAGATGGCCTTGCATTGGGCAAGCTGCTGATACAGCAGGCACAGACTGATCTCACGGGAGCGGATGACCGCCACCAGCTTTTCCAAGTTTGGCACCTGCCCGGTGTTGGCCGCTTCGTCCCACAGCACCCGCACATGATGGGGCAGCCTGCCGCCGTGAACATTGTCCGCCCGTTCACACAGGAGATTGAACATCTGCGAAAAGGCCAGCGCCACAAGGAAATTGTAGGTACTGTCGGTATCGCTGATACAGAAAAAGGTCGCCGTCCGGCAATCTCCCATGCGGTCAAGCTCCAGCTCGTCATAGGACATGATCTCCCGAAGCTGGGGAATATCAAAGGGAGCAAGCCGCGCGCCGCAAGAGATCAAAATACTTTTGGCCGTCTTGCCGCTGCTTAGCTTGTATTTTTTATACTGCTTCACTGCAAAGCAATTCGGCTTGCGCTGTTCCAGCCCCTTGAACATATAGTCCACGGCGTTGAGAAAATCCTCGTCATCCTCCTTTACCTCCATGCCGGAGATCATGTCCACCAGCGTATTCATGTTGCGATCCTCCTCGGCTCCCTCAAAAATGATGTAGCCCAGCAGGGCGCAGTACAAAAGCGTTTCCGCTTTCGTCCAGAACGGATCGCCCTCCTTGCCGTCGCCCTTGGTGTTGGAAATGAGGGCGTTGACAAACTTTAGAATGTCGGCCTCGGTCTTGATATACGCCAGCGGGTTATAGTGCATGGATTTTGAAAAATCAATGCTGTTGAACACCTTGATTTTATAACCCCGTTTTTGCAAAAATGAGCCGACCTGCCCCAGCACACCGCCCTTGGGGTCTACCACCACATAGGAAGAATGTGCTTGCAGGAGTTGCGGCGTGAGCCAAAAGCGGGTCTTGCCGGAGCCGGACGAGCCGATCCCGCAGAAATTGAGGTTGCGGGCGTTAGCGGGATTTTTCGGACGGGTGTTCATGGTGAGCCGTTCCGTGGCGGTCAGCAGCATATTGTTTTCAAATTTAGGATCGACAAAGGGCTTGATGTCCTTTTCGTTGCCCCAGCGGGCGCTGCCGTACTCCGCATCCCGGCGGTATTTCTTGGCGTTCTTGCTTTTGAAGTAAATCAGCAGGCGGAACGCCACCGCGCCCACAATACCCACCAGCCAGTCAAAGAGGGCAAGGCCGGGGGCGAAATCGGCAAAGGCCGCGCCGACGGTCTGTCCCAAACCGATAAACTTATGGGCAAAATCGCCGCCCGCCGCCAGACGGTAGGCCGTCCCCAGCTTGAGGAACGCCCAGCCGATGAACACATAGGGAATGTTTGGCAGCACATATTTACGGAGCTTATCTGTCATGCGACACCTCCTTGATATGCTCCTTGGGCGGCTTTTCCTTGGCAAGCTGCTGTTCCGCCTGCTTCATCTGTTCGGGGATCGTGGGCTGGCGGGACTTGGCCTTATCCAGCACCTTGCGGGAATATTCCGAAAAGCAGGCGGTCATAGCGTCCGCCTGCCCGGACTTGAAGAACAGCAGGTATTTCCCCGGTTCGGTCTGATAAAAGGCATAGTCCACATTCCATTTCCGGGCTACCCGGTCAAAGAGCTTTGTGTCCCCGGACAGTTCAAGGCTGCTGGTGGATGTGCCGTGCGCCATGAGCTTTTTTACGGTCTGCTTGCCGTGAGGTGTCTGCTTTGCCCGGTGCGCCTTGGCGATCTTGCGCCCCACCGCCCGGACAACATAGGCAAGCCCCCGAGCGGTCAGCTTCGACGCCTTCACCGATATGGCAATCGTGCGCCGGGAAATATCCTCATCTACCAGCCGTCATCGCCTCCTCTCTGATAGAATTATGACCTTGGGACAAGTTGTCCCAAGGTCAGCGTTCATCATGCTCCTTTCTCGGGTGCAGGCGTTCGCCCTCCAAAGAGGAACGGTCTATGACCTCCTTGTAGGCCGCCATCTGCTCCCGGATATTCAACTTGGGGTACGTAAAAATGCGGTGTTCGGCGGGAATGTCCTCGATGCCGTGGTACACCTCCTTGAAATCGCCGCTGCGGGTCAGATAGCCCGTGGGGGCGAAGTGGCCGCCTTCATTGATCCGCATATCCCGCCCATAGGCTTCAAAATCGAAGTAGGGCAGCACATTATCCGGCACATCCAACAGCTCCATGTCCTCCACATAGATGCGCCCCAGCGTTTCATCGTCGGTCACGCCGGGGTGCAGATCGTAGCAGTCCAGATTGTGAACGAGGTTGATGATGTCCGCCACGCTGGAAGTATGGTCGCCCTTGTTGAGTACGGCCTCCAGCGTTTCGATCTCGTCGCTGTCCAGCTCGGAAATGAGGTGCGCCAGATGGTTCAGCTCGTCCAAGTTTTCATACTCGGTGAGATAGTCGTATAAGCCCATCACATCGCCGTCAAAGGCGGTGATGAAAAACTCCTCATACCGCACACCGTCCACGCCGATGTTCTTTAAGAGCGATTGCACCTCCTCTGTGGTGGCCGGAAATTTCAGCGTTTCCCCCACAAGCTGCCCCTCGGCGTATTTGCCGAGGTTGGTGATGTAGGCTTCAAATACCGTCATTTGCACCTCCTTTTGTCAGCGCCTCCGCAATCCCTGCCATGATGTACTCGGCGCAGGGCAGCGCGATGGCGTTTCCCAACGCCCGGTAGCGGTGGGAGGATAGGATTTTCTCGTCGTCCGCACCGTACCTTGTCCAGCCCTCCGGCAGCCCCATCAGCCGCTCACATTCCGTTTCCGTGGGAAAGCGGACGCAGCCCCCGGCGGGATCATCCTCATACCAAAAGGCAAAGGGCGAAATGCCGCCCGCTAACAGAGTGGGAAAAGGGTCAGTTGGCAGTCCGAAGCTGTTTCGGAACGCTGTTTCCGTCCGTTCCTTGGCGGACGCCCGCATACGGAAGCATTGAAAGGGTCGGGTAATTGGTACACGCCGCCCTGCTTCAATAAAAGAGCCTCGATCTCCGCAGGCGGCGGGCAGCCCGCGATCTCCGCCAAGTGCAGGAAGTGACTGCATTGTGCGGGGCTTAAAAAGTATTTCGTGGGAACGCCGTCCTCCAAAGTCTGCCACAAGAAAGATGCGCTGCCGTCGTGCCAGCCGGGGGCTTGCCCAATGCTGGGCGTCCATGAGCCGCCAGCAGAGGTCAGGCGTTCGCCCTCGCACCATTCCGGCTCCTGCCCATCTTCCAGAAGCAGGCATTGAAACATCGGTGTCTGTGAAAGCGGATAGGACGGCTCTAAAATCCATCCGGTCATTTGATGAAAACGCTCCCATGACGTTTTCCCAAACAGCGATTGCTGGAAATAGACCATTTGTCGCCTCCCTCATTTCACGGATAATGCGGATGGCTTGAAAGAACAGGCTGGACTTTTCTCCCGCAAGCCCCTTGCGGTTGCCGATCTGCGAAAGATTTTGACATGGTGAGCCAAAGGTGATGATATGGACGGGCGGGAGATCCCGCCCGTCCAGCTTCGTCACATCCCCCAAATGCGCCATATCGGGAAAGTGGCGTTTCGTGATGGAGATAGGGGCTTTTTCAATCTCGCTTGCCCATACCAGCTCAATGCCGCAGCGCACCGCCGCCAGCGGGAATACGCCGATCCCGTCAAACAGGCTCCCCAGCCGGAGCGCCGTCATCTTATCTGCGTCCCTGTCCCTTGACGGTCAATATGCCCTCAAGGGTGGTGGCGGTGATCCCGAGCCGCTGGGCAACGGCGATGTCATTTTTCATGGCCTCGGTGACGGTATGACCGCACACCACCAGCACATGAGAACGGCGGAGCAGGTCGCGCCCCATGTCGATGCCGCTCTTATGCTCCTCGGGAACGGCGTCATTGAGGAAAAGCGGCTGATAGAGCGTCGGACAAATAGGCGAAAAGCCCGCCTCATAGACAGCGCGGCAATACTGCGCCGCCAGCTTTGCGTTTTCGTGGTCGCTGCCGCACCATGCAGCGGTGATATATGCGAGGGGTCGTTTCATTGTAAAAACCTCCAATTCATAAACGAAAGACCTCGGGACAAAAAGTCCCAAGGTCACTTTTCAAGATCTGTTTTCTTTTCGGGCTTACCCAGCTCGGGCGGCTGCTTGGCCTTCCAGTCATCCAGCAGAGAAATGATTTTGTCCTTCATTTCCCTCGGGGACTTGTCCTTGCCGAAATACTTTTCCAGTTCCGCACTATTGATGATCACCTTGTCTACCTCCTTTTTCTCCTGCGACAGAATCCCGTCGATCACATCGCCGTTGAGTTTGCCGTCCTTGTCCAGCTCCCGCATTTTCTGTGCCTGCGACAGCGAGGGCGAGGACTGCTGCCCCTCGATGGACACGGCGATATATCTCTGATTTTTGGGACGGATGAATGATATCTCCACCGCTGGGGTGAACGCCAGCTTTTTCTCGTCCACCATTTTCTGCAAATCCGGCACAAGCTCGGTCAGGCGGATATACCGCTGCACCTGCTTGTAGTTCATGCCGTTGCGATCTCCCACGACCTGCGTAGAGCGTTTTCCGGCGTCCTTGTCCTCCTCACCGGGGCGGGAGCCTTGGTGCTTGATGGCCTCCACCTGCATTTTGAGCGACTGTGCCTTTTCTGTGGGCAAAATGCGCTCACGGTGGCGGAGGTTGTCATCCGTCATGGCGAGGATGGCTTCATCGTCCGTCATGTTGCGGACGATACACGGCATATTCGCAAATCCGGCGAGTTCGCTTGCCCGCTGGCGGCGGTGGCCTGCGATGATTTCATAGCCGCCATCCTCACGGGGACGCACCAGCGCAGGCTGATTGACGCCTGCCGCCTTAACCGACTCCACAAGTCCCTGCATCTCCGCATCGTCCCGGACACCAAAGGGATGATCTTTGAACGGGTGCAGGTCAGACAGGTTGAGATAGACGATCTCCTCTTTTTCGGCGCGGGTTGCGTCACGGGGCGCAGACGGCTCCGGCGTGGCCTCCGCCCCAGCGGGAGCGCCGCCCTTATCCACGGCAGGCTTCTCCGGGATGGGCTTGCTTTGGGACTTTTTGTCCCGAGGTTTGGACGGCTTGGTCTTATCGGGAGCGGCCTTGCCATCCTTGGACGGGCGACCTCTGCCGGGCTTGGCGGCCTTGTCCTTTTCCGTGGGCGGCTTCTGCTTGACCGCCTTTTTCTCCTCCTTGGCAGCCTCGTCACGGGCAGCGACAAAATCCACCACCTTGCCGGAATGTGCCGGGGCGGGATCGTCCTTGCCGGGAGTGGGCGGCTGCTCCTGTTCCTTTTCAGCCTTGGGGACTTCGGGCGCGGCAGGCTCCTCCACCTCGGCGTGGGTAACAGCGTCGGCGGGATCGGGCATGGCATCGCCCATTTCAAAGAGCGCCGCGTGCCCCTCGTGCTCCAGCATGACCGCCTCTGCGTCGGTCAGCACAGGCTCGGGAGCGGGCTGCTCCGGCACGGCTACATTTTCTACCGTGGGAGCGGGAGTCTCGGCGGGCTGGGCTGCCTCGGGAATGTTTTTCTTATCATCTGCCATTTGCAAACCTCCTTTTCGTGGCATGAAAAAAGCCAGTCCGCAGACTGGCCAGCAACGGGAAACCTCCTTTCAGAAAGGTGTACATTACCGCCCGTTGTCCTATTGAACGGTATTATTATTGTAGAAAATACTAGAATTTGATGCTATAATTAATGTGTTCTATGATTAGTTTTCGGAAGAAATAGAGGACTGTTGGTATGCCAAACTACAAAGAGAAAATAGCTGAATTTGAGAACAATTTTTCTACTGTCATAGATAAATCCGTTAGAGACTTGTCTATGGCCTTTGACAATTTATACCTCGACAAGAATGCTAAGGAAATTCCGCCCACTATCAAGTTAGCGGAAGCCTTGCTGTCTGGCGAGCATAATATATCGACCAAAATGCAGATTCATTATGACATTGCGAATGCATATCACGATCTCCGCATGATTGAAGGAGTATATAGCGAGCGTTACCTTGAAAAAGAATTATACCATTTGCGCTGCGCCTTAGATATGTATGAAACCAATTATTATGATGCAGACAGCGACAGTGCTGAAGTAAAAGTAGCTCAGTATATTGCCATGCGGTCATACACAAATCTCGGAAACGCTTATCGAGCATTAGGTCGCCATATTGTGGCAATAGACTGTTTTCAAGACGCTTTGCTGATTAGCAATGATTTTGCGATGGCAAGTCTCAATCTATCGTTTTTGCTGTTTAGGTGTGCACCGTTGCAAATCAAACGTTATGAGCAGAGCTACTATCATCATGCCTGCTATTACTATTATAAGCAAACAGAACGTTGCAAGATAAACCTAGAAGATCAAGATTATTTGGAAGGTTTGAAATCCAATATTTCTTTGTTCGATTCTGCATATGTTGAGAACTATTTGAACAAACCACTAGAACTTCCACTATTTGAAGTAGACAACCAAGATGAAGCCGATTATCGAAACTATTTGCTTTTATTCCGACTTTTCTTAGACCCGTGTTTGGAAATATTATCTGATCACTGCTTTGCAGTTGATAGCATCAATCTTCCCTTTGAAGCGCCATATAGTGACAGAGAAAAAGAATTCATTGGCCTGTTTAACCAAATCAAGCAAGAATATAATTGGGCCAGACTCTTATGGTATAAGACATCAACGGAAGAAGCAAACGAGCATTATTCGGATCGGGAATTGGATTTAGTTGATACGGGGGATTCTTCAGATCATTCTTTAAGAGAAAGTATGTTACGAACTGCCTTTAAGGCAGCATACTCTCTATTTGATAGGATTGGATTTTTTATCAACCAGTATTTTGAAGTGGGGCTTACAGATACAAAAGTAAGTTTCAAAAATATATGGAAAGAACAACTGATTGATGGAAATGGACAAGTGTATTTCACAATTCCCAAGCCTATCATGAATACTCATTCGGATAACCCTCTGGTTAAAGCAATGTATTGGCTCCAAAAAGATTTCTACGAAAGAAAAGAAATTAATGTTACTACCCCTCACGCAGAACGAATCTTCCAGATGAGAAACGACATAGAGCATAATTGTCTACGCACTGGAACGCAATCGCATAATACATCTTTTACAAAATATACTACCGAGGAAAAAATTGAAAATAATACATTCCGTCTCTTAAAGTTGGCAAGGGAGTTGATAATATACCTTTGCCTTGCAGTAAATTTTGATAGAGAAAAAGATAAAAGAGCATCCATGGAGGAGTAATAATGGGGGCAATCAATCCTTATCGAGAATTCGTTGCGAGTATATCCCCAACGGAATTTGAAGAACTTTGCTTGGAAATATTGAAGGGCTATGCAGAAGCTGAGCATTTATCAGACTTCTCGATCCAGCATAATGTATCTATTCCTGCTGATGATGGTACATACCAAATAGATGTCTATGCAAGGTTTATTGCCATGGGCGTTGAGTTCAAAGTCATAGCAGAGTGCAAGAGATACTCTTCTCCCGTTTCTCGTGAGAAAGTTGCTGTGTTAGCCGATAAAGTAAAAAGCCTTGGTGCACATAAAGGAATTATGATCTCCACCTGTGGCTTTCAAAGTGGAGCGTATGAATACGCCAAGAAACATGGAATAGCACTTTTGCAAGTCATTAATAGAAATGTAATGCACATTATGAATGCCGCCACTCCAGAAACAGAAGAACAGAAGCAAAAACTCCACCTTATGTTGGACTGGTATAATCGAATGCCAAAATACTACGCCAAAGAGTATGCAACAATGGATTTTCCGGACAAAACAATTTATCCTTCTCCCAAAATGCTGGAAGCGATAAGGCGGGAATTTGTTTTAGCGCATAAAGATATACTACCAAGGTAACCCCCTTTGTATCTTACATATCGGTTAACAAATAATCCTTTGGGACATTTTGTCTCAAGCCGCTTTGGCTCCTTGATCTTGGGGTTGATGTTCTCTATATCGCCTGCCACAATTAACTTTCTTCGACATGGCATAAAAAAGACCAGTCAGCAGACTGGCCAGCAGTGGGAAACCTCCTTTCTGTTTGGGATATTGGAAAACGCCCCCACAGTCTCCTCGGACAGTGCAATTCTCAAAACGTAATTTTCTGTCGCTTTTTGCAATAGCGTATGATATAATAATAGCGCAAAATTAAATGGGAGGTGTATCTATGAGCGTAATTAACGACTCCAAGGATTATTTTTATCTTGGATTACAAAATAAAAAGGAACAGATTGACCTGCTATGGCCAGGCGTTGAAAACCTTGAAAGCACACAGTTTTATGAGCTGTGCCAGAAGTATTCTGACATAGCGCTTAATGCAATCAAACAGAGAATTCCGGGGACTTGTGATGTGCAAGGGTGTTTTCAGTTTACAGACATCGAGGCCGCAAAGCGTGCAACAAAAGACTATGTCATGGGTTGGAGAATTAAAGATATTGATGCTCTTTTGTCCTTGATTCACGAGTTTCACTCATACGCTGTTGCATGGGATGACAAGAGAACAACGAGCGGGAGCGTACTACCCGAAAACTATGACTATCAATCTATGTATGCTGGGAAATATTATAATTTCAAAGAATTACCTGATGATATTTGGGAGCAAATCGCACGCGAAGTCAAAGAATATATATGTGCTTAAAGCCAAGCTTTCTTATGGTGGAGAAGCCCGCGTATTGAAGCGCTCTTTTGACCCGGTTTAGGGGGTATGTAACCGCACTAACCGGGAGAGCGCTTGAATGGCATTCAAGAGGTCAACGGTTCGATCCCGTCCGTCTCCACCAAAGTCCTGATTTTCTTCGGAAAGTCAGGAATTTTTGCTATATGCGGAACTTTTGAAAAAACCGAGGAGATCGAAACAGGGCATACCGCATTAAAGATGAAATGCTTTTTCGGTATGCCCTTGATTTTTTTTGAATGGCGCGCTATAATAGATTTGAGGGTTAGAACAAACTAACTTTTTGCGCGATGAAACGGAGTCGTTAAGGCTGAAAAGAGCAAAGCGTTTAAAATGGCATTCACACCGTTCACCCAAGCGCAACGTCTAAGATCATCATAGCGGTAAAGCCCACGGCAAAAAACACCGTGCCGATGTTGGAGTGCGTGCCCTGTGACATTTCGGGGATAAGCTCCTCTACGACGACGTACAGCATTGTTCCGGCGGCGAAGCTCAAAAGGTACGGCAGCGCCGGCACAACGAGCCGGGCAGCCAAAACGGTCAGCACGGCACCGATGGGTTCCACCGCGCCGGAAAGCACGCCGTCCAAAAACGCACGCGATTTTTTCATGCCTTCAGCGTGCAACGGCATGGAGATGATGGCGCCTTCGGGGAAATTTTGAATGGCAATGCCGAGCGAAAGTGCAAGTGCGCCTGCGGCGGTGATCTGTGCGCTGCCGGAAAGGTACCCGGCGTACACCACGCCTACGGCCATACCCTCCGGAATATTGTGCAGCGTGACGGCAAGCATCATCATTGTGGTGCGGTGCAGTCGGCTTTTCGGGCCTTCCGCCTGTTCGCTGCTGCGGTGCAGGTGGGGGATGGTGTGGTCAAGCAAAAGCAGGAACAAAACGCCTGCCCAAAATCCGATCGCTGCCGGCAGAAACGAGAGCTTGCCGAGCGCTGCGGATTGCTCTATGGCGGGGATCAATAAGCTCCATACCGAAGCCGCCACCATCACACCTGCCGCAAAGCCGGTCAGGCTGCGCTGTACGCGATCGCTGAGCGATTTTTTCATGAAGAACACGCACGCTGCGCCGAGCGAGGTGCCAAGAAACGGAATCAATATGCCGTAAAATGTTTCCATATGTATCCTCCGTATACAGTGAAATCGAATAAGTTAGTTTTAGCTAACTTTCGAATATAGCATACATGAAATTAAAGAAGAAGTCAACCGTGAACCGAGAAATTCTGTTTTGGCGCATAAAAGATCACTAGCAAGAAAATAGGGCGAAAAGACCAAATAGAGCGAAAATTTCACTTTTATTTTTGAATTTGAGTTAGAAGTTGCTAACTTTTAAATAATGCCGCACGCGGGCAACGGCCTCTTTTCCCGCAGTCAGAACATAATGTTAGGGGGCGCGTATCATGCGTGACGCGATACAACAAGAAGAGCAAAACACGATGCTGCTTGCGGAAAGTGACGGCTGTGCCGTGTGGCAGCTGCGCAACGAGACGGGCGAGGGCACTGTGACATGCTATACCATTTTTCCGGGTGTGGAGCTTCGGTTTCGAGATCTGCACATGACGCACTGCGTATGCGGAAAGACCGACGACCGTGTGCGGCTCACGATCGAACACTGCCGCGAAGGGCGCATGGCCTACGCGTTGGGAGAAGGCGCTTTTTCCTATGTGAGCGCCGGTGAGATGAAGCTTGAAAACGGCGCGTCATGCTCGCAGAAGCTCGACTTGCCCTCCGGCCATTACCATGGACTCGTGGTCACGCTCGACCCGGAGCAGGCCTCGCGTTCCCTGCCGAACGTCATGGCGGGCTTTTCCGTTACCCCGGCGGCGATTTTGCGCCGCTTTGCGCTGAACGAAATGCCTAAGGTCATTGCGTGCACGGAGCGAGTCGCGCACATCTTTGAGGAAATGTACCGCGTGCCGGAAAAAGCACGTATTTCCTATTTTCAAATCAAAATACTGGAGCTGCTGCTCGCGCTCGACAGCATGACGCCGCCGAAGAAAAACGCGGCGCATCCGTACTTTTATAAGACGCAGCTTGAAAAAACCAAGGCCGTGCGCGATTTTCTCGCCGAGCATATCTCCGAAAACTTCACGCAGGAAGAGCTTTCCGCACGATTCGATTTTGCGCTGACGCCGATGAAGACTTGCTTTAAGACAGCGTACGGCACATCCATCGGCGCGTGGCTCACCGATTACCGCATGAATTACGCGGCGGAAATTTTGTTGCGTGAAAAACGCCGGAACATTGCCGAGATTGCCGCACAGGTCGGATACGACAGCGCCAGTAAGTTTGCGGCGGCATTCAAAAAAGTAAAGCACATGACGCCCGCTGAATACCGCAGCGCGTTGCGATAAATCCAAAATAAAGCAATGAAGTTCCAATATAACGGTGCTTCAGTGCTTTTAGAATCTCAGAAAAGTTTCACTTGTAACCTTTTCCTTTGTGTGGTAGAATAACGGTAAAATCAAAACGACTTCGAAAAACATAAAGGAGTGTGCCCGTATGGATGCTTTGCAAAACCTTTTTAATCGCAGAAGCGTGCGGGATTTCACCGCACAGCCCATTGAAGAAGAGAAGCTGCACCGGATTTTAGAGGCCGGCATGAGTGGCCCTTGCTGCGTGAATGCGCGCGATTGGTCGTTCATCGTCGTCACCGACCGCGAAAAGCTGCTTGAAATGGCAGAGGCGAACGGTAGACCGGCACAGCCGCTGAAAAAGGCTGCGGCCGCCATTCTGATCTGCGGCGATCTCGAGCGTGCATTCCCACCCGCGAAGGACTATTGGATCATCGACGGCGCCATTGCCGTGCAGAATATGACGCTTTGCGCCGATGCACTCGGCCTCGGCTCTGTGTGGCTCGGCACATGGCCGCAGATGGACCGTGTTGAAAAGCAAGCCGCACTGTTTAACCTGCCGGAGACTATCGTGCCGCATTCCGCTCTTGCACTCGGCTATCCCGCGAAAGAGAATAAAGAACCGCGTGAAAGCCGCTACGAAGAAAACCGCGTGCATTTTGAAAAGTGGTAAAAACGAAGGACGTTGCCCCGGTGGGCAGCGTCCTTTTCTCATGCTTTGTTGTGCAGTGTGCCGAGTTGATAAAACGCCACGGCGCTTGCGGCGGCAACGTTCAGCGAGTCCACACCGTGCGACATGGGAATCTTCACTGTGTAGTCGCAATGCTCGATCGTCGTGTTTGCAAGGCCGTCACCTTCGGTGCCAAGCACAACGGCGAGCTTCGGCTCTTTCTCCAAATGCGGGTCAGAGAGGGGAAGCGTGTCGTCGCGCAGCGCCATGGCGGCCGTCTTAAAGCCGAGACCGTGCAGCGTATCCTGCCACGAAACGTCTTCGGGCAGATACGTCCACGGCACCTGAAATACCGTGCCCATGCTCACGCGGCTCGCGCGGCGATACAGCGGGTCGCTGCCGGCGGCGGTCAGCAAAACCGCGTCCATGCCGAGCGCCGCCGCACTGCGGAAGATTGCGCCGATGTTTGTGGGGTTCATCACATTTTCGAGCACGGCAATGCGGCGCGCATTTGTGCAAACTTCCGCAACACTTTTCAAAGCCGGGCGGCGCATCGCACACAGCATGCCGCGGGTCAGCTTAAAGCCCGTCAGTTGTGTTAAAACGTCCAGCTCCGCCGTGTAAACGGGAATGTCTTCGGGGCAGCGAGATAGAATTTCTGCAGCCTTGCCCTCCACATGCTTCGTTTCCATTAAAAAAGAGAGCGGCACGCAACCGCCGTCTAAGGCGCGGCCGATAACGAGCGGGCTTTCCGCAATGAACATTGCGTTTGCGGGGTCGGCGCGGTTGACAAGCTGGTTTTCCGTAAGCCGCGCAAAAACGTCCAGCTCCGGCGCGGAAAAAGACGTGATGGGAATGATATTTGCCATAAAAACACACTTTCAACTATTTAATATTGAAGATATCTAAGCTAAAGTAAAGCGAACGCACAAAGTTTTGCGCAAGCTTTTTCAAGAAGCTTAAACCGAACGCACGCGTTCGGTGGACTGTTTTGCTCGGGAAACCCAATTAGGGGGTTCCCGAACGATGAGTAGAGCGAGGCGTTAAAAAGCTGCAAAGCGCAAACCCGCCCCATATTCCCAAATATTTTATCACACCGCAAAGCAGAAAATCAAGTAGATAGGGTAGGAAGAACGCCGCTTATAAAGAAAACCGCTCAAAAACGTAAAATTTTCATGAAATATCATTGACAAAGTATACAACAAAGAGTAAAATACCCAGTGTATGAGGCGTTTACAGTTTATTCACAACGTCTCAAAATATTTCAGATCATCTGCGGCAGATCGCAGATACAGGAGGAAACACACATGAAAAAGGTATTGAGCATTGTTCTGGCGCTCGCGCTTCTCTGCGTCACCTTCGCAGCATGCGCAGGCAACGGAACCTCTTCCACAAGCTCTGCCTCTGAGGAATCCAGTGCTGTCAGCTCTGAATCCTCTGCAGAAGCATCCGAGTCTTCCGCGTCTTCCGAGGAAAGCACTTCCACGGAAAAGACCAAGATCGGCATCCTTGCACCGGCTGTTACCCACGGTTGGGTCGCAGGCGTTGCATATTACGCTGAGCAGCGCTGCAAAGAGCTGAGCGACACTGTCGACTACAAGCTCTACACCAGCAACAACGCTGAGGAAATGACTTCTCAGATCGATGACCTCAAGTCTTGGGGCGCAGAAGCTATCGTTGCTTTCCCGCAGTGGGAAGGCATGGAAGTGCCGATTCAGGAAGCAATCGATGAGGGCATCGTTGTTGTAAACTTCGATATCGAGATCGCAGCGGACGGCGTTTACCGTGTATCCGGCGATAACGAATCCATGGGCGTTGAAGGCGCTAAGTACATTGTCGATAAAATCGGCACCACCGGCAAAGTCGTCGTTCTCGACGTTCCGACCTCCGGTTCCGTTGCAGAGCTCCGTAAGAAGGGCTTCATGGATACCATCAAGGAGATTGCGCCGGATATGGAGATTGTTGAGTATGCTACGCAGTTCACCCGTGAAGCCGGTCAGGCTGACTTCGCCGACATCCTCACCAGCAACGATCACATCGACGCTGTTTACTCCATGGACGACGAGACTTCCATCGGTGTTCTGCAGGCTATTTCCGAAGCAAACCGTGACGACATTAAGGTCATCACCGGTGGCGGCGGCTGCCAGGAGTACTTCAACATGATGAAGGAAAACGAGAACATTTGGATTGAGTCTTCTCTTTACAGCCCGCTGATGGTCAAGGACGCTGTTGATATGGCACTTGACGTTCTCGCAGGCAAGGACGTAGAGCCGGTCAAGATTATCTCGACGACAGTTGTTGACAGAGACAATGTTGACGAGTACCTCGACCCGGAGAACACCGTTTACTAATTTAAAAGTTCTGCAAAGGGGCTGTTGCGCAAGCAGCAGCCTTTTTTGTTAAAAGGGGATAGCCGTCTTCTATGGGCGGCAGATCTCCTATTTGTACGCCATACAGAAAGGAAAGTGTATGTATGACACTTGAAATGAAGGGGATCTACAAATCCTTCGGTGCAAACGATGTTCTGCGGGACGTTTCGTTTACCTTAAACGGCGGCGAGATCTGCGCGCTGCTCGGTGAAAACGGCGCCGGAAAATCTACCCTGATGAATATTCTCGGCGGCGTCCATCATGCGGATCAGGGTCAGATCCTATTGGACGGCAAGCGTGTTGCGTTTCAAACGCCGGCGGATTCCCTGAAGCATGGCATTGCTTTTATCCATCAGGAATTAAACCTTGTAAATGATCTTGCCATTTACGAGAATATGTTTATCGGCCACGAGCTGCGGAAGAAGAACCGTTTTCTGGATTCCGCCGCGATGATTGTGAAAACGAACGAAGTTTTCAAAAAAATGGACCTTGACCTCGACCCGCGTATCATGGTGCGCGACCTCGATGCTTCCTATAAGCAGATTGTCGAGATTGCCCGCGCACTTTTGATGGAGGCTTCCATCATCATCATGGACGAGCCGACCACTTCGCTTACGGAGCCGGAAATTCGCCGTGTGTTCGATATGATGAATACGCTGAGAAAGAGCGGCGTAGGCATTGTGTTCATTTCTCATAAGCTGCGCGAGGTCATGGAGATCTGCACACGCTACACAGTGCTGCGAGACGGCAATATGGTTTCCTCCGGCCTTGTCTCGGAGACCTCTGTCGATATGCTGGCGCGCGACATGGTCGGCCACGATGTGCGCACACAGTCGCTCCGCCGTGAGAAAAAGATTGGTAATGTTATTTTAAGAGGCAAGGGTATGACGTTGGAGCCGCATTTCAGAAACGTCAGCTTTGAAGTGCATGCCGGCGAGGTGCTCGGTTTCACGGGCCTTTTGGGCGACGGCAGAAGTGAGCTGTTTCAGGCGGTTTTCGGCGCAATACACGGGGCTTCCGGTACGGTAGAAGTCGAGGGCAAGTCCGTGCATATCCGCACTACGGGGCAGGCGCTCAAGGCCGGCGTCGGCTATGTGCCGCGCAACCGCAAGGAAAACGGCATCATCAAGGATATGAGTATTCTTGAAAACGGCACGGTCGTCACATGGCCCAGAGACAGCAAGATGGGCTTTTTGCACTCGAAGAAGATTGAAAAGGATTTTGATGATTTCGAAAAAGAGCTGCACATCAAGCTCGGCTCCGCAAAAGATCTCATCGGCAGCCTTTCCGGCGGCAACCAGCAGAAGGTGGTGCTGGCAAAGTGGCTGGATGCAAACCCAAAGGTGCTTGTGTTCGATAACCCCACACAGGGCGTGGACGTAGGTGCTAAGGAGGAAATCTACGATATTATCCTGAAGCTCGCAGAGGCGGGCGTCGCCGTCATTGTACTTTCCAGCGAGGCCCAGGAGATTATCCGCGTGTGCGACCGCACCGTCGTGATGTTCCACGGCAGCGTGCAGGGCGAGCTTGTCGGCGATGAAATGAATGAGCAGGCCATCATGCGCCTTGCAACAGGGGGACAGGTATAATGAACGAAAAAACAAACAAAAAGGGCTTTGGCGCATGGTTCCGCGATAATTGGAAGAATAATGCGCTGTTTTCCACAGGCATTGCACTGATCGTCATGGTTATTCTGCAGACGCTCGCGCTCGGCTTTGACTATGCAAGCTTCGGCGAATGGTTCGGCGCATGGATTAACAACTGGATGAACATTCTCCGTAACAACTCCAGCGTCGGTATTATCGCGCTCGGCATGACGTTCGTCATCATCTCCGGCGGCATTGATCTTGCCGTCGGCTCCACGCTCGTCGCGGTCGGCGCCATTACCATGACGCTTATCGACGCCGCAAACGGCGGCTGGCTCGGCGCGATCGGCCTTACCGGCGCACCTGCGTACATAGTTGCCATTCTGATCTCCGTCGCGGCCGGCATCATTTTCGGCGGCCTCAACGGCCTCATGGTCACTGCGGGCAAGATTCCGCCGTTCATCGCAACGCTCGGTGCCATGAAGATTCTGCGCAGCGTGACGCAGCAGTTCATGCAGTCCAGTTCGCCGAAGGTTCCGACGGGTTTTCAGCAGATCGCCCGTGTGAAGGTCGGCGGCCAGATGTTTATGCCGATCCTCTATTGGCTCCTCATCGCGCTCGTGCTGTACATCGTCTCTAAGAAGACCGTGTTCGGCCGCCACGTGTTCGCGGTCGGTTCCAACGAGAAGACGTCCCGTCTTTCCGGCATCAACGTCAATCGTGTAAAGCTCGGCGTATATGCGCTGATGGGCGCGGTTGTCGCTATCGCGGCCGTATTGCAGGTCTCCCGCATCGGCGCTATGGACCCGGCAAACGCCGGCAGCGGTTATGAGCTCGATTCCATCGCGGCGGTCATCGTCGGCGGCACCAGCATGTCCGGCGGCAAGGGCTCCGTTGTGGGTACTGTATTCGGTATGCTCATCATCGCCGTTATGAACAACCTCCTCAATCTCCTCGGCGTTCCGCCGTTCCTGCGCGAAGCCTTCAAGGGCGCAATCATCATCGCCGCCGTCCTGCTCCAGCGCAAGTCTTCCGATAACTGAACATAAACGGTATTTTGTAAGACCTTGTCGTAAGAAATCGCGAAAAGGTCTTACTTTTTTTTGTAAAATAACGCGAAACAGCCCGATATTTTCAAATAGGGTTGATTTTTTGCGCTGCATATTCTATAATATACAAAGAAATAAAAATCCTTTCATGGATCATGGAGGCTGAATTTATGTTAGTATCTGCAAAGGAAATGCTGGACAAGGCTAAGGCAGGCAAATACGCTGTCGGTCAGTTCAACATCAATAACCTCGAATGGACAAAGGCTATCCTGCTCACGGCTCAGGAGAACAACTCCCCGGTCATCCTCGGTGTTTCCGAGGGCGCAGGCAAGTACATGTGCGGCTACAACACCGTAGTTGGCATGGTAAACGGCATGCTGGAGACCCTGAAGATCACGGTTCCGGTTGCTCTGCACCTCGACCACGGCTCCTACGAAGGCGCTAAGGCTTGCATCGAAGCGGGCTTCTCTTCCATCATGTTCGACGGTTCCCACTATCCGATCGAAGAGAACATCGCAAAGACCACCGAGCTCATCGGCATCGCTCATGCAAAGGGCATCTCTGTTGAGGCTGAGGTCGGCGCAATCGGCGGCGAGGAAGACGGCGTTATCGGCGGCGGCGAAGTTGCAGACCCGAAGGAATGCAAAATGATTGCTGACCTCGGCGTCGACATGCTCGCAGCAGGCATCGGCAACATCCACGGCAAGTACCCGGCAAACTGGAAGGGCCTGAACTTCGACGTTCTCGCTGAGATTCAGAAGCTCACCGGCACTATGCCGCTCGTTCTCCATGGCGGTACGGGCATCCCGGCCGACATGATCAAGGAAGCAATCTCCCTTGGCGTTTCCAAAATCAACGTCAACACCGAGTGCCAGCTCTCCTTCGCAGATGCTACGAGAAAGTACATCGAAGCAGGCAAGGATCTCGAGGGCAAGGGCTTCGACCCGAGAAAGCTCCTCGCTCCGGGCTTTGAGGCGATTAAGGCTACCGTTAAGGAAAAGATGGAGCTCTTCGGTTCCATCGACAAGGCTTAATTTCAACTTAAATCGAATTACAGAGAACGCTCCTATGACTGGGGCGTTCTTTTTTTTGCCCGAATATATGCCGGAAAAGAAAAGCAAAATTTTCCTTACAACTTTATTAAAATTGCGGCCCTTGCAGCTTTCCGACAGTTTCTTCGCGCTTTCGGGTGCGTACACACCTTGAAAGCACAGGCAAAATGTGGTATACTGTGTTCAGTGAAAAGAATTTTTCGGGGATGTTGTATAAAAATGCACCGCATTCCGAAGCGGAGATCGAGAGGAAGCTGAGCGCATGGGAGAGAACAAATTATATTGCATGAGATGCTTTGAAGCAATGGAGGACAGCAGCAATACCTGTCCGCACTGCGGCTGGCACAACGGCGATCAGGTGAAAAACGCGCTGCCGTACGGTACATTGCTCGGCGAAAAATACCTTGTGGGACAGGCCGTGCACGTCAACGGCGCGGGCATTACATATGCCGCGTTGGAAGCCAAAACGGCGCAGAAGGTAGAGGTGCGTGAGTTTTATCCGCATACCATCGCTGTGCGCGGCGAGACCGGCGCGTCCGTACTGCCGGTCAGCGGGGCAGAACTCAAGTTCAGCGACTATTTAAGCGAGTTCGAGCGCTATGCGCAGAAGCTCCTGCGTGTTTCCGATACAAAACACATTCAGCGCGCCATCGATACGTTTTCGCAGAACAACACGCAGTACATCGTGTTCTCGTTCACAGAGTCCGTTTCCCTGCGACAGTACGTGGAGGAGCACGGCGTTCTAAGCTGGGCGCAGTGCGAACAGTTCTTTTACCCGGTCATTCACACGCTCGGCGCCATTCATGCGCAGAACGTCGAGCACCTCGGCATCTCGCCGAACACGCTGCGCATCACAAAAGACGATAAAATGATCGTTACGGGCTTTGACATACAGTCTGTGCGCCGTGCCGGCACCGACCTCATTGAGGATATTTTCCCCGGCTGCTGGGCGCTGGAGCAGTACTCCAAAACGAAAATCTGTGATGAGGTCACGGACGTTTACGGCCTGTGCGCATCGTTGTTGTTTGCGCTCACGGGCGCCGCGCCCATGGAAGCGCCGAAGCGCAAGCAGGACCCGCGCCTGATGATCTCCAAAAATATCCTAAAGCAGCTGCCGGAGCAGGTTATTCCGGCTATTGCAAACGGCCTACAGGTTGATCCCTCTCACCGCACGTCAAGCTTCTCGCGCTTTTCCGCAGAGCTTGCCGCTGAGCCGACCGTTGTGGAAAAATTCGTCGAGACCGAAACGGTGCGCTCGCTGCCGAGCGGTTCCGGCCGCACGCCGAGCAAGCGTCGCGTGCCTACTTTCCTGTGGCTTGTCGCGTCATTCGTGTTTACACTCGTCGTCATCTTTGCCGTGACGAGCGTTTGGTTCAAAGACAGCCCATTCTCGCCGCAAAGCATCGTTGCGTTCATCAAAGATCCGGGCGTTGTCGAAGAAAAGCAAACGCTTGAGGTGCCGAACCTTGTCGGTATGGATTACGACAAGCTGCTCTCCTTAACAGAAAAGGACAAAAAATATAAATTCGAGCTTGAGATCTACAAAGAAACATTCAGCGATACATTGCCGGAGGGACAAATCACCGGGCAATATCCGCTCGCGGGTGAGATCATCGAGGCCGGCAGCACGGTAAAGATTGCTGTATGCAAAGGCCCGCAGTTGCGTACGCTGCCGGATATTTCCGATATGATGGCTGACGAAGCCATGACAAAGCTGAAAGCGCTGGGCTTTGAGCCGGTGCAGGTGGCGCAGTACAGCGAAGATACAAAGATCGGCCGCGTCATCGGTTATCAGTCCGACAGCCCCGGCGACGCGCTTGCATACGGCGCCGTTGTGGGCATCCTCGTCAGCGCGGAAAGCAGCGGGGAAGACGGCGAGTAAAATTGGTTAGAAAGCAATACACCCGCAGGCGGTTCGTTCCTGCGGGTGTATTGCTTTCTATAGAAGTATCAATGGAGGAAAACGTTGAGTTATTTGTACATCGCCATGTATTCGCCGTGTGCCTCGATGAGGTCGTCGCACATCTTCACGATGTCGTCGATGGAAAGCTCGGCTGCGGTGTGCGGATCCAGCATAGCGGCGCGATAGATGTCCTCGCGCTTTCTGGTGCGTGCCGCTTCGATTGTCATCAGCTGTGCGTTGATGTTTGTCATGTTCATTGCGGCAAGCTGTACCGGCAGGCGGCCAACGTGGCACGGATTTACGCCCATCTTGTCCACAAGGCACGGTACCTCAACGCACGCATCGGCGGGCAGGTTATCGATAAGGCCGGTGTTCAGTACGTTGCCGCCGATCTTATACGGGTTGCCGGTAACCATAGCTTCCATAATGTAGGAGGCATATTCGCTGGAGCGGGTGTGCTCCACTTTGCCGTCCTTCAAAATGCTTTCTTTTTCTTCCTTCCAACCCTTGATCTGGTTGATGCAGCGGCGCGGGTATTCGTCCAGCGGAATGTTGAACTGTTCAATGAGCTCCGGGTAACGGGACTTGATGAAGAGCGGATTGTATTCCGCATTATGCTCGCTGGATTCGGTGCAGTAGTAGCCGAGGCGGCGAATGTACTCATAGCGCACCATATCTTTGTGCTTTTCGGTCGCATTCTTTTCTGCGGCGCGGCGCTTGATCTCGGGGTAGAGGTCGTTTCCGTCCTTGTCTTCAATCTTCAAAAGCCAGCCCATGTGGTTGATGCCGGCGATGAGCTCGCGGCGGCCTTCAATCTTATCTTCCATACCAAGGGCTTTTAGAAGCTCCTTAGAGCAGACCTGCACGCTGTGGCAGAGGCCGACGGTCTTTACGTTCGTATAGCGCTGCATGTAGCCGGAAAGCATTGCCATCGGGTTTGTGTAATTGAGGAACCATGCGTTCGGGCAAACTTCTTCCATATCGCGGGCAAAATCTTCCAAAACAGGAATGGTGCGCAGTGCACGCATGATGCCGCCAATGCCCATCGTATCGGCAATCGTCTGGCGCAGACCGTACTTCTTCGGCACCTCGAAATCGATGATTGTGCACGGGTCGTAGAAGCCGACTTGAATGGCGTTTACGACGAAGTCCGCACCGCGCAGCGCTTCTTTGCGGTTCTCAACGCCGCAATAGGTCTTCAGTGTCGCCTTGCCGCCGTTCGTATTCTTGTTGATAGCGCTGAGAATGATGTAAGACTCTTCCAAACGCTCGGCATCGATATCATAGAGAGCGATCTCGCTCTCACACAGAGAGGGCGTGCACATGCAGTCGCCGAGCACATTGCGTGCAAAAACGGTGCTGCCCGCGCCCATGAATGTAATTTTTGGCATAATCTGTAACTCCTTCCATAAAAACGATTCTTGTATTCATTATACGGTGCATAGTGTGCAGATTCTATATTTTTTGTTTCTTTTCGTTGTGATTTTGTTGTATTTTGTGTTTAAGTGTGCTATACTGAATAGGGAATTACAAAGGTAGGGACGGGTATGAACACCATAAAGCATAGAGCGGAAAATTTGAATAACGGCGGCTCTGTTACCGTGTATTACTGCGGTTACGAAAAATGTGAGGGCGGGCATTTCTGGGGTCCGGCCGTGCGCAATCAGTATTTGCTGCACTACGTCATCTCCGGCAAGGGTACGTATACCGTCGGAGAAGAAACCTACACGCTGCACGCAAACGAGTGCTTCCTCATCCGCCCGGGTGAGCGCACATATTACATTGCCGATCGCGAAGACCCGTGGGAGTACATGTGGGTCGCATTCGACGGCTTTGATGTACTGGAGATCCTGCGCCGCACGGGCCTTGTCAGCCAATACACAACAAAGCTTGAAAACGGCGACGAGTTCATCCGCTACATGCACGAGATGATTGACGAATTCAACAAAGGCAGCTTGTTTAAAGTGATGAGCGGCTTTTACGGCGCGATGTCCGTTTTGGAGGAATCCGCACACGGCGGCGCGTACACCCGCGAGCATGAGTATGTGAATAAGGCCATCGGCTACATCAAAAGCAACTACGGCTATCCCATTCAGATCAGCGACCTCGCGCGGCATATCGGCATAGACCGCACGTATCTCTACCGCATTTTCTCTGCTTCCGAAAGCATGTCGCCGAAGCAATATTTGATGCAGGTGCGCATCAATGCGGCGAAAAAAATGCTGCTGGCGGGTACATATACTGTCAGTGAAACGGCGCTTTCCTGCGGATTTTCGGATTCCGCCTCGTTCTGCGGACGCTTTAAGCGCTGCACCGGCATGACGCCGAAAGAGTTCGTCGCGGACAGCCACAAGCAAAAATCAAGCAGCAATACATAACAACAACGCTCTGTACGGCACAAAAGCCATACAGAGCGTTGCTTTTTATAAAATTTAGCGGCTGAACTCGGAAAGCTCCAGGCCTTCGTTGTGCTCCAGCGCCCAGCGGATGCTCCACTCATTTGAGAAAAGCAAAAGGTAACGTCCGCGAATGTCCTGCACCTTTTTTGTGTCGGACGTGAGGTTCAGCTTTTTGAGGTCCACGTCCGGCGTGTCGATCCATCGGATGAGTGAGTACGGCAGCGTTTCCATGCGAATTTCAACGTTGTACTCGTTTTCCATGCGGTACTTGAATACGTCAAACTGCAGTGTACCCACAACGCCGACAATGACTTCCTCCATGCCGGAGGCGATCTCCTGGAAGATCTGAATGGCGCCTTCCTGTGCAATCTGTGTAGTGCCCTTGACGAACTGCTTGCGCTTCATCGTGTCCTTTTGCTGCACGCGGCAGAAAAACTCCGGCGCGAACGTTGGAATGCCTTCAAATTGCACTTTTTTACCCGTGCAGATCGTGTCGCCGATGGAGAAGATGCCCGGGTCGAACACACCGATGATGTCGCCCGCATACGCCTCGTCAATGATTTCGCGGCTCTGCGCCATCATCTGCTGCGGCTGCGAAAGCTTGATCTTGCGACCGCCCTGCACATGGGTGACCTCCATGCCTTTTTCAAACTTGCCGCTGCAAATGCGCATGAATGCAATGCGGTCGCGGTGCGCCTTGTTCATGTTCGCCTGAATTTTGAAGACGAACGCAGAAAAATCCTTGCTGAACGGGTCAACCACACCCTCCGAGGTTTGGCGCGGCAGCGGGGAGGTCGTCATACGCAGAAAGCTCTCGAGAAACGGCTCCACGCCGAAGTTTGTCAAAGCGGAGCCGAAGAACACGGGGGAGAGCTTGCCATGACGCACTTTTTCAAGGTCAAATTCATAGCCCGCGCCGTCCAGAAGCTCTACGTCATCGCGCAGCGTCTGGCACAGGCTTTCGCCGAGAATGGTCTCAAGTGCCGCGTCGTTCAGATCGATCTCGTGCGCTTTGACTTCGTGTTGACCGCGCAGCTCTTTGTCTCCTTCAAACGCGAGAATTTCGGACTTTTCGCGGTCGTAAACGCCCTTGAAGTCCACACCGGAGCCAATCGGCCAGTTCATCGGGTAGGTGCCGATGCCGAGCTCTTTTTCGATCTCGTCCAAAAGATCATACGGGCTCTGCGCGTCGCGGTCCATCTTGTTGATGAACGTGAAAATCGGAATATCGCGCATGACGCAGACCTTAAAAAGCTTTCTCGTCTGTGCCTCAACGCCCTTTGAAGCGTCAATGACCATCACGGCGGAGTCTGCCGCCATCAGCGTGCGGTACGTGTCTTCAGAGAAGTCCTGGTGGCCCGGGGTGTCCAAAATATTGATGCAGTAGCCCTCATACTGGAACTGCATAACAGAAGAGGTGACGGAGATACCACGCTGCTTTTCAATTTCCATCCAGTCGGAAACGGCGTGGCGCGCATTCTTTTTGCCCTTGACCGCACCGGCCAGCTGAATGGCGCCGCCGTACAGAAGGAACTTTTCCGTCAGTGTCGTTTTACCGGCGTCCGGGTGCGAAATAATCGCGAACGTGCGCCGTTTTTCAATCTCATTTCTAAAATCGGCCAAGATGATAACCTCTGTTTCTTCACAAATTCAAAATAACCGATTTATTTTACCACAAATGCGTGGAAAGTTCAAGATTTCCGCATGATGGGAATGACAAAATATTTCGCTGTGTCGTGGTATTTTATCCGTAGAGATCACAAAATTTACGGAAAGGGCATAGGAAAACGATGAAACACGGAAAGCACTATCGCGAAGAGAAAAAGACCGTCCTGACGCTTTTGGAAAAGCTGTTCGGCAGGCATGCGGAGATCGTCATGCGGTACCGTGCGTATATAACGCCGGCGCACACGCATATACATGAAGAAAAAGGCCCGTCGGTGCCCTCTTACAGGCGGCGCGTATGGTGATGCGCGCCCGGCGGCCGAGGAGGGGTGCGCATGTTTTCGGTTCGGGTCCTGGCGTTCATCACGGCGTTTTTGCTGCCGGTGTTTTTCAGCGGAGACCGTTTAGAAAAGACTGTCATAGCCGAAAGCGGCGTGCCCCTCAGTCTTGTATTCAAAAACGAATGTACCGTGCCGCTTGAGTTATATCTCACGGCAGAAGAAAGCCAAGGTGAAGTAAAGCTTCTGCGTGTGCAAAATGGGCAAAGTGTGATGCTTTTCTCGGGGGACAGTGCTGCACTCGGGTTTGCCGAGATTTATATCGGTACGCTTACCGCCGAAGAGAGCATGACATTTACCGTGCAGTGCGGGGAAGGCGGAAACGCAAAGCTTCACATTCATGGCGAGAAGCAAAAGAACGCAACCGGGAAATGGATTGTCCGTGCATCGCTCCTCTTTGGCTGGGGCGTGCTCGCCGTCGGCGGCTCGGCGCTGCTCATACGCCGCATTCAAAACCGCAGGAAAGAGCCATAATAAAAACGCTGCAGGAAATGCTGAGGTTTGATAAGGCAGTATGATAAAACTTAATAAAACTAAGGCATTGCAGTGGCAGATGAGGCTTTGACTGTAAAAGGTCAGAGCCTTTTTCTGTTTCTTAAATCCACACATTTGTCTTTTCGTTTTGTATTCAGTATAATGAAGTTACCAAAGGCACCGTAAAGTAAAAATGAAAGAGCGAGGGACAAAACACAGGAAAATATCAAGCGACGAGAGGAAAATCTCGTTTTTTGCGGGTGGGTAAACTGAGACCGGCGACTTGCGCGGGTGTAAGCCCGTTCAAAGCGGAATGAGGACGAACAAAGTTAAAGAAGAACACAAACATGGAGATCAGGTTATTAGCGCTCTCAAAGGAAGAAAAGCCCTGCTTTGGTCCTATGTCAAGATTTAGTACAAGTTAAAATGAGAAATTTCTCCCAAATTCAACCTGCCCGCAGCTCCGCCTTAATGTGTGCTCTTTTATATACTTGCTCGAATTCATCTGGTGACATATAGTCGCAATGACTGTGAATTCGTTTCGTGTTGTAAAAAGCTTCCAGATATTTGAAAATCAACCGGTATACCTGCTTGTAATCGCGAATTTTAAAGCGATTGAGCCATTCACGCTTGAGAATAGAATGAAAGGATTCCATGCACGCATGGTGCAGAATCCATGTGTCAGCAAAATAACACTGTTACCTTTGAAAGTATTAGATTACGTACTCAATTATTTCAAAGGACTTTTTGTTGTTAATAAGTTCACACACCTTTATTACTAGTGGTGAAGCATTTTTCTCGCAAAAACTATCGATAGATATCCACTTGTAACCTAGAGAGTCATTTTCGACCGAGCCTGATCTATCGTTTACATACTCACTAATTTCTTTCTCGCTATCACTTATGATGTCAATACAATACGTCATAGCAATATGATGCGTATAATCGAAACCGTTATAGGGAGAGTTTGTCAATATATCGAAAGTACTCAAATTTTCTGAAATAGAAACACACAATCCGGTTTCTTCTTCTATTTCTCGGATTAAGCATTCTGATATGCTTTCAGGATTTTCAAAGGATCCACCAGGAAGATCCCACAGTCCAGAATATGGTCCGCCGTTTTTTTCAATAACTAACAGTTCCTTTCTTTTATTCACACAAACACCATATACTCCATAATGTCTGTGCCACTGCTTATTGTTGTTTCGCATGGTTTTCTATCTCCATTATTTATAGACTTTTTTGAGTTGCTGAACTAGTTCGCTCAACATTTGAGCTTTTTCTTGTTTTGCATCAATAATTACAAATTTTCATTTTGTGGCATAACGCAAGAACGTATCTCTGACACGAGATTGGAATTCTAAAAAGCTAGTATCCGTGTCCGAATTATATATCATATCTTCTGCGTTGTAAATAGATATGACCCACAGAAGGTAAAGAAAAGAGGGATAGAAAAGAATCAGGCGATAGAAAGAATTTCACGGAGAAGATCAAGAGGGCTTTTGCCGCCCAGCGTGCGCATGGGCTTTCTGTTGCTCCAGTGCAAATGATCTTTGAGCTTTCGGTTTAGATCTTTTACACTTGCAAACTTTTCCCAGTTGTAAAAATAGCGCTGGTCGTTTCGATGACTCCGCTCTACCTTGCCGTTGTGCCAAGGCGTTCTGGGTGGAATCAGCTTGTGCTGCACACCGGCGTTCTTCAAAGCGATGTCAAACGGACAGAGTTCCGTATCGCTGATGTACTTGTATGTAAACTCCGTTCCGTTATCCGTCTGGATTGTCTGAATCTTGAACGGAAATATTTTTTAAAGCATTTTGAAGAACTTCACCGAGTTTTCAGGTGTATGCTCCTCAAACCCGTAAATAAATCGTATTCTGGTGCATTCGTCTATGGCTGTCCATCGGTATAAGTGCTTTCCGTCTCGTTTTGCTGCGCCTTTCAGGAAGTTATACAGCACTTCTTTAACGTCTACCTGCACTTTTTCTCCCGGAACAAGAATCTCGGAATACCGGCGGTCACTCTTGCGTATGTTTGGCTTTTCCTGCTTGCCTCCGCACAGTCCGAGTCTTTTGGCGGCATAGATGAATCCGCTGTAGCTTCTGCTGTAACCGCCTTCCTTTGCCGCCATATATGCACCTTCCCAGCCGTAGCGAAAGTAAGACTGCCGCACAGCTTCACGAATCATATCTTCTTCACGGGCTGTATGCTGATGCGGATGGCTATTCGGTCTGTGCGACTTTTCTTTCAACGATTACCGGAATTCCGTCGTCTCTTTCTGCAACACTGCACTCCTTTTGATTAGCGTTTTTTTCTCCACACCCCTTGCAAACCAGAAAGAAGCGCGGTATAATATGACCGGAAGAACCGAAACGGTCATATTTCAGGGAGGGTGCGGCCTTGGCTTTTACCGATTACGAGACTGAGCAGCTCCGCAAGGCGTTGCTGAAGGAAACGAGACATTGTGCTGTCACGCTGGGGATGAAGAAAACCTCAGTGGATCAACTGACAAAGGCTGTCGGTATCGCAAAAGGCTCATTTTATAAATTCTTCGAATCCAAGGAGATGGCCTTCTTCGCGGTTTTGGAGAACATTCACTCCGAGCTTTACGGAGTGGCTGACCAGGCGTTGCACAGAAATGGCGGCCTGCCAACATCGGAGCGTGCGGCAAAGGCGGTTCTTGCCGTTTGCCGGCGGCTGTCCGATACCGGCGACATGGTTTTCATTGAAAACGATGCGAAGCTGCTTTTGCAGAGACTGCCGGAGGATGTCAAAAACGTGCATTACCACGATGACGAAACGCATATTCGTCAGCTCTTGGAAAAATATGACCTTGTGCCGAGTCGCGGCATCTCTTTGGCTGCCGCCACGGTGCGGGGACTGATCCTCACCGTTTCTCACAAGGAGCAAATAGGAGGACTGTACCCGCAGGTGCTGGAAACGCTGGTGTACGGCGCTTGCAGGGAGTTATTTAAATAAGCGGAAGGCCGCAGAGATGCGGCTTTTCCAAGGTACAATGGTTAGCACCATCTAACCGTCCGGGTGCACGCGTCGGTTAGGTTAATCTAACATTGAAAGGAATGATAGCGATGCAGGGACACAAGAATTTCTGGGACAAAAATGCCGGACGTTACGACCGCTTTATGCGAAAGGATCGGGCGGCGTATGACGAGATGTATGAGCTGATCCGGCCGGTTGTAAAAGCCAAGACGGTGTTGGAGCTTGCTACCGGCACGGGATTGATTGCAAAACACATCGTAAACGCGGCGGCGCACATCGAGGCGACGGACGCCTCCGCAGAGATGATCGCCGAGGCAAAGCGGGATACCCGCTCTGCCAAGCTGTACTTCTCCGTGCAGGATATGTTCCGCCTGCCCTATGCGGATAAGTCCTTTGATGTGGTGATCGCGTCCAATGCGCTGCATATCGTGCCGCAGCCGGAGAAAGCTCTTGCCGAGATCCGCCGGGTGATGAAGGACGACGGTGTGCTCATCGCGCCCACCTTTACCCATGCGGGAAACTCGTTTTCCGGCAAGGTCAAAGCCTTTTTCATGAAGTTGGCAGGCTTCCCTCTCCGCAGCAAGTGGACGAGCGCGGAATACCTGCGTTTCCTACGGCAAAACGGCTGGGCGGTGCGGAAGAGCGCTGTTCTGAAGGCGTCCTTCCCGCTGACCTATGCGGAATGTGTGAAATCGGAGGTGTGATAAGATGTCATTTTTTGAGAACACCAGAAAGCCTGTGGGGCTTGGCGGGAAAATCATGGTCGCCATGATGAACCTGGGGCACAGTCCTGTGGCACGGTGGGGACTTCGCTTTTTGAAGCTTACTCTGGATGCCAAGGTGCTGGACTGCGGCTGCGGCGGAGGGGCGAACATCAAGAGACTTCTGAAAAAATGCCCGGAGGGTATTGTCAAGGGCATTGACTATTCCCCCGTCAGTGTGGAGAAATCCAAAAAGGTCAACGAGGCCGCCATAGCGGAGGGCCGCTGCACCGTTCTGCAAGGCAGCGTGGCGGATATGATCTTTGCAGGCGACTGGTTCGATGCGGTAACGGCCTTTGAAACCGTCTATTTCTGGCCCGATCTGCCGCAGTGCTTCCGGGAGGTTTACCGGGTGCTGAAGCCCGGCGGGACATTGCTCATCTGCAACGAGAGCAATGGCGACTCGGACAAGGATGAGAAGTGGACGGAGATCATCGGCGGCATGACCATCTACAAGGACGCCGAGCTGAAGATGTATCTGGAGCAGGCGGGCTTTCACGATGTGCAGATACACAAAAAGAAAAGCTGGCTCTGCATTACGGCGTGGAAATGAGGGGGCTAAATCATGAGTATCTTTGCATCTATCTTACGCAGCGTATACAAGCTCTCCGGCGCGAAAAAGGCGTTCGCCTTGCCGGAGGATGCACTGCGAAAGGAAATTGAAAAGCAGAACCGGCATCGTGGCGTTTTTACGCCCACCGACCGCAAGGCATATTATGAAACGATCGCGGTAAACGGCTTTCCCTGCCTGATCGTGCGAGAGCATCCGAAGCCGTCCGAGCGCGCGATTCTCTATTTCTTTGGCGGCGGCATGGTGATCGGCCCCGATAAGGGCGACCTGCCTGTGATGCGCAAGCTCTGCCGCGAGACCGGCTGTGATGTGTGGTTTCCGTTTTACCCGCTCTGCATGGAACACTGCATTACTGAAACCTACGCGATGGTGTACGAATGTTATCGAAAAATGATTGCACTGTACGGCGGCGGAAATGTCAGTACTTGTGGCTTTTCCTCCGGCGGTGCGCTGGCGCTGGGCATTGCGGCGCACAACAACGCGCAGCCCAAACCGCTGCCGCATCCGAGGCACATTGTCGCCGTATCCCCCGGTGAGGTGCCGTGGAACGATGCGGAAAAGGCGCGGATGCGGGTGCTCAATGAAAGGGATGTTTTCATCGATTATGCCTTTATGGTGACGGTGGAGAAGTTCATGCGGCACGGCTGCGAGAATGTGCCGGACTATATGCTCTCCGGCTCTCGGGGAGATTTTACCGGCGTGGGCGATATTCACTTCTTCTATTCTGCCGACGAGGTGCTCTACGGCGCTTTGCCGGACTTTGAGGAAGCCTGCAAACGGGCAAATGTCCCCTGTACGGTGTCTGCCCGCCCGAAGATGGTGCATTGCTACTGTATGCTGCCGATCTTCAAGGAGGCAAAGGAGGACTTTGCGAAAATCGTGGACATTTTGAAAAAATGAGATCGGAAACGGTCGTGTGATGATTGAAATACGGAGGGAAACCCATGGAACGAAAAGAAGTCATTCGCGGTGCGTACCGACTGACAGGCGGCAACAATTTTTATGACGGCATGATCACCTGCTCTACCCTGAGCGGGAAAGCGGTGTGCCGTCTGGTGTGGGATATGAACAAGGCGGAATGTGATGCTTATCTTGAAAAAGCACTGTCGGGTATTCCAGATGATTTCTCTGGCAAGCTGCTGGAGGTGCCGGTAGGGACGGGTATCCTGACCATGCCGGTTTATCAGACGCTGCCAAAAGCAGACATCACCTGTCTAGATTACTCGGCGGATATGATGGGACAGGCGCAGGAAAAGGCCGACCGCCTGCACCTGAAAAACGTAACCTTTCGGCAGGGTGATGTGGGCGCACTTCCCTATGCGGACGGTGCGTTTGATATTGTGTTGTCGCTGAACGGCTTTCATGCTTTTCCGGACAAGGAAGCCGCCTATCGGGAGGTTTTCCGGGTTTTGAGACCCGGCGGGACATTCTGCGGCTGCTTCTATGTGAGGGACGAACAGAAGCGGACAGACTGGTTTATCCGGCACATTTATGAAAAGGCGGGCTTCTTCACACCGCCCTATGAGACGGTTTCCAGTCTGAAAGCGCGGCTGGATGGAATGTATACGGATGTGGACATGGGAAACCTGAAAAGCATGGCGTGGTTTGTCTGCCGAAAATCAAAATAGGGAGCGATAATATGTCAAAGAAAGCAACCGAATTTCAGAAAAAAGAAATGAGCAAAATGTACCGCGGCAAGGAAATCTTCAAGCCGCTGAATACCGGCTGGATCGACGACCATGTGGCCTGCGTGCGGGAGTGGGTGGCCAACATCTTCTTCTACCGCAAAGGCGATACGACCATTATGATCGATGCGGGCTACAACTACGACCGCCTTGCCGAAAAAATGGGCTGGCTCGGCATTGATCCGAAGTCGATACGCCATATCCTTATCACCCATCAGGACACCGACCATGTGGGCGCGGTGGAGTCCGACAGTCCGGGATTGTTCCGGGACGCAAAGCTGTACATAGGCGAGGTTGAGAACCGGTATCTCACCGGCGAGGTGCGGCGAAAAGTGATCTATCATCTCTATAAATTACCGCAGGTCACGATCAACAACGAAAAGGTGCTGCTGCATGACGGCGAGGTTTTCGACATTGACGGCATCAAAATCGAATGCTTCCTTGTTCCCGGTCATACCTGGGGTCATATGGTCTACCTCATTGACGATGAGTATTTGTTTACCGGTGACACGCTGTGGTTCGGCGCAGATGGCGGATATAGCTTCATTTCCTCGTTGGCAGAGGACAATAAGCTGGCTGTGCAGTCACTTGCGGAGCTGGAGCGTAAGCTGCGCGCACGCGGTTTGCATCCGTATTTCATCACCGGTCACACGGGATGGACGGACAATTTGGAATTTGCTTTTGCCCATAAGGACAAGCTCTGTTCGCCATTCAAAAAACGGGTACACGACCCGTCGGCGCCCTATGATGCCTACGACGAATCGGACGATACCGAAGAAAATGCAAAGAGCGGTTTTCTGAAAGGCGTGGGAAGATGAAGGACAGCGAATTGCAATTTGACCGCAGCTGTCACGTCTTATATTCCAAGCCCTGCAAAAAGGAAATTCTGGCGAAAATCGCCCTGCACTATCCGGAGGCGGAGCGCGAGGCGGTCTGGGAGCAGGTGCAGCTGAGATACGCAGAGCTTCTTTCCGACTGGCGCACAGACCTCGGCGGCAAGAAGAATTTTCACAACGGCGCAGGCGGCACCTACGACTGCATCGCCATCATGTGCTTTTACGATGTGTGCCGGGATGTGGTCACATTCCGCGAAATGGAAGAGATCGAAGAGAATCTGATCCTGCCGGCGTTCCGGAAGCTGCGCTTCGTTGACATCAATAAGCCGTTTTGGAAAAGGCTGATGTATCGGGCATTCACCACCGCCAAAAAGCGCTGCGATGCATGGCACGATTACGAGATGAATGTTGCGCCTTACGAAGGCGGCAAGCCCATCTATTATGAATTTACGGCGTGTCCGGCGGCGGAATTTGCCAAGCAGTTCGGATTTACGGACATTATGCCCGCCCTGTGCAATGTGGACTATGCGTCCATGGAGCTGCTGCATGCCAAGCTCGTGCGGACAACTACCTGCGTGGACGGCTACCAGTGCGACTACACCATCTGCGGCGATAAAGACCCATACTTAAAGGAACATCCCGAATATCGAGATGAGGCGGGCTTCAGGAGGAATCGGTAATGCTTTTACAGGTGATTTTGGAAGGCATCGGGCTGGGCGTTCTGCTCATTTTGGTTTGCGCCATCGGTATCCGCAAGGGCGCGGTGGGCATGGTGCATCTTTACAGCCCGGAGGTGCAGGAGCGGTGCGTAACGCTGGGACTTACAACACACGCGAAAATCAAGCGAAATGCTTTGATTTTCAAAGCTGTCTGCGTCCCCGGCTACATCGCCTATGTGCTGGTCTGCGTCTATGCGCTCAACGGCGCAAAGGGCTTCGTTCAGGGCTTTTGGCAGCTGCTGGTCATACTGTCCGTTATGAATCTCATAGACCGATTTTGGGTTGACGGCTATTGGGTAGGACATACGAACGCATGGGAAATTCCGGGAACGGAAGACCTGAAACCCTACATTACAGCCAAGGATAAGGGCAAAAAGTGGCTGTTCGGCACGGTGGGCATGGCGGTCATTTCGGCAGCACTGGCGGCAATCATGATGCTTTTTATGGAAAGCTGAGGCGATAGAAATGCTGTTTCAAACATATGGCGACAGGAGGAATCCTGCCGTGCTGTTCTTTCATGCTATGGGCGTGACAGGCGCAAGCAGCGAACCGATTGCGAGGTTTTTGCAGGATCGGTATTTCTGCATTCTGCCCACCTCCACCGTTTACTGCGAGGGGCAGAAATATGTCAGCAAGCTGGACGAAATACGGCAGGTGGAGGACTTTCTGCATCGACAGGGAGTGGAGCGGCTGGCGATGGTGGTCGCTTCTTCCATCGGTGCAGACCTTGCCATGGCGTTTCTGACGCAGACGAAGCTGCCCGTGGAGCACGCTTTCTTTGACGGCGGGCAGTTCGCCCAAATCGGAAAGGGCACGCGCCGTATCATGACGCCGTTTCTGTATTTTGCCATCAAGAGCCTATATTGGTCGAAGGGCGGTACGCTGAAAAAGATACTGTGGTGTGACGACGATTCCATAAAGCCGTATTTTATAGCCGCAGGGGAAAATCTGACCTATACAAATTTGCGACGGCAGATTTCGGACAGCCTGGAGGATAAGCCCTTTCCGTCCCTTCCCGAGGAACTGCAAAAGCACAGCTATTTTGAGTTTGGCAGCATAGAAGATCATTTCAAATACCGTCAGGCGGTGATGGAAGCCTACCCCTGCGGCCATTATCCCGTGTTTGAGGGATACGAGCATATGCAATATCAGATTCGCGATCCAAAGGGGTTCGCCGAAATGCTGGCATATATCGCCGAGCGTGACTGTATGCCGGAACTGCCATTTATCAGAAAGTGAGATGTACCTATGAAATACAAAATTGAGAAAAACACCGTGCAGGAGACGCTGATCATTCCGCTGTATGCGAGGAAGGTCTGCTCAGAGCTGTATCCGAATCTTTATCGGGATGAAACGGCGGTGCAGCTGATCGGTGAGATCGACTATGACTTTTCAGAGGCGGAGAAAAACTCCCGCAGCCTCATGCAGCGTTTCGGTTCACTGGAGGTGGCCATGCGGCAGAATGACCTTGCTTTTGAGGCGCGGGATTATCTGAAATCTCACCCCAATGCGGCGGTGGTCAATCTGGGCTGCGGACTGGACAGCACAGGGAGAAGCTGCGATAACGGCAGCTGCAAAATTTACAATCTGGACTTTCCCGATGTGATCGCCGTGCGCAATGAACTGCTGCCCGCCGGAAAGCGGGAGGAAAGCATCCCTTGTGATTTGAACAATACCGAGTGGTTCCCCCAAATCGATGCCTCCGGCGGCGCGGTGTTCTTTGCCTCCGGCGTGTTCTACTACTTTTTGACCGAACAGGTCAAGGCTTTGATTCAAAAAATGGCAGACGCTTTTCCCGGCGGCGTGCTGGTATTTGACGCAGCGAACCGGACGGCGGTAAAGATGATTGCCAAGACATGGCTCAAGAGCGCGAAGATCAAGGATGTGGGCGCGTATTTTGCGGTTTCAGACGCAAAAAGTGAGCTTTCCCTGTGGGACAGTCGCTTGCAGGTCACCAGCCGGGGCTATATGCTGGGCTACAATGATTTGAAGGACCCGTCCGTCAGCGGCTTTTTCCGTTTTCTCGCCAGGGTCGGTGACGGAATGATGAAGATGCAGATTGTAAAGATCAACTTTTGAAAGAGGCGTTTTGAATGAAACACATCCACTTTGATGTTGAAAGTGATGGCTTTTACGGCGCGTATTGGGCATGCAAGGACGGCTCGGACTGCGCCGTCATCGCCATGCTCGGCGACGACCCCGAGGATTATATGGCGCGCTCTGCGGTGAAGTGGCTACTTCGCCTCGGCGTGAACATTTTGACTATGTCGCCTGCAAAAAAGGACTACGGTCATCACAATTATCCTCTTGAACGCATCGAAAAAGCAATGGCATGGCTCAAATTACACGGCAACGAAAAAATAGGCATTGCGGGAGCATCAACGACCGGCACGCTCGCCCTGACGGCGGCTTCGCTATTTGATGATATCTCTCTGACCATCGCAATGACCCCCAGCGACTTCGTGTGGCAGGGTTTCATGCAGGGCAAAAAGGACGGCTGTAAGGAATGGCCGATCGAGGGCGAATCGCTCTTTTCCTACAAAGGTAAACCACTACCCTATATGCCGTTTTGCTGTAAGCACCCCGACTATTGGCATATGATCTCGGAGGAGTCCAAACGCACCGGTAATATGGTTGCCTCCCGCAAGCTGTTTGACGACTCTGAAGCGGCGCACCCGATTACCGAGGAGGAATTCATAAAAGTCGAGAATATCTGCGGCAAGCTGTTTCTTGTCGGCGCAGAGGACGACGCACTTTGGGACACCGCAAAATATATCCGCCGCATGGAAAAACGCCTTGCGGAGAAACCGCACTCCTGCGAAGTCGAGGCGGTCGTATATGAGCACGGCACGCATTTTGTTTTCCCCGACGGTATGCTCACGACCATGCTTCCCGTCGGCTCGGCACTGTTTGTCAAGCTGGCGTTCAGCGCTGCGAAGAAATATCCCAGGGAGTGTAAAACGGCTCGCATTGACATTGACCGCCGCATGACCCGCGTGATATGCGATTGGAGGGACAAAAAGTGACCTATTTTGGAATGTCTTTCGGCATGTGGACGATGTTTGCAGGCTCATTCCAAAAACAGCTGACGGTTGTATTCGGCTATGATGTCGATACGGCAAAAACCATCACGAAAAAAGCAAAGCCGAAATACAGGGAGATCATCTCCGAGCTGCCCGAATTTGAAAAAGGCGACCGGTTCAAGATGAATATCGTCAACTGCGCAATGATCGGCGCGTTCGTTCTCTCCATGCCGGAGCGTCCGGATGTGGAGTGGCTGACGGAGTATTACGCAAAATCCATGATGACAAAGCCCATGAAATGGTTCTGCCAAATGAGCGGAAAGAGCAAATTCACCGAAAAGGACATTGCCGGTATGAAAGCCACCGCCGCGCTGAGAGCCGCTGACCGCAACCCCTACTCGTGGAATATGGAGTTTTACGAATACCCCGACGGCAGCGGCTACGAGGGACGCTTCACCAAATGCGGCATCTGTGTGCTGATGAAAAAGCTGGGACTATATGACCTCACTCCCGCGCTGTGCCGTCTGGACTACACTATGAGCGAGGCGGGCGGCGTGACCGACTTTGTGCGGCAGTACACGCTCGCCTCCGGCGGCCCATACTGCGACTGCGGGTATAAAAAGAAGGGCTTCATGAAAGCTGGGACGGAGGCAGGACGATAAAGGAAACCTATCTCTCCCGTGATTTTCGAGAGACTGCGGCGCAGTGCTTTCCCTCGCAGGCCAAGGAGCTGAATGCCTTTTTTGATACGCGGTTGAATGTGCTGCTGGCTGAAAATGCAGATGCAAGCAAGGAGAAGCAATACCACCTCAAACGGCAAATCTTGCCGGGCATTGCGGCCTACGAGACCTTACAGCGGGTCATGCCGAAAGAGGAGGCGCTGCAAACCGTGCACGGCTATGTGGAGCGCTTGGCGAGAACGAGCCACAAACAGCTTGCCGCCCTGCTGCACATACCGGGGCTTTACCGCCTTGTTCCCGGCGTTTTCGTCAAATCCACGCGGAGCGTCTTCGGCCCGGCGGCGGGCTTTGCCCCAAAAGAGCTGCAGGCCGGCAACGGCATATGGCGTGTGGATATGATGAAATGTCCATATCATGACACCTGCGTGGCATACGGATGTCCTGAGCTGTGCTGCTGCTTTTGCGACAGCGACGACATCAGCTACACCGGTCTTCATCCGAAGCTGATCTGGGAGAGAAGTATGACACTGGGGCGTGGAAATGACCGCTGCGATTTCTGCATGAAAACCATAAAATAGATGCACAGGAATGAACAAGTTGAAGAAGGAAGAAAAGAAACCGTTTATCCAATGCTATATTCTTGGCGCAATCGGCGGGATATTGATGGCTGCCGGCGATTGGCTGCTGGGATGCGTTCCGCTGCAGAAGACGGACACCGGAATATTCAACAGAGCCTGTTATCTGTCCGGCGCCTACGCCTTGTGGAAGCCTGCATTGGTCGTCGGAATGGGAGCGCTTGGGTGCTTCCTCTACTCCTTCATGGTGACGGCACTGAATACGGATATTGACGCAAGGTATACGAGAACAAAAGCTATCCAGTATTTTTGCGGGTTATTTACGGTTGTGGTAGCCTTGTCGATCCATCTCTGGGCGGCTACTCTGGCGTGGTTTTCCACCTATCTGGGGCCGCGTATCGGAGCGGAGGCCGCCATCACAGCGGTCACAGCCTATCAGGATGACATGCTCCCCGCAATCCTCCCCATGTATGTTCCGATGCTATTGGTTTTTGGTATCCATTTTGTGATGCTGCTTGTCGGTAAAACCCGTTATCCCAGGTGGATGCTCGTTTTCCATCCGGTCACATGGAATCTTCTGCTGGTTGCTGTTCCTGATATTGCACAGGCCATGCAGGTGCCGACAGCCACATGGATGTCCGTAATGAGCCAGAGCAGCACGAACAGCGCCATCGTGATCTGGTGCATCGCGACTGCAGCTTATGAGAGAAGTCACACTCAATAAAAAGGAGTCTTGAATATGAAGCCTGACTACAAAAACTGGATTCCCAAGGGAATGCTGGTTTCGCTCATCGCGGGAACGGTGCTGTCCTTTACGCTGCTGCTGGTTTTTGGCGTATTCGGCGTCTGTGTGAGCGGAAAGCTGCGCGTCGTGCTGGGAGTGGTGTTCGGCATTGCCTTTGTCGTTTGTGCAAAGTACACCCAGTGGTGCGTGTATGCCTATCGGGTCTTTTCCTATGACGGCGAGCGCAAGCTCTCAAAGCAGATCATTGACGGCACGGCGGAGCATATCACGCTGCCGGAGGGCGGTGTGGGACTGGACATCGGCTGCGGCAGCGGTGTGCTGACCATTGCCTGCGCAAAGCGCAATCCCCAGGGAAAAATGATCGGTATCGACCGCTGGGGCAAGGAATACGCCTCCTTCAGCCTGCCGCTGTGCGAAAAAAACGCCGCTGCGGAGGGCGTGAAAAACGCTTCGTTCCGGCGTGGAAACGCCGTGAAGCTGGATTTCCCCGACGAGAGCTTCGACGCGGTGACCAGCAACTATGTCTATCATAATATCACGGGAAAGGACAAGCAGCAGCTTCTGCTGGAAACGCTGCGCGTGCTGAAAAAGGGCGGAACATTTGCTATCCATGACCTGATGTCACCCCGCAGATACGGCGATATGCAGGCGTTTGTCCAAAAGCTCATGGACATGGGCTATGAGCGCGTGGAGCTGATGGACACGGCCGACGGCAGCTTTATGACATCGAAGGAAGCCGGACACCTGATGCTTCACGGCTCAACATTGCTGGTGGGAAGAAAGTAATCGGCGCGGCATCATGGAAAGCTGATCTCCGCACAGTTTGACAGCTACCGCCGGAGCATGGCGGAATGTACCGACCGCAAGACTGCCGGGCTATATATGGACGCGACGATGGTCTATCACTTCGGCGGCTGGGCTGCGTTCCTTAAGCCTGTAAATAAATCACGGGAGGAAAAGTGATATGAAATACAACGATTTTTATTTCTGGATGTTCAAAAGCCCGATGAAAAAGGTTCTGGCAGAGAAGTACGGCAGGGAATATGCCGCCGACATTATGAAAAAGAGCAAAAAAGTCTATCGTGAACTGGTCGGGAAAGCTGCCGACATTGGTGACGACAACCCAATGGCATACAACGAGCTGTTTGCACTCGCCTTTGTCGCACCTTACATAGCAAGCGGGAAGAAGATCCCCCCGGAGACGGTGCAGGAGATGATGCGGCGTTCGCTTTACCACATCAAGTGGTATTTTGCGAAAACCGACCTGAACACCGATAAGGGCAAGGCAGAGAACAAAAAGAGCATCGTGAAGTATGTCAAGTGGTACACGCCGGAAAAGGAAAAACAATATCCGACATCGTTCAAAGTGGACTTTGAGGGACAGCCTCATGAAGGAGCTTGCTACTACCGCATCACCCGCTGCCCCATCTGCGCCTATGCGGAAAAGCTGGGCGTTTCCGAGTTGATGCCGCTGTTCTGCGAGTTGGACGAGGTGATGATCACACTCCAGCACGGCGTGCTGCACAGAAAGCAGGCGTTGGCAAACGGCGGAGAATTCTGCGACTATTACATTACAGGAAACAGAGAATAAACGAAGAAGCTCGTATCGGTCAATAGCTGATACGAGCTTCTTTTCATATTTTTTAGATTGTGTTTCTTCAGACCTTCCACCCGGCGGCCTGCTTGCGCTCCACCACGAAGCGGCGGTAGAGCCCGTCAACAGCAACCAGCTCGTCATGCGTGCCCTGCTGGATGATCTCGCCGTGTTCGACAACGAATATTTTGTCGGCATTGCGCACGGTTTTCAGCCGGTGAGCGATCATGATGACCGTCTTATCGTGGGTCAATTCCGCAACGGCCTCCATCAGCTCCTTTTCATTTTCGGGGTCAACATTGGCAGTGGCTTCGTCCAGAATGATGATTGGTGCGTCCTTCATAATCGCCCGGGCAATGGAAATGCGCTGCCGCTCGCCGCCGGAGAGCGTTGCACCGCCCTCGCCGATAACAGTGTCAAAGCCGTCCGGCAGCGCCATGATAAAGTCGCAGCACCGCGCCTTCTTTGCTGCAGCCTTTACCTCCTCCATGGAGGCATCGGGCTTTCCGAAGCGGATATTGTTGGCGATGGTGTCCGAGAACAGATAGGTCCGCTGAAACACAAAGGAGAAATTGCGGATGAGGCTGTCGTAGCTGTACTCCCGCACATCCCGTCCGCCGAGGCGCACGCTGCCGGACTGCACATCCCAGAACCTCGCCATAAGATTGCAGAGGGTTGTTTTACCACTTCCTGAGGGGCCGACGATGGCGACGGTGGTTTTCTCCGGAATCGTCAACGACACATCTTGCAGAATGGGCTTGCTGTCGTAGGAGAAGTTTACATGAGACAGAGCAATGTCCTCCCGCTCCGGCGACAGTTCCTCCCCGTCAATATCCATGGGCTCTACACGCAGAATCGCGTTTGCCTTGTCCACACCAATATCGATAGAACGGAACAGGGACGAAAAGCTCCCGGCTGAGTCCAGCTGCTCAAAGAGAATGAAGGAGCAGATCAGCATCAAAAGGCAGTTTGTAAGCTCCATAGTGCCGCCGAAGTAAAAGCCGATGGCAGCGGTGCAGACGGCAACGCCGGTGAGCTTGTTGACGATGAACTGCGCCAGCATATAAAGAACAGACGGCAGCTCCATGGCGAAGGAAGCCTTGCGGGCTTCCTCCACAGCGCCGTGTACCTGCGTGGCAGAGTCGTGAGTCAGGTCAAAATTCTTGACCTCGGCGATGCCCTGCACATATTCCAGCACCTTGGACACAAGCCGTTCGTCGGCATTGAATTTTCGCTGCGCCAGCGATTGCTCTGCCCGCTGCATGGCAGCGTTGACGGCGAAGAACATCAGCAGTCCCACCAGTGTTATAAGCCCCATGCGCCAGTCGAACAGGAACATCATGACCGCGATGATGCCGGAGGTCAGGAAGCCCCTCGTTGTGACCATGACCACCCGTGTGGCAATGTTGGCCATGTTCTCCATGGTGTTGGTGGTGACGGAGGTCACCTCACCCAGGCTGTTGTCGTTGAACCAGCCCATAGGCAGATACCGCAGATGCTCGGCAATCTCAATTCGCTTGTTGGCGCAGGCACGGTAGCCTGCACGGGTCTGGAGCATAGTGGCCTTCATATTGATGGCAATCGTAATGATCAATGAGATTACGATAATGCCGAGGCTCGTCCAGAGCGTCGGCATAGTGACATTTTTAGTGAGTAGCGCCTGAATGACGATGGCAGCGGCAGGAATACGCATGGCGGAGCAGATGGCGCTGATCACGCCCAGCCAGATGGATGTCATAAACAGCCTGCGGTTGTCCGCCCCGCAGAAGGCAAAAAACTTTTTCAGTGTCTTGAGCATTATGCCACCTCCCCATCGTCTTTGACGCTGATGTGGGCTTCCCACATGGTTTGATAAAGCGGGCAGGAGGCAAGCAGCTCCGACTGTGTGCCGGTGGCTTCGATCTTGCCGTGATTCACGACAATGATCTGATCGGCATCGGCGATGGTAGACAGGCGGTGGGCGATGACCAGCAGCGTCTTACCCCGTACCAGCTTTGCCAGTGCCGACTGGATGACCGCCTCGTTCTCCGGGTCAGTGTAGGAGGTGGCCTCGTCCAGAATGACAATGGGTGCATCCTTCAGCATGGCACGGGCAATGGAGATGCGCTGCCGTTCGCCGCCGGAGAGGTGTCCGCCGGAGGCACCGCATATGGTCTGATAGCCGTTTTCAAGCCCCATGATGAACTCGTGGCAGCCGCATTTTTTCGCCGCATCGATGACCTCCTCGTCGGTTGCGCCCTTTTTGCCCATGCGAATATTGTCCATGACAGAAAGGTCAAAGAGGTAGTTGTCCTGGGATACATAGGCGATGCGCTTTGTGCACTCCGCCAGCGGCAGCGTGCGAATGTCCACGCCGCCCAGCTCGATAGAGCCGTCCTTCACGTCCCAAAGGGAGGCGATAAGCCGGGCGATGGTGGACTTTCCGCTGCCGGAGGGGCCCACAAGAGCATTGACTGTCCCCGGGGCAATGTGTAGATTGACTCCGTGCAGTACCTCCTTGTCGTGATAGGCAAAGCGGACATCTTTCAGCTCGATGGAGTTGTCCGCAGGCAGCTTTTCCGCACTTTCCGGGCGCTGCATATCTTCGCCGGACAGCACCTCCGCTACCTCGCCGACGATGGTCGTGACCTGTGCGATGTCGTCGGTGTAGGAGAAGGCGGTGATCAGCGGCTGCATAACACCGAACGAAAGCACGATGATCGCCAGAAATGTTTCTGCCGACAGTGTACCGCGCATGTAAAGCAGGCAGCCCACCGGCAGGATGCCGAGAAGCGTTGAAGGGAGTATCGCCATTCCGGCTACCTGCCCGAACAAACTTCCCCGCATCCAGTCGATGAAGCAGTCCGCGCCCTCTTTTGCGGCGGAGACGAACTTAGCGTAGCTGGTCTTGGACTGGCCGAAGGCCTTGATGACCTCAATGCCGCTGATGTACTCCACAGCCGTGTCGTTGAGTGCCTTCGTCGCAGTGACCGTGCGCCGGAACTTCTCGTTATAGCCGCTGAACATGGACGCGAAGCAGCCAATGCCCAGCGGCACGACGATCAACATGGAAAGCCCCATGCGCCAGTCCTCGATAAACAGCAGCACCAGCACCGCCAGCGCGCCCACAATGTTGGCTGTCATCTCCGGCAGCAAATGGGCAAGAGTGGTTTCAATGGAGTCCACGCGCTCGACGATAATGTTCTTATAGGAGCCAGAGGAATGGTCCAGCACCGTGCCAAGGGGCAACGTGGCCAGCTTATCCAGCAGCCGTGTGCGGGTATTGGCCAGCACATGGAAGGTGGCGTGATGGGAGAGGGATGTGGACACGCTGTGCAGCACATAGCGCAGCACCCAGCAGCCCGCCATCCACGCGCAGAGCGTCAGGCAGTACGACAGCTCCGCCGTGCCGCTGATCAGCGCGGTAATGATCCGAATGATGATGAAATACGGCGCAAGGGAGCAGGCAACGCCCAGCAGCGCCGTAAGGACGCTCAAAGCGTACTCGCCGTACCGCCCTTTTGCCAGCTCTGCCAGCCATGAGGCGGCAGAGCGCTTTGGCTCAATTTCTTTCATGGTGAACTCCTTTCGACTGCATTACGCAGCAAGGTGCTTTTTCACGATCCGCTTGCCGATCATTGCGCCGATAAAGGCCGCCACGATCACACCGGCCACCAGCGCCACAGACACCCAGGATTGCAGCATCTGGGATGCGGCAAGGATGGCGTCCTGACGGCCATCAGTGACCATCTGATACGCCATAGCCTTGGCTGCGATGGCGTAGGGAATGATAGTGCTGCCGAATGCGGCCAGCACCTGATTGATGACATAACTGACGGTCAGCGCCTTCGCATTGCCGTAGCCCATCTTCCACAGCAGTAGTTCAGCAATGACACCGGAGAGAATAAAGAGGATGATGTACGGCAGGTATCCGCCCATAATGGCACGGACGATACTGTAAATGAGGATTGCACCGGGCTTTTTCACCTTCGTGCCGATGATGAAGTAGACGATGCCCTCCAGCAGGGCGAAAAACACCGGCATCAGAATGATGGTAATGGGCGTTGCGTACAGGACGGAGCTGGCGAAGAAAATGACCACATTGATTAGAGCCAGCAGGACAACGGTGATGATGTCCTTGACTTTCAGTTTATTGGGGTTTGCAGTACTCATGGTAAAGACTCCTTTTTGAATGAAATATGTTTGAACGTCGCAGAGACGGCGATCACAGGATAAGGCCGGCGGCGATCGATGCTGCCAGCAGGACACAGAACACAGCATCCCACGCAGAAAACCGAAGCGACAGATAGTTGCTTTTACGGCGGGTTAAGTCGATGCCCCGTGTTTCGGCGGAGGCGGACAGCGTCTCGGCAATGCGGATGACCCGCAGCGCCATGGGAACGGTCAGAATTTCCAGATACGATGGTAGCGCACGCAGCTTTTGCCACGGCGTCACAAATGCGCCACGGGTGCGGATGGATTGCCGCAGTAGCTTCATGTCTCCCGACAGAACGGGGAAGAAGCGGAAGATCACGGCTACGATCATAATGAGCCGTTCCGGCAGGTGCAGATTACGCAGCGCCGCCAGGGTACGGCTGGCTTCATTCCGCCCAATCAGCGTCCGCATGGAAATGCCAACGGCAATGATACGCGGGAACAGCACCAGCATAAAGGAAAACACCGTGCCCGGCAGCATGGCGTTAGCCGCCCACAGCACCCCAAAGCTTATGCCGCCCGCGATTGCCGTTCCGAGCCATCCGTCAGTTGCGGTCAGCAAGATCAGTGCCGCATAACAGGCATAGACAAGGTGATTGTTTGCCGTGGAGATCACGACCAACAGGGCCAGCCAGTAAAGCAGCTTCGTTGCCGGGTGGAATCGTTCTTTATGCTGTTTTTTCGCAGGAGCATCGGAAGGATGGAAGCGCTCCATATATTGCCGTACCGCTTGCAAATCACGTTCCGAATGAACGGGAAATTCTGCCTCTGCATGTCCATCCGACAGCCCGATGCAGCGGTCACACGCACCTGCAATCAGCTCCAGATCATGGGTGATGATGAGAACCGTCTTTTCCTTCCGCATTTCCCGGATCAGCGCCGCGCACCGCTCCAGACTTTCCGCGTCCTGTCCTGCTGTCGGCTCGTCCAGTATGACGATCGGCTTGTCGGACAGATACGCCATCATCAGCGCCAGACGCTGCATCTGCCCGCCGGAGAGGGAAAAGGGATGCCGGTCGCGGCAGTCCCACATATCCATACTTTTCAGCAGCGCTTCCGTTTTTGCTTCAAACTCCGGTGTCACCGCATGGCCGTATTGCAGTTCGTGCAGGACGGAGTTGGTGAAGAACTGAAACTCTGCTTCCTGTAGGATGAACAGCACCTGCTTTTGCAGACCCTTAGGCTTTCGCGCTTTGCCGTACAGGAATATCTGCCCGCCGGAGGGATCGTAAAGCCCCGCAATCAGCTTGCCGATGGTCGTTTTGCCACAGCCGTTTGCGCCCACGAGACCGATGATCTCATGCTCACGGATGGAAAAGCTGACACCAGAGAGGGTATCTCCGGCCTTCCTGCCGTATGTATAGCGGACATCTGAGACGGCAAGCGCCGTCGGCGCGGTTTTCGGCAGCGGCTCTTTCTCCGGCACGGTGATCTCCGCAAGGTCGAGCGTGCGCAGAGAAAGTGTTTGTCTCTGCTCCGCCGAGAACGCCTTTGCCTCTGCGGCAGTGTATTTTCCTTTGATCTCGCCGTCTGCCATAACCCAAAATTCGTCGGCAATGTCGGCAAGATAGTAGAGCCGGTGCTCACTGAGCAGCAGCGTTTTGCCCTGCGTTTTCAGGGCAAGCAGAATCTCTTTTAACTGCTGCGTGGCTGCAAAGTCCAGGTTGGCCGTTGGCTCGTCCAGCAGAAAAATATCTGTGTCCATTGCCCACGCGGACAAGATGGAGATGAGCTGTCGCTCGCCGCTGGACAACTCGTAGACATTGCGATCCTTCAGCCGCTCCAGATGAAAGATCCGGAAGGCATCCTCCACCCGCTGACGGATTTTATCTTGCGGCAGACCGTGATTTTCAAGGCCGAAGGCCACTTCATTGGAACTGTTCACGGTAAAAAACTGACTCCGCGGATCCTGAAATACCGATGCTGCCAGCTCGCCGATCTCGCCGATACGCAGCCCGGCGGTGTCCTGCCCGTTCAGGCGGCAAAAGCCCTTCAGCTCTCCCTCGTAAAATTGTGGGATTAGTCCGTTGATGCACCGCAGCAGCGTAGATTTTCCGCATCCGCTGCCTCCGCAGAGCACCACGCAGCGTCCCGCCGGGATGCCGCCGCCGACCTGTCGGAGGATGGGCAGCTTTGCCTCCGTATATTGGAATTCAAATTCAAAATCTATCATCGCAAACTCTTTTCTCATTAGTTAGCTATTTCTAACCAACAGTCGTAAGAAACGGACGGATGGACCGTCCGAATCAACTTTTCGGATTTATTGCAAGGTATCGCATAGCTGCCGCCAACCGGCGTTGGTGAAATCAAGGACTGCCTGTAAGCAGGTAAGCATTCTGCCTTCCTCCATATGCTGATCCAGCAGCTGGCGGAAGTACCAGAACTGTGAGCCCATCAAAAGACGGATCGCATCGGCATTTGGCGCTTTTCCATAGATATGTGAAAAGAACTCTACCGTTTGTTCCGCTTTACGGTTCATCAGTTCATGCAGCACGGTTTCCATGGAGCTGCCATCACTGCGGCAGAAAAATAAAGTGCAGTCATTGCAGTGCTCGGTCAGCAGTTGAAAATATACCTGTTCTTCGGCGTTTATGGCGCGGAGGATATCCTCTGGCTGCGCACTGTGCTTTGCATTTTCGTATTCTTCCGCGACGGGAGCAAAGAGAACCTGCATCGCCTCAAAAAAATCCTGAAGCAGACTGGCAAACAACGCGTCTTTATTCTTGTATCTTGTGTAGATTGCCCCCGTAGTAACACCGGCTTTTTCGGCGATCTTGTGCAGAGAGGCTTTCTGAAAGCCGTAAGCAAGAAATTCCGAATAAGCAGCCTGAATAATCCCATCATCCAGGGAATGATCCCTATTGGCCATGTCTTCACTCCTCTGCGCCTAAATAATAACGTCATTATCGATAACGACATTATTATAGCGTTCTTTTTGCTGCTTGTCAATGCGAATTGCACACTCCTTTACAAAAACATACCTTGGCAAATCTCGTCTCAAAAGGAAATTCTTATGACTTATGCAAAGAAAAACGGATATTTACATCCGCAATTCTTTGTTGATGACGGTATCAGCGGAACAACATTTGCTGAGGTTAGATAGCGATACTTTTTACATCTACCATGTTGCGGCGGTCATGGTTGACAACTTGCGTCGGCTCCTGCTCGGTATCAACCTGTCCGACAAAGCTGTAATGGATTTCGATTTTCCGGGTGTTGGTTTCCCGGTCTAATTCATGTATCAAAATACGGTCGATAAACTCATGGACGTTTTCATAGGTCAATTCCTGTATGTCGCTGTATTTCCCGACAATCTGAATAAACCTTGATATATCCCTTTTTCGCTCGGTAACGGTTGCGATCTGCTGTTGTAACTCGTCTATCCTTGCGGCAAGGGATTTCTTTTCGTCCTCGTAGCCGGAAGTTAGAAACACAAACCGTTCATCTGTCAGTCTGCCTAATGCGTTGTCCTCGTACAGCTTGCGGAAAAGCGTGTCAAGTTCGGTCATACGCGCCTGTGCTTTGGAAAGTTCCTTTTGCTGCTGCGCTAATGCCTTTCTCGCTTCCATGTCGCCGTACTCGGTAGCTTTACAGATAAAGTCCTGTTCGTGTTCCTTAACATACTGCAAAACCCGCCGCATATCTTCCAGCACTAAATCAAGAAGTACGTTTTTGCGGATATAATGAGAGGTACACTCGCTGCCTGTCCTTGCCCTGTTGCGCCATGCGCCGCAAGAATAGGAAAACCTGCGCGGCTCGATATTTACGCCCTGTTGGTAATACATCTTATGTCCGCAACCAGCGCAAAACAGCAAGCCGGAAAAAATATCAATCTCCGCTGCTTTTGTCGGGCGGTGGCGGGTAGCAATCCGCTTTTGCGCAAGTTCAAAGGTTTCCTCGTCAACAAGCGGCTCATGGGTGTTTGGGAAGAAATAGCGTTGTTCTTCTTCGTTCTTCCGGGTCTTTTTCGACTTGTAGGATACCTTGTGAGTTTTCGCGGTTATGGTATGCCCTAAATATTCCTGCCTTGCTAATATGTCATAGAGCGTTTTGTCCGGCCAAGTATAGGGGGCGATCATTGCCCGCTGATACCGCGCCTGTCCTGTGCGCTGATAGCGCAACGCTCCAATCGTCAAGACTTTGTTTTCCGCAAGCCATTTTTGGATTTCGCACATACGCACGCCGCTAACAAACATAGCGAAAACCTGTTTGACAATCGGCGCGGTTTCCGGGTCGGGTATAAGGTGGTGGCGGTTGTTCGGGTCTGGGATATAGCCGTATGGATATTCCCCGTTGACGCGCTCGCCTTTTTGCGCCTGTGCCTGTTTAACTGCGCGGATTTTCTTGCTTGTGTCGCGGGCGTAAAACTCGTTAAACCAGTTCCGCAAGGGGGTAAACTCGTTATCCTCCCGCGCTGTGTCAACTCCGTCGTTGATCGCGATATAGCGTACTCCGTTTTCGGGAAATACAATCTCTATGAGTTCGCCCGTTTTCAGATAGTTTCTGCCAAGACGGGAAAGGTCTTTGGTAATGACCGTCGCCACTCGTCCGGCTTCCACTTCCTGCAACATCGCTTGCAGCCCCTCGCGCTCAAAACTCACGCTGGAAAATCCGTCGTCCACAAAAAACTTTGTGTTCAAAAAATGGTGTTCGTCCGCATAGCGTTGAAGTATCATTTTTTGGTGCTGTATGCTTCCGCTTTCTCCGGCTTGCATATCCTCTTGACTTAAACGGCAGTAAAGGGCGGTGATTTTATTCGACTGTAACATTAGTCCTCCTTTCCGACAGCCGAATAAACAGGTATAATGTGTTGCTATCATTATACCATATCCCGCCGCCTAATGCACTACTCGGACGCTAAAAATCCCGGATTTCCGGGCTTTTTCTGCAAATCCTTTACAATGAGTTTTTCAATCTTTTTATGGATTGTATCGGTTGCCTTTTCACTCGGCAACGCTTGAACAAGATAGGTGATTTTCCCTATTTTGCGTTCGGTTGTAATTGTCTGTTTTTTATCCATTAGAAAAACCTCCTTTTCCTGTATGGATAAACTATATTCGTCAAAAGGCAAAACGGGCGGTTGTTAGCTGCAACCTCACGGGAGTTTCACCCCGGCCCATGCTTATGGGTGCGCCGCGCAATACTTTGAGGGTGTTCAACGCGGGAGTATCATTGTGCCGCCTTGTATGTCGTCGCCCACAAGCTGCTAAACTTGTTTTACGGCGCGGTAGTTCTCGCTCGACTTTTCCCCAACGGGGAAAAGCGGTCATGGCGTACCCGCCGCCCGGCTCGGTACAGACGGAATGTACCCGTTGCCTGTTATGCTGCGCACCAAAGGCCGCTTTCTTTGTCAAGGAACAATAGGCTTTGTCGGCCTGTAACAGTACACCGTTTCCGATGTGCTGTTACGGAACGACAAATAGCCCATAACGGGAAGCGTGGAAAGGGGACACGCTCCCCGCATGGGCTAAAAGATTATCCTACATGAAAAGCAAGGGTGCGGGTAATAAGGCGCACTTGCAGCCTGTTACGCATTTCCTCGTCCACATAGGAATAGGTATTGCCCGCGTCGTCTTTCAGCGTGCGGGTACAAAGTTTCGCTATGTAACCCTCGTAATGCTTCAAGATCGCGCACATGGCGGTTGTGTCGCCGTTTGCCGCTGCGGAAATGACAGGGAACGGCAACAGATTTTCAGATTTCCTAACGGTATTCATCATCTGCTTTTCCCTCCAAATACTGTTTGATTTTCGCAAGCGCGGATTTCCTGTGCCGGAAAACCGTCGTGCGTACAACATTCAGCAGTTCAGCAATTTCCGCGTCGCTCATGTCCAAGAAGTAGGACAAAAGGATAATGTCGCGTTTCCTTTCGGGCAAAGCGTTAAGGGCTTCGGCAAGCAGTTCATTTTTGACGAGTACATCAAAGCCGGACACTTGAAAACGGAAATAATCGCTTTTGTATTCGTCCGTTGTGAAAAGCTGCGCGAGTTCGCTTTCGCTCAAATCCGAAAAAGTAACTTCGCGTGCTGCGCGTTTCGCAAGAGTGCGGCGGTGGCTTTTCGCTTCGCCGACCAAAGTTTTCTTTGCTAATGCGTCGTACTGATGTTGTATTCTTTCCTTGTCGGAAGAAGATAGCTCCATAGAGTTCACCTCCTTCCCGCGTGGAGTAGAGGACGGGAGTTAAGGGCTTGTCCTCTCTGCCCCTTTCGCTCCGTACCCGTTCGGGAGATGGCTCTTGAGTGCGCTTTTCAGAAAAAAGTTGAAAAAAGCAAAATGCGCCCGTCCGCAAGACGCGGACGGGCGCAAAGGAAATGTAAGCAGTAGCTAAATGTATTGACAGTTCACATTCATAGCCGGAATATCCCGCTTGCGGAGCATAGCTTTTTTTGACCGCAAAGCATTAGGCGGGTTACAGTAAATAAAAATGGACACGGCGATACCTCCCCGATACCGCCGTATCCTTAAAAAAGGGCGACTTTAATACACTACCCGCAATCCATTCTATAATAGGGAACAGCGGCTTTTGCGCAATATTAAATAAAAAAGCCGATAACACATAGGTTTTTTGACCTAATGCGTTATCGGCTCTGCGTCTATGCGTCTGGCACTTTTAATCATTTTTTTTTGAATTTATTATATGTGTTAGCTAACTGTCCACAAGCCGCGTTAATCTCTCTGCCATGAGAAACTCTCATAGTAACTTCAAGTCCTGCTTGCTCTAATTGATGTTTGAATGCAACTATTTCCCGTTTCTGTGGTGCTTTAATTCTTGAATTGCTTGTTGGGTTGTATTGTAACACGTTAATCATAACTTTTTTGCCCCGAAACCATTTTGCAAGTTGTCTTACATCTGAGGGCCGGTCATTTATACCCGGTAAAAGCAAATACGCAAAGACAATTTTGCGATTATGCCTTTCAGAATAGGATAAGGCTTGCTTAACAACATCTTCAATAGCATATATGCGCATGTGAGGAATAATACGATTTCTTGCAGATTGTGTTGCTGCGTGTAAAGATATTGTCAACTGAATTTTAAGATGTTCCTCGCGCAATTTTTTTAATTGATCGACCGGACCAACTGTTGATATGGTAATGCCGTCGGTTGGAAAGTTGAGCCCATATCTATCTCGGAGAATATGGATTGCTTTTATCAAGTTGTCATAATTGAATAAAGGCTCTCCCATACCCATAAAAACGATACGGTTTACTTTTCGACGCAACAATATAATCTGTTGTACGATTTCTGACGATGTTAGATTACGAACAAAGCCATTTCGCCCGGACTCACAAAAAATACAACCAACAGGACAACCGACTTGTGTGCTCACGCAAACAGTTCCACCATCTCGCCGCTTGATAAAAACCGTTTCAATGTATTTGTTGTCTTTCAGTTCGTAAACATACTTTTCAGTATCACTGCTTTTGCAAATATTTTTTACCAACATTGATAGATTTTTTTTGCGTGGTAATTGCTTATATAATTCTTCATATAAGGCTTTTGCTTCATTCTCGCCAATAACTTCCGACATTTCTTTGTAAGTAAATCCGTATGGATCATTCCGTACTTCCGCAGGCGTATATTTAGGTAAACGTTTCATTTTTATATCCTTTCTTCTAAATAATAAAAGTTTGTTTTTCTGTATTTTTGATTACAATCTCTAATTTTTCTACATCAATGATATGCGTCAATTTGCATTTAGGGCAGAAAAGAGGAAAATCTTTTAATACAGTATTATGAAATACTTGAACTCTCGTCTTTCCGTTACAAATCGGACATTTTATCCAATATTTTTTAAGCATTATATTTCACTCGTCCTTTTTACACAAAAAAATGCAGGTCAATCCTCAACATGAGCATTGACCTGCATTTATAATGCACAGAGCAGTACAACAAAACTAAGGCATAGCTTGCACTATGTCTATACTATATCTATACGTCGTTAGTTTTTTGTATAGCATCCGCAAAATAAGCATGACAAAAAAGCCCATGTTGAAAATGGGAAAATCCTTTTTTTCAATGCTTATCTAATACGCATGCTATGCAACATAAACGCCGCCTCCTTTTACATAAATTTTATTTTATCAGAAAATCAGTCTACTGTCAATACACAACAGGAAGTATTTAACCTAATGATATGAATTGTGTGGACATATCCAAAAAGAAAGGTGAACTGTAAAATGTAACAGGGTGAATGAAAATGGCAAAAAGACCCGTACCATTGTACGACTTTAAGGCTTTCGGGGCAGCTATAAAAGCCGCGAGAAATGAATACGGCGAGAGCCGCAAAAAGGTAAGCGACGAGTTATATATTTCCCCGCGCTACCTTGCGAATATCGAGAACAAGGGACAACAGCCGAGTTTACAGGTATTCTATGACCTTGTAACCCGGTATCATATTTCGGTAGATCAATTTTTCTTCCCGAACAGCAATGCGGAGAAATCCACCGGGCGGCGGCAGCTTGACGCGCTGCTGGACGGTATGAGCGATAAAGGCATACGGATTGTAACCGCAACAGCAAGGGAGATAACGGAAGTCGAAAAAGCAGAGGATTAACCTCACAATATGAGAAATCGGGAGATTGCAGCGCATGGCGGCTGCAATCTTTTTTTGCGTCCAAAATCAAAGGAACGCGCAACAAATACCGCCTTTCGGTGGGGGTATGGAGTAGATAGCAAGCACAGCAAACGAGTACCCGTTTGCGGAAAATGCTTGTTGGGATAATCCCAAACCCTTATACCGAAAGGCGGTGCGGAAATGGAAAACCGAAAGAGAAATATACAGATGAAGTTTTACGTTACGGAAGAAGAAAAGCGGCTGATCGACGAGAAGATGAAGCAGCTTCCCATAAAGCAGTATGGGGCATACTTCCGTAAAATGGCGATAGACGGGTATATTCTTGTCGTTGACCGAAGCGACACAAAAGCATATATCCGGGAACTGCAAGCGGTAAGCCGGAACATCAACCAAATTGCAAAACGCGCCAATGCGACGGGGACGGTTTACAGGCAGGATATAGAGGACATTAAAAAGGCGGTGGACGAGATATGGCGGTTACAAAGACGCACCCTATTAAATCAACCTTAAAGGCTGCGATAGACTATATCTTAAATCCCGAAAAGACAGACGGGAAGCTGCTTGCGTCCTCTTTCGGCTGCGGGCTGGAAACCGCCGATATTGAGTTTGCATGGACGCGGGAAGCTGCCGGAGATCGCGGCACACATTTAGGGCGGCACTTGATACAATCCTTTGCGGTGGGAGAAACCACACCGGAAGAAGCGCACAAAATCGGCATGGAACTTGCCGGGGCGGTATTAGGCGGCAAGTATGAGTTTGTTTTGACAACTCACGTCGATAAAGACCATCTGCATAATCACTTGATTTTCAACGCGGTTAGCTTCGTTGACTACAAAAAGTACCATTCCAACAAGCAAAGCTATCACTTTATCCGGCGCACCAGCGACAGGATATGTAAAGAGCATGGGCTATCCGTCGTCGTACCGGGACAGGACAAGGGAAAAAGCTATGCAGAATACACCGCCGAAAAGCAAGGGACAAGCTACAAAGCAAAGCTGAAAACGGCGATAGATACTCTCATTCCCCAAGTGAAAGATTTTGACGAACTGCTGCGCCGCTTGCAGGAAATGGGGTATGAAATCAAACAGGGCAAATACATTTCCTTTCGCGCTGCCGGACAGGAACGGTTTACCCGCACAAAGACGCTCGGCGCGGCCTATACGGAAGAAGCGATAAAGGAGCGTATCAAGGGCGTGTATGTTGCCAAAACAAAAACGCTGCGGGAAGATAAGAAAATCCGGCTTGTCGTCGATCTTGAAAACAGTATCAAAGCCCAACAATCGGCGGGCTATGAACGGTGGGCGAAAATCCATAATCTGAAACAGGCTGCGAAAAGCATGAACTTCTTGACCGAAAACAAGATTGAATATTATAGCGACCTTGAAAGCAAAATTGCGGATATTATGACCGCCCATGACGCGGCGGCAAAGGCGGTTAAGGAAGTGGAACAGCGTATGTCTGATTTGTCGCTGCTTATCAAGCACACCACCACATACCGACAGTTAAAACCGATTTACGATGAATACCGAAAATCGCCGGACAAGGAAAAGTATCTGCGGGGGCATGAAAGCGAAATTATCCTGTTTGAAGCTGCGGCAAGGGCATTAAAGGAAATGCAGATAAAGAAGCTGCCCGATCTCGCCGCGCTGCGCAAGGAGTATAGAAGCTTAAACGACAGGAAAACCAAATTGTATGAAGATTATCGGCAAGCCAAGAAGCAAATGCAGGAATACGGCGTTGTCAAAAAGAACGTCGATAGTATTCTTTACCCGTCCCAAAGCAGGGCGCGGGAGCAGGAGCGATAAGGCGCAAAACATGGGGTGGCAAGTGGAATGTTAAGGGCTGAAAACGCCTGTGTTTCTGCGGCTTCCAGCGCATGAAAACGACATAGACGATAAAGTATATTCAAACCCGCAAAAACGGCTTTCTAATTGTCCACGCAAGGACAAAAAAAGAACAGGGGCGCGGTGCCGGAAATCGGCAACCGCGCCCCTGTTCTCTATGGGCTATTCCTCGTCGGTCAAGATAAACTCCCTTTCGGAAAACTCGCTGTCCGTCATGGCTTGCAGCTTGTTCACCGCTGCGGCGGCAAGCTGGCGCATATCCTCGTCCATGTAGGGCATGGCGGCAAGGATATTTTCAAGCGTTGTTTCCCGGCTGTCCTCGGCGTAGATCGCAACAATGTTTTCTTCCTCAATGGTAAAGCGGGTATTCATGCTATCAAACCTCCAAATCCTTTTTATGCTCTTTCTGTTTATCTTTCGGCTGCTGCGCCGCCTGTTTCTTGTATTCGTCCAGCTTCTTCAAAATGGACGGTTTTTTCTGCGGCTGTTCCCGTTTCTCGGCTTTTACCGCTTTTGCAAGGTCGGTAACGGAAATCGCTTCCCCCGCCTTTGCCCGCTGCTCAAAATCTGCAACGGTGGGCGTTTGCGGCGTATTGTTGATAAGCCCGTCAAAATTGTTGTCGTTCTGCTCTATGGTGTCCTCGACGTGCTTTAAGGGATTATCCCGCTGCGGCTGCTCGGCGGCTATGGCATAAGCCTGTGTGCCATTCCCCATAATGAGATACTTCCCGTCCTCCGACGCATGGTGAAAACCAAATCCCGCCGCTTCGATCTGTTCACGGCTCATATCGGTAATATGAAAATTGCCCCTCGGCGTTCTAACGGTTTCACCCGTCAAAAGGCTGTCGGGGGTCGCTTCCGGCTGCTGCTTTTCAAGCTGCCCGTCCTTGTAGGAATATCCTTGCGCCGCGATTGCTTCAAGGGTCTTGCCCGTAACGTCGCCATAAATCCGCTTGTCTGCGTCAACCAGCATTTGCAAAGTGTCTTGTACGGTGTCGGACAAGGCTTGCTGCTGTTCGGGCGGCAGCTTGTCAAATACGGGGGTCTGCTGCTCCTGCAAAAACTCCGGCACTTGCTGAAAACCGATACTGTCTACATAGTGGGCGGTGTCCTCGTCGTTCTGATGAAGCACAACAATGTCGGAAACGGAAAGGCTATGCCCCTTAAAGTCGGCGGGGTGGTCGATATTAAACCTTTCCCAAATGTCGCCCAGCGTCATATCCTTTGTAAGCGGTGCAGTATAGACGAGTTCATAATTTACCCGGTCAATGGTAAGTCCAGCCGCTTGCAGACGGTCATAAGGCTCAAAGCGCAAGTCCCTTGTTTCGTCCCCGCGCTTTAACTGATAAATGGAAAAGGTATCGCCCTGCTCCTGCTCGGCTTGCCGCTGCTGCTGCAACTCGGTAAAATGCCCCTCAATCTCGGTAATGAGTTCCTTTGCGGTGGTCTGTATTGTTTCAAGGGACGCTTTTAACTCGGTCATTTCCTTGCCGCTGCTCCAACCAGCCACATAGCCGAAAGAGTAATCGGAAGTATCAAGGCCGAAATGCTGGCAAACCGTATAAGCGACGCTTTCCGCTTCTACCTCGCAGGTATGGCGGTCAACGCGGTTTTGCTGCTCCGGCGGGGCGTTTAAGTCTACGTCGTGCAGCTTCGCATGGGCGATTTCGTGAATGGCGGTCTTTACCGCCTGTAATTCACTCACGCCCTCTTTGATTGCAATACGCTTGTCGGTCAAACTGAAATACCCATTTGCGCCGTTTGTGATCTGCTCAAATGCAATCGGGACGGGGGACGCTTTTTCAAGGGCGGCGAAAAAATCCTCGTACTGCTCCACATCGGCAAGCAGCGGTTTAACGGAAAGGTCGGGAAACTCCTTGCCCTCGGTCTGCGAAATATCAAAGACGGTTATAACCTTAAAGGCGGGGACGGTGATTTCCTTTTCTTCCTTTACCACTTTTCCCTCGCGGTCAAGCATGGGCTTTCTCGTTTCGGGGTCGATTTTATCAACCAGCTTTTTCACCTTGTAGGGCGCGGGGGCAAAGATTTTAATGCCTTTCTCGCCTTTCTTTACATGGCGGTCAAACTCCTTTTCCCATTGACGGAAGCCCATTACCAAATTGCCGCCCTGCATAGCAATTAGGATAGTGTTATTCAAACTATAATCATGGAACTTTGACATAGCGGTTAGAAACTCTTTGTAGCGGTCGCTGTCAAAAATCGCCTGTACGCCCTGTTCCAAACGCGCGGTGATCTCCTTTACCTTTTCGGCGGGCTTTTCGGAAGTAAGGATAATGGGGACGACGGGGCGGGGCTGCTGCGGCTCTGCGGCCTGTGCGTCTGCTTGCTGCGTTTCGGCTGCGTCCATATAGGCTTTGTCCTGTTCGCCGCGCTCCGGCTGCGGGTAACTCATAATGCGGTATTCTTCCGGCACTTCGCGCCCCTCAAACTGCCGTTCCCACTCGTCGCCGCTTTCCACGATATAGCCGTACTCGGTAAACGCGCCTTTTTCCTGCGCGGCAGCGTTCCTGCCAAAAGTAGAAAGGTCAATGCCGCCTTTCCATTCTTCGGGCATTTGTACCATGCCGGATTGATTTAAGTAATAGTCGCCCAAATCGTGGTAGTTATGTACTTCGGGGATATGGACGTAAAAATCCACGTTGTAGGTGAAGTCAATTACCTGTCCAATATTTGCAAGCCCGTTTTTCTGCTGCAAAGCTGCGTTCAGCTTGCCAACCTCGGCGGGGTCAAGCTGTTCGAGCCGCGCCGCAAGAAAATTGAGTTCGTCCACGTCGGCGGCGCATACCATTTCATAAGGCAAGGCAATATGTTTCTCCGGGTCGTCGGAATAGCCGCGAATGGAAAAATCCTGCGGGTTGTCGGCGGTAATGCCGACGTTCCGCATAGCTTCGTGCAACTGCTCCTTTGTGGCGGGCATATCCAACCAATAGCCGCCGGGGTCGCCCGCGTCAAAGCGGCTGCGGTTGCCTATCATAATAGAAAACTGTTCGCTCATGTGTTCACGCTCCTTTTCCTGCCCGGTATTTTCGGGGATAGCTGCCGCCTGTTGCTGCTGCGGGGGTTCTTCGCCCTCTATGGTGTAGTCCGGCATGAGCATACCGTTTACTTTGAAATAGTCGGCGTACTCCTGCGGGATAGGCGGGGAGATTTCCGTAAACAAGCGGTCATACGCTTTGATACGCCCATTCAGATACTTTTCCATAGCTGCCTTGTCGGTGAAAACCTTTCTATCTTGTCCGGCAATCTTCGCTTGGGTTCTGCTTGGGCTGTTGGTGCGCACGCTCCATGTAAGCGTCCATGAATACGGGATAGATTTCTGCGCTTCTTTGTCGTAGCGGGTATTCTCGTAAATGTAGTAATTCATCTGATATACCCGGTTGCTGCGAATATGGCGGTTATGCTCGGTGGTCTGCCACTCGTTAGCGGTGTGCTGGACGTGCGGCGTTCTCACATATTCAAGTGTTTTATCCAGCAAAAGCGTTCTTCCCGCCTGTTCTTCCCATGCGGCGGCGCGTTCTTTAAGGTCGTCAAAAATCGCCTGTTCTGCCGCCGCGCTTTCGCTGCGCATGGAAAGTAGCTGCGCAATCGGCAAGGAAGCATAAGGGGCAATCTCCCTGTCCTTTGCTTCAAAATATATCCGGCGTTCTATCCGCATGGTTTCGGCGGCTTCTAATTTGTCATGGTCGTATGAGGAATACGGCATATTCTTTCATCACGTCCTTTCTCGGTCATATAAGGGTTTGGGACTATCCCAACAAGCAAAATGCCCGCGCTCTCTATGGGAAGCGCGGGCATTTCTCGCAAACGGGTACTCGTTTGCTGTGCTTGCTATGTAGTTGTTTTTATCCGTAAACGCCTGTTTCTCTCGCTTTGGGCTTTCTGTCTGCGGCGTATCTTTGCCGCGCAATCGGGGCAGTATTTCGCCCGGTTGCTGCCCGCCGCAAACGTGCTGCCGCATACCGCGCAACGCTTCAAATCGGTTTCCCCGCTGCGGGTGATCTGTTCGCAAAGCTGCCTGTCGGCGGGTAATACCGCTTCGCGGAAATAGCGGCATAGCAGCGAATAGCTGATACTCTGCACACAAACGCAAGTTTCCCCGTCGTCCAGCAGCAGACAATTCCCGCAATCGTTGTTTGCACAAGCGGCGCGGGTCATTTTCTTTACGGCGCGGTATTGCTTTTCATCAAGCCTTATCATTTTCGGTTCTGCTCGACGCGGAAGTTTACATACTTGCCGCCTGTGTCGGCAAGCAGCACAACTCCGTCAAAGGTCTTTCCCGTCTTGGTCGAGTACATACCTTTGATTTTTACCTTTCCGTCTTTCAAAAGGGCGGCGGCAATCGCCTTTGTGAAAGCCTTTTTGCGCTGCTCAAAAAAGCGGTCATTCTTCCACATCACAAAGCTGCAAGCCCTGTCGGAGCAGTAAAAGTTTTTCTTGCCCTCGTAAACCGCCGCGCCGCAACGGGGGCAAGTGCCGATTGCTTCCCGCTGTGGGGTAAACAGCTTCGCTTTATCCTCGGAAATCGCGGAATAGGTCTTGACAAGCCCCGCTGTCATTTCCTCAATCCCGCGCATGAAGTCGGCGGGGCTGTCGCTGCCCTTTGCAATCCCGGTAAGGCGCGTTTCCCATTCTGCCGTAAGCTGCGGGGACGTAAGGCTGTCGGGCAGAATAGCGACAAGGTTATACCCGTCCTTTGTGGGGATTAGCTTTTTGCCCTTGCGCTCGGCAAAGCCCGCGCTAATGAGTTTTTCAATGATACCCGCCCGCGTCGCGGTGGTGCCTAACCCTTTGCGCTCCGCGTCCTCCGGCGTGTCCTCCTTTCCCGCACTCTCCATAGCCGAAAGTAACGTATCTTCGGTAAATGCCTTTGGGGGCTGCGTGTAACGTTCGGAGATCTCCGCTGCCGGATTGTCAAAGGTCTGCCCCTCGGCAAGCGGGGGTAAAACCGCTTCCGGCTCTGCGTCCTCGTCCTGTTCCCCGGACGCGGCGCGGGATAGTCTTTCAATCTCGCGCCAACCCTCGCAAAGCGTCGTCCTGCCCTTTGCGGTAAAGGTATAGCCGCCGCAAGTGAAAACCGCCGTAACCGCTTCATACTCATAGGGCGCGGCAACGGCGCAAAGCAGTTTTGCGCACACAAGGGTCATTAGCTTTTTCTCACTTTCGGCAAGGGAAGAAAAGCCCGTTTTCACAAACTCCGCTGTCGGCAAAATGGCGTGATGGTCGGTTACTTTGCTGTTGTCGCAAATCCTCGCAAGGTCGGCTTGCAGCTTCACGCCCTGCATAAAGGGGAGAGCAGCGCAAAGGCCGGTGATAAGTTCCTTTGTGCTGCCCTCCATATCGGAAGTGATATATTTGCTGTCGGTGCGGGGATAGGTCAAAAGCCGTTTTTCATAAAGGGCTTGCGCATAGTCAAGGGTCTGTTTCGCCGTAAACCCATACAAACGGTTTGCTTCCCGCTGCAAGGCGGTGAGGTCAAACAGTTTCGGCGGGGCTGCGGTCTTTTTCTCTTTTTTAAGGGAAGTACAAACGGCCTGCGATTTCTCGCAAGCCGCTTTCATCTGCCGCGCCGCCGCTTCGTCGTCCTGCCTTTCGGAAAGGGCGGCAACGCCGCCAACGTCCAGCCGGACGACATGATATTTCTCTTTCTTAAAGCTGCTGATTGCATAGTCGCGGTTTACCAGCATAGCAAGGGTGGGCGTTTGCACTCTGCCGACATTCAATGTTTTATGGTAGAGGATAGAGAAAAGGCGGGTCGCGTTAATGCCAATGAGCCAATCGGCCTTTGCTCTGCAAAGCGCGGATTGATAGAGGTTGTCATAGCCGCGCCCGTCTTTGAGATTTGAAAAGCCCTCGCGGATTGCACTTGCTTCCATGCTGCTAATCCAAAGGCGGGAAAAGGGCTTTTTGCAATTCGCCTGTTCATAGACAAAGCGGAAAATGAGTTCCCCCTCGCGCCCGCTGTCGCAAGCATTGATAATCTCGGTAACGTCGCTGCGGTGCATAAGGTCTTTGAGAATGGAAAACTGCTGCTCCTTGCCGCTGGCAACAATAAACTGCCACTCCTGCGGGACAATGGGAAGATCGTCGTACTTCCATTTACGAAATTGTTCATTGTAGGTCGCCGCGTCTGCAAGGCTAATCAAATGCCCGATACACCACGACACAAGGTAGCCGCCGCCCTCAAAATATCCGCTGCGCTTTTCATTCGCGCCCATAACGGCGGCAATCGCCGCCCCGACGCTCGGTTTTTCTGCAATTACAAGTTTCATAGATTATCGTCCTCCTGCTCGGTCTGTTCGGTTTCGACTACTTCCGTTTCCTCGTCGTCCTCGTCAAAATCAAGGTCGTCAAGGCTGCTGCTGCCTTTCGCCGCGTCCTTTTTGGGCTTCAAAATCTTAAAGTAGTAGAACGCGCCGCCGCCCGCTGCGGCAACAAGCAGCACGACAAGCAGAATACCCATGCCGCCGCCTTTTTCTTCTTCCGGCGGCTGCTCGGTTTCTTCCGGCTCCGGCTCGGCTTCCACACCCGCGCACTCGCTCATGTTGACGCTGCAAACCGGGCAAGCGGTGTTGACGCTTCCGGCAACGCATTTATCGGTGCAGCTACAAACGGGGGCTTCGGTCTGCCCGTCCTCCATAAGGGCGGTTAAATCCGCTTCGTCCACTTGGTTAAGGAAATGGACGGTATTTTCCCCGTCCTCGGCGCGGTCAATGATGATGTAAAAATAGTTGCCACTTTTGGTAACGACGGTGATAAACTGCTTGTCGCCGGACGCTTCACCCGTTATATCGTCCACAAGGGACATATTCCCGTCCGGGGTAAGGGGCTGCGGCTCATAGCCGCCCGTCGTTTCTTCCGGCTCGGTTTCCGGCGCGGGGGTTTCCTCGGTTACGGGGGTAGGCGTGTCGTCGCTTTCATCGCCACCGCCCGCATAAGCGGTAACAGAAAAGCCGCACATGATAACCAGTGCGGCAAGCAATACGGTAAACTTTCGGATTATCTTTTTATTCTTCATTGTCGTTGTCCTCCTGTTCGGCGGGGTAAGTGGCTTCCGGCTGCGGCAAGGTGATTTCGCCGCTGGCGTAAGCGGAGAGGAACGCGGCAAGCTGCGTCCCGTCAAGGTGTACCGCCTTTACCATTTGCACGATCTGCGCGTTTTCTTCCTCGACTTTCTGCGCTTCAAGGTCTTTCAGCTTCTTTTGCTGTTCAAGGATTTTTGCCCTCGTTTTCTCAATATCCCTTTCGATACGGTCAAGTTTCGTGTTCGCCATAGTCATTTACTCCTTTCCAAACTGTTCTTTCCATGAATAGCTGCGCCCCAATCCCTTAACGGTTTTAAGATAGGGCATAGCGTTTTCTTCCAAAGTCGCCGCCCGGTTAAATAGATCGGGATAGTGTTCTTTGAGATATAAAATCTCTTGTTTCTTCATGCTCGGACAAAAGAAACAGGACGATTTACCCGGCTGCGGCAATCCTGCCGCTTTGATTTCCCGGATACAATCGTCCCTGTTCCAGCCCCATTCTTCAATGAGGGGGTAGCGGTTATGATATTTTTTGTCGGCTTCGTTGTACTTGCGGGAATGTTCATACCGTTTCACTTCTCCCGCGTCATAGCCGATATAGCGGTTGACTTTCTCGCCGCGCTGCCATACTTCGCGGCAAGGCGCATAGTGGTTGCAAAACTTTTCCTGCGGTGCGATTTTGTGTTTCTGCGAACAACGCTTATGCCCGTAGGCAATCGACGGGAGCGTATGAGAGCGCAAGCACTCGGTTTCAAGAGATAGGCGGTTGCCGTAGCGGTCAACATACTGCACAACGGTAATCTGCGGCATACCGTGTTCCGCAAGCCATTGATTGATTATCTCGATAAATTGATAGGTATGCGGGTGTTCCGCGCCCGTATCGGCAAAGGTGATAAGGTCAATCGGGATTTTGTGCTTGTATAGGCCAATAAGTAAGGCGGCACTATTCGTGCCGCCGCCAAAAGATACAATATTCATTTTTCAACTCCTTTTAATTGTAATTTAACCGCCCGTAGGCGTAAAAGTGGGATTGCCAATAGCTGGTGTCCAGCTTTGAATACTGGATAGGGTCGCCACAATGCAGCATGACGGGGCTTCCGTCCCCGTCCTCGCCCACATAAATCCCCACATGGGAAACGCCGGGGGTGTCGTATGTACCCGTAAAGAACACCAAATCCCCCGGCTGCGGGTTAGAAACAGGGGTTGAGATGTTGTAAAGCCCTTGCGCCCCAAGTCTGCCCGTATTGTATAGGCCGCTGTTCGTCAACACATAACTCACAAAGCCGCTGCAATCAAAAGAGGTTTCCGGGGTGCTGCCGCCCCACACATAGGGAAAACCGACGTATTTATCTGCTTCCTCCATGAGCCGCGCAAACTTTTCATCGGAACCCAGCAGCGCGGCGGGTACTTCATAATCGGCGGGCGGGTTTTCATAGTATTTAGACACATAGCCGGATTGCGGGAAAAGGTCGGGTCTGTTTCCCAGCGACGACATATACATAGCGTACATGGATAGCTGTTCTTCGCCCATGATGTAAACGGGGACATGGGAGAGGTTGAAGTTTTCCAAATCCACATGAAGAATGTAATAGTTATAGGGGACTTCAACCGTATAGGGGTTGCCCTCGCTGTCCGTCCTTGTTTCGGTGCGGTAGCGTACCTGTACTTCTTCCTCGACCGTCAAGATATACTGTTTCTCAAAGAGCATTTCAAGGGTGCTTTGCACTTCATCGAGTGTAAACACGCCCTCATGCCACGCGGAAAGGATAGAAATTAGCACATAGGGGTCATGCTCGATCTCGTCCGCGTTTACCCGGTATTCGTCATAGCCGGGGTATTCGCTTTCGATATTGTCCAGCATATCTTGTAACTCGGCTTCCATAGCGGCATACGCGCTTTCCGCGCCCGTTATATCCGCGTCCTCGGAGAGATAGGACGACGCAATCAAGCCGCTGCCGCTGTTGCCGCCAAAGAGGGAGCAAGAGGACAGCCCGCCGAAAAGCAGCAGCACGATAAAGGCAATCCCGCCCACAATCAAGCAGCCTTTCCAATGCCGGACAACAAAGAACGTCGCCCGTTTGGTTTCCTGCGCGGTTTTCTTCGCCGCCTTTGCGGTGGCTTCAGCGGTTTTTTTCGCTTTGCCGCCCGCTTTCAGCGTTTTTGCATACTGCTTTTTAATGCGCTGCTTCTGCCAAAAACGGGAAATGGGGTTGGAGTGCGCAAGCGCGGGGTTATCGTGCAACGCCTTTTGATAGAGAAAATCTGCGTTTGCCTTTACCGCTTGTTTTTCCGCTGCCGCCGCTGCCCGGTAGGGTTTCAGCTTATGGCGGCGTATGCCGCCCTTAACTGCCCGCGCCGCCATGCCGCCCGCTTTCTCTCCGGCAAGTTCTACCCGGTGCCCGCTTTCCACACCGACGTTTTCTTTCTCTACCTCGTAGATTTTCCCATGTACGGTACTGTTTAACTCCTGTGCCGGACGGGATAAGGGGTTATGCCGCAACTTGCCGTTTGGGGGCTTATCCGTCTTTTCAAAGGAAAGGCGCGTCTTTGCCTTGCCTTTCGCTTCGTCAAAAACGCGCTCTTTCTTGATTTTGGTCTGCTTGGGGATAGCCGCCCGCGCTGCGTCTAAACAGTCTGCCGCCTTATCCGATTTCTTGATCGCTTTTTGAAGTTCCGGCGTTGCCCGTTCCGCTTCGGAAAACTGCAAGCGGGAAGAATGGGTTTTAGGCTGCGTCGCGTCAAGGGCTTTTTTCTCCGCGCCTTTTGCTGCGTGTCGCTCAATCTCTGCGCCGATATGCTGCACAACCTTTTCCGCTGCCACCCCTGCGGGGGCTGAATAGTTTTCTTCCTGCGGCCTTTCGCTGATACTGGACGTTTCGCCCGTCGTGAGGTTTTCCGCAACCGCACCGTCGCGGGTCATTTTTTGCGTTACCTTGTCGGGGGCTTTCAGTTCCTTGCTCAATCTTCATCACCTCCAATCCGCTGTTTTGCAAGTTCGCAATAGTCGGGGTTTAACTCAATGCCGATATAGCGGCGGTTAAGCCGTTTTGCTACCATGCCCGTCGTGCCGCTGCCGAAAAAGGGGTCAAGGACAATCCCGCCGATGGGACAGCCCGCCAAAATGCACGTTTCCGCAAGTTTCGGCGGGAACGCTGCGAAATGCCCGCCATGATAGCCGACATTGTTAATCTGCCAAACGTTGCGGCGGCTGCGGACGGGAGAAATCAACTCGTCGGCGTATGCGCCCTTTTCGCGGGGGCGGTTGATTTTCTGCGGTTGGTTTTGCCCCGGAACAGTAACGTTATACTTATTTCCTTTGCTAACTCCGCTTTTCAGCCGCCCCGCCGTTGTGGGGGCTATCGGCTCGGCTACTGCTTGCCAATCGTAATAATACTTCTTTGACTTGGTAAGCAGAAACACATATTCATAGCAGCGGGTCGGCCTGTCCCGCGTGCTTTCCGGCATGGGGTTTGTTTTGTGCCAAATGATAGAACTGCGCAAATACCAACCGTCGCCCCGCAAGGCGAGGGCTACAAGCCACGGAATACCAATTAAATCTTTGGGCTTGCAGCCGGGGGCGCGGTGGTTAAACGCCACTTGCTGCCCGTTCCTGCCTTTGGGGTATTTGGGGTCTTGGTGGTCGGCTTTGCTGCCTGTGCCGCAATAAGTGTCCGCGATATTCAGCCAACAAGTACCCTCCGGCGTAAGCACCCGCTTTACCTCATGGAATACCGCCGTAATACGGGAAACATATTCCTCCGGCGTTGCTTCCCGTCCGATCTGCCCGTCTGCGCCGTAGTCCCGCAAGGCATAGTAGGGTGGGGACGTTACGCAACAATCAACTGCATTTTCCGGCAAGGTTTGAAGCACCTGCAAGCTGTCGCCGCAATAGATTTTGTCCATTTCTATCCTCATGCCGACACCTCGCCGGGTTTGGTCGTCATTACACGATAGAGTTCCGTATCTTGCGGGAAACGGTCAATAAAGGGCAAAATCACGTTGCCATAGAAGATAAGCCCCTCGCCCGCGTCGGAATGGGTTACATAGGTCATTTGCTGCTGCGAAATGTTAAGCTGCTTTGCAAGGATTTCCCTGTCGCCCTGGGCTTGGTTGAGCATATACACAAAATCGCTGTTTTCAAAAATGTTCTCCACCTCGCGGGACGATAACAAATCTTTCACGTTTTGGGTGATACCTGTCGGAATACCGCCCCATTTTCTAAAACGCTTCCAAATCTCAACGCTGTACGCTGCGGTCTGTTCCTCTTTGAGCAGCAAATGAAACTCGTCGATATAGTACCGCGTCGCCTTGCCTTCGCTGCGGTTTATGGTAACTCTGTTCCAAACTTGATCTTGGACAATGAGCATACCGAGTTTTCGTAGCTGGGTGCCGAGTTCTTTAATATCAAAGCAGACAAGGCGGTTGTGAATGTCAACGTTTGTTTGGTGGTTAAACACGTTCAAACTGCCATTTACATAGAGTTCCAATGCCGACGCGATACGCTGCGCTTCCTTTTCCGGCTGCTTCTTGATTTCATTGTAGAGGTCGCCCAAAATCGGCATATTCTCCGGCTTCGGGTCTGCAAGGTAGCTGCGGTACACGCTGATAACGGCGCGGTCAATCAAAGTCTTTTCAACCGCTTCCAGCCCGTTTTTGCCGCCCATAATGAGTTCGCAAAAGGAAAGGATAAAATCGCTCTTTAAGGCTATGGGCGTGTCGCCCTCGCTGTAATTGAGGTTTATATCCATCGGGTTAATGTACTGCGTGCTGTTCTGCGAAACCTTGATAACCTGCCCTTTCAGCCGTTCCACAAGGGGGTAATATTCCGCTTCCGGGTCGCAAATGATAATATCGTCTGCGGTAATGAGAAAAGCGTTGGTGATCTCGCGCTTTGCCGAAAAACTCTTGCCGCTGCCGGGTGTGCCGAGTATCAAGCCGTTAGGGTTCTTCAGCCTTTTCCTGTCGCACAAAATCATGTTATTCGATAATGCGTTTAAGCCGTAATACAACGCTTCGCCGCTTTGGAACAGCTCTTGTACCGTAAAGGGGACGAAAATGGCGGTGCTGGAAGTCGTCAAGCCCCGCTGGATTTGGATTAGGTTTTCGCCCAATGGGATAGAGGACATAAGCCCCTGTTCCTGCCGGTAGTCAAGGCGGGTGAGCATACAGTTGTATTTCTGTGCGATACTTGCGGCCTGAAATACGTCGTTGTCCAATTTCTGCTTTGTGTCTGCCACATTCAAAACTAACAGCGTAAGCAAAAACATTCGCTCGTTCCGGCTCTGCAAATCCCGCAAAAGGTTTTTCGCTTCGCCGCCGTAGGTGGCAAGGTCGGACGGAATTATATCCATATCGTAGCCGCTGCGGATTGCCTTTTTCTGTTCCTCGATTTTCATACGGTCAAGGTCGGTGATTTTCCGCTTGATCGTCTTGATCGCTTCGTTGTGGTCGATACTCTGAATGTGCAGATTGACGACAATCCCGTTTTCCGCTTCCATGAAGTCGGCAAGCATACGGTCTGAAAGTTCCGGCGCGGCAATCTGCAAAAAGGAAACCGCGCCAAACTTCCCGCCCATTTGAAACATTCGCCCGTCGCCAAAACGGAAAGAGGACGGGGCAATAAAGTCTTTGACGGAAAGGCCGCTTACGGGTAGCCATTCCCACGCAAAGTTGAAGCGTTCCCCGTCCGGGTGGAAAAGCCCATGCAGCACTTCAAGCCGCTGCTTCCCGTCCAATACCCGCGCCGCCGCGCCGATCACCTTAAAATGGTTGAGGGTGTCCGTTTCGATACGGGCAAGCCGCGCCCGCGCCGATTTAATATCTTTTGCTTCAATGGTAAAGGTGAGAAACTTTGTCTTGATAAGCCCGTTGTTGCCGCGTTCAAGCTGTGTTTGCAGCATTTCGGTGTATTCGGCTCTGATACTGTCAAAGTCGTCATTCTGTGGGGCAATCGTGATACTGCTCTTGAAATCCTCCTTGTTCGCATGGCGGCTGATTAAGGAAAGCTGCACACTGATAGAAGCGTCAAAAGAGTTATACATATCGCAAAGGGCTTCAAAAATGGCGGTCTTGTCGTCCGGCTGCGCAAGCTGATAGTTAATATCTTCAAACTCAATGCACTTGGAATACCGCCCGTTTGCAAGGCGGCAAATCCCGTCCTTATACATTCGTTCAAACGGTATGCTGTCCTGCGCCGTATGGGGCTTCCCGTCGCCCTTTGACTGCCGGATAAGCGCGTCGATCTGTTTCTTTTCCTGCCGCGTAAGTTTACGCTTTTTGTTTTGGGTCTTTCCCTTTTCCTTTGACAATCGCCCGTACCTCCTTATCTAATCGCTCCTGCCGCGCAAGGGCGGTATAAAAATTGTTGGTCTGATAAGGTCGCTCTTTGGGGCGAAGAAACTTCACTTCCACAAATTGCCGTATAATCACTTCCAGCGGTTGCCCGTTCTTCTCGTACATAGCGAGTAGGAACATGGGCAGCATGGCAAGCACCATGCACAAAGCCGCCGTTGTCGTTCCCGCGCTGTCCTTTGTCAAAAAGAATAGCGGTAGCCCGATAGCCACCGCCGCGCCGAAACAGAGTAATTGTCTTTTGGTAAGGTTGAACATTACCTTGCTCTTGATTTTGGTTAAATCCTTTGGGACGGTTACATACGCCATTTCAAACCTCCTTTCCGGCAAACCGTATGTCGCTTTTGATTTCATTTCCCCATACGTCCCAACCAGGGGTATGCTGCCTTGCAAACAGTTCAATACGCGGTAGGTCGCCCATAAGGGCAAGTATCTTTTCCCGCGTTATATCCGGCTTTTTGCTGTGCTGCTCAACAGGGGAAATAATAAATTGATGTACCTTGTTTGATTGTCGCTTCGGGTGTCCTTTGGTAGCAAGCAAGCAGATTTCCGCATTTCCTCGCGTCCAAAAGCCCAAGCCATAAAACCAAGTGGGCGATTTCCGATTTTGCTTTAACCATACAAAGGCAACGGATTTATAGGTAAATCCCCAAGCCTTGATTAACTGCAACGCTTCTTTAAGCTGCGGGAACGTCGCCCATAGGAATAAAATACAGTCCTTATCCGCAATTTCTTTGACGGGTAAAGCGCAAAGTTCCTCAATACTCATAGTGGGATAGTGCTTTTCCGCTGCGCCCTGTACCTTGCTTCTCGCGTATCTCCAAGGGGGATCGGCGTAAATGATTTTGTATTTCTTCATCTGCACCCCCTTAATGCGCGCTGAATACGGATTTTGCAAGGCTTCCCGTTTTGAAAAGCGTAAAACACAAGAGGACGGTATAGCCCATGCAAGACCAGATCGCGCCGGATATGTCATCGGTTGCTGCGATTGTCTGTATCAAAACCGCATAAATACCGACGCACACAAGAATTAGAAAAGCCTGAAAACCGAGGGCAAGCAAGGATTTTAAGTAGTTCTGTCCCATGCCGCCCCATTCACGATTTACCATTGTCGCAACGGGGATAGGGGCGATACTCGTTACAAGGTATATTTCAATCATGCGCCCGTACACCACCAGCATGATACAGATAGACAACGCTTTCATGGTAAGCCCCACAAAGAGTGATTGAAACCATAGCCCCAAAAGCCCGCCGACGCTCATAGCGTCCAGCTTTGCTTCTATATCGGTGATAACGGTTGCAATATCTATGCTTGTGTCGGATATGATAACGCCCGCGCTGTCGTTGACGACGCTCTGTGTAATGTCAAATACGCCCATGACGATGTTCCAAGTATTTGTTACCAGCAGCACCGCAACAAAGGTTTTGAAAATCCACTTGAAGAAAATCCAAGTGTCGAGATCGTGCAGATTGTTTTTCTCAATTACAAGCTGGATTAGTTCGTAGCACATGACAAAGGTAATGATAACGCCCGCAATCGGCACAATGACGTTTTCCGATAGGCTGCGTATCATATTGAATATGCCCGCGTTCCACCCGGCGGGGGTTGTGCCGACTTGCGTTGCGATTTCTCCAACCTCTGTATTTACGCTGTCGAACAGCCCGGAGAGATTAGAGAGTATTCCGTCTGTCAAAATGCCGCGAAACCAATCTTCAATCATCTGCCATATCAAAAGCTAATCCCTCCTTTCCCGCGCCCTCCCGCGTGAAGCGGGAGAGCGCGGCGGGTAGTGTTAGTTTGTGGCATTATCCAAACAGGCCGGAGAGCAGCGGGACAAGGGTAAGGCCGATAAGGGCAACGCCGCCGCCCGCCATCAACTGTTTCATGCCCTGCGACTTTGCTTATGTGTGATAAAGAAGTAATAGAAGTGTAAAAAATTTTGCCGTTCCTATCCGGCACTTGCGCAGGGTGTCGGATAGGTCGGGCTTATTCTTCGGGCAAGTCAATCTTGCCGACAAAGCTGTAATAAATATCAATGCGCTGGCGGCGTACTTCGTTCTCGTCATACTCACATTCATAGACAACGATTTTCTCCACCATTTCACGCAAAAGAGTGTGTGTCAGTTCTTCGATAGAAAGGTACTTGCGGACAACGCTCATAAACTTTTCAGCGTTTACCGTGGCTTCCTGTGCCTTGTCCAGCTCGCCCTGCAAAGCGGCGGCTCTGTCTTTCAGTTCCCGCTGCTCGGCTTCGTAGTCTGCGGACATTTCCATGAAACGCTCATCACTGATTTTCCCGTTTACATTGTCCTCATACAGACGCTTGATGTAGCGGGAAAGTTCTGCAATGCGGCTCTGCACCTGTTCAAGCTGCTTGGCTGCCGCCGCCAGCTTCCGCTTGCCGCCCATTTCATTCTGCTGGATAAGCAGCTTCACGAACCGGGCTTCGTGCTTCTGTGCATAGGCGGTCACTTTCCGCAGATTGTCCAGCACACCCGCCGTCAAAAGGTCGGTGCGAATGAAGTGCGCCGTACAGTCGGTGGTGCGCTTCTTATAGCTGCCGCAGATGTAGCAATCCTGCTTTCTCTTGTCGGTCTGATACCGCTGCTGGTACATCACATGACCGCAGTCGGCGCAGAACAGCAAGCCGGAGAACAAGCCCACATCATCGTAGCGGTTGGGGCGTTTGCGCTGCTTGCGTAACTCCTGCACCCGTTCCCATGTCTGCAAGTCGATGATTGGCTCATGGTGGTTCTCGAAAATCGCCTGTTTCTCAATGGGATTGTCTACGCTGTGCTTCATCTTGTAGGATGGTTTTTCCGTCTTGAAATTCACAAGACAGCCTGTGTACTCCCGGTTTTCCAGAAGATGAACAACAGTATTGGTCGCCCACTTACATTCATAGCCAGGGTGGTAGCGGCGTGTGCTGCCTGTGCGCTGGTATTCCAGCGTCCCCGGCGTGGGGATTTGCTGCTCGGTCAGCATACGGGCTATCTTGGTAGGCCCGTTTCCGGCAAGGCAGAGTTGGTAAATCTGCTTGACTACCGGGGCGGCTTCCTCGTCAATGATGAAATTTTCGTCCTCGTCCATGAGGTAGCCGTACACGGGCTTGCTGGTAACAGGCTTGCCGCTCATGCCTTTTGCTTTCTTAACTGCCTTAATTTTTTTGCTCGTATCTCTCACCATCCATTCGTTGAAAAGATTACGCAGCGGGGTAAAATCGTTGTCGCCCATTGCGCTGTCCACTCCGTCATTGATAGCGATAAAGCGGACGCCTTTCTGCGGGAAAAGCATTTCTGTATACATTCCCACCTGTAGATAATTTCGCCCTAAACGGGACATATCCTTGACGATGACTGTGCCGACTTTCCCGGCTTCAATGTCTGCAAGCATGGCTTGAAATCCGGGTCTTTGGAAGTTCGCACCACTATAACCGTCATCCGTGTACCAACAGAGGTTGGTAAAACCGTTCTGCTTGGCGTAGGTTTCCAAAATGCGCTTTTGGTTAGATATAGAGTTGCTTTCTCCTTGCAGTTCATCTTCATGGGATAATCTCGGATAAAGGGCGGTAATAAGGTTTTGGGTTGTCTGTCTTAACATGGTTTCCTCCGTTTCCGACAGCCAGCCCCACTATTCCGTACTTCGATTGTACCATACAGCGGGGCGGCTTGTATAGCGGCAAAGTGTAAAAAGTGCTTCTTTACCGCCCGTCAAAATGACGTTTTTTTGTGTTAGGGTTATCACGCAGATTCAACTTCATAAATATTTTACTTTTATTTGATAGTCCATTTCATTCTGCTGTGTTATAATGGCAAAAATTGAATTAGCGAGGTAAAAGGCTTATGAAAAAATATATTTCTTTGTTTTTATGTCTGACTTGCATTTTAACTTTAGTTGCGTGTGGGAAAAAAGCTGCTCCCATTCAGTTGCCCCAAACAAGCGACATTACATCTGTTGATGTAACTGTTGGGGAAAACACCACAAATCATTCAGACACAACTTGGATAAGTGAAATAATTTCTGACATTTCCAGTTCTGAACCAACCAGTAAGCAAAGTGTTCAAGATTTTCCGCAGACTGAAAGTTATATCAAGATTGATTTTCAGTTTGAAACAGGAACAAGCACCATTTTTGCCTATGAGGAAAACGGAAAACACTATATCGAACAGCCTTATCAAGGAATTTATAAAATTGACAGTCAGCTGTACGAACGGTTGCAAGAAACAAACTAAAATTTAACTTATCCATTCAGCGGTCATGTTTCCGGGCATGACCGCTTTTCCATGCCCTCATTTTGTAGCAGCTTCCGCTTCCAGCACCTTAGCCATTTTGTCGGCTGCGGTTTCTGTGGCACTCTGCTTGAAAAAGCCGGACACCACAAGAACAGAGTTCCCTATGCGGATTTCCGTCACGCAGTCGGCGGGGGCGGTACTTTTCATGCTGTGCTTGGTATGCGGGTTCTTATCTGTCATAGGCAAACTCCTTTCAATCGTTCATCAGCTTTTTCAGCCGTTCCATTTTCTCCTGTGCCTTTTCTCTGCGAAAGTTCACGCCGGAGAAGCAGACAGGGGTACACATCTCTGTTACCCGGTCATAAATCCGCTTGTGGGCGGTGTCCGGGGGATTGTTCAGCTCGTCAAGGCTTAGATTGGTCGTGACGATCAGCGGCTTGCCGCTTCGGTAACGACTGTCAATCACATTGTAAACCTGTTCCAGACCGTACTCTGTGCCACGCTCCATTCCAAAATCATCAATGATAAGCAGCGGATAGCGGCAGAGGTTGGAAATATATTCGTTTCTGTCCTCAAAGGTGGCGGCAAGGTCATTAAGGACAGCGGCAAAGTTCGTCATTTTCACGGAGATTTCCTGCTCCATGAGGGCGTTTGCAATGCACCCGGCAAGGTAGCTTTTCCCTGTGCCGACGCTGCCCCATAAAAGCAAACCGTGGTTGCCCGCCTGCATTTTCTCCCATTTCGCAACATAGCTATGCGCCGTTTTTATCTGCGGGTTTCTGCCGTTGTCATTGGCAAAAGTCCATTCCCGCATAGACGGGTCGGTAAAGCCCCGGCGTTTCAGTTCTTCTACCTTGTCCCGGTGTTTGCGCTGCTGTTCAGCGGCTTCACGCTCCATGCGCTGCGTCCGCTGGCAGTCACATTCTGCCGGGTGGCGGTCACGCCCGAACAGGGCAATCTTGTCAGCCGGGAAATAGGCTTCTTTCGGTGTCCGGCACTTGCCGCAGTAGAGCAGACCGTCCTCACCTGTGTAGTCCTCCGGCTCGGCGGTGACTGCTGGTATCTGTAAATTCGTATCTTCAAAAGCTGGCTTCATAGACTTTCTCCCTCCTTGTAGCTGTAATCGGGTATGCCCTGTTTCGGGGCAGCTTTAGCGGTATCGTCAGCCGCCCATCTGCGGATAGTGGCGGCATGGTTCTTGTATTTCCTCCCGGTGGAAGCGATATAGCCGGATAGCCGGTCAATGTAATACTCCCACTTGCCGGGAAGTTCTGCTTGCAGTTCGGAAAGTTCCATCTCTGTCAAAATCACATTTTTGTATCTGCCGTAAGCGGCGGGGGCGGCTCGTCCCTGTTCTGACTCTCTCTCTTTTTCTATCTCTATATCTATCTCTTTCTTTATCTCTATCTCTGGTGGACAAATGTCCGCTTTTGCTTCGGACACTTGTCCACTAAGCCGTTTTTGCTCTGAAATCTTCATTCTTGCCCTGCGCTTACGCTCCCCCTCGGTAGAGGACTGACCGATGAAAAGCTCGATATTGCTCATATACAAAGCCCCGTTGTCCAGCGGTTCAACAAGCCCCAGCTTCATAAAGATTTGCAAAGCCCTCTCGACTGTGCCGACCTGCTGGCGGGTAATGGTGGCTATCATTTGGGCGGTGTAGGGGATATTTTCGTCAAGCTGCAAAGTGCCGCCGTATTTCAGCGATTTTAAGTACAGCTTCAAGAGGATATTGGAATACAGCATACCGTCCTGCATACTTTCCAGCAGCACGATAGCGTCATCGTCAAAATAGCTTTCTTTCAGTTTGAGGTAATAATATTTGCGGTTATCTGACATAATCTTGGTTCTCCTTATCTGTGGGGCGGGCTTTCCATCTCTTTGAATAATACCGGGGGCAGAGTACCACGATAGCCCTAAAACTCTGCTTGCAGTCATGGGTACAGCCCCGGCAAAGGGCATTGAAAGTAATGCGGTTTCGCTCATTGAGGAAGAACGCCCATTCCAGCCGCCGCTTCTTGCTCATTCTCGGCATGAAAAAACGCTCCTTTCTTCGGTTTGGTCGGGTATGAGGGGACAGGGGCAAAATCTGTATGTTCCCGGTGTCATTTTCGGGAAAAATCTGCCCTGTAAGCCCCGTTGGAAAGGTCAGGGGTATTGCGGATAGGGTAAGCTATACCCCCAGACTTTTGTATGGTTTCGGTATCATTTCGGGGCGGTTTTTAACGCTCCTGTTCGTGCTTTTTCTGACGGCTCGGAGTGCCGTGCAGTATCTGCTCGGCGTTGTGCTTGGCGGTGGCAAGCTGCTCATACTCGGCTTTGGCGGTGCGGTAGGTGTTGTAGGCTGCGTTTTTCTCGGAAATGAGGGCTTCAATCTCCGTATTCAGCTTGGAAATGGAGGGCAGCTTCTTTCCACGTGCAAGCACCTTTAGCTGGCGCAGGGCGGCTTCATAGATAATAAAATCAGCTTCATTTGCCCGGTAGTAGGCTTCCGCTTTCTTGCCGGACAGTTTTTTATGAGCGTCAATGGTGGGACGGGTGCGGCGGTAATCGTTGACAACCTTTCGCAGATTTTTCTTGTCGGAAATGCTCTGCTCAATGCCCCGCAGACTTTCCCTTGCTTCGGAAAGAGCTTTCCGGCTGCTCTCCACGGCTGCGTCCAGCTTGTCAAGGTCAAGCAGTTCGTTCTCCATGAGGAAGTTGTGAGTAGCCGCCATCTGTTTGAGGTTGTGCAGGGAAGCCCAACGGTCATAGCCCACGCCCTTGCCCTCGGCTCGCTTGGCTTCCCGGTCAACCATGCGCTGCAAGGTGTTGTCTGCCGGGGCGGTTTTTGCGGTTTTTTCCTCTCGCAAGCGTTCCTTTTGGGTGTGGGGGTATTCGGGTATGGCTGTGGTCTGTTCGGCGGCTCTGTGGGCGTTCTGCGTGAGCAGGGCAAGGACAGCAGCCTTGTCAAAATCGTCCCCCAGCTTCCGGGCTGTGATAGGCTTTGTCCTGTCCGGCGTGAGGTAGGAAAGCCGCCCCCGGCTCTCCTTGACAGTTACGCCCTCCCGCAAAAGCAGGGAAGCAAACTCGTCAAAGCTGCCAGCTTGGGAAAGTGCCTGCCGTATCGTCCGGCGCAGCTTCGCCTTGTCCGTTTCAAACTTGGTGGGCTTGGTCGGCTGTCCGGTGGCTTCTCTGGCGGCGTTCTCTTTGTCAAGGGCAAGCTGCCCTTTCTTCTGCGCCCAGTATTCACGCTCGGTCACTCGGTTCTTACTGCCATGCAAGAGGTCAATCTGATACAGATTTTCCCGGTGGCACATCTCCATGACTTCGGACTTGAAATATTCCATAGCTGCGTCTGTGCAGCGGTGCTTCATGCCGCATTTTGTGTCCGCTGGTCTGTCCATGTAGGGCAGAAGCGGAACAGCTTCAATCCGCAGGGAATTGATAACGATATGCACATGAATGTTGCCGGAATGGTTATGCCCGTCCGGGTGGGTGCAGACAATGGCTTGATGTCCGGGGAACTGCTCTTTGCAAAATTCCTCGCCCAGCGACTGCGCCTTATCAACGGTCAGACCGTTGTCCGTTCCGTCCCGTGGGTCAAAGCTGATAATATAGTGGTGGGACTTCACATCTTCTCGTTTTTGGTTCTTGCCATAGCGGAGATTGGAGCGCATACACGCTATGGCAAAATCCTCATCACCGCAGTTCAGCGTGGCAAGTCGGTAGTCCTCACGGGGGACAAGCCGCCCGTTTTCATCAAGGGTAGGCTTCATGGTAAACTCGTCATGCTCAAAGGTAAGGTACTGCTCGGCTGCCCCGTAGTCGGCATTTTTAGAGCTGATATGTTTGAATGTTGCCAACGGCTTCACCTACTTTCTGCAAGACTTCAAACTTCAAGGCTGCAAGGTCGGAAATGGCGGCTCGGACTTCGCCGGACAGGGCGTTGTACGGCACACCGTATTCGTTCAGATACCGGGCAATCTGATTGAGGTTGCTGCCGATTCTGCCATATTCGGCGGTCAGCTTCCCGACTGCGGCAAGCAGTTCATCATTGACCGGGGAAACGGTAACAATGGGGCGAATGACCGCCCGTGAAATAGCTTGCCGGATAAACTCGGATTGGCTCATGTCATAGGGCTGCAAACGCTCCGTGAAGTCGGCGTATTCTTCCTCCGTCATGCGGGTCTTGACTACCCGGCTGCGGTGGGGCGTGTTGTATTTCTTCGGCATGGTCTGTGACCTCCTTTCTGTGCGTGGTGTCCTCTCACTAATAGGAGAAAAACAGGGTGTAAAGCGGAACTGTTTTTGAATAATCTGAAAAAGATTTTTGAGGATTTTCAAGCGGCGCAAGCCGCATAAGCAGGGTTTGGGGAAGGCACTCCCCAACAAGATTCCCGCAAGGACAAAATGAGCAAACAGCGAAATTTGGTACTGCGGTAGAATCTTGCTCTAAGAAAAGCACGCTCCGGCTCGGCGTACTTTTTACTCAATTTCTCCTGTTATGTCCTACTACGGACAACTTGCGATTTTGCCAAACGGAACGGCAAACTTTTTTCAACGCTGCACACTTTAGGAGAAATGGGCGCAAAAAAAGCAGCAAACCTTTTTCAGATTTACTGCTTGTATGTGCCGCTATGACGGCGGCGGGTATTCAGTTGTATTTGCTTATTTCAGTTCGGCAAATTGGAATTCATCGTTCCTGCACTTCTTTTCCGCTCATATGCTCTATTTCAATTTCAAACATCTGAACGGCTCTTCCGGATGATGCCACTGCTTCATCTACCAGCTTTTCATCAGGATAATATTTCATCGCAAATTTCTTTATCAGCATCATTGTGGCTTCCTGATTTTCGACTAAGTGGCAGCGTCCAAAGACAACCGTACTTTGAAGAAATGGTGCCCACGATTCTTCCTGAATGCGTTCATTACCATATACAGTAAAGCAAACCTTATCACATACTTTCAAACAATCCACCTTATAGCCTGCTTTGGCTCCATGGAAAACAATCTTATGCGCATCTTCATCATATAGATAATTGATCGGTATCGCATAGGGATAACCATCATCACCGTTAACTGCCAGTATACCACGTCGAGAAGAACGTAGCAGTTCTTTCGCTTCGTCTGTGCTGATTTCATTTCTCTTTTCTCTAATTGATCTAAACATTGAAATTACCTCCGAAAATTCTAAGTTGTTAACCTCTTTCTCTGTTCCATCTTCTTGCCCTTAGGACAAGAAGCATCTTTCGCTCTAAAGAGCTCGGTCAATTCATGTTTGTAACTGGCTTCATTCTATCATATTTCGATACGAAAATCTATATTGACTGTTGTTGATTCCATAGGGGGCAAGTTGCTTGTCCAAATAGATTTTGTAAAATCGGTCTGTTACGGAAAGCCATTTTAATAGTTGCATAGATATATACCTCCAATCAGAACTCATTATACATCAATATGCGTGCGCACGCAAGTATTTTTTCTGCCAACAAATATTTCCAAATTAAGGTATTGAATCCTTATCGTGTTTTTGTAGATAGGTATGAGAGGGATTCCGTAGTAGTCGGCATTGTAGGAATGTGTATAACTGGCTGTCTTATGGAGTTGTGGGTAACTCTGTTTGCAGAATGTGGGAAAGCAGCACTTTAACTTTTCCATGTTCTGTGAATAGAGTTATCCATGATTCCATAACCTGTTATGCACATTTCCACAATGCTTGTCTTTTGGTCTTTGTTTTCTTTGGTTCGGAATAGTGTGGTGCTGGCGGTCTATCTCTTGTTTTCGGTTGCTTGCTTCTTTACCGTACATGAGCATTCGCGCCGGGGTTATCGTTGCCGTACCCCTCCATGAGGTTAATGCCGCCCCAAATGCCAAGTCCTGCGCCAAGCGCGATTACCAAAGTCTGCAATACGTCAACTGCGCTGTTGAAAAAATCCATATAAACCTCGCTTTCTGCCGCTAAAACGGCTCAAAAAATGTTGTTGGAAATAAAAATGCCGCCGTTTTTATTCGGCGGCTGCGTCCTCGTCGGACAAATCTATTTCGTATATGTCAAAGGGTTCGTCGGGCTTTACGATTGCCGGACGGGTGGACATATACCGTTCAACGTCAAAAGCGTTTTTCTTGTCGAAGTCGGAAAGGTATTTGTAGTTCGGGTGCTGCGTTATATCGTACTTATCGCTGAAAAAGGGGCGCACGCCGCGCAACTGCAAAATACATTTTCCTCCGTCCATAACTGCGATTTCGTCCTGTGTCATCAACTCCTTTCCCAATTTCTGATAATTGAGGCCATGAGAAACCTGCGTGCCGCGATTTTCGGAAGTGTTGAAACTGTCGATTGTTTCACGTCCCAAGTTCTCCGAAATATCCTTTGCATTTTTCCCGCGCCCTCCCAAAAACAAGGTGCTGTCGGCATTGTCAAGTATGATTTCTGCCGCGTCCTTGTAAATGGCTTTTAGCTGGCTCTGCGATTGCAGAATGATAGAAGCCGAGATTTCCCGGCTGCGGATTGTGGCAATCAATTTTTCAAACTGCGGGATTTGTCCAATGTTTGCAAACTCGTCTAACAGGCAGCGAACATGAACCGGCAGCTTGCCGCCGTATTCGTCGTCGGCCTTGTCGCACAAGAGATTAAATAACTGCGATTGCAGCATAGCGATAACAAAATTAAACGTGCTGTCCGTATCGCTCATAATCAAAAACAAAGCTGTTTTTCTGTCGCCTAACGTGTCAAGTTCTAATTCGTCGTAGGACATAAGATCGCGCAATTCCTTTATATCAAAAGGAGCGAGCCTCGCACCGCAAGAAATGAGGATTGATTTTGCGGTTTTGCCAGAGACGAAAAGTCAAGGACTTTTTCATCAAATTCAAAAAGAAGTCACATTTTGCGGACTTCTTCACGGAGCATACGCTTGATTTTGTCCTCCATCGTCTCCTTGGCGGTCTCGCTGAAATGGACACGGACGATATAGGTGGTCTTGCCAATCTGCTTTCTGACAGTCGGGCAAGGGGTACTGTTGGTTGCGGTATTGTTCATTCAAAATCCTCCTGTAAATAAAAAATGCCCGGTGACTTTTCATCATCGGGCGGTGATCGGTATGAGGGAAGAAGGCAAGGCGGCAACATTAAGGTATCTATAAAAACCTTGCCGTCTTTGCCACGCTTGCCGTGTTCCTGTTGTCAGTCTCGGAGATAGCAGACCCATGCTGTGCCGTCTTTCTCGGTCACAAGTCTGTCCCCGATACGGCTCTTTGCCGTTCTCATGGTGCGTGAGGAAATCCCACGCTCATTGACTGCCTTTTCCAACTCTGCACTCGGCATACGCTTTCCGTCCGCAAGCAGTTCCAGAATAAGCATTTGCGCCTGTGCGGTCTTGCTCTCGGTCTTGGCGGTGTCTGTTCCGGCAAGAAGCTCGTCAGCGGTAATGTCATAAGCTCCTATCCATTCAAAGCCTTTCTCGTCTCCCAGAGAAAAGGCAAGGGACTGTCCGGGCGGCGCAAGGGAGCTTTTCTCATGGATAAGCACCCTCGTTGTGGGGCTGTCCTTCAGCTTGCCGATAAAGAGCAGACTGCGGACTGCCGCCGTAATGTCGATAGACCCTAAGCCCCTGTAAGTGCTTTGTGTTCCTGCGGCTTTGTTCAGGTGCCCTATCAGCACGATAGCGCACCCAGTAGCCTGTGCAATATCTCCCAGACTGCGGAAAATGGGACGGACTTCATTTGCCCGGTTCATGTCCACATCTGCGCCCAGAAACGCCTGCACCGGGTCAATGATAACCAGCCTTGCGTTGTTTTCCCTGATTGCCCTTGCTATGCGCTCATCGGCAAGGGTCAGCGGTGTGTCCCTATCGTCAATGACAAGCACTCTTTCAAGGTCTGCTTCCGCTTCCATCAGTCGGGGCTTGACGGTATCGCCCAGACCGTCCTCTGCGGTCTGGTAGATGATGTTGAAAGGCTCAAGGGTCTCCATACCGGGTAAAGGCTTTCGATTGGTGCAAGCCGCCGCAAGGCGCATGGCAAAGTAGGTCTTGCCCTCGCCGGGGTTGCCCTGTATGATCGTCAGCTTTCCAAAGGGGATATACGGAAACCATAGCCAATCCACGCTCGTCAGCTCCACATCTGCCATGCGGAGCATGGGAACAGGCTGGGCGGTGGGCAGCTCTCGCAGCGTGATTGTCTCGGCTATGAATTTGCGGCTGGGAATGTCCCCTTGCTGACGGAGAACATCGTTCCAGTCTTTCCTTGCCGGGACAAGGCGAATGACGGCGATCTCGCCGGGAATGGACTGTGCCAGTCGGGTACAGGCATCGCTTCCTGCGGTGTCGCTGTCAAGGCAGAGGAACACTTTTCGGGTGTCCTTGCGTTCAGAAAGGAAACGGTCAAGGGCTTTGCCCGAAACGCCGCCCAGGGCAAGATAGCTTCGATTTTTCCAGTCCTGCGGGTAAAGGCAGATAAAGGACAAAAGGTCTATCGGTGCTTCAAAGACAAAGAGCTGATTGCCGTTTCCCTCATAGCGGAACGGATAGGACTTGTCAGACCCGGCAATGTCCTGTCTGAATGGGTCTGCCGTTCCTCGCACATGGGCGTATCTCGGCGTACCGCTTCGGTCTCTGCCGACAAACACAACATTGTGCCGCTTTGCGTCCTCGTAAATATCCCCGGAAAGAAGAAAAGCCTCAACAAGCGTTTTGTTGAGACCTCGGCTTTCGCAAAGATATTGAATTGCTCTATCGGCTGTTCGGTTGTGCAAGGGCAAGTGGAACGCTGTGGGCGGTGCTGTGGTGGCTTCGGTCTGTCCCTCGCCGCTTTCGCCTGTCAACATCTGAACAGCTTCGGGAAAGGACTTGCCGTAAAACTCCATGACGAAATCAATGGGATAGCCGCCCTTGCTCTGGCTGTGGCGAAACCACTTGTTTCCCCGGACGGTCAGGCTGTCATGTTCTTTCCAACGGTATTCCCGTCCGCTTTTGATAAGTGTCTCTCCCTGTGTGCGGAGAAAATCTTCCAGACTGACGGCGTTTGCCCGGTCAATCTGTGCTTGGGTGTAATTCATCGGGATAGTTCCTCCTTTTTCTGTCGTGTTTGGGGTCGATTTTGGAGCTTTTGTTCCTCTGTGCGCTCGTTAAATCGGGCGGCAGTATCTACACATGACTTGACCTTCCAAAGGCGGTGTAAATCGTCTCTGACAGCCTTAAACTCGCCATAGGTGGTTTCGTGCGCCTGTTCCAGCTCGTCATACTCGTCGGACAGCTTTTTCATATCCACCTTGCCGTCTGGGAACTCCCCGGTCAGCTTTCGTCTGGCGGCGTAGAACTGTATCAGTTCCGCTTCATGCTCTGCCTTGTACTTGGCTCTGGGCTTCTCAAACTTGATTTTCTGCAAGCCGTCATAGACAGGCTTCAAGTTCTGGAAAGCAGCGGAGCTGTCATAGAGCTGCTTGATTTCTTTCATTCGTGCGGTCTGCCCGTCCAGCGTTTTCTTCAAGCTCTCTGTGGTGGAGCTGTGTTCATTGACACGGCTTTCCAAATCTTCAAGGTTGTAAATGCCGTTTGCCCGGAGATAATTGAAAGTCTCGTTCATCTCCTTTAGGTTGCTGATTTTGCCTTTCTGGGAATAAGCCCCGGCTTTGCGCTGGGTGTAGTAGGCGTTCAGCAGAGAAACAAGGTTGGGTGCCTGCGGCTTGGCAAGCTCCGCTTTTGCTTCGGCAATCCAATCAAACAGGAGAGCGATTTTCTTCTTGATGTCCCGGATAACGGCATTGGTTGCTCTGATCCAGCGGTTGAACTCGCCTTTCTCGGTGCGTATGCCTTTCTTCTCCATTGCCCGGACGGTTGCGCCCTCATGGACGGTGGGAAGAAGCTCCACGCCCTGCCGTTCATAGCTTCGGTGGTCGATACGGACAGTAAGACCTTTCTCCGCAAACTTGGCGTTGCATAGTTCCGCCCATGTCTGCCGCCAATGTTCCAGCGTTTCGGGACTGCCCCAGTCGGTAGTGGGAACGGCATTGAAAACATACTCGCCGTTCTGGTCTCGGATGCGGTTGCCGTCCTCGTCCAGCTCGTACACTCGTCGTTGCTTTAGCCCCCATTTACCGTCCTGCTCGATGGGGCGGATGGGACAAAGCACATGGAAGTGTGGGTTTGGTATGCCGCCGTCCTCCCGGTCTGGCTGGTGTACGGCGAAGTCAACCACCATGCCACGGCTCACAAAGTTCTCCAATAAAAATCGCCTTGCAAGAGCGATGTTTTCCTCAAGGGAAAATTCATTCTGCAAGGCAATGTCAAAGCTGTATGCAAGCTGGGCGTTCTTTCCACGCTCGGCTTTTTCCACGGCGTTCCATAGGGTCTGGCGGTCTGCGTATTCTGGCGGTGCATGGGACGGCAAGAGAATGTCAGAGCAGATCACGCCGCCCTTGCGGGTGTAGTCGCTGTATTCGCCGTAATACTCGCTATACAATCGCTCCCCGGCACGGTAGGCGGCAGAAGCAATAGCGGACTGTCCTGCGCTTCGCTTAGTCTGCGTGACGCTCAGATGAAATAGTGCCATCGGCTTTCAACTCCTTTTCTCTGTTCGCTTGGTTGGTGTGAGTAATCGCCATGTGACGGACGGCTCGCTGGACTTCGGACAGAGAAAAGATGTACTCCATCAGCTCTGTCATTTCGGTGCGTGTGAGATCTTTGACCTCCGGGGCAAGGCTCTCAATCGTGCCGCCCAGATTGCAAAGACGATGGGTGCGTTTCTGCCTTTCGCCTTTCTCCAGATATTTCTTTCTGTTCTCAAGACGGTTGAGCTTGTGCTTCTCCTGTGCAAGCTGCGTCTCGGCTCGTTCCTTTTCGGCTCGGAGCTGTTCAAGGGTTTTCGGTTTTGTCATTGTGATTGACCTCCTTTTTTGATTTTTGGGATAAAAAAAGACCGTCAACTTTTCGCAGATTGCGACCAGTCAACGGTCAGTTTTTCGGTATTCAGTTGTTGTGTTCAGTTCGGTAAATTGAAGTTGGTCAAAGTTGTTGGCGAAGATATTCCACAACATTTCCATTCGTATCATAGAAACAGATGTTTCCTACATTGAGGGGCAGGACAATGGCGAAAGGCTTGCCACTATCAATATCAATCACCTGAATGCCGTTGCCATCATCTACTTCAAGTCGAACAATATTTTGGGTATTCATTGAGATAAATGCCCTTTCGTTATTTCCCTCAACAACAAACTCTGCAATGTAATCATCAACCTCAACTATATCTCCACCACCACGGAAGAAATATCCAAAAGACAAGCCAGGGCGATTTACATAGACAGAAAAAGTGTGGTCTGTCTTGTCCTGTGGGTAAGAAATAAATGCAGCCATTGTGTCGGAAATGCTTCCATCAACAATCCAATCATCCAAAATTTTTTGAGATTGGCGAATGTCTGCTTCTAAACTGTTTGCGGTTTTACCAATGTCATTGTTTGCATAAAGGAAACCGAAAACCAACACACAAGCCAAAATAACACCCAAGAGGATTATGGGTAATTTCTTTTTCATAGAATCACACTCCTTTATCAAATTAAGATTCTTGATTTTCAAACTTGCTGGCGGCGAACGGTTTGTCAAAACCGTTTGCGGACGGCAAGTCCACAGGGGATAGCCGCTTTAGCGGCGCAAGGGGGTGTAGCCACCTTGACGGAACGAAGTGACGCAACATTCTCGGTCATGCAGTTTTCTTCTGCTGACGGAGAATGAAGCTCCGCAGGACGCACTACTCTCGACAGAGAGTATAGAAGTGCGCCCTTTAGTTCCTAAAGGGGTTTTATCAGTGCGACAAACTGAAATTTTACGATTTTTTGTTTTTCAAAAAGTCAATAGTTCTTTTCACGATAAATACGATACATATCAAACCTGCAATCCCACAAACAATAGAGTCCTTTAAGTCTGCAAATCCTCCTGTGTACTGCATTGCATAATAATAAACCGTCCATATCAGTATCAATACGAACACACTAATACTTAACCAATAAGACTTTTTCTTCATCTAATTTTCCTCACATTGAACTTCCGATTTGTTGCTCAATTTCGTATTCAAATTATACCATAAAACTTGTGAACAATTCTACCGCAACTTTGGACTATATGAGAAAAGTCCGAACAGTTTTCTGCCCGGACTTCCTCGCTCAATTATAAATCAACTCTGCTTTCACAACTTCCTCTGCCTGCGCCTTGCAAGCGTTCATCTGCCGCACCCATTCCATTTGGTTTTCAGCTTTCAGTTGCTCGGTCACGCCGTTTTGCTCTGCCAGTGACCGCACGATCAGCTCCATGCGGTTTCGTGCCGCTTCTTCAATCTCGGCGCAATGTTCAAAGAGCTTGTCGGATAGCACCAGTTCATTGAACAGTATCGGGCGGTGCATTTCTAGATACGCCTTGCGAAGTCTGCCGTAGTGTCCGATGGGCTTGGTCTTGCGGATAATGATGTTCGGGATAAGATAATCGCCGTTCCGTGTGTAAGTGATATTCATGCTGTTTGTACTCCTTTCATCGGCTCTCTCTGCGGTAAACTGCTGACGGGAACGAACACGCCCTTTGCAATATCCTCCGCACGAATGGCGGCTTTCTTGGCTTCGATTTCTGCCTTTTTTCTCCCCTTGATTTTGTCCTCGTATCGCTTCTGCGCTCCGCTGGCTTTCCGCTTCAAGTAGTTCTGATGAAGCCTGTCCTTGCGTTCCTCACGCTTGCGGATTTCCTCTAATTCTTCCGGGGTCAGCTCCACTTCTCCAAACGCAGGGGGAACGAAACGACCCACGAAATTGAAGTAAATCTCGACCTCCTGTGTGGTCTGAATACTGCCCTTGCGGTCACGCTCATGCACAAGGATTTTCTCAATAAACTCATTGAGCATGGCAATCGTCAGCTTGTCGAAGTTCTCATACTTGTCAATCAGAGCGATAAAACGGTCAGCGTCCTTTTCGTGCTTCTCGTAGCTCTTGATAGCCTTTTCCAGAACAGAGATTTCAGCGGTAAGCTCGGTCTGCTCCTTTTCATATTGAGCGTCCAGAGTGGCATATCTGCTGTCAGACAGCTTTCCTAAAATGTTGTCCTCATAGATTTTGCAGAGCAGGACTTCCAGCTCGGAAACTCTTTGCTTTGCGGTGGCAAGGCGTATCCGCTGTTTCTTAACCTCTGCTGTCTGCTGGCTGGACTGCGCTTCCTGCACCACACGGACAAACTCGGCTCGGTCATGCTTGGCATACTCGGCAATAGCTTTGAGCATTTCGGAAACAAGGGACAGTACCACATCTTCATTGATACGGTGCTGTGTCGTGCAGAGCTTTCCAACTGGGACTTTGCTGTATTGGGAACAGGTATATTGAGAAATACGCTTGCCGTTGTTGGTACGGTGGACATACATCTTGCCGCCGCAATCGGCACAATAAAGCAAGCCTGTGAGGGGAGCTGCTTCGCCCCAGCCGTCCGGGTAGCGTCTGACATTCCCACGGATTTTCTGCACAAGGTCAAAGGTCTGCTGGTCAATGATAGGCTCATGGGTATTCTCGAAAATTGTCCATTCGTCCTCCGGGACATAATGGCTTTTCTTGTCCTTGAAGTGCTTGCGGGTCTTGAAATTGATGGTGTGTCCCAGATATTCACGCTTTTCAAGAATGTTGCAGATGGTGGAAGAACCCCAGCCGTACACATCTTTGAAAGTCTTGTTTTTGTTCACGCCCTCGCCGTGCTGGGCAAGGTAAGCGGACGGAATGAGGACTTTTTCTTCTTTCAGCCTGCTGGCGATCTGATACGGACCGTAGCCGTCAATCGTCATGGCAAAGATGCGCTTGACCACCTCGGCGGCTTCGGGGTCAACCAACCATTGGTCTCTTGCTTCGTTCCAAAGATAGCCGTAAATGACCGTGCCTGTGAGGTGCTTGCCGGACTTGCCTTTGGACTGGAAAGTGGAACGGATTTTACGGCTGGTATCTCTGGCGTAATACTCGTTCATAATGTTGCGGAAAGGGGTAAAATCATCATCACCTCTGGCACTGTCCACGCCGTCATTGATGGCGATAAGGCGAACGCCACGCTGACGCAGGGTTTCCATAATCTGACCGACTTTCAGATAGTCACGACCCATGCGGCTCATGTCCTTGATACAGAGGTATTCCACATTCCCGGCTTCAACCTCTTTCATCATGGCTAAAAATCCGGGGCGGTCAAAACAAGTGCCGCTGATACCATCGTCCGTGAAATGGACAATGTTTGTAAAGCCCTGCCGTGCGGCGAACTCCTCCAACATAGCTTTTTGATTGGAAATGGAATTGCTCTCACGCTGTTGGTCATCATCTTTGCCAAAGTCATCACGGCTCAATCGTTCGTACAGAGCTGTGATTTTCTCGTTTTTTCTCATAACTTGCGCTCCTTTCTTCGGTTTTAGGTTGTGTGTTCTAAGAGACTTCCCAACCGCTTGATTAAGAAGTCTTTTAGAGCATACAACACCCGCCGCCAATTTATATTTTCGGTACTGCTTCACCGCGAAATGGTCGGGGTCGCGTTCTTCCAAGTCGGCAAACAGCAAATCGACGGGGCTTTGATATTCCTCGTCGTCCTCGCGGGCTTCGCTGGCGGTGATAAGTTCCAACAGGGTAATAAAGTTCATTTCCTCGGCGGGGGCTTCGTACCAGATGTAGCCCACCAACGCGCAATACAAAAGCCGTTCTGCCTTTACCCAAAAATCCTCCGCGCTTTTTTCTCCCTCACCTTTGGTATTCGCTATCAACGTATTTACCAGCTTCAAAATATCTTTCTCGCTGCGGATATACACAAAGGGGTTGTAGTGCATAGATTTTTTGAAGTTAATCGTATTCAGTACCTTAATGCGGTAGCCCGCCCGTTGCAGCAGCTTCCCGCACTCAATCAAAACCGTACCTTTCGGGTCGGTTAAGACGTAAGAGGAATGAAGCTGCATTAGATTAGGTTTGACAAAAAATCTTGTTTTTCCGCTGCCGCTGCCGCCGATCACGACGACGTTCTTATTTCTCGCGTACTTCGGCTGCTTCGGGCGGCTGTTCATGGTAAGCCGTTCCGTCTGCGTCAAAATGATGTTGTTTTGGAAATCCGGGTCTATGTAGGGCTTTATATCTTCGGCGTTTCCCCATCGGGCAGAGCCGTACTCCGCGCCCTTGCGGTATTTCTTCGCGTTTTTCCCTTTGACATAGACTATCAAGCGGATAATCACCGCACCGACAATGCCGACAAGCAAATCCAACGGGTAAACGCTCGGCAAGGCGTTTTCAAAGGCTGCGGAAAATCCTTGTGTGATATTCAGTATCTTTGCAGAAATATCCGCGCCGGGGGCAAGCCGCACCGCCTGTCCGACTTTATCAAAGAGATAGACAAAGAACACATAGGGGATATTCGGAAGTATCAGCTTTTTGTAGTTGATCTGCTTCATATCTCGCGCCCCCTGTCCATTTTCTTTACCTTGTCGCGGGCGGCGTTAAGCTGCTTCGCCTTGTCCTTTGCAGCGGCAAGGGCTTTGCGGATAGAGGGCTTTTTCTCCCGGTTCAGCTTCTTTGCGGAAAACTCTTGAAACGCTGCGGTCATAACGTCCGCGTCCCGGCCTTTGAAAAACACAAGGTAACGGGTCTGCTCGCCCTTAACCTTTTTTAGCGAAAAATCTATGTTGTATTTCTTCGCCGTACTCTCAAAGGCTTTAATATTGCTGTCGGTGATCTCGATGTTGGAAACACCCGCGTTCTGCTTCATAAGCTGCCGCATGGTCTGTTTCCCATGCGCGGGTTTGCTTTTCTGCTCCAAAAACTTTTGGATTGCTTTCTGTAACGCCTGTTCGGTAAGCCGCGCCGCGCCTTTTCCCACTTTGACGTATAGGGCAATCGTTTTTTGGGTTACTTCCTCCTGCAAGGTATCAACTCCTTTCCCGGTAAAGTGCGGCTATGCTCATTCGCCGCCGTATAAGTCGTGATTGACAAGGGCGGTATAGTAGCTGTCAATGGTACTCGGCGCGTTGAACAGCACCGCTTTTAGATACTGCTTGATGTTGCGCACTTTGGTTGTGTTCTCCCTCATGCAATCCAAAACAAACTCAATATGGCTGCTGTTCAGCTTCAAAAACTTGGATTTCACCAATTCGGCGGGGTAGTCGTCCCCGGCAATACGGATTGTCTTTCGGGCTGTGCAGACGGTTTCCAGCATAAGGTCAACAATCTCGTCCAAACGGTCTTTGTCAATTTTGCAGTTTTGAATGAGATGGTCGTATTCGATATTGTCCTTGATAATCTCCCTGTAAATCTCTACTGCGCTATTGCTTTTCGCTTCCGTTCTTTTCCTTTCCGGCGGCGTAGCCGCTTCGCCATGCGCAAAGGGCAAGGGGTTTAGGGAATGGAAAGGAATGGAATCGGTACTTGATAAATCAGTAATTGATTGTTCTTTACTTAATATATCTTTATTTAATTGCGTTGGATTTTCCAACGTAGGTTTTTCCTGCGTAGGTTTTTCCAACGTTGGATTATCCAATGTTGGATTTTCCAATGTAGGTAAATCCAATATAGGCGGCTGTCCGCCGCTGGTAGCTGCTTCCGGCTCTCGCGGCTGCGGCTGCTCGTATATGACGTAATCTGCGCCCCGCAAGCGTCCCTTTTCGTCGCGCTCCCGGCTGCGCACGATATATCCGGCTTTTTCGAGTTCCTTTACCGCTTCGCGGATTGCGTCGATCTTCTCCCGGTTGATATGGGATAAGCCCGCAAGGGTATAATCCCAATCTTCGGGCAGCGAAAGCATTTGCGACAACAAGCCCTTTGCCTTTAAGGACAATTCCTTGTTTCGCAAGTGGTGGTTGCTCATAACGGTATATCCCGTATTTCGCTCCACTCTGAAAACTGCCATATTTCCTCACTTCCTCTCTTGGTATGCGTGGACAATTAGAAAGCCGTTTTCGGCTGTTTTGGTATTGCAATATGCCCTTTGCCGTTTTCGCGTCTGCAAAGCCGCATGGCACAAGGGCTTTTGCCCGTCTATTTGTCCATGCTGGCGTGCGTTTTCCGCGTCCTTTTGCCGGGGCAATAGGGACACTCTTTGAAAACGCAAAACTCATATTTCCACCCGGGGCGGTAGAAACGGCAAGTGCCGCAATCTTCATCATCTCCGGCACAACCGGATTGATAGCGGTCAAATCCCGGCTTCTGCTGCATGAGCAATTCAAACGCCCGCTGCTTGCCCTTTGTGAAATACATTCCGGCTGCGCCTCCTTTCCTGCGGGCATAAAAAAACGGCGTTACTTTCTCCCCAAAAGGGGTTAAGGTAACGCCGCTTGTGTGCGTATTCAGTTTTTAACACATTCCCTGTCTATCCGCTGTCCGCAAAACCATTGATTTTATTAGCTTTTTGCCGCTATCGCTATCACACCTCATTATTTAACCGTCCCGGTTTTCAGGAAATGGAAAGCCTTATTGGAGGAGGTAAGGTGTCAACCGTAATTGTAAAAGACTTATCTCGTTTCGGCAGAGAGCATTTGCTTTGCGGTCACTACACAGAAATTGTTTATCCGACTTTGGGTGTAAATTTCATAGCCATACAAGAAAACGTTGATACCACAGAAGGTGTGGGAACGGAAATGATGCCGTTTCATAACATTTTTAACGAATGGTATGCTGCACAAACTTCAAAGAAAATCCGTGCCGTTAATGAAATGAAAGCCTCAAAGGGTATGAGGATTTCTTCAACAGTGCCTTACGGTTACAAGAAAATCGAAGGTAACAAGGAGCAATGGTACATAGATGAGCCTGCGGCTGAAATTGTAAGAAAGATATTTAATCTTTGCATTTCGGGTAAAGGTCCGTCACAAATTGCCAGACAGCTTGAAGCCGAAAAAGTGCTTACACCGACAGCATATTTCAATTCCGTAGGCAAGAAAACAAGTAATCCTATACCGCTCAATATTTATGGTTGGAGTTCCAAAAGTGTTGCTCACATTCTTGAAAACAGACAATATACCGGCTGTACCGTAAACGGTAAGAGTACAACAGTCAGTTACAAAGTGCATAAGAAAATTGAGAAATGTCAAGATGATTATCAGATTATTCCAAATTCTCAAGAATTTATGAGGATAATACTCTCGGTAAGTTATCCGATGAGCGTTATTCCCGTATGGCAAATGAATACGAAGCTGAGCAAAAGCGACTTATATCAGAGGTTGAGGAAAATGAAAAAGCTCTCATTGAACTTCAAAAGCAAACTGTTGATATGAAGATGCTCTATCAAGGGCTTATGGAATTTACAGAGATGAAACAGCTTACTCCGACCGTTGTAAACAAACTTATTGAGCGTATTGAACTTTACAACGATGAGAAGAAACATTCTCACAATAATGTTAAAGTGGATATTTTTTTACGGCAGTCGGGTTATTTGACATCCCAACAGAGCAGCAGCTTATTAATACAATGGAAAGAGTAAAACAGAAAAAAGCGGAAAAATCCGCTTAAATAAAGAAAAGGTGTAACCCCCCCTTTATCGGGATTACACCATAATTCCTTAAATACTGCCTTATTAGCCCATGGCTAAGCTCCGTGCAACGTTTTTTCATGCAAATTGAATTTTAGAAGCAGAAGTACCCGATGAGCGAGATCGCAAATCCGAGCAGCGCGCCGCACACCACCTCGATCATGCGATGGCCAAGCGATTCGTTCAGCTTCGGGATCATTTCTTTCAGTTGGTCTTTGTCCTTGGTGTTCTCATCGCCTAAATATTCCACAATGTAGTTGATGGCTTTTGCGTGCAGACCCGCCGCCCAGCGTACGCCGGTCGCGTCGTACATGACGATGAGTGCCAGCACGAACGCCATGGCGAAGATCGGGGAGGAAAAGCCGTAGATCAGGTAAGAGGTCAGCAGCACCGAGCACGTTACCGCCGAGTGGGAGCTTGGCATGCCGCCTGCGCCGGAGAGACGCTCTTTCTTAAATTCGCCGTGTTTAAAAAGATGGATGCTGGTCTTTAAGATTTGTGCCGCACACCACGAAACAACAGCGACGTTGATGAGCGGGTTGGAAATCAATATAGAAAAATCAAACATGTCACGAAACCTTTCTGTAAAACGGCACACAAACACCGAAATGCGCCGTATGAGCACAATTTGATACATATAGTTTACCGCGAAACGGCAATATTGTCAATTCACACGGCGGATTTGTAAGAAATTTGTGATAAAGAGTATACATATCTTGCGAAAACGGGGCTTCGGTGCTAAAATAAAGTCATGGCTAATAAAAGAAACTACGCAAAAGAACTGAATACACTCATCGAAACCTTTACGCACAAGGAAAAGCGGCCGACTTTGCTCTTGCACGCGTGCTGTGCGCCGTGCTCCAGCGCCGTTTTGGAGAAGCTTACAGCGCATTTTAAAATTACCGTGCTGTTTTATAATCCCAATATCTATCCGGAGGCGGAGTATCAAAAAAGGGAAGCAGAGTTAAAGCGGCTTATCTCCGAAATGCCATGCACCAAGGAAGTAGCGCTTGTCGATCTGCCTTACGTGCCGGAAGAATTCTTCACCGCCGTGCGCGGGCTTGAGCACATCCCGGAGGGCGGCGAGCGCTGTTTTGCGTGCTACAAGCTGCGCGTGGAAGCAGCGGCAAAGTATGCCGCAGGGCATCATTTTGACTTTTTCACGACAACGCTGTCCATCAGCCCGCTGAAAAACGCGCAGAAGCTAAACGAGATCGGCGAAGCGCTTGCAGAAGAATACGGCGTGCCGCACTTGCCGTCCGATTTCAAAAAACAGGAGGGCTATAAGCGCTCCATTCAGCTTTCGGCAGACTATAACCTATATCGGCAGGATTTCTGTGGCTGTGTGTTCTCGAAAAAAGAAAGGGAGGCGAAGGCACATGGTGAAGCATAACGGCGTTTTGTACCGTGCCGCCGACGCGCACGCCCACATTTACCCCGGCAAGATTGCGGAAAAGGCGACCGAAAACGTTGGCCGTTTTTATGATCTTCCCATGGCGGAGGTTGGCCTACCGCACGTTTTAAACGAAGAGGGCACCGCCGTAGGATTCGATAAATTTCTCGTCTGCTCCGTTGCGACAAAAGTGGAGCAGGTTGGCTCCATCAATCGTTTCATCGCGGCCAAATGCGAAAAATACCCGAAGTTCGTCGGCCTTGGCGCATGGCACCGGGACATTGAGGACGTCGAAAAAGAGCTCAATGAAATTCAGGCGCTCGGCCTGCACGGCATCAAGCTGCATTCGGATTTTCAAGGCTTTGCCATCGATGACGAAAAAATGCTGCCGGTCTACAAAGCCTGCATGGCGCGCGATCTGCCGATTTTATTTCACATGGGTGACGCCAGAAGCGAGCTCTCTGCGCCGAAGAAGCTTGCGAATGTCCTCGAAAAGCTGCCGGAATTAAAATGCATCGCCGCGCATCTCGGCGGTTACCAGCGCTGGGATGAAGCCAAAGCGTGCCTAAAAGGTGCGAACGTGTGGGTCGATACCAGCAGCTCGCTGTTTGTGTTGAACCCGGACGAAGCAAGAAGGAGCATTGAACATTTCGGTATGGATAAAGTCATGTTCGGCACGGATTTCCCCATGTGGACGCACGAAAAGGAGCTCGAACGCTTTTTCGCACTCGCCTACGGGGAGGAAGAGAACCGAAAAATGCTTTATGATAATTTTGAGAAACTATTCAAATTGTGATGAAAAGCCGATGTAATCGTATCGGCTTTTATAATATCTTTCTACCAATAAAGTCAACAAAATTTCTGAATTGTCTATGGAAATTTTCGCGAAAGTGTGCTATACTGAACTCAAATCAGTCATAGGAGTTGTTTGTATGGATGTGAAATCGATCATTTCTCAAATGACGCTGGAAGAGAAAGCCGCGCTTTGCTCCGGTAAAGACTTCTGGCATCTCGATACTCCGCAGCGCCTCGGCATTGAATCCGTCATGGTCTCGGACGGCCCGTGCGGCATCCGCAAGCAGTCTGACGCCGCCGACCACCTCGGCCTCAACGCCAGCGTGCCCGCTACCAGCTACCCCACAGGCTCCTGCATGGCGTGCTCATTCGACCGCGAGCTGTTCCGCCGCTCCGGTGAAGTGCTTGGCCACGCCTGCCAGGCGGAGGACCTTTCTGTTCTGCTCGGCCCGGCCATCAACATCAAGCGTTCTCCGCTCGGTGGCCGCAATTTTGAGTATCTTTCCGAAGACCCGTACCTCACCGGCGAGCTTGCCAAAAACTACATAAATGGCGTGCAGAGCCAGAATGTCGGCGTCAGCGTGAAGCATTTCGCTGCCAACAGTCAGGAATACAACCGCATGTCCAGCGACAGCGTCGTTGATGAACGCACCCTGCGCGAAATTTACCTTTCTGCGTTTGAGACTGCCGTAAAGGACTCGAAGCCGTGGACGATTATGTGCTCGTATAACCGTATCAACGGTACGTTCGCCGCTGAAAACAAGCGCTTGCTGACCGATATTCTCCGCGACGAGTGGGGCTTTGACGGCTACGTGATGAGCGACTGGGGCGCGACCACCGCAGACCGCGTAAAGTGCCTTGAAGCCGGTATGGAGCTTGAAATGCCCGGCAAAAACGCCGCAAACGACAAGCAGATCGTTGACGCAGTCAACAACGGCACGCTCGATATCAAGGTGCTCGATACCGCTGTGGAGCGCATTTTGAACATCGTTCTCAAATACACCGAAAATAAGCAGCCCGAAACGAAGATTGATTTTGAAGCCGACCACGAAGAAGCGCGTAAGATTGCAGATGAGTCCATGGTTCTGCTCAAAAATGATGATATTCTGCCATTAAAGCGCAGCCAGAAACTTGCGTTCATCGGCAAGTTTGCGGAGACTCCGCGTTTTCAGGGCGGCGGCAGCTCGCATGTGAACTCCTATAAGGTCACAAGCGCGCTCGAGGCTGCAAAGGGGCTCGATGTCACCTACGCGCCCGGCTACGATACGAACACCACAGAGTCCGACGAAGCGCTCCTCAAGGAAGCACAGGAGGCCGCAAAGAACGCCGATATTGCCGTTGTGTTCGTCGGCATCACGGACGCCATGGAGTCCGAGGGCATGGATCGCCGCACGCTTTCGATGCCGAAAAACCACGAAGCACTCGTCAAAGCTGTTTCCGAAGTGCAGAAAAACACCGTTGTCGTCGTCATGTGTGGTGGCTGCATCACCATGCCGTGGATTGATGACGTGCGCGGCGTGCTGTACGCATACCTCGGCGGTGAAGCCGTCGGCACCGCGACGCTCGACCTGCTGTTCGGCGATGTGAACCCTTCCGGCAAACTCGCGGAAACGTTCCCGCGCCGTCTGGAGGATAACCCCTCGTACCTCTATTTCTTCGGCGATGAGCAGAATAAGACCGAGTATCGCGAGGGTGTATTTGTCGGTTACCGCTACTACGACAAAAAGAACATGGACGTGTTGTTCCCGTTCGGCTACGGCCTCAGCTATACGACATTTGAATATAGCAATTTAACGCTTGATAAGTCCGAGATGAAAGATACCGATACGCTGACCGTCTCCGTCAACGTCCGCAACACCGGCAAGGTGAAGGGCAAAGAGGTCGTGCAACTGTACGTCGGCATGCCGGAAAGCCGCACCATTCGTCCCGTAAAAGAGCTGCGCGGTTTTGAAAAGATCGAACTCGAGCCGGGTGAGGAGAAGACCGTCATCTTTACGCTTGCAAAGCGTGCGTTCGCGTACTACCGCACCGATATTTCCGATTGGTACGTTGAGTCCGGCGACTATACGATTATGGCGGCAAAATCCAGCCGCGACATCGCCTGCACCGCGACGGTGAACGTCACCTCTACTACGCAGATTAAGCGCGTCTACACAATGAATTCCACGATTGAAGAGATTATGGAAAGTCCCGTCGGCCGCGAGATTCTCGGCAAGATGATGGCACAGAACCCGCTTGCACAGGCAGATGCGGACGACATCGGCATGGGCGAGGCCATGGCGCGTATGATGGCGGAAATGCCGCTGCGTGCGCTGTTATCGTTTGGCGGCGACAGCGTGCCCGCCGGCGCAGGTGAGATGCTCCTGAAGCAGCTTAACGCATGAATTAAATTTATAAACCACCGACAGCACCGCAGAAATTTATCCGCGGCGTTGCCGTGAATTTTATCCCTGGGAGGAAGTTTCAATGAATACGATCGTAACCGTCAAAGAAGGCGCACTCGAAGGTGCGTTTTCCGATGATAAACAAAGCGTGATCTTCAAGGGCGTGCCGTATGCTGCACCGCCGGTCGGCGAGCTGCGCTGGAAGCGTCCGCAGCCGCACGCAAAGTGGGAGGGTGTGCGCCCCGCACTGGAGTTCTCCGCCAAAGCACCGCAGACTGATCTGTCCAAAATGGATCTCTACGGCAAGGAATTTTACAGTGATGAAAACCTAAAGCAGAGCGAAGACTGCCTGTATCTGAACATCTGGACGCCTGCATCTGCGCAGCCGGGCGATAAGTTGCCCGTGTTCTTCTGGATTCACGGCGGTGCGTTCACGCATGGCAGCGGCGCGGAAAAGGAGTTCGACGGCGAGCAGTTTGCGAAAAACGGCGTGGTGTTCGTCTCCATCAACTACCGTGTCGGCGCACTCGGCTTCTTTGTGCATCCGGAGCTCGATGCCGAAAATCCCGAGGGCATCAGCGGCAACTACGGTATTTACGATCAAGTTGCAGCGATCGACTGGGTATACGAGAATATTGCAGCGTTCGGTGGCGACCCGGACTGCATCACGGCAGCGGGCCAGTCTGCAGGCTGCATGAGCGTGCAGACGCTTATTTCGTCCGATTTGACGCGCGGCAAGATTAAGCGCGCTGTTTTGCAGAGCGCAGGCGGCCTCGGCGGCCTTTCGCACGATGTTTCCGTTGAAATGCGCGTGAAGTCCTCCAAAGAGCTGATGGAAAAGCTCGGCGCGAAAAACATCGAAGAGATGCGCGCTGTCCCGGCAGAAAAGATTGCTGAGGTGCAGTATACCATCCAGTCCCCAAGCGGTCTTGCGTGGCAGCCCGTTGTTGATAACGTGCTGCTGAAGGCTTCCGTAGACGAAGTGGCGCTTTCCGGCAATGCGCACGACATCGATTACATGATCGGCTGCACCGGCGGCGACATCGCAGCGGGCGAGAGAATTCTCGAAAAGAGCGCCGTGCGCTGGGCGAAGAACCAGAATAAACTCGGCAGATGCCCGAGCTACATCTATTTCTTCAACCGTCAGTTGCCGGGCGACAACGCAGGTGCGTTCCATTCGTCCGAGTTGTGGTATGTTTTCCACACGATGAACAGATGCTGGCGCCCGTGGGAACCGTGCGACTATACGCTTGAAGCTGCAATGTCCTCCTACTGGGCAAACTTCGCAAAGACTGGCGACCCGAATGGGGAGGGCTTGCCCACATGGCAACCGTATACTGCCGAGCACCCCGTGCGCATGCTGCTTGCGGAAGAAGTCAAAGAAGAAAACGCCATCATCGTTGAGGATTAAACCGACGCAAATCCGGTTTTTTACAAAAATTCAAGTTTCTTTTAAAATAGTCTTGACAATTTGCCTGTTTGTTGCTATAATATCACTTGTTGAGCGCGAGTGCTGGAATTGGCAGACAGGCACGTTTGAGGGGCGTGTGTTTATGACGTACGGGTTCAAGTCCCGTCTCGCGCACCACGCCAAAAGACCTATCGGGAATTCCGATAGGTCTTTTATTTTACATTTAGCTTGGTTTTTATAGCAAAAAGATCTCCCGCAGGCATATGAAGTGACCCCAAAAAGTTAGACAATATTTTGAAGTAAGAATTGTTCAAGCAGCCGAAAGGGCTTGCTGTCTGTGAATTGCAGGCGGCAAGCCCTTTAGCTTTGCCTTGATCCTGCAGTTGTTGTAGTAATCCAGATATTCGATCAGTTCCAGTTTGAAGTGTTCCATGGAGCGAAACTCCTGCAAATACAGCAGCTCACTTTTGAGCAGCTCGAAGAAATTTTCTATCACAGCATTGTCCAGACAGTTTCCCTTGCGGCTCATGCTCTGGCGAACACCTTTCTCCCGGAGCATCTGTTGGTACTGCCAGCCCTGGTCAGAATGAAGGATCAACCCGGTTCCATCCGGTATCTTCTCAAAAGCCTTATCCAGCATAATCGTAACCATACTCAGAACAGGATGCGCAGAGATGGTATAGCTGACCAGATCGCTGCTGCACAGATCGAGAATCGGGGACAGATAGAGCTTTTCTCCGAACAAACTGAACTCTGTCACATCCGTGACCCATTTCTGATTCGGCTTTTCGGCATGGAAATCCCGATTTAGCAGATTTGGTGCGATTTTGCCCACTTCTCCCTTATAAGAGCGATACTTCTTCATCCTGACACGGCAAACCAAGCCCAGCTCCTTCATCAGCCGCTGGACAGTCTTGTGGTTCAGGAGGAAATTGCGCTTGTGAAGTTCTGTTGTAATGCGGCGATAGCCGTATCTTCCTTTGTTTTCATGGTAGATGGCCGTGATCTCCGCTTTGACAGCTTTATACTTATCTACACTGTTTATCCGCTTCAAATGATAGTAGAAAGTGGCACGGGGCAGTTGAGCGATTGAGAGCAGAATACTGAGTGCGTGTTTTTGCCTTAGCTTTTGAACTACCTGCGTTTTTTGTGCCGGCGTCGCTCGTCTTCCAAAACCAAGGCTTGCAAGTTTTTTAGGTAATCGTTCTCCGCACGCAGTCGCTGCACTTCGGCCAGCAGATCTTCTTCTACCTGCTTCGGCAACGGCTTTGGCGGACGGCTCTTACTGCCGCGGCCACGCCGTTCGATGGCAAAACCTTCTGGACCCTCCGTCAGATAGATTCGTTCCCAGTCTTGTACTCTGTGATGATTGCTGATTTCAAATTGTCGAGCCGTTTCTCTGTAACTCATCTTTTCTTTCATCATGGTTTCCACGACCAGCTTCTTGAATTCCGGCGTGTATCGTTTGTTTGGTACTCCCTTTGGCATTAAAATCACCCCACCTGTTAGACATTATATCATACTGTCTAACAAATGGGGTGCTGTTCAATAACGGAGGATCTTTTCGTTTATTCTAGTGTAAGGGCGTGTTACAGCGCCGTACCCTTTTTCGGGCGGAAAAATCTTGCGGTGTCGGTTTTTTCGAGCTCCAACAGCGCGATTTTCTTATCAAGGCCGCCGGCGTAGCCGGTCAGGCTGCCGCTTGCGCCCACAACGCGGTGGCAGGGGACGATGATTGAGATTGGATTGTGCCCGACCGCACCGCCAACCGCCTGTGCGGACATTTTGTCTATCCCGGTGTTTTTTGCAAGCTGCTTTGCAATCTGGCCGTAGGTCATCGTCCGGCCGTAGGGGATAGAGAGCAGGATGTTCCAAACCGCCTGCCGAAAATCCGAGCCGACGAGGTGCAGCAGTGGCGTGAAATCCGGTTCTTTTCCGGCAAAATATACGTCGAGCCACTGTGTGGTTTCGAGCAAAACGGGTGTGTCCTGTTCTGTGTGCTCCTTCGGCAGCTCTGCCGCAAAATACTTGCTGCCTTCAAACCACAGCCCTGTAAGCCCCGCGTCATCTGCCGCAAGCAAGATCATGCCAAGCGGCGACGTATAGTGTTTTGTGTACGTCATCGTGTTTTCCTCCCATGTTCCTGTTATATGCAGTATAGCATGTTTTGACCTTTTTCACCAGCATTTTGCGGTAAAATGCAAAAAACGGACATGTTTTTGCGTTTTGAGAAATAACAGTTGACAAACAGCATGGCTTGTGCTATAATACATATTGTTGAGCGCGAGTGCTGGAATTGGCAGACAGGCACGTTTGAGGGGCGTGTGTTTATGACGTACGGGTTCAAGTCCCGTCTCGCGCACCACGAAAGAAACCTCTTTTGTCTACCAAGACTAGAGAGGTTTTTTCATGCTTTTCGAGGCAAAATAGCCCTCAATATAGGAAAATACCGCTGAAACAAGGGTTGGAACGGTCATTGAGGCCGCGCCAGCCCCTGTTTTTTGCTTTTAGGCAGTGAAATTGGCGTGTTACTTTTCGCGTTTCTTTGCGCAGCAAAGAAGTTGGCAAAACAGCACCCGACGGGATTTGAATTCGGGAAAGCACAGAGATGTCGCGGAAAAGTGACAGCAAAACCTTGTAAATCGACGGGATTTGTGCTATAATGTTTAATAATAGTTTATACCTTTTTGAAGGAATACCCTTGGAGATGGCAAATGGCACAGGAAAACTGGCTGAAATATAAGCTGCTGAAGCTCCTTGAGCTTCTTCGTCAAGAGACGGATGAGCAGAATCCCCTCTCCACAAGTCAGATTTGCAACAAGCTTGGAGATATGGGCATTTCGTGTGAGCGCAGGACGCTGACAAAAGATATCGCTGTTCTCAATGAGCTTGGTTACGAGGTCATGTGGAACTGGGTCGGTAAAGAAAAAGGGTACTATATTCGACGGATTCCGGTATAATTAACAAACACAGGAAGGAGCTGATTCCCATGCCCGACCACGGCATTTTTGAAAAAGTGGAGATATACGGAGCTGTCCCGGGCTTCATCATCCGGCACACCAGGCCGGGAAGCCAAATTGTCAAAAGCCATTGGCATCCGGAATTGGAGATCAATACAGCTTTTGAAGGCTCCTCGCGCTTTTTTATCAACGGCCGGGTGGAAGATGTGACACCTCAGCACATTGTGCTGGTCAATAGCCGGGAGGTCCACTCCTCCATCCCCTATTTCGCCACAGACGGCTTTGCCATCACCGGCATCACGCTGCAAATCAGCTACTCCTTCTTAAAAAGCCTGATCCCCAATTTCGATACATGCTATTTCGTCCTCACAGAGGAGGCTAATACGAAAATTCAATCCCTGATCCTTGCGCTTAACGAGTGGTATGAGCAGGAGGGTACTCCCTTCCTGTCAGTGCTTGTCCTCCGGCAGATCTGCGAGATTGTCTATGTCCTGCTCACCCAGTGCTGCCAGGAACGGGACCGGGCCAAAGACAGCACCTCTCAGGAGCCCTTTCGAAAGCTGGAGGGGATCCTGACTTACATTCATGACCATTACAGCGAGCCCCTGAACACCGCCCAGATGGCGCAGCAGTTTTTCTTCTCGAAAGAGTATTTCTGCCGCTTTTTCAAAAAGTATACGGGAGCCACTTTCTCCCAATACCTAGCCAAATACCGGGTTCTTCAGGCAGAGCAGCTGCTCGCTCAGACATCCAAAAAAATCTCGGAAATCGCCCTGGAAACGGGCTTTGCCGATGAAGGCAGCTTTATCCAATGTTTCCGAAAATACTATGGCTGTACCCCTAGAAATTATCGAAAAGAAATTACCCAAAATCCATTTTTTCGGCAAGATTAGTCAATTTCTCCCTAAAGAGCAGTCAATTCCGCCATATTTTCTCAACTCTCCCCGTGGTATTCTAATAGTATAGCTGCAAGCGGAGTGCGCGCACCGCCTGCCGCATTTCTTCGACTTGGAGGATTGAAAAAATGACAGAAAAGAAACAAGATAAGCTCCCTGTGTCGCAAATGATCGGCTTTGCCCTCAACGGCTGCGGATCCAGCTGCATTGCCGGCATTATGGGCGGCTTCCTCACCATCTATTTGACGGACAACCTGCTGCTTTCCATGGGCTTCATCACCGCCATGATGACCGCTGCCCGGATCATCAACGCCGTTACAGAAGGCCTGAGCGGCTTCCTCATTGACATGACTCACACCAAGATAGGTAAGGCCCGCCCCTGGATCCTGGGCACCGCTTTTTTTGTGGCCCTGCCCGTGTTCCTGATCTTTAACACCCCTACCAGCTTCAGCCCCACCGGGCGGATGATCTGGGTGTTTGTAAACTACCTGCTCCATGTAGCTGTGTTCGGCGCCGTTATCAGTGTCGCCACCGCCACCCTGCTCATCAAGATAACTTCCAACTCTGTGGAACGAGCAAAGGTCACTAACTTGGGCGGCCTTTTGGGACAGATCTCCAACTTGATCGTTAGTGCCTACGGCGTGCCGGTGCTTATGTATTTTGGCGGCTATGAAAAAGGCTACTTCGGTCTGAGCCTGATTTTCTGCTCCATTGGCTTTATCCTGCCCTTCCTCACCGGCATTATCTGCCGGGAGACCCCGGAGGTGTGGGCCGAAGCCGCTCAGCAGCTCAGCGCGGCCCGGAAGCGCCCCTCTCTGCCCGTCAAAACCCAGCTGAAGTATGTCTTTGGCTGCAAATACGCCCTCCCGCTGTTTGGTATGTTCCTCACTTACAACTTTGCCGGTATGATTTTCGGCTCTATGGCCATCTACTTCCTGCGTGATGTACTGGGCGATGCCGGCTACATGACCCAGATCAGCTATGCAAAGCTGGTGCCTGGTATCCTCTGCTGCCTGTTTGGCATTGTACCTATTGCCAATGCCAAGCTGGGCAAGCGAAAGGTGCTTGTACTGGGTTCCTTGTTCCAGGTGGTGGGCTACGCCTTGATGATCGTCCCCAACTTGGTCTTCGTTTTGATTGGCAATGCGGTGTACGGCATTGGCAGCGCTTTCTTTGGTGTGCTGCTGGGTACCGCTACCGCCGATGTGGCTGACTACATCAACTTAAAAAACAAAACCGACCTCTCCGGCCTTTCCACCAGCATCGCCCAATTCGGCATGCGGTTTGGAATGCTCCTGGGCAGCGTGGGCGTGGCGGCTGTGCTGGCCATTGGCGGCTACAGCGGCGAAGCGGCCAACGCAGGCCTGGCCCAGTCCTCCTTCACCCGGGTGATGGAGACTGTGGGCTACGCCGTAATCCCCCTGGTGTGCAGTATTTTGCTGGTGCTGTTCAGCAGCCGGATGGATGCCGACAAAGAGGTGGCCAACATGAGAAAGGAAGGGGCGGAATAACTTGGCAGACTTATTCGACCGTTTCTACTTACCGGAGGACGTGGGCATTTCCTCTATCGACGTCGCGAACTTCCTGCAGGAGTGCGACAAGGCCCACTACAAGCTGCGCACGCTCCACATCATCCGCCACGGGAAAGCCGTGGTGGATGCCGCCCGCTATCCCTTCCGGGCCAGCGATAAGCGGCTGGTGTACTCGGTGAGCAAGACCTTCACCTCCACAGCCATTGGATTCGCCGTGCAGGAGGGTCTTGTGAATGTGAACGACCCGCTGCTGGACTATTTCCCGGAATGCAAAGACCTAGACATGGACCCCCGAGCAAGGGAGATCACCCTGCGGGACGTGCTGACCATGAGTACCGGCCATGAACGGGACACCGTAGGGGATATGTGCAACAGCGAGGGCACCCCTTGGCCGGAAATCTTCTTCACCCGGAAAATGGCTTACGCGCCGGGGGAACATTTTGTGTACAACTCCGGCGGCACCTATATGCTCTCGGAGGTCATCAGCCGGACAACGGGTAAGAGCCTGTTTCAGTGGTTGCAGGAGAAGCTCTTTGAACCCCTGGGAATCACCGACGTGTGCTGGGACGTCAACGGCAAAGTAAACACCGGTGCTTGGGGATTGCTTATCGCCCCCAGGGATCTGTGCAAGGTGGGCGTGCTCTACCTGAACAAGGGCCTATGGAATGGCCAGCGGCTCCTTTCGGAGGAGTGGATTGATGAGGCCACCGCTCCCCACGTCCCCACCCTGGGACAGGGCTGCGCCGGCTGGGGCCAGCGGTACGGCTATCAGATCTGGGAAAACAACTCCGGCAGCTACCGGGCGGACGGCGCTTTTGGTCAGTATATTATGGTGTTTCCACAAAAGGACATGGTCATCGTCACCACAGCGGAAGAAATCGACGGCACTCGGGTCTTCCCTCTGGTGGAACAATACCTGCTTGCGAACTTGACAGATCCCCAAAAGGGGCGGGATGCTTGGGCCTATGAGCATTTGCAAAAGGTACTCTGCCAATGGGAAGCCCCTGCTGTGTATGAGCCAAGCTCCTCCTATTTGCAGGCCTTGCTGCAGGACAAGACATACCTCTTAAAATCAGTAGACAGTCAGGAGCAGCACCAGCTCCGGCTGCAGCTGGCAAACAGCCGGCTGGCCATTGCCGTGGACGGCATCCAGTCTCTGGAGAGCTCCTGCGTAACGGATCGGCACGGGGAGACGACCTTTGCCATTGAGATCCCCAGCAACAGCCCCCTGCGGGGGCCGGAACAGCGCTCTCGGGCCTGGTCCTACTCTGCCCACCACACCTGGGTGGACCAGGATACCCTGCTACTCACAGTCTGCTGGCGGGAAACGGGCCATTACCAGACCTGGAAATTCCAATTCGATGGGGAGAAGCTCTTCCTGTGGGTCACCGACGGGGTGAAAGGGATGTTCCAGCTCTTTGGCGCCACCAGCGACCGGAACGTGTGCTTCCGGGACAGGGTGTTCGTCGGGGAAACGCAAAAGTGATCTTGCTTCGAGCAGGCGGCGTGAAAAGCGCTGCCTGCTTTTTTGATAACTTCTCCACTGCTGCGGTTTTATGCTATAGCTTGCTGCTCACGCTTTCTTTATCACGGTGCCCGAAAAGCAGTTGATTTTTTCCACAAAAAGTGTATACACAAAATTGAATATGGCAAGGTGATTTTTGTCCCAGCAGTCTGCGGGAAAGATAGGAGAGAATAAGGGTATGCAAGAAAATCGAGTTGCGAAAAAAGGTCAGCAAGGCCAAGGGGATAACGGCTAAGCTTGTTTCGGCAATTGTTATTAGTGTTGTCCTAACAGTGTCGGCGCTGCTTGTAGTAGTCTATTCCAGAGTGTCTGACGCACTCTTGATAAAAAGTGAAGAGCTGCTTCAAACCACTACAGGTAAGACTATCCAAGAGACCAGCGCGTGGATGAACAGGACCCTTACAATGCTGGAAACACAGCGGGATACCATCGAATACGGAGATATGGACATCCCGGAGATGGAGGCATACATCAAGCACACAGTGGACCAGAACGAAGCCTACCCCGCCGGGCTGTACGTGTGGCCCTGACGGATGGCTCCCTAGAGGCAGCCAGGGCCGGTGAAGCCGACAAGGGCTTTGCCGTGGTAGCGGAAGAGGTGCGTTCTCTTGCCAGCCGGTCTGCGGAGGCTGCCCGGGAAACAACGGTCCTGCTGGGTGAAACCGTTGGCTCTATAGATGAGGGGACCAGGGCCGCGCAGGAGACTTCGGAGTCCATGTTAGCAGTGGTTACCCATGCTGACGAGATGAGTGGGCTCATCGATAGTATTGCTGAAAACACCAGCCGCCAGGCGGAGGGCGCTGCAGAGATTGCCTATGGCATAGAGCAGATCTCAAGCGTGGTGGACAGCAACGCGGATAACGCCCAGCGCAGCGCCGCAGCTAGCGAAGAGCTGTCCGGCCAGGCGGAGATGCTGAAAAACCTGGTGGCTACCTTTAAAATAAGGGGCGCGGAAAACCGGCTGTTGTATGTCCGTTAATGCTTTTTCCACATCCACTCCAAAACCACGTGCCGAGGGTTCGAATCCTTCTGCCCCTGCCACGCCAAAAGACCTATCGGAATTTCCGATGGGTCTTTTATTTTACAAAAACAGGGATAGTTCTTGTTTTTATCGGTAAAAAGGGAGCCTGAACGCGGTTTTCATGCGCGCAGGCTCCTTTTCCGTTAGAATTTAGATATTCAGTGTTTTTGCGATGACAGTGAGCAGCTCACGGGTGTGGTCGGCGCTGTGCTCCCAGTACATGACGCCGAGCATGCCCTTTTCCTTGACATACTCGCACTTGCGGCGGATGGCCTCGGGGGACTCGAAGCTGATGAACGTTTCGCCGTTCCAGAGATATGCGGCTTCAGCGTCCTCGTCCCAATATTCCGTGTAGTTATGCTCGCGGCGGAACTCCTCGGTGAGACCGTCGTAGTTCGGGCCGTACATACCGGCGCTGGCTTCCTGCAGGAGGCCGTTGTTGACGTTTGCGGCGCCCGTGTAATGGCGGCAGTAGAATGCTGCGCCGACGACGAGCTTATTGTACGGCACACCGGCGTTGTGGAACAGCTCGACGATGTAGCGCGTGTTCGTATTGCTCGTATCGCCGCGGCTGGCACTGAGGGAGGCGTGGTGGCCGGCCTGATGCGTGAAGCCGTTGCGCATGTCGTAGGTCATGAGCTGCACGTAATCGACAATCTCGGCGACCTTGTCCATTTCGGTGTTTTCCGGGAAATAATCACCTGCGCCGACAGCGGTGGAGACGATGCGGTTCATGCCAAGGGCGTCGCGCAGAGCTTGCAGGAGCTTTGTGTAGTTCTGTTTATCGCTCGAGTCACAGTCAATCTCGGCTTGGTCGCTGCACGGGTATTCCCAGTCGATATCGATGCCATCGAGGTGATACTCCTCCACGGCTTTGCGGCAAGACTCCGCAAATGCGCGGCGGCCTTCTTCGGTACGGGACATGAGGGAGAAGCCGCCTGCGCCCCAGCCACCGACGGAAAGCACCACGCGCAGAGCGGGGTTCCAATCGCGGAACTGCGGGATGAGATCGAGATGTGTCATCTGGTGCAGATCCAAAAGGCCGTTTTCGCTGATGAGACCGAACGCAAGGTTCATGTGGGTGAGCTTCTGTACATCTTCGCGTGTAACTTCCGGCAAACCGTCGTTGACGGCGTAGCCGATCGAATAATACTTCATGAAAATTCCTCCGAAAAATTGATAGGAAAACGATTTTCCTTTTTAATTATACCACTTTTATTTCGTAGTAGATAGTAGTAAAATAAAGAAAAGCGAGGAAACTTTATGAAGTATGATTATAACGCATTGATGAAAGAAATCTACGAAGAAGTGCGTGCGCTGGGCATCCCGGTCTCGGGCAACATCGAGCCGGAGGTACAGATCAACACGCGCGCAAAAAAGCGCTACGGTCGCTGTATGCGATTACATGGCGAAAAATATGAATATCGAATCGAGGTCTCAGCGTATTTGGAGGACAAGGACGAGAATTGTGTGCGCAGCGTTTTGGCGCATGAGCTTTTGCACACGTGCCCGCGCTGCATGAATCACAAGCTCCTTTGGAAGACATACGCAGGTAAGATGAACAACGCGTATAGCTATTGCATTACGGCAACGACGAAGGAAGCACTTGTGGAGTACGAGGAGAAACCGGTGAAATATATGCTGCAATGTACAAAATGCAAAAGGCAGTTTCCGCGTATGAAACTCACGGCAGTGGTGCAGCACCCGGAGCGGTACCATTGCGGCTGCGGCGGCAAGATCATTCGTCTGTTCTGATGACGATTCAAGTAAATTAAAAGAAACCCGCATTCTGTACCGTTAAAGGCACAGAGTGCGGGTTTTGCAAATCAATGGGGGATAGCAAAAGGGAGACCTTCCGACGAAAATCTCCCTTGTACGCTGATATTAGATCTGCACGATCAGTCGCTGCTGAAGGGCAGGAGAGCGAGGTGACGAGCACGCTTGATAGCGACTGTCAGGCCACGCTGATGATGTGCACAAGTTCCCGTAACTCTTCTGGGGAGGATCTTGCCTCTTTCAGAAATAAAACGGCGAAGCTTGGCAACATCCTTGTAATCGATGTAATCCGCTTTGTCAACGCAGAAGCTGCATACTTTTCTGCGGCCCTTGCGACCACCGCGGCGATTATCTCTCTCCGGTCTGTCTGCCATTGCGAAAGCCTCCTTATCTTAGTCGTTGTTAGATCATCAGAACGGCAGGTCGTCGTCCCCGATGATCTCCTCGAAATCTCCGCTGTTACCACTTGAATAGGTGGGAGCGGGTTCGCTGTAAGCCGGGCGCTGCATTTCATTTCCGGCTGCGCTGTTACTTCCGTAATTATTGCCGTAAGACGGGGCGGAGGGGGCACCGTAATTTGCGCCGCTGTCACTGCGTTTGGAATCCGCAAAATTGACATCGTTCGCAACAATCTCAGTCGCCTTGCGCTTATTGCCGTCCTTATCTGTATATGTGCGTGTCTGAATGGAACCGTGAACCGCCATCATCTGGCCCTTGCGGAAGTATTTGCATACAAAATCCGCGGTGCTGCGCCAAGCGACAATATCAATGAAATCAGCCTGACGTTCTGTGCCGGACTTAACATAGGAGCGGTCTACCGCCAGCGTGAAGCTGGTAACGGCAACATCGCTCGGGGTGTGGCGAAGCTCAGGATCGGCAACCAGTCTGCCCATAACAACTGCAACATTCAACATAGGTAACAACTCTCTTTCGTTTCAAAAAACTTACTCAGCAGCGGACTCGTTTGCTTCGACAGCCTCGGCTGCAACAGCCTCAACGTCGATCGGCTTCGGCTCAGCGGCTTTACGCGGCTTTGCAGCAGCGGTTGCAAAACGGGGATCCTTCTTCACGATGATGGAACGGAGAACGCCGTCAGTGATCTTATAGCGTCTGTCCAGCTCAGCGGTGAAGTCCGGCGTGCTCTCGAAGTTTACGAGGGTGTAGTAGCCTTCGGTTTCCTTGTTGATCGGATACGCGAGTCTTCTCTTACCCCACTCGTCAACGCTCTCGACAGTGCCGTGCTTTGCAATCAATGCCTTGAACTTTTCGACCAGCTCTGCATTACCTTCCTCACCGAGCTTTGCGGAGAGAACGATAACGGTCTCGTACTTGTTCTTTACTACCTCTGTCATGGTTTGCACCTCCTTTTGGACTTTGGCCCCGTACTTTTAAACGGAGCAAGGATTGTCATTTGTGTTACACAAAACGCATAAGCACAAACTAACAAAAGTATTATAACATAAAAATCCGCAAAGTCAAGAAAAATCTTGGAACTCGGCGGATTTTTGGAAAATCAAATTCGATATAGGCACTTTGTAAAGTTGACTGACTTTACAAAGTGAATGGACTTTACATACGTGTAACGTGAATCAACTTTACATTTAAAGTGTTTTGGCAAGCTCTTTAAGGTAGGCGCGGAAGCTTTCGCCAATCTCGGGGTGCTTTAAGGCGACCTCTACCTGTGCCTGCATGACGCCGAGCTTATTGCCCATATCGTAGCGCTTGCCGGTGAAATCGACGGCGATCATGCTTTCGGTGCGGGCAAGCTCACACATGGCATCGGTGAGCTGAATTTCGCCGCCGGCGCCGGGTGCGGTGTGGGCGAGAATGTCAAAAATCTGCGGCGGCAATACGCAGCGGCCGAGGATGGAGTAAAGCGACATAATCTTATCCTTACTCGGCTTTTCGATCATATCGGTGCAGGTGAACCAGTTATCGTGCAAAGGCTCTACCTTGAGGGAGGAGTAGCGCTGAATGGCTTCTTCGCTGACCTCTTTCACGCCGACGACACCCTTGCCGGTCTCGTTATAAGCGCGGATGAGCTGGCCACAGGCGGGATCTTCGCCGAGGATGACGTCATCGCCGTAGAGAACGGCAAATGGCTCATCGCCGACAAATGCTTTGGCACAGGAGATGGCGTGGCCGAGACCTCGCGTCTCTTTCTGGCGGATGTAGGTGATGTTTGCAAGGTGCGCAAGGTTCACAACTTCATCGTATACTTCTTTTTTGCCGCTTGCGAGCAGACGCTCCTCAAGCTCCGGGGCGCGGTCGAAATGATCTTCCATGATGGATTTGCCGCGGTTTGTGATGATGAGAATATCCGTAATGCCGGCGCGGACCGCTTCCTCCACAATAAACTGGATAGCGGGCTTATCCACAATGGGCAGCATTTCCTTGGGCATCGCTTTCGATGCCGGGAGTACGCGTGTGCCAAGGCCTGCTGCGGGGATGACGGCTTTTCTGACGGTTTTCATAAATCAATACCTCCAAATATACTTCCTATTTTCCAAAGGGGTTCTATTCTTAAACGACATTACCGCGTGAAGCCGTAAGCGGTAATGTCGCTTTTAAGCTGGAATCAAGTCAAAAAGAGCGGGATCCAACGCAGGATCATGTAGCAGGCGAGCAGGCAAAACGTTACGACAACGTTCACGCCGCCGCGTGCGGTGTATTCTGCGGAAAGGTCGGTTTCCGTATTGCTGACGCTTTTAATCTCCTGCACGGTGCGGACGCAGTGATTTAAATACATGCGGTTTGCGCGCACGCCGACGAAGATCATAATGCCGAGCATCAGGGCGCTGCACAAAAGCGGCAGGCAGAACAAAAGATACTGTGAGGGGTTATCCATCAAGTACTGCGAAAGCAGGTTTGCAAGCTGCACGTAGCTGAGATCCGATGAAGACACGCCGGCGTTATCGATGACGTGCGTCGTGATGGGGTTGACGACGAAACACGAGAGCATCAGGTTCGCGATATATAAAAGGAACATGATTGTCGTTGTGATGATGCCCGCCTTGTACTGCTTGCGATACAGGAGCCAGCCGCCGGAGAACAGGAACGCGCTGAAATTGAACTTGCTGCGCCCGAAAGACTTAATATTGCGGAACACGGAAAGGTAATACGCTGTATTCTGCTGCACGACCTTGCTGACGTCGCCGTAGGTGACGTTATCCGCAACAAATTCCGCGGGATTTGCGCCGCCCATGGGGTCGAACGCGAACGGCACGCCGCCAAAGCCGCGGCTCTGATAGTTTGCGTTGTTTTGCGGCGGGGGATAACTGCCGTACGGGTTATTGTAATTGTTATAGCCGTTCGGATTGTTCGCGTTATTCGGATTTTGCTGCGTGTTGTAGCCCGTGTTGCGGTGTTCATCCGGCGCGCCGGTGAGGGAAGTGCCGCAGATGTTGCAGAACAGCGCGCTGTGGGCGTTTAAGGTGCCGCAGTTCGGGCATTCCTTGTCTTTAAGCTCACTGGCCGTGTTCGGCGCGTCCGGCGGAACAGGCGGCGCCCAAGTCTTGCCGCTTTCATGCAGATCTGTGAAAATGCACACACCTTTTTCTTTATAGCAGCCTCTGTGGTACGGTGCACCGCAGACCGGGCAAACGACGATATCGTCATTTTCCGTAAACGGCTTGTCGCACACGGGACACTTGATGCCTTTGTAGTCCAAAACAGAACCTCCAAAATTCGGTTGGCAATATTCGAAAGACGGTCAGAATACTGCCAGAATTATTTTCTTATTCATATAATACTACAAAATGCCCGCAATCGCAATGCAAAGCGTGCAAATTTTCAGACTGTTAATAATTCAGCGAGGAAACGAAGTAAAACTTCAAGAAAGGCTAATATAAAGATTTCAGCGAAACCGTGCGTTTTCCCGCATTTTTTCTATTTACAAACGGCGGGTTATCTATTATAATAAACAGAGATTTGCGCACATTTAAGCTGAACGCCGCCGTGAAATGTTTGAAGGCGGGTTTGGACGGATATTTTTGAAAGGTAACGAAAACGTATGCTGCAATATGAAGTATTAAAACATGAACTGAATGAAAAGCAGGCGGCGCTGGATGAATTGAAGGACGCGCTGGGCCTTGAAAGACTGCGTGAAGAAGTGGAGATGCTGGAAAACAAGGCGGCGGAGCCGGGCTTTTACGACAACATGGAATCTGCACAGAAGATTTTGCAGAAGACTGCTGCGTTAAAGCAGAAGGACGAGACGTATCTGAACCTTGTTTCCCGCTGCGAAGATACGCTGACGCTCATTGAAATGGGCAATGAGGAAGAAGACCTTTCTCTTTTGCCGGAGGCACAGGAGGAAGTGGAGGCCATCGGCAAAGTGATTGAGACGATGCGTCTGACAACGCTTCTCACCGGCGAATATGACAGTAAGAACGCGATTTTGACGTTCCATGCGGGTTCCGGCGGCACGGAGGCACAGGACTGGGCCGAGATGCTGTTCCGTATGTACAACCGTTGGGGTGAGCGTCACGGCTTTAAGGTTTCTACGCTCGATTACCTTGAGGGCGACGAAGCGGGCCTGAAGAGCGCTTCCATCCTTGTCGAGGGCGAAAATGCGTATGGCTTTTTGAAGAGTGAAGCGGGCGTTCACCGTTTGGTGCGCGTCTCGCCGTTCGATTCCGCAGGCCGCCGCCACACCTCATTCTCCTCTCTGGAGGTTATGCCGGAGATTGACGAGGACCTCAGCGTGGAAATCAACCCGGACGATATTAAGATGGAAGTGTACCGTGCGAGCGGTGCGGGCGGACAGAAGGTCAACAAGACCTCTTCGGCCGTGCGTTTGATCCACATTCCGACGGGCATTGTCGTTTCCTGTCAGGTGGAACGCAGCCAGTACCAGAACCGCGACGTGGCTATGAAAATGCTTATCTCTAAGCTCGTTGAGATCAAGGAACGTGAACACCTTGAAAAAATCTCCGACATTAAGGGCGAGCAGAAGGAGATCACGTGGGGCAGCCAGATTCGCTCCTATGTCTTCATGCCGTACACGCTCGTAAAGGATCACCGCACGGGCTGCGAAAAGGGCAACATCAGCGCGGTGATGGACGGCGACCTTGATGATTTCATCACTGCGTATCTGAAGGCGCTCAGCCAGGGTACGCTCGGCGAGAACATCGAATAAATTTAGATTTTGTAAATTTGGGCAGCGTCTTTTGCAGGCGCTGCTCTTTTTTGCAGAATTTTTGCAGAGATATATGTTTTTTTACGAAAGAAGACCTTTCTTTTTTCGGACAAGTGTGGTAAACTTAATCACGGTATCGCAAAAAACGATTTGTGCGTGCCGTATGGATCCGGCCAAAATTTTTATTACACATTGGCCGAACGACCGCTGACTCTCGCTTCAAAACTCATGAGCGGGAAAAACGCAGCCCCACGCATAACGCGTGTGATCGCTGAATCATGCAGATGGCATGGTAGAAAGGATGGTACTACATGAGTACAAACAACACGAAAGCATTTGAAACGTATGAATCCGAAGTTCGCTCTTACTGCCGTAACTTCCCGACGGTCTTCGTCAAGGCGAAGGGCTCTATCCAGACGGATGAGAACGGCAAGGAGTATATCGACTTCTTTTGCGGCTCCGGCGCGCTGAACTACGGGCATAACAACCCGTACATCAAAGAGAAGGTCGTTGAATATTTGCAAAACGACGGCGTGATGCACGCGCTTGACATGTACACAAAACCGAAGCGCGAATTCATCGAATATTTTGAAAATGAAGTCATTCGCCCACGCGGCTTTGACTATAAAATTCAGTTTGTAGGCCCGACCGGCACAAACGCGGTGGAAGCGGCCTTGAAGCTGGCTCGCAAGGTAAAGAAGCGCAACAATGTCTTTGCACTGATGGGTGCGTTCCACGGCATGACGCTGGGTTCTTTAGCGCTGACAACGAATGCGGACTCCCGCAAGGGTGCAGGCGTGCCGCTTTACAACGTGACGCACATTCCGGCACCGTATATGTTCCCGGAGCTCGACACCGTAGCGTATATGGAACGCCTGATCACAGACGACCACTCCGGCGTGGAGAAACCGGCGGCGATCATTTTGGAAACGACGCAGGCGGACGGCGGCATTTATGTGCTGCCCGATGAGTGGCTGCGCCGCGTGCGCGCACTGTGCGACAAGTACGACATTTTGATGATTGTCGATGACGTGCAGGTGGGTGCTTCCCGTACCGGTTGGTTCTTCTCGTTTGAGCGCGCAGGCATCACGCCGGACATTGTGACGCTCTCGAAGTCCATCGGCGGCTATGGCATGCCGTTTGCGCTGACGCTGTTGCGCCCGGAGCTTGACCAGTGGAAGCCGGGCGAGCACAACGGCACATTCCGCGGCTATCAGCTGTCTTTGGTCGCAGCGAAAGCGGGCCTGGAATTCATGCTGAACGAGCACGTGGAAGACGCGGTTCGTGAACGTGCGCCGTTTGTGGAGAAGTTCCTCAAGGAGAACATTGAGACGATTGACAGCCGCATCACGACACGCGGCATCGGTTTGCTGTGGGGCGTGGATTTTGGCGCGTTTGAGGGCGATGTTGCGAAGGCAGTCATTCACAAGGCGTTTGAAAACGGCCTCATCGTGGAGCGTGTAGGCCGCCGTGATTCCGTTGTGAAGATCATGCCGGAGCTGAAGGTGCCGATGGATACGCTGGAAAAGGGCCTCAATATTCTGGCGAAGTCCATTCGTGAGGTTGTTGGCGAGCTGAAATAACTTAAAATTTATCTCAAAGATTAGAGATCGGGCTTTGTGCGCGGTCTCTTTTTGCATAGATTACATTTTGCTGTGCAGGATAAACAAAAACAGCTTGCAAAATGTGCGAAGCAGTGGTATGATAAGCGCAAATAGATTTTGGAAAGGAAGCGTATTGTTGTGCAGAAATTCAGTGAACTTCCGTACACCCGACCGGACATTGCGGCGGCAGTGGAGGAATATAAGCGGTACAGCGAGGCATTTAAGGCAGCAAAGACCTTTGAGGAAGCGAAAAAGGTGTTTTTAGACGCTGAAAAGCTCGACACGCACTTGTCTACGATTGCGTCGCTTTGCAGCATCCGCAACACGATGAACACGACAGATGAATTCTACGAAGCGGAAATGGCGTACCTGAACGAAAATCTGCCGAACCTGATCCCGGCGGAGAAGGCGATGAAGGAAGACATTGTGAACGGCCCGTTCCGTGCGGACTTTGAAAAGGAATACGGCGCGCATTTCATCGCGGTTTTGGAAAACGACCTCAAGACGCAGGACGAGCGCATTATCCCGGAGCTTGTGAAAGAATCGGAGCTTTCCGTGGAGTATTCTAAGGCTGCGGCTTCCTGCAAGGTGGATTTCCGCGGCGAGACCTGCAATTTCTACGGTCTTTTAAAACATATGGAGAGCACCGACCGCGAGGAGCGCAAAGAAGCGTTTGAAAAGTGGGCGAACCTTTACGAGGGCGTTTCCGACAAGCTCGATGAGTTGTACGATAAGCTCATCGAAGTGCGCGTGGAGATGGCGAAGAAGCTCGGCTATGACAATTACACCGAGCTTGCGTACCGCAATATGGGCAGACTGGACTACACGCCCGAGCACGTGGAGAAATTCCGCGAGCAGATCCGCACGGTTATCACGCCGGCGGTGGACCGCATGCGCAAGGCGCAGGCAAAGCGCCTCGGTTTGGATTCCGTCAAATACTACGATGAGAGTTTGACATTTGCAGGCGGCAACGCAGATCCCATCGGCGGCAAAGATTATATGGTGGGGCAGGCGACCGAAATGTATGGCGCGCTCTCGCCCGAAACAAAGGAATTCTTCGACTTCATGACGAAGTACGAGCTGTTTGACCTTGAGACACGCCCGGGCAAGCACCTTGGCGGCTACTGCACATCTTTGCCGGAATACAAAGCACCGTTCATTTTTTCGAACTTTAACGGTACTTCTGCAGACGTGGACGTTTTGACGCACGAAGCCGGCCATGCGTTCCAGGCATATCTCGGCGAGCGCTTGATTCCGATCGGCGTTTTGCAGGGCTCTACGAGCGAGGTGTGCGAGATCCACTCGATGTCGATGGAATTTTTCACCTACCCGTGGATGGATAAATTCTTCGGCGACCGCGCGGACGAATACCGTTATGCACATTTGTGCGATGCACTGGCCGTTATCCCGTACATGGCGTGCGTGGATGAGTTCCAGCACGAGGTATACAAGAACCCGAAGATGACGGCGAAGGAACGCCGCGGTGTGTGGCGCAGCATTGAGAAAAAATATATGCCGTGGCGCGATTATGACGGCAACGCATTCTTGGAAAACGGTGGTTTTTGGATGCAGAAGCAGCACATTTTCCTCTACCCATTCTATTATATCGATTACGCGCTGGCGCAGATCTGCACATTCTTCTTCTATGACGAGATGAAGAAAGACCGCGAGAGCGCTTGGGCACGTTATTTGAAGCTGTGCAAAGCGGGTGGCACGCTGGGCTATTTCGATCTGCTGCATTATGTCGGCATTCCGGTGCCGTTTGAAGATGGCGCGGTGGAGAAAGCCGTGCGCGGCGTGATTGAAGAGATTGAATCCGCGAAGTATTAAAATAAATTATAAAAGCCGAACGGCGGGGAAAGCTCCGATGCCGTTCGGCTTTTTGCTTGTGTGCTAATTTTGTTTGTTTTGCGGATTGAGCTTTTTCTTCATGCGGATGTCTTTACCGCGAAAGATCAAGCGGTCGTAGAATCCGATTATGCGCGAAGTGAAACGCTCGTTGTAACGCTTTTCGAGCTCCTGCATGGAGAGGTTTGTGCTGATGATGGTCGGCTTTTTCAGCGTGATGCGCGTATCAATCACATTGTAGATTGTCGCCGTGATGTAAGACGATGAGATTTCCATGCCGAGGTCGTCGATGATGAGCAGGTCGCAGTCGTTTAAAAGATCGAGCGTATCGCCGCCGGATTCTTCGGTGCGGGTGAAGCGCTCGCGCTCGAGAGCAAGGGCAAAAGTCTGCGCCGTGCCATACACTACGCCGAACCCCTTATTGATGGCTTCTGCGGCGATGGCGAGGGAAAGGTGCGTTTTGCCGAGACCCGTAGCGCCTGTGAAAAACAGGTTGCCGCTGTCCTTTTTGAAGTTGTCTGCGTAGCGCCGGCAGAAGTCGTAAATGTTGCGCATTTGCTCGCGGTCGGAACGCTCGCCGTTTACGGAAACATCGGAATAATAGAGCAGGGAGAAATCCTCAAAGGACGAGAGCGTCAGCGGGGAGATACGGTTTAGGTTTTCGTAGGCGATCTGCTTTAATAAACTGCGGTAACAGGAGCAAATGCGGCCGTCTACATAGCCGGTATCTTCGCAGCGCTTGCAGGTGTACTGCGGCTCGATGTCAGCGCGGGTGAGACCGTGCGCGGCGAGGAGATCGGCAAACTGCTTTTGCAGCGAAAGATTTTCATTTTTTAAAGCTTCCATGGTCTCTCGCGCGTTGCCGCTGCGCAAAACGGCCATAGCCGCCCGACTTGCTGTGGAAGCGATGCGTCTGCGCACGTCCTCCGCTTCGGGGCAGACGGCGTAGAAGTTCTCTAAGCGGCGCTGTGCGTTATCCTGCGCGGTGGTGCGACGTCTGTTTAATTCATTTTCAGCTTGCGTGTAGACCTGCCTTGCATATCCCATGGTTTATTTCTCCGTAGCAAAAATATCGTATTTTTCGTATTCGTCAAGGTCATAAGAAGGCTTATGCGCACCCTCGCGGCGGGCTTCGGCGGCAATTCTTTCATCCACGGCTTCTTTCAAGGTATGAATGCCCGCGTTGTGCCACGATTCCAAAATGGCGTTGATGTATTTCATGTTGACCTTGCCGGTGTTATCCACACAGCGGTTATAGGCTTCGTTTAGAAGCTCATCGGGCATGCGCCACTCGAACACCCATCTGTGAGCAAATTGGCTCTCGTTTTTGCTGGGTGCGCGGCGGGAGGTGATGCCGAACGCATTTTCACAGCGCTTCCACGCGATGGCGGTTTCGTCGAGCTCGCGCAGCTTTTCCTCCGCGGCGGCGATGCTTAAAATGTTGGAATCTGCCCAGTTGCGCACGGTGGATTCGATGTAGCTCGTGTTTGCGCGGCCAATCTTATTCGCGTAGGCGATAAGCATTAAAATGACTTCACACGGCAGGCCGTAATCTTCGTGCGCCTGAATGAGCGTGCCGGAAAGCGCGGGGGAAAGCGTTTTGCCGAGCAGGTTCTGCGCTTCCTCTACAAGGCGGCGAATCTCCGGGGAGGACTCTACGCGCTCCGAGATATAAAGCCCGTCCGGGCGCAGCATACGCTTCGGCGCGGTGGGGCGCTGCGGCTGTGTTGGAGCGGCTTTCGGCTGCGGTGCGACGGCCGTGGGGCTCTCCACGTGATTCGGCGTAAGGGCAGTATCCAGCGGGGTGTCAACGCTGCAAATGAGGCCGCTTTTCATCCAGAAGCCGAGCGCGGTATCGACACGCTGCGGGGTGATGCCGAGCGCGGCTGCAAGATCCTCCGCCGCATACGGCCGCCCGTTATGGCGCAGAAGCCACAGCATGACCTTGAGCTGATCTCCGTCCGCCTCCTTGATATATCGATCTACAAGCGCGTTCGGCACGGCGAAAACCGCGCTCCATGCGCCGAGCTCCAGCTTATAACCCATGAAAAGCCGCCCTTTCCCATCCTGAATTTCTGTATGTATCATTGTACCACACATTGTGCGTGGTTACAACCGTAAACCGCCCGGCGTAGGCGGATTTTGTCCGCGCGAAATATTTTTTAAAAGAAAATTCGCGATAGGGGTTGACTTTACGGAGAAAATTCGGTATAATAATTAACGTTACAAAACCCAATATGCTGATGTGGCTCAATGGCAGAGCAGTTCACTCGTAATGAACAGGTTGTCAGTTCGATTCTGACCATCAGCTCCAGAAACCCGATACAATTTGTATCGGGTTTTTTGTTATCTGCAAAGCCTTGCGCGGAGGCACTTTTTGTGGTATTCTTGAAAAAAAGGAGTGTGATCCATGCGCAGCGATGAATTTATCGATTTATATAAACAGCTGGAGGATGAGCTTGAGGTAAAGTTCAGCACCGCAAAGCAGCGGCGGTATTCCAGCGTGGTTTTTGAATACATCAACCATTATGAAAGCGCGCCTGTGCGCGAGACGTTGAATCTCTGCCGGGAAATCCGGAATTTGATGACGCACAACGCGAACCTCGGCGGCGAGCCGATCGTGGAGCCGAGCGAGCCGGTGGTGGAAGCACTGCGGGAGGCGCTCGACTACGTTTGCCGTCCGCCGCTTGCACTCGACTTTGCGACAAAAGGCAGCAGCATTCGCTGTGCAAGGCTTTCTTCGCGCGTTTTAAATTTGATGGAAAGTATGGACAAGAGCGGCTTTTCGCACATTCCGGTTATAGAAAAAGAGAAATTTCTCGGTGTATTCAGCGTGTCCACAATCTTTTCGTGCATTTTGCGTGACCCAACCTTGCGCATCACGAAGGAAACGACGCTTTCACAGCTTGGGAAAATGCTGGCCGTAGAAAAGCATGTGGAAAACTTTGCGTTTGTCGACGAGAAAACGACCTGCATTGAGGCACGGCGTATGTTTGAGAAGATACGCGGTCGCAACAAACGCCTTTCGGTCATTTTCATCACGAAGACGGGGAGCCGAGATGAGCCGCTGCTCGGTATGCTGACGCCATGGGACGTAATGCAGGATATTCGGCACACAGATGAAGACCCGGAAAGCCCGCGTAAAAAGGACAAAAGAGACGCTAAGAACTGAATTCACTCCATACGAAAACGACACCGCACGGGAAAAGACTTCATCATGCGGTGTCGTTTTGTTTTATGTTTTAGTTGTCGGAGGGGAAGCGGATGTTCGCGAGCTTGCGGATTTCTTCCATATAGACGGAAACGTCGTAAGCGAGGGCGGAGCACTGCTCGTATTCCGCATGGGAAGCTTCGGGCTCTGTAATATAGCGGTAAAAATCCTTCGCTTCGTAGCCCATCAGCTTGAATTTTTCTTCTTCGCCGCAAACTTCCTCTACGGTGCCGTTGTTATAACGGATGGAGATGTTGGCGAGTTTTGAGATGGACTCCACGGATACAGTGCCGTTTGTGCCCTGAAAATCCGTGTTCGCGCCGGCCTGACCGACCTTGGAGAACACGAGGTTCACGAGCTTATCCGGGTACTGCATGGCGACAATGTCGCTGCCGTCTGCGCCGGACGCCAATAAATGCGACACGGCGAGCGTGTTCTGCGGCTTACCGAACAGATACAGCGCGGGATAGACGCAATAAACGCCGAGATCCATCAAAGCGCCGGTCTCGAGCGCGGGGTTAAAGATATTCGGCAGGCTGCCCGCGAGGTACGCATCGTACTTTGAAGAGCGCTGGCAGAAATCAATCTTCGCCACGGAGATATCGCCGATCTTTTTTAAAGCTTCTTCCAAAAGCTTTCTCTGCGGCAGGTGCATAAACATGATGGCTTCAAGGTAGATGAGCCCGCACTCTTTTGCAAGCGCCTGCAGCTCTGCTACATCTTTTGCGTGGGCGGAAAGCGGCTTTTCGCAAATGACGTGCTTGCCGTGCTCCAGAAAAACACGTGCCTGCTCGATATGCAGTTTGTTCGGGCTTGCGATATACACCGCGTCGATTTTGTCCGTTGCGGCCATTTCTTCGAGGTCGGTAAAGATGGTTTTAACGCCGTAAGGCGCTGCAAAAGCCAGACCTTTCTCTTTTGTGCGGGAGTAAACGGCGGTGAGCTGCCACAGGCCGCTGTCCAAAGCGCCGTCTACGTAGCTGTTCGCGATCCAGCCGGTGCCGATCGTTCCAAATCGCAGCATAGTTTCAGGTTCCTTTCCCATTATTCAACGAGCTCGGCGATGGACTTGACGATCTCGACGATGGTCTCCATCTCTTCCAGAACGGCAAATTCGTTTCTGCCGTGCGCAAGCTCGCCGCCGGTGCAGAGGTTCGGGCAGGGCAGACCCATAAAGGACAGGCGTGCGCCGTCTGTGCCGCCGCGAATGGGGGTGGTGACCGGCTCTACGCCGTTTTTGCGCATGGCGGTGCGGGCAACGTCAAGGATTTCCTGATGCGGCAGGATCATTTCTTTCATGTTGGAGTATGCGTCCTTCAGTGTGACCTTGACGAGCTCTAAGCCGTACTTGCGGTTGATGAACTCGGCCGCGAGGTTGAATTTATCCTTTCTCGCTTCCAGAAGGTCGCGGTCGTGGTCGCGGATGATGTAGTGCAGGTGAGCGTGCTCTACGTCGCCCTCCATGTTGTTGAGGTGCGCAAAGCCTTCGTAGCCCTCGGTGTTTTCCGGCACTTCGCGGCTCGGCAGCAGGGAAGCGAACTCCATGGCGACACGGCTTGCGTTGATCATCTTGTTCTTTGCGCTGCCCGGATGCACGCTTCTGCCGGTGATCTCCACTTCGGCGGAGGTGCCGTTGAAGTTTTCATAATCGAGGCCGCCAAGCTCGCCGCCGTCGAGCGTGTAGGCGAAATCGCAGCCGAAGCCCTTGACGTCGAACTTATCCGGGCCTGCGCCGATTTCCTCGTCCGGGGTAAATGCGATATGGATTTCGCCGTGGGGGAGATTGTTTTTGATGATGTCTTCCGCAGCCTGCATGATCTCGGCTACGCCTGCCTTGTCGTCTGCGCCGAGCAAGGTGGTACCGTCGGTAACGATAAGCGTTTTACCCTTGAATTTTTTGAGAATCGGGAAATTTTCAACATCGGTGACGATGCCGAGCTCTTTGTTGAGGACAATGTCTTCGCCATCGTAATTTTCAATGACGCGGGCTTTGACGTTTGCGCCGGAGACTTCTTCTGCGGTATCCATGTGCGCGATGAAGCCGATGACGTTCTTCTTTTCGCAGTTTGCGGGAATGGTGCCGTAAACATAACCCCACTCGTCCATGTGTGCGTCTTCAATGCCCATAGCGACCATTTCATCGGCAAGGTGCTGTGCGAGCAGCTTTTGCTTCATGGTGGAGGGCATGGTGGTGCTGGAGGAATCGGACTGGGTGTCGTAGCTTACGTAATCCAGAAATTTTTCTTTAACGGACATTTTCAATCACTCCTTAAGTTCTTGTGCAGCTATGCAGGACACAGATGCGCAAAATTCATTTTCATTGTACACCTTTCTAAGTTGTATTGCAAGCGGGGGAACAAAAAAGCTCTGTTTTCTTTGTCCGTGCTAAAATGATATGACTCGAAAAAGAAGAGAAGTTAATTTCAAAGTGGTATAACATGTGATACGACATCTCTCGTTAGGGGCATAAGAAAAGGCTCCGTGCCGAAAAGACACGAAGCCCAACCTTTAAATCAGGTTTTTGGATATGAGGGGAATCAGACCTCAGCCCAATACTTCTTGAGGTTTGCAAGGCCGATGCGCAGTGCATCAAAGACCGGCTCCATGCCCTCGAACTCGATGGAGATGCAATCGTCATAACCTGCACGCTTCAGCTGATACATGCACTGCTTGATCGGTACATTGCCGTGGCCGACAATGGTGCCGCGCAGGTACTTACCGCCGCGGGAACGGAAGCTGCCTTCGCCCGGATCGGCATCCGTAAACGGCTTTACGATGAAGTCCTTTGCATGGACATAGTACGCATACGGCGCAACTCTTGTAAATGCGGAAGCCGGGTCCTCATCTGCGCAGAGGAAGTTGCCCATATCGGTGAGGAGGCCGAAGTTCTTGTTGTCGACCGCTGCGTAGAGCTTCTCAACACGCTCGGAATCCTGCACATAGAAGCCGTGGTTTTCGACCATGGTGCGGATGCCGAACTGTGCAGCGTACTCGGTGATTTCCTTGCAGGCCTTTGCAAGGCGCGGGAGCATCGTATCAAACGGGCAGAAGTCACCGGAGTTGCGTGCATAGCCAATGGCTGCGTCGTGGCGCATACGGGTGACACCGAGGACGTGTGCGATGTCGACGTAATCCTTGACGCGAGCAATCTCTTTATCGAGGTCGCCGTCGCTGCCGGTGATGAAGTCGCAGCTCATAACGAGTGCGGAAATCTCAAGGCCGACGCGCTCGCATTCCTTGCGGAGCTCTTCGGCGTGGGCGAGACGCTCTTCCTTGGTGCCGGTGCCGAAATCGGTGAAATCGACAAACTCAATGGCATCAAAGCCAAGTTCCTTGGTCTTCGCGATCAGCTCAAACGGAGTAGCCTCGCCGGAGCGGATCTTCTGCATGTAGCTGTACATACTGACGGAAAATTTCATGTGGGTCAATCCTTTCAATACAATCCTTTTTATTAAAACGTCTCTTTTGACGTTTTGTGCGAATTTAGTCGCCGAAGGAAATGCCGATCTCACGGGCTGCGAGGATTTCTTCGCAATCGACCGGGACGGTTTTCAGCTTGCCTGCGACCTCGCTGAGCGGCACCGGGACGATCTTGCCGTTGACAAGGCCGACCATGTTGCCGTAGTTCTTCTCGCGGATGAGCCTTGCGGCTGCCGCGCCGAAGCGTGTGGAGAGCACGCGGTCGTAGGCGCACGGGCTGCCGCCGCGCTGGAAATGACCCGGTACGCAGACACGAATCTCGTTATCCACACGGGAGGCAAGCTCGTCCGCAAGGCGGTACACGATGGACGGGTACTTCATTTCGGCACGCGCCTTTTTGAAGTCCTTCTTCTTCATGGCGGCTTCTTCCTTGGATAGCGCACCCTCGGCTACGGCGAGAATGGAGAACTTCTTGCCGTTTGCGATTCTATTATCCAATGTTTTTGCGATTTTGTCAATATCATACGGGATCTCCGGCAGCAAAATCACATCTGCACCGCCCGCGATGCCGGCATAAAGCGGCAGCCAGCCGACCTTGTGCCCCATGATCTCCACACAGAAAATGCGGCCGTGGGAGGTGGCGGTGGTGTGAATGCAGTCGAGGACATTCGTCGCAATCTCCACGGAGCTGTGGAAGCCGAATGTCATATCGGTGCCCCAGACATCGTTGTCGATGGTCTTCGGCAGGGAGACGACATTGAGGCCTTCCTCGCGCAGAAGGTTTGCGGTTTTCTGTGTGCCGTTGCCACCGAGGATAACGAGGCAGTCAAGCTTCATCTTCTTGTAGTTATCCTTCATGTTCTGGACTTTATCGACGCTGTTTTCGTCGATGACGCGCATGAGCTTGAACGGCTGGCGGGAGGTACCCAAAATGGTACCGCCGAGCGTTAAGATGCCGGAGAAATCTTCCGGTTTCATCAGCTTATATTCGCCGAAAATAAGCCCCTTATAGCCGTCTTTGATGCCGTAAATCTCTACGTCGTTGCCGAATTCTTCGTAAAGCGACTTTGCAACGCCGCGAATGGAGGCATTGAGGCCCTGACAGTCGCCGCCGCTTGTTAAAATACCGATTCTTTTCATCGTTCCTCAACCTTTCGTTGTGGTGTGCGGACAGCAAAACGCGCCGAAGTCCGCTCAATTTATTCTATTATAATCTTTTATTTACAACTATGCAAGCCTTATTCTTCCGCGGAGTGAATCGGGATCAAAACGCTGTCCTTTTCGATGGACTGCAGCTCTTTCAGACGCGCCTGTGCTTCGTGGTAGAATGTAAGCTGCGAGCTGATCTTTTTCTTGCCGCGCAGGTCAACGTGCTCGTAGCTTGTATCACTCTGCATGAAACGGGCGTTTGTGGTGTCGCTCAGCATGGTATCGAGAATGCCGAAGGCGCGGGCCTTCTGTGTTTCGTCCTCGATGGGGAAAACAAGCTCCACGCGGCGGTCGAGATTGCGGGGCATCCAGTCCGCGCTGCCCATATAAATGCGCGGGTTGCCGGCATTTTCAAAGCGGAAGATACGGCTGTGCTCCAGAAGCTGACCGACAATGCTCATGACAGTGATGTTCTCGCTGACGCCTTCGATGCCCGGAATGAGGCAGCAGATGCCGCGCACAATAAGCTGCACGCGCACACCGGCCTTGGAGGCTTCATAGAGAAGCTCGATGATCTTCGGGTCAACGAGGGAGTTGACTTTGACCGTGATGCCGCTGGGCAAACCCTTTTTGGCGTTTTCGGTCTCTTGACGGATCATGTACTCAAAGAAGCTACGCATGCCGTGCGGCGCAACGATGAAGTGCTTGTACTCCGGCGGACGGGAATAGCCGGTGATGACATTGAAAAGGGAGGACGCGTCTGCGCCGAACTGCTCGTTGCAGGTGAACAGGCCGAGGTCGGTATAAATTTTCGCGGTGGAGTCGTTGTAGTTGCCGGTGCCGAGGTGCAGGTAGCGGCGGATGCCGTCTTCTTCGCGGCGCACGATAAGCGCAATTTTGCAGTGGGTCTTGAGGCCGGTCAGACCGTAAATGACGTGGCAGCCGGCTTTTTCGAGCTTCTTTGCCCAGTTGATGTTGTTTTCTTCGTCAAAGCGCGCTTTCAGCTCGACAAGCACCGTGACCTGTTTGCCGTTTTCGGCGGCTTTGATGAGCGACGCGATGATGGGCGAGTTGCCGCTGACGCGGTAGAGCGTCTGCTTGATGGCAAGTACGTTTTCGTCTTCTGCGGCTTGTGCGATGAACTGCACGACACAGTCGAATGTCTCATATGGATGGTGAACAAGGCGGTCGCCCTCACGGATGGCCTTAAAAATATCGGTGTAGCCGAAGAAATCGCCCGGGGGTGTGGTGGGACGAATGGGTGCAAAACAGAGCTTTTCGCAGCCCGGGATATTCGCAAATTTTGAGAAGAACGTGAGGTCAATGGGTCCCTGCACCTCGTAGATGCCGCTTTCATTGATGTTCAGCGCTTTTATGAGAAATTTGCGGGTATCTTCATCGGTGTGCTGCAAGAGCTCCAAGCGCACGGGACGGCCGCGCTTACGACGCTTGATGGACTTTTCAATCTCATACATAAAGTCGTCCGCTTCCTCGTCGATGGTGAGATCGGAGTTGCGCGTGATGCGGAACGGGCACACGGCTTTAATCTCGTGCAGCTCGAAAAGCTCCTCAAGATAATCGGTGATGATGTCCTCGAGCAGAATGAAGCAGCGTGTGTCGCCGTCTGCGGGCAGCTCCGTAAAGCGCGGCAGAATGGACGGCACCTGCACGACGGCAAAGCACTTTTCACCCTTGTTTTCCTTGGAAGAAAGGCGCACGGCGAGGTTCAGACTTTTATTTGCGAGCATCGGGAACGGGCGGCTGCTGTCTACGGCGAGCGGCGTCAGCACGGGGAACAGCACGCGATGAAAATACTCGTCCGTAAAGGCTCTTTGCTCGTGCGTGAGCTTTTCCGGCGTGCGGAACTCGATTTCCGCCTGCTTTTTGAGGACCGGCAAAATAGAGCGGTATAGGCAGGAATACTGCTTTTCCATAAAGGCGTGCGTTTTTTTATCGAGCGCCGAGAGAAGCTCCTTCGGCGTCATGCCGGAATCATCCGGCTTTGTGTAGTTTGAGGCGATCTGGCTTTTTACACCGGCCACGCGCACCATGAAGAATTCATCAAGGTTGGAGCCGGTGATGGCAAGGAAGCGCAAACGCTCCATGAGGGGGTTATCTTTCTTTTGGGCTTCTTCCAAAACGCGCGCATTGAAGTCCATCCAGCTCAGCTCGCGGTTATAATAGTAATTCTTTTTATCAGACATGGTTTCCGTCCTTTCGTTATTTCAGCAGCTCGCTTTTGATTTGCAGCTCGGGGCTGAGACCGAATACTTCCTTAAAGAGACCGGCGCATTCCTCAAACGCCCACTTTTCGAGCAGGGCACTGCCGGAAGCGACGGCTTTGATCTCCAGCTTTTCGTTTGTAATGCGGATTTTACTGATGCGCAGCTTACGGCGCTTCGATTTATCGAGCGCGTTTGCAAGGCGGAAGATGGCAACGAGCTTTAAGATTTCCAAACGGCGTTCTTCCGTCATCGGGATTGCACCTGCATCGGCAACATTCGGCATGGTGAACTCATCGCTGCCGGCGACGAATGCCGTGAGCAGAATTTGTTCGTGCGTGAGGCCGAAAATGTCGAGATTCTTAATGAGGTCGAATGAGCACTGGTTCGGCATGCGCACATTGATGTATTGACCGCAGCTGTGCAGAATGGACGCGAGCTGCAAAATGATTTTTTTGTCACTTGACAGGCCGTGCAGGTTTTTGAATTTGTCGAAAAGCGTGCATGCAAACTCTGAAATGGCATCGGAATGTGCGCCGTGGCAGTTGTATTTTGCCGCGATGCGTTTTGCGGAAACAATGGCGCTTTCGTTCGTTTGCGCAATGTATTCTTTTTGCGCGCCCGGCACGAGCATATGGCGTGTGATGGCATCGCAAATATCGATATCCGGGCAAATGACTTTCTGCACGCCGTCCGAAAGGCGCAGCATGCCGGTATATATAGAAAGCGCTGTGTAGAGAATTTCGGCAAGCTCCTCGGAAATGTTGTAGCGGCGCGCGATGGCAGAATGGGACATCATGCGGATTTCCTTATACGCCGCGTGCATTTTCTTTGCGGAGATGGTGTAAAGGTCGCCGTTTTTTTCGGCGCCGCACACGGAGGCGACAAGCTCCAGATCGGAACCCGTCAAAATGATGCTGCGAATGTCTTTTTTCGGAATATCGACGCGGTTTAAAATGATGTCGAGATATTCTTCGACCGCTGGGTAAAAATCGTCGCACTCGCGGCTGAGCGCACCGAGGGCATCGTGCAGCTTTAAGGAGCCGATGGGGATGTTCTGCGAGGTGCAGATTGCCTTGCCGTCGTACAGCGCAACGCCGATGCTGCCCGTGCCGACATACGCGATGAGCGCGTCTTTCATCTCGAGCTTGCTTTCTTCTTTTAAAAGCCGGATAATCTCGGAGCAGATGAGCGCTTTTTCTTCGCTGTATTCCAGAATTTCCAAGTGCAGATTGTTGTGAATTTTGAGTTGATCGATGACGAACGAGCGGTTTTCCGCCTCGCGCATCACGGTGGAGGAGACCACGCGCACGTTTTTGCAGTTGTAGCCGTCCAGCGCCGTTGTGAATTTTGTGAGGATAGAGGAGAGTTGGCGCAGGCTTTCAAAGCTGATGCGTCCAGTGGTGAAGACCTCGTGGCCGAAGAACACAGGGTATTCGAGAGAATCCAGCATTTCGATCTCGCCGTGCTTTAACTGCGAGACACGCATGCGCATCGCACTGGAGCCGATCTCGATGACCGCAGCCGGCCCGCCCGGAAGTTTTTTATTCAATATGAGCACCGCCTTTCAATGTAGAGCAACTAAATCGGAGCGCCGCCGAAAGCGGGCCCGCAAGAATTCTTGAGATATTTACTTTATTATAGCAAACCCGAGAGGAAAAAGCACCCTGTTTTCGCCGAATTTTACATAAAATATGCGTGAGCCATATAATTGAATGAGAAATATACATCCTGCTATATAGTTTTAATATATAAATGTGCAAATATTTCGCACAATATTGCCTAAAAGAAAATAAAATGAAATTTTTTTGAAAAAACACTTGCATTTTTGAAAGACATGCGCTATAATAATACCCGTCGCTTGGAGAGGTATTCTAATGGTAAGGAGCCACATTGGAAATGTGGTGTGCCGCAAGGCATTGTGCGTTCGAGTCGCATCCTCTCCGCCAGTACCCGGATAACGGAAGTTATCCGGGTTTTTCTTTTATTCGCATTGCTTTTTGGTAACGTAGACTATATACTATTATACAGTATGGAAGATACAAGAGCAATGTGTCCGAACGTTGGAATTTGGAGGAGTACACATGACATACGAAAATCCAATCCTGCCGGGTTTTTACCCGGACCCGAGCATTTGCCGCGTAGGTGAAGACTATTATCTTGTCAACAGCTCATTTGAGTTCTTTCCGGGCGTGCCGCTTTGGCATAGCCGTGACCTGCTGCATTGGGAGCAGCTTGGCTATGTTTTGACGCGCGAAAGCCAGTTGCCGCTGGTGGACTGCCGCACCTCCGGCGGTATTTTTGCGCCGACGATCCGCTACCACGACGGCCGATTCTATGTGATCACGACGAATGTGACAGGCGGCGGCAATTTTTTTGTGTGGACAGATGACATCCGCGGCGAGTGGTCCGACCCGATCTGGATCGACCATCAGGGCATTGACCCGTCTTTGTTCTGGGATGCGGACGGCAAGGTGTATTACACCGGTACACATACGGACGAAAACGGCAACAACTGCATCGGACAGTTTGAGATTGATCTTGAGACCGGCGCAAAACTGAGCGAGACAAAGTGCATTTGGTACGGCACCGGCGGCAAATGCCCGGAGGGACCGCACATGTACCGCATTGGCGACTGGTATTACTTGATGATTGCCGAGGGCGGTACGGAGTACGGCCACATGGAGACCATTGCGCGCAGTAGAAGCGTGTGGGGCCCGTTCGAATCTTGTCCGCACAATCCGATCCTCACGCACCGCAATGCACACCGCGTGGAGTTTCAGGCGCTCGGACATGCCGACCTTGTGGAGACGCCGGAGGGCAAATGGTGGATGGTATTTCACGGCATTCGCCCGTCTGTTTTCATGCTGCATCACACTGGCCGCGAGACGATGATTGCGCCGGTTACATGGGATGAGAACGGCTGGCCGGTCGTATACGGTGGAAAGGAGATTCAGCCCATCATGACGGCAGAGGGCGAAGGAGACGTGCGTGTTGCGCGCAGTTGGCACGATGATTTCAACACAGCTGCACCTGCACCGCGCTGGAGCTATCTGCGCACACCCGACCGCATGAAGTATACATTTGATAAGAGCGGCGTTACACTGCGCGGCAGTGAGGCGACGCTTGACGAGCTGAAGACGGTCATATTCTTCGGTGTGCGCCAACAGCAGTTTGGTTTGAACTATACGACCGAAATGACGCTTTCCGGCGACGGCAAAGCGGGCATGACGGTTTTCCACACGAACGAGCACCACTATGAGCTGTTTGCCGAGCGTAAAAACGGCGGTATGGAGGTCACGCTGCGCCGCCGCGTGGTCGATATGCTGATCGAGAGCGAGCCGGTGTTCTTCCCGGAAACGGACACGCTGACGCTGTGCATCAAGGCCAACCGCCTGCGCTATACGTTCCTTGCGGGTAAAGCCGGGGAAGAGATGAAAGAGATCGGCACCGGCAGCACGCAGCTGCTTTCCACAGAGTGCATGAACTGCACGTTTACGGGCTGCTTTGTGGGCCTTACGGCGCAGGGGGACTGCGAAGCAAAGTACCGTTATTTTGACGTTTCTGTGCCCGCAAACGAATAAAATTCGAAATAATTAAAAAAACACTTGCTTTTTCCACCGGTTTAACGTATAATAAATTTTGTTAAGCCGGTGTGTTGGAATTGGCAGACGAGACGGACTCAAAATCCGTTGATGGCAACATCGTGCGGGTTCGACCCCCGCCACCGGCACCACACCTCAAAGGCTCGCAATCCCTTGAAATGGCTGGGCTTGCGGGCTTTTTTATGTTTTGCGCGTTTGTATACTGCCCTCCTACATCACCAAATTTGCGCAACTATAACGAAGATATTGAAAGCGAGTTTTCTGCATATCGTTCTTTTAGACATTAGCATCGTTGCAATGGCTCGCGCATCAATCCGATCAATCTTGGTTTTACGAAGGCTTAAGCTTTTCCGGTATAGGTTGGTGTGCATATATTTTTGCAGCTTCAAGTGTCGGTAGAATTCTACGAATAAAAGATTAATAAAAATTTCACAAAACTTCCTTGACTCTAAACTAAGATGAGGATATACTATAAGCGAAGACAAGCGGGATGTCCCGCGAAGATAAATTTGAAATCCAAATCAAAGGAGGAAGTTCTTGTGGAAAAAATCAGAGTTGTGCAGTATGGCTGCGGCAAAATGAGCAAGTACATTCTTCGGTATCTGCATGAGCACGGCGCACAGATTGTCGGCGCGATCGACGTAAACCCGGCGGTCGTCGGGCAGGATGTCGGTGATTTCGCGGGTCTCGGCCTTAAGACCGGCGTACTGATTTCGAACAATGCGGATAAAGTTCTCGATGAGTGCGATGCAGATGTTGCGATTGTGACGCTGTTCAGCTTCATCGGCGATATTTATGACCATGTGGAAAAATGTGTATCACGCGGACTCAATGTCATCACGACATGCGAAGAAGCGATTTATCCGTGGACGACCTCTGCGGTTCAGGTCAACCGTCTGGACGCTATCGCTAAAGCGAATAACTGCACCATCACGGGCAGCGGCATGCAGGATATCTTCTGGATCAACATGGTCGCGCTCGTCGCGGGCGGTTGCCACAAAATTACGAAGATTAAAGGCGCGTACAGCTACAACGTAGAGGAATATGGATTAGCGCTCGCAAATGCGCATGGCTGCGACCTGACACCAGAAGAGTTTGAGCAGAGGATTGCGCACCCGGACATTTTTGAGCCGTCCTACGCTTGGAATGCCAGCGAAGCCATTTGCAATAAGCTTGGCCTGACAATCAAGTCTATCAACCAGAAGCATGTGCCGTGCATCATCGATCACGACATTTACTCCGAGACGCTCGGCAAGACCATCGAAGCCGGCCGCTGCATCGGCATGTCTGCCGTCGTGGCCATCGAGACAATGCAGGGCATCACCATCGAAGAGGAGACCATCGGCAAGGTCTACGGCCCGGAAGACGGCGATATGTGCGATTGGCAAATCATCGGCGAGCCGAACACCGAGTTCCATGTTGTGAAGCCTGCAACCGTTGAGCATACTTGCGCGACGGTTGTCAATCGTCTGCCGAGCCTCATTTGTGCACCGGCCGGTTATGTTACTGCCGATCAGCTTGACCCGAACAAGTATCTCACGTATCCGATGGAGTTCTATTGCTGATTAAAGCAAGAAAATACTAAAAAGAAACAAGTGAATTTCGCCGCTCGGTGTAAAAACCGGGCGGCTTTTCTTGTCTAAACTGCGAAAATGTGCTATATTATAAATGATAAAGTACCATGAGGATAGGAGAAATAAATATGCGCATTTTAATGCTTGGAAACAGCTATATTTTCACAAATGATCTGCCGAGTATGCTGGCGGAAATCACGGGTGCCGAAGTGGTACAGAACACACGCGGCGGTGCACGCTTACGTGAGCAGCTGAACCCTGAAACAAGGCTCGGCGCAAAAGCATTGGAGCTGCTGCAAAATGAAAAATGGGATTACGTCGTTTTGCAGGAGATGAGCAACGGCCCTATCACAGCAAAGGAAAGTTTTATGCAGAGCGTGAAAGATCTGTGCGGTAAAATTCGTGAAAACGGTGCCGTACCGGTTCTGTATGCGACATGGGCATACCAAAAAGACGGCAAACAGCTTCAAAAATTCGGCATAGATTACGATGAGATGTACCGCAAAATGCACGAAGCCTATGCAGAAGCGGCAGAGAAAAACTACACGCTGCTCGCCGATGTCGGCAGTGCATTTTATGAAAAAACCGAAACCGATAATCTGTTCAACGACGACGGAAGCCATCCGAACGAAGCGGGCTCGAACCTTGCCGCCGAAACGATTGCCGAAGTCATTTTAAAGGATGCAAACGCATAATGTATCCCTACTGTGCATACGCTGTATCGGAAAAATACGGCGAAACGGGGGAGCGATATGTTAGAACGCATCGGAGAAATGCATGGGCGAGAGGTGATTAGTGTTTTGGATGGCTCGCGCATCGGATATCTCGGTGATATTGAATTTGATACACAGCAGGCGGCATTGACGGCGATCGTGGTGTACGGCCGTCCGCGCTTTTTCGGATTGTTTGGCAGAGAGAATGACTGTGTGATCCCATGGAGCGCTGTGAAGACCATTGGGGAGGATGCGGTGCTGGTCGATCACATTCCTGTAAAGCGGACACCGAAGCGCAGCTTCTTACAAAATTTCTTTGAAAACGGATAGAAAACACTTGCTTTACCCGGCATGTTGTGCTATAATAGTTCAGCGATTTGCAGATTCTGCAAGCAAAAACGCACGCCGAGGCTCTCGGATTGGTGCCGCGAAAGCGGTTTTCCCCGAAAATACCAGCCCGGCGGAGGAAAAACCAAGGAGGTATTTTCAAATGGCAGTCGTATCAATGAAGCAGCTTCTGGAGGCCGGTGTTCACTTTGGTCACCAGACAAGAAGATGGAACCCGAAGATGGCACAGTACATCTTCACGGAGAGAAACGGTATCTACATCATCGACCTGCAGAAGACCGTTAAGAAGCTCGAAGAGGCTTACAACTTCGTTCGTGACCTTTCCATGGAAGGCAAGAGCGTTCTCTTCGTAGGCACGAAAAAGCAGGCTCAGGAGTCCGTTAAGGAAGAGGCTCTCCGCGCAGGCGCTTACTATGTAAACGCTCGTTGGCTTGGCGGCATGCTCACCAACTTCACGACCATCCGCCGCAGAATTCAGAGACTTGCACAGCTGCGCAAGATGCAGGAAGACGGCACCTTCGAGCTGCTCCCGAAGAAGGAAGTCAGCAAGCTTGAGCTTGAGATCGAAAAGCTCGAAAAGTATCTTGGCGGCATCAAGGACATGAAGGAGTTCCCGGGCGCACTGTTCATTGTTGACCCGAGAAAGGAAAGAATCGCTGTTTCCGAAGCTAAGAAGCTCGGTATTCCGATCGTTGCAATCGTAGATACCAATTGCGATCCGGACGAGATTGACTACGTTATCCCGGGCAACGACGACGCTATCCGCGCTGTTAAGCTCATCGCAGGTGCTATGGCTAACGCTATCATCGAAGGCCGCGAGGGCCGTATGGGTGCTGCTGCTGAGGAGACCGAAGAAGCTGCTGCAGAGACCGAGGAATAATTTAATTTCGGTTAAAAATTCCTTTTGTTTGATATAGAGTTTAAGATTCTACAAGGAATGGTGATTTGAAATGAATTTCACAGCTAAGGACGTTGCAGATCTGCGCGCTAAGACAGGCTGCGGCATGATGGATTGCAAAAAGGCTCTCACAGAGGCTGAGGGCGATGTAGAGAAGGCAACCGAGATTCTCCGCGAGAAGGGTCTTGCAGCTTCCGTTAAGAAGGCAAGCCGTATTGCAGCTGAGGGTGTTGCATACGCTATGGTCAGCGAGTGCGGTAAGGTTGGCGTTGTGATCGAAGTCAACGCTGAGACCGACTTCGTTGCGAAGAATGCTCAGTTTATCGATTTCGTTAAGACCTGTGCCGAGACCGTTATCTATGAGAACCCGGCAGACGTTGAAGCTCTCCTTGCAGCTAAGGCACACGGCTCCGATATGACCGTTGACGCTATGCTGAAGGATAAGATTCTCACCATCGGCGAGAATATCAAGATCCGTCGTTTCGTCCGTTACGAGGGCGACTGCGTTGCTTACGTACACGGCGGCGGCAGAATCGGCGTTCTCGTTCGTTTTGAGACCGAGAACATTCCGGCAGAAGTTCTCAACGAGTGCGGCAAGGACGTCGCAATGCAGATTGCCGCTCTGAATCCGGCTTATCTCGATAAGTCCACGGTTCCGGCTGAAGCACTCGATAAGGAAAAAGAAATCCTCATGGTTCAGATTCAGAACGATCCGAAGAACTCCAAGAAGCCGCAGAACATCATCGAGAAGATGGTTACCGGCAGAATCGGCAAGTTCTATGAGAACAACTGCCTCCTGCAGCAGGCGTTCGTTAAGAACGGCGACCTCTCCGTTGAGCAGTACATTGCTGAGGAAGCAAAGAAGGCCGGCGGCACGATGAAGGTTACGGATTTCGTTCGCTTCGAGAAGGGCGAAGGCCTCGAGAAGAGAAACGACGATTTCGCAAGCGAAGTTGCCAACATGGTTAAATAATTGATTCTTTGAATCAGCACACCCCGAACGATTTTGCGTCGTTCGGGGTGTTTTTGTATCGTATAACTTTTGGGAAATATAAAATGTGCCCCGACAAGACATCAAAATCTTGCCGAGGCGCAGAATAACCGATTTTTAATTTGCGTAGCGCGTGTAATAGGTAAGGTCGCCTTCCATGCCGAAAAGCTCGCTGCGGGTGATCTGCCGACCCCAAGAGATCTGGCAGTTTTCATAATCTACATTCACTTCCGTCACGGTAATGGTATCGGTATCCCAGTCGATATCCGTCACGATCATCGAGTGCTCATACCAACCCATGCGGATGTGATCGCCGATGCGCAGCTCGTCAAAGTCATAAAACTCCGTAATCGGTGCATCGTAGCCGAACAGCAGGTCGCTGATGATGGAAGCGTAGCCGAGGCATTGCGTTTCGTCTCCGTATTGCGGGAAGAAATCATCCATCAGTCCATTATAAATGTTGCAGTTTCCATAACCATAAACAGAATGGTTGCACGGCGTGTCTGTAACGCACATGGCAATTTCGTCTGCCGTCATTTCGCTTGTGTCCACACCGATATGGTTCCAGTACATGCCGTTTGGAAAATAATCTTCAAGCAGCTCAAGCCGTGTCTGCACGCCTTGCTCCGCAAGATTGCCGCTGGAAACAAATAATGGCACAGAGCTGTATGCATCTACAAGCTCTGCGGTGTCTTCTACTTCGCCAGCCGGCAAAATGCGCTCTTTCGCGGCATAGGAAGACGCGGCATTCATTTCCGAAGCTTCTTCTTCGGCTTCCTCAACTTCATCGTTGCCCGCATCGTAGACGTACATTTCCACCTGCTCGTCATCTGCGCCAATCGCTGCAGTGTATGTAACGGTTTCCTCCGCGCTCTCCACTAGATCCCCTTGCAGGAACAGCAAACTAAACGCGGCGGCGGATATCGTCACGGCTGCCACCGGCAAGACGATTGGTAGGGAAGAGAGAAGATGTTCACGTCGGTTCTTCGGTTCTCTAAAGTGATTTTGCGGCATAAATACGCTCCTCAGAACAGAATCCGGCAGCAGAAGCTTGCTGCCTAAAATCACTCTATTATATAAAATACTATGCATTTGTGACGTACGTATGACGAAAATCAACAAAATTCCTGTATTTTGATAAAAAAGTGCCCGCAGCGGAAAAACTGCGGGCACCAAACGCATCTGTTAGTCTTCGATTGCGGCTTTGCGACTCAAAACGCCGTGGAAGAACGCGGGATCAAACTTCGGCTTTCTTTGATAGGTGTAAAGGCCGTTCTGTTCCTGCTCCACGTCGGTCAGCTGCGTGTAGCAAAGACCGAACATTTCACTGTTATCAAGCAATGCGTCTGTAAGGCCCTTAAAACGCGTGAGGAATTCCTCTTCGGTCTTCGGACCGGTGCCGTAGCCCCAACCGCTCTCGTCCTGACTCCACTGAATGCCGCCGTATTCGCTGACAAACGTCGCTTCGCCCTTGTAGGTCTGGCGGTGCGCGTGGTTGTCAAACAGTGTGCCCTCGGTCATCAGCTTGTCATAGTGCTCCTTAAAGATCTCCGGGTTCTGCTCGTAATCGTGCACGCAGAAAATATCAGTTGCAACATGATAGTTGCCGCTCGTATCAATGCACGGACGGGTAGGGTCAAGCGCTTTCGTTGCTCTGTAAACGATGTCGAGTGCGTCGTCAAACTGTTTCCTGCCGTCAGTATCCCATGTCTCGTTGTACGGACACCAGCCGACAATAGCCGGGTGGTTAAAATCGCGGCGGATCTCTTCCGTCCACTCCGGCAAAATGCCGTAAACGGAATCGGCATAGGAGGAATCGAGACCCCAGTTCGGGAATTCGCCCCAAACGATGTAGCCTAAGCGGTCTGCGTGGTAGAGGAAGCGCTCTTCAAAAATCTTCTCATGCAGTCTGGCACCGTTGAAACCGACGGCAAGGGAGAGCTTAATGTCGTTTTCAAGCGCTTCGTCGCTCGGCGCAGTGTAGATGCCATCCGGATAGAAGCCTTGGTCGAGCACCAGACGCTGGAAAACAGAGCGGCCGTTGATGCGGAACTTGTGGCCGTCCAGGCGCACTTCGCGCAGACCGAAATAACTCGTGACGTTATCTTCACCGAAAGCGAATGCAACGTCATACAGATTGCCGCAGCCGACATCCCACAGATGCTTTTCGCTCAGCTTTATCGTGAATGTATGCGTGCCGCAGGCGTTTTCTGCTGTGTAGCTGCCCATTTCTTTGCCTTCAAACGAAGCCGTTGCTGTGAGGTTTGCCGTACCGACCAGCTCTGCGGTCACCGTCACCGTGCCTGCAGTGATGTTCGGATAATACTGCACGCGGGAAATATAAGCCTTCGGGGTGAACTCCAGCCATACGGTCTGCCAAATGCCCGTGGTGCGCGTGTAGAAGCAGCCGTATGAGTTATATTGCTCGCTCTGCTTGCCGCTCGGGATGAGGCGGTCGCGCGTATTATCTTCGGCGTAGACGGCAATTTCATTTTCGCCCGCTTTTAAAAGTGCGGTCACGTCAAACTCAAACGAAACATAGCCGCCCTTGTGTGTGCCGGCAAGCTTGCCGTTCACAAAAACTTTTGCGCAATAATCCACAGCGCCGAAATGCAGCACGGCGCGGCCCTTCAGCTGTTTTTCTGTGACCGTTACAGTGCGCTTATACCACACACCGTACATGAAATCCGTGTGCTGCACACCGGAAAGTTCGCTTTCCGGGCAGAACGGCACGGTGATCTCCCCGCTGAGCGCTGTGCCGACCTTCTGTAAGCCGCGCGCCTCACCGCTGCGGCCGTTATCGATCTCAAACGCCCATGTGCCGTTCAGGTTCATCCAGTTTTCGCGCACAAACTGCGGGCGCGGATATTCTTTCCTCGGTATATTACTCATTTTTCGTACATCCTTTCCTCGAAAAGACGGCAAATCCCAATTTCTGCCGCGCTTTTTGATTACGGTTTCATTGTACGCGATCTCTTTGTAAAATACAATGTCGTATCATGTGCGGAAATTGACTTATTCTATTGCGACACATAGAATTTTTGAGTATAATTAAAGCAAAGGGGGCGTCAAAATGGAGATTACAGATATTCGCCACGATTGGCCGGAAAAAGCCGGGTTTACACTTGTGCGCCCAACAGGCATTGAAATCTACACGTTTTTGCACTTTATGAACAGCGTGGAGATTGAAATTAACAGGGAAAAGGTCACAGTAAGACCCGGCGCGTGTATTTTCTATGCGCCGGATGAACCACAGTGGTTTCACTCAGACAGTAACCTCACGCACAACTGGGCGCATTTTGCACCTGGCTTTCGCGTGCAGCTTTTGCGCTATCGTATTCCAGAAAACACACTGCTTTATCCACGTGCGGCAGAGTTTATCTCCGGCCTTTTCCGAAAAACGGAAGCTGCATTTTTCTCTAATGAACCGTTTCGGGAGGACTTGTTGGAAGCATACACCACAGAATTTCTTGTGCGTTTCTCCCGCGCCATAGCGGAAGAAAACTACTCACCTGCGGTCAGCCGTGCAGATAGGGAAAAGATGCAGAACCTGCGTCACACGGTGCTTTCTGATCCGGAAAAGCACTGGACTGTGCCGCAAATGGCATCGCTTGCGTCTGTCAGCGCTTCGCACCTGCATGCGTTATACCGCGCGGTTTTTGGTACATCGCCCATGCGCGACCTGATTGAAGCGCGTATTCGTTATGCACAGTCTTTATTGCTCTCCGGCAGTGACTTGCCCATCACGGAAGTTGCCGAGCACAGCGGATATGCAGACCCATACCATTTCATCCGCCAGTTTAAACGCATCACCGGCGAAACACCGGCCGCGTACCGCCGTGCAAGACGATAAAGCGGTAAAAGAAAAAGCCTTATTCCGCCCCCAAAAGGGAAGAATAAAGCTTTTGTTTTTCTTTAAAATTTGCTTGTCTGTTGTTAACAAAACAGAATAATTCCATAAAGAAACAGCGCCAATCTGTAATTTGACGCTGTTTTCGACTATATTCAGTTCAGCACAAAGAACTGCTCATACCAAAGGATAAACGTATAGAACGACCAGATCTTCTGCATGTTCAGCGCCTTGCCGCTCTTGTGGTCGTCGAGCAGCTTTATCAGCTCGCTTGTCACGAAGAATTTCTCCGCAATATCGCTCTGGAACGCCGCCTTGACCTTGTTGTAGTACTTATCCTCACGCAACCAATCGTTCAGCGGAACAGGGAAGCCGAGCTTCTTTTTGTTCGCGGTACGCTCCGGCAGCTGCTTGATGGCCGCGCCGCGCAGGGCGATCTTTGTCGTTTCGTTTGCTGCACGGTAGCGGGAAGGAATGCGCGTGGAAAGCTCCAGCATCTTTTTATCGAGGAACGGCACGCGCAGCTCAAGGGAGTTTGCCATACTCATGCGGTCGGCTTTCAGTAGGATGTCATAGATCATCCATGTGTGCATGTCTACATACTGAAGCTGGGTCGGCTCGTCGAGATTCGATACTTCGTCGAAATAGCGCTTGCTGTATTCTTCCGGAACCTTGCTCGCGATGGGGCGCTTCAAGAATTTTTGGCGCTCTGCGCTCTGGAAAACGTAGTTTGCGCGCATAAAGCGCTGATACGGCTCCATGGCGCCGCGCACGAGGAAGTTTTTGCCCTTGAAGTTCGGGCAGTGCTTTGCGACCGTGCCGAGGACTTTACGCATCGGGCGCGGTACCTTATGCGAATAGTGGTCAAAGTGTCCGCCTGCAAGATACATCGGGTAGCCGCCGAACAGCTCGTCCGCACCTTCACCGGAAAGCACGACCTTCACATAGCGGCGGGCATTTTTGGCGAGGAAGTAGAGCGGGATCTCCGAGGGATTCGGCAGCGGCTCGTCCATGTAATACTGGATCTCCGGCACCGCGTCGAAGAACTCATCTGCGGAAACCTTATTCGCGATGTTCGGTACGCCGATGACATTGGAGAAGTCCTGCGCATACGGCAACTCGCTGTATTTTTCCTCCTCGTAGCCGACGGAGAATGTCTTGACCTTCTTCGTACCCTTGGAGATTTCTTTCACAACATAGCTGGAATCCACGCCGGAGGAGAGGAAGCAGCCGACCTCAACATCGGCGATCTGGTGCATGGAGACGGACTCCGTGAACTCCTTTGTGATGGCGTCCTCCCAGTATTCAAGCGATTTATCGTCTTCAATCTTGTATTCGATCTTATAGTAACGCTCCACTTTCAGTTCGCCATTTTTGTAGGTGAAGCAGTGTGCGCCGGGCAGCTTGAAGACATTTTTAAAAATTGTGCGCTCGTCCGGACTGTACTCGTAGGAAAGGTACAACGGGATCATATCCTCGTCGAGCTCTTTTTCAAAATTCGGGTGAGAGAGAAAGCTTTTGATCTCGCTGCCGAACATGAATTCCTTGCCCTTTTTGTAGTAATAGAACGGCTTGATGCCGAAAATATCGCGTGCACCAAAGAGCTCTTTTGTGTTCTTGTTCCAAATGATGAAAGCAAACATGCCGCGCAGATAGTCAAGGATTTTTTTGCCGTATTCCTCGTATCCGTGCAGAATCGTTTCGCTGTCTGTCTTTGTGGTGAAGACGTGTCCGGCTTTGATGAGCTCTTCGCGAAGCTCCTGATAGTTGTAAATTTCGCCGTTAAAGAGCAGCACGAGCGAGCCGTCTTCGTTTAAGATCGGCTGTCTGCCGCCCTCGAGGTCGATGATGGAAAGGCGGCGAAAACCGAGGGCAATGCCGTCGTCAATGTAATAATGGGCATCATCCGGGCCGCGGTGCTTGATGCGGTCGGCCATTTTATGGATGACTTCTTCTTTATCGAACGTTCCGTAGTTGTGAATATAACCGGCAAAGCCGCACATACAAAACGCCTCCTTATGTTTTTATTGTTGGATCAGGGAAGAATATTTCGGCTTGAGTTTTTTGCCGCACGCTAAAATGCACGCGCGTGCCAACACTTCCAGCGCATCGAGATAACCGGGCCCAAGCTCGTTATCGCGCTTGATGATGGAGAGCTCTGTGCAGCCTAAAATAATAGCGTCGCAGCCGTCCGCGCGCAAAGCGTCGGAAACGGCGCGGAATTTTACCATATCCGCCGGTTCACCTGCTTTTACGCAGTCGTAAATGAGCGACATTACGTTCTGCTGCATTTCGTCGTTCGGCAAAACGTAGGAAAGACCCGCATCGGTCAGCGCGGTTTGAAATAAGCCCATGTGCACCGTGCCGGTTGTCGCCATAATGCCGGGCTTTTTGCAGCCGGCTTCTTTTAGATATGCTGCCGTTTCGCGCACCATGTGGATAAACGGAATGTGTACGCTGCTTTGCAGTTCATCGTGAAAGCTGTGTGCCGTCACGCACGGGGTAGCGAGTGCGCACACGCCCAGCGCCTCCAATTTCTGTGCGATGTCGATCATCGGCGGCACAGGGGAGGGCTTTGTATGGTCTAAAATGTATGCAGTCCGATCCGGCACACTCGGGCGATTGAATATGATCGCGTCAAGATGCTCCTGATCGGTGCGGGCATCGGTCATGTCGGTGATAAGCTCTAATAAATACGCCGTCGCCATGGGGCCGAGTCCGCCGATAACGCCTAAACTGTTCATCAATCACGCAGTCCTTTGTTGTTGAAATAACGCTTGTACTTTTCAAAGTAGTTGTGCTGGTTGCGGCGGAACATCAGCCAGCGCATCAGGCTGCGGTCTTTCTTGTAATAATACGAGTTAACCACTTTACCTTCGTCGATGAGCTTTTTCGCTTCTGCTTTTACGGTGGTGTCCGGGCAATAGTCAAAGATGATCTTCGTCGGGATGATTGTGTACAGCACTTTATTTGTGGCAATGGTGAGATCCATGGGCTTGTTGTAGATGACGTCGTCCGCAAGCCACTTTGCAATGTTGTAGCCCGCAGCCGTTACGAAATAGCTGCTACGGCCCTGTCGCAGGTTCATCTCGAAGAGCTTATATTTGCCGTCACGCTCGTCGTACTTCATATCGAAGTTTGCAAAGCCCACGTAACCGATGCCCTCAAGAAAGTTTTTCATCGTCTCGTTCAGCTTTTCGTCGTAGCCGTTGATGATGGCCGCATAGCTGCCGATGCCCTCCGGGGAATGTTCCTCAAGCACGGCATTACCGAGTGCAATGAGCTTTACTTTCTTATCCTTGCCGCAGTAGCAGTTCATCACGCGCATTTTAGAATCGTCACCCGGGATGAATTCCTGCAAAATGAGGTGATCTTTGTAAGAGGACCCGTAGATGGCGTCCAAAATCGCATCAAATTCCTCGCGGGTGTTTGCAACGAAAACCTTCTTTTTGTGCGGGAACTTGCAGTTCCAGTATGCCACGCTGTTCGAGGGCTTGATGATGACCGGGAAGTCGAAAGGCAGCTCAAGATTCTTGTGGTTCTCATACGTGCAGGTTGTTGTCTTCGGGAACGAGAAGCCATGCTCCTCGCAGACCTGATAAAAGCTTTCCTTGATGGAAAGGCGCATTAAAAGCTCTTCGCTGATGCACTCGAATTCATAAATGCCGCGCAGCTTCGTCTGGTTGCGCACAAGCATTTTGATGTAGTTGTCGCCGCAGGGGACGAGCAGTAATCTCTGACCGGAGAAGTTCTTTGCAAATTCCGTCAGCGTGCGAACAAACACGTCGTCTTCTTCAAGGCGCGGTTCTACCTTTAAAACTTCCACAATGTGGCTGTGCGTGCAGGCGGGGAGGATGCCCTTGCCGACCGCTACGCTTTTGTACCCGTAAGCCTCGTGGAAAGAACGCGCCATGCCGTATACGTTGATGTCACTGCCGAGCAGAACCGGCAGAAAATCTTGTTTTTTCAATGCTTCTGTATTCATGATCTTCATTTTCCTTCCAAATACTTACGCGGTCTTTGCGTCTGTGTGCTCCGCATAGCCGTTGAGAATATCATCGTTAAAGAACTGGTCGTACCACACGAGGAACGTGTAGACCGTCCAAACGCGGCGGCTGTTGTCCGCCTTGCCGTTTTTGTGGTCGTCCAGCAGTTTTACGAGCATGTCGGTGTTGAAGTATTTCTGTGCCACTTCGCCCGTGAACTTCTCCTTTACGATGTTGTAGTACTTGTCTTCCTTGAGCCACACACGCGTCGGCACGGGGAAGCCGAGCTTCTTTTTGCCGGCCCACTTTTCGGGCATGCGGCGCAAAGCGGCCTTGCGCATCGCAAACTTCGTGTTCTCGTCGTTTACACGGTACTTGAGCGGGATGCGCTCCGCAAGCTCCATAATCTTCTTGTCGAGGAATGGCACGCGCACCTCAAGGGAGTTTGCCATGCTCATTTTATCCGCTTTCAGAAGAATATCGCCGACCATCCAGGCGTTAAGGTCAACGAACTGCATTTTCGTTACCGGGTCTTTGTCCTTTACGCGATCATAGAACGGCTTTACGACTTCTGCCGGGGACGGTGCATCGGTCTTAATTTTAAGGAGCTTTTTGCGTTCTTCTTCAGTGAACATGTACGCGTTGCCGATGAAGCGGTCTTCGAGCTTTTTGCCGCGGCGGATAAGGAAGTTGATGCCGGATCTCTTCGGCAGGTGCGAAGCGACTTTGCCGATAAAGCGGCGGATGGGGAACGGAATCTTATCATAAGCCGGTACGGCGAGTGGTTCTTTATAAATGTTGTAGCCGCCGAAAATTTCATCGGCGCCCTCGCCGGACATCACGACCTTCAAATATTTGGAAGCCGTGTTGCACACGAAATAGAGTGCCACGGCGGACGGGTCGGCAAGCGGCTCGTCCATGTGGTACTGAATCTTGCCGAAGTTGCCCCAGAACTCTTCCGGGGTAATCGTCTTGCTGTAATTCTTCACCGGAATCAGCTCGGAAAGCTCCTTTGCGTAGCTGATCTCGTTGTATTTTTCGCCGTTGTCAAAGCCGACCGTAAACGTCTTGTCCACATCGGCAGAGCAGGCCACATAGCTGGAATCCACGCCGGAGGAAAGGAAAGAGCCGACTTCAACGTCCGCAATCTTGTGTGCGTTCACGGAGTCGTCAAAGGTCTTTTCAATCTCGTCTACCCAATATTCAAGCGGCTTGTCTTCTTCCGCGTTGAATTCCGGGATCCAGTAGCGCTGTATATCCATTTTGCCGTCTTTGTAGAAGAAATAATGTGCAGGCGGCAGCTTGTAAACGTTCTTGAAGAACGTCTCGTAGCCCGGAGAATACTGGAAAGAAAGGTAGCCCTCCAGTGCGCGTTCATTCAGCTCGCGCTTAAAGTGCGGGTGTTCCACAAAGCTCTTGATTTCGCTGCCGAACATCAACGTGCCCTGCATCTTTGCATAGTAAAACGGCTTAATGCCAAAGTAATCGCGCGCGCCGAACAGCGTTTTCGTATTCTTGTCCCAAATGATGAACGCGAACATGCCGCGCAGCTTATTGAGCAGGTCGGTGCCGTATTCTTCAAAGCCGTGCAGCAGCACTTCGCTGTCCGTTTTCGTTGTGAATACATGGCCTGCCTTTAAAAGGTCTTCGCGGAGAGACTGATAGTTATAAATCTCGCCGTTAAACATGAGAACCTTGCTTTTATCTTCATTCAAAATCGGCTGTCTGCCGCCCTCGAGGTCAATGATGGAAAGTCTGCGGAAACCGAGCGAGATCTCGCCGTCCATATAATAGTCGGCGTCGTCCGGGCCGCGGTGACGGATGCGGTCTGCCATAGCGTGCAGCACGGGCTCCATAAGCTGTGTTTCGCCGCCGTCAATATAACCTACAAAACCACACATACAGTTTGCCTCCTTTTTGCGGTTGGTTTACTTAGTTTTCCTTGTGTTCGTTTTCGGTATTCTCAATCAATGCAAAAAGCGAGGGCGCCCAATCGGGATATTCCGCCGAGAGCATCTCGCCGGAAAGCTGTGGCAGGTCGTCTTTTTTAACGGCCTCGTCGTCCGACACTTTTTCGCCGAGCAGCATCACGCGGCTTTTGGCACGCGCCAGCTGCATACGGCCGTCGGTCAGCGCCTCACTCAGTCCGTCCTTCGTCTCAAAAAGAGCCGAGGGATTTTTCGGGTTCGCCGTATACAGCATGCGGAACGCGTTATACACAGCGCCGCTCAAATACAGCGTGATCTCTTTTGTTAAAGATTTGCTATTGATTTTTTTCAGAATACCAAATACAATATGTAAGGAGTTCGATATTATTTTTCGGCTCACGTTGGGGAGACCATCGTGCGTGTCTTCCTCCTCCGTTTCCGGCACATGCAGCTTTTCGCCCTGCCGGTGCGGTGTTTTGCCCAGCAGATAATCACAGGAGACCCCGTAATAATCCGCCGTGCGCACAATGAAGTCCAAACCGCATTCACGTATGCCTTTTTCGTAATGAGAGAGCAGCGCCTGCGAGATGCCAAGGTCTGCGGCAGCCTTTTTCTGGCTGATACCCTGTTCCTTGCGCAGCAGTGTCAGAATGCGCGGAAAATCACTGTTCACAAAAGTTTCACCACCTGAGTCAAAAAATAACACACTGTAAATTATAAACGAAATTATCCGAGAAGTAAACAGATAAACGAACCTTTTTTGCGGGTTTTCCCGCGAATTTTTGGTGAAAGGGACGCAACGGCAGCGTTTTACCGTCCCGGAAAGGAAAAACGCATGAAATCTTACACCATTCATTTAATCCGCCACGGTATATGTGAGGGCAATTTGGAGGGTCGTTACATCGGCCGCACACAGTCTCCGCTTGCGCAGGAGGGCATTCAGGCACTTTTGGAGCTGAAACGTAAGGGCATTTACCCCGAAGCAAAAAAGTACTACGCCAGCCCGTGTGTGCGCTGTGTCGATACGCTGAAGGTCTTATATCCCACTGCCGACCCGGAAGTTATTTTAGAGCTTGCCGAGTGCGACTTCGGCGATTGGGAAAATAAAAAAGCCGAAGAATTGAAAAACGACCCGAAGTTCGTCGCCTGGATGAACGGTGGCCAGCACGAGGCCCCGCCGAACGGCGAAAGCAGCATCGTATTTATGCAGCGTGTCTGTGCGGGCTTTGAGATGCTCGTTAAAAACATGATGATGACGGGAGATGAGAGTGCCGTGCTCGTCACACACGGCGGCGTCATCATGACGATCTTAGCGGCTTACGGCTTGCCGCGCGCCAAAATGACCGACTGGATGTGCGAAAACGGCCACGGCTACTCCATGCGTATCGACCCCATGCTTTGGGGGCACGGCATGGCGGCAGAAGTCTACCAAATGCTGCCTATCATCGAACAGGGCGAAAAGCGCGAATACAGCGTCATCGATATTGCAAGAGAAGCCGCCGACCGCGCTTACGGCCAGAAAGAAGACGGCAAAACGGAATAGTTTTCCGTAACCCGGACAGAATATGAAGACAGACCGCCGAATGCGTGAAATACGCCGCGGCGGTCTGTTTCTATGTACGGATGATTTTCTTCTTTCTGAGCAGCTGTTTTGCTGTCGGTTTTTCGATAAGATAGGTGAAAAACGCCGCCAAAAGGAGCGCACACGCCCAAAACAGCACCGTGTACTTCACCTGCCAAGCAAAGTGCCACGGCTCGCCGCCTGCGGATTGCGGCCACGCGGCAGCGCCCTCCGGGGCATCCGGGTAATACGGAATGCGCCACGCTTTCAGCTTTAAAAGCACCGTGCTGTGCCAGATATAGAAATTATAGGAGACCGCCGACAAAAAAGCAGCTATGCGGTTTGAAAACAGCCATTGCACGCCTTTCGGTGCAGCATCCAAAAGCAAAATGAAAACGCAGATCATCGCAGAAAACAGAAAGCGGTAATCCACCTGCCAGCGCTGGATGATTGCCGCACGGCTCAGCCCGTCATTTAACATACACACAATGGCAGCACCGTTGAACAGAAGCAGCATCAGCGCCGCAAGCGGCAGAACGCGGTTTTGTTTCCATTCGCGCTCGCGCCATATCCGTAGGCGGCAGAAGAAGAGCGCACACAGCATACCGTTTCCATATACACCCAAAAACGCCGGGAACTGGTTGATGCGCAGGCTTTCTGCGTTGCCTTGCGGCAGATGTGCAAAAAGCACGATATACACCTGCGCCAAAACGGAAAGCACCGCCCAGCACACAAGCGGAAAGCGACGGAACACGCGCGCGAGCAAAGGGAAGACGAGATAAAACTGCATTTCCACGCCGAGTGTCCACAGTGCTGTCGGAAATTTTGTGCCGATGTAGCTTTCCGGCCAAAACGTCTGCGTAAACGTCAGGTGCGCAAAAATATCCTGCAAGTATTGCTTGATATTCGCGTAATCCGAAGGCCGCACCCAGAAAATGAGGTAGAGAAGCAAGCACAAATAATACGATGGCAAAATGCGCGCCGCACGCTTTTTAAAGAATGTGCGCAGGTTATCCGGCTCCGGCGCAAGCGGGTCGGTCATTTGCCGCGCATAGGGCAAAAAGAGGCAGAATCCCGAAATCAGCAGCATCACGTCTACAAACATGTAGCCCGTGCGCGGCACCCAGTTTAAGCTGAAATTCCGCACGCCCATAAACTGCAGCAAATTGCTTGGAAACAGATTTTGCAGCCAGGATTGCTGCCACGAATGAAACCCGGCAACGATCAAAATGGAATACGCGCGTATGCCGTTTAATATGCCAATGTAGTCGCTTCTTTGCTTCATAGATTTCTCTCTTTCATAGCCCCTGATTTTTATAACAAAAGCGCGCCGCAGCCCTGCACGACGCGCTTTGTTCAGGTTTTAAACCGCAATTATAACCGAATGATCTTTGTTGCCGTATTTTCCACAAAGCGGCGGTCGTGCTCCACGAAAATGACTGTGGGCACACACTCTTTTAAGAGCGTTTCAAGCTGCATGCGGGAAATAACATCGATGAAGTTCAGCGGTTCGTCCCACACAAGCAAATGTGCCTTTTCGCAGAGGCTCCGCGCAATGAGCACTTTTTTCTTTTGTCCCTCGGAAAAATCCTCCATGCGCTTTTCAAACTGTGTGCGCTGAAATTCCAGCTTGCGCAAGATCGATTTAAAAAGGCTTTCGTCAATGCCGCAATGCTCTGCATAGTCGCGCAGTGTGCCGGAAAGTCCCTCCGCGCTTTGCGGGATATACGAGACCACAAGCCCGCTTGCGGTTTTCAGCGTGCCGGCATGGGGAACATCTTCACCGCACAATAGCTTTATGATGCTCGATTTACCGCAGCCGTTTTTGCCCTGCAATGCCGCACGGTCGCCGCGGCGGATCTCAAAGCGCAGCGGAGGAAAGATGGGGCCGTCACCGTAATCAATAGAAAGGTCGTTTGCCTCTACCAAAAAGTCTTTCGGGTGGCGCAGCGTCGCAATCTGCAATTTCGTATCGGCCGATTCAATGTTTTTCAGCAGCGCGCTTTTTTCCTCCAGTGCATCGTTGCGGCGGGATTCAATGTTCTTTGCACGCTTCATCATCTTACGGCTTTTTTCACCCTCGTAGGCACGACGGTCAAGGGTCTTTTCCGTGCGCTCCGGTTTGAAACCGATCTTGCGGTCTTCCGCACGGTTTGACCATTCCGCGCTGCAGCGGGCAGCCGCCTCCAGCCGCTTCACATCCTTTTTGAGTTTCTCATTTTGTTGTAACTCAAATTGATCCTCGCGGTCCTTCTCCTGTTGCCACGTCGTAAAGTTGCCGCGCATCACCGTGATGTCCGCGCGGTTGACGGAAAGCACATGGTCGATGACTTCGTCCAGAAACGCACGGTCGTGGCTGACAAGGATGAACCCTTTTTTCGACTTCAAATACTGAGCCAGTGTGCCGCGCGCTTCAATATCGAGGTGGTTCGTCGGCTCGTCGATGAGCAGAAAGCTGTTTTCGCGGATAAATAAAATCGACAGCAGTACCTTCGTACGCTCGCCGTAGCTTAACGTCGAGTAGGGGCGGTAAAGCAGTCCCGGGTCGGCGTCGAGTAAGTTGAGCTCACGCGTTAGCCGCCACATCTCAAAGTCCGGCATGATGCTCTCCGCAATCTCAAGCGGCGTATCGTCCGGATTTTCCACCTCAAACGGGAAATACTCAAAGTTGACCGAAGCAGAAATGGTGCCGCTATACGCGTATTTTCCGAGCAGCAGGTTTAAAAACGTCGTTTTGCCTCTGCCGTTGCGCCCGATAAAGCCGCACCGCCAGTTTGTATCTATGGAAAAAGACGCGTTTTCAAAGACGTTATCAAAGCTGCCTTCATAGCCGAAGGTCAGGTTTGACACCTGTATTAAAGACATAAATGTTCACCGTATTCTTTCCGAGCCTTATGCCGGATACGCGGTAACGGGGTAAGGCTCAATAGCCGAATACACCTTCGATGGATTCGTCGTTTATGATCCAATCCTGAACATCTATCTCTCTGAACCGATCATGGTCATCGCGCACGATGACCCGTGCAATGCCTGCGTTGATGACCATGCGCTTGCACATGGAGCAACATACGGCGTTTTTCACATAGTCGCCGGTAGAGACCTCCTTGCCGACAAGATACAGCGTGGCATCGATCATCTTATCGCGCGGGGCGCTGATGATGGCGTTTGCTTCCGCATGTACGCTGCGGCACAGCTCATAGCGTTCACCGCGGGGAATATTTCTTTCCACGCGCACGCATTTGCCGATATCCGTGCAGTTTTTTCTGCCACGCGGCGCACCGACATAGCCGGTGGAGATCACTTCATCATTTTTTACGATCACAGCGCCGTAGTGACGTCGAAGGCATGTGCAGCGCTGGGAAACGGCCTCAGCCAGATCCAGATAGTAGTTCGTTTTATCTCTCCGATGGATATCATTCTCCACGAAGAACACCTCACTTTGCATTCAGGCACTCCGCAATCGGAAACTACACATATACGACTGCGTATCATCGTTCGCTTTTGCGCAAAACCGCAGGGGAGACACCATAATTATTAGAATATATTGTAGCACATTGCATTTTGAACTGCAACCCCGTTTCCGGGTGTTTTGTGAAAAAGCGCGTAAGCGCCTGCAATAAAACCTTTTCTGCCGTCTTTACATCCCGTCGCCAAAATGGTACAATATAGTATATTAAAGAACAAATTCAGGAGCTGTTTATGGGCGGCAATTTTTTGGGTGGCGCGGTGGCGCTGCTGTATTTTCTGATGTTTCAGCTGTGCGGCGTAACACTTGCCGCATGCTTTTTAAATAAAGAGCGGCGATATACACAAAGGATTCTCGGCAGCGCCGCGGGCAGCGTGCTTTTAATGTGGCTGCCGTCGTTGTGGGCATTCCTGTTTTCGTTCAGCATCACAGCGCATGTTTTGGCGCTCATCTCACTGCTTTTGCTGACGGTTGGCGCTGTGTTCTTAAAGCGTCCGAAGCTGCTTCCGAATGATTTTCCCGGCAAACACAAAGCCTTCTGCCGTGCAGAACGCACACTGCTTTTGCCGCTCGGCTTGTGGCTGCTGTTCGTGTTTTTGGTGCTGCACAGCTTCCGTTACCAAAACGGCGAGATCTGGTCGAGCCAATGCACCTACGGCGACATGAGCATGCACCTCGGGTTCATCACGAGTATCGCGGAGCAGAAGACATTTCCGCCCATGTATTCCATTTTGCCGGGCGTGAAGCTTTCGTATCCGTTCTTGTCGGACAGCATTTCTTCAAGCCTATATTTGCTCGGTGCGCCGCTGCGCTTTGCGTATGTGCTGCCGATGCTTTTTGCCGGGGCACAGGTGTTTTTCGGCGCATATCTTTTCTGGCAACGCTGGCTGCGTGATAAAGCGAAGACCGCGTTAGCGGAGATTTTGTTTTTTTTAAACGGCGGCTTCGGCTTTGCGTATTTCTTCCCGAATCTGCAAAACGGAACAGATAATTTTACCCGCATTTTCACATCGTTTTATGAGACACCCACGAATCTTGTCAATCAAAATATCCGCTGGGTGAACGTCATTGTGGATATGCTCATCCCGCAGCGCGCAACGCTGTTCGGCTGGGCGGTTTTATTCCCGCTTTTATACGTGCTGTACCGCGCCGTTTATGAGCACTGCGAACGGTATTTCATCATTGCCGGTATTTTTGCAGGCGGACTTGTCATGATTCATACGCATTCGTTCCTCGCGTTCGGACTCATTTGCGGCGTGTGGCTTTGCTTTGCACTGTGCCGCAGAGTGTTCCGGGGCAGCAGTGCTCATGTGCAGTTTACCGCAAAAGTTGCTGCACTCGTTTTGATGTTGCTCGCGTTCGGCGCGCAGTTCGTCACGCCGAAGCTCATCTCGCGCGAATCATCCGTGTTTCTGTATCTGGTTTTGGTTTGTGCCGCAGCGTTTGTTTTGTTTGTGCTCGCACTGCTCATCATGGCGATCCGCAAGGGTTTCGGCATACAGCTTGTAAAAACGTGGGGCGTATTCCTGCTCATCACACTGCTGCTTGCCGCACCGCAGCTTTTCACGTGGACATTCTCGCAGGCGAGCGGAGACAGCTTCATGCGTGGGTGGTACAACTGGGGCAATTTGCAGGACGGCTATTTGTGGTTCTATCTTGTGAATCTCGGCGTCACGGCGCTGTTGTTCCTGCCTGCATTTTTCACGGCAGATCAGCGCCGGTTCACGGTCTGCGCTCCCGCAGCCGTCATTTGGTTCATTTGCGAGTTTGTCGTGTTCCAGCCGAATACCTATGATAACAACAAGCTGCTTTACGCCGCATATTTTCTCGTCTGCGGCGTAGTCGCTTCGTATATGGTCGAGATTTACCGCCGCCTGCGCACACTGCCGGGCCGCCGCGCATTGGCTGTCGGCGCGCTCGTGCTATGCATGCTTTCTGCGGTGCTGACCATCGGCAGAGAGAGCATTGCAGGCTATTGCTTATACGGCGACAGTCAGCTCAAAGCAGCGGAGTACATTTATGAGAACACCGAGCCGGAAGACACCGTGCTGACCGATATGCGCCATAACAACGAGATCGCGGCGCTGACGGGCAGGAACATCGTCTGCGGCTCCACAAGCTACGTGTATTTTCACGGGCTCGATTACACCGAGCGCGAAACGGACATGCAAAGTATGTTCTCCGCACCGCAGGCAAACTGTGCGCTCTTTGAAAAATACAGCATTGATTACATCTTGGTCTCCGCTTACGAGCGCAATAACTTCACCGTGAACGAAACGGAGATCAAAGCGCTGTTCCCGTGTGTCTTTGACGAAAACGGCGTGCAGATCTATAAAGTGACATTTTAATCGAAAGGATATCCCTATGCAAAGACTTTCCGATATATCCACCATTCGAGCCGTCATGGAAAAGAACGGCTTCAGCTTTTCCAAGGCGCTCGGTCAGAACTTTCTCATCAATCCCTCCGTCTGCCCGCGCATGGCTGAGATGAGCGGCGCGGCAGACTGCGCAGGCGCCATTGAGGTCGGCCCCGGCATCGGCGTTTTGACCTACGAGCTTTCGCAGGTCTCAAAAAAAGTCGTCACCATCGAGCTTGATAAGCGCCTGTTGCCCGTTTTAGACGAAACACTTGCCGACTGCGATAACGTGAAGGTCATCAACGACGACGTGATGAAGATTGACTTGCACCGCGTCATCGAAGAAGAATTTAACGGGGAAGAGGTCGCTGTGTGTGCGAACCTGCCGTATTACATCACATCGCCGGTCATCATGAAGCTTTTGGAAGATCGTTTGCCCATCACGAGCATCACGGTTATGGTACAAAAAGAAGCGGCAGAGCGTTTGTGTGCACAGCCCGGCACGCGCGAGTGCGGCGCTGTCAGTGCGGCCGTGCAGTATTACGCCGAGCCGGAAATTTTGTTCGAGGTCAGCCGCGGCAGCTTTATGCCCGCACCGAATGTGGATTCCGCTGTCATTCAGTTGCGTATTCGAAAAGAACCGCCTGTGGATGTGCACGATGAAGCACTTTTCTTCCGCGTTATTCGCGCTGCGTTCGCACAGCGCCGCAAAACGGCCGTCAATTCCATTTCCAACACACTGCATATGTCGAAGCAGCAAGTGACAGACGCCTTCGAGCAAGCCGGGGTTCGGGCAAATTCCCGCGCCGAAGCACTCACGCTGCCGGAGTTTGCCGCTGTTGTCAATCAGCTTACCGATTAAGGAGATGCTTTTATGAACATGAACAAAAATGTACTTGAGCATATGGATAAAGCCGCATATATCATTTTGCTGTGCATCGCCGCCGTTGCCGTGCTCGTCTCCATGGTCACAGGGCCGCTCGGCTATAAAAGCCTTTCCATCGGCGCTGCCGTAAGCGCCGCCATCATTGCCGCTGCGCTCCTTTGGCACACGCTCCGCGCCGCCGCACCGAAATACAAACGATAAAATTTTCCGCATAGCAAAAGCCCCGCAATTACCGAACCAATCGGTTTTGCGGGGCTTTCTGTGTTTATAGTTTAAATAACGCCGAGCTCTTTCAAGGCGCGGTAAATGCCGTCGTCGTCCACATCTGTTGTCACATAATTTGCAGCCGCCTTGGCTTTTGCACAACCGTTGCCCATCGCAACGCCGAAGCCGACGTCGCGCAGCATGTCCACGTCGTTCGGGCCGTCGCCGAACACGAGAATTTCATCGTTTCTTATCCCGTAATGCGCTGCCATCGCCGGAATACCGATTTGCTTACCGCCGTTTTGCGGAAGAATATCATAGCAATAACCGACAGCATGTGTGATACGTACATGCTTCAGCGGCAAAATACGCGGCAAATAAATTTCCGGGTCGTATACCATAAGCTGATACACTTCGTGACAATCTGCACGCAATATATCGTAAACGGGCGGGGAGAGAAGATTATGCCGCAAAAAGTGATCTTCAATATGTTTCGCCGGAGTTGCGGCAAAGCACTCGCGCCCCTCGGCGATCAGGCAGGGGAAAGGCTCCTCTTTTTGCAGCTGCATCAAAAGACGAATGTCTTCCGGGTCGATCGCCAGCGTATGTAAAACCTTGCCGTTTTTATCGAAGCAATATTGCCCCGTCATCGCGGCAAAGCCGTCAAAATCAAAATAATCACGCAGGAAATACGTCATTGGCGTCACACGGCCCGTTGCAACGAATAGCAGAACACCATTTTCACGCGCCTTTTTTAGTGCATGCAGCGTCGAAGGCGGCATACGTTTATCCCGCCCGAGCAAAGTGCCGTCAATGTCAAAGAAAATGGCGCGAAAAGACATGGTACCTCCAAAAGAAAAAGCTTTCGCGCGGAAAGCCTTTTAGAAATTTATGCTCTCTCTTTATATTTTTCTACGATGAGATTTGCGCACTTGTAAATGTCGCCGCCGCCAAGCGTTAAAATGAGGTCGTTTTCCTTAGCGTGCGTCATCACATAATCCGCAATCTCCTCAAAGCTGCCAAACCAGCAGCTGCCGGGAATCTTCGCCGCAAGGTCGCTTGTGTGAATGTTATACGTGTTCGTCTCGCGCACGGCGAGAATTTCCGTCATCACAACATGCTGGGGGATGGAAAGCGCCTTTGCAAAATCATCCAGCAGCATTGCAGTGCGGGAATAAGTGTGCGGCTGGAATACCGCCCAAACCTCATGGTAGCCCATGCGCACGGCAGCGGAAAGCACAGCGGAAAGCTCTGTCGGGTGGTGCGCAAAGTCGTCGGCAACGGTCACGCCTTCAAATTTGCCTAAAATCTCAAAGCGGCGGTGTACGCCGGAGAAGTCCTCAAGCGCCTTTTTGATATGCTCGCCGTCCACACCCATGCCATGTGCCGCAGCGGCAGCCGCCAAAGCGTTCATCATGTTGTGCTCACCCGGCACGCGCAGGCTCACGCGGCAAACGCGCTCGCCCTTATACATAACGGTAAAGTCTTCGCAGACCGTATCTTCTTCGTTGAGCTCCGTCACGTAGTAATCGCTTTTATCCGTTCTGCCAAATGTGACGATCTCCGCATTCGTAATGCCCTCTACGGCGCGCATGGCGTTGGCGTTATCTGCATTGACGATGATGCGCTTTGAGGTCTGCAAGCAGAACTGATGAAACGACTTCACAATATTATCGAGCGTGCCGAAATAGTCGAGATGATCGGCATCAATATTTGTGATGATGCTGATGGCGGGGTGGAGCTGCAGGAACGTATCGACATATTCACACGCTTCGCAAACAATGTCCGCACTTTTGCCGACTCTGCCGTTGCCGTTGATGAAAGGCAGCTTGCCGCCGATGACGGCGCTCGGGTCACGTCCGGCTTCAATCAAGATCTGCGTGAGCATGCCGGTCGTCGTCGTTTTGCCGTGCGTGCCGGAAACCGCAATGGGGTTTGCAAACTTCTTCGTCAAAAGGCCGAGCATCACGGAACGCTCCAACGTCGGAATACCCTTTGCACGCGCCGCGACGAGCTCCGGGTTATCCTGCTTTGCAGCCGCCGTGTACACCACGACCTCCGCATCGCCGATATTCTCCGCGCGGTGGCCCATGTGCACCGGGATGCCGTAGCTGCGAATACGTGCGAGCGTGTCGGATTCATTGATGTCGCTGCCGGTGATGATATAATCCTTGTGGTGTAAAATCTCCGCCATAGGGCACATACCGGAACCGCCGATGCCTACAAAGTGCAGACGACGTACGGTATCGAGCAGGTTAACGTTTTTATCGGTCGTATTATTCTGATTCGTCATAACGAAAGAGTCCTTTCTGAATTGGCTTCACGCAAAACTTGTTTTGCGAAATTATCTGAAATTATGTAATACACTGTGTTATATCTCAAAAACATAGCTATGCGTCCGAAATTGCATACCCATACACATACATTATACCGCCAACGGGCAGAAAAATAAATAGCAAATTCAAAAAAGTATAAAAAAGTCTTTCAGGGCGCACAAAAGCCGCCCGTTTCCATAAAATGAAGCGGATGATAATTTGAAAGGTGGGGGAAATATGCCCATGATCAATACATTCGGCGTCATCGGCGGCGATGAGCGCATGAAATATTTGGCGCAGTCCATTGCGGCGGACGGTTACCCCGTGTGTGTCTGCGGTTTAGAAAAGCTCGGCACCTGCCGCGGCGCAGCGGAATGCGACCTGCCGCAGCTCGCGGCGAAAAGCTCCGTCATCCTTTTGCCGCTGCCCGCAACAAAGGACGGTCTGTTTTTAAACGCGCCGTATGCCGAAAACGAAATTCGTTTAGATGACGATTTTGCGCGTCTTTTTATGCACAAAACGGTGTGCGGCGGCATGCTTCAGCGGTTGACCGCCTCGTCTTCCCTGTGGCGTGAGATTGAGCCCGAAGACTACTACCGCCGCGAAGAGCTTGCCGTCGGCAACGCGATCCCAACGGCAGAGGGCGCAGTCGGCATTGCGATTCGCGAATACCCCGGCACGATAAACGGCGCAAAATGTCTCATCACGGGGTTCGGGCGCATCGGGAAAAATCTGGCGATTATCCTGCGCGGTATGGGTGCAGAGGTATTCTGCGCAGCGCGCAAAAAGGCCGATCTCATGCAAATGCGCGCGTTCGGCGTGCAGCCGTTGACGTACCGCGAGATCAGCAGAAGGTTCGATCTCATTTTCAACACTGTGCCCGCAAAGGTTTTGACTTCGCCTGTGCTCATGCAGCAAACGCGCGATACGCTCATCATCGAGCTTGCCTCCGCACCCGGCGGCACCGATTTGAAGCGTGCGGAAGAATTGCACCTGCATGTCATCGACGCGCCCTCGCTGCCCGGCCGCGTCGCGCCGAAGACGGCGGCGGAGTATATCAAAGAGGCGGTCTACAATATTTTGGAGGAGTAGTGATCGACATGCCCACGCTTGCCTTTGCCATGTGCGGATCGTTCTGCACATTTGAAAAAGCTCTCGCGCAGCTTGCTCTGCTGCGAAAGGACTGGGATATGTTGCCCGTGATGAGCGAAACGGCGTACACGACCGATACACGCTTCGGCACGGCGGAAAGTTTTCACGAGCGCATAGAAAACATCTGCGGACGAAAAATTATCCACACCATCGCAGAAGCGGAACCCATCGGCCCGAAGCGTCTTGCCGATGCCGTGCTCGTCGCGCCGTGCACGGGAAACACCGCTGCGAAGATTGCAAATGCCGTAACGGATACAGCTGTCACGATGGCGGTAAAATCCGCCCTGCGCGTCTCCATGCCCGTTGTACTGTCCCTCGCCACAAACGATGCTCTCGGTGCGTCGTGCAAAAACATCGGTCTGCTTATGAACACGAAAAACATCTATTTTGTGCCCCTCGGACAGGACGACCCCATAAAAAAGCCGAATTCTCTCGTCGCACATTTCGACCTAATTCCCGAAACGCTTGCAAATGCCGTGCGTGGAGAACAGTTGCAGCCTGTTTTGCGATGAAGTGCGCCGCGAAAGGCAGTTGAATTTGTAAAAAAGCTGTGCTATACTGAAAAGCAGAAACGGCAATGCCGAAATGGGAGGCTATTATGCTCTACTGCACGAAATGCAAAAGCATCTGCGAGGATTCCACACAAACCTGTCCGAACTGCAAGCGCAGCCGCGGTCTGCGGCCCGTAAAGCCCGAGGACGAAGTGTTTTTCCTCAAGGTCAGCGAGGGGGAAGCTGCGGAGCTTGCGCTGCTCTTTGAGCAAAACGCGGTGCGCCATGCGATACACCCCGTAAAAGGTGGCTTTTCCACCAGCGTGTACGACCCGGAGTATCTGCCGACCGATAAGGATATTTACGTGGAATACCAAGACCTCGAACGCGCCAAAGAGCTGATGCTCAAAGAGCGGGAAGAGCAGTCGCAGGAAAAACCGTCCGAAGAGAACGATATGCCCCGCGGCAAGCGTATGCTCATCCAGTCGCTTTCTGTCATCGCGTTCATGGCAATCGTCATTTTGGTCGTGCTCGGCTCAGATTTCATCGCAAATCTTTTAAAAGCGCTTTTCACAAAGTAAGCACTGCCGCGAAAATAGGATATTATTAAAGATTGGGGAAGTCCAAATGAAACAGTACAGACCGGATACAACGTGTATCCACGCGGGCTATACGCCCGGAAACGGTGAACCGCGCGTTCTGCCCATCGTACAAAGCACCACATACACCTATGACAGCTCCAAAGAAATGGGCGATCTGTTCGATTTAAAAGCGGACGGCTTTTTCTATACGCGCCTCGGCAACCCGACGCTCGACGCTGTGGAAAAGAAGCTTGCGGCACTCGAGGGCGGCGTAGGCGCGCTCGTCACATCTTCCGGCCAGGCAGCCACCATGATGGCCGTTCTGAACATCTGCCACGCAGGAGGTCATGTTGTGTGCTCCAGCGCCGTATACGGCGGCACATTCAACCTGTTCTATAAAACCCTGCATGAAATGGGCATTGACTGCACATTCGTTTCGCCGAACTGCACCGAGGACGAGCTGAACGCCGCATTCCGCGAGAACACCCGCTGCGTGTTTGCGGAAACGCTTACGAACCCGTCTCTCGTCGTGACGGACCTCGAAATGTTTGCAAACGCCGCACACGCGCACGGCGTACCGTGCATTGTCGATAACACGTTCCCGACGCCCATCAACTGCCGTCCGTTCGAGTTCGGCGTAGACATCGTTACGCACTCCACCACAAAGTACCTCGACGGTCACGCGGTGCAGCTCGGCGGCGCCATTGTAGACAGCGGTAATTTCGATTGGAACAACGGCAAGTTCCCGGAGTTCACAGAGCCGGATGAATCTTATCACGGCATCGTGTATGCCGAGCACTTCGGTAAGGCGGCGTATATCGCAAAAGCGCGCTGCCACCTGATGCGTGACATTGGCGCGCAGGCCGCCCCGATGAACGCATTTTACCTCAACCTCGGCATGGAAACGCTCGCACTGCGCATGGAGCGCCATTGCTCGAACGCGCAGAAGATTGCCGAATTCCTCGAGCAGGACGACCGTGTGGCGTGGGTCAACTATCCGGGTTTGGAGAGCAGCCCGTACCACGAGCTCGCTATGAAATATATGCCGCACGGCACCTGCGGCGTCATTTCCTTCGGCATCAAGGGCGGCAGGGAAGCGGCCACCCGCTTTATGGACAGCTTGGAGCTTGCCTCCGTCGTCACGCACGTCGCAGACCTGCGCACCTGCGTGCTGCACCCGGCCAGCACCACGCACCGCCAGATGACCGACGAGCAATTAAAGGAAGCCGGCGTCTCCCCGGATCTTATCCGCCTCTCCGTAGGCATCGAAAACCCGGAAGACATCCTCGATGACATCAAGCAGGCACTTGAGAAAGCAACCAAATAACATTTATATAGACGAAAAGCACGGCGCGAGAAAAAATTTTGCGCCGTGCTTTTGCATAGTAGCACCGCCTGCAGGTTTCATATCTCCTGCAGGCGGTTTTATATACTCAACTTTTTCAATTTTCGGGTTCCGAAGACTCCGGGGATTCGGTGTTTTCTGTCTGCTCCGAAGCTTCGGGGAACGCGTCGGGGTTGGTTTCCGGCTCGCTTGCTATATTCTCTGCGTCTGCCGTTTCGGTCAGCGGTTCCTTTTCCGGCTCCTTCGGCGGCTCTTTGAGCGGCAGGGTAATCATCACGGTAAAAAGGTCGCCCTTTACGGTCACGTGGAAAGTACCGCCACAGGCCTCCGTGAAGCTTTTCGCAATAGAAAGGCCAAGGCCGCTGCCGGAAGTGGAACGGCTGTCATCCCCGCGCACAAAGCGGGCCGTCAGCGAATCGCCGTCCATGGTAAGCTCGTATTTCGAGATATTCTGGATCGTCACGACGGCGTTTTGACCCTGCTTTTGCAGTTCCACGTAGACACGCGAACCCTCAAGCGCATATTGTGCCGCGTTCTTAATGAGGTTCTGGAACACACGGTACATGCGCTGCCCATCAGCATAAACGGGGAAGTCCTCCTGCGGGATCTGCACGCGCCACGTCAGCTCGCTGTCGTTCATCACGCCGTCCATATCTCCGAGCGTCTGCCGCAAAAGCTTATCGAGACCGATGTATTCCGGCATCAGCGTAATATTGCCGGTTGCGGCTTTAGAGACATCGAAAATATCTTGCAGCATATGGCGCAGACGGTCTGCTTTCTGCGAGACGATCTTCAAATAATCCTGCATGTGCGGCGGCAGATTCGGCTCGGTCTTCATCAATTCAATATAGCTGATGATGGACGTGAGCGGCGTTTTGATGTCGTGCGAAACATTCGTGATAAGCTCCACCTTCGTGCGCTCGGATTTGATGCCTTCCTCCACCGCGATACGGATGCCGTCACGGATCATATTGAGCTGCATAGCGGAATCATAAAGCGGGGAAGTAGCGGGCAGGTGATTCATCGCGTCAAGGTCGCCCTTGTACATTTGCTCCACCTGCTCCATCAGCTTGCCATAATCGCGCAGGTCGTCGCGCAGTGCCCACGCAAACCATACAAGCGTACCCACACCCGCGGAAAACAGACCGACGTAAAACGCGACAAACCAAATCGTATTCATCAACCAATGGCTGTAAAAGAACACATATCCTAAAACACCTACGATGCAAAGCCCCACCAAAATACCGGCGGTCGCCATGTATTTGCGGTAAACAATCTGCTCGAATTTTTTTCCTTCGCGGTTGCCAAGCACAAGCTTCAAAACGGAATGAATGATGTTGTGCCGATAAATCCGCCGGTTGTGAGAAATATCGATGCCGAGCAAATAGAACACAAAGAACACGGAGAACAGGGTAACAGCTGTGCCTGCAAGGTCAAACCCATACGAAATGATATTGAGCACAACAAAAGCCCATACAAATACAGCTATGACTTTGATTTCTATCCAAATCCATTTGAGTCCGTGTGCAATGTAGCGCTCAAACAGCTTTCTGTCCTGCCGGAACAAAATGGAGAACAGCAGCACCAGAACGAACATAATCACCGCTGCCATAATCAATCCCATATAAAAATATATGGTTTTCATTTGCAACTGCGCTGCGCTGACAATTTCGTTCGAGGAGTAGTAAGAGGTCGGCTCTGTGCGCACCGCAAAACTGATTTTAGGCGATTGAACGCTACTTTGTCTCAATGCTTCCAGTGTATACGAAAGCGTATTTGTATAAACTGCACCCGGTGTATCACTGCTGAAAACACAGTCTAAAGCACCGTCTTTATCGCTGTGATAAATTCTGACTACACCTTCTTCGCAGATGAAAAGGTAATTGAACCCCTCCGGCAGCGTCTGTGCATCCCAGTTTGAGTCATTCGTCACCGTTTTACCGGCAGGGTCTGTGCTATAGCTTGTTACGGAATAGAGGTCGTCTTTAGAAATCGATTTCACATAGACCGTGGAGACCGTTGTGCCGGTTTCGTCACGCGAAACATAGTAATGATAGCTGCTCGATGCTACGGCGTTTTCGTCCGCATCTTCGTCGTCAGCCACATTTGAATTCGCGGCGGTATCGCCTTGCGTACTGTAATACAATCGCTCAAACAGCGCGGAAGCATTTTCTTTATACGTATCCGTTTCGCGCAGATCACCCGAAAGTGCTTGTCCGATCTCGGTAAAAAAATAGCTACCCTCGTCAAAAATGCTTCGCCCGTAGTATATGGCAAATATCAACCCCGCAATAATAGAAAACGCGCACAGCAAAAAGCAGAACCAGGCGAAAACGCCGCGGGCAAGGTTAGTGCTTTTCAATTTCATAACCGATCCCCCATACCACTTTCAAGTATTCCGGCTCGCTTGGGTTCAGCTCGATTTTCTCGCGAATTCTGCGGATGTGCACCATCACGGTGTTTTCCGCCGAGTACGCGGGTTCGTTCCAGATGCGGCTGTAAATTTCCTCGGCGGGGAAGATGCGGCCCGGGTGCTTCATCAAAAGCTCCACGATTTTCGTTTCCGTCGCCGTCAGTTTTACTGGCTCGCCGTCCGCATACAGCACGTGCTCGTCCAGCTTGAACGTCAAACGCCCGTTCACGATCACGTTGTCGCTGCGCGTGTTGATGTCGCCGAGGTCAGTGTAGCGCCGCAGCTGCGATTTCACCCGCGCCACAAGCTCCATCGGGTTGAACGGCTTCGAAATGTAATCGTCCGCGCCCATGGAAAGACCGAGAATTTTGTCGCTGTCTTCGCCCTTTGCGGAAAGAATGATGATGGGCAGATTTTTCTTTTCGCGGATTTTCATCACGGCGGAAAGTCCGTCCAGCTTCGGCATCATCACGTCGATGATAATCAGATGCACTTCGCGGGAGGTCACGCAATCCAGCGCCTGCAAGCCGTCGTAAGCGTTCAGCACATGGTAGCCCTCGCGCTCCAGCGTAATGGTAATGGCGCGCACGATCTCGTGGTCGTCATCCACAACCAAAATGGTTTTCTTATTCATATCCGGCATAAAATGCCCTCCTTTTCACTCCATGCTGAAAGTATACAGAATACCTCTTACAAAATCGGGAATAGAATTCTTACAATCAGCTTACAATTCATCTTTTTATCATTGTACAGGATTTTCATGTGCTTCGCAATGCTATCCCGGTTCTTTTTTATGTGCCTGCACATACTCTTTATAAAAAGAAATAGGGGGAACACAGAATGAAAGTGCACATATTCGGTAAAAAGCAGGTGCTTTATGTTGTTTTGGCAATCATTCTCTTGTGTATCGGTATGGTTTGCGCTTTGCGCGCAGTCAACCGTTTGGGTGCGGCAGAGGCCGCCGCAGGTATTACCGATTGGGGTTTGAGCTTTCAAAGCGAGGGTGCACCGCCCGTTGCAAATGCCTCGCAGGAGTATTTAAAAAATTTCGACGCGCTGTATGTCGGCGACACGAACAAAAAAGAGATCTACATCACGTTTGATGCCGGCTTTGAAAACGGCAACACGGAGAGAATTCTGGACGCGCTCAAAAAACACGGCGTAAAGGCAACGTTCTTCCTTGTCGGCAATTATTTTGAGACGCAGCCGAAGCTTGTAAAACGTATGGCAGAGGAAGGCCACACCATCGGCAACCACACGTATTCGCACCCGGATATGTCGAAGATCGGCGATATCCAAAGCTTTCAGACCGAACTGCAAAAGAATGAAGCGCTGTACAGGGACGTTCTCGGCAGCGAAATGCCGAAGCTCTACCGTCCGCCGCAGGGCAAATTCTGTGAGGAAAACCTCAAAATGGCGCAGCAGCTCGGGTATTCCACGGTGTTTTGGAGCCTTGCCTATGTTGATTGGTATACGGATGACCAGCCCACACCCGAGCAGGCATTTTCTAAATTATTACCGCGCATTCACCCCGGCGCGGTCGTTTTACTGCACAGCACGTCGAGCACGAACGCCGAAATCTTAGATGAGCTCCTTACAAAATGGGAAGAAACGGGCTACTCGTTCGGCGACCTTGAAGCCTATTGTGCCGCACAGAAAACATCTTGAGCACGTTTTGTCAGCAAAACGTAAGCTATAATTCTTAAAAAGAAAAATAAAAACCATGACGTTTAGTATACTTATTTGCGGAACTTTTAAGAAACTTGAAAAAGAACGGATCATGAAAGGAACAATTCAGTATGGTAGAAGCACTTGTCAATTTTTTCAGAAATATTATTCCGGGTGAGCTTACGGTGTTCATCCTCTCCATGATGCCCATCATCGAGCTGCGCGGCGGTCTTGTTGCGGCGAAAATGCTCGGCGTAGATTTATTGCCTGCCATGCTGATCTGCTTCATCGGCACCATTTTACCGACGCCGTTCATTCTGCTCTTTATCAATAAGATTTTCGACTGGATGCGCAACACGCGCTTTGTAAAGCTTGTTGACCGCATGGAAGCCAAGGGTAGAAGCAAGTTTGCGCAGATTGAAAAATACAAGACGTTTGGCCTGCTCATCTTTGTCGCCATTCCGCTGCCGGGCACCGGCGCATGGACGGGTTCGCTTGCCGCGGCGCTGATGAAAATGCCCATTAAAGACGCGCTTTTCTCCGTCATCGGCGGCACGCTTATCGCGGATATTTTAATGGCGATTTTCTCCTACGGCCTGCTCGGCATGTTCATTTAATAAGGAAGTTTAAATGGAAACAAAAGACATTATCATCATCGGCGGCGGTGCAGCGGGGCTTATGGCGTCGTGTGCCGCCGCACATGTTTTAAAAAAACGCGGTTCTGTTCTTGTTTTGGAGGGCAACGCAAAGCTTGGCAGAAAGCTGCTCGCCACCGGCAACGGCCGCTGCAATTTAACGAATTTAAACGTTTCGCCCGCGCATTACCACGGCGATGTTACGGCAATTCAAGACCTATTGCATGAATACACGCCCGAAGCTATTTGTGCCGTGTTCCGCGAAATGGGGCTTGTCACCAAGTCGGACAGCGAGGGCAGGGTATACCCGCAGAATCAGCAGGCAGCGGCCGTACTCTCCGCTTTGCGGTGGGATGCCGAAAAATACGGCGTGTCGTTTTCGGAAGAACACACCGTCTCAAAAATCGAGAAAGTCAAAAACGGATTTACGCTCATCTGTACGGACGGCACGCAGCTTTTCACAAAGCAGTGCATTTTGACGTGCGGCGGTGCGGCATCTCCGCGCCATTCCTGTGGCGAGGGCTACACGCTCGCAAAGCAGCTTGGCCACACGGTGACAAAGCTGTATCCGTCTTTAACGCAGCTTACCGTGCGCGCAAAGCAGTGGAAAACGCTCTCCGGCACGCGCGCCCCTGCAAACGCCGTGCTTTTGGCGGACAATAAACCCGTCTATGAAGAAAGCGGCGAGGTGCAGTTTACGGATACCGGCATTTCCGGTATTTGCGTGTTCGGCCTTTCCGTGTATGCCGGCGAGTTCTATGCGCTCGGCACGATCCGTAATAAGAAATATGCTTCACTCGCCGTACAGCTCGATCTTTTGCCGGACATGGCCTATCAGGACGTGCTCGATTATCTCCTTGAGATGACAAAATTGTATCCCGCACGTGCAGCGGGCGATCTGCTCTCCGGCCTACTCAATATGCGTCTCGGCTATATGCTCGTCGGCGCGGCGGGCATCGCGCAAAGCGAACCGGCGGTAAAAATCAAAGCCCCACAGCTTAAAAAGCTTGCTTCTCTCCTTAAAGGCTGGAGGTTGGACATCACCGGCACGAAAGATTTTTCTGCGGCGCAGGTCACGGCGGGCGGCGTGCCGCTTACGGAGCTCGACCCGCACACGATGGCATCTAAAAAAGCCCCGGGGCTTTACCTTGCGGGTGAGATGCTGAATATTCACGGTGATTGCGGCGGCTACAATCTGCATTTTGCGTGGGCAAGCGGCATCACAGCCGGAAAAAGCGCAGCCTATCGCTGCCTGAAGGAGGAAAAACGATGATACGCATCAGCGACATTTCCATGCCGCTTCACTATACGGACGAAGCTTTGCGCCGCGCAGCCGCCAAAGAACTGCGTACCGATGCGCAGAAGCTCAAAAAATTGGCACTTGTCAAGCGCTCTGTTGATGCCAGAAAAAAGCAGGACGTGCGCTTTGTCGTTACCGTGGATGTGGAAACGGACGGCAACGAAGACAAGCTGCTTTCCCGCGTGCGCGACAGCCACGTCTCAAAAGCGCCGAAAAGAACCTATGCAATACCGCCGCACGGTACATTGTCGCAGCGTCCGGTCGTTGTGGGGTTTGGCCCGGCGGGCATGTTCGCAGGCTTATTGCTCGCACGCGCCGGTCTGCGCCCGATCATCTTAGAGCGCGGCGGCTCTGTAGAAGAACGCCAAGCAGCCGTAAACACCTTCTGGCAGATGCGAAAACTAAACCCAAGCTGCAACGTGCAGTTCGGCGAGGGCGGCGCAGGAACGTTTTCGGACGGCAAACTCAATACAGGCACGAAAGATGAGCGCATTTTCTTCGTACTGCAAACGCTCTGCGAACACGGCGCACCCGAAGACATTCTATTTGACGCAAAGCCGCACGTCGGCACGGACAAGCTGCCGCAAACCGTCCGCGCCATTCGCGAGGAGATCAAATCTCTCGGCGGCGAAGTGCGCTTCAACACGCAGATGACCGACCTGCTCGTCAAAAACAATGCTGTTTGCGGGGTTGTTGCCGAGACAAACGGTGCGAATGAGACGATCGAGACCGCACACGTCATTCTCGCTGTCGGCCATAGTGCGCGCGATACATTTAAAATGCTGTTTGAAAAAAGCTGTGTACCTATGGAGCCGAAGCCGTTTTCCGTCGGCGCGCGCATTGAGCACCGCGCAGAGACGATAGATCGCGCACAGTACGGCGATTTTGCAGGCGACCCCGCACTCGGCGCGGCGGACTACAAACTCAATGTTCACCTTGAAAACGGCCGCGGCGTGTACACGTTCTGCATGTGCCCGGGCGGCTATGTCGTCGGTGCGGCATCCGAAACGGGTAGTGTCGTGACAAACGGCATGAGCGAATACGCCCGCGACGGTCAAAACAGCAATGCCGCGCTGCTTGTCGGCATCACGCCGGAGGATTTCGGTTCCGCGCATCCGCTTGCCGGCATTGCGTTTCAGCGTAAAATCGAGCGCGCCGCATTTGAAGCGGGCGGGGGAGCATACAGTGCCCCGTGCCAGCGCGTTGGCGACCTGCTTGAAAACCGCGCAACGACCGCGCTGAACGGCAGCGTGCAGCCGACCTATCGGCCCGGAGTTGTGCCCGGCGATTTAAGGACCGTGCTGCCCGGTTATATCTGCGATTCCATGGCGGAGGGCATCCGCCGCATGGGCAGGCGGCTGAGGGGCTTTGACGACCCGGACGCTTTATTGACCGCTCCCGAGGCCCGAAGTTCTTCACCCGTGCGCATCCTCAGAAACGAGACGCGCGAGTGCCCCACGGTGCGCGGTCTGTTTCCGTGCGGAGAGGGCGCAGGTTACGCCGGCGGCATCACTAGCGCCGCCGTAGACGGTCTGCGCTGCGCAGAAGAAATATTGAAGCAAAGTCTATAACATACCAAGCGCCCCGGCGGACTGTTTTCGTCTGCCGGAGCGCTTTATGTAAAATGAACAGAGACGTTTCCCTGTAAAACTACAGAGAAACGTCTCTGTGTTTATCACATTTAATCGCACATGATATGCAAAATCTCGCGGTCGGTCTCGCGCATACCTTCGCGGGCCAGTATGCCGATGTTGCGTATCGTCTCCTCAACGCCCTTCGTGACAAGGCCATCACCCGCGCGGAACTGCTGCCCGTTTTTGTACATGTGGTAGCCCAAAATGCCGGCATCCACAGCAGATGCGATTTTTGCCGCGCACGAGGCTTTTGCGCCGTCGCATACCATCCCGGAATCAATAGCAATGGAGTTGACGATTGTGTGCTCGATTTCTTTCAGTCCGCCGCCGTATAAATACGCAATGCCCGCGCCGCAGCCGCAGCCTGCGCTCACAGCGCCGCAGTACGCGGAAAGCCGTCCGATGCCGGACTTCAGGTGGATCGTCACGAGGTCGGAGAGTGCCACCGCGCGAATCATTTTTTCATAGCCGACGTTCAATTCTTTTGCATACTCCACAACGGGCAGAGAAGCCGTCATTCCCTGGTTGCCGCTGCCGGAAACGATGACGACCGGCAGGGAGCAGCCGTTCATACGCGCGTCGCTGCCCGCAGCCGCCATGGCTCTGGCGCGGATTTTCACATCATCGCCGTAGGTTTCGAGCAATACCTTGCCGATGTTCGCGCCCCAACTGCCCGATAAACCTTCTTTCGCAATGCGTGTGTTGTAGTCAATCTGCCGTTTTACGGGCGTTTCAATATCGCAAAGCTCTGCACACTCAACAAACTCAAGAATCGTCTTCACCGAAAACGCACTGCGGTCGCAAATGCCGCTGTCCGTGCTTTCCGCCGGAGTATCGGCACAGGTATCGAGCAATATTTCGCCGTCTTTTTCCGTATGCACAATATTCGTGTGGTGCCCCACAATACGCACGTTTGCCGTATGATGCTCACTTTTCACCGTAATGTCAATGTCGAAAATATAGGGAGAGTCCGAAAGCTTCACGGTGATCGGCGTGTGCTCCATATAAGCCTTGATCTCCGCCTGCTCTGCTTCGGTCGCCTTTGAGATAACCTCCAATAAAAGCTCGTCATGTCCTGCTATGATCCCCGCCGCAGCCGCCGCAGGGATGCCGCGCAGACCGCCGGTGTTCGGCACAAAAACGCTTTTCACGTTTTTGATGATATTGCCGCTCGCCGTGACGCAGACTTCACACGGCAGCTCGTTTAAAATGCGCCGTGCCGCTGCCGCCGCATAGGCAATGGCAATCGGCTCTGTGCAGCCCATGGCGGGCAGCAATTCTTCTTTTAAAACTTCAACGTATGCGGTATACAGGGTATCGGTTTTTTGCATGAGTAGGCTCCTAAAATCAGTTTTGGTTCAGCATCGGTAAAATGCGGGCAAATGAAGCGTCCGCAAGGTCGTCGGTCGAGTTGTAGTACAGCAAAAGACTTTCTGGGTCGTCCGGTATACGCAGATTTTCGGGAATATCAAAATTCACGCCCTTTATGTACTCGTCCCAGTGTTCCATTTTCCACGCGTCGCGGTCGGAAGAGCGCCTCATCATGCGCGCCTTGCACACAGCGGGGTCGGTTACGATCCAAATAACACACAGCTTTGCGCCATATTCACCGAGCTTCGCGCGCAAATTCTGAATGTACGCCGTGTCGCGAATTTCCCGCGTGAACGGCGCGTTGATGAGCACGGTGTCCGCATAACGCAGCGCCTCAAACGCAAGGTCCAAGATCGTCTCGTACTCGTAGTCGCGGATGTTCGCTTCAAAAAACGCAGAGCTGCGGTCATACGGTTTGCCCGCCACTTTGAAAATTTGCTTGGAAAGCGGGATCAGCGTGTCCTTGTCCAAATAAACAACATGATCCAGCGCCGTACACAGGCGTTTGGAAAGCCGGGTTTTGCCGCACGCAGGCGGTGAGGTCACAAGAATCAGCTTTTTCATGAGACAACCAACCTTTCGGATCAAAATAAGGGAAAAGGTGCGTATTCTGTTTACTGTAAAATTAAGTATAGCACGTAAAAGCCAAAATTGCACGAAAATTTTACTTTTCCGTCAATTTTTGCACAAGGTCCTTGAGTAAAACATCGCGGTGGATACTGTACACATAGCGCATAAAATGCCGCGTGTTCGAAGGTGTCCATGTGTCGTCATACTGGGGAATAGGGCTGTGCAGAAGCGTGTCGTCCATGAACTCGCCGTCCAAAAGCCACGCCACCGCCGTCACGTCCCAGATCACGCGCGACCATGTTTCCGCCTGCGCCCAGCGCCGTCCTTCTTCAATGGCATAGTGTGCCAAATAATCGCACAGCTCGTTTTTGCCGAGAAAGTAGTCTTTGAACTCCGGCTCGCTCACGGAGAAGCCGGAGACCACGCCTGCGCACGGCAGCTGTACAAGCGCCGCACCGCATCCGAAAACAATGCGTCCCGCCGCAATATCTTGATACATATTGAACTCGCGGTTGTCCGGCCAGTGCAGCGCGTTGCCGCCGAGCCATACAAGGACGATACGGTCGCGAATTTCCGGCTTCAAAAGCAAGGCGGAAGCCACATTCGTGATCGCGCCGATCGCAACGACATACAGCGGCTTTTCGGGTGTATAATCCATCGCGCGCTTTGCGAGGTCCTCCGCCGCAGGCGAAAGCACGGGCTTGTCCTCGTCCGTGAGATATGTTTCCGAGCCCTTAAACGTGACGGACTTTAAATCCTCGCGTTTTAAAAGCGTCAGCAGCTTTAGAATTTCGTCATAGCTTTTTTCCATGCCGTCCTTTGGCGATACGGATTTATCATTCAAAAACGGCGCGGCATACAGCGCTTTTACGTTCAACTTGTCGCTGTTTTTCATCATATACGAAAGCGCAAATTGGTCATCTAACTCGTTATACGTATCGGTGTCCAAAACCACGTCAATCTTACCTTTCGGTTTCGTTAGGCGGCGTAAAAGGCTTTCGGTGTTCGGTACTGTCCAGTTCATAAAAATTCCTCCCGTTTTGATGCGCATAGTTTATTATATAGTATAGCGGAAATTTAGCTTTGCGAAAAGTATAAACCGCAAATTTTCTGCCCATATTTTATACAAAAAATTAAATGAAATTTTGTGAAACGACGCAAATTTCAGGGAGGATAAATCTATGATGCGTAAAATCAAAACACTGTATAACAGAACGCTTCTTCTGCGCGCGATGGCGTGCGGGCTGATCTTAACGGTGCTTCTAAATTTAGCGGGCTTCTCCGCCCAGTGTGCCGCGCTGGAAGAGAACATCGTGCGGCTGCATGTTATTGCAAACTCGAACGACGAAGCGGATCAAGCCGTAAAGCTTCGCGTGCGCGATGCCGTGCTGCGGGAAGCCGAGCAGTGGTACGGCGATGCGGAAGATTTTGACACGGCCGTCACAGCGCTCTGCACGCACCTTGAAAGCCTTGAAGCGGCAGCAAATTCCGTCTTGAAAGCCGAAAACCTCCCGTACTGCGCCAAAGCGGAAGTTTGCGAAATGTACTTTCCGACCCGCACCTACGAGAGCTTCAAGCTGCCCGCCGGGCGTTACCGTACACTGCGCATTTCGCTCGGCAAGGCCGAGGGCAAAAACTGGTGGTGCGTTGTATTTCCGGCGCTGTGCATGCCCGGTGCAAGCGACCTATCCAACCTGCCTGATGATACCGATACACTCGTGCGTGAACCGGAAAGCTACGAAGTCAAATTCAAGGTGGCGGAAATTTTCTCACGTCTCCGCGAACTCTTTGACGCGTGAATGCACATGTGCTAAAATAACAATATAAGCTCTAAACAGAAAAAGGAGGAAGAAGAATGCTGGAGTTGATCCTCGGCCGCGCCGGCACGGGCAAAACGACGCTGCTGCGTAAACGCCTTGCGGAAAGCACTGCGTCGAAAACAATCTTGATCGTCCCAGAACAATATACGTTTGAATCCGAACGCGCGCTGCTTATGGAATACGGTGCTGAAACCGCGAACCGTGTACAGGTGCACAGCTTTACGCGCCTTGCGCAGGCGGCATTTTTGCAGTACGGCGGCGGTGCAGGCAAGCGTTTAACGGACGGCGGCAGGCGTATTTTGATGACCTTGGCGCTTGAAAACTGTGCCGACCAACTCACGCTGTTTGAAAAAAGCGCCGATCGCATGACGGACGTTTTATTGAACACCGTCGGTGAAATGAAAATCTGCGGCATTGAGCCCGATATGCTCACAAAAACCGCCGAAGCCGTCACAGAAGACAGCCTTTCGCGCAAACTAAAAGAGATCGCGCTCATTTACGGTACATATGAAGCACTCGTCGCGCAGACGTATCTCGATCCGCTCGACGACCTGACGCGCCTTGATGACCTGCTGGCCAACCATCCGGATTTTTTCCGAAATGCTTATGTCGCCGTCGATGCGTTTGACGGCTTCACCGTGCAGGAGTACCGCGTTTTGCGCCACGCACTGCGCCATGCGGAAAAAGTCAGTGTTTCGCTGTGCTGCGACGATCTCGACACGAGCCGCAAAGACCTGTTTTCTACCGTGCGCCGCACCGCTTCGCGCCTGATACGCCTTGCAAAGGAGAGCGGTACGGGCGTGCTTTCGCCTGTGTACTGTAAAACGCCGTATCGCTTTCAAAACGATGCACTTCGCGCCGTGGAAAGCACCTACGCCGGCCACGTACAGCAAGCAGATACAGCTGAAAACGTGTGTGTGTTCCGCGCGACCTCTCCGTATGAGGAAGCGGACTTCACCGCGGCTAAAATCCGCAGCCTTGTTTTGCACGAGGGCTACCGCTACCGCGATATTTCCGTCATCTGCCGTGACGGCGAACGCTACACGCGGCTGTTTGCCGCCGCGCTGCGCCGCTGGGAAATTCCGGCGTTTCTTTCCGAAGCGCGCACGGTCGATGCCGAGCCGCTGATGCGCTTTGTGCTCTCCGCGTTTCAAATCATTTCGGGCAGCCGCAAATGGCGTTCGGAAGATGTGCTCGCCATGCTGAAAACGGGCATTACAAGCTTTACGGCAGAAGAGCTCGCGCAGCTTGAAAACTACGTTTATACCTGGAAATTAAACGGCGCGTCCGCTTGGTGCAGCCCTTTCACAAAACACCCGGACGGCTTCGGTAAGCCGATGGAGGACACCGCGGCCGAGACACTGCGCACGCTGAACGCTCTGCGCGAGCGCGTCACCGCACCGCTTATAAAATTCTCCGAGCGCACCGCACACGCTTCCGGCGAGCAGATCTCCGAAGCCGTTTATAAGCTTCTCATCGATTTTGATTTGGAGCAAAGCTTCCCGATATTTTGCCGCACGCTCGAAAATGCCGGGCGCGATGACCTTTCCGCCGCTCAAATGCGCATTTGGGATTTGCTCATGGAAGTACTCGACCAAATGGCAGGCGTGCTCGGTGAACAGATCATCACGGGTGAAAAATACGGAAGACTCTTAAAGGAGATCGTCAGCGGCGAGGATGTTTCGGACATCCCGCAGAGTATGGACAGCATCACATTCGGCACCGCAGACCGCATCCGTCAGTCCGTGCCGCGCGCCGTGTTCCTGCTCGGCGCCGTGCAAGGCGAGTTTCCGCTCATTCCGTCCGTAAACGGTGTGTTCAGTGAGCCGGAGCGCCGCACGCTCCTTGCGCTCGAGCTGCCCGTCTCCGATGTGCTCGAAGACCGCATGTTACAGGAAAAGTACCTCGCCTACGCCGCGCTGTGCGGCGCTTCGGAGAAGCTGTATCTTACGTATCCCGTCAGTGTAGGGCAGGAGGCAAAATCGCCCGGTGAGCTCATCAGCGCAGTCGAGCTGGCGCTGCCGAATTTAAAAATCACACAAAACCTGCCGCCGGAGTTTTTCGCAAACGCACCGGAAGCCGCGTTTTCGCAAACGGCGTCGCTTTTCAACGAAAACTCGACCGTCTCCGAGACATTAAAAAGTGTTTTTCGCGAAAAGCCGGAGTTCGCCGGGCGTTTGCAGGTCCTCGGCGGCACAGACCGCATGGCTTCGGCTCGCCTTGCGCCGGAGACCGCAAACGACTATTTTGGCGGCGGACACTATTTTTCCGCAAGCCAAATCGAAGTTTACCACCAGTGCCGCTTTAAATACTTCTGCCGCTACGGCCTCGGCGCAAAGGAGCGCCGTCCGGCAGAGATCGATGCGCTGGAATACGGCAGTCTGATGCACTATCTTTTCGAGCAGATTCTCGGTCGTGCGGAAGACATTCAAGCGCTGCACCTTTATGCAGATGACTTAAAAGCGCGCGTACACACGAGCATCATGGACTATGTGCGCGAAAATATGGGCGGCTATGATGCTCTTTCGCCGCGCGAAAAATACCGCTTGTACCGCATGGAGCAAACGGCCGTAAAGCTCATCGCCCATATGTCGGAAGAAATGATGCACAGCCTGTTCCGCCCGGAGCATTTCGAGCTGGAGCTCAAAAACGGCACACCGTACCCACCGCTGCGCATCCCAACGAAAAACGGGCTCGTCACGGTCGGCGGCATCATCGACCGTGTGGATTTGTATAAAGATGAAAACGGTACGACCTATGTGCGCGTCGTCGATTATAAAACCGGCCGCAAAGAGTTTAAGCTCGCCGATGTTCTGTACGGCATGAGCTTGCAAATGCTTATTTACCTCGCGGCGCTCGCGCAGAATAAAGACCTGCACCCGGCGGGCATTTTGTACATGCCGGCGTTCATTGCAAGTGTGACCTCGGACGGCACGGAAAACGCTGAAAAGCTAAAGCAGGAAGTGGAAAAAAACCTGCGCATGAACGGCCTGCTTTTAAAGGACAACGAAATTTTGAATGCCATGGAAATGGGTCTGAACGGTCGATTTATTCCTGTTTATCTCACCAAAACAAGAAAACTCAGCGGTACGGCTTCCGCTTTAAATGAGCCGGAGCTGCAGATCGTCCTGCGCTACGTGGAGCGTCTCATCGCAACGATGGCGGAGGAGCTTTCTGCCGGTGAAATCATGGCAAAACCGCTGATGCAGAACATCAACACCTGCGCGTGGTGCCCGTATACGTCCGTCTGCGGCTCCGAGCACGCTGCGGACGATGCCGAAAAGAACAGCATGAAAAACGACGAAGCGCTCGCGCGCATGGAAAATGACTTAGAGAAAGGGAGTGGGGAAAATGCCGAATTGGACTGACGCACAGCTCGACGCCATCAAAGCGCGGCGCGGTACGGTTCTGGTCTCCGCCGCTGCGGGTTCCGGCAAGACCGCGGTGCTCGTGGAGCGTGTTATCGAGCGCCTGACGGATCCGGAGCATCCCACGGACGCCGACCGTCTGCTCGTCGTGACCTTCACAAAAGCCGCCGCAGCCGAAATGCGCGACCGCATCGAAAAGCGACTTTTGGCACTCATGAAGGAGCAGCCGGAAAACACCCGCTTGCGCCGCCAACAGCTTTTATTGCAGCAGGCGCACATCTGCACGGTAGACAGCTTCTGTTCGGACATTGTGCGCGAATTTTTCTACCTGCTCGGTATCTCGCCCGATTTCTCCATCATCACCGATAAGCAACAGGAAGAGCTGATGACCGAATCGCTCGACGAAGTGCTGACCGAGTGGTACAAAGACGAAAACTTTAGGACAGACCTGGCGGATGTGCTCGGCGGCGACAAAAACGACGCCCGCCTTTCCGCCGCAATCCTCAAAATGTACGAATACACGCGCAGCCATCCGTTTCCGGACAAATGGATGCGGGACATTCAAAAAGCCATGACGGATGTCACGCAGTCCCCGGTCAAAACACCCTGGGGCGAGGTCGTCCGGCAGCATATCATGGAGGTCTATGACTTCGCAATCAAGCTTTCCCACAGTGCATACCGCCTTGCGACAGAAGACCCGGACCTTGAAAAAGCGTACTGCACGGCACTCGGCGCGGATATCGATAAGCTTTCGGCAAAGCTGCAGGCAATGGAAGACCCTGAAACCTGCCGCTTTTCCGACTTGACCGTCACGTTCGATAAGCTCGGTTCTTTCAGAGGAGAAGACCCGCGTGCCGATCGCATCAAGGCCATGCGCGATATGGTAAAAAAGGAAATCGGCAAACTGCAAAAGCTTGCAGGCGACGCGGAAGACCAGAAATTCACGGAAGAAATCGCCGCCACGACCGGCACGGTCGTCTATCTGTTTCTGGCCGTGCAGTCGTTCGAGAAAACATACAGCGCGAAAAAGCGTGAGAAAAACGTGCTCGATTTCAGTGATCTTGAGCACATGGCCTTGCAGCTGTTTTTAACGGAGCAGGAAGACGGTACATTTCGGCGCACAGAGACTGCAAAGCTCGTTTCCGAGCGCTTCGACGAAATCATGACGGACGAATATCAGGACACGAATGACGTGCAGGATTATCTTTTTGAATCCATTTCCCAAAACAGCGCGAACCGCTTTATGGTGGGCGACGTAAAGCAGAGTATTTACAGCTTCCGTCAGGCAATGCCGGATATTTTCATCCGTTATAAAGATAAATTTCCGCGCTATGACCGCGAAAAGGACGCATATCCGGCATCTATCGTGTTAGACCGCAACTTCCGTTCGCGCAAAACCGTGACGGAAAGCGTCAACTTCGTTTTTACGCAGCTTATGTCCCGCACATGCGGCGGCATCGATTATGTCGGCGATGAAAAGCTTGCAGCGGGCGCGCAGTACCCCGAAAAATCGGATTGCGAAACGCGCGTGGAGTTTTTGGAAGACATCGACGGCGTGGGCGCAGAGGTGCTGGAGCCGCAGCGTATCGCAAAAATCATCTGCGAGCTGATGGAAAGCGGCTTCACCGTCACGGAAAACGGTCAGGAGCGTCCCATAGAATATCGCGATTTCTGCATTTTGCTGCGCAGCTCCAATAAATATGCACCTGTCTATGCAGAAAATCTGCGCAATGCGGGCATTCCCACGTGGGCGGCTGTCACGGGCGGCTTTTTCGCCGCGGCGGAGGTCTCGCTCATCTTGGCATTTTTAAACGTCATCGATAACCCGGATCAAGACATTCCGCTGCTCTCCGTTTTGATGAGCCCCATTTACGGCTTCACAGCGGAAGATATGGCGCAACTGCGCCGCGAGTGCGGGGGAGAGACGTTGTACGTTTCGCTTCTGCGCGCCGAAAACGAGCGCTGTGTACGTGTGCGCGATGAGCTGACGCGTTTCCGAGCGCTCGCTTCCACCATGACTGCGGACAGCTTTATCAATATGCTGTGCACCGAAACCGGTTACGAGAACATCGTGCGCGCCATGCCCGGCGGAGAAAGCCGCCTTGCAAACATTCGCCTGCTGGAAAAATACGCGGCAGAATACGAAGCCTACGGGTACAGCGGCGTTTCCGGCTTCGTGCGCTTTGCGGAGCGCCTGAAAAAGAATCGATCCGATATGGAAAGCGCCAATGTCGTCTCGGAAAACGCCAACGTCGTGCGCATCATGAGCATTCACAAATCGAAGGGCTTGGAGTTTCCCGTGTGCATCATCGCGGGTTGCGGCCGGAAATTCGTGAATGATACGGACGACCTGCGCATGCACCCACAGCTCGGTGTCGGCATGCGCCTTACAGACCCCGAGACCGGCGTGCGCCGCACCGCGTTCATCCGCGAGGCCATCGGCCTTGCAACGGCGGAAAGCGCTTCCGCAGAGGAGCTGCGCGTGTTCTACGTCGCGATGACCCGTGCCAAAGAGAAGCTCATTCTGCTTTCCACCGTGAAAAATATCGATACAAACCTGCAAAAGCTTGCGGCACAGATCACCGAGGAGGAGACCGTGCCGCCGTACACTGTCAGCAACGCTTCCGGCATTTCGGAGTGGCTGATGCTCTGTGCGCTGCGGCACCCGAACGGAAATGACCTGCGCCGCCGCATCGAAGCGGATGACGACATCATTTTGCGCACACACTACACGCCGTGGGATATTCGCGTCGTGTACAGTGAACCGCAGATTTTATCCGACCTGCCGAAAGCCGAAGCGCCCGCACCGGTCGATGAAGCGCTCAAGACGCGCATCGAAAGGGATATTTCGTTCGTGTATCCCTACGCCGCACAGACAAAGCTTGCAACGAAGGTCGCGGCCTCCGCGCTTGCGGCAGAACAAGCCGAAACGGAAGCCACACTTTCACGCCCGGCGTTTTTGAGCGCCAAGGGACTGACGCCCGCAGAGCGCGGCACGGCGCTGCACAACTTCATGCAGTTTGCGGATTTTTCCGCCGCTTCAAAAGACCCCGAAGCGGAGCTCAAACGCCTTATCGAGCAAAGCTATCTCACCGAAGCGCAGGCAAACGCCGTCGATCTTACCCGTGTGGAAAAGTTCTTTACCGGCCCGCTCGGACAGCGCGTTTTACATGCCGACCGCGTTTATAAAGAGCAGCAGTTCATCGTTTCCATTCCCGCAGGACTCACGGATAAAACACTCAGCGGGGAAGATGCCGCGCAGCCGATGATCCTGCAGGGCGCAGTGGACTGCATGTTTGAAGAAAACGGTTCGCTTTATATTCTTGACTTTAAGACCGATCGGTGCTACAATAAACAGGAATTGTGGGAACGATACGGCCCGCAGCTCACGCTCTACAAAGAAGCGATGACCCGCGTCATGAATAAAGAAGTGAAAGACACCGTGCTTTACTCTTTTTATATGAACGCCCCTGTTTATGCACCGGGAAAAGAATAAAATTATTTTTAGGCCCCGTTTACCTATTGACAGATTGCGCTCTTTGTGGTAATATAATATTTGGAAAACAAAGCGGAGCTATGGCTCACACCCGTGCAGTACCGTCTGACACAGGTCAATATCGAGAAGAATCACGATAAATTCGTGTGTTTGATTGAGTTGATTTGCGGGCAGAGGTTCTCTGCCCGCTGTTTTATTGCCGGCTTCGCGAAAACAAGTTATCGCACGCGTGATGGAGGTGCTTAACCATTAGCAAACAGGAACTGCAGATAAACGAAGAGATCCGCGATAAAGAGATCCGTGTGATCGGCGCAGACGGCGCACAGCTCGGCATTATGTCGGCCCGTGACGCTTTAAACCTTGCGGCTGAGAAAAATCTTGACCTCGTAAAGATTGCCCCGCAGGCCACGCCGCCCGTATGCAAAATCATCGATTACGGTAAATACCGTTTCGAACAGGCAAAGCGTGAAAAAGAAGCGAAAAAGAACCAGCGCGTAGTTGAAATCAAAGAGATCCGTTTGTCTCTCAACATTGATACCCACGACTTCGAGACGAAAAGAAATCATGCGATCCGTTTCCTCAACGACGGAAACAAGGTCAAGGTTTCCATCCGTTTCCGCGGCAGAGAGATGGGTCATCCGGAACTGGGTGCAGACATCATGAAGCGTTTCGCAGAATCGCTCGCTGACACGGCAAACGTCGATAAGCCCGCGAAGCTCGAAGGGCGCAACATGCTGATGTTCCTTGCCCCCAAGCCCGTTAAGTAACAATTTCAAGGAGGACTATAAAATGCCGAAGCTCAAAACACACAGCGGTGCTAAGAAGCGCCTGAAGATTTCCAAGAAGGGTAAAGTTATCCGTGGCCACGCTTACATGAGCCACCTTCTGAACGGCCATGGCAAGACTGCTAAGTCCAAGCGCCATGCACGCGGCACGACCGTTACGGATAAGACCAGCGTAAAGGCTGTTAAGAAGATGCTCCCCTACGCATAAGTGAACAGGGCAGCTCAAGTTTAAGTAAAGCATAATCGGAGGTTTTTATAAATGGCTAGAGTTAAGGGTGCGCTCGCTACGCGCAAGAGAAGAAAAAAGGTTCTGAAGCTTGCTAAGGGCTATTGGGGTTCCAAGAGCAGACACTTTAAGATGGCTAAGCAGGCTGTCATGAAGTCCGGCAACTATGCTTACATCGGCAGAAAGCAGAAGAAGAGAGATTTCCGCCGTCTGTGGATCTCCAGAATCAACGCGGCTTGCCGTGCTAACGGCACCACCTATTCCGCATTTATGAACGGTCTTAAGAAGGCTGGCATCACGCTCAACAGAAAGATGCTTTCCGAGATCGCCATCGCGGACGAAGCAGCTTTCAAGGCGCTTGTCGAGAAGGCAAAGGCTTCTGTATAATTAAGCTATCCGTGCGTCCGGAATTCTTCCGGGCGCACATTTTTTAGGGTGATAGTTGCAAACGTAAGTGTATTTCTTTGTGCAAAATCGCCTTTGCGGAAATTTCCCGTGTGCCGTAAAATACAGTGCACAGGATTTCTGTTTATTATCGGTAAAAAGGAGTGTGTACCGTGCCAATCGAAAAAATCACCAGCCGTAAAAGCAGCGTCGTTAAAAATGCCGCCGCACTTTTGCAGAAAGCGGAAAACAGAAGTGAAGCAGGCCTTTTCATGGCCGAGGGTGCACGCCTTTGCGCCGATGCCGCAAGGAGCCAAACGGAGATTGCCGCGTGCTTCTTTACGGAAAACGCCGCTAAAAAATACAAAGATTATTTAGATCCGGTTTTAAAGCAGACAGAGCACGCATACTGCATAGAGGAGCACATCGCGCCCATGCTGTCCGATACAAAGAACCCGCAAGGCATTTTCTGCGTGTGTCGCATGCCGAAGCGCCGTGCGGACGGCCTGCCTGTTTCCGCAGAGTCGGATACACGCCCGTGCCGTCATGTGCTTGTTATGGAAAATATTCAGGACCCGTCCAACATGGGTAACGTGCTGCGCACAGCGGAAGCGCTCGGTGTGCGGCATTTGGCGCTTGTGGGTACCTGCTGCGACGTATACGCTCCGAAAGTGCTGCGCGGCAGCATGGGCGCGGTGTTCCGCCTCGGCATCCGCCGCTTTGAGACGGCAGAGGATTGCCTGAAAGTGTTACATGCCGAGAATATCACGTCACTTGCCGCCGTGCCGGACAGCGACGCTACGCCCATCACGACCATTCCGTTTGAAACGGGAAACTGGGCGGTGTGGATCGGCAACGAGGGCAACGGTCTCACAAATGAAGCCATCGAGCATTGTCATGACCGCGTGACGATCCCCATGCGCGGCAGAGCGGAATCGTTCAACGCCTCCACCGCAGCCGCCATTGTGCTGTGGGAAATGGAGCGCAACGGGGCAGGAGGCACAAGCCATGGATAACCGCGTATACTGGATCTGGCTGCAAAACGCGTTTGGCGCAGGCAGCCCGAAGCCTGTGCAGCTCGTGCGCCGCATAGGCAGTGCTGAAAAGCTGTATCAGGGCGGCACACGACTGTGGAGCTCCTTTTCGTTCGTTTCGGATAAAGAGCTTGCCGCGCTCAATGCCTACGGCGCGGAACAGGCCGTCGCAGCGCTCGAGTATTATTTGAAGCTCGGCCAAAAGGTCATCACGCCCGATGACGGAGACTACCCTGTATTGCTGAAAGAAATCTACAATCCGCCCGCCGTTTTATATGTGCAGGGTGATTTGAACATCCTTTCCGATGCCGTTTCTATCAGCATTGTGGGCACGCGGAAAGCCAGTCAAAACGGGCTCAATGCCGCAAGAGAGATCGCCTACGGGCTTGCGCTCAAAAACGCCGTTGTTATCAGCGGCGGCGCGCTCGGCATTGATTCCGAGGCACACAAGGGTGCACTGAACGGCCGCGGCAAGACAATCGCAATTTTGCCGTGCGGGCTCGAATATCCGTATCTTATGGACAACGCCATTTTGCGCCGCGAGATCGTCGATTTCGGCGGTGCACTTGTCACGGAATATCCCATGCACACGCCTGTGCAGCGCGGCGCGTTTCAGGTGCGCAACCGGCTGATCTCCGGCATGGCGCACGGCGTGCTCATTGCGGAAGCGCCAAAAAAGAGCGGTGCACTCATCACCGCAAAGTATGCTTTAGAGCAGAATCGCGAGGTTTTCGTATTCATTGGCGAAGACGAGAAAGCGTTTTCCGGCTGTATCGCACTGGAAGAGGACGGTGCAGCGCGCATTTACACTGCAGAGGATGTTTTAAAGCCGTTTGCTTCCCGCCGCAGACAGGAGCGTATAGAACAGCTTGCCCGCACAGCGGAAAATATCTCCCATGTCTCCCGCGTTCGCCCGAAGATTGCGTCGCTTTCCGATGCAGAAAAGGAGCCCGAAATAGCAGAGAAGAAGCCTGCCGAGCCGATCCCTGCGCCCGAAAACAACCTTTTGCAAAACGTTTCTGAAGATGCAAAAACCGTTTACGCCGTACTGAACGATACCCCCAAGCACGCTTCCGAGCTGGAGCTTGAACTGGGCATGCCCACGGGGAAAATTTTGGCGGCACTCACGGAGCTCGAGCTTTTCGGCCTCATTAAAACTTATCCCGGCCAGAGGTTTACAAAGGCGTAAAAGTACGCTATACTAAGGTGTATTTGAAAAATCGAAAGCTTGTCCGTTTCGCATTTTCTTTGTTTTCAAATGCACCTAATACATGATTCTTCCACTCGCACATTCGCTGTGCGGTTTAAATAGATACAGAATAGGAGATAGAAAACCATGTCGAAACTCGTTATCGTTGAGTCGCCTGCCAAGGCGAAAACGATCAAGAAATATCTGGGCGGCGACTATGAAGTCATCGCTTCCATGGGCCATGTGCGCGATCTGCCGAAGGCGCGCCTGTGCGTGGACGTGAAAAACGATTTCAAGCCGAAATATGCCATCATCAAGGGAAAGGAGAAGCTTGTTTCCGAACTGAAGGAAGCGGCCGAAGAGGCCGATACCGTGTATCTCGCGACCGACCCCGACCGCGAAGGCGAAGCAATCTCCTGGCACCTTGCGTATATCCTCGGCCTTGACGAGGATTACCACAACCGTGTCACGTTCAACGAGATTACGAAAACCGGCATCACGGAGGGCATGGCGCACCCGCGTTCCATCGACCAGAACCTTGTGAACGCCCAGCAGGCGCGCCGCATTCTCGACCGCCTTGTGGGCTATTCGCTCAGCCCGTTCCTCGCAAAAACGATTCGCCGCGGTCTTTCCGCAGGCCGTGTGCAGTCTGTTGCACTGCGCATCATCGTGGACCGCGAGGAAGAGATCCGCAAGTTTAAGCCCGAAGAATACTGGTCTATCGATGCACGCCTGACCGCTGAGGGTTCCCGCAGCATTTTCGGCGCATCGTTCTACGGCGATAAAAACGGCGAGATTAAAATCACGAACAAAGAGCAGTCCGATAAAATCCTTGCCGACCTCGAATCCGCCGCGTTCATGGTGGAGTCCGTCAAAAAAGGCAAGAAGAACAAGCAGCCTGCACCGCCGTTCATCACATCCACCTTGCAGCAGGAAGCTTCGCGCAAGCTGGGCTTTCAGGCGAAGCGCACGATGAAAGCCGCGCAGGAGCTTTACGAAGGCGTGGACATTGAGGGCATGGGTGCCGTGGGTCTCATCACTTATATGCGTACCGACTCTCTGCGCATTTCCGAAGACGCCGTGCAGGAGGCTGTGCAGTTCATCGGCGAGCGCTGGGGCAAGCAGTATTTGCCTTCTAAGCCACGCCATTATAAGGCGCGTGCCAACGCACAGGACGGTCACGAGGCCATTCGCCCCACCTCTGTCGCACTCACACCGAAGGACGTGGAATCTTCCCTTACAAAAGACCAGTACAAGCTTTATAAGCTCATTTGGGAGCGCTTTGTCGCGTGCCAGATGGCTAACTGTGTTTTGAACACCACGCAGGCGGTCATCACCGCAGGCGATTATATTTTTAAAGCAAGCGGCTACAACGTCGCGTTTGACGGCTACACTGTGCTCTACGAAGAGGGCCGCGACGTGGAAGAAGAAAAGGGCAAAGACCTGCCGAAGCTTGAAGCAGGCATGTCCCTGAAAGTCCGCGACCTCAAGGGTACGCAGCACTTTACACAGCCGCCCGCACGCTTTACTGAAGCCTCGCTCATCAAGACGCTGGAGGAAAACGGCATCGGCCGCCCGTCCACGTATGCTGCGACCATCACAACCATCACGAGCCGCGAATACGTCACGCGCGAAGGTAAGTCCTTTAAGCCCACCGAGCTCGGCGAAGTCATTACAAAGCTGATGAAAGAGCGTTTCCCGGACATTGTGAATATCAAGTTCACCGCCGCCGTTGAAAAAGAGCTTGACGAAGTACAGAGCGGTCAGGAAGACTGGGTGCACACGCTGCACGACTTCTATGACGACTTTGAGAAGACGCTCAAAAAGGCGAAGACCGAAATGGACGGCGTGAAGATTCAGCTTGAAGAAGACAAGACCGACCTTGTCTGCCCGAACTGCGGCAAGCCGATGGTCGTCAAATTCGGCCGCTACGGCAAGTTTATCGCCTGCTCCGGCTACCCGGAGTGCAAGACCGTGCAGAAAATCGTCAACGATACGGGTGCAAAGTGCCCGAAGTGCGGCGGCAAGATCATCGAGAAAAAATCGAAGCGCGGCCGTGTGTTCTACGGCTGCGACAACTACCCGAAGTGCGATTTCGTCTCTTGGGACGCGCCGTCCGACAAGACCTGCCCGGTCTGCGGTAAGGTGCTCTTAAAGAAAAAAGACAAAGCCCAGACGCTCTACTGCGTAACGCCGGGCTGCACTTACACGTTCAATAAGGACGACGCGGGGGAGAAAGATGGAGAATAAGCAGACCGTCACCGTCATCGGCGCGGGTCTTGCCGGCTCCGAAGCGGCGTGGCAGATTGCGCAGGCGGGGTATCCTGTGCGCCTTTTCGAGATGAAGCCACAGAAGTTTTCGCCCGCGCATAAAAGCGCCGGGTTTGCGGAGCTCATCTGCTCGAATTCTTTGAAGGCTGCGCGCATCGACAGCGCCGCCGGGCTTTTGAAAGAGGAAATGCGCCGCATGGATTCTCTGCTCGTTGCCTGTGCGGATAAAACCGCCGTGCCCGCAGGCGGCGCGCTCGCCGTTGACCGCGACCGCTTTTCAGAGCTCGTCACAAAAGCGATCACGGAGCATCCGAACATCGAAGTGATGCACGGCGAAGTGACGGAAATTCCCGCAGAGGGCGTGACCGTTATTGCAAGCGGCCCGCTGACGAGCGACACGCTTGCCGAACAGATCACGAACTTATGCGGCGGTGCGCTCAGCTTTTTCGATGCCGCCGCACCGATCGTCACGCGTGAAAGCCTTGATATGGAGCACTGCTTCACGGCCTCCCGCTACGATAAGGGCGACGACGATTACATCAACTGCCCGATGAACAAAGAGGAGTACGATGCGTTTTATGAAGCGCTTATCACCGCGGAGCGCGCGCCCATTCACGATTTTGACGTGATGAACCCGAAGGTCTACGAGGGCTGCATGCCCATTGAAGTCATGGCACAGCGCGGACACGATACGATTCGCTTCGGCCCGTTGAAACCGGTCGGCTTACGCGACCCCCGCACGGGTCACCGCCCGTGGGCCGTGGTGCAGCTGCGCACCGAAAACGCAGAAAAAACGCTGTTCAATCTTGTAGGATTCCAGACAAACTTGAAATTTCCCGAGCAAAAGCGCGTGTTCGGTATGATTCCCGGCCTGAAAAACGCCGAGTACATGCGCTACGGCGTGATGCACCGCAACACGTTCCTCGATTCGCCGAAGCTTTTGAACGCGGATTTCTCCATGCGCACGCGCCCGGAGCTGTTCTTTGCGGGGCAGATGACCGGCGTGGAGGGCTATATGGAATCGGCGTCGTCCGGCTTGCTTGCGGGACGCAACGCCGTGCGCCGTTTAGAGGGCAAAGCGCCGCTCATTTTGCCCATCACTACCATGATGGGCTCACTTGCAGAGCACGCCGCGCACAGTCCCTCGAAAGATTTCCAGCCGATGGGTGCGAACTTCGGCATTCTGCCCGTCATTGAGCCGCACATTCGTGACAAAAAAGAGCGCTACGCCGCGCTTTCCGCTCGCGCGCTCGAAGACCTTGCCGAAACACTGAAAAACGCATAAGGGACGAACGATAGAAAACCCCCGACAAGCTGAAGCACATTTCAGATGTCGAGGGTTTTTCGCTGTATTTTCAGATTTTACTCGCCGATAAACGCGTGGTGCTTACGCAGCAATGCTTGAATTTTCTTCACGTCCGTTTCCGGGAAATCGGTGTGTTCCTGCGCGGCAACGGCAGCCGCAACACCGGTGGCTTCACCCGTGCTGCAACACGTGGGCATAATACGGAATGATGCCTGTGCCTCGTGACTGCCGGAAATGCAGCGGCCGGCTGCAAGCAGGTTTTTGATGTTCTTCGGCATCAGGCTTCGATAGGAAATGGTGTAATACGTGCCCTCTTTGAAGTAATAATGGCTCGTGCCGGTGCCCTCCGGGTTGTGAATGTCAATATCATAGTTACACGCCGCAATACCGTCTTCAAAATGTACGCAATCCTTGAGATCCGTGACCGTCAGCGTGTACACACCGTCGATCATACGGCTTTCGCGCACGCCGATCTCCGGGGCGGAGGACAGCAGCGTGCTGTTTTCAAACCCCTCGCAGTTTTCTTTGAGGAACGTGTAAAGCTCGAACATTTGGCGGCGGGCTTCGCGCTCGGCAAAGCTTAAGTCATAAAGATCGAACGGCGATCGCTTCACAATGCGCGTAGAGTTGAGGTGCAGTACGCCGTCTGCGACATATTTGAATTTCAGCACGTCTTCGCGCGGGTTTTTGATTTTGCCGTCCTCACGGAATTTTCTGTAAAGCGCGTTGATCTTCTCCGTGTTTTTGAACGCGAGGTCAACGTCTACGCCGGACATGCGGAAGCACAGCGTCATCGGCTGACAAAGATTGTCTTCCTCGCGGCCAATGCGGTACGGTGCACCGGCACATGCCGTCAGATCGGCGTCGCCCGTGGCATCGATGAAATAGTCGGCCTCAAAGGTCACTTCGCCGCCCTTGCCCAGGATTGTCACGGACATAATGCGGTCACAGTCGCGCTCGGCACGCAGCAGGTAGGCGTGGAACAGCACATCTACGCCGCTCTCTTCGGTCATTTCATCGAAGACGAGCTTTAAAACTTCTTCGCTGAACGTCACGCGGTTCGTCATCAGTCCGCCCTTTTTCTCGAGGCGATCCAGAATCTCGGTAAAAATACCGTCGGAAAGCAGCGTCGTTTTGCCGTCGATTTTCGTTGTGTAGCCCATAAAGGGGTTGACGTAGCAATTTCCGGCTGCACCGCCGAGAAATCCGCTTTTCTCCAAAAGCAGCACCTTTGCGCCTTCCCTTGCAGCGGAGACCGCTGCTGCGGTACCGGCAAAACCGCCGCCGACTACGATCACATCATATTTCATGTTAAACTCCTCCGTTGTGTTTTAGTGAAAATACGCGCCGTTTTCGCGCAGTGTTTCTCTCAATTTATCTGTATCGACCGCATGTACGTCGCCGTTTGCATTTGCAGCAAACGCGGCTGTCACACCTGCGGCTTCGCCCATTGTGAGGCACACGGGCATCACACGCACAGAGCCCTGAATGCGCTTATCACACGAAATGGAACGCCCGGAGACGATCACGTTTTTCACGCCCTGCGGCAGCAAAGCGCGGTAGGGAATGCCGTGCGACTCGCCCGGGCCGTAGCGGGCATCACGCTTTTCACCGTCGATCTTGCCGACGGCTGCAAGCTTCGCTTCCTCGAGCGTATAGTGCACGTCGAGATAATAGCTGTTGCGGCAGATCTCGTCCGGAAAATCGGCTTTCGTAACGTAATCCTCCACGGTCAGCTTGTAATCGCCGGCGATGCGTCGGCTTTCGCGCACGCCCATCACGGGCGCAGTGGCAACAAGGTACGCGTTGCCGAAGGCCTCCGGGAAATAAGTTGCGAGGGCATCGCGGTACTGTTTTGCAATGCGTCTGCCGCGCATCATCACTTCAGAGACTGATTTCGGGTCGGTAGAATCAAGTCCGAACAAGTGCCCGGCGTTGAAGCCGACCGTATTCGGGCCGATGATGTTGTTGCACAGGTGCGTGTCTAAGATTTCCGGGAAACGGTCGTCGTTCGGCAGCAGGTGTGTAAAGCTTTTTTTGTTGTTTGGGTGTATGCCGCCATTTCTGTGCCCGTATTTCGGGTGATATAAGTAGGCATACAAGTCTACATTGGACAAAATAAAACACAAGGTGGAGGGCATCGGCTCGCCGTCTTCTTCAAACTCGTACCTTGCACCCGCCCAGGCTGCTATTGCAAATAGGTAGGAGTTCTCTTTCCTTTGAATTGCCGCTTAGTTTCGAGCAGGCAGCAGCCTATCGAAAGGCTAACGGACAGTATGTAAGGAAAAATCAGTGGAGAGATACCACTGTAAGGGTATTCATAGACCTTGATTAACAGTTAAATACGATAAGCGTATCATTAGAAATAGTGGTACGCTTATTTTTTGTCCCTTTTTGCAGATTTGTCCTTTCCCCTACTTTCCAATATAATGAAGCTAAAGAAGTGGAGGTGTGCTTATGAGAGAGAAATTTAATCATCTGTATTTGGATAGCCACGAAAGAAAACTTTTGATACATAGCCTTGTAGAGTTAAAAAATCAGCTCATTCAGCAAGGCAGATATACGGATTGTGTTGACGAGCTTATTTTTAAGGTCATAAATGCACCGACCAAGAGAATGAAAATTGAATATGTCTAAGGCAAATTACAAAGCCGCTTATTCTTATTGATTTTAAGAGTAGGCGGCTTTTTTGCGTTCTCTGGTACTGTTTACATAGCCACCTTGACAAAGTGGCTAAATCTATGCGAAAGGAGGACGCATCTATGTCAAATTGCAAAGTGATTGCTCTGACTAACCAGAAAGGCGGTGTCGGAAAAACAACCACAGCGGTCAATCTGGGTGTAAGTCTGGTGCAGCAGGGTAAAAAAGTCCTGCTGATTGATGCCGATGCACAGGCAAATCTCACGATGGCTCTGGGTTATAACAGACCAGACGATATTCCCATAACGCTTTCTACTGTGATGCAGAACATCATAGACGATAAAACGCTTGATGTTTCACAGGGTATTATCCACCATAGCGAGGGCGTCGACCTGCTTCCGTCAAACATTGAGATGTCGGGCTTTGAAGTAAGGCTAATCAATGCAATGAGCCGTGAGCGTGTGCTGAAAACCTATGTCAATGAGGTTAAAAAGAATTACGACTATGTGCTTATTGATTGTATGCCGAGCTTAGGCATGATAACCATCAATGCTCTGGCGGCGGCTGACAGCGTGATTATCCCGACACAGCCCCACTATCTCTCGGCTAAAGGTCTGGAGCTTTTGCTTCGCTCCGTATCAATGGTCAAGCGGCAAATCAACCCAAAGCTGCGGATAGACGGTATCTTAATGACTATGGTAATGCCCCGTACCAACATTTCTAAGGAAATTACGGCAACGGTCAAAAGTGCATACGGTAAGAAAATCAAGGTATTTGATACCGAGATACCTCATTCTATCCGTGCGGTGGAAGCTACCGCAGAAGGCAAAAGTATTTTTGCTTACGACAAAAGCGGCAAGGTTGCCGCAGCCTATGAGCAGTTAGGAAAGGAGGTGGCAGAGATTGGCGAGAAGCAGAGAAACCAAAATCGAGCTGACCGCATACGATGACCTTTTTCAGACGGACGAAAGCCGTGAGGAAGCAAAGCTAAGCAAGATACGGGATATTCCCATATCGGAGATTGACGAGTTTCCAGACCACCCGTTCAAGGTTTTGATGGACGAAGATATGGAACAACTTGTTGAGAGTATCAAGCGAAACGGTGTAATGACCCCTGCGACAGTTCGCTTAAAAGAGGACGGACGGTATGAGCTTATCAGTGGTCACAGGCGAAAAAAGGCTTGTGAACTTGCAGGACTTGAAACGCTGAAATGCGAGGTCAAAGAGCTTACCCGTGATGAAGCCATTATTGTCATGGTGGAAAGTAATCTCCAACGCTCTGTTATTTTGCCGAGTGAGAAAGCGTTTGCGTATAAAATGCGGTTGGAAGCTATGAAACGACAGGCAGGCAGACCCCCAAAAGAAAATGCGTCGCCATTGGCGACTAATTTATCAAAAGGGCGTTCTGATGAGGAATTAGGAGAACTTGTTGGAGAAAGCAAAGACCAGATACGCCGCTATATCCGTCTAACGGAGCTTGTTCCCGAAATCCTGCAAATGGTAGATGAAAGGCAGATTGCTTTTCGTCCTGCGGTTGAAATTTCCTATCTGACCGAGGAACAGCAATACACCCTGCTTGAAGCAATGGAGTACAACGATGCTACCCCGTCATTGGCACAGGCTATCAAAATGAAGAAGTATAACCAAGACGGCAAGCTCACTTCCGAGGTTATCCAGTCCATTATGGAGGAAGAAAAGCCCAACCAGAAGGAAAAACCTGCTTTCCGTGACGAGAGGATAACCAAGCTCATTCCCAAGACTGTTCCCAGAGGGCAGGAAACGGATTTTGTTGTCAAGGCGTTAGAGTTTTATAACCGACACTTGCAGCGGAACAAGGCTCACGAGAGATAGCCACACATCGAGGGCGAGGTCTGCCCATTTGAGTGGATAGCCATTATTTCGGCTTCCCCCTCTCCACACCTCACCCCCTAACTACTGCCAGTAACTATCCGAGAAAAGAAATACTTTAGGCTGTCCATAACGGGCAGCTTTTTTCGGTCAGTAAGGCAAAATATTCAATCCAAATTACAGGAGGTAACTATGAAAATCCCTAAATTATTCAAAAAGGCTGCGGCTTTTGTAATGGCTGCGGTCACGGCATTATCCATAATGCCTGCGACGGCGTTTGCTGCGGGTGACATCGGGACGATTTTCTTTTCCCACACCTATGACAGCAACGGCAATGCGATGAGGTACAATTCCAGTGCGAATATCGGCGGCTATACCGCAGGCGGAACGGGAAATTATAAGTACCGTATGTTTGTGGACGGTGAGAATGCGTTTTGTATTCAGCCGGGAGTACCGCTGAAAACAGGAAACACCTTGAAAAAGGCTTCCTCTGATACTTGGAACGCCCTTTCAGCCAATCAGAAAAAGGCGGTTGGGCTTGCCCTGCTCTATGGGTATCAGGGCAACCGAAATAATCTGTCGGGAAGTGATGATGAAAAATGGCTTGCCACGCAGACCCTCGTATGGGAGTTTGTCACAGGCTGCCGTGAAGCCACAGGCTCATATAACCAGACAAGCACCACCGTTTACAGCCTGCACTTCGGTTCAAATTATGCCAACAGCGGAGCAAGGGCAGTGTATGACCAGATTGTTGCAATGCTGCGTGAGCATAACACCATTCCGAGCTTTATGTCGGGCGGTAAGAATGACATCACAAAGGAGCTTGCCTACAAGGACGGAAAGTACAGCATCACATTGACGGACAGCAACGGCGTCCTTTCCGATTACAGCTTTTCAAGCTCTGACAGCAATGTGAGTGTATCGAAGTCTGGAAATAAGCTGACAATCAGCTCCACCGTAGCTATCAGCGGTTCTGTCCGCATTACGGCAAAGAGGAACAATGTGCCGACTGTCAGCAGCAGTGCAAAGCTCATTGCCTATGGCGACCCGAACTTGCAGGATTTGGTAACAGGTGTGGAGAAAGCTGATACCGTGTCTGCATATATCAATATCGAAACGCCGACAGGCACGATTGCCCTCAAAAAGACTTCTGAGGACGGAGTTGTGGAGGGCATCTCTTTTACAATCAAAGGTGATAACTTCAATAAAACAGTTAAGACAAGAAAGGACGGCTCTGTCTCCGTGGAGGGATTATTCCCTGGCACTTATACGGTCACAGAACAGTCTATTGACCGTTATGAGCCGCAGAAAACCCAGACCGTCACACTTATCGGAGGAAAAACCTCTACTGTGACCTTCAGCAATACTTTGAAGCGTGGCAGTCTGGAAATCGTCAAGACTTCCGAGGACAATCTGGTGGAGGGAATGAAATTCCACCTTTATGGCACATCTTTAAGCGGCTTGCCTGTTGACGAGTATGCCGTGACTGATAAAAACGGACTGGCTAAGTTTGAAAATGTCCTTATCAGTGGCGATACCCCGTATGTGGTTGAGGAAGTGGATACCGCAGTCCGCTATGTCGTTCCTGCTTCCCAGACAGCTCCGATTGAATGGAACAAGGTCACAAAACGCAGCTTCGACAATGTGTTGAAGAAATTCCAAGTGACTGTGACAAAGACCGATGCAGAAACAGGTTCTCCGCAGGGCGACGCTTCCCTTGCAGGTGCGGTTTACGGCATCTATAAAGGTGAGGAACTGATTGACACCTACACGACTGATGAAAACGGTCAGTTTACGACCAAGTATTATATCTGTGATAATGATTGGACTGTCCGTGAAATCAGCCCGTCCGAGGGGTATCTTCTGGATACCGCAATCCACAAGGTAGGTGCAGAACCAGAGCTATACACGGTAGAGCTGAACAGTACCGCAAACGATGTGAATGAACAGGTCATCAAAGGCAATATCGCACTCATCAAGCATACGGATAACGGGGAAACCCAGATTGAAACACCCGAAGAAGGTGCGGTATTTGAAGTGTTCCTCAAATCCGCAGGCAGCTATGAAAATGCAAAGGAAACCGAGCGTGATGTGCTGACCTGTGACGAGAACGGTTTTGCCCAGACAAAGGATATGCCGTATGGCATTTATACCGTCCGCCAGACCTTTGGTTGGGAGGGGCGTGAACTGATGAAAGACTTTGATGTGTTTATCAGCAAGGACGGTCAGACCTACCGCTACCTTATCAACAACGCTAACTTTGAGAGCTATATCAAAATCGTAAAGAAAGATGCAGAAACAGGCAATACAATCCCGTATGCAGGTGCAGGCTTCCAGATTTACGACCCGAATGGAAATCTTGTGACTATGACTTTCACTTATCCCGAAGTGACGACCATTGACACCTTCTATACTACGGCAGACGGCGACCTAATCACACCGCAGACATTGGAATACGGCAAAGGCTATTCCCTTGTGGAAGTACAAGCCCCGTATGGGTATGTCTTAAATTCCGAGCCTGTTTATTTTGATGTGGTGCAGGAAAATTCCGAGGAAGAAAGCGGCATTACCGTTATTGAGGTAGTACGCTCCAATATGGCACAGAAAGGTACAATTACAGTAGAAAAGTCTGGCGAGGTATTCAGCTCCGTGGCAGGCGATAAGGGATTGTATCAGCCGATTTTCTCTGTCAGCGGTCTTGAGGGTGCAGTCTATGAGATTACCGCAGCCGAGGATATTGTCACTCTGGACGGGACGGTCAGAGCAAACAAGGGCGAGGTTGTGGATACCGTTACGACAGGAAAAGACGGTACAGTAAAATCCAAAGAACTGTATCTCGGAAAATATGAGGTTAAGGAAATCACAGCTCCGTATGGAATGGTGCTGAACGAGAAAGTCCATTCTGTTGAGCTTGTGTATGCAGGACAGAATGTTGATGTAACGGAAACGGCTACTTCTTTCTATAATGAAAGACAGCGTGTTGAAATCGACCTCATCAAGAGCCTTGCCATTGATGAAGCCTACGGCATTGGCAAGAACGGGGAAATCTTTGATGTGACCTTTGGCTTGTATGCGGCGGAGGAACTCACAGCCGCAGATGGAAAGACCATTCCTGCGGACGGTCTGATTGAGGTCATTTCCCTTGATGAAAGCGGTCACGGGAAAGCAATCAGCGACCTGCCGATGGGCAGCTATTATGTGCAGGAAATCTCGACCAACTCCGCATATATTGTCAGCGATGCAAAATACCCTGTTACTTTTGAATACGCAGGACAGGATACCGAAACTGTCCGCATTACAGCCAACGAGGGCGAAGCTATCACAAATGACATTATTTACGGCTCTGTAAGCGGTAAGAAATCTGATGAGGACGGAAAAACTCTGGGCGGTGCAGTTATCGGTATCTTCAAGACAGGAACTACCGAGTTTACAAAGGAAAATGCGATTGCCGCTACCACATCAAAAGATGATGGTAGTTTTTCTTTTGCCAAAGTGCCGTATGGAACTTGGATAATCCGTGAAATCGAAAGCCCGAAGGGATATGTACTCTCCGAGGAAGAAATCGCCGTGACTATTGGCAAGGTGGACGAAGTTGTGGAAATCGAACTTGTCAACTACTTCATTAAGGGCAATATCGCTTTGACAAAGGTTGATGAGGATTATCCCGACAACAAGCTGTCTGGTGCGGTATTTGAGGTTTACTCCGATACCAATGGCGATGGGAAACTGGATAAAGACGATACGCTGCTTGGCGAAATGAAGGAACTTGACGGCGGCGTTTACCAGATGAGTGAACTCCGCTACGGCAAATATCTGGTAAAGGAAACCAAAGCTCCGACAGGCTTTGTGCTTGATGAAGATGTTTATGCCGTATCCATCGAGGAGAACGGAAAGACCTACACAGTGGAAAACAAGGCGGGTGTTGGCTTTATCAATGCAGCACAGAAAGGCTCTCTTAAAATCGTAAAGACTTCCTCTGACGGCAAGGTGGAGGGCTTCTCTTTCCGTGTGACAGGCGTGGACTATGACCAGACCTTTAAGACAGATAAGAACGGGGAAATCGTGATTGAGGGCTTGCGGATTGGCGACTATACCGTATCCGAAGTAAGCGACAAGGCTTCCGCAGGATATATCCTTCCTGCCGATAAACAGGCAACGGTAAAGGTGAACGCTACGGCTATCGTGCAGATGCACAATGAGTTCAGGGATACCCCGAAAACAGGCGATGACTTCAATCTGGGCTTATGGGTAAGCCTTGCGGCGTTGTCTGTTGTCGGTGCGGGCGTTCTCGGATTTGTCGGTTATAAGAACAGAAAGAAGAAAAAGGAGGACTAATTGATGGACGCTAAAACCATTATCGCAATCGTGCTTGTCGTGTTCATTGTGGGTGCGGCGGTATGGCTGAATATCCGTAACAGAAAGAATAAGTAAGTTGTTTGGGCGGCTGAAAGATGCCGCCCTTTCCTTTATGGAGGTAAAGATGAGAAACCTAAAAACCATTGAAAAGAAAGTCAGGGCTGTTCTGGAAAAGAATGAAGATGCCAGAAATGACGATATGGTACTGTATCTTGCACTTTGTAATGCTTGTTTGAAGGATGCAGGAGCAATGCCGCTTGCGGAGATAATGACGCAGCACAAATATCTCGGTCTGCCGAGCTTTGAGAGCGTCAGCAGGACACGCCGCAAGCTGCAGGCACGGTATCCAGAGCTTGTAGGGAGCCGCCCTGTTCAAAAAATGAGAGCCACGGGCGAGAAAGCCTATCGGCGTTATGCCAAAGAATAGAGAGGTGCTTATGGACGAAGAAAAACGCTCCAATCAGAACTATGAAATCATTGAGAGCTGTACTATCGGGAGTACAGAGCTTGTCATCGGTCACAATCCCAACTCACCCAACCCTTATGTGTGTTGGTACTGCAAGGGAGGCTCAAATTATTTCTGGGGTTATTACACGAATGAGCTTGATGATGCACGGCAAAAGCTGAATGAACGATACCAGTCAGAGTGCCGTATGCCCTATAATCAGCCTGCCCAGAAGCAGAAAAACGGTGATGACCGTGAGCGATAAAATAAAATATGACTGCACGACCTGTCCTTATCCCCGATATAAGGATGGGTCAGTTATTTTCTGCGATGTCTGTATTCGCAAGATTTTAGACGAGCAGAAAGAGAAAAAGGAAAGAAAGGAGCAGCCGAATGAGTAATGAAATAAAGACAAGACCTTTAACCCCGACAGAACAGAAATACACCTATGCCCAAAGTATGCAGCTTGAGGGGCAGACAGGCACTATCGGGCATCTGCGTGGTGACTTTGCCACGACGGGCTATGGCTTTTACACCACTTGGTTTGATACCAGACCACAATGGAAATCTGACGAATTTAAGGCAGACCTTGATACGGTCATCAATGCTTTACGGGAGGATAAAGGGCTTTTGCATAACCGCTATGATATGAGTGCGTTTGCAAGGCATTTTCCCGAAAGTGCTATCAAGGGTAACTATTGTACGGAGTACGGTTTCCGTGTGGATACGGAGAAACACGCTTTTCTGCTTCGGTGCAATCCCACCAAAGGCGACTATAATTTTTACTGCTATTGCTATGTGAAGGAATGGCTTAATAAGCATATCCAGAAAGCAGAACAAGGTATCCGATTTATTGACCCTCAATATAAAGAACTGTTCCGTATCCCCGACGGCGGAAAGGTCATTGTCACGACTTCTTGGGAAGAGAAACGGGAGTATCCCTGCCGCTTCATTGATGAATACCATACCGAAGTCGGCAGCAATCTGTACCACATCTGCGAGTTTGCCGAGCGTATGCAGAAAAACGGGGCGACCTATGAGCCGAAACCTGCGGAACAAACGCCGCAGAAAACACCGAAGCACAAGGATTTAGAACGATAAGGAGGATTTAGAATATGGCTGTTAATCAGAAAGCCGTCAAGGTCTTGAATAAGGTCTTGGAAGCAGGCTTTACCGATGAAAAAGCGATTGCCGCTATGACTATGGACGATATTCTTTCTATGCAGGGCATCACGGTTGGGGATATTACTCTCATCAATGACCTGCAAAAGAGCATTAAATCGAACAAGGTCATTTCTTTTCTTGGCGGTGGTGCTGAGTGAGTAAACAGAAATATTTGAAACAGAAACGATAAGGAGGTGTAGGTTGAATGGCTGCGAAGTATCAGCTAATCACAGAGCTGTATCGGCGTACAGGCATTGCGGTTGCAAAAAATCCGCAGGCGTGGCAGGGCTTTCTGTCCTCTGCCTGCCGCAACTATAAATGCCGTTTTGACGAACAGCTTTTAATATACGCCCAACGCCCCGATGCTGTCGCTGTTGCGAAGCTCGAAACTTGGAACAGGCAGTTCAAGCGTTGGGTCAATAAGGACAGCAAGGGTATTGCCGTATTTGACCCGAAAGGTCGCAGGAATACGCTGAAATACTATTTTGATGTGTCCGACACCCACGAGGGCTATTATGGCAGCCGCCCTGTTCCGATATGGCAGATGGATGAGCGATACGAGCAGGCTGTTATGGAAAGGCTCTCGGACAGGTTTGGAGATGTGGAAAGCACTGACCTTGCTTCTGACTTAATGGAAACGGCAAAGAACGCCGTGGAGGACAATCTGCAAGACTATTTTTCTCAGTTAAAGGACTGCACGAAAGACAGCTTTTTGGAAGAACTGGACGACTTTAATATAGAAGTCATTTACAGGCGGCTGGCAACAAACAGCGTTGCTTTTATGCTGATCAGCCGCTGCGGTCTGGATACGAATGAGTTTTTTGACCGAGAGGATTTTGCGGATATTGTAAATTTCAATACCCCTGCAACGATAAACGCCATCGGCGTTGCCACGAGCGATATTGCGGAAATGGCGTTACGGGAAATCTCACAGTCTATCCGAAATGTGCAAATAGCGGAAAAAGACCAGAATCGCACCTTTGCACAAAAAACGCAGGCTCAGTATGATAAAGGCAGACAACAACCCGAAAGGAGCGAATACAATGAGCGAAATCACTTACAGCAGACAGGGGGATTATCTTATTCCCGACCTAACATTACCGACAGAGCCAGAGCTTCCGCTTGGCAGGTACGCTTTGATGCACAGGGATTATCTGGAGAAGCACAAGCGAGTGACCTATCTCAATCTGCTGACATCGGGCAGGCTGAACGGGCATCTGCACGAGGTAGAGCAGACAGCACTCCAGAGGTTGGAGCTTCTGACGAAGCAGCTCTCAGCCGAGCAGGGCGTGACAGAGGAACTGAAAGAGAAAGCACCGATGCAGTGGGTCGGACTGATGAACAACATCCGCAGCCAAGCGGAGGAAGTGATACTGACCGAACTGATTTACAAGTAAGCGTTGCCAAAGAGGATGAGGTTAGGGTCAATCTTCCAACCGTAGATGAACAAATCGAAATGATAGCAAAAGCAGAGGACGAAAAAGCCTCTGCTTTTGCTATTTCCAAAGAAGATATTGACTCCGTACTTCAGAAAGGCAGCGGTGTTGCGGACGGAAAATACCGCATCTACCGCCAATTCCAAAAGGGCGTGGACAGACAGAAAAATATTGAGTTCCTTAAAAATGAGTATGGAACGGGCGGCGGTACGCACATCTTCCCCGATGGTTTCAGCGGTCATTCTTGGTATGACAGCAAAGGTCTTGCCATTGACCGAAACGGCACTTATACCAATCACGACCTTGTGTTAAAATGGTCACAGGTTGAAAAGCGTCTGCGTGAGCTGATTAAGGATAACCGCTATCTCAATCCGAAAGAAAAAGACCATTATGCCGATTATCTGGAGAGCGTGTCAGCCCCTCAATATGAGATTGACACCCAGAGGAAAATAGCAAGGCAGCGTTTTATCGACGCCCATCGTGACCTGCCGCCTGCCGACAAACGGGATACCCTTGCTTTGCGGCTATCTGACTTTATCCGTGACTTGGACAGGTACGAAAAAGACCTGTTATCTGTTGTGGAACGAAGCGACCTTGCAGATGTTACCGCCGAGCAAATGGAACAGCACTTATCCGACCCCTCAACCGTTCAACAGCTCATAGACTTTCTTGCACAGGTACAATGGAAAACGACCTCGGTTTTCAGCCGCAGTAATGGGTGGAAGTTTACCGAGGAATTAAGGGAGCTGCACCCACTTTGCTACCTCTACAATGAGGGCGATGTGGTGTATATCGGTGCGGATAAATATGAGATTGCAACACTTACCGAGGAAAAGGTCTATCTGCAAAATGCCGAGTTCCCTATCTTGGGGCAGGAATACAGCCGAGCCGACTTTGAAGAAAAGCTAACGGAAAATCCTGCAAATGACCATCTGAAAGTGGTCGTAACCGAGAAACAGAGGACAGAAGCACCGTCCGAGAAAAAGCAGGACGGAATACAGTTTTCTATCGGTTTTTCCGAACACCCTGCCTTTTATGACAGACAGCTTAATGACCGCTATACGGATTTGAGCTTTGCTCTGGGGAATAAGCTGCTTGGTATTTTGGACGAGAAACAGCACCGTGAGCGTGAGGGCGATAAAAATATCGGGTGGTATCACAAGACAGATTTTGTTATCAAGGCTGTTATCGGCGGCGAGGAATTTAACTATGAAGGGCGGTTTGATATTGGCGATGGTGAGGGCGATTTAATTGCCCATATTAAGAATTTTTACGATTATGCCTTATCGCCAAAGGGCGAACAGCTATATGGAGATGACCGAGAAAGCCTGCTCCGTGGCAGAGATGAGTTTATCCCATTCTTGGAACAGCACACCGAGCTGAAACCAGAGGACGAAAAACTGCTTGATGAGATTATGGCTACCGAAAGTGATTGGTACAGGACAGTCGAGGAAGCCGAAGAAAAACCACAGGCGAATGCCGATAAAGTGAATGGCTCAGAAGCTCCTGTCATTGAAATGGAGCAATCCACAGATGACCTCATAGGCAGGGAAATCATCATAGATAACCGTAAATATCTCATTGAGAGCATCGGGAAAATCAGCGGTGATGTGTCCCTGCGTGACATCACATTCCAGAACAATGTGGGCTTTCCGATAAACCGAGTGGAGAAAATCGGCTATATCCAAAAGCTATTGGAACAGGAAAAAACCGAATTACCACCCGAAGAAAAAACGGAAACTCTTGCCACAGACCGTCATAATTTCCGTATTACCGATGATGCCATCGGTATCGGCGGAGCAAAAGAAAAATTCCGTAACAATATGGCGGCAATCAACCTGCTGCACGAGCTTGAAATTGAAAACCGCCTTGCCACACCCGAAGAACAGGAAGTCCTGTCTCGGTATGTCGGTTGGGGCGGTCTTTCTATGGCATTTGATGAACACAATGCGGCGTGGGCGGAGGAGTTTAAGGAGCTATATGCCAGCCTTTCCCCAGAGGAATACCGTGCCGCTATGGAGTCAACGCTGACCGCTTTTTATACGCCGCCTGTTGTTATCAAGGCGATGTATGACGTACTTGACCGCCTGGGCTTTTCACAGGGCAATATCTTGGAGCCGTCCTGCGGCACAGGCAATTTCTTTGGTCTGCTTCCCGAAAGTATGCAAAACAGCAAGCTCCACGGCGTGGAAATCGACTCTCTCACAGGCAGGATTGCAAAGCAGCTCTACCAAAAAGCGAACATTGCCATTGAGGGCTTTGAGAAAACAAATCTCCCAGACGACCATTTTGATGTAGTCCTCGGTAATGTGCCTTTTGGGGAGATAAGGGTCAATGACAGCCGATACAACGCCCAGAAATTTCTCATACACGACTACTTTTTCGCAAAGGCTCTGGATAAAGTCCGTGCCGGCGGCGTTGTGATGTTCATTACCTCAAAGGGTACGATGGATAAAGCAAGTCCAGAGGTACGCAAGTATATTGCCCAGAGAGCCGAGCTTTTAGGTGCTATCCGTCTGCCAGACAACACCTTTAAGGCAAACGCAGGCACGGAGGTCACGAGCGATATTCTTATCCTGCAAAAGCGTGACCGAGTGATGGATATAGAGCCAGACTGGGTACACCTTGATACGGACGAAAACGGTGTTACGATGAACAGATATTTTGTCGAACACCCCGAAATGGTGTTGGGCGAGATAAAGATGGAAAACACACGCTTTGGTACTTTCGAGCCTGTCTGTAAAGCCCGTAAGGATATACCACTTTCCGAGCTTCTGTCCAATGCAGTTCAGAGGATAAACGGCGAAATCCCAGAGCTTGATAATAGGGTTGATGAAATCTCCGATGAGCAGGAGCTTTCCGTTCCTGCTGACCCGAATGTGCGTAACTTCTCTTTTACTCTGGTGGACGGCAGGGTTTACTTCCGAGAGAATGACCGTATGCAACCTGCTTCTGTGTCGATGACCGCAGAAAACCGTATTAAGGGACTTATCCAAATTCGTGACTGTGTGCGTAAGCTCATAGAGTATCAGACCGATGATTACCCAGAGGAAATGATACGCACCGAGCAGGAAAACCTCAACCGTCTGTATGATGTTTATACCGCAAAATACGGTCTAATCAACAGCCGAGGAAACTATCTTGCTTTTGCTTCAGATGAGAGCTACTTCCTTCTATGTTCTCTGGAGGTGCTTGATGATGAGGGCAACTTCAAACGGAAGGCAGATATGTTCACAAAGCGGACTATCAAACCCCACCGAGAAGTAACTTCGGTTGAAACTGCAAGCGAAGCCCTCGCCCTCTCTATCGGGGAGAAAGCCCGTGTTGATTTGCCTTATATGGAGCAGCTCACAGGCAAAACGCAGGCTGAGCTTGTGCAGGATTTACAAGGTGTTATCTTCAAAGTACCGAACTGTGAGCATGTTTCCTATGTAGCCGCAGACGAGTATCTGTCAGGAAATGTCCGAAACAAGCTGACGGTTGCGGATCTTGCTGCGAAGAATGACCCAGAGCTTGCAGTTAATGTGGAAGCCTTGGAAAAGGTCATTCCCAAAGACCTCTCGGCGGCGGAAATCTCTGTCCGTCTGGGTGCAACTTGGATACCGCAGGAAGATATACAGCGGTTTGTGATGGAGCTTTTAACTCCGTCAAGTTATGCCGCAGGCAGATTAAAGGTACGATACACCCCGATAAACGGAGACTGGTTCATAGAGAATAAAAGCTCCGATATGGGGAATGTAAAGGCGGACAGCACCTATGGTACGAAAAGAGCTTCCGCCTATCGTATTATTGAGGACACCTTAAACCTGCGTGACACCCGTATCTTTGATTATGTGTATGACGAACACGGCAATAAAAAAGCGGTGTTCAATGCAAAGGAAACCACGGCGGCACAGGCGAAGCAGGAAGTCATCAAGCAGGCGTTTCAGGATTGGATATGGAAAGACCCAGAACGGCGAAACCGCCTTGTCCGTTATTACAACGACACTTTTAACTCTGTGCGACCCCGTGAATATGACGGAAGCCATATCACTTTCGGAGGTATCAGTCCAGAAATCACACTAAGACCACATCAAGTCAACGCCATCGCCCATATCCTTTATGGCGGCAATACGCTTCTTGCCCATAAGGTGGGAGCAGGAAAAACCTTTGAAATGGTAGCCGCCGCACAGGAAAACAAACGGCTCGGCTTATGCCAGAAATCCATGTTTGTTGTGCCAAATCATCTTGTCGGTCAGTGGGCTTCCGAGTATCTGCGGCTCTATCCGAGTGCAAATATACTTGTGACAACAAAGCGGGATTTTGAAACGGGAAACCGCAAGAAGTTCTGCGGCAGGATTGCCACAGGCGACTATGACGCAGTCATTATCGGGCATTCGCAGTTTGAAAAAATCCCGATGAGCATAGGACGCCAGAGGGAGCAGTTGGAAAAGCAGCTTGATGATATTGAGCATGGCATTGACGATGTGCAGGCTTCCAAAGGCGAGCAGTTCACGGTCAAACAGCTAATGAAAACCCGAAAGGCAATCAAGACGAAGCTCGAAAAACTCAACGACACCAAGCGTAAGGATACGGTTATCGACTTTGAACAGCTCGGCGTTGACAGGCTTTTCATTGATGAGAGCCATTTTTATAAGAATTTGTACCTCTACACCAAGATGCGGAATGTAGGCGGTATCGCCCAGACCGAAGCCCAGAAATCAAGCGACCTCTTTATGAAATGCCGCTATCTGGACGAAATCACGGGCAACCGTGGCACGGTTTTCGCAACGGGTACGCCTGTTAGCAATTCAATGGTTGAGCTGTACTCCGTTCAGAGGTACTTGCAGTATGACACTCTTGCACAGAACGGTTTGCAGCATTTTGACAGTTGGGCTTCTACCTTTGGAGAAACGGTTACAGCTCTGGAATTAGCACCCGAAGGCACGAATTACCGAGCCAAGACAAGGTTTGCCAAGTTCTATAACCTGCCAGAGCTGATGCAGATGTTCCGTGAGGTGGCGGATATACAGACCGCCGATATGCTAAAGCTCCCTGTGCCAACGGTCAATTACCACAATATTAAGACTAAGCCGAGTGAGATACAGACCGAAATGGTAGCTTCCCTTGCGAAGCGGGCTGAGAAAGTCAGGGCAAGGCTTGTCGAGCCGAACATTGACAATATGCTCAAGATAACCAATGATGGAAGAAAACTGGCTCTTGACCAGAGAATGATTGACCCGATGCTGCCAGATGACCCAGAAAGTAAAGTCAATGCCTGCGTGGATAATGTGTACCGTATCTGGGAGGAACACGCCGATACCAAAGCGACACAGCTTGTGTTCTGCGACCTGTCCACCCCGAAAAATGACGGTACTTTCAATGTCTATGACGATATGAGGGAGAAGCTGATAGCCCGTGGTATCCCTGCGGAGCAGATACGCTTTATCCACGAAGCGACCACCGATGCACAGAAAAAAGAGTTGTTCGGCAAGGTAAGAAGCGGCGAAGTCCGTGTGCTGTTCGGCTCTACTCCTAAGATGGGAGCAGGTACGAATGTGCAGGACAGGCTCATAGCAATCCATAACCTTGATTGTCCGTGGCGTCCTTCCGACCTTGAACAAAGGCAGGGGCGTATTGAACGGCAGGGCAATATGTTTCCAGAGGTGGAGGTTTACCGATATGTGACCGAGCAGACTTTTGATGCTTATCTCTATCAGTTGGTGGAGAGCAAGCAGAAATTTATCAGCCAGATAATGACGAGCAAAAGCCCTGTACGCTCTGCCGAAGATGTGGACGAGGTTGCCCTGTCCTTTGCGGAGGTTAAAATGCTTGCCACAGGTGATGCCCGTTTTAAGGAAAAGATGGATTTGGATATACAGGTTTCCAAGCTCCGAGTGTTAAAGCAGAGTTATCTTTCCGAGCATTACGACCTTGAGGACAGAGTGCTGAAATACTATCCCCAGACCATTAAAGAGTATGAGGAACGCATTGCAGGCTATGAAAACGATGCGGCTCTTGTCGAGCAGCACAAGCCGCAGGGCGAGGATAAGTTCTGCCCGATGACCCTAAAAGGTATGACCTACACCGAAAAGGCAGACGCAGGCGAGATGCTCCTTGCAATCTGCAAGGATTATCCGATGTCCGCAGCTACCGAAATCGGCAGCTATCGAGGTTTCCGAATAGAGATTTATTATGATACCGTCAACGCCCATTATTGTATGAACCTTTGTGGAAAGGCAAAGCATAAGGTAGATTTAGGTGCTGATGCCCTCGGAAATCTGACCCGAATTGAAAACGAGCTGTCAAAGCTCCCCGCCAGACTGGAAGCTGCCAAGACCAAAAAGGCGGAAACTATCGCACAGCTTGAAACCGCAAAGGAGGAAATCAAGAAGCCCTTTGCCTTTGAAGATGAGCTGAAAGAAAAAACAGAACGGCTGAACGCTCTTAACATTGAGCTGAATCTGAATGAAAAAGATACTTCCGTTATGGATACCGAGCCAGAGCAGGCAGAAGAACAGCCCGAAAGAAAATGTGCAAGTCGGGAGAGATAATGCGGTTTGCATATTTGTATTGCTGATTTCTGGGAAGTATAATAGGTGTAGATTTATAGAATATCGGAGGTGAAAGGTGTGCTTGATAATTTCAGATTTGAAACCTTTGTTGATGTGCATAGCAACATCTTTGCTGAATATCTAAGCTCCGTTATCGCAAAGCTGCCCAAAGAAAATCCAGAATACCGTTCCACAGAGGAAAGGATAGAGGAACTCTACAAGGAGTATCCCAAAGTGATGGCAGTTTTGGATACGGAAAAGCCGAGTGATTTATCCGAGCAGGAGTGTAAGGCTTTGATAGAAGTTTTGGAGCTTCGGAACAGGCTCAGCGATATGCAGCAGGAAGCAATCTATTTCAGAGGGTGCTATGACAGCGTTGGGTATCTCAAAAAGGCAGGAATTTTATAACCGAGAACGGCGGCATTGGCGTGGAGCTGATGCCGCTTTTACATAGCCGCAGAGGTGGAAAAATTCATAAAAATGTGGTATGATTTTTAAATCAGTAAGGAGGTGACAGTTTGTGAGTGTTATCTTTGGAATAAAAGAAAATAACCGTATAATTATTGCAGGCGATAAGCGAGGGTCAAGTATTGACGGGAAAACTTTGTCAGATGATTTAGACAAAGTCCTTATGATAAATGACCATTTAGCTTTTTCAAGTGCAGGTAACGCAGCTATTGAAAAGGCTATTTCAATAGATTTGAACAAGGCGACAAATAAAGATTGCCTAACTACCGATGATTTACTTGATATTATAAAAGCATTTTATAAGCGAGTAGCCGATACAAATTGTGATGCTATATTAGCCTTGCCGTTCTATTTTCTCATAGCAGGTAAAGGGCGTGACGGTAATGCAAGCCTAATATCGGGAGGTAATATCAAGGGTCGTTTAGATGCAAAAGATGTTCCAATGGCTCTTTTTCCACCTGCCGATGCAAAAATGCAGGAGTGCTGCGATTGCTTTGCAAAAAATTATAAGTTGCATAATTCAGAGTTTGTAGAAAAAACAATTAAGGAAATTGCGAATATTAGTAATTTGGTAAGCCCTACGGGTAACAAATGGATTTATAATATCGCAACAGAAAAAGGGATGCTTTTTTCATTCTAAAAGAACTATATTTTACATAGCCGAGAGGTTTTCATTTAACGAAATCCCCTCGGCTTTTTCTATTTCTGGAGGTGATTTTATCCATTGAGAACTAACCGACCCTACGTGCAGATTGACCCAGATGTGCTTGAACGGGTACGCCAGATTGACCTGTTATCCTATCTGCGTGAGTTTGAGCCGAGCAATCTCGTTAAGGTCAAAGGCACAAGCAATGTGTACTGTACAGCAGAACACGACAGCTTAAAGATTTCCAACGGCAAATGGTATTGGTGGTCGAGAGGTTTCGGCGGCTATTCTGCCCTCGACTATCTCATCAAGGTCAAGGAATATGACTTCGTAGAAGCCGTGGAAATTCTCACGGGACAGACGATGGCGGACTGGAAGCCACCCCCTGCTCCCAAGAAAGATAAACCGAAAGTCCTGCTCCTGCCGCCAAAAAATAAGGATTGTAACCGAGTGATACAGTATCTTTTCGGGCGTGGTATTGACTATCAGCTCATACAGGAGTGTATCTCAGACGGCACGCTTTATGAGAGTGCCGATTATCACAATGCTGTTTTTATCGGCAAAGATGAAAGCGGAACACCGAAATATGCTGCCCTGCGAGGCACTCTCGGCAGCACTTTCAAGCAGGACGCATCGGGCAGCGACAAGCAGTATTCGTTCCGACTTCTGGCAAAGAAGCCTGCGGATACCGTGCATTTATTTGAAGCCGCCATTGATTTACTGTCCTACGCCACCTATCTAAAGTGTGAGGGAAAGGACTATAAATCGGAAAATCTGCTTTCTTTATCGGGCGTGTATCAGCCAAAGAAAGAGATGAAGGACAGCAAAATCCCCATAGCTCTCACAACTTTTTTGAGTGCCAATCCACAAATTAAGACCATAGTTCTGCATCTGGATAATGATAAGGTAGGCAGGCTTTGTACCGCTACTTTGAAGGAACTGTTGCAGAAAGACTACAAAATCGTTGATGATCCTCCGCCTGTCGGCAAGGACTTCAACGATTTTTTGTTGTCCTATCTGAAAATTGCAAGACCAAAGCTTAAGCGTGAAAGGAGTGATGTCCGTTGATTGTGTAGCAGTTTTTGCCCAGAAAGACACCGAAACCAAATCAAAATTTAATGCTGAAAGCGAGGAATGAACTATTGAAAAAGTATGATGTAACCCTTACTGCCCATTACCGAAAGACCGTTTCCGTCTATGCGGAAAGCCCCGAACAGGCAAAGGAAAAGACAAAAATTATCCTGTTCGATACCGACCTTATCAACTTTACCGATGATGGTTTTGTCTGCGGCGAAGCCGATATTACCGAGCAGAGCGAGGACGGTCTTGACGGTGCGGGCGAGAATACACTACAGGAAAATACGGATTGTTCGGACTGTCCGTACTTCTGCCCCGTGTGCGGTGAGTGTATGTATGAGGAGGACTGCGAAGAATGAGATGTCTTACCAAGCACTGAATTTGGTTAGCCAAATTCGCTTGTTAGGGGTCAGCCCCTAATACCCCGTGAGAACAGAAAGGAGTTTAAAAATGAGTGAGTTCTTATTTTTCATTATTGGCACAATGCTCGGCGGTCTGTTCGGTGTTGCGTGTATGTGTTGCTTGCAGATAAGCAGACTTTCCGAGAGAAAGGAAGTGGACAATGCGAAAAAGAAATGTGCAGATACTTTTCCGTCTGACTGAGGAGGAAGCCGAACACCTTAATGAGCTTGTGCGGAAATCGGGTCGCTCAAAAGAAGCCTTTTTAAGAGAAATGGTAAGGGGCTATCAGCTCTGCGAAAAGCCCGACCCAGAGTTCTATAAAATGATGCGTGAGCTGTCCGCCATTGGCAACCGTATCAATCAGCTTGCGGTTAAGGCAAACGCCCTCGGCTTTGTGGATACCCCGATGCTCCGTGAGGAAGCAAGGAAATGGCACGAGTTTCAGATTGACATTCGCAAAAGGTATCTGCTTCCACGCAGGTCATCGTAATGGCGGTCTGCGAGATATGGGATGTGCGTGGCAGGCTCGACCATCCAATCGACTATGCCGAAAATCCCGAAAAGACCGCCAACCCCAAATACACCGAAGACGACCTGCAGGCGATGGTCGATGTAATGGAGTACGCTACTAATAAGGATAAGACCGAGCAGCGTTTCTTTGTCACAGGTGTAAATTGTGACCCGACCACCGCCAGAGATGAAATGATGATTACCAAAGCGGGATGGAGCGACACGAGTGAGATTGTCTGCTATCACGGCTTCCAGAGCTTCAAGCACGGTGAGGTTACGCCAGAGCAGGCTCACGAGGTCGGCGTTAAACTTGCCGAGCGAATGTGGGGCGACAGATTTCAAGTCATCGTTGCCACTCACCTAAATACCGATTGCCTGCATAATCACTTTGTCGTGAACTCTGTTTCTTTTGCGGACGGTATGCACTACCACGACAACAAAGCAAATCTGCGGCTGCTCCGTCAGCGTTCCGATGAGCTTTGCCGTGAGTATGCTCTGTCTGTCATCGAACACCCAAGCGGTAAGAAAAAGCCCTACGCCCTTTACCAAGCCGAAAAGCAGGGGCGACCCACGAGGGATAATGTTGCCAGACAGGCGGTGGATGAAGCTATCAGCAAATCATTTACGCTGAAAGACTTTGACCGCCAGTTGGCAGAAATGGGCTATCGCATAAACTTTGACCCCAACCGCAAGTATTGGACGATTATAGGCAAGGGCTGGCAAAGACCCAAGCGGCTTTATAAGCTCGGAGAGGAATACACCAATGACAGGATTATGGAGCGTATCAGCGAAAATTCCTATGCTGTCAAATTCCAGAGCTTCTCAGAGCCACAGGTCAAGGTCTATCGGGTCAAAGGCTCATTGAAGAATGCCAGGAAAATCGGCGGCTTGCGTGGGCTGTATCTCCATTACTGCTACAAGCTCGGTATCCTGCCAAAAGGCAGAAAACAAAATTATGCACGGCTTCATTATCTCTTAAAGGACGACCTTATGAAGATGGAAGCCATCACACAGGAAACAAGGCTGCTTTGCCGCAATCACATTGATACGGCGGAGCAGCTTTGTTCATATAAAGGCTCTCTGGAAACGGAGATGTCTGCCCTGCTTCAGAAGCGAAAGGAGCTTTACTCCAAATCCCGCAGGACAAGCGGCGAAGAAAAGGAAGCGGTCAAGGCAGAGCTTTCCGATATTTCGGGGCGGCTGAAAATTATCCGAAAGGAGGTCAGACTGTGCGAGGGCATCGCCGCCCGTAGTGATACCCTCAAGGAAAAATTGCAGACGATACGGGCAGACGAACACGAACAGCAAAGAAAGGAGCTGATGAAGAATGAACACAGGCGGCGAAGCGGCAGAACAAATCGTCCGAATGAGCTTGGAGGGCTTTGAGGTCGCTGCCAAAATTACAGGTGCAGGTGCGAAGAACATCGCTATCCTGTTGTATTCCATTCTCAAAGAAGAAAAGAAAACCAAAGGCAAAGCAAGGCTGACGAGTATGCTCCGTTCTGGTAAGGAGCTGAAAGTCTTTACCGTCAAAAACGGCGACTTAAAGAAGTTCACGCAGGAAGCGAAAAAATACGGTGTGCTTTACTGTGTCCTCACGGACAGGAAAAACAAAGACCCCAATGCGGAGGTCGATGTCATCGCCCGTGCCGAGGACGCATCGAAAATCAGTCGTATCGTGGAACGCTTTAATCTTGCTTCGGTGGATACCGCTTCTATTGTGACGGAAGCCGAGAAATCCAAAGATGCAAAGGACGGTCAGCCAGAGCCAGATATTGGTGTGCAGGAAAAGGCGGAGAAAGACAAGCTGCTTGACGAGCTTATGGGCAAGCCTGTCCAGAAGGAGGAAAACGCCCCAAACCCCTCGGTGGCAAAGACAGAAAAATCCCCTCAGTCCGAGCCTACCTTAGAGCAGCCAAAGAAGTCCGCAGAGGGGGCTACTATGACTAAGGAGAAACCTTCTGTCAGAGAGGAACTGCGGAAAATCAAGGAGAGCCGCAAGGAGCAGGAAGCAGAGATTGGCACTTCCGACCTGGACAAAAGCGGTGCTTCCGACAGGGCGAAAAGTGCTAACAGGAAAACGGAGCATAAACAGCCCACAAGAAAGAAAAAGAAACCAAAATCCAAAGAAACGAGGTAAACAGCTATGAGTATTTACGATGTATTCAGCGGCGGCAACAGACCTTTTGATAAAGAGGAATGGGCTGCCGCAAAGCAGGCACAGCGGAAAGAAGCCTATGAGCTGATTGACAATACCTGCTCTGAAATGGTGGCAAGCGGCGACAGCTTCCGTCAGTATCTTGATGTGCAGGGTCGCTTTGACCGTTACTCCGTGGCTAACGCTATTCTGGTATCAGCACAGATGCCCGAAGCAACGCAGCTTAAAGAGTACAGCAAATGGAAAGCGAACCGTGTCTATGTGAACAAGGACGCACAGAAAATCATTATCCTTGAGCCGAGCAAGGAATACACCCGTGAGGACGGGACAAAGGGCGTCTCTTACAATGCCAAAGTGGTTTATGATATTTCCGAAACCTCGGCAAAGGACAGGCAGCAGGAACAGGAGCCGAAATCCATGCGTGAGCTTGTGTCGGCTCTGATTGATGCAAGCCCTGTACCCTGTGTTCCTGTCGGTGAGCTTGAACTGCCTGCCTATTATGACAGCTCTCAGCAGACCATTTTTGTCAAGAAGGGGCTTTCCGAGGAAGTGCTGTTCGTGAGTATGGCAAAAGAAGTGTCGGCGGCGGTCTATGACTTTAAGCACAACGAGAGCCGTGATGCTTCCGATTTCAAATCCTTCTGCGTTGCCTATATGGTAAGCTCCCGTTATGGCGTGGATACCAGAGGTTTTGACTTTTCCAGACTTCCCAGAGAGTATGCGGAAATGGATACACAGGCATTCAAAGGAGAGCTTGGCACGATGCGTGATGTTCTGGGCGAAATCCAGAGCGATATGTATAAGAGTATGGAGAAGAACAAGCCTGCAAAGAACAAAGAGCAGGAACGCTAATCGGAGGTGCAGACTATGAGAGAGAAACGATACCATATCGCACTTGATAAGTACGATAAGAATATCGTCATCAACGCCTTAAACACCCTGCGTACAAGGCAGTTACAGGAGGAACGCCCCACCGAGCCTGTTGACGAGCTGATAAGCAAGGTGGCACACGCTCCGACAAAAAAGGTTAAGGTCGTGCATTGCAGGTGCAATGAGGAACGATGACCAGAAAACGAGCCTAATCCTTTCTGTCTGCGGCATACTTCCTGTCGTATGGCTTGCCCTGCTGACAGCACCCTATGTCAGCGGTGGTCTTGTAGAGATTATCCGAGGTCTGCCTGTGGCGATGGGCAATCCGTTTGAAATAATGGTATGTGAGGACAGCGTAAAGACTGTCCTCATTTTTTTACTTGCCTACGCTATGGGCATCGGCGTTTATTTCTCTACACGCAGGAATTACCGCAGGCGTGAGGAACACGGCTCTGCGAAATGGGGCAACGCAGGTGCTTTGAATAAGAAGTACCGAGATAAAGACCCGTCAGCTAATAAGCTTTTGACCCAGAATGTCCGTATCGGGTTGGACGGGAAAAAGCACCGCAGGAATCTGAATATTTTAGTCTGCGGCGGTTCTGGTGCGGGAAAAACGAGGTTTTTCTGCAAGCCAAATGCTATGCAGTGCAACACATCTTTTGTAATACTCGACCCAAAGGGCGAAATCGTCCGTGACATCGGCGGTCTGTTGGAAAACAAAGGCTATGAGGTGCGTGTGCTTGACCTTATCAATATGCACCGCAGCCATTGTTACAATCCCTTTGTCTATCTACGGAACGATAACGATGTTCAGAGGTTGGTAACAAACTTGTTTAAGGCGACCACGCCGAAAGGCTCACAGTCGCAAGACCCGTTCTGGGATACGGCGGCGAGTATGCTGCTTCTGGCTCTGGTGTTCTATCTGAAATATGAAGCACCGCCAGACGAACAGAATTTCCCGATGGTTATGGAGCTGCTCCGTGCAGGCGAAGTCCGAGAGGACGATGACAGCTATGTAAGCCCTCTAGACGAGCTGTTTGACCGTCTGGAAATGGTAAACCCAGAGCATATCGCCCTCAAGTATTACAGGGATTACCACTCTGGTAGTGCAAAGACCTTAAAGAGTATCCAGATAACTCTTGCCGCAAGGCTTGAAAAATTCAATCTGGAGAGCCTTGCAGGGCTTACTGCCACCGATGAGCTTAACCTGCCAAGTCTGGGCGAAAAGAAGGTCGCTCTGTTCGCTCTGATACCAGACAACGACACGAGTTTTAACTTCCTTGTCAGTATCCTTTATACCCAACTCTTTCAGCAGCTTTTTTATCTAGCAGACCACAAGTACGGCGGAAGCCTGCCTGTGCATTGCCATTTCATAATGGACGAATTTGCGAATGTTTCATTGCCCGACGACTTTGATAAAATCCTGTCTGTTATGCGTTCCAGAGGGGTATCGGTATCCATTATCCTGCAAAATCTGGCACAGCTCAAAGCCCTTTTTGAAAAGCAATGGGAAAGCATTGTCGGCAACTGCGATGAGTTTCTGTATCTGGGCGGCAACGAGCAAAGCACCCACAAATATGTGTCAGAGCTTTTGGGCAAGGAAACCATTGATACCAACACCTACGGGAAAAGCTCTGGGCGGAGTGGTAACTATTCAACAAATTATCAGATTTCGGGGCGTGAGCTGATGACCCCAGACGAAGTGCGTATGCTTGATAACCGTTACGCACTTCTTTTTGTGCGTGGAGAACGCCCCGTTATGGACTTCAAGTATGACATTTTGAAGCACCCGAATGTGAAGCTGACGGCTGACGGAGGGCAACCGCCGTATATCCACGGAGAGCCTACGCAGGCTGTCGCAACCCTTGTGTTTGACAGTGATATTCCAGATATCGCCGTGAGCGTGAAAGCTGTCAGCACTTCCTATGAGCTTCTGTCCGATGAGGACTTGGAAGAAATATTCAATTTATAAGGAGGATTTACCCTATGAAACTTTTTAAGAAGAACGAGAACAAGAAAACCACGAAGCTGCCGATGACTAAAAAGGTTAAGAAAGGCTTCCGCTATTACTGTATGGCTGTTATGGCAATGACCTTTGTGCTTGGTACTTCCGTAACCGCCTTTGCTGCCAATGACCCCATTCAGGTAGTCAACAATCTGTCCGATTTCATTTTCGGTCTGGTGAGGGCTGTTGGTATGATTATGCTCGGCTTTGGTATCGTGCAGATTGGTCTTTCCCTCAAATCCCATGACCCGTCCCAGAGAGCTAACGGATTTTTGACCCTTGCAGGCGGCGTTGTCATTACCTTCGCAAAAGAAATCTTGACTCTTATCACAGGCTAAGATAACAGACTGACACAAAAAGATAACGGGAGCAGATCCGCCGAGTGCGGAACTGCTCCCGTTATCTAATATCATCAAGGAGGTGGTCAAATGTCTGATAACTGGGTGGTACAGAATTTAGAGAACGCCCTAAACACTTGGAATGAGAAATTAGCCGAGATATGGCAGCTCATTACCCAATCCCCAGAGAACTTTAAGGGAGGCACGATATGGAATGTCATCGTGGATATTCACGGTGCGGTGCAGGCTATTGGACTTGCCCTGCTCGTGCTGTTCTTTGTTGTGGGTGTGATGCGTACCTGCGGAAATTTTGCAGAAGTCAAGCGACCAGAGCAGGCTTTGAAGCTGTTTATCCGCTTTGCCATTGCCAAAGGTGCAGTGACCTACGGATTAGAACTGATGATGGCACTGTTTAAGATTGTGCAGGGTATGATTTCCACGATTATGAATGCCGCAGGATTTGGCTCGGCACAGCAGACGGTGTTGCCGCAGGAAATCGTGACAGCCGTTGAAGATTGCGGATTTTTTGAGAGTATCCCGCTATGGGCGGTCACGCTGATAGGCGGACTGTTTATTACGGTGCTGTCATTCATAATGATTATGTCGGTATATGGCAGGTTTTTCAAGCTGTATATCTATACTGCCATAGCACCCGTACCCCTTTCCGCTTTTGCGGGAGAGCCGAGCCAAAGCGTCGGCAAGAGCTTCATTAAGAGCTATGCCGCTGTATGCCTTGAAGGTGCGGTTATCGTGCTTGCCTGCATTATCTTTTCCCTATTTGCTTCTTCTCCGCCTGTGGTCAATCCCGATGCGGCGGCGGTTACAATGGTATGGAGCTATATCGGGGAACTTGTGTTCAATATGCTCGTCCTTGTCGGTGCGGTCAAAATGGCAGACCGTGTTGTAAGAGAAATGATGGGCTTGTAAGGGAGGTGCTATGATTGGAAGTAAAGATAAATAAGGAAATCCGTAATTATACGGAGAGTATGTTTTTTGGACTGTCACTCAGACAGTTCATTTTTTCTGTCCTTGCCTGCGGCGTGGCGATGGGTTTGTATTTTCTTCTCCGTCCACGGTTTGGAACGGAAACCCTCAGTTGGGTTTGTATCTTAGGTGCATTCCCCTTTGCGGCTATGGGCTTTATCAAATACAACGGTATGACCGCAGAGCAGTTTGTCTGGGCGTGGCTTAAATCAGAATTTCTGATGCCGAAAAAGCTGATGTTCCTGCCAGATAATCTTTATTATGAAACGGTGAAGCCAACCATTGAAGCCTATGAAAAAGGGTTGACGACAGTACGGAAAAAGCAGAAAGGCAGGACACCAAAACCAAAGAAATCGAAAAAGAAAAAAGCGAAATGCAGCAAGGAGGTAAACAATGCTGAGAACTCTTAAAAATCTGTTCAAGCAGGACAGGGAAAAGTTTGTTGTGCCGAAGTCGGTACAAAATGTTATCCCGATTAAGACAATCTGGGAGGACGGCATATTTCTTGTAGGCAGGAACAAGTACGCAAAGACCTTTAAGTTTGAGGATATAAACTATGCCGTGGCAAGCCGTGAGGATAAGGAAGCAATGTTCCTTGAATACTCGGAGCTTCTTAATTCCCTTGACAGCGGTGCGACCACGAAAATCACTATCAACAACCGTCGCTTGAACAAAGCTGATTTTGAACAGACCATTTTAATCCCAATGGCTGATGACGGTCTGGATAAGTACCGCAAGGAATACAACAAAATGCTTTTGGATAAGGCGACAGGGGCTAATTCCATCGTACAGGATAAGTATGTAACCGTATCTGTCTGCAAGAAGAATATCGAGGAAGCCCGAAACTACTTTGCCCGTGTGGGTGCTGACCTTATCGCCCACTTTAACCGTCTGGGGTCGAAGTGTGTGGAACTGGACGCAGGCGACAAGCTGCGTATCTTCCACGACTTCTACCGTACAGGAGAAGAAACAGCGTTCCACTTCGATATTACCCAGACGATGCGGAAAGGTCACGATTTCAAGGATTTTATCTGCCCTGATACCTTTGAATTTGAGAGCGACTGCTTCAGAATGGGGGACAGATATGGGCGTGTGATTTTTCTCAGAGAGTATGCGGCATATATCAAGGACAGTATGGTGGCGGAGCTTTGTGAGTTGAACAGGAATATGATGCTGTCCGTTGACATTATCCCCGTTCCCACAGATGAAGCCGTGCAGGAGGTGGAAAACCGTCTGCTTGGTGTGGAAACTAACATTACGAATTGGCAGAGGAAGCAGAACCAGAACAACAATTTTTCAGCCGTTATCCCCTATGATTTGGAACAGCAGCGAAAGGAAAGTAAGGAATTTCTGGACGATTTGACAACCCGTGACCAGAGAATGATGTTTGCCGTGCTGACGATGGTGCATACGGCTGACACCAAAGAGCAGCTCGACAATGATACAGAAGCTCTCTTGACTACCGCAAGAAAGCACTTGTGCCAGTTTGCGGTGCTGAAATATCAACAGATGGACGGATTAAATACAGCTCTGCCATTTGGTGTACGGAAGATAGATGCCCTGCGTACCCTCACAACAGAGAGCCTTGCAGTGTTTATACCGTTCCGTGTGCAGGAAATTTACCACGAAAACGGTGTGTATTACGGTCAGAATGTCATCAGCAAAAATATGATTATTGCCAACCGCAGGCAGCTCCTTAACGGCAATTCCTTTATTCTCGGTGTGTCAGGTGCAGGAAAATCTTTTACCGCAAAGGAAGAAATGACGAATATCATTCTGACCGACCCTAATGCCGATATAATCATCATTGACCCAGAGCGTGAATATTCCCCGCTTGTTAAAGCAATGCAGGGAGAGGTTATTCATATCTCTGCGACAAGTGAAAATCACATCAATGCTATGGATATGAACTCCGATTACGGTGACGGTGCAAACCCTGTCATTCTGAAATCGGAGTTTATTTTATCCCTTTGCGAACAGCTCATCGGCGGCACGAACTTGGGAGCAAAGCAGAAATCCATTATTGACCGATGTACGGCAAGCGTGTACCGCTACTATCAGCAGGGCAACTATATGGGAACGCCGCCAACCTTGCAGGACTTCCGTGAGGAACTTCTTAAACAGAACGAACCAGAAGCACAGGAAATCGCCCTTGCTATCGAATTATTTACAGATGGCTCTCTCAACACCTTTGCCAAGCATACCAATGTGGATACCCACAGCCGCCTTATCTGCTATGACATTCTGGATTTGGGTAAGCAGTTACAGCCTATCGGTATGCTTGTGGTGCTTGACAGTATCTTAAACCGTATCACGCAGAACAGAGCCAAAGGCAGAAATACCTTTATTTTCATTGATGAAATCTATTTGCTCTTTCAGCACGAATACTCTGCAAACTTCCTCTTTACCCTCTGGAAGCGTGTGCGTAAATACGGTGCGTACTGTACGGGTATTACGCAGAATGTAGACGACCTTTTGCAGAGCCATACGGCAAGGACGATGCTTGCTAACAGCGAATTTATCATTATGCTTAACCAAGCATCTACGGACAGACTTGAGCTTGCCAAGCTCCTTAATATCTCCGACCTTCAGATGAGTTATATCACGAATGTCGGTGCAGGACAGGGATTACTCAAAGTTGGCAGCTCCCTTGTGCCGTTTGTAAACAAGTTCCCACGCAATACCGAGCTTTACAAGTTGATGACGACCAAGTTCGGTGAGGTCTAAGAAAGGAGGTCTTTTATGGCTGATATTAAATTCCGTGATACGGCTCACCGTGATTTCTTTCTGGAAAATATGATGAAATGCAGAGTGAACGACTGTTATCACAGGGCATTTTTCTATGTGATGGGTATCGCTTCGGAAACGAGGGCGAACATCAACCAGATGTTCAATTTCAAGGAGGACTGCATCGAGCCAGAGGGTATGCACGGCGGCTGGCAGACAAGCGGAACAGTCAAGGTCTGCCATCTTGCTTTTAACCTTTGGAACGGGTATGCAGAGGAAGGGCGGGAACGGTATTTCACGCCAGAGGAGTTGTTTTGCTGTGAGTTTGCTCCCTACTTTATGGAGGGTATCAAGGTCAGATACCCCGAATATTGCAGGGAGCTTCCTGCTCCCAGAAAACAGACGGAAATTTCAAGATAAGAAAGGAAAAGCCTATGAAGAATTATAAATCTATTATCTGTGTTGTAGCCGCCGTGTGCCTGTTAGGTACGGCGGCTTTTTGCGGCTTCCGCATTTATCATTACTATGCAGAGGTGGACGAGCAGACGGAAGCCTTTGAGGAGATTGCCGAGATGGTAGAGCAGGCTCCCACGGATGAAACCGTGCCAGACGATGCCCCTGTCAGCGAGGGGGAAGATGTGCTTGCCAAGTATCAGGAATTGTATTTACAGAATGAGGATATGGTCGGTTGGATTTCCATTGCCGGCACGACAATCAATTATCCTGTGATGCAGAGTGGGAACAATCCGAATTTTTATCTGAAGCACAATTTTGAAAAAGAGTACAGCGATTTAGGAACGCCTTATGTGCAGGAGAATTGCGATATTGCTGAAAGTGACAATCTGGTTATCTACGGTCATCACATTAAGGGCGGCAAGATGTTTGGAGCGTTGGAGGATTACAAGTCCAAGAGCTTTTATGAGGAACACAAGAATATTCAGTTTGATACCCTCACAGAGCAGGCAGAGTATGAAATCGTCGCTGTGTTTAAGACTGTGGCGTACAGTTCTGAGGGATTCCGATACTACGACTTTGTTGATGCGGAGAATGAGGAAGATTTTAATTCCTATGTCGGGAAGTGCAAGGAGCTTGCTTTGTATGATACAGGTGTGACCGCTGAATACGGCGACAGGCTCATTACCCTTTCCACCTGCGAATACTCCGCACGGAACGGCAGGCTCGTTGTAGTGGCAAAAATGGTCGGCTGATTTGAACGCAAATTCTCTGGGAAAGGAGGTTTTCTATGGCTGATATAAAAACCAGAGATGCGGTCAAAGGCACAATAAAGACCATAGATAAAGCCGCCATAGCCAGTGAGCGTATGAAGTCTGCCTATGTGGAGATAAAGGAAAGGGCAGAACAGGGATACTACGCTGACGAAAACTCTGCCACAGAATATGCTGCGGATAGGATTTCTTATGCGGCAGACCGTGTAAAGGACGAAGGTATCCACCAGTTCAATAAGCAGGGGCAAAAGGCAGTTAAGACAACGCAGGAGAATATCGGTAAGGCAAAAGATAAAATAAGCGATTTCAAGCAAAGTCGGGCTGTCAAAGCCGCAGAACAGAAAGCAATACAGAATATGTCAGAACAACACGGCTTGCAGATCCGTCACGGGGTTGCAAGCCGTTCCACTGCATCCGATGTTTCCCAGACAGCAAAATCGCAGTTGATAAAGACCCGACAGCAGGGGCGAAAAATGATTAAGACCACAGCCCGAAATGCAGAAAAAGCGGTGAAATCAACTGCTAAGGGAACGGTCAAGACTACCGAAAAGGGAATTAAAACCGCACAGGCAACTTCTAAGGCGGCAATCAAAACGACGGAAACCTCGGTAAAAACGGCACAGGCAGTGGCAAAGGCGTCTGCGAAAACTGCTCAAAAGGCAGCACAGGCGGCAAAAGCCACCGCAAAGGCAACCGCTGAAGCAACAAAAGCTACGGTCAGAGCCACCATAGCTGCGGTCAAGGCGATTATTGCAGGAACAAAAGCTCTGATTTCCGCTTTAATTGCAGGTGGTTGGATTGCAGTTGTGATTATTCTCATTGTTGTCCTGCTCGGCTGTGCTGTTTCCCTGTTTGGTGGCGGAAGCGGGAGCAACGCCTATACGCCTGTCAGTGCGGAGGTGGAAGCCTACACGCCGCTGATACAGAAGTATGCGAAGCAGTACGGCATCCCCGAATATGTGGAGCTTATCAAGGCGGTGATGATGCAGGAAAGCGGCGGGCGTGGGCTTGACCCCATGCAGGCGGCGGAGGGTAGCTTTAACACAAGGTATCCCCACGAGCCGAACGGGATACAAGACCCAGAATATTCGATTGAGTGCGGTGTACAGGAATTAAAGGCTGCCCTTATCTCTGCCGAGGTAGAAAACCCGATTGATATGGAGCATATCAAACTTGCCTTGCAGGGTTACAATTTCGGCAACGGCTATATCTCGTGGGCTAAGACCAACTATGGCGGCTATTCCTATGCCAATGCGGTAGAGTTCTCCACCATGCAGGCGGCACGGTTAGGTTGGGACAGCTATGGCGACACGCAATATCCCGCCCATGTGCTGCTGTATTATCCATACGGGAGGGCGTTCACAAGCGGCGGTAACCAGGCGATTGTGGAGGTCGCTTTGACACAGCTCGGAAATGAGGGCGGTCAGCCTTATTGGAGTTGGTATGGCTTTGATGGGCGTGTGGAATGGTGTGCCTGCTTCGTATCGTGGTGTGCCGACCAGTGTAGTTATATCGAAAGCGGGATTATCCCAAAATTCGCAGGCTGCGTGGACGGTGCAAATTGGTTTAAGGGTAACGGACAATGGAAAGACCGAAGCTATGAGCCGTCGACAGGCGATATTATCTTTTTTGATTGGGAAGGCGACGGAGAAACCGACCATGTAGGCATTGTGGAGAAATGCGAAAACGGTGTCGTTTACACCGTGGAGGGTAACTCTGGCGACGCTTGCAGGCAAAAGCAATATACGGTTGGAAGCAGCTCCATCTATGGCTACGGCGTTCCTGCCTATTAAGAATGGGCAAAAGAAAAACCAGAGGTTTATTCCTCTGGCTCTTTTGCCTTACATAGTCCGATAACAGTTGCTTCTATAACGGACAGTTCTTTATCGTCTAAATTGTCGAGCTGTGCGTCTAAGCGTCTGCGGACGGAACTTTTTTTGACCTCATTATCTGGGAATATGTACTCGTCAACCGACACATCGAACATCGTAATAAGTTGGATAAATAGCTCGATACTTGGATACTGCCCCTCGTTTTCGATAGACTGAATATGTCTGGGAGCATAGCCGATTATTCCAGATAGTTGCTCCCTTGTCATCCCTCTGGCTTCACGGGCTTTTTTGATAGCCTGTCCTATCGGAGTAAAATCGAAGTCAAAATTATTGTTCCTTTCGTCCATTAGCTCACCACCTATTCTCTGAAAATTTTACTCTTATATTTTACAGAGATGCGGCTTCCAGTTAAACGATGTGAAATCTCTTGGTATAGGAAGTTTAATCTCTTGTAACAAGAGATTAAAGCACGCTTGACATACTTGAAACTAATTTTTTATTCGGATAAACTATAGATAAGTTTACAAAAGCGGACATGAAAAGCGAGGAAAATATGCTCGTATTCTTGTATGCTTATATATGAGGAGGTAAGTAAATGGAATGGTTGAAAAGACTTGGAGCAGCCATTGATTACATAGAGGAAAACTTAGACAAGGAAATATCCTATGATGAAGCAGCTCATATAGCTTGTTGTTCAACATATTATTTTCAACGGATTTTTTCTTATGTATCAGGAGTGTCACTATCAGAGTACATACGCCGCCGTAAAATGACACAGGCTGCATTTGAGTTACAAAGAACAGATAATAAGGTTATTGATGTTGCTCACAAATACGGGTATTCATCTCCAACATCCTTTAACCGTGCTTTTCAAAGCGTACACGGGATAGCACCTATAGCGGCAAAAAGTATGGGATGTACCTTGTGTGCATATCCATCAATCCAATTTTCTATAATAGTTTTGGGAGGCAGTGCAATGGCATATCACATTGAAGAAAAGAAAAGTATTCGCATTATAGGAATTAGAATACCTCTTGTTGAAGATGCAGAGGAAAATATGCGGAATGTTCCTGCGTTCTGGAAAAAGGCAGTATTGGATGGCAGTATCTCCAAATTAGCAGAGCTATCAAACAAAAATCCAGACGGCATTTTAGGAGTCAGCGTTTATAATAATCCAGAGGATATATATTATTATATCGCTGTTTCGAGCAACATTCCCGTGCCAGAGGGAATGGTAGAATACATGATACCAGAGGGTATGTGGGTTGTTTTTGAAAACGACGGAGTATTTAAGGAAGATGTGCAGAGTGTTTTTCGCAGATTTTTGACAGAATTTCTACCGTTTTCTGGTTATGAATATGCAGGACTTCCAGATGTTGAAATATATCCAGTCTGCAAAGGACAGTCATCCAAAGGACATTCCGAGGTGTGGATTGCAATCAAAAAAGCAAAGGAGATTTAAGTATGTATCATTTAAGATTAAAAGGCGACCATTATCAGATGGGCGTAAAAAGAGGAAACATATTTCAAAAAGCTCATATTTCCTTTCCACTCCAGTTGGATAATTTTCAATTGGAACACGGGAAACAAAGCGAAGAAATTTTAAGAAAGTTTTTCCCAGAGATATGTGAGGAAGTAAGAGGCGTAAGTGACGCCATTGGCACAGATTATCTACACTTCATTTCTTGGATGTTGTGTATGGGCTGCTGTATGTATAACTTGGAGAACAACATCCCCGTTGAGGTTAGGGGCTGTACTGCTTTTGCATATTCAAGCAATGGCAGAACAATATACGGTAGAAATAATGACTTACCACCTTATCTGCGTGAAGGAAGCAAAAGTGAAATCTATGCACCGAAAAATGGAAACAGGTTCAATATCACTACTTCCTCTTTCATTAACGGCGAAGAAGGAGTGAATGAACACGGATTTGCTGTAGCAATGACTTTTGTAATGACCGACCTTGAAAAGATAAAAGCAGGTTTCAATTCTTGCTTTATTGTAAGATATTTGCTTGAAAAGGCAGATAATACCGAACAGGCGGTTTCCCTTCTTATGGGCTTGCCAGTATCTTCTAACTGCAATATTTTACTTGCAGATAAAAAAGGCAATATGGTAGTGGTTGAATGTACGCCAATTCTCAAAAAAGTTCGGGCGGCAGAAATTTTTGAAAATGGCAGTATTGTTTGTACTGTTAATAGTTTTACATCTGATGAGATGAAACCATATGACGATGCAAAAGGAAATGATTATGACTCGCACAGGCGTTACAGGACAGTATTAGACAGCTTTTCTTCGGAACGCATAAAAGATGAATACATTGAAACTACCGAACATCTCTTAAAAGGTGATTATGGGTTTATGTGCCAATATGATGATGAGCCAGATTTTGAAACAGTTTGGAGTTCAATATTTGATTTAGACAGCTTAGTAATCTATCGTGCAGAGGGTGACCCCAGAAAAAAGAAATTTGTTACAGATAATCGGTTACATGACCTTATAAGGCGAGGATAATATGCTGAGTATAAATTCCCAATGGATTTTATGTCCTCTTTGTGGGAACAAAACCCGAAACAAAATCAGAGAAGACACAGTTTTGAAAAACTATCCTCTTTACTGCCCGAAATGTAGACAGGAAACTTTAATTGAAGTCGAGAATTTACAAGTAACCGTCATCAAAGAGCCAGACGCACAGACGCAGAGCCGATGAACTTGAGAAAGCTTTCACAGTTCATCGGCTCTGTTACTACTTTTATGCTTGATTTTATTGCCTGTCACAGGGGATAGAAGCTGTTATCTTCATTTTCTGTTCGGCAACAGCTAAACTTCTATGCAAAGGGATTGCCATAAATACTGTAATAAGTGCAGAGAGAACATCGGCAATCGGCTGTGCATATAAAATACCGTTTAATCCCCATATAAATGGAAAAATTAAGATAACGGGAATGAAGCAGATACCTTGTCGGCAAGCTCCAAGAATAAACCCTTCTTTTCCTTTTCCAAGAGCAAGGAATAAAGAGGAATATACCGTGTAGTATCCAAACAGCATAAATGTAATACCGTTTACTCTTAAAGAGGAAGCTCCAATGTGAATCATTTCTGTGTTTCCAGTTGTAAACTGTGAAACAATGGTCGTAGAAAACAGACTGAATAATAAACCTACGATCACACAAAAAATAGTTGACCATAAGATGGAAATTTTGATTGCAGTACGCAGACGATCAAATTTTTTCGCCCCATAACTGTAACCTGCAATCGGTTGAAAACCTTTGATAAAACCAAATACTGTTAAGCTGCCCATAGATATAAGACGGGTAACAACGCCCATTCCCGCTATGGCTGAATCGCCGTAATTACCAGCGGCATTGTTTATTAGAGAGATAGAAATACTTGTTAATAATTGAAATACAAGTGTCGGAACGCCAATTTTGAAAATTTCAGATAGAATTTCTTTAGAAAAGGTACAGTCCTTTATTCTAAACTGAAAAGCACTTTTTTGTCTGAAAATATAAAACAGATACACAAGAGTAGATACTACCTGAGAAATTGCTGTGGCAATAGCAGCTCCTGCAACACCAAAATTAAAAGTGTATATAAATAATGGATCTAACCCGATATTGAGGACTGCACCTAACAACAAGGCACACATTGTAGTTTTTGCTGCTCCTTCACTTGTCACGATATTGTTCATTGTGACATTAAAAACATTGAAAATGCAAGAAACAATGTAAATACCGGCATAGGTAGCCGCATAAGGAAGGACACTTTCTGTTGCACCTAAAAGTCTTAGAATGGGGTTCAAAAAGAGGATTGATAAAACAATCATAATTGCACCGACAACAAGACTGCTATATAGTGCAGTGCTTGCCACTTTGTTTGCCTGATCCTTATTTCTTTGTCCTAACAGTCGAGAAATGTAGGATGCTGCCCCATTGCCAAAAAGTAATCCTAAGCCGACGACTACTTGACCGAGAGGATACACAACCGAGATGGCAGCCATTTGACTTTCGCCTAAGCCACCTACAAAATAGGCATCAACAAGATTGTACAAGGCGTTGATGAGCATACCAATCATTGTTGGAATACCCATAGCTAAAAGGGCTTTTGGAATTGGAGCATTGCCCAATAACTCCAATTTTCTGTTTTGATTGTCCATAGTGTTCTTTCTCCTTTCACTTGACAAATAGAATAAAATATACTACTATAAATTATAGCAGTTGAAACGCAAGTGGTATTCTACTATAATTTATAGTAGTTGTCAAGAGAGTAAAGGAGGAAATTGATATGGCGACCATTGACTTAATTGTTTTGGGAATGTTAAAGAAAGAACCTCTGAGTGCGTATGACCTTCAAAAGTTGGTAGAGTACCGCAATATTTCAAAATGGGTAAAAATTAGTACCCCGTCTATTTATAAAAAGGTTATCCAGTTGGAGGAAAAAGGATATATTTCAAGTCATATAGAAAAAGAGGGTAAAATGCCAGAAAAATCAGTGTATTCTTTAACTGAAAAAGGGAAACAGCAGTTTGAAAAATTGATGCTTGAAATATCCTGTAAGCCGATAAACATTTTTTTGGATTTTAATGCTGTCATTGTAAATCTGGACAGTATGTCCAGAGAAAGACAGCAAGAATGTCTGGATAATATTGAGAGCAGTATGGAGGTATTGAAAAAATATCTGGAAGAAAATATTGCTTTGAAAAAGAGTAAAGAAGATATTCCTGTTACGGGTATGGCAGTTTTACGGCAACAATACACATTGGCAGAGGCAATAGAGGAGTGGATTGCTTCATTAAAAAAAGAAATCAATTCGTAAAAGTGCATGGTAGGAACAAAAGAAATGCTGTTATTTTTTAGTTTGGATTGTAATGAGATTGTAAGAAGTGGTTGCTATACTGAATTTACAAAATAAAAACAGAAATTTGGAGGTTTTAATATGGCAATACTTGAAACAAAAGATTTACGAAAGATATACGGAAGCGGAGAAAACGAAGTCCATGCTTTGGATGGGGTATCCATTTCCGTAGAGGAAGGCGAATTTGTTGCTGTTATCGGTACATCGGGCAGCGGTAAATCTACACTACTCAACATGATTGGTGGGTTAGACCGTCCTACTTCTGGTAGTGTTACTATCCGAGGAAAAGAACTGTTGAAAATGAAAGACGAGGAACTGACGATTTTTAGGCGTCGAAACATTGGCTTTGTTTTTCAGAATTATAATCTGCTTCCTGTTCTTAATGTGTATGAGAACATTGTGTACCCTATTGAGATCGATGGTGGCAAGACCGATACAAGATTTGTAAAAGAGATTATCCATACTCTTGGCTTGGAACAAAAGCTTAAGAATATGCCGAATAATCTTTCAGGTGGTCAGCAGCAGAGGGTTGCGATTGCCCGTGCCCTTGCGACAAAGCCTGCCATTATCCTTGCCGATGAGCCGACTGGAAATTTGGACTCAAAAACAAGTATGGATGTTATTTTGCTGATGCAGTCGATTAGCCGTCAGTTCCACCAAACCACCATTATGATCACGCACAATGAGGAAATCGCTCAAATGGCAGACCGCACAATCCGCATTGAGGATGGCAAGGTTGTTTCGGGAGGTGTCAGATATGCACGCTAACCGAAATAAAAAAGCAGTTAAGCGAGTAGAAAAGGGAATGATGAAAGCAAACCGTATTCGTAACCTGTTTGCGGTGTTTGCGATCGTTCTCACTACATTTATGATTACTACCGTGTTTAGTTTGGGCATTAACTATATGGAAAATATGAAGTTAATGCAGGTGCGTACCGCAGGCACGACCGCTAATGCTTCCCTTGCGATGCCGACAGAAAAGCAGGAACAGCAGATTAAGAATTTGGAATATGTTAAAACCGTCGGTACGCAGTATATGGTCGGCTCGGTTGCCGAGAAGAACGATGAGGGGCGTGATCTTTCTATCGCACTTTCGTATTACGACACTACTGAATGGGATAAACACTATAAAGAAACAATCAAAGATATAGAAGGGAAATATCCCTCAAATGAAAATGAAATTATGCTGTCAAAGGATGCTCTTTCACAGCTTGGAATGAAAGAGCCGAAGCTGAATATGGAAATCCCTCTGTCCTATTATGATAAAAACGGTCAGCAGGAAAAAAATTTCACTTTAAGCGGATGGTTTCATTCCTATACAGGCACGGGAATGGGCTTTGTTTCCGAAGCGTATTGCAAAAATGCAGGCTATACAATGGCAGAGGACGGCGTTCTTTCTTTGTCGTTGAATAAAATGCCTGATGATTTTTATCGTATTCAAAAAGATGTGGAGCTTAACGAAAATCAATCTTTCGGCGGTGCGGTTTCCATGAAATCATCAAGCGGTTCAGTGATTGCAATGGTAATCCTATTGGTATTCTTTATTATTGGCAGCGGGTATCTCCTTATTTACAATGTTTTGTATATATCCATTTCAAATGATACCCGTTTTTACGGTTTGATGAAAACGCTTGGAACAACGCAAAAACAGATTAAATCACTGGTAAAAAATCAGGCAGTTAAGTTTGCTTGCATTGGTATCCCGATTGGTATTTTGTTAGCCACCGCTGTTTCCTTTGGAATTGTTCCATTTGTGTTGAACGAGGGTTTTGAACAGGGCAAGTCGATGATGGATGCCGAAGTGTTTTTCCATCCATCTATCTATATTTTGTCCGTAATCTTTTCAGCAGTAACCGTTTGGATTGCCTGCAATGCTCCTGCAAAAGCGGCTGCAAAAATTTCGCCAATAGAAGCATTGAAGTTTCAGAATTTTGCACCGAAGAAAACAAAAAGCAGAAATTCCACCAATGGTGGCAAGCTGCATGTGATGGCATTTCATAATGTATTCCGTGACAAAAAGCGTGCTGCCCTTGTGTTTATGTCCTTGTTTATGGGAATTACTATGATTTTAGGCGTAAATGGGGTTATAAGCAGTATGTCGGCTGAGAACTTTATTAAGGAATATATGGACTATAACTTTGAATACACTGATATTCAGTTTGAGCAGTATGAACAGCTCAATAAAGAAGTACCGCAGTTTGACGAACACTTTGTAGAACAAATCAAGCAGCTTGACGGTATTAAAAATATAGATGTTCAAAAAACAGTCTGGGCAGGTATTGACTTTAATGAAAACGATTTAGAAGGCTTTATGAAAATCAAATATGAGGACAGCAAATATAAAGCAAAGGGGCAGTCCTATGAACAGACGATAGAAACACTGAAAGGGTACGCTGAATCTGGTGACTATGGCTGCTATATTACAACGCTTCCAGACGACAGGGTACTGGAAGAATACAATGCAGAGCATCCTGATACGCCTATTGACATGGAAGCATTTAAGCGTGGCGAAACAGCGATTGCAGGAAAAGATACCGAATATAACGCTCCTAATACCGCTTTAGTGGGTGAAACATTGACACTAACTGCCGACAGTACAGACGGCAAGGCAACTGATTTCAAAATTGGCGGAGCTTTTTACTATGACGATTATGATAATACTCTTTCAGAAGGTATTGGCAGACGCAAAGAAATAAATATGGTGCCAGATGTTATCTTTGTCAGCGAAGCGGGTATGGAACGCCTGACAAAAGAACCAATAATTTCCGCAATCGGCGTTGACATTAAGAATTTCAACGATTTAGAGCGAATTGACAGCGAATTACAGGCGATCAACAGTACCTTGACCACATCGGAGTGGCAGCTGAAATCTTCCGTGAATCAGAAAGAACTATATAACCAGATGAACTACTCTTTGAGCTTGCTGGGAAACGGTGCTGCAATTCTGCTCATTGTCATCGGCTTGATTAACTTTGTAAATGTTATGTTGACGGGTGTGGTGGCAAGGAAAAATGAATTTGCCATTATGGAAAGTATCGGAACAACGAAAAAGCAGATCAGGAAGATATTGACCTTAGAAGGCGGTATTTATGCTCTGATTTCTACTCTGCTGATTATGACTTTTGGTAATGCGTTCCTAATGTTGGTGGCAGATGCAGTTCCGCATATGGCAAACTATGCAGTATTTAAATACCCTGTTGCACTTGTCATCGGTTTGATCGCAGCAATCTTTGTAATTTGCTTAAGCGTTCCTGCCATTGTTTACAAGGCAACTTCTGATGAAACGGTCATTGAAAGACTGCACAATTTTGATAGTTAAATGAGGTTGTGGGACGGACGCAGCATTGCTGCGTCTGTTCCTGCAATTTTGTATATTGAGGAAGGTGGTGCGTTTTGCGGCTATGGCAAATATTTTTCTACTTGAAGATGACAAAATTCTGAGCAAGGGTATTTCTATCGCCCTAAAAAAAGACGAGCATATGGTCACAGCAGTCTATGGGTATTTGGAAGCATTGAAGCAATACCAAAAACAAAAGTATGATTTGTTTCTGCTTGATATTAACCTGCCTGACGGCAATGGTTTGGAATTTTGTGAAAAAATTCGTGAAACATCGGAAACACCCGTATTATTTCTAACTGCTAATGATACGGAAGAAGATATGTTGGAAGGGTTTGGCGTGGGTTGTGATGATTATATATCAAAGCCTTTTTCTATCGAAGTTTTACGGAAAAAAGTATTGGCAGTTCTAAAACGAAGTGGCGTAGGAAAATTTCGTATGAAATACAGAGATTTAGAGTTAGATAAAGAAAAGTGTCTTGTTTTGATGAAGGGACAGGAAATACATTTGACCTCAACAGAATACAAATTGCTCCTTTATCTAATGGAAAACAGGGGAAGGGTTGTTACAAAGGCAATGCTTTTGGAACAGCTTTGGGATATAGATGGAAACTTTGTTGATGATAATACCGTGCGTGTGAATATTAAGCGGCTAAGGCAGAAACTGAATGATGAAAAGCAGGAATACATTGTAACAGTTTTTGGCATGGGCTACTCTTTTGGAGAATGACGATGAAGCATTTTGTGATTTATAGAAAACTGATTTTAATTATAGGTACTGCTACGGCGGTGGTATCTGTTGGTGTGTTCTTTTTTATGGAGGACATCCTTTTCCGTACGCTTTTTATCTCTTTTGCATTTGTATTTTTTGGGGGTCTGTTGTTCCTGCTGGACTTTCTGCACAACCGCTATAATGATAATCTGTTAGAGGAGATTACGCTGCTCATTGAAGCATTGGTAGAACAGCAGGAACGGACGGTCTTTTCAGAAGCTGAGGATACCCTGACCGCACGGCTGCAGCATCAACTTCTAAAACTCCGCAATATTTTAAAGGCACAGAATCAAATGCTGACACAGGAGAAAGAACAGATTAAAACTTTAATCTCCGATATTTCGCATCAAATTAAAACGCCCGTAGCAGCGGCAAACACCTTTGCACAGTTATTAGGTGATACAGGGTTATCCGATGAGGAGAGAAGGGAATATATTGCCACCTTGCAGATGTCCCTTGAAAAGCTGACTTTTTTGACAAACAGTTTGATTAAAATGTCCCGTTTGGAAAGTGGCATTATCCGATTAAAACCTGAACAAAGCAGTTTAAATGATATTGTTATGCAAGCGGTAAAAACGGTTTATGCCAAAGCAAGGGATAAAAATATTACGATTACCTTTGATTGTGGGCAGACCTTTGAAGCCCTGCTTGATTTTAACTGGACGGCAGAAGCTGTTACCAATGTACTTGACAATGCTGTGAAATATACACCAAGCGGAGGAGTTGTGGACTTGAAAATCACCGAATATCCATCGTATTTGCGATTGGATGTATCCGATAACGGAATTGGCATTCCTGAAGAAGAACAGGCAAAAATCTTCGGCAGATTTTACCGTGGAAAGCAGTCAGCAGGAGTTGACGGTGTAGGGATCGGTTTATATCTTACCCGTGATATTGTGAATAAGCAGAACGGGTATATCAAGGTGGCATCCGATGAAAAAGGTACGATATTTTCTTTATTCTTGAAAAAAGTTTAGAGAATAATAGTAATTCCAGATAAGTGTACGATATGAATTTGTCAAGATAGTAAATATAAAATAGAAAGATTAAATAAAACATGATAAATGGAGATGGATAATTTATGATTTCAGAATGGATAATTTGCCCGATTTGTGGCAACAAAACCCGTGATAGAGTTAGAGAAGATACTGTTTTAAAGAATTATCCTCTTTACTGTCCGAAATGTAAGAAAGAAACTTTAATAAATGCAAAGAAATTACATATAACCGTCATCAAAGAGCCAGACGCATAGACGCAGAGCCGATGAACTTGTGAGATAACCTCATAAGTCATCGGCTCTTTTTTTACATGAATATAGAATTTGACAAGTCCGCCAAATAAAAAAAACGGTGTTTTGGTGGGCAATTTTGTCATGCTCAGATGGCTATTTTATCCCTCCAGACCTGTTTCAAGTTTGGAGGGATTTCTTATGTGTTGGTCTGATAACACTGTGCTGCTGATTTTAAGCAGCAGTTATTTACATACCGTTCGATAGAGATGAGAATAATCTGTTAAAAAAATTCTTATCTCCATTTGGGGAAATTATGTTCCAAAAGTAGATGTTAAATATCTATATAATAGAATTGTTATTTCTTATAACCGTAAGGGTTTGACAGCCTTTGCGGTTTTTCTTTTGTCGTTTTTTGTTGAATTAAGTCGTAAGCCTGTTTGTGGCGTAGGGTGTCGTTCACCGCCGATCAATCTGAAATTTCAAAAATTCAGATTGATTGGAGGAACAAAGAATGAATGAAAAACATCCTAACCGAAAAAAGGACAAGCATAACCCTTATACGCTGATGATTGTAGAGGGCAGATATTACCTCTCTTTTAAAGATGGGCGGGGTGTTATGCAAAATATTGAAATAGAGAAAGTGCTGTATGACCTGTTTAACCGTTTTGAGCTTGAGGATATTTCCTATCTTAATCGGGTGAGCAGGCACATTGAACACTCCGAGTTGACAGAAAACTCCTTGAATGACCGAGTTTTTTATAAGGAAGAAAGTCTTGAGGAAACCGTTTCAAGGTGCATCGAATACGAACTGCTACATAAGGCAATATCAAAACTGCCCGAAACACAAAGACGCAGGCTGCTGTTGTACTTTTTCGGAGAGTTGTCCTATGAGCAGATTGCCAAGTTGGAGGGATGCACCAAAATGGCGGTTAAAGGAAGCGTTGACATTGCACTAAAGAAGTTAAAAAAACTTTTTGAAAAATTTTAATTTTAGCCTATACGAAACCGCTTTTAAGTGAGCAAACAGGTGAGAGGGATTAAATTCCTTCCACCTGTTTTGCTTTGTGTGGCGAAAACGGGAGTGATCCTTGACAACCGAATATCCATTCGCCAAATACTTCCTCTTTGTGATTGTGATGAGCATAAGCGTGTGCAGCGGTACGCCAAGACCTGTTAAGAAGCAGCGAGCGATGAAAGGGGGTGATCTCATTCATTACCGACTGAAAATATCGGATTGCTTCCGATTTCGCCATAACCCACAAAGAGAATAATGGTACTCCCGTCCAGTCACAGTCCGAGCGTGATAAAACCGTCGCAGGCAATGAGGGCGGCTCTGGCAGACCGTCAGAGGGGTGGAACTCCCGTGGTGTCAGTTCGCTACTGACCGTTTGGCGACTTCCCATAGCATTTCGGGGTGTCGAGGACAAATTGAAATGCTCCTATCATAAAGCCAGATAAAAGGTAGTCATAGGAACAGAGATTTTGCTTATACTCTCCCGACCTTAAATACTTCCTTTTGTTTGGCTGCCTACATAGGCAGAACATACCTGCCTAAATAAATCTGGGAGGTCAAACATAATGGAAAGAAAAATCAAGCGTGGAGATATTTACTACGCAAATCTAAATCCTGTTATCGGCTCGGAGCAAGGCGGAACAAGACCTGTACTTATCATTTCAAACGATGTCGGCAATAAGCATAGCCCTACGGTCATTGTCGCACCCATCACAAGCCGAATACACACTAAAGCAAAATTGCCGACACACACTTTAATCAATGATTTTGAAGGTTTGGATAAGAACTCAATTATCCTGTTTGAACAAATCCGCACCATAGACAAACAACGCCTGCGTAAATATGTTGGTATGCTATCCACAGTCATAATGGCAAGAGCCGATAAAGCTCTTGCCATTAGTATTTCTTTGAGGGAGGTCAATAATGAATGAAATTAAGGTAGATAAAAATGTAGCGGCTCTGAAACTCATTGAGATACTTCTTGAAAAAGGAATGATAAATCAAGCCACATATACAAATATCGTGAAACACGCAAATTCGCACATTTCACAGGCGGCTTGATAATCAGTACAATATATTCAGAAAAATGAATTGGAGGTATGCTTAATGAACACAGCAGTAAATGAATATAATTACAGATTTAAGCTCACAGATTATTCTCTGTTTGACAGAAACAGAGCCAGAAAAGTTGCTATTTATGGTCGTGTTTCAACAGAACACGAAGCACAGTTATCTGCATTGGAAAATCAGTTACAATGGTATGATGACCAAGTAAAATATCATCCGAACTGGACGGTCTGTGAACGATATATTGATGAAGGTATCACGGGAACACAGGCAAAAAAACGCCCTGCCTTTTTGAAAATGATTGAAGATGCCAAGCAAGGTAAATTTGATTTAATTGTTACCAGAGAGGTATGCCGTTTTGCACGAAATGTTGTGGATACCCTTGTTGTTACAAGAGAGTTAAAAGGCATAGGCGTTGAGGTGTTTTTTATCGACGATAATATTTGGACAATGGACGGAGATGGAGAACTGCGGCTATCTCTTATGGCAACATTGGCACAGGAAGAAAGTCGCAAGACTTCCGAGCGTGTAAAAGCAGGTCAGAAAATCAGCCGTGATAATGGTGTTCTCTATGGAAACGGTAATATTTTAGGTTATGACCGTGTTGGAGATACCTATGTTATCAATGAGGAACAGGCAGAAACGGTCAGAATGATATATGATTTGTATCTGCAAGGTTATGGCTCGATGAAAATCGCAAAGATTTTGACGGAGCGAAAAAGGAAAACAGCTTCTGGACTTATAAAGTGGAGCGTTTCAAATATTATGAGAGCGATTAAAAATGCCACTTACACAGGAACAAAGTGTTACAACAAATCCAGAAGCAATAACTTTTTAGAGCAGAAGCGAATAAACAATCTTGATATGTCCACTTATGAATATGTTGAGGGTGATTTCCCTTCTATTATTTCTCAAGAGATATGGAATAAAGCACAGGCGATAAGGGAAAGTAGAGTAAAACCTGTATGTGTATCGGCAGGGAAAAACACACATAGTAAGCGTGATTCACGAGATATATGGGTCAATAAGCTACGTTGTTCCTGCGGCTCATCATACCGTAAAAATAAATGGCATACGAAATTGGACGGAAAAACCTCTTACGGTTATCAATGCTACAATCAGCTTAACAACGGAATTAAACGGAAAAGAGCTGAAATCGGTTTAGATACTGAGGGATATTGTGACAGCAGAATGATAACCGATTGGAAACTCGATTTTATGGCAAAAGCTTTGTTAGAGCATCTCTGGACGGAGAGAAAAGAGTCTGTACTGATTGCGTTAGACCTTATTAAGTATTATTATAAGGAAGAAAAATCTAACGAAACTCAATCCGATACGGTAACGATACAGGCGAAATTGGATAAGGCAAATAGCAGACTGACTAACTTGATTGCTATGAGAGCTGATGGAGAGATTTCCAAGGACGAGTATCAAGCAATGAGAAGTCCTGTCGATGAAGAAATCAAGAAACTTCAAAAAGCACTTGATGAAATTCCACAGGAAAAAAGCAATCCGAAAGGATTGGATATAGAGGGTATCCGTTCCACTCTGAACAGCTTTATTGATTTTAGTGGTAGCACTATCAGCCACGATGTTGTCAATCAGTTTGTATATCTGATAACACCGACATCGGATACTACATTTGATTGGTATGTTAATCTGAATGGGACAGCAGATGTGAAAGCAACCTTTACAGCGGAAGGCAGAAAGAAAAACTGCATTATCAAATTGGAGGAAATCGAAAAGATTTCCTCGGTACATAGGGAAAAGAATGAGGACAATGCTCATTTCATTAAAAACCCCCATATTTTTACCTATCTGCACATACGGCAAGGTCGCCGTCACCGGTGCAGTCGATATACGTTTTGGCGCTGTATGCCGTGAACCCGGCTTTGTTCGCCGTTACAATGGCGTGCACTTCGCCGTTTTCGGCATCCACGTCGCAGAGAAATGTGTTGAACAGCACCGTAACGCCGTATTCCTGCATCAGGTCGTCATAGATGCGTTTCAGCCCCTCCGGGTCAATCGGCACCCAGTCAACGTCGGTCGGTGCCACGTGCGGAGAAAGTGCCTTCGAGCGCTCGAAAACGGTCTCGGCAAGACCGCGGTAAATGATTCTCTCTTTATCCGAAAACGGACACCATGCGGGGACTAATCCGGAAGTGCCCATGCCGCCGAGCGAGCCGGTTGCTTCCAGTAAAAGCGTTTTTGCGCCGGTGCGCGCCGCTGCGGCCGCCGCCGTGCAGCCCGAGGGGCCGCCGCCAACCACGATCACGTCGTAATCGGTATTGAGCGGAATGGAACGGGATCTAAGGGTATACATGTTGAACCTCTTTTCATCTTTAGATCAGGCAGATAAACGCTGCGCTGCTTTAAAGATAACGAAGACAAGCGAAAAAAACAAGAGGTGAATATGCAGTGCGTAGTATTTTAGTAAAAATCGATATAAAGCATCAATTTTGCTCTGCGCCGCCGATGGGGCGCTCCGCGTGGATCTGCGGGGAATCGTTGCGGGAATAGGGGACGCGGATCGTCACCGTGGTGCCGACCAGAATGGCGGAATCGATCTCAAACATAAAATCATCATCGTAATAAATGTGCAGGCGCTCCAAAATATTGCCGATGCCGTAGCCGCCGCGCTTAGTGTTTACGACGGGCTTATCCTTTTTGGCAAGGATCTCTGTCAGCTTGCCTTTATCCATACCGATGCCGTTATCCTGTATGCGGATCTGCACATAGCTGCCGATGCGCTCGGCGGAAAGGCAGATGACACCTGCGCGGTCATCGAGCTCATATAAGCCGTGAAACAGGCTGTTTTCCACGATCGGCTGCAAAATGAGCTTCATGATGGGGTAATCTGCAATAGACGGATCGATTTTCGTGATGAGCTCCACCGTGCGGCCGCGGCTCAGGTTCGTCAGCTCCACAAACAGTCGCACGTGCTCCGCCTCGTCACTGAGCGGCAGGAAATCGCTGCCGTTGCTGAGACTGAGGCGGTAAAAACGCGCAAGCTTCACAACGATGTCCACCGTCTCCATATCGCCGTTTGCGGTCGCTTTCCAAGAGATTAGATCGAGTGTATTATAGAGAAAATGCGGGTTGATCTGGGCCTGCAGGGCGCGCAGCTCCATGTCCTTCAGGTTTTTGCCGAGGTTATACCGCTCGTCAATCAGTACGCTGATGCGCCGCACCATGAAATTGAAGCTGTTTTGCAGCTCGCCGATCTCATCATCGCTGTCCACGATACAACTTACATTTAAATCGCCGTTTTCTACACGCTGCACCTGCTTTGCAAGCGTTTTGATACGCCGCGTGCTGTATTTTGCGTAGACATAGGAGAGAATGAACGCGATTACGCTGATGATGATGGTCAGCACAATCATTTGATTGCGTAGATCTTTGACGGGAGAAAGCAGGTTATTCATGGAAGCGACCGTGAATATGCGGCAGCCGTCGAAAACGGGCGCGGAAAGACCGAACACCGATTCGCCCTGCGTCTGCACACCGGAAAATGAACCCGTTTCTTTTTGAAGCTCATGAATATCAGCCGCAAGCTCTTCATCGGAAAGCGTCAGAGAGCTGTCCGCACCGCAAATGATATTGAGGTTTTCGTCTACAAGATAGGCCGCGCTCGGTTCGGTGTAGTTGCCATGGCGCAGCATGTTTAATACATCGCTTTTCAAAATATCCACGCGCACCGCACCGAGGACCGTGTTGATATCCTTGCGACTGCGAATGAGCGTGACAACGGACAGAACCTCCTGCGGCTTCGACAGCGGCTGACGAAATGTGCTCGGCGGCAAAAACGCCCGCATGCCGTGTTCGGCCAAAAGCCGTTTATACCAATCCGCATCGGAAATTTCGCTTAACGGATACGTAATGTAGTGACTGCGGCTATACCGAAACGAATCGCTGATATAAAGCCGGATTTGATATACGCCGTACAGCGTGCGTGTGGATTCAATTGTTTTGTACAACGCATTTATGTCATCGTATTCTTCGCTGAAGCTGATGTTGCTATCTTGCTTTTCCAACACCTCATGCACATCCGAAAGCTGCGCCACGGAGGAGGATATGGTCGCAAGGCGGTTAAGCTCAGATTCAAGCTCATTTTCCGTCTGCTGTAAGTAAAGCCCTGTGATTTTCATCGATTGCTTTTCGATGATCTTTGTGCTCTGGTAGGTGGCGAACATTGTGTGGGCAATGATGGGAATAAAAATGAGAAGAAAGTACGACGCAAAGAGCTTTACGTGTATAGAACAGTTTTTATACCGCAGCGCAAGGTAGGAGAAAGGGTTCATCATCATTCGCCCTCCGTGCCGGAAAAGGAGATGCTGCCGTATTTGTTGCGGTACGCACGCGGGCTTTCGCCGAAATACTTCGTGAACAAACGCGTGAAGTAGTTCTGGTTCGCGTAGCCGAGCGCATCGGCGATCTCGCCGAACTTCATATTCGTCTCGCACACAAACTTCCGGGCTTTTTTCATTTTGGTATCCAGAATAAACTGGTTCAGTGTGCGCTTGGTGTTCTTTTTATAAAGGTAGCAAAGGTAGTTCGGCGTTACGAAAACGCGCTGAGCGATCTCACGAATGGAGAGTGCCTTATCGTAATTTTGCGTGATATACTGCTCCACTTCGAGCACGATGCGACTTTTGTTATCGAGGTTCGAGATGCTGTCGATGTGCTTTTGCAGCTGTGCGAGCAGATAATCGTGCACGACGGAAAGGCTCGGCGCAAAGTGAATGAACTCCGAAATATACTGGCTGCCGTCCTGCTCGTTCTGCTTGCCCTGACGGCTGAGCCAATATGCAATGGACGCGAGCGCCTCGCGAATCTGCGGAATATCCTGCTCGCGGCAGGCGGAAAGTGAATCAATATAGCTGTTAAGGAAATTTGTAGCTTGCGTGAAATCGTTTGCCAAAATGCGGTCGTACAGCTCGCGCTGCATATCCTGCGAGGGCACAAACGGCTTTTGGCTCAAATCTCTGTAAAAGATTACGCGCCCGTAGCCGAGCAGGAACGCGGCGCGCACCGCTGCGCGGGCTTCGTCATATGCTTCGCGCAGATATTTGAAATCCGTGCACAAATTGCTCACGCCGACGACCACATCGGCCTGACCGCTGTCGAGCGTGGTGAAGAACGGGCTGAGCTTCACCTCCGCCGTTTTGCGGTTTAAAAAGTCCTGCGAAACATTCGCGTGCAGAATGTAGCCCTTACCCGCGCAGGACATCACAAATTTACCATCGAACATGCGCGCCGCGACCGTTTGGAACGCCAAGTAGTGGCGAGAAGCCAAAAGCAGATCGTCGAGCTGATTGTCGTACGCGCGGTCTGCTATGTGCTCGCCCGCCGTATTCATCTGCACAATGACAGTCACGAGCGGCGCATGCAGATCCAGCGGCAGATCAGACGGGATCTCGTTTTCGCTGCACTGCAAAAGGGAAAGCGCAAGATCGGCTTCGTTCTGCGGCAGATGCACTTTCTTATTCATACACTTCTTTTTGGCTTTTTCCACGGCGCCGATGAGCTCGTGCAGTTGCAACGGCTTATAGAGGTAATCCACGGCTTCGAGCTTGATGGCGTTTTTGAGGTATTCTTTATCGGAATAGCCGCTGAAGAAAATGACCTGCAGAGATGGGTGAGAGGGCAGCACCTCATTGATGAGTGCAATGCCGTCAAGCTTCGGCATACGGATGTCACAAATGATGATATCCGGGTCCGTATCGTGGATGAGCACCATGGCCTCCAACCCGTCTGCCGCTTCACCCACGATGCGCACGTCCATCACTTCCCAGTTTACGGAAGCGCGTATGCCCTGGCGCGTCATCTCGGAATCGTCCACAACGATCATTTTATACATTCCAAATCCTCCCCAAAGAATCGACCGGGGCATTTCCCCAATGTCGAAAACAAGCACAAAATAAAAACCTTTGTGCGTATGGCTTGCTACATTGTCATCATTATAACAGAATTTACGGCAAATTTCCAGAATTGCGGCATAAATAGTAGGATTTTTTAGAAGAAGTCACGGAAATCAACGATAAATTAGCACACAACTACGATTTTTGATATAATTCAAAATATTCCGTTCCAAATGTATCGAAAGGGACTCCTTTTTCCTGTGCGATTTTGCACGAAACAGAAATAAACACGCGGTAAATAATGACAAAAAACAGGAAGAAAATTCATTCCTTTTTGCTGCATTTTGCTGTAAAATGGGTTCATCAACCGAAGGAAAAGAATTTGGGGCCTTCGGGGAGGAAAGGACGGATACGCAAAAATGAAAAGGAAGGGTGGGGCACGCAAGTATTTGCAGCAAAACTTCGATCTATATCTGCTGCTGCTTCCGGCGCTCATTTACGTTTTCATCTTTCATCTGCTGCCGATGGTTGGCATTCTCATCGCATTCAAAGACTACAACATGTTTCAGGTACCGGGTGATCCGTTCCGTTCCATTTTGGAAAGCCCGTGGGCCGGCTTCAAGTATTTTGAGCAGGTGTTCAAAAAGTCTGAGTTCCAGCAGGCTTTTGCGAATACACTCATCATCAGCCTGTATAAGATTATCTTCACGTTCCCGCTGCCGATTATCTTCGCCGTGTTCTTAAACGAAGTGCGCAGCACGAAATTCCAAAAGGGCTTGCAGCTCATCGTTTATTTGCCGCACTTCCTTTCCTGGGTCGTCATCTACGGCATTTTCGTTTCGTTCCTCGGTTCTACAGGCGTCATCAACTCTGTTATCACATCACTTGGGTTCGAGCCGGTCAGCTTTCTGATGGATAGCGGTAAGTTCCGCGGCATCCTCGTCATTGCGGACGCGTGGAAGGAGATCGGCTGGAGCTCCATCATTTACTTCGCTGCCATTGCAGGCCTTGATCAGGAGTGTTTTGAAGCGGCGGACGTGGACGGCGCGACGCGCATACAGAAGATCTGGTACATTACGCTGCCGAGCCTGCTGCCGACCATCGTTTTGATGCTCATCATCCGCGTCGGCAACATCATGAACGCCGGCTTTGATCAGATCTTCGTGTTCTACAACCCGACCGTATACGATGTGGCGGACATTATCGGCACATACGTTTACCGTATGGGTCTCGGCAAGTTAGAGTTCAGCACCGGCACCGCCGTGGGCCTCTTCAACTCCGTGATTTCCATGATCCTCGTTCACTCTTCAAACTTTATTGCCAGAAAAGCAACAGGAAAGGGGATTTGGTAACGCCATGGCAAAAACAACTAAAAAGAAAAACAAAATCTCTGTGTTTGATGTTGTCAACCTCATCGCTATGATCCTTGTCGGTCTTATCATGCTGATGCCAATCTTAAACCTTGCGGCAAAAGCATTCAGCAGCGAAGGCAACGTCATTGCGGGCAAGGTGCTCTTTTGGCCGCTTGGGCTCCAGACCGGTACCATAAAGTACGTCTTAACCACGCCGGAGTTCGGCACATCGTTCCTTGTCACCGTGACGGTCACGATTACCGGCACCATCGGCGCAATGCTGCTTACCGTTATGGCGGCCTACCCACTCTCGAAGCCGCATCTTATCGGCCGCAAGTTCTTCCTGTACATTTTCGTTTTTATTATGCTGTTCAGCGCAGGCATGGTGCCAAACTACATCTTGTTCCGCACGCTGCACCTGACGAACACCATTTTCGCACTCATTTTCTCCGGCATGTTCTCATCGTTTAATCTGTTCCTCATCAAAAACTATTTTGAAACGCTGCCGGAAGTCATTGAAGAGGCCGCCCGCATTGACGGTGCATCGAATATGCGCATTTTCTTCAGTGTGGTACTGCCCATGTCCACACCGGTGCTTGCCACCGTTACGCTGTACTACGCCGTTGCTTACTGGAGCAACTATTTTGCCGGCGTTATGTACATCACGGACGCAAACTTAAAGCCTCTGCAGCAGTACATGTTCGACCTTGTCACGCAGGCAACAAGCTTGCAGGATTCCTCCGGCAACTTCGGCGACGTGAACCAGGCGATGAACGTTTCCGGCGAGAATATCCGCGCCGCGACCATCGTCGTTTCCACCATTCCGATTCTCTGCGTATACCCGTTCTTACAGAAGTATTTCGTAAAGGGCATCACAATCGGTTCCGTTAAGGGCTAACATTAAATCCGTTATCAAGCAATAGGGGACTATTGCATGAATAAAATTCATTCAGCAAAGGAGTTACAACATGAAGAAAGTATTGAGCGCACTGCTCGCAGCTGCTATGATTCTCTCTCTCGCAGCTTGCAGCGGCGGCACGACCACATCCTCATCGTCTTCAAGCACCGCTTCCTCGGACAGCAGCACCGAAAGCAGCACGGTTTCCAGCGAATCCGAAGCCACCGAGGACGACCCGATCCTCACAGGCGAAAAGCCGGAGCTGAAGATCCTCAGCATGTATCAGGCTTATAACTATGAGGAGCAGCCGACATGGAAAATCGACGAAGAACTCACGGGCTACAAGACCAAGTGGTATGCTCTGCCGGCGGATAACGCCGACCAGAAGCTTCTGCTTGAGATCTCCAGCGGCGCAGACTACGACATCCTGCTCAGAGTTTCTCCAAGCCAGTACGCACAGCTCTCTAAGCAGAACGCATTGATCGACCTTTCCGGCATGCTGGACAAGTACGGATCCAACATCACGAATGCCATCAGTGAGCTTGCATGGCAGTCCGTTACGAACGATCAGGGCGTTGTAAACGGTATTCCGCATGAAAACATGCTGGCTTCCAAGGAAGAGCCGTACGGTATGCTCACCGGCGGCATCGGCGTGCGCAGCGATATGCTGGAAGAGCTCGGCATGGAGTTGCCGACGAACATCGATGACTTCACCGCGTTCCTTGAGGCTGCAAAAGAGAAGTACGGCTTCGCACCGCTGACCTCCAACAAGTCCAGCACATTCATTCAGGTCCTGCTCTCCGGCTTCGGCATGGGCGAGGCGGAATGGTACGACATCGACGGCACCTACACACACAGAATCAAGCACCCGCAGATCACCGCGTATCTTGAGTACATGCAGAAGCTCTATAAAGAAGGTCTCATGGATAACGATATGCCGATCAACACAGCAGATAACGCCAAAGAAAAATTTGCAAGCGCCAACGCTGTTGCCTGCGCACCGCTGATGTTCTGGGACATTCCGGCTATGGTCAACGCACTGGCAACGAATAACCCGGATTGCAAGATTGAGTTCGTGACGGACCTTGCGGCAGATGCGAATTCCAAGCCCACACACTACATCATGAAGGGCGCAAACTTCGTTTCCTGCATCTCGCAGAGCTCCAAGAACCCCGAGCATGCCATCAACTGGCTCAACATCCTCTCCGAACCGGATAACTATCGCAGAACCTACATCGGCGAAGAAGGCGTTTCCTACGAAGTGATTGACGGCAACTACACCCCAATCTTCACCGGCGACGATGCAACGAACTTCAATGCGTATACGAATTCCGATAAGCTCTCCGGCATCAACAACCCGACCGTTTCTTTCAAAATGTGGCAGGCCAGAGCGAGAAAGACTCCGGAAATGGCAGAAGCTTATGAAGCGATGAACGCTCGCGTAGACGAGTACGAGCCGCTCATCTCCATCGAGCTTTACGGCAAGACCTCCCCGAAGGTTCAGGAGTATGTCACGGCGCTGAATCAGGCATTCGGCGATTCCTTCCTGAAAGCGATCGTTGAGGGCACCGACCCGGATACCGCCATTGCAGCGATGCAGGCCGACTGGGACGCAAACGGTGGCCTTGAAGTCGAAGCTGCTATGCAGGAATTCTACGACGCAAATAAGTCCTACTCCGAATAATTTTACAGCCTCTCCTTAAAAATGTGATATGAAGAAAGCGATCCCGCCTTCTGCCCGCACGGCGGAGGGCGGGATCCTCTCCATAAAGAAAGGAATGTATATGAACACACTGCATATTCCCGAAAAGAAAATACCGGTCATCGATACCTTTGACACCGTCGTGCTCGGCGGCGGCACGGCAGGCGCTTTTGCGGGCATCGCTGCAGCTCGCCGCGGCAGCCGTACGCTCATCATCGAGCAGTTTGGCGCGCTCGGCGGCTCAGCTACCACCGGTCTTGTGCTGCCGCTGATGTTACTGCACATCAAAAATTATGATGGCCACTGCCCGCTGAGTGCAGAGCTTGTAGAGCGCCTGCGCACCGTCGGCGGGACAGAGGAAGACGCCAACTCTTTTGACCCCGTTATGGTGCAAATCACGTTAGAAGACATGGCGGCAGACAGTAACTGCGATATTCTGTATTACACCACGCTCGTGGATGCCGTGCTCGAAGATCGCACAATAACACACGTGATTGTCAACAATAAGAACGGCCTTGCGGCATACAAAGCGAAGTGCTTCATTGACTGCACCGGTGACGCTGACCTCATCAAGCTCGTCGGTGCGTCGTATCAGTCCGGCAACCACAACCGCGTGAATCAGCCGGTCTCCCTGCGCTTTGACATGGCGGGTATTGACTTTGAACGTTTCCACGCGTACATGCGCAGCCTCGGCAACGACCAATATAAATACTTTGCTATGAACACGCCCGGTATGAAAGACATTATCCGCAAGGCGTATGAAAACGGCGTGCTGACCGAGCAGGACGCGTGCTATTTTCAGGCATTCGGTATTCCCGGCCGCCCGGACGGCATGAACTTCAACTGCCCGGAGCTGACGACGAAAGAAAACGTTGTGGATGCGGAATTTATGACGCAAAAGCAGCTTGAGGGCAAAAAAGCCATTATGCGCCTGCGCAAATTCCTACGCGACTATATTCCGGGCTTTGAGAATGCGTATATCACAAGCATCGCGCAGCTCGTCGGCTTTCGTGAATCCCGCCGCATCGAAGCAGAATACATGCTGACGATTGAAGATGTGCTGACGTACAGAAAATTCCCGGACGGCATTGCTGCGAGCCATTATCCTATCGATGTGCACGGCGTGGACGATGTTTCGCTGGGACTCAAATATCAGCATGACGTACCGGTCGATGAACAGTATTGGGAAGTCCCGTTCCGGGTGATGATCCCGAAAACGCTCGATAACGTGCTTACAGCCGGGCGCTGCGCGGGTATGGATTTCCGTGCGCAGTCCGCCGCACGCATCCAACCCACCTGCCGCTCCATGGGTGAGGCCGCGGGCATCGCCGCCGCAATGGCCGTAAAGAACGAAGCCGTGCGGTTTAACGAGATCGACGGCACAGCCGTGCGCCGCGAGATCCGCCTGCCGGATAAATTCTAAAAATCAAAACTCAAAATTTTTCCTCCAAATCAGCAAAAGACGTGTACCGGGAAAGCCTGGCACACGTTTTTTGTTTTGTGCAACTTATGGGGAGCGCGGTATTGAAATTGCGTTGTTTTTTTGCTATAATAGAGTGAATTATAGTCTAAAGCGGTTTATCGGCGGAAAATCCGTGTTTGATAAACCGAAATGCCCGAACAAAACCGGCTTTTGCCGGAAGCTGAATATTAAAGTGAGGGAAAAACATGCGGATCATAATCGACGCATTCGGCGGCGACAACGCCCCGGACGAAATTATAAAAGGCTGCCGTCTGGCGGCAGATGAGCTCCATGTGCAGATCGTTTTAACCGGCGACGAAAAGAAGATCAGAGCAGCGGCGGAAAAGCTGAATGTTAACGTTTCCGATTTTGAGATCATCGACTGCCCGGATGTCATCACGATGGAGGATGAGCCCACAGCGATCACGCGCGCCAAAAAGCAAAGCTCAATGGCGGTTGGCCTGCGCGCTTTGGCAGAGGGCAAGGGCGATGCGTTTGCGTCCGCCGGCAACAGCGGCGCACTCGTCGTTGGCGCCACATTGCTCGTCAAGCGCATCAAAGGCGTCAAGCGCGTGGCATTTGCACCGCTCATGCCGAAATCCGAGGGCTTTTTCATGCTGGCAGACGGCGGCGCAAACAACGAATGCCGCCCCGAAATGTTGGAGCAGTTCGGCATGATGGGCTCTGTGTATATGCAGAAGGTCATGGGTGTTCAAAAGCCGCGCATCGGCCTTGCAAATGTCGGCACGGAGCCGCACAAGGGCGGCGAACTGCAGCACGCGGCGTTTGCACTGCTGAGCGAAAACAAAGACGTCCATTTCATCGGCAACATTGAAGCCAGAGACATTCCGTTTGATGCGGCAGATGTTGTGGTGTGCGACGGTTTTACGGGCAATATCCTTCTTAAGATGTATGAAGGCGTTGCCATGGCGCTGATGAATAAATTCAAGGCCGTTTTCAAAAAGAGCCTGAAAAATAAGCTTGCGGCGGCAATGGTTTTAAACGACATGAAAGCCATGAAAAAAGAGCTTGATTATAACGAATACGGCGGTGCGCCGATCCTCGGGTGCTCGAAGCCGGTCTTTAAGGTACATGGCAGCGCCAAGGCTTCTACGCTGAAAAACGCCATTGCGCTTACGGTGAAGTACGCCGAGTCCGGCATTATAAGTGAGATCACCGCAGCCCTACAAAACGAGAAAACGGAAAACACGAACGAATAACAAGACAGCAAAGGTATAACTATGAGATCATTGGATGAATTTGAAAAAAAGATCGGATATAGATTTAAGAACCGCAATCTGCTCATCACAGCGCTGACGCACTCCTCCTACGCAAACGAGAGCCGCGGCGGCGACCAGAGCTATGAGCGACTGGAATTCCTCGGCGATTCCATTTTGGGGTTTGTCACGGCGGAATACCTGTGCAAAGCGTTCCCGGATATTCCCGAAGGCAAGCTGACAAAGAAGCGTGCGGCGCTTGTATGCGAAAAATCGCTCTGCGGTTTTACACGCAGCTTCGGCGCAGGCGAGCTGCTGCGTCTCAGCCACGGCGAGCAGCACAGCGGCGGCAGAGAACGCCCAAGCATCTTAGCGGACGTGTTCGAATCCATTACGGCGGCGATCTATCTCGACTCCGGCAGCTTGGAGGAGGCCAAGCGCTTTGTACTGCACTACATTGAACCGGCGGCGCAGTCTGCAGGCGAACGCCCGTTTAAAGACCACAAGACGATGCTGCAGGAGATCATTCAGCAGAACCCCGGTGAACGGCTCGAATACGTCCTCACCGGCGAACATGGCCCCGACCATGACAAGCACTTCACCGTAGAGGTGCACCTCAACAGCAATGTCATCGGCAAGGGCGGCGGACGCAGCAAGAAGGAAGCCGAACAGCAGGCGGCACGCGAAGCACTGGAGCTGATGGGCTATTAAGCACGCGAATATCTCAATTTTTATTCCGCACAACGGCTGCCCGCAGCAATGCAGCTTCTGTAATCAGAACCGCATTACAGGTGAAAATCATCAGCCGCAGCCTGAAGAAGTGGCGGCGCTGCTGCAAAGCGCAGCAAAGCAAATGGGGGAGCGCGTGCAGAACGCCGAGATCGCATTTTTCGGCGGCAGCTTCACGGCAATCGACCCCGATTACCGTTTGGCGCTTTTAAAAATAGCGCACGCAGCATGCGAAACATACGGCTTTGCCGGTATCCGCTGCTCTACGCGGCCGGATGCCATTGATGATGAACGTCTGACCGTATTAAAGCAATACGGCGTAACGGCAATCGAGCTCGGTGCGCAGTCGATGGATGGCGAAGTGTTGCTGCTCAATCGTCGGGGGCATACCGCAAAGGATGTGGAAAACACTGCGCGGTTAATTCGCGCATACGGCTTTGAGCTCGGCTTGCAGATGATGACCGGGCTGCCCGGCGACAGTGACGCAAAGGCGATGAAGACTGTCGAAAGGCTGTTGGCTCTAAAGCCGAACACCATGCGCATTTACCCTACGATCGTCTTAGAAAACACACCACTGTGCGATTTGTACCGCGCAGGAAAATACACACCGCAGACCTTAGAGGATGCCGTTTCACTCTGTGCAAAGCTCATCCCGATGATTGAGCAGCGCGGCGTAAAGCTCATCCGTGTGGGGCTGCACGCCAGCGAAGAACTGGAAAACCGTGTCGCGGGACCGTTTCACCCCGCTTTTATGGAGCTGTGCCGCAGCGCGATCTTCCGAGAAAACGTCCTTAAAGCGCTTCAAGCCCGAAACGATTCGGAAGTTACGATCGATGTTGACCCGCGCATGCTTTCCGTTGCGCTCGGACAGAAAAAAGAAAATTTGCAGCATTTCTCTAAGCACGGCTACACCGTGCACATCCGCCCGGATGCTTCGCTTTCCGGCGGCACATACAGGCTACGATAGGCAGGTAAACAGATGCTTTTAAAATCTCTGGAGCTGCAGGGCTTCAAAACCTTTCCCGATAAAACGACTTTAAAATTTGAAAACGGCATCACGGCGGTCGTCGGTCCAAACGGCAGCGGCAAGAGCAACATCAGCGATGCCATGCGTTGGGTACTCGGCGAGCAGTCTACCCGCGCACTGCGCTGCTCCAAAATGGAGGACATCATTTTCAGCGGCACGCCGCAGCGCAAAGCGCAGGGCTTTTGCGAAGTGACCGTCACCATGGATAACACCGACCGCGAGTTGAATTACGACGGCGACACCGTTTCCGTTACGCGTCGTTTTTACCGCTCCGGCGAAAGTGAATACCGCATTAACAAAACGCTCGTACGTCTGCGCGACGTGCATGAGCTGTTCATGGATACCGGCCTCGGCCGCGACGGCTATTCCATCATCGGGCAGGGCAAGATCGATAGCATCGTCTCCGCAAAAAGCGAAGACCGCCGCGAGATTTTTGAAGAAGCCGCCGGCATTTCGCGCTTTCGCTACCGCAAAGAGGAAGCCGAACGCCGCTTGGAAAAAGCCGAAGAAAACCTCATTCGCCTGCACGATATTTTAAACGAACTCGAAGAACGCGTGGGCCCTTTACGCGAGCAGGCGGAGAAAGCCGAAAAGTTTATTGCACTCGACAGCGAGAAAAAGGAACTGGAGATCGGTTTGTGGCTTGAAACGCTGGAGCGCTCCGGCAAGATCGTGCGCGAGGTGGAGGAAAAGATTGCCTCCACGCAGAACAGCTACGAGGAAGCCGAAAGTGAGCTCAATGTGCTTTCCGCGCAAATCGAGCAGAATTTCACGGAAACGAACGGCTGCACCGCACAGATGGAAGAAGCACGTTTGAAGGCTTCCGAAGCCGATGAACTCGCCACCCGTAAAGAGGGAGAAGTTTCGGTGCTTGAAAATGATATTCTGCACGAACAGCAGACCATCCGCAGATTAAATGGCGAGATTGAAAGCGCCGCGCTGACCGGACAAACGCTTGAAGCGGATATTCAAGAAAAAGAACAGGCGGTAAAAGCAAAGGAAGCGGAAGCTGCGCAGAACCATGCCGATTTCGTTGCCTTTACCGCACAACTCGAGGAGCTGCGTGCCGGCACGGACAGCACCACGCGTGAGATCGACGCCGTTTCGGCTGAACTTGTGTCACTGAACGCCGCACTTTCCGAAATGCGCGTGCAGCAGTCCTCGGCGGAATCCTCCATGCAGGAGATTCGCGCCCGCGCCGAAACAGTGGATGCTGCGATCACCGAAAGCGAAGAACGCCTCGCAGCGCTTCACACGGAGTGCGAGGAGCTTGACGCCATGCTGCACGATACGGCGGAGTACATTCAAAACGCTGAAAACACTGTGCAGGGGCATGAAATGCGTGTGCAACAGCGCAGAAAACGCGCCGAAGCTGTGAAAGCCGAAGCCGACCGCCAGATGCTCGACGCCAAAGAAAAAGAGCGCCGCGCTGGACTGTTGGAAGACCTTGAACGCAATCTTGAAGGCTTCACGCAGAGCGTTAAAACTGTCATGCGCGAGAGCACGCGCGGCAATCTGCGTGGTATCCATGGACCTGTTACACGGCTTTTAAAAGTCCCGCGCGAATACGCCGTGGCACTGGAGACCGCGCTCGGCGCCGCCATGCAGAACGTCGTCGTTGATTCCGAAGATGCGGCGAAAGCGGCTATTCGCTTATTGAAACAGCGCGATTCCGGCCGTGCGACATTCCTGCCGCTGACCACGGTGCGCGGTACGGTTATCGATGCGCGCGATGTGCAGAATATGCCCGGCTTTGTGGGCGTGGCTTCAACACTCTGCCACTGTGATGAGCAGTACGCCGGCATCCGCGATTCTCTGCTCGGCCGCACTATTGTTGCAGAAGACCTTGACCGCGCGGCGGAGATTGCACGGCGTATTCGGTTCCGCTACCGTGTCGTCAGCTTGGACGGGCAGATTGTCAATGCGGGCGGTTCGTTCACCGGCGGTTCCGCGGCGCGCAACTCCGGCCTTTTGAGCCGCTCGGCGGAGATTGCACGCATTCGCGCAGACGCACAAATGCTGGCGCAGGCTGCAAATGAAACACTGGAGCGCCACAAGGCTACACAGCAGGAAGTGCTGCAGGCCATGGCGGAGCTTGAAAACGCCAAGGCCGTGCTGGCGCAGCACAGGGAAGATGAGATCCGCTTCAAAGCGGAAGCGGCCCGTGCCGCACGCGACGTGGAGACGGAAACCGCGAACCTTGCTTCTCTGCGCGACGAAAAAGAAAGTGCCGCAAGGCGTCTGAGCGGTTTTGTGCAGACCGCAGACAGCGCCCAGCAGAAAACAGAAGAAACAGAAGACAAAATTCAGGCAGCCAGAAGCAAAATGGAATCCATGGTCGGCGACCGCGAGGACGCAATGCATCGTTGTGATGAGACCTTGCAGCATTTGCAGGAAATCCGTTTTGCGGGGCTCGCCATCGAAAAAGACAAAGAATCGCTTGAAAATGCTGTGCAAACGCTGAAAGCACAGCAGTCCGAACGCGCTGCACGTATAGAAAGTTTAAATCAAGAACTTGCGGAAAGCTTCGAGAAGATCAAAGCGCGCGAAGCGGATATTGAAAACCGAAAAATTGAATCTGCTAATCTGCGTGAGACCGCAAAGGAAAAACGGCAATCGGTCAGCGCCATCGCCGCAAAGCGCACGGTACTCGAGCAACAGACGAGCGAGTTGCGCCAAAAGGAACGCGAAGCTTCCTCGCGCCGCGAGACGATTGGCCTTGAACTTGCCCGTCTGCGCGAACGCCGTGAAAACCAGAGCGGTGAATACGACGCTATCCTCAAAAAGCTGTGGGAAGAATACGAGCTCACCCGCCGCGAAGCCGAGGAAATGAACATCACGATTGAAGATGTGCCCACGGCGCAAAGGCGGTTGTCCGAACTTAAAAACAGCATCAAAGCGCTCGGCTCCGTCAACGTGGCGGCTGTTGTGGAATACAAAGAGGTTTCGGAGCGCTACAATTTCCTCAAAATGCAAACGGACGACGTGCAGCGCTCCCGCGCCGAGCTGTTAAAGCTCATCGACAACTTGACAAAGCAGATGCAGACGCAGTTTGCAGAGCGCTTTTCCGTCATCAATCAGAATTTCAGCCGGATTTTTCAGGAGTTATTCGGCGGCGGATCGGCAGAGCTTTGCTTTACGGACAGCGGCGATGTACTGCATTCCGGCATCGATATCCGCGTGCACCCGCCGGGCAAGATCGTCTCGCACATCGAGCTGCTTTCCGGCGGCGAAAAGGCGCTTGTGGCAATTTCGCTTTACTTTGCAATCATGCGCGTAAATCCACCGTCGTTCTGTATGCTCGACGAGATCGAAGCTGCACTGGATGACGTAAATGTCGTGCGCTTTGCAAATTACCTGCGCCGCATGAACCAAAAGACACAGTTCATCGTCATCACGCACCGCCGCGGCACGATGGAAGAAGCTGATATGCTCTACGGCGTGACGATGCAGGACCAGGGCATTTCGAAACTCTTGGCACTGCACGCACACGAAGCGCAGGAAAAACTGGGTATAACAACATAAATTCGGAAAAGAGGTGCCTGAATGGGCTTTTTTGATAAGATCAAAGCGGGACTAAAAAAAACAAGAGACAGCATCACCGGGCAGATTAGCAGCATGCTCCACGCGTTCACAAAGATCGATGAGGAGCTGTTTGAGGAGCTTGAAGAGCTGCTTGTCATGGCGGACGTCGGCATGAACACCGCGACCGAAATCTGCGATACGCTCCGCGCACGCGTGAAAGAGCGCGGCATCACAGACCCGAACGAGATTATGACGCTTTTGCAGGAGGTCGTCACGGAGATGGTCAGCGGCGACAACGAGTTGCATCTCGATACGCAGCCATCCGTCATCCTTGTCATCGGCGTGAACGGCGTCGGCAAAACGACGACCATCGGCAAGCTGGCTTCCCGCCTTAAAAAAGAGGGCAAATCGGTAATTTTGGGCGCGGCGGATACGTTCCGCGCGGCGGCCATTGAGCAGCTTGAAGTCTGGGCAGAGCGCGCAGACGTGCCGATCATCAAGCATGCAGAGGGCGCAGACCCCGCCGCCGTCGTGTACGATACAATCTCCGCGGCGAAGGCACGTCACGCCGATGTGGTCATCTGTGATACGGCCGGACGCCTGCACAATAAGAAAAACCTGATGGACGAGCTTTCCAAAATTTCGCGCATCATCGATAAGGGTCTGCCGGGCTGCAGCAAAGAAGTTTTGCTTGTGCTCGATGCCACAACGGGGCAGAACGCCGTCAATCAGGCGCGTGAATTCAAAGAAGCCGCAGGACTCACGGGTATCGTGCTCACAAAGCTCGACGGCACCGCAAAGGGCGGCGTTGTGTTGGCAATCCACCGGGATCTCGGTTTGCCGGTGAAGTTCATCGGCGTCGGCGAGCAGGTGGACGATCTGCAGCCGTTTGACGCGGAGGATTTCGCCCGCGCGCTGTTCGAGCGGAGACCGGAAGCATGAGGCTCGCCGTTTTTTCCGATGTACACAGCAACCACCATGCGCTGAAAGCTTGCCTGAAGGAAGCGGAAAAGCAAAAAGCGGATGGGTACATTTTCCTCGGCGATTATATTTCGGACTGTGCAAACCCGCACGAGACTATGAAGCTAATATACCGCGCAAAGCAGGAAATGCCCTGCTGGTTCGTGCGCGGCAACCGTGAAGAATACGTGCTGAACCACCACAACTTCGGTAGCGATTGGGCAAACGGCACTACAACAGGCTCCCTTCTATACACCTACGAGGGGCTTACGGCGGAGGATCTCGAGTTCATCTCCGCATTGCCGTTTATGCAGACGATTGACCCAAACGGCAAGTGTCCCATACGCATTTGCCACGGCTCACCGGAAAAAACGCGCGACACGCTGCGCCCGTTCTCCTATAAAATAGAAAGCTGGCTTTTAAAAATCGACGAGCGCGTGCTTTTAAGCGGTCACACGCATCAGCCGTGCAGCGCGCACACAATGGGCAAGCTGTACGTGAACCCCGGTGCGGTCGGCGTGCAGTGTACGCAAACCGTCACGGCGAAAATGGCGCTGCTCGAATCCGACGGAAACACATGGAACGAAACGCTGCTCGAAGTGCCGTATGACATTGACGCCGCAGCACTGGAAATTCGCGAAAGCGGACTGCTGACCCGCGCGGGCGTGTGGGGGCATGCGATTTTAAAACAGCTTTACACCGGCAAAAATTATTCGCTTTTCTGCGTGCAGCGCGCAGAAGAACTTGCAGCGGGCGGCCCCGTACTTTTAGAGCATTGGCAGCAAGCCGCACGCGATTTCGGAATTTTGGAGGGATAACGCATGAACATGATCATTGCAACGCATAATGCGCATAAAATAGAAGAATTCGGCCGCATTTTGGCGCCGCTTGGCATCACCGTGCAGACGGCCGAGCTGACCGAGGCGGAAGAGACCGGCACCACGTTCCGTGAAAACGCGTATATCAAGGCGAAATCCGCGTGTGACGAAACGGGCCTGCCGTGCGTCGCGGACGATTCCGGCTTATCGATCGATTATTTAAACGGCGAGCCGGGCGTGTATTCTGCACGGTATGCCGAGCCGGGCAAGCGTAAGGCAACGGTACTCGAAAAGCTCAAGGGCGTGCCGGAAGAAAAGCGCGGTGCACACTTTACAAGCGCCATCTGCTGTGTATTCCCGAACGGCGACGTACTTGAAGCCGAAGGCTACTGCTACGGGCGCATCGCAGAGGAATGCCGCGGCGAAAGCGGTTTCGGTTATGACCCCATTTTCATCTGCACCGAAGAAGGCTGCGCAGGCAAGACGTTCGGCGAAGCGACGGCAGAAGAAAAGGATGCCGTGAGCCATCGAGGAAAATCCTTGCGTATTTTCGCAGAAAAACTTGAAAACTACCTGAAAGACAAAGAGGGATAAATTATGCTGACCAGTAAACAAAGAGCGTATCTCCGCTCGCTCGCCGTAAATGAAGACACCATTTTGATGATTGGCAAGGGCGGCATCGATGGAGATGTCGTAAAGCAGGCCGCAGACGCTATTTTTAAGCGTGAACTCATCAAGGGCAAAGTGTTGGAGACTGCGCCGGTCTCTCCGCGTGAAGCCGCAGAAACGCTCGCAGAGCAGACGGAAAGCGAAGTCGTGCAGGTCATCGGTTCCAAATTTGCGCTTTATAAACGCAACGAAAAGGATCCGAAAATCGTCCTGCCGCGTGCGAAAAAGGCATAAGCCATGCGCATCGGCATTTACGGCGGCACGTTCAATCCCATCCACACGGCGCATGTGCACCTTGTGCGGGAGTTTATTAAGCGTCTGTCGCTTGACCGCGTGATTTTGATTCCGACGGGCACGCCGCCGCACAAAGCGACACATCAGCTTGCAAGCGGGGCAGACCGCATTGAAATGTGCAGGCTTGCGGCGGCGGACATCATCGAATGTCCCGTCACAGTCTCGGATATTGAAGTGCTGCGCACGGGCAAAAGCTACACGGCAGACACCATGACGGAACTGAAAGCGCAATATCCCGACGATGAGCTCTTTTTGCTGATGGGGGAAGACATGTTCTGCACTGTCGAAAAGTGGTATCACCCGGAGCGCATTTTCGCCGCGGCAGAGATCTGCGCCGCACCGCGTGACAAGGATAGTTTCCAAACGCTTGTCACGCACGGGGAAGAAGTGAAGGAAAAGTTCCCGCAGCTGCGCTTTACCGTGCAGAACATCGAGTTTTTGCCTGTCTCATCGACGATGGTGCGCGAAAAAAGTCTGCATGGCGAAGATATAAGCGGTCTTGTGCCCGCAGGCGTCGCGGAATACATCCAAAAAAAGAGGCTTTACACGCATGAATAAGAAAGAAAAACAGCAATATATCGATATCATCAAGCCCATGCTCACGCAAAAACGTTTCGAACACTCCTTAAATGTTTCGGAAGAAGCGGTAAAGCTTGCAAAAAAATACGGTGCCGATACCGAAAAAGCGGAACTTGCAGGGCTTTTGCACGATATTTTAAAGGATACACCCCCGGAGAAACAGTTGAAAATTCTCGCGGACTTTGGTATAATTATGAGCGACGTTGAACTTTCCGCTAAAAAGTTCTGGCATGCCATCAGCGGCGCGGTGTATATCAAGCATGTTCTGCACATTGAGGACGAGGATGTTTACAATGCCGTGCGATACCACACCACGGGCAGAAAAAACATGACGTTACTCGAAAAAGTCATTTTTATCGCGGATTTCATCTCCAAAGACCGCAATTACCCCGGCGTAGAGGATATGCGCAAGGCCGCGTATAAAAGCCTCGACAAAGCCATTGTGGAGGGCATCGCGTTCACCATTACGGAGCTCGCAAAAGACCGCGCGCCCATCGTGCCGGAGACCATAGACGCATATAATGACGCGGTGTGGGCTTTGCGGCACGGCAATTAAGCGGAAGGAAGCATAAAAATCGCGCAGCGCGCAGAAAGGAATGGCTAAAAGCATGGATTCATTGACGCTTGCAAAAACCGCAGCGGGCATTTTGGATGCGAAAAAAGCCGATCAGATCAATGTGATCCGCATTTCGGACGTTTCCTCGCTCGGTGATTATTTCGTTCTGGCGAACGGCACCGGCAGCACGCATGTGCATGCTCTGGCGGACGAGCTGGAGTTTAAGCTGAAAGAGCTCGGCATTGCGCCGGACCGCGTGGAGGGCTATCGCTCCGATTCCTGGGTCGTGCTCGATTACGAAACGGTGGTCGTACACATCTTCACCTCGGAAGCGCGCAGTTTTTATGATTTGGATCGCCTGTGGCTCGACGGCGAAAAGCTCAACATGACGTTTGAACCGAATTGATTTTGTTATTTTATATAGCGCAGAGAGGTAAGTGTAATCAATATGAACAAGTACAATCCCAGTGAAATTGAACCGAAGTGGCAAAAGAAGTGGGAAGAAGCCGGTGTTTTCCATGCTTCCAATACTTCGGATAAGCCGAAATATTATGCTCTGATCGAGTTCCCGTACCCGTCCGGTCAGGGTCTGCATGTCGGCCACCCGCGTCCGTACACCGCGCTTGACGTTGTTTCCAGAAAGCGCCGCATGGAGGGCTACAATGTGCTCTATCCGATTGGTTGGGACGCATTCGGCCTACCGGCAGAGAATTATGCCATCAAGAACCACGTGCACCCTGAAGAAATCACAAAGAAGAATATTGCGCGCTTTAAGCAGCAGATTCAGTCTCTCGGCATCTCCTTCGACTGGAGCCGTGAGATCAGCACCATTGATCCGAAATACTACAAGTGGACGCAGTGGATTTTCCTCCAGCTCTTTAAGAACGGTTTGGCCTACAAAAAAGAGATGTCCGTCAACTGGTGCACCTCCTGCAAATGCGTTCTGGCAAACGAAGAGGTTGTCAACGGCGTCTGTGAGCGCTGCGGCAGTGAAGTTATTCACAAGGTCAAATCCCAGTGGATGCTGAAAATCACCGCTTACGCACAGCGCCTCATCGACGACCTTGATCTTGTCGATTACCCGGACCGTGTTAAGACCCAGCAGAAAAACTGGATTGGCCGTTCCGAGGGCGCCGAGGTCGATTTCAACACGACCGCAGGCGATAAGCTGACTGTTTACACGACCCGCCCGGATACACTTTACGGCGCAACGTACATGGTTGTTTCCCCGGAGCATCCGTTCATTGAAAAGTGGGCGGATCAGCTGCAGAATCTGGATGCCGTCCGCGCGTATCAGGCAGAGGCCGCGAAAAAGTCCGACTTTGAGCGCACCGAGGTCGCGAAAGATAAGACCGGCGTGCGTTTGGAGGGTGTTGAGGCCATCAATCCGCTGACCGGTACCACCATTCCGATCTTCATTTCCGACTACGTTCTCGTTTCCTACGGTACCGGCGCCATCATGGCTGTTCCGGCACACGATACCCGTGACTGGGAGTTCGCAAAGAAGTTCGACCTGCCAATCATCGAAGTCGTTAAGGGCGGCGATGTGCAGAAAGAAGCGTTCACGGACTGCGACACCGGCATCATGGTCAACTCCGGCATTCTGGACGGCATGACCGTCGAAGAAGCGAAAGTCCGCATCAAAGATTACCTTGAGGAGACCGGCATCGGCCACCGTAAGGTCAACTATAAGCTCCGTGACTGGGTATTCGCACGCCAGCGCTACTGGGGCGAGCCGATTCCGATTGTACACTGCGAGAAGTGCGGCTATGTGCCGATCGATGAAAGCGAGCTGCCGCTCGTTCTGCCGCAGGTTGATTCCTACGAGCCGACCGATAACGGTGAATCTCCGCTCTCCAAGATGACCGATTGGGTCAACACCACGTGCCCGAAGTGCGGCGGCAAGGCCATGCGCGAAACGGACACCATGCCGCAGTGGGCAGGCTCCTCCTGGTACTTCCTGCGCTATATGGATCCGCACAACGATGAATCTTTTGCATCCAAGGAAGCGCTCAACTACTGGCATCAGGTAGACTGGTATAACGGCGGCATGGAGCACACCACACTGCACCTGCTGTACAGCCGTTTCTGGCATAAGTTCCTCTACGATATTGGCCAGGTCCCGACCGCAGAGCCGTATGCAAAGCGCACAAGCCACGGTATGATCCTCGGTGAAAACGGCGAGAAGATGAGTAAGTCCCGCGGCAACGTTGTCAACCCGGACGACGTTGTAAACGAGTTCGGCGCAGATACGCTCCGTCTCTACGAAATGTTCATCGGCGACTTTGAGAAGGCCGCACCGTGGAGCAACGCCGGTATCAAGGGCTGCCGCCGCTTCATTGAGCGTTATTGGAACCTGCAGTCCATTCTCGTCGACGGCGAAGCGATCCGCCCGGAGATGGAAAATTCTTTCCACAAAGCCATCAAGAAGGTCTCTTATGACATTGAGAACCTCAAGTTTAACACCGCCATTGCATCTTTGATGGCGCTCATGAACGTTATTGCGGAAAAGGGCTCCATCAATAAAGCAGAGCTCTCCGTCTTCACGATGCTCCTCAACCCGTTTGCACCGCATGTAACAGAAGAGGTTTGGAGCGAAATGAAGCTCGGCGAGGGCATGGTCACAGAGCAGATTTGGCCGAAGTACGACGAATCGAAGTGCAAAGATGACGTCATTGAAATCGTTGTGCAGGTCAACGGCAAGGTTCGCACAAGATTGTACGTTGCAGCCGACATCCAGAAGGATGACGCGATTGCACTTGCAAAGGCGGAAGACCGCATAACAGCGGAGATCAACGGCAAGAACGTCGTGAAAGAGATCTACGTTCCGGGCAAGCTCGTCAATATCGTCGTAAAGGGATAATTCTTTACAGAGCGCTGTGTGTAAATTCATAGCGCTCTTTTTACATTTGTGTGAAGTTAAATAGCTTTGCAAAGGCTTTTTACTTTACAAAATCGGAGGCCAGTACATGAAACATGCACTCGTTTTGTTTTCTTCGCCGCATAAAGACGGACACACAAAGAAGCTGCTTGAAGCTTTTCTCGACGGATTGAAAGAGAAAGACTGGCAAGTAAAATCACTTGACATTTGCAAAGTGAATATTCATCCGTGTATCGCCTGCGGATATTGCCAAAAAACAGACGGCTGCGCGTTTCGCGACCTCGATGAATTTGATCGTGACCTGCGCGCGTGTGATCTGCTTCTCATCGCCACGCCGGTCTATAACCTCTCGTTTCCGGCGCAGCTCAAGGCGGTTATCGACCGTTTTCAGCGGTATTTTGAAGCTAGATTTGCCCGCGGTATCCGCCCGGCGATTGTGACACACCGCGATGCCGTTTTGCTGCTCACCATGGGGCGGTATGATCCGTTTGCGGTGGAGGTATGCGAGAAAACACTGCGCCAAAGCTTTTCCGTTATGAACACAACGCTCAAAAAAACGGTGGTTTTGCCGGACACAGACCGTGCAGATTGCGAAAACTCTGCGATTTTCGCGAAGGCACAGGAAATTGCTATTGAAATCGCGCGCGAGCTGTGATATAATAACTTGAATTTGTGTGAATAAAGGCAGGTTTTCATCAATGTCAGGACATTCCAAGTGGAATAATATTAAGAGAAAGAAAGAAAAGACCGACGGTGCAAGAGCGAAGATCTTCACAAAGATCGGCCGTGAGCTTGCCGTTGCCGTTAAAGAAGGCGGCAGCGCAGACCCGGCAGCAAACTCCAAGCTGAAGGACGTCATTGCGAAGGCTAAGGCGAACAATGTGCCGAACGACAACATTGAGCGCATCATTAAGAAAGCCGCAGGCGAGGGCAACTCCAACGCATATGAAAGCATCACCTACGAAGGCTACGGCCCCGCAGGCGTTGCCGTCATCGTGGAATGCCTCACCGATAACCGCAACCGTACCGCGGGCGATGTCCGTCATTACTTTGATAAGTTCGGCGGCAACCTCGGCACCACCGGTTGCGTTTCCTTCATGTTCAACGAAAAGGGCGTTATCGTGCTGGAGCGTGAGGGCCTTGACGAAGATACCGTCATGAGCGATGCACTGGAGGCCGGTGCTTCTGATTTTCAGGCAGACGAAGACGTATTCGAGATCTACACTGAGCCGTCCGATTTCAGCGGCGTTCGCGATGATCTGGAAGCTAAGGGCTATTCCTTTGTTTCCGCAGAAGTGGAAATGGTCCCGGATACCTATACGGATCTCACTGATCCCGATCAGATTCTCAAGATGCAGAAGCTGATTGATGCACTCGAGGATAACGACGATGTCCAGCAAGTCTGGCACAACTGGAACGAGCCCGAGGAAGAAGACGAAGATTGATGCTGAAAACCTCTCCGGGCTTATCGGGGAGGTTTTTTACAGCCTGTTTTTACTTGCGCCACGTATAAAACGCAACACACGGCGCACATAAGAAAGGAAGGCATAGATAAGATGAATGAGTTAAGACACCTCGTAGACCCGCTGGATCTTTCCTTTGAGGAGACCCTGCGTCTGCTGGACCTTGCGGACAGCATTGCAAACGACCGCACCGCATTCGCCCACAAGTGTGAAGGTAAGATCCTCGCCACGCTCTTTTACGAGCCGAGTACCCGCACGCGTCTGAGCTTTGAATCGGCCATGATGCGCCTTGGCGGCAAGGTATTGGGCTTTGCAAGTGCACAGAACAGCTCTGCTTCCAAGGGTGAAAGCGTTGCCGATACGGTACGCATGGTATCCTGCTATTCGGATATCATCGCCATGCGCCACAACAAAGAGGGTGCGCCGCGCGTAGCAGCGCAGTACGCCCGCGTGCCGGTCATCAACGCCGGTGACGGCGGCCACCAGCATCCGACGCAGACGCTCAGCGACCTGCTCACCATCCGCCGCGAAAAGGGCAGACTGAATAACCTGACGATCGGTCTGTGCGGCGACTTGAAATTTGGCCGCACCGTGCACTCGCTCATCAAGTCGCTTGTGCGCTGGGAGGGCATCCGCTTCGTGTTCATCTCCCCGGAAGAGCTGCATGTGCCGAGCTATATCATTGATGAAGTCGTAAAGCCCTCCGGCTGCGAATATAAAGAAGTCCGTACCATGGACGAGGTTCTGCCGGAGCTTGACGTACTCTACATGACCCGCGTACAGCGCGAGCGCTTCTTCAACGAAGAAGATTACATCCGCTTAAAAGACAGCTTCATCCTCGATGCAGAGAAGATGAAGCTTGCGCCGAAGGATCTCATTGTGCTGCATCCGCTGCCGCGTATCAACGAGATCGCGGTCGAAGTGGACGATGACCCGCGCGCAAAGTACTTTGTGCAGGCACAAAACAGCGTATATGTCCGCATGGCGCTCATTTTAATGCTTCTGAACATCGAACCGGGACTTTTTGAGGAGGAAACCGTATGCTGAACATCGACAGTATCCAAAACGGCATTGTGATCGACCATATTCAGGCAGGAAAGGGTATGCGCATCTACGAGCTTTTGGAGCTTGATAAGCTCGATTGCTGCGTGGCACTTATCAAAAATGCCCGCAGCAGCAAGATGGGCAGAAAAGATATCATCAAGATTGAAGGCGACCTCGCTATCAACTTCGATGTGCTCGGCTTTATCGATAACAACATCACCGTATGCACCATTAAAAACGGTGAGCTTGTGAAGAAAGAGAACATCGTACTGCCACGTCGCATCAAAAATGTTGTAAAGTGCAAGAACCCGCGCTGCATCACAAGCACGGAGGAAAACCTCGACCAGATCTTCGTGCTGTGCGATGAAAAAGCGCACCGCTATCGTTGCCTGTACTGTGAACAAGCGTATAAGAGCCATGAGTAAGGCACAGCGTAACGGTGCAGGCCGTCGCGATCCGGAGAAACTGAAGCGCCAAAAGCGCCGTGACTGCCTGCTTCTGGCGTTCCTGACCTTTTTGAATTTTCTCCTCGCTTTGATCGTGCGCATCGCAGACCGCAAGAGCGTCATCAAAGCGGTAAAACAGGACGACAAGCTTGCGTTGCTGCTTGAAGAAAAAACCACAAAATCCCTTTGAAATACCTTGACTTTAGGGTCAGTGTATGTTAATATGATAGAGCCGCTTACTGTGGGCTGAAAAGTGACGAAAGTCCGCCTACGAGTAGCGAGATTACAGAAAAGGCAGGCAGAAAAAATGTTTGCAGTTATTGAAACCGGCGGTAAGCAGTACAAGGTACAGTACGGCGACGTGATCTACGTTGAGAAGCTCGCTGCCAATGAAGACGAGACAGTTACGTTCCCGGTCGTTGCAATTTGCGGCGAAGACGGAACAAAAATCGGCACCCCGTATGTTGAGGGCGCTTCCGTTACAGGCAAGGTCCTGAAGAACGGCAAGGCTAAGAAGGTTACGATCCTCACTTACAAGCCGAAGAAGGGCGAAAAGCGCAAGATGGGCCACAGACAGCCCTACACGAAGATTCAGATTGAGTCCGTTCAGGGCTAATTTGATCGTATGATTCGTGCGGATTTTTTCGCAAATGCAGACGGAGCGCTTCTCGGTTTTTCCGTGCTTGGCCATTCCGGTTTGGCGCAGGAGGGAGAAGACATTCTCTGTGCTGCGGTTTCTTCTGCGGCGTATATGACGGCGAACACCGTGTTGGAGATTTTACACATCACACCGATTTCTCTCCGAGCAGAGGACGGCGAGATGCTGTTTAGGGTTTCCGATACCGATGCACGGACATGCCGTAGCCTGTTTGAGGGATTTAAGCTGCATCTTCTCGGTTTAGAGGAGCAGTACCCCGAAAACTTACAGGTACGCTACGCAGAAGTCTGACAATAAAACGAAAGGAAGGCAACAAAATGCTTAAGATCAATATCCAGTTGTTTGCTCATAAAAAAGGTATGGGCTCCACGAAGAACGGCCGTGATTCCGAATCCAAAAGACTCGGTGTCAAGCGTGCAGATGGTCAGCACGTCCTCGCAGGCAACATTCTTGTTAAGCAGCGCGGCACGCACATCCATCCGGGCGAGAACGTAGGCAGAGGCTCTGATGACTCTCTGTTCGCGCTCATTGACGGTCAGGTTCGTTTCGAGCGTATGGGCCGTGACCGCAAGAAGGTCAGCGTTTACTCGATCGAGCAGTAATTTTGACCCTTGGGGGGAATACCGGTTTCGTATCCCCGAATATACGATGAAACGGGCTTCTTCGGGTAAAGCGGAGAAGCCCATTTTATTTTGTACAGAGCCGTCCGCGGCGCTGAAAGGATGATGAATTATGTTTATCGATATAGCTAAGATCAAGGTAAAAGCCGGTGACGGCGGCGACGGCGCCGTGGCTTTTCACCGTGAAAAATACGTGGCTTCCGGCGGCCCGGACGGCGGCGACGGCGGTCGCGGCGGCGACATCGTGTTCCGCGTGGACGATAACCTCTCCACGCTGGCGGATTTCCGCTACAAGCGCAAGTACACCGCAGAGCGTGGCGAAAACGGTCGCGGCAAGCGCTGCTTCGGCAAAAGCGCACAGCCGCTCGTCATTACCGTGCCGCGCGGCACACTGATCCGCAATGCGGAAACCGGCCGCATCATGGCGGACATGTCCACAGACGAAGACGTCGTTATCGCGAAGGGCGGCCGCGGTGGCTGGGGCAACACGCATTTTGCGTCGCCTACGCGCCAAACTCCGCGCTTTGCAAAGCCCGGCACACCCGGTGAAGCATTCGAGCTTCAGCTTGAACTCAAGCTGCTCGCTGATGTGGGCCTTGTAGGCTTCCCAAACGTAGGTAAATCTACGCTTGTTTCCGTTGTAAGTGAAGCAAAGCCAAACATTGCAAACTACCACTTTACGACCATCACCCCGGTGCTCGGCGTGGTGCATATGCCGAACGCGCCATCGTTTGTCATGGCAGATATTCCCGGCCTTATCGAGGGCGCATGGCAGGGTGTAGGCCTCGGTCATCAGTTTCTGCGCCATGTAGAGCGTTGCCGCATGCTCATTCACATTGTCGATGTTTCCGGCAGCGAGGGCAGAGACCCGAAGGAGGACTTCCGCATCATCAACGAAGAACTGCGCAAATTCAACCCCGACCTTGCGAACCGTCCCATGCTGGTCGCCGGCAACAAATGCGACCTGACGACCGACGAGCAGGTAGAGGATTTCCGCAAATTTGTCGAGGAGCAAGGCTATGAATTCTTTCCAATCATGGCGGCAATCCGCTATGATGTTGACCCGCTTTTGAATAAGACCGCAGAAATGCTTTCCACGCTGCCGCCGGTCGCGCATTTCGAGCCGGAACCGGAGCCGGTAAAGCCTGTCGAAGAATTCAGCAGCAAGGCAAAGGTCGATATCCGCGTGGAGGACAACGTGTATTTTGTCGAGGCCGATTGGCTCTTAAAGCTCATCTCCGCCGTCGATTTCGATGATTACGAGTCGCTCCAGTACTTCCAGCGTGTGCTCATTCACACCGGCGTTATCGATGCGCTGCGTGAGGCGGGCATCCAGGAAGGCGACACGGTCAGCATGTATGACCTTGAATTTGATTTTGTAAACTAAGAGGGTGGCTATTTGGAAAAGTTCTATCAAACGGAATCGGATCCGAAGCAGTTAAGCCCCTTAACGCTCGCTTATGTGGGTGACGGCGTGTACGAGCTTTTCGTGCGCGAATATATCGTCTCCAAAGGCAACTGCCCTGTGAAAAAGCTGCACAGCCGCGCCGTTTCGTTCGTGCGTTGCGAGTTTCAGGCGAAGGTGCTTAGTGAAGTGCTGATGCCGCTTTTCACGGAAGAGGAAAAAGAAGTCTGCCTGCGCGGACGCAATGCGCACGTTTCGCACGTGCCGAAAAACTCAAGCGTTGCGGATTACCACGCAGCCACAGCATTTGAATGCGTTTTCGGTTATCTTTACCTTAAAGGCGAGCTGGAGCGCCTGCGTCTTTTCTTCGATAAGATCCTTGAATTCGCAGAAACGGAGGAAACCGCACATGCGTAAAAATAAAGTTGCAAAAAACGTGAAGGAATTCCTGCTTGACCTGATTTTCATGACGGCGGGTTCCGTTATTTACGCGGTCGGCCTGAACGGCTTTACCGCGCCGAACAACATCGCGCCGGGCGGCGTGAGCGGTATCGCCATCGTGCTGAATTATCTGTTCGGCACGCCCGTCGGCACCGTAATTTTGCTTATTAACGTGCCGATCATCATTTGGGCGATCATTGAGATCGGCTATAAGCTCGTCACCAAAACGATGTTGGCGGTCGTGTTAAACGCTGCCTGCATCGACATCGTGGCGCTGTTCATGCCGGTCTACCACGGTGACCCACTCATCATCATGCTCATCGGCGGCGTGTGTGAGGGCGTTGGTCTTTCACTCGTCTTTATGCGCGGTGCCACGACCGGCGGCACGGACATGATCGCGCGTCTGCTCAATCATCGCCTGCGCCATCTTTCCATGGGCAAGCTGATGCTTGCCGTAGACGGCTGCGTCGTGCTGTTTTCCGCCATCGTATATAAGAGCATTGAAAGCGCCGTGTACGCGTGCATCGTCATTTTTGTATCGACAAAAATCATCGATACAATTCTGTACGGCACAGATGCGGGCAACGGCAAAATGTTCTTCATTATGTCCCATAAAAACGATGTCATTGCCGACCGCATCATCAAGGAGATGGACCGCGGCCTGACGTTTCTCAAGTCCCGCAGCGGCTATTTGAAGCAGGACGGCGAGGTGCTCTTCTGCGCCGTGCGTCGCTTCGAGGTGTTCCGTATCAGCGAGATCATCCGCGAGGAAGACCCCGATGCGTTCGTCATCGTCGGCGATGCCGGTGAAATCGCCGGTGAGGGCTTCAAACCCGTGCGCTCCGACGACCGCACGCTCGGCGAGATTATCAAAGCTATTCGCAAGACGGGCGATAAGCCGGTCAGCGAGCCGAAAGAATAAATCCGCATAGAAAAAGCAGACAAGCGCATCGCCTGCCTGCTTTTTCCGGTTTTTTGTGTTACCGGCAGCTTTTTTCACTGCGGTTTTCCGTACGATTTTCCGTGCCGTTATTCACGCGGTCGGTTGTCTGACGATCGCTCTTATTGCGGCTTTGTTTCTGGCTTTTGTTTGTGTAATTCTTGTTTTCGGAATTTGCCATGTGATTCACCCCTTCCGAAAGCTATTATGCGCACGGTACGCGCGTTTATGTACCGAATTTATGAAATTAGGAAAGGTGGGGCGGCCATGGAATTGCCCGCAGCTTTTGAAAAACGAATGCAGGATATGCTTGGGGCAGAATATACGGCGTTTCGGGCGTCTTACAACGAACCGCACAAACGCGGCATTCGTTTGAACACTGTAAAATGCACAAAAGAGCAGCTTGAACGCGCACTGCCGTTTACACTGGTTCAAACGCCGTTTTCGCCGCTCTCGTTTTATGCGCCGACAGATACCAAAATGGCGGCGCTGCCGCTCTATCATGCAGGCGCGTTTTATTCGCAGGAGCCGTCCGCGTCTTCGGCCGTCACGCTTTTGGCGCCGGAGCCGGGGGATAAGGTGCTCGACCTCTGCGCCGCACCGGGCGGTAAATCCACGCAGATTGCCGCGCTGACCGGCGACACCGGGCTTTTGTGGTCAAACGAAGTTGTGCGCAATCGCGCCGCAATTTTATCCTCCAATTTGGAGCGCATGGGCGTGCGTAATACAGTCGTTTCCAGCGTATACCCGGAGATGCTTGCGGAAAAGCTCGGCGGGTATTTTGATAAAGTGCTCGTTGATGCGCCGTGCTCCGGCGAAGGCATGTTCCGCCGCGATCCCGTTGCCGTGCAGGAATGGAGTCCTGAGCACGTGGAGACCTGCGCTGTACGTCAGCTCGCAATTTTATCCTCCGCCGCACAGTGCGTGCGCGAAGGCGGCATTTTGGTGTACTCTACCTGCACATTCTCCACGGAAGAAAATGAGGGCGTTGTGCAGAAATTTCTCGAGAGCCACCCGGAATTCGTGCTCGAAAAGCCGAATGTCACATTCGGTCGCCCGGCCTATGGCGTAGACGCTGTGCGCATTTTCCCGATGGACGGAGGTGAGGGGCACTTTGCCGCGCGCTTCCGCCGCGTTGCGCCATGTGAAGAACGTTTTGCGCCGTTTAGCTTTAAGCCCGACCGAGAGACGCAGGCGCATGCCGAAGAATTGTACACATCTCTGTTTACCGATGTACCGGGCAGATTCCAGCGCGTGCGCGACCGTGTGATCTTATTGCCAAATGAGCTGCCGGACATTGCAGGACTTTCCGTTCTGCGCGCCGGTGTGGAATTCGGCGAGGCAAAAAAGAACCGCATCGAGCCCGCGCATGGCATTTTCATGGCAAGCCGTGCGGAAAACTGCCGCAGCGTGCTGCATCTCACATCGAACGATCCTGCTTTATTCGCGTTTTTGCGCGGCGAAGAAATCCCCGCAGAGGGGCTTTCCGGTTACACCGCCGTCGCCGCAGACGGTATTGTAACGGGCTTTGGCAAGGCATCGAACGGTGTTTTGAAGAATCGTTACCCAAAGGGGCTGCGCACACACCTGTAAAGGTGCATTCGTTTATACAAAAAGAACAGAAAGCTTCGCAAAGCCAAATGGTTATTTGTGAAGCTTTTTTTGCAATTTAAACCTCGGTAACTTGCAAAAAAGGCAAATACGTGCTAAAATGTGTATAAGCAAACAGGAAAGAAGTGTTTTTTGATGCAGAAAATCCAGATTGAGCGTACCACTGCGCCTAAAGCGAAGCCGGCAGACGAAAGCAAGCTCGGTTTCGGTAAAATCTTTACAGATCACATGTATGTGATGGAATATAACCCGGAGCAGGGTTGGCACGATCCGAAGATCATGCCGTATCAGCCGATCGTCCTTGATCCGTCCGCTATGGTTTTCCACTACGGTCAGGAAATGTTCGAGGGCATGAAGGCTTATAAATGCGCAGACGGTCGCATCCGTCTGTTCCGCCCGAACAAGAACATCGAGCGTGCAAACAACTCCAACAGAAGACTTTGCATCCCGGAGATCCCGGCCGATGATTTCCTCAATGCGATCAAGACGCTCGTCGCCGTTGACGCAGATTGGATTCCGAGCCGCCCCGGCACTTCTCTTTATATTCGTCCGTTCGTCATTGCAACGGATCCGTTCCTCGGCGTACGCCCGTCGAACACCTATAAATTCATCATCATTCTTTCCCCGGTCGGCGCTTACTACGAGAGCGGCCTCGACCCGGTAAAGATTTGGATCGAAGACGACTATGTACGTGCAGTCCGCGGCGGCATCGGCGAAGCAAAGACCGGCGGCAACTACGTTGCAAGCCTCGCGGCACAGGTAAAGGCACACGACGAAGGTTACTCTCAGGTTCTGTGGCTCGACGGTGTTGAGCGCAAGTACATCGAAGAAGTCGGTGCTATGAACATCTTCTTCAAAATCAACGGCACCGTTGTCACCCCGATGCTGAACGGCAGTATTTTGCCGGGCGTTACCCGTGCATCCTGCATCGATCTCTGCAAGCACTGGGGTCTCCCGGTCGAAGAGAGAAGAATCTCCGTTGACGAACTCGTTGAGGCGGCCCGTACCGGTGCACTTGAAGAGTGCTGGGGTAGCGGTACCGCAGCCGTTATCTCCCCGGTCGGCGCACTCCGTTACGAGAACGAAGTCATGCAGATCAAGGACGGCGGCATCGGCGAATTCAGCCAGAAGCTGTACGACACCGTCACCGGCATCCAGACCGGTAAGGTAGAAGATACCCTCGGTTGGACTGTGGAAGTCACACCGCTTGAGAAGTAATTCGAATATTTGAACATTCAAAAGGCCGAGCCCGCGTGGTTCGGTCTTTTTGTATAAAAGAAGAGCTCTGCGACCGGCAAAAGCCAAATGCAGAGCTCAGTTTATATCCGAATCAGTTTTTCTGTATAATCCATGTTCGCAGGGCGGCGATGCTCTGTGCACAGGCTGTAAAGATTATCCGCGCGCGCTTCCAACGCAAACACACGTCTGGCTTCCGGCGAAAGCTTCTTCACGTCCGCAGGGCGTGCGATGATTGGCAGCATCGGCTTCGCTTTGTGCAGGATCTCCGCGCCGCGGCTCGTCATACCTAAAATGCGCAGGTAGGGAGGCAAATTGGGCAGATCGTTCGTGATGCCCAAATACGCGCTTAAAACAATACGCCGAATACGCGCGTGACTGTACCGCTTGGTTTTCACCGCATCAAACAGCCCTGTGCACGTTTCCGCCGTTTCGGCAGCCGCCAAAATGCGGTTTTCAATGCCCTCTGAAACATCCGGCACGCGGCGCAGGTCTTTGGGTGACATGGCAGAGACAGCCGCCAGTACCGCACGGTCGAGATACGAAAGGGAAGTGGGGTACTGTTTTTTGTTTTGCAGCGCGCGAATACACACCGCCGTATTTTCCGGGACATACGAGGAAATCTCTTCACCCTCGATGCTCCTGCTGCGGATCAGGCTCGCCGATGCAAACGCGCCGTGCACTTGGTCGCTGTCGTGGCCAATCGCGATACGCTGCACAGTCTGCGGCACGATATTAGAATTCAACGATAAGATCGCCTTGCAATACTCTATACCCAAAATGCAATTTGGCTTTGTGAGCAGCTCTGCGGTTTCTGCGCCGAGCGCCTTTTTCACAGCCTCCGTACGCGCCGCCGCAAACGAAACGCCTTTTGCAACCTCCGGGCGAATATCCGAATTAAACACATCGGAGTGCAAGTATTCCGCGCAGTGCATGAGGGGAGCGGTATCGCCGGTTTCGCTGCCAAACGTCAGTGTATCTACGCAACCGAGCGCATTTAATAACGAAATGCCGCCGAGCGCAAATTTTTCTGCGCCTGCTACAGCCCACGGCAAGGGCAGCTCCAGCACGAGTGCCGCGCCGTTTTGAAGTGCCAGCCGTGTGCGAGACCACTTATCGAGCACAGCCGCCTCGCCGCGCTGCACAAAATTTCCGCTCATCACACAGACAATGTCGCTGCCGAACTCCTCCGAAATGCGGGAGAGCAGTGCCGCGTGGCCGTTATGCAGCGGATTAAACTCGCAAACAACGCCCGAAATCTTGTTTTTTCCAATCATTTTATAGGAAACTCCTTGAAATTTACATGATTTTGTATTATCATAAGTATAAAGCAATGAAGATCAATTTACAAGCCGCGTTTCCTTATTTATAATTTTGGAAGTGTCGTGCTTATTTTTTGTGCGTTTGCACAGATGATCCAATTCAAATTTAACCATGATTCAGGGGGAAGACGAAATGAAAATTCTGGTCATCAACGCCGGCAGCTCCTCACTTAAGTATCAGCTGATCGATATGGACAACGAGCAAATGCTTGCAAAGGGCAACTGCGAGAAGATTGGCCTTGAAATGGGCATTTTCGGCCACAAGACGGCAGACGGCAGAGAGAAGAAGATCGAAATCCGCATGGCGAACCACACCGAAGCGTTCGAGCAGGTCAAGAACGCACTTCTCGACAGCGAAGTCGGCGTCATTAAGGATCTGAGCGAAGTCGCTGCTATCGGCCACCGTATCGTTCAGGGCGGCGCGCTCTTCAGCGAGTCCGTTCTCGTTGACGAAAAGGTCATCGAGGGCATCGAAAGCCTCATCCCGCTTGCACCGCTGCACAACAGCGCACATGTACAGGGCATTCGCGCCTGCATGAACGTTTTCGGCAAGGAAGTCCCGGAAGTTGTCGTGTTCGATACGGCTTTCCATTCCACCATGCCGCAGAAGGCTTACATGTTCGCTGTGCCGTATGAGTACTATGAGAAGTACAAGATCCGCCGCTATGGCTTCCACGGCACCTCCCACCGCTATGTCAGCCACCGCGTTGCAGAGCTCATGGGCAAGGACATCAAGGATCTGAAGCTTATCACCTGCCACATCGGCAACGGTTCCTCCATCACCGCCATCAAGAACGGCAAGGTCATCGACACCAGCATGGGTCTCACCCCGCTTGACGGCTTCATGATGGGTACCCGTACCGGCACGCTTGATCCGTCTGTTGTCACGTTCATCGCAGAGAAAGAGAACCTCACTCCGGCACAGCTTTCCGACCTCTTCAACAAGAAGTCTGGCCTGCTCGGTATCTCCGGCATCTCCAGCGATGACCGCGACATCTGCAAGGCAGAGGACGAGGGTGACGAGCGTGCACACCTCGCACATGAGATGCTCGTTTATCAGATTCAGAAGTTCATCGGCAGCTATGTCGCTGCGCTGAACGGCGTAGACGCAATCGTCTTCACCGCAGGTCTTGGCGAGAACCAGGATACCCTGCGCGAGCGCATCTGCACCAACATGGAATACCTCGGCATCAAGTTCGATCACGAAGCCAACAAGGGCGTTCGCGGCAAGGAGAAGAAGATCTCCGCGCCGGACAGCAAGGTCGCTGTTTACATCGTCCCGACCAACGAAGAACTTGTCATTGCACGCGATACGAAAGCCATCGTTGAAAAGCTGTAATTTCACCTGAAATTCGATACCGGATCCGTTTTTGCGGGTCCGGTATTTTTCATATTTAAATTTTAAGTGAAAATCGCGGGTTTATTTTCTGTTTTTGGCTTTTGAACCGCAAAAATGGTTGCAAATTTGTAACTATTGTGTTATGATTGTAACTGTATAAAACGATCTGTACCATATTCTGCCGCAACAGGACAGAAACCGGCTTTTGCTTCTACAGGTCGATGCCTTGATAAGGATAGGTGAAAACACATGCAATATAGAAAAAGAATGCTCCAAAAGAAGGGCACGGCTCTGTTGCTTTCCGCGCTGCTATTGGCTTCTGCGCTGCCGCTTGCGGCTTATGCGGAAGAAGTTTCCGCAAAAACGACCGAATACGTGAACTTCCGCTCCGGCCCCGGTACGAATTACAGCTCGCAGGGGATCATCGCTTCCGGCACGACCATCACGGTAACGGATACGAGCAATTCCGAGTGGTACGCCGTGCGTCTCTCGAACGGCTCTACAGGTTATATCTACGCCGAGTATATTTCCATGTCTACCGGCGGCAGCACAAGCAACGGGGAAGAACGCAGTGCCAAAACGACGGAATATGTGAATTTTCGTTCCGGACCGGGCACAAATTACAACTCTAAAGGCGTCATTGCATTAGGCACCACCGTTACGGTCACCGACACGAGCAATGCCCAGTGGTACGCCGTGCGTCTTTCTAACGGCTCTACAGGCTATATTTTTGCCGAATACATCAGCTTCACGGGCAGCAATACGCCGTCTGCTACGGCGGCACCTACACAGGCGCCATCCAACGGTTCCGAGCAGACCGCAAAAACGACCGAATACGTAAATTTCCGTTCCGGCCCCGGTACGAATTACAGTTCTAAAGGCGTCATTGCATTGGGCACCACCGTCACGGTCACCGACACGAGCAATTCCGAGTGGTACGCCGTGCGCCTCTCGAACGGCTCTACGGGCTACATATTTGCGCAATACTTGAAGCTGAACAGTTCTTCCTCCGCAACGGCAACGCCCGCACCGACACAGGCACCGAGCGGTTCCGAGCAAAGCGCGAAAACGACGGAATACGTAAACTTCCGTTCCGGTCCCGGCACGAATTACAGTTCTAAAGGCGTCATTGCATTGGGCACCACCGTTACGGTCACCGACACGAGCAATTCCGAGTGGTACGCCGTGCGCCTCTCGAACGGCTCTACGGGCTACATTTTTGCACAGTATTTGAAGCTGAACAGTTCTTCCTCCGCAACGGCAACGCCCGCACCGACACAGGCACCGAGCGGTTCCGAACAAAGCGCGAAAACGACGGAATACGTAAACTTCCGTTCCGGCCCCGGCACGAATTACAGCTCTAAAGGCGTTATCGCTTCCGGCACAACCGTCACGGTCACAGATAGGAGCAACTCTCAGTGGTATGCCGTGCGCCTTGCAAACGGCTCCACGGGCTACATCTTTGCACAGTATTTGAAGGTCACCGGCACGTCGTCCGCAACGCCTACACCTACGCAGGCACCGTCCAATGATGGCACTGTGCAGGCTAAGCTCACCGCAGACGTAAACCTGCGCCGCGGTGCAGGTACGAATTACGGCGTCATCAAGGTCATCGGCACCGGCACCACCGTTACGGTCACGGACGCGTCGAACAGCCAGTGGTACAAGGTAAAGCTTTCGGACGGCACAGAGGGCTATCTGTTCTCCGAATATCTGAAAGTTACTTCCGGCAATATTGATTCTGCCAAGCCTTCCGCAACGCCCACGCCGACCCCGGCGCCGAGCAACGGAACCGTACAGGCCAAGACCACATCCGATTTAAATGTGCGCAAAGGCCCCGGCACAAGCTATGGCATCATCAAGGTTATCGATATGAACGTTAACGTTACCGTTACGGAAGCCACAAACAGCAGCTGGTACAAAGTGAAGCTTTCCGACGGTACAGAGGGCTACCTTGCTGCGCAGTACTTGAAGATTACCTCCGGCGATATCAACTCCGTAAAGCCCGGTAACAGTGGAGATGATAACACCAATAACGGCAACAACTCCAATGCACCCGCAACAGACGAATACGTCCGCGTTACGGTCGGCCTCAACCTGCGTTCCGAGCCGAACACGAGCTGTAAAGTACTCACCGTTTTGAGCACCGGCACCGTGCTGAACGTGCTTGACCGCAAAACGAGCGGCTGGGTGCATGTGCGTACGACCGGCGGCGCAGAGGGCTATGTCTCGGCAGAATATGTCACAGCATATGACCCGTCTTCGTCCAGTGCATCGATCTCTGTTTCTTCCGTCGATCTCGCACAGTATAAGACCATCTACATTCAGGCTTCTTCTTCCGGCTCTGTCACGTGGGAGAGCAGTGATGCTTCCGTTGCAACGGCAAAAGCCGGTGTTTCCGGTCAGCTCTTCATTTACGGCGCTGCGCCGGGCACGGCCAAGATCACCGCAAAGAGCGCAAATGGCACTGCACTTGCCACCGTTTCCGTCACGGTCTCCGCGCCGGAAGCTGTCCGCTTTGCGTACACAACACCGAATATTATCACAGCCGGTTCATCCTTCAATTTGAAGGCGGTTACGGATACGCAGAAATCCGCCGTGCGCTTTGAGATTGATGGCGTCGGCACCTACGATACCACGTCCTACGATTCCGAAAGTCAGGGCGACAACAACGTCCGTATTTTCTCTGCTTCGGCTACAATCAGTACACCTGGCACCTACACGGTGCGTGCGTATTCGTCTTCCGGCGGCGGTTATTCCTCCGATTACAGAGAGTTCACCATCCTCGTCGTCTCTACAACGGATTCCGATACGACAACAGGCGAGAGCCGCCGCGTAAGTGACAGTATGCTCGACAACATCGCCTCTTATGAAGGCTATGTCCCACAGGTTTCGCCGGACACGCTTGCCGGCAATATCCCGACCGTCGGCTACGGTTACGTTGTTTCCAAGAACACCACATTCTACAATAACCTGACCCGCTCGGAAGCAAAGGCCATGCTGGCCGATACCGTCAACCGCGGCTCTTACACCACAGAGATCAACCGTTTCATCTCGAGCAACGGCCTTTTGATGAGCCAGTGCCAGTTTGATGCGCTTGCAAGCTTCTCTTACAATGTCGGCGCAGGCTACTGGAACGGCTCCGGCAACTGCTACGTGCGTACAGTCATCATGAACACCGTTGTTCCGCCGCAGGATCTGTCTTCTTCCAATCCGTACGGCGGTAAGGTAACGGCTTCCACACTACCCATGTATCAGGACCACAGCGCTTCTTCCACGCAGATTACTACGCTTAAGATCAGCACAAGTGTGAACATCCTCGATTATTACCGCGACTCAAGCACGAAGCAGAGCTGGTACAAGGTCTCTGCAAGCGGCAAGAGCGGTTGGGTGCGCGCAGGCGATGTTGCTTTCAACAGCACCTCTGGTCTCACGCATGACCTGAACTATGTGGACGCCTACACATTCGGCAGCAATCTGCTGGATTGGCATGTGGCAGGCGGCAACTGCTACATCGGCCTGTATTATAGACGCCTTGCAGAAGCTAAGGTATTCTCCTACGGCAACTACGCCGAGGCATCGCCCTCTAACGGCAACTATAAGAAGAATACATACGGTTACAAAGTCCCGAGCTGTCTGTAAAGCTAAATTACTTTTCATAGTCCTAAAATTAAGCTGTGCATTCTAATGGAGTGCACAGCTTTTCTTTATATGCTCGGCGATGTGTAAAGTTTTATTACTTTACGTGTTATTTATAAAACGGCAAGCCGACTGCTTTCACTCAGTCGGCTTGCTTTTATATTATGCGATCGACCGATCAGCAGCCACAGCCGCCGCAGCCGTTGTTGCAGCCACCACAGTTGTTGCAGCCGCAATCGTTACCGCAGCCACAGCCGCCGCAGCACAAGAGGATCAGTATGATAATGATGATCCAAGAGCAACCTCCGCCAAAACCGTTACACATGATTGAACGCCTCCTTTCGTTTACAATACAGAATATGAAAGTGGGGGAAATGTGTGATGGTCAAATCAAAACTTCAAAAACTTTTTAAATTCATGCATTTCAGTTAGTATTGCTGAGAATTAATTTGAAATAGAGAGATATTTTAATGTAATTACGGAAAATCGGATAAAATCACGCTTGACAATACATTCGTTTTGCTTATAATTAAAGTCAAGGAAAGTCAAAGACAAAGAAAGAACAAGAGGCGATCAGAAATGCGAATCAGCGACAGCGTTGCGAATTACATCTTACAAATGCTCAATGATGAAAACGGCATCGCGGAGATCCAGCGTAATGAGCTTGCAAACACGCTGGGCTGCGTACCGAGCCAGATTAACTACGTCATCACGTCCCGTTTCACACCGGAGCAGGGATATATCGTAGAGAGCAGGCGAGGCGGCGGCGGTTACATTCGCATCATTCGCCGGAGCATGACAAAATCCGATTTAATCATGCACATTGTCAATTCCATCGGGCCTAAGCTGGACGCAGCTTCTATGCGCGCCATGCTGCGGAATCTTGTGGAAACGGGCGTTGCGTCCGAATCCGACGCTCACCTGATGATGGCAGGGCTTTCGGATTCGGCACTTGCACCGGCGCCAAAAGAAATTCGAGATCAACTGCGGGCATCGATCTTCAAAAACATGTTGCTCGTACTAAATGTATAAAAAGCCATTTTGAAAGGACGGGATGACTTATGATGTGTCAGAACTGCGGAAAGAATCCGGCAACGACCCACATTAAAACCATCGTCAACGGCAAGTTGGCGGAATATGACCTTTGCTCGGAATGTGCAAGGGCAAAAGGCTACAAGAGCTTTTTTAACTTTGATGATATGGACTTCGATTTCAACAATCTGCTCGGCAGCTTCATCGGTGCGCCGACCGGGCGCAGTAATGCGATGCGCTGCCCGAAATGCGGTGCTTCCTTTGAGGAGATTGCAGAAAGCGGCAAGATCGGCTGCGCAGAGTGTTACAATGTGTTCCGTGACCGCCTGATGCCGACTATCCACCGCATCCACGGTGCAGCAAAGCACAAGGGCAAAGTACCCGGAAGCAATGCGCTGCGCATTGTGGAACCGGCAGGTAAGATTGCCGTTGTGGAAGAACCCACGCCGATTGAAAAGAAACGTGCGGAACTGAAAGAAGCAATCGAAAAGCAGGACTTCGAGCATGCAGCTGAGCTGCGTGACGAAATCAAAGAAATGGAGAAAGGAGATGGGAACCATGCTTAACGAAGAAAAGAAATGGTATGAAAAAGCAGGTAAAGAAAGTGACGTTGTCATCAGCACGCGTGTGCGTCTGGCGAGAAACCTTGCAGATATGCCGTTTCCAAACCGCATGACGCCTGACCAGAAAGCAGCCGTAGAGCGCCGCGTACGCGATGCGATCCTCAGCGGCAACAGCGCCATCGCATCGGATTTCGACTTCGTGCAGATGGATGACCTCAGCAACGAGCAGGCGGTGTCACTTGTGGAACGCCACATCGTCAGCCCGGAGTTCATCGCAAACGCAAAGGGACGCGGATTCCTCATCTCAAAGGACGAGTGCATCTCCATTATGGTGAACGAAGAAGATCACGTGCGTATTCAAGTGCTGCATGAGGGTCTTGCGCTCAGCGAAGCTGCCGAAATGGCAGACCGCATCGATACGCTTTTAAACGAATCGCTGCGTTTTGCGTTTGATTCCGAGCTCGGCTACCTCACCCAGTGCCCGACGAACCTCGGTACCGGCATGCGGGCCTCTGTGATGCTGCATCTGCCGGCACTCACCGAAAACGGCGCAATGTCCAGAATCTCCACGAATCTTTCGAAGCTCGGTCTTGTGATTCGCGGTACATACGGCGAAGGCAGCAATGTCATCGGCGCCATGTATCAGCTTTCAAACCAGATTACACTGGGTCTCAGCGAAAAAGAGGCTGTGGAAAACTTGCAGAACATTACGATGCAGCTTATTTCCGAAGAGCGCAAAACGCGCGCTTCGCTCAGCAAGAACATCAATGTGCAGGACAAAGTAGGCCGTTCCGCCGGCGTGCTGAAAAATGCACGGCTGCTTTCCTGCGATGAATATATGAAGCTTATCTCCAATGTGCGTTTCGGCATTGCGGAAAAGCTTTTAAGCGGTATAACGCTTGAAGATATTCACACACTGACCGTAGCGGTACAGCCGGCCACCATGGCAGCCGCACACGGCAGCAACCTTTCGGCGGGACAAAGAGACATTCTCCGCGCAGACGAGGTGCGCAAAGCCCTCAAAGCGCTTCAATAATAGAAAATCAGTAAAGAGAACTGCGATACGGCAGTGATCGAAAGGACGGATTTATATGTATAGATTCACAGGTTTTACAGAGAAAGCAAACAATGCCATGAACCGCGCCATCGAAAAGGCAGAGGAGCTTGGCCACAATTACATCGGCAGTGAGCACGTGCTATACGGCTTGATTGCAGAGGGCAGCGGCGTTGCGTTCAACGTGCTGAATAAGCTCGGCATCACGGCAGACGATTACGAACGCCTGATGCAGGAGAAGATTGGCACTTCTTCGCCGACGAACCTCACCACCGCATATTTCACCCCGCGCACAAAGCGCATTTTGCAGATGGCAAAGCTCGCGGCCTCCAAGCTCGGCAGTAACTACGTCGGCACGGAGCACCTGCTCATCGCCATCATTGAAGACGGTGAAAGCTTTGCGGTGCGTTTCCTGCAAATGCTCGGCGTTGACCCGCAGAGCGTTGCAAATGCGTTGTCCTCGGCGCTTTCCGACGGTTATACCGTCGATAAAGCTTCCGGCAATGCGTACCCGAAGGACGAAAACGGCGAAAAGGAAGGCGGCAGTGCACTTGAAAAGTTTGGCCGCGACCTGACAAAGCTCGCAGCCGAAGGCAAGATTGACCCGGTCATCGGCCGTCATAACGAAATTGAACGTGTCATTCAGATCTTGTCTCGTCGTACGAAGAATAATCCGGTGCTCATCGGTGAACCGGGCGTCGGCAAGACCGCCGTTGCGGAAGGCTTGGCGTTGAAGATTCATGAAGGCGAGGTGCCGGAGCTGCTGAAAGGCAAGCGTCTGGTGGCTCTTGATCTTACCGGTATGGTCGCAGGCTCTAAGTACCGTGGCGATTTTGAAGAGCGTATCAAGTCCGCCATCGACGAAGTGAAGAAGGACGGCAACGTCATTTTGTTCATCGATGAGCTGCACACCATCATTGGTGCAGGCTCCGCAGAGGGCTCTGCCGATGCCGCCAATATCTTAAAGCCGGCTCTGGCGCGCGGTGACTTCCAGGTCATCGGTGCGACGACCATCAACGAGTACAGAAAGTACATTGAAAAAGACGCCGCGTTGGAGCGTCGTTTCCAGCCGGTACATGTCGGTGAGCCGACCGAAGAAGAAGCGGTGCAAATCCTTGAAGGTCTGAAAGATCGCTACGAGGCGCACCATAAAGTACAGATTACCGACGAAGCCATTGAGAGCGCCGTTAAGCTCTCCTCGCGCTACATTGCAGACCGTTACCTGCCGGATAAGGCCATCGACCTCGTCGATGAAGCGGCGTCCCGTGTGCGCCTCAGAACATTCACTGCGCCGGAAGACCTGCAGGAGATGGAAAAGCGCATCAAGGAAGTCGAGATTGATAAGGCGGCTGCCGTCAACGAGCAGGACTTCGAGCGCGCGGCCGAGTTGCGTGATAAGCAGAAAGCCCTTACAGATGAGCTGGAGCAGAAAAAGAACGAGTGGGCTGCAAAGAATGAGCGCAGCAATAGCGTCGTGAAGGCAGAAGACATCGCCGAGATCGTCGCCATGTGGACCGGCATCCCGGTCGTACAGCTGACGCAGGAAGAAAGCGAGCGCCTGCTGCATCTTGAAGATACGCTGCACAAGCGTGTCATCGGTCAGGATGAAGCCGTCACGGCCATTGCAAAGGCCATCCGCCGCGGCAGAGTCGGCCTGAAAGATAAGAATCGCCCCATCGGCTCGTTCATTTTCCTCGGCCCGACCGGCGTAGGCAAGACTGAGCTGTGCAAGGCGCTTGCGGAAGCCATGTTCGGTGACGAAAAGGCCATGATCCGTCTCGATATGTCGGAGTACATGGAGAAGCACACGGTGTCTCGTCTCGTCGGTTCGCCTCCGGGATATGTAGGCTTTGATGAGGGCGGTCAGCTGACCGAGGCAGTGCGCCGCAAGCCGTATTCCGTTGTGCTGTTTGATGAGATCGAAAAGGCACACCCGGATGTCTTCAACATGCTGCTGCAAATTCTCGATGACGGCCGTCTGACGGATTCGCAGGGCAAGGTGGTCAGCTTCAAGAACACCATCATCATCATGACCTCCAACATCGGTGCGCGTCTCATTACAGAGAAGCAGCAAGAGCGTCTCGGCTTTGCCACCGCGGACAACAAGTCGACAGAAGAAGACAGCGCAGTCGCCGATTTCGAGCGCACAAAAGAGCTCGTCATGGGTGAGCTGAAGAAGGTGTTCCGTCCGGAATTCATCAACCGTGTCGATGACATTATTGTGTTCCGTAAGCTCCTGCACGACGACATTCAGAAAATCGCCGGCAAAATGCTCGAGGGTCTTAAGGGTCAGCTGCGCGACATGGACATCGCGGTCGAGTTCACCCCGGCTGCTGTGGAAGCTGTTGCAAACGCCGGTTTTGACCCGGTTTACGGTGCAAGACCGCTGCGCAGAGCGATCCGCAGCAAGATGGAAGACCCGATTTCCGAAGAGATGCTCGAGGGCAACATGAAAGCGGGCGGCTCGTATGTCTGCGACTTCAAAGACGGTAAGTACGTCATTGAAGACAAGGCAAAGAAGAGCGGCGACGAAAAGTCGAGCGAAAGCGAAGCAAAGTAATCACACCCGTTAAGGCAAATGTCCTTTAAAGGCACATAGAAAGGCGGTCTGCCGGGTAGAAAATTATCCGTGCAGACCGCCTTTTGCTGCCCTAAATCACGCAAACACCGTCTCAATGTGCTTTGCGCACTCGGGCGGAGAATACGTGAACTTATCAATATGGTCGCCCTGAAAGAAATATACAGGCGGCTCGGGTTTATAGGTGTAATCAAAGCATTCCACAAGCACGAGCTTCACCTTCATGCGGTTCGGCAGAATACTTTTGATGAACACGCTGGCCTGCTGTCCGGCATGGACGTTTTCTTTCAGCTCGGCAAGTCCTGCAAGGTTTGGGGTCAGCTCCACAAAAATGCCGTAGCTTTCCACGCTGCGCACGATACCTGCGACCGTTTCGCCGACACGAAAGCGCTCCGCGTTTTCCGTCCACGTGCCGAGCAGCTCGCGGTGGCTGAGCGTAATGCGGTTCTCGTCCTTCATGCGCACCACGGCGCGAATATCCATGCCGACCGTGAACCGCTCCTTCGGGTGGTCGATGCGCGAAACAGAAATGGCATCGATAGGCAGTAGGGAAACAATACCGCAGCCGATATCCGCAAACGCACCGAACGGCTCCAAATGCGTGATGCGCACCGGGATCACATCGCCGCAGGTAAGCCCCGCTATGTACTCTGCCATGCAGCGCTCCTGTGCTTTTCGACGCGACAACACCGCTGTGATCCTGCCGAACGCATCACGAATAAAATCCGTGATGATAAAGCACACAGGCTTATTCACACGTGAAATGATGGCGATGTCCCGCACGGTGCCCTCGCGTATGCCGAGCGCGCCTTCTTCGCGCGGGATAATGCCCCGCATACATTTGAGATCTACAATGAGGTTGTGCTCGTTGTCGCAGATGATACTGCGCGCCTCTAAGATCTTTCCGTCGCGCATTGCGTCGGAGAGGGCGGCAGGCGTCTGCATACTGGCTTTGTTTTCCGCTTTGTCGATCAAATGACCTTCCGGGTAAAATTTCATGTACTTCACTCCTTTTTAAGGCCGTGCCGCGCAAAAAACGCTTTCGGCTGCGCCTTAACTACGCCGAAGTATATGAACCTAAACTTTCATTTATGCGTTTCTGAACTTTTCATGAAGATAAACAAAAGGGCTTGCATGTTTTTACCGTGTATATTAAAATAGATATACAGATGCAAAGTATGTCTTTGCAAAAGAAAGGAAACAGAAAAAATGAAGAAAATGAAACTGCTGTGTGCGGCGTTGACCGTAATCATGCTGCTCACAGCTTGCTCCGGCAGCACCTCTTCTGCCGCAGAAAAGGTCATCGGCACTACGGATAAAGTTGTTGCGGCAGATACCTTAAAACCCTTGGCAAAGGCCGACAAAGAAAAGCTCGGCTATCAGCTCGATATGCCGGAAAAAGGCGAGGAGATTTGTGTGCTGACAACGAACTACGGCACCATTCGCATGCGCTTTTTCCCGGATGCCGCACCGAAAGCCGTGTACAGCTTTAAATCTCTGGCGCTTTCCGGCTACTATGACGGCGTCACTTTCCACCGCGTCATCGATGACTTCATGATTCAGGGCGGTGACCCGCTTGGCAACGGAACCGGCGGCGAGAGCATTTGGGGTGAGAATTATGACGACGAATTTCACGAAAACCTCGTCAACATCACCGGCGCGGTCTCTTGTGCAAACAGCGGTGCCAACACAAACGGCAGCCAGTTTTTTATAAACTGCACGGAACCGGGCAAAATAGACTGGGATACCTACGACCAGTATTATCAGGTCTATAAATCTGCACCGGAAAAGTTCACCTCCATGTACGGCGGCACGCTCGATATGGACAAAGTAACGGATGCCTACAAAGAACTTTACGATAAAAACGGCGGCAACACACACCTTGACGGTGCATATTCCACCGCAGGTACCGGACACACCGTGTTCGCACAGGTATTTGACGGCATGGACGTGGTGCGCAGCATCATGGGCGTTGAGACCGACTCGAACGATAAGCCGCTTGAAGACGTCACCATTCTCTCCGCAGAAATCGTACCCTACGAATAAATTTCTTAAACAAATTTAGTATAATCCCAAATCATTTTAAGGAGGAAGTTTCCATGGCAATCGTACATCCCACAGCTGAAAATTTCGACGCATTGATCCGCGATAACAAGCTTGTTCTTGTAGACTTTTTTGCAACATGGTGCGGCCCGTGCAAAATGATCGCACCGTTCATTGAGGAAGTTGCAGAAGAATACGAGGGCAAGGCCGTCGTCGCGAAGATCGACGTTGACGAAGCGCAGGAAATCGCCGCCGAATACGGCATCTCCAGCATTCCGACCGTCATCCTCTTTAAAGACGGCGCCCCCATCCACACCGAAGTCGGCGCACACGATAAGGCTTTTTACGCAAACCTCATCGAAATGCACCTGTGAGGCCGCGCCATGTTCACCTTTGAACGCAAAGCGAATTACTACGAGACCGACCAAATGGGCATCGTGCACCACTCGAATTACATTCGTTGGTTTGAGGAAGCCCGCTTGGAGATGCTACGCGCTATGGGATTGCCGTACAAAAAAATGGAAGATAACGGCATTCTGATCCCCGTGCTGGATGTTTCGTGCAGCTACAAGCACCCAATTCGCTTTGATGAGACGCTTGTGCTTACACTGCGCATTCAAAACTACAACGGTGTACGCTTTGAAATGGCGTATGAGGGGCACAGCAAGGAGACTGGGCTTTTGAGTTGCACCGGTACTTCGCAGCACTGCTTCACAACACCCGCGTTAAAGCCGATCCGTATGCAGAAGCATTTTCCCGCATGGCACGAAGTATTTCTTCAGGCCGCAGAGCAGGACAAAGCAGAGTAATTCAAAACACAAAAATGCCCGCCGGGCTGACCGATGTGATCGGAAAGCCCGGCGGGCATTTTTATAAATCTTTAGTTTTTATTCATGTCGCAAAGCATCGATCGGGTTCAGGTTTGCCGCCTTGAAGGAGGGGAGAAGCCCGAAGATGATGCCGATGACCATGGAGAACACCACGGCAATAATGATGGATGGCACGCTGATGGCAACCGGAGCAGACGTCACGCGCGATATGATTGCCGCAAGACCGATACCGGCACCCACGCCCACAATGCCGCCAAGGCTTGTCAGCACAGCGGCTTCCGTTAAGAACTGCCACAGAATGCGGCTCTTTTTCGCGCCGATGGCTTTTTTCAGACCGATCTCTCGCGTACGCTCCGTAACGGAAACGAGCATGATGTTCATAACGCCGATACCGCCGACGAGCAGGGAGATGCTCGCAATCCAGATGAGCTGCGAATTTGTGGAGCTGCTGAGATCCTGCAAGTCCTGCGCCTGCTTTAAAAGATCCTGTGCCTGATACTTGATCTCGCTGTTCGTTACGTTCGTGTTCATGATCTCCGCCACAGCCTTGCCGGCATCCGTCATGGCTTCCGTATTGGAAACGCGAATGGCCACGTTCTGCGGCTCATCGAACGAATAGAGCGCCGGCCACATGGAGCTTGGCACGAAAATACGAGAGGCAGAGCTATCCGAGTAATACGTATAATACTCATCGATGGAGTTGATGACGGGCTCAAACTTGCTGTCTTCATCTACAACGCCAACCACCGTAAACGGAATGCTGCTGATCTCGATCGTTTTTCCGATGGGGTTTTCGCCGTCAAACAGCGAATCCGCCGTATCGGCATCGATGATGGCTGCCGCGTGGAAATCCGTAAAATCACTGTCCACAAAGGTGCGACCGCTTTTCAGCACCAACCCATTCGTCGTGAAATAGCTGTTATCCACGCCGAAGACCTGCGAGCCGGAAATGCCGTTGTTGCCGTAGTAAACGGAGTTGTTGTAGTCGCTGCGGCTGGTATAGAACGCCGCATCTTCCACGTTTTTTACGGACTTGATTTTTTCCATCGTGGTCTCGTCACGCACAGGAATGCCGTCCGGCAAGCCGTTATACAGCATTTCGTACTGATAATCGCCCTGATACAGCTGAATCTGCACCGTGTTTGTGCCGGAGCCGATGAGGTTCTTTTTGATTTGCTCATTCGTGCCCTTGATGGTGGACACGATGGAGATGATAGAGGCGATACCGATGATGATGCCGAGCATCGTCAGGAACGAGCGCATTTTGTGCGACCAGATTCCCTGAAATGAAAGTCTGATATTTTCAATCATGCGTCAAGCCCCCTTGCGTCGATGCCGTCATTTTCGTCTGTGTTTTCTTCCATGCCGTTCGCCTTGGCACCATCAATTGCCGAAGTGCCGTAGGGGAAAGCCACATAATCTTCTTCCGTCAAAGTATCGCTCTTGATCTCCAGATACTGGTTGTAGATCGTCTTGCCGGTTTTGATATACGTTTTATGCACACGGTTATCGTCGCCGACCTTCAAAACATACTTGCCGCCGTCATCGCTGCGAATATACGCTTTAAAAAGATATATTGCATTGCTTGCGTTATCCGAGGCCGCCTGCAAAGTAATATCAAGGCCCATGCCGTTTTTCAGGCCGTCCGCATCGGCAATGCGCGCTGTAAACTGGTACGTGGAGCTGTTTGGGTTTGAGGAGCCGTCATAGTAATAATTGGAATTGTCATTCGGAAAATCGGAGATCTGTACAATCTCTGCCTCATACATTTGTCCGTTCTCCCAAGAGCTCGCCATAACCGTGTCGCCGACATGCACCTTGCCGAGCAGCGACTCGTTTAAGGATGCCGTTATATAGAAACCGTCGCCGCCCGAAACCACGAGGAACGGGGAGCTTGTGGACATCGCCGTATCGAGATCTGTGAGCGACTTCACAACGCCGTTCACGGTCGATTTTATTGTAGCGTTTTCAAGATCCAGCTTCGCTTTTTCAAGGTCATGCGCCGCTTGTTTCACATTCAGCTTTAAATCTTGAATCTGCTGCTTTTTATCGGCGATCATCTGCTGCAATTCTTCCGCCGTATACATGGAGCCTCCGGTATCGTAGCTGATGCCCGGATCGGCGTAGGAGAGATCCGGCATTTGAATGTCATCCGGCTCGCTGATAACTTCATTAAAGAAGCCCGCGGAAATCTTATCGCCGTCCATCTGCCAGCCCTTTACAAGCGGCAGATTTTCGTTATCCTGTTCATGCACTTCAAAGCGTGCGACAAACGGGCCGTCCGGCAATGTGAAATCAGGCTCCGGCGTGGGTACGCTTTCGCCGCCGGTCTCATTCGTTTTTGTGAATGTCATCTGCTTGAACCACGCCATACCGGAAACCGTTGGCGCTTCCGTGGGTTCTATGGGCGGCGCGGGAGTAGGGGCTTCCGTCGGCGCTGTGGTGGGCTCCGCAGTCGGTTCGGGGGTAACCATCGGCTGCGGCGCCGCCGTGGGCACTTCACTCGGCTGTGCCGTAGGCTCTGCGCTCGGTGTGGGGGTCGGAGTGGGGGTAGGGGTAGGGGTCGCACGCGGGTCTGTCACGCCGAGCAGCTTCAAGAGAAAGCCCTTCGTCAGCACAGCATCTTCCGTGCAAAGAAAGACATACGGGTCTTCCTCCGTACCGGCACCTTTAAACGGCTTCGAGTGCTCTGTAATCTCCGTATACAGTTCCGCCTGCGATTCCGGCACCGGCGTGGGAGTGGGTTCCGGCTCGGGCTCCGGGATAGCCGGCTCCACATACGGCGCCGTATTCTGGAGCTTCGTAAGTTCTTTTTCGGCCTGCTCCAGTTCGTATTTCTTCTTTTTTTCTTCAAGCTCCTTGCTCTCTACCTTCAGCTGGAGCTTTGTCGTATCATACTGCAAAAGCGTATCGCCAATCTTGACAGTATCGCCCTCTTTGACGAAAATCTTAGAAATAGCTTTTTCTTTATCGGGGTAAAGTTCCTGCACAAAGTCACTTGTAGCATTACCGTAGGTGCTGGACTGGTCGCCCCAATACTGCGTGGAGATATTTGAAACCTGCTCCACATCCACCGTGGCATTTGCCGCCTTGCCGTTCACCGCGACCGTCACGCCGGTGATGATCAGCGCGATCACGATCACTACGGAGACCACCGTGATAATGACTTTTTTAAGTGGGAAATTTGCCGGCAGATTCATGCTTCCGCCTCCTTTTCCTCGGGGATATGCTGTTCCGCAAACTGACCGTCGCGAATATGCAGCACACGCTTTGCGTGGTTTGCCACATCAATGTCATGCGTGATCATCACAACGGTCACACCCTCGTCGTTGAGCGTCTGGAACAGCTCCATAATCTGCGCGCCGGACTGACTGTCGAGCGCGCCGGTCGGTTCATCGGCTAAAAGAATTTTCGGATTGTTGACGATGGCGCGGGCGATCGCGACGCGCTGGCACTGACCGCCGGAAAGCTGGTTCGGCTTAAAATCCACACGGTCGCCGAGACCTACACGCTCTAAAGCACGCACGGCACGCGCACGTCGCTCTTTTTTCGGCACACCTGCGTATAAAAGGGGAAGCGCCACGTTTTCCGCCGCGCTCTGGCGAGGCAAAAGATGAAAGCTCTGGAACACGAAGCCGATGGAGTTGAGGCGAATTTCCGAAAGCTTCGATTCGCTGCTGCCGATGATACTTTCGCCCGCAAGTGCATACGTGCCTGAAGTCGGCAGATCAAGGCAGCCGATGATGTTCATCAGCGTCGTTTTGCCGGAGCCGGACGGACCCATGATGGCGACATATTCTCCCTCATTCACAGAAAGAGAGATGTCTTTTAGAACCGGCACTTCCATTTTGCCTTGAATATACGTTTTATAAATGTTGTGCAGCTCTAAGATCATGCCGTAGCACCCCCGATAACGGTTCCAAGACTCGCCGCGCCGTCATTTTCATAGGTGGTCACGCCATCTGCCGTGCTTGCTTCTCCGGCTGCCGTGTCTGTTTCGCCCTCTGACTCCGTTACGGCACTTTCTGCGGGCATGGGGCTGTAGCCGTTCGGGTTGCCGTCCATATCGCTGCCGTTTTCTGCGGGCATAACACCGTTTGCATCGTCCGTTTTGGCATCGTTCATGTCACCGGAATCATTCCCCTGATTCTTATAAGAAATATCATCCGTAGCATACATGCCGCTGTGCACGCGGTCTTCCACAACGGCCAAGCGATCGTCTGCCGTCACGCCGGACGTAATCTCATATTCGGAAAGGGTATCGTCAAACTTGCCGAGCTGCACTTCACGCTTTTCGATGCGATTCTTATCGTTTACGGCCCAAACGTAGTTTTTGCTGCCTTCGTTGAGAATATAGTAGCTTGGCAGCCAAATTCCGGTCTTCACGTCTTTGGCCTCATCCGGCTCCACGTAAACGTGCTGACCGAGCATGAGACCTTTGAAATCATCGAGCACAAGGTAGAAGTTATACTTTGTCGCCTTTGTAAACGAGCTTTCGGAACCGTAGGAAATACCGCTGTTGTTATTATCGTTTGCGGCTTCGCGTTCAACGCTCTCCACGGTGCCCGTCCAAGTCTGCTCCGGGTCTACGCGGGAGACGACCTTCATTTTCACGCCCTTCTGCAAGGAATAGACATTCAGCTCCGTTGCCGTGCCTTTTACACGGTAAGAACCCGTCGCGAGAATCGTAATATACGCGTTCGTAGAATTGCTGCCGCTTGTGTTGGTATTGGAACCGTCATTGATCTGCTTCACAACGCCGGCCATTTCTGCTATGACATCCGTATTTTCAAGCGATTTTTTGAGGTTCTCGATCTCTTTCGCCTTCGTAGACTGATCGTATTCCGTCGATTTCACTTCAAGCTGCGCAGACTGAATCTGTAGGGTATAGGAAAGCTGTTCGTCGGAAGACGCTTTGTTCTTTTCCTTCTGCAGGGAATCAATCTGCTGGTTCAGCGTGGAAATGCGGTTTTTAAGGCTTTCCAGCTGTAACTGCGCCTCTTCAAGCTGCATTTGCAGGTCGTCCGTATCGTAGCTGAACAACTTATCGCCAACTTTCACTTCCTGGCCGACCGTCACATACAGCTCTGCGATTTTCTTTGTATCGTCCTTCTGCACGGAGAGCGTCTTTTCCGGTTCCACAACGCCGGAGTATTTCGCCGTCATACCAAGTGAACCCGTGCCGGTGATGTCCGCAACGCTCGTCACATACACCATCTCATTTGGGTCGCTCGGCGCAACGCTGCCGCCGCGGAAGAAAATGAGCCAGATTACAATACCGATCACGATCACAGCGCCGACGGCAATACCGGCGATTGTGAAAATCTTTTTCTTAGTCATAAAGTCAGTCCTTTCCTCCGCGCAAAACACCCAGCGCGGACTCTCTGATGGTTCTATTATACAGGTAAGACAAAAAATAAACAACTTAAGAAACTCTTACAAACGCAAAAGATTTGCAAAAATCGCGCTCTTGACCGCGCGTAAAATCGGGGGTACAATGGTAGCAATATAGAAAGGGAGGATCTGTCTTATGAAAAACGAACACATCGCTTCATCTGTAACCGAACTCATCGGCAAGACGCCGCTTCTGCGTGCGTCTCGCTTTGCGGCATCTGCGGGCATTTCCAACGCGCCGCTTTTGAAGCTTGAATATTTAAACCCCGCCGGCAGCGTAAAAGACCGTGCGGCACTGAAAATGATTGAAGACGCCGAAAAAGCCGGCAAATTGAAGCCCGGCGCGGTTATTGTAGAGCCAACCTCCGGCAACACGGGCATCGGCCTCGCATCTATTGCAGCGGCGCGCGGCTACCGCGTGGTGCTCACCATGCCGGAAACCATGAGCGCCGAGCGCCGCAAGCTGCTTTCCGTATACGGCGCGGAAATCGTACTCACACCGGGCAAAGACGGCATGCGCGGTGCGATTGAAAAGGCGGATGAGATCGCGAAAAGTACACCCGGCAGCTTCATCCCCGCACAGTTTGAGAATCCCTCAAACCCTGCCGCACATTATGAAACGACCGGTCCGGAGCTTGTACAGCAAACAGACGGCAAACTCGACATTTTCGTTGCGGGCATCGGCACCGGCGGCACCATCACCGGCACGGCGCGCTATTTAAAAAAGCATCTGCCACAGGTACACACCGTCGGTTTGGAACCGGCGACTTCACCGCTCATCACACAGGGCAAAAGCGGTGCACACGGCTTACAGGGCATCGGCGCAAACTTCATCCCGAAGAACTACGATGCTTCCGTTGTGGACGAAGTGCTGACCGTCACGGATGAAGAAGCGTACAAAACGGCAAAATTATTGGCACGCACCGAGGGCATCCTCGTCGGCATCACGTCCGGCGCGGCACTTGCCGCAGCTGTGCGCCTGCTGCGCATGCCCGAAAATGCAGAAAAAACGCTCGTGGCACTTCTGCCCGACAGCGGCGACCGCTATTTTTCCACCCCGATCTTTGAATAAACGAAAAGGAATTTCATTTTATGGCAAAAAAATACTACGCCGTCCGCGCCGGGCGCAAAACCGGCATTTTTGAAACGTGGGACGAATGCCGTGCGCAGACGACCGGCTTTAAAGGCGCGTCGTTCAAAAGCTTTCCAACGCTTGCAGAAGCCGAAGCCTATATGCGCGGTGAAAACGATCTGACGAAAGCCACTCCGGCAGAAAACACGACCGCAGCGCCTGAAGAAGACAGCGCCGTGGCTTACGTAGACGGCAGCTACCACATCGGCACAAAGGAGTTTTCCTGCGGTGCTGTGCTGTTTTTAAACGGCGAAGAGCTGCATTTTTCCGAAAGGTTCACCGACCCCGACCTTACCGAAATGCGCAACGTGGCAGGGGAGATCAAGGGCTCCGAAACTGTTCTGCGCTACTGCATCGAGCATGATGTGCCCTTCGTGACAATCTACCATGATTACGAGGGTGTAGCAAAATGGGCAACGGGAGAATGGAAAGCAAAAAAGCCCGGCACCATTGCGTACCGCGAATTCTGCGCCGCAGCCGCAAAGTACATCCGTTTCCGCTTTGTGAAAGTCAAGGGGCACTCCGGCGACAAATACAACGACCTCGCCGACCGTTTAGCGAAAGACGCGCTCGGCATTCAGTAAAACAGCATAGCAAAAAGGCGAGCTGCACGGAGTTGTGCAGTTCGCCTTTTGTTATACATTACGGAATTTCAGGCGCAAGCTTACGCGTTTTTCGCTTCGTCGTACGCGTCCTTAAAGCGCTGCATCGCGGCGTTGAGCATCTTTTCGGGACCTGCGAGGTTTACACGTGTATGCATGGTGCCGCCCTGCGAGAACAGCGTGCCGGCGTCGCAGAAAAGATCATGCTTGCGCAGGAGCTTATCGAGCGCTTCATCATCGAGACCGAACGTCGTGCAGTCGATCCACATGAGGTACGTGCCCTGCAGATCGCTGTATGTAACACCCGGGCAGTTTACGTCGATGAACTTGCAGAAGTTCTTGTAGTTTTTGTAGATAAGGTCGATGACTTCTGCAAGCCAACCTTCACACTCCGTGTAGCCGAGACGGCAGGCCTCAAGGCCGAGCGCACCGGCGGACGGCGTGAAGTGTTGCTGTAAAATACTCTGGAATTTTGTTCTCAGTTCTTCATCGGGAATAACAATATTCGAGGTCTGGAGCGTCGCAAGGTTAAACGTCTTGCTCGGCGCGGTGCAAACAAGATACTTCGGCAGTGCATCCTTGCAGGCGTTTGCAAATGCCACGTGCTTATGACCCGGCATGATGAGGTCGGAGTGGATCTCGTCGCTGACAACAATCACATTGTGCTTTGCGCAGATGGCACCGAGCTTTGCGATTTCGTCTTCCGTCCAAACGCGGCCAACCGGGTTGTGCGGATTGCAGAAGATAAACATCTTGTTTTTTTCTTCTGCGCACAGCTTCTCAAAGAGGTCAAAGTCAATCGTGTATGTCTCGTTCGTGTTGATGAGCGGGCACTCCACGTTTTTTCTGTTATTGTGCTCAATGGTCATTCTGAACGGATAATAAACCGGCGGCATGGTGATAACGCCGTCGCCGGGATCGGTATAGGCCAGAACCGAAACAGCCAGAACCGTTACGACGCCGTGTGTAGAAACAATTTCTTCTTTCTTAATATTCCAGTCGTTGCGACGCTTCATCCAGCCGCATACCGCATCGAAGTATTCCTCTGTGGGGCCGGTATAGCCGAGGATATGCGTATCGATGTACTTTTTCAGACCCTCTACGATCTCCGGCGGGTTTTTCAGCTCCATATCCGCAATGGAAAGCGGTGCAACGTTTTCCGGCAGGTTCGGATGCTCTTTCGTCATCTCGTCCCATTTGCCGGAGCCGGTGTTTTTTCTGGAAACCAGCGTTTCAAAATCATGGATCATTGGTAATTCCTCCCATTCTAAAATAAGGTAATCTACTTTCAAACGGTCTTATTCAACCTCAAGGTCTGCAAAAGAGAAGGTGGTGCAGTCTACAAGACCGCGGTCGGTCAGGCGCAGCTCCGGCAGGCAGGCGAGGGGGATTAAAGCCATCGTCATAAACGGAGATTGAATGTCGCAGCCGATCGTTTCCCAAGCTTTGCCGAGGTTCTCGACGAGCTCGTCCATTTCTTCAGCGGACTTTGTGTTCATGAGACCCGCAAACGGCAGCGGAACACAGCCGAGCACCTTGCCGTTCTGCACGATGCACTCACCGCCGCCGCATTGAATGAGTGTATTTGCAGCAAGTGCCATATCTTCGTCATTCGTGCCGACAACGAGCAGGTTGTGTGCATCGTGTGCAACGGTGGAAGCCATTGCGCCGCACTTGACGTGGAATCCCTTGACAAAGCCAACGCCGTGCTTGCCGGTCTTATTGTGGCGCTCGAAGACGAATGTCTTCAAAACATCCTGCTCCACATCGCTCTTTAATTCGCCGTTTTCGACCTTGAGTTCAACGTGACGCTCATAGTCGCCGACATGTACCGGGATAATCTCGATCGCACGGACGGTTGCCGTGCCAACCTTATCGGTATGTACCTTAAAGGTTTCCGGGGTGATCGTCTCGCCGACGTGCATCGTGTCGAGCGCCCATGCGGGAAGCTCAGATTTCGGCAGGTCAATCGTCAGCTTGCCGTTTTCTGCAACAACGTCGCCGTCGATGAGCACGCGGGTGACACGGATGTCTTTTTCGTTATCAATAAATACGATGTCCGCGCACTTGCCCGGGGTGATGGAGCCGAGCTCGTGATCCATCTGGAAGCATTGTGCGCAGTTGAGCGTGACCATCTGGATAGCGGTGACAAAATCGATGCCGAAGGAGACGGCACGACGCACGATGTGGTCGAGATGACCGTTTGCAACCAGCGTATGCGGGTGGGTATCATCGGAAATCATGGTCGCAAATCGGCTGTCCACTTTGTGCTCCGTGATGGCCTTGGAGACCTCCTGCAGATCGTGCCAAGCGGAGCCCTCGCGCAGCATGGCATACATGCCGAGACGCATTTTTGCGAGTGCGTCCTCCGCACGGGTGGATTCATGACAGCAGCGCACGCCGCTTGCAATGTATGCATTGAGGCCGCAACCCGTCTCCGGGATGGAATAGTGACCTGTGATGATTTTGCCGGCTTTCAACGTTTCGCCGGTGATGTTGTGCGTCGGCTCCGCGGAAGCGGTGATGCCCGGAAAGTTCATCATTTCGCCTAAACCAACGGTATAATCGTGCTTCATTTCCGAGGCAATATCCGCGGCGGTGATCTCCGCGCCGGAATCCTCAAATCCTGGAACAGCCGGAACGCAGGAGGGGGTCGTCAGCATAGCCTTGAGCGGAGTCTTTTCCGCCTCTTCCGCCATCAGGTCAACGCCTTTGAGGCCAAGCACATTGCAGACTTCGTGCGGGTCATAATAAATCCCGACGGTGCCATGGGGGATAACGGCCTTTGCATATTCGATCGGTGTCATCATGGAGGACTCAATGTGGATATGACCGTCAAGGAAACCCGGGGCGATAAGCTGACCCTCGGCATCGATGACCTTCGTGCTTTCACCGATGCAATGTGCGGCATCACCGACAAGTGCGATACGGCCGCAGGAAATTGCAACATCGATGTTGTCAAGGATTTCATGCGTGCAGACGTTTACGAGACGCGCATTGCGAATGACCGTCTCTGCGGGCTTTCTGCCCATTGCAACATCGGAAAGTGTGCGGGAGCACTCCCAAAGCTGGGTCTTACAAAACTTGAACATAAAAAGTAGCTTCCTTTCTTTTATCAAGAACAACACAACGGAAAAGCGCTGCGTTCTTTAGCTTTATTTACTCTATCGGGTTCACGGGATTTTTGCAGAACGAATTCATGCAGCACAAAGCACATTTCGGGTTACGCGCTGTACAGACCGCTCTGCCGTGTAAAACGGTACGGTGACAAAAATCGTTGCTCTCCTCCGGCGGCAAGACTGCGCGCAGGTCTTTTTCGACTTTGAGCGGCACGTTGCTTTCGGTCAGACCGAGTCGTCCCGTGATACGGATGCAGTGCGTGTCCGTCACAACGGCAGGTTTTTTGTAAATGTCGCCCACAACGAGATTTGCGGTTTTGCGTCCCACACCGGGCAGCTTTGTCAGCTCATCCACCGTGTCCGGAATCACGCCGTTATACGAATCGCGCAGCACATGGCACATAGCAAAAATATCACGAGCCTTTGTTTTATATAACCCGCAGGAGCGGATGAGCTCCGCAATTTCTTCCTCGCTGCCCTCGCAGAAAGCTTCCAGCGTAGGGAAGCGGGCAAAAAGCGCCGGTGTAACGAGGTTCACACGGGCATCCGTACACTGTGCGGAAAGTCGCGTTGCAATGAGCAGCTGCAGCGGATCCTGATATTCAAGCGAACATACCGCGCCGGGATATTCTTTTTTCAGCGCTTCCACAGCAAGAAGCGCACGTTCCTTTTTTGTCATACAGACCTCCGAAAAAGCGGCGGGCAAGCCCGTCTGAATGCTTTACGTTTATTCTACAACTTTTTCATTCGGTTGACAATACCGGAAAAGGGTGGTAAATTTATTTTTATTGAAAGACCGACAAATAACCGCAAAGGGGAAAAAGAATGTCTGCGTTTACCTTAAAGCTCATCGCACTCGTCACCATGATCATCGACCATGTCGGGGCGATTTTCTTCCCGCAGTTTATCTGGCTGCGCTATATCGGGCGGCTTTCCATGCCGATCTACGCGTTTTTGCTCGTGCAGGGCTACATGCACACACGCAATTTTAACCGCTACGCATTGCGCATGGGTATTTTTGCTTTGCTCTCCGAAGTGCCGTATGACCTTTTATTTCAGGGTACATGGCTTGAGTTTCAGCGGCAAAATATCCTGTTCACGTTTTTAACGGCGCTTTTTGTGGTGAAACTTTTAGATGCTTCCGCGAAAAGCCGCAATATTTTCATGTTCATCGGCGCAGTGATCTTGACAATCCTGCCGTATTTCCTGCATTTCAGCTATGGCGTTTATGGTGTTTTAACGGTGCTTTGTTTCTATTTGTTCCAGAAGTACCGCGGTATTGATGCCGTGGCGTTTGCGGCGCTGACCTACGGGCAATATACGCAGGACGGCAACATGACACAGCTGTATGCCATCGCCGCCGCGATCCCCGTGCTGCTCTATAACGGCAAGCGCGGCGCGCTTTCGCTCAAATATTTTTTCTACATCAGCTATCCGGCACATATGTTATTGCTTTACGCCATCCACTATGTGCTTGCAAATCATCTATTGCCATTTTAAATGGAATAGGGTATAATTTGTGAAGTACTGCGGCACATAAACCGCAGAGCATATTATTTTTAGAAGGGAAAGATGAAGTATGTACGGTGATCTTCTGAACACGATCGGTTTTGTTGAAACCGCAGACCCCGAGGTCGGCGAAGCGATGGAGCTGGAACTCAAACGCCAGCGCCGCAATCTGGAGCTGATTGCTTCCGAAAACATTGTGTCTCCTGCCGTTATGGCTGCGATGGGCACGGTACTCACAAACAAATATGCTGAGGGCTACCCGGGTCACCGCTATTACGGCGGCTGTGCAGATGTAGACATTGTGGAAAACATCGCCCGTGAGCGTGCTTGCCGTCTGTTCGGCGCAGAGCATGCCAATGTGCAGCCGCACTCCGGCGCACAGGCGAACCTTGCCGTATATTTCGCGCTGCTTCAGCCGGGCGATACCGTGCTCGGCATGAACCTTGCAGAGGGCGGCCATCTGACCCACGGTTCTCCTGTCAACATGTCCGGCGCCTACTATAATTTTGCGGCTTACGGCGTTGACCCCGTTACGCACCGCATCGATTACGATAAGCTCATGGAGCAGGCGTGCGAACTTAAACCGAAGCTCATCGTTGCCGGCGCAAGTGCATACCCGCGCGCGATCGATTTTAAGAAATTCCGCGAGATTGCCGATGCATGCGGCGCGTACCTCATGGTCGATATGGCGCACATTGCGGGTCTTGTTGCGGGCGGCTGCCACATGAACCCGGTGCCGTATGCCGATGTCGTCACCACAACAACACACAAAACGCTCCGCGGCCCGCGCGGCGGCATGATCCTCTGCCGTGAGGAGTACGCGAAAAAAATCGACAAAGCCATTTTCCCGGGCACGCAGGGCGGCCCGCTGATGCACATTATCGCCGCAAAAGCCGTGTGCGTCGGCGAAGCGCTGAAGCCGGAGTTTAAGACCTACGCCGAGCAGACCGTAAAAAACGCTAAAGCGCTTGCCGAAGGCCTTACAAAACGCGGCATGAAGCTCGTTTCCGGCGGCACGGACAACCATCTGATGCTGCTCGATCTTTCCGACGGCGAGCTGACCGGCAAAGAGCTGGAGCGCCGCCTCGACGAAGTGTATATCACCGCAAACAAGAACACGATTCCGAACGAGCAGAGAAGCCCGTTCGTCACAAGCGGCGTGCGCCTCGGCACACCGGCCGTCACCACGCGCGGCCTGAAGGAAGCCGATATGGACGTCATCGCGGAGTGCATCCACCTGTGCGCGACCGACTTTGATAGCAGTGCCGACGCCATCCGGGTAAAGGTCACGGAGCTTTTGAGCAAATATCCGCTTTATAACGACTAAAAGGAGAACACGATGAACGCACCGCTTGCAGACCGCATTCGTCCGAAAACGCTCGATGATGTGGTAGGACAACAGCATATTCTCGGCCCTAATAAGGTACTGCGGCGCATCATCGAATCCGGCACCATCCCGAATATGGTGTTTTACGGGCCGTCCGGCGTAGGGAAAACTACCGTGGCGTCCATCATTGCAAAGCAAAGCCACATGCACCTGTGCAAGTTAAACGGCACCACGGCCTCCACCGCCGATATTCGCGACGTGGTGGCGCAGGTAAACACGCTGCAAGCGGTAAACGGCGTTTTGCTGTACCTTGATGAGATCCAGTATTTCAACAAAAAGCAGCAGCAAACGCTCTTGGAGTTCATCGAAAACGGCAGCATCACGCTGATCGCTTCCACAACGGAAAACCCCTATTTTTACGTATATAACGCCATTTTGAGCCGCTCCACGGTGTTTGAGTTCAAGCCCGTGGAAAAAGAGGAGGTCGCCCGCGCCGTAGACCGCGCATTCCGCATTTTGTCGGAAGACCGCGGCGAAGAAATCCGGCTCGAAGACGGCGTGACCTCGTATATCGCTTCTGCTTGCGGCGGCGATGTACGCAAAGCAATGAACGCGGCAGAGCTTTGCACGGCTGCCGTACGAAGCGAGGACGAGCCGCGCATCACCATGGAACTTGCAGAGCAACTTACACAGCGCAGTGCCATGCGGTATGACCGAGACAGCGACGCGCATTACGATATTCTTTCGGCGTTTCAAAAATCCATGCGCGGCTCCGACCCCGACGCGGCGCTGCATTATCTCGCACGGCTTTTGGAAGCGGGCGATCTCGCCTCTGCATGCCGCCGCTTGATGGTGTGCGCCTGCGAAGACGTGGGCCTTGCGTGGCCACAGATCATCCCCATCGTGAAAGCGGCCGTAGATGCCGCCATGATGGTCGGTCTGCCGGAAGCGCGCATCCCGCTTGCGGATGCCGTCATTTTAACGGCGACGGCGCCGAAATCGAACAGCGGTGAATCTGCCATAGATGCCGCCATGCGCGACGTGAAGGCCGGCAAACTCGGTGTGATCCCGCGCACGCTGCAAAACGTGCATTATGACGGTTCAGATGTCGCTAAAAAAGGCCAATTTTACCGCTATCCGCACGATTACCCGGATCATTGGCTCGACCAGCAGTATCTTCCGGATGCCTTGCTCGGCGCTTCGTACTATCACTACGGAGACAACAAAAACGAGCAGGCGTTTAAAGCGTATTGGGAAAACATAAAACGAAAGCACAGCTCATAAACTCTATTAACATAACGGAAGGAAGTGCACCGCCATGAACCCGGCAGTCCTTAAAAATTTGTCATACGGCATGTACGTCATCGGCACAAAATACAACGGCCGCCCGAACGCCTGTGTGGCAAACTCGGTCATCCAAATTTCCAGCAGCGACCCCGAAAAAGTGCTCATTGCGCTGACAAAAGATACGCACAGCTGCACCGCGATTCGCGAAAACGGCATTTTTACCATTTCTGTACTCTCCACAGATACACCTGCCAGCGTCATCGGCGCACTCGGTCTTGTCAGCGGTAAAAATGCAGACAAGCTGAAAAACATTCGCCACAAGGTGCTCATTGAAGGCGTGCCCGTCGTAAAGGAGAACACCTGCTGCTGGTTTTTATGCAAGGTCATCTCCGGCATGGACGTAGGGCAGGAGATGGTCTTCGCCGCCGAGATCACAGCGGGCAGCGACAGCGCCATCGGCACGCCGATGACGTATGATTTCTACCGCAGCGAAATGCACGGTCTGTCGCCGGTCGGCTCGCCGACCTATGTGCCGCCGGAAAGCACGTTTGATAAGAGCAGCGGCGAAAGCTTTGTCTGCTCCGTGTGCGGCTATGTGTACAGCGACCCGAACTTCAGCTTTGAAGAACTGCCGGACAACTGGGTGTGCCCGGTCTGCAAAATGCCGAAAAAGGCATTCGTGCGCAGAAATTAAATAGCTTTTTCCATACTACGAATGAAAGGATTTTTCGATAGACTGCGCATCGCGCGCTATCGGAACCAAAAGACTCATGCAGAAAAATTCTCCGCTTCACGTTTTGGTCATTCCCACATGGTACCCAAACGGTGAAGATAAACTGATCGGCGTTTACCACAAGCTGTTCTGCACGGCACTTGCGGAATACGGCGTAAAAACCAACATGCTCTATGTAGACCGTCAGGGACTTTCCGCACTGCCGAAGTACCCCACGATGCAGAAGGTCTACGAAGAATCGAACACCGGCTATGTGACATACTGCCGCCGTATGCTAGACATCTCCAAATTCAGCGCAGATGCACAGCTCAGCGCTTACTGCCGCACCATTGAAAAGCTCTACAAAGCCTATGTAAAGCAGCACGGCAAGCCGGACATTCTGCACGCACATGTCACCGTGCCCGCCGGATACGCCGCTGCAAAGCTCGGCGAAAAATATCATATTCCGGTCGTCATCACGGAGCACTCCTCCTATTTTGAGCGCTTCTTTGAGGGTAGCACCGCAAAATACGGACTCTATGCTGCACGGCACAGCGTGATGACCTGCGTCAGCGGCTATATGACGGACATTTTAAAAGAAAAACACAATATACCTGCCGAAGTTCTGCCGAACATCGGCAACACCAAGGCATTTCGCGGCGCAAAAAAACCGAAAGACCCGGCACATTTTCGCTTGACGACGGTTTCCGCACTGCGCCCCGGCAAATGCGTGGAAGACGCTTTGCAGGCCTTGAAGCTCTTGCGGGAGCAGTACCCGGAAAAATCGTTTTTGTATACGATTGTCGGCGACGGGCAGGAGGAAGCGCTTTATAAAAAGACCGCATCTGCGCTCGGGCTGAACGACATTGTATCCTTTGTCGGGCGCAAGACCGAAAGTGAAATTGCGGAGATTTTAAGCCAGACCGACGCCCTTTTGATGGCTTCGGATATTGAGACGTTCGGCATTCCTGCCGTGGAAGCACTCGCGGCTGGCGTGCCGGTGATTTCTACACGGTGCAAAGGCCCGGAGAGCTTTTTGAACGATGACTGCGCCGAGCTCTGCAATGTGCATGACCCGAAAGATATGGAAGATGCAATTTTACGCATGGCTGCACGGTCGGACACACTGGACGAAGCCAAAATTCGTGCTGCGGCAAAGCCGTTTGACAGCGTCGCCGTTGCCGAACACGCCGTACAAATTTACCGTGAAGCGCTCGAAAACACAAAATAAACAAAAATAGGGGAGCCTGCGTTTCAAAACGTACAGGCTCCCTTTTCTTTAGGAAAGACCGCGCAGGCCGGTGCTTGGGAGGTCACCTAAATTGTTGCTCTCCTTGCCGTCCGGTATGCTGCGCAGATATTCACTGCCGTTGCGGCTCGCAATCGCCACGCCGCGGATGCCGCCCTGCTTTGCAAGCGCCACGCCGTCCGCCTTGGAAAGCACCGTGCCATCCGAAAGCTGGTAGCCGGAGATCTTGCCATTCGTGCGGATCAGCTTCATGATGGTCTTCGCATCCTTGTTCGGTACAGGGTTCATAATGTTGATATTGGCAGGCAGGTTGCCGATCCTCTGAGACATAAAACGATGTTCCTTTCCGTTTGTAATTTTGTTTTGTCCTTTCCGTTTTTCCGGCGCAGCCAAAAGCTGTACGTACCGATTAAGGCTTTTATAAGCGCCGCTGTGCCTATTGTCTCTCCACATACGGTGAATATGCAAAAAGCACGAAAAAACGGGCGAAATTTTGGCGTGGAGCGTTGCAAAGGCCACCGAAATGCGCTATAATAAGACCATAATGACTCGCGCTGCGGTTTTTACGGGATTGCCCGTGCCGGGCGCTAAAAACACAGGAGGCTTCCATGAATTCATGCGATAAGCAGCAGCTTAAAATCACGGCTGCCAAAGTCAGACTTGGAATCATCGAAGGCGTTTACAACGCCAAATCCGGCCATCCGGGCGGTTCCCTTTCCGCTGCGGATATTTTCACCTATCTCTATTTCAAAGAACTGCACATTGACCCGCAGAACCCGAAGGATCCGGACAGAGACCGTTTTGTCCTTTCTAAGGGTCACTGCGCACCGGGTCTTTACGCTGCACTGGCACAGCGCGGCTATTTCTCTGTGGATGAGCTGAAAAAGCTCCGCCACATCGGCGCTATGCTGCAGGGTCACCCGGATATGAAGGGCATCCCCGGCATCGATATGAGCTCTGGCTCTCTCGGCCAGGGCGTTTCCGCTGCGGCAGGCATGGCGCTTGCCGGCAAGATTGATAACAAAGACTACCGTGTTTACTCTCTGCTCGGCGATGGCGAGATTGAAGAGGGTCAGGTTTGGGAAGCTGCTATGTTTGCATCCCATAACAATCTCGATAACCTCTGCCTGATTGTCGACTTCAACGGCCTGCAGATCGACGGCCCGGTCAGCGAAGTTGCCGGCCCGGAACCGATCGACAAGAAGTTCGAGGCTTTCGGCTTTGACGTACAGACCATCGACGGACACGATTTCGACGCCATCGAAGCAGCTTTTGCACATGCAAAGACCGTTAAGGGCAAGCCGAGCGTCATCATTGCCAAGACCGTAAAGGGTAAGGGCGTTTCCTACATGGAAAATCAGGTCGGCTGGCACGGTACCGCGCCGAACAAGGAACAGTATGAGACCGCTATGCAGGAGCTCACCGCTGCACTGCATGAACTGGAGGGCTGCTGATATGGCTGAAATGGTTAAAAAGGCAACAAGAGAAAGCTTTGGCGAGACCGTTACCGCGCTCGCCGCTGAATACCCGGAGATCGTCGTTCTGGATGCAGACCTTGCTGCTGCCACCAAGACGGGCATCTTCAAAAAAGCATACCCGGAGCGTTTCTTTGACTGCGGCATCGCAGAGTGCAACATGGTCGGCGTTGCTGCCGGTCTGGCCACCTGCGGTAAAATTCCGTTTGCGGCGTCCTTTGCCATGTTTTCCGCAGGCAGAGCGTTTGAGCAGGTCCGCAACTCCGTCGGTTATCCGAAGCTGAATGTCAAGATCGTCGGCTCCCACGCCGGCATCTCTGTCGGTGAAGACGGCGCTACACATCAGTGCTGCGAGGACATCGCGCTCATGCGCACCATCCCGGGCATGGTCATTCTGAACCCCTGCGATCATTACGAAATGCAGGCCGCGGTTCGCGCTGCTGTTGAGCACAAGGGCCCGTGCTATATCCGCCTCGGCCGTCTGGCTGTGGAAAGCATCAACAACAACGATGATTATAAGTTCGAGCTTGGCAAGGGCATCACGCTGCGCGAGGGCACGGACATCACCGTTGTTGCGACCGGTCTCATGGTACAGGAAGCCGTTAAGGCTGCCGATGCACTGAAAGAAGAAGGCATCAGCGTTGAAGTCATCAATATCCATACCATCAAGCCGCTCGATGAAGAGCTTGTTATTGCTTCCGCAAAGAAGACCGGCCGTGTCATCACGGTTGAAGAGCACAACATCATCGGCGGTCTCGGCGAAGCGGTCTCCACCGCACTTTCCGAGCATTGCCCGACGCCTGTCACGCGCATCGGTGTCAACGATGTGTACGGCCACTCCGGCCCGGCTGTGGATCTGCTGAAGGAATTCGGCCTTTCTGCAGAGCACATTGCAGAGGTCATCAGAGAAAAGCTCGCAAAGTAAGCTTTTCCGCAGGCTTCCGCTTTAAAACCGCATAAAAGGAATTTTGCTCCCTTTACAGGAACTGTGTGCATCCGCACGGTTTCCCGTAAAGGGAGCTTTTTTATATTCAAAGCCCCCGCAGTAATAGTAAAACGTCTTCGCTTGACGGACACAAAGAAAAAACAAAAATAAATGTCTGCTTTCACAAAGAATTCGACCGCTTTCTTTTTTCTCGCATTGTACAATAACGGTATCAGCACCGGTACAGATACATTTCATCTTGCTATACGGAGGTTTAGAATGTGTAAAAGCAAAATACCGCGCTTTTCGGCACATCTGCTGCATTTGGCCTTGTTCGGCAGATTTGTGTCAAAAAAGCGTGAAAATTTCGCGATAAATGAAAACTTTTCCGAATACAGGCGCAAAAAAGTATTGATTGCGGCAAATCATTTTTATATGCTGTACCGCTTTCGACGAGAGCTGATTGAAGATCTGCAATCCCGGTATGAGGTGGTCGTTGCAGCGCCGTTTCAAACCGGTGAAGAAGTGTTTGAAAGCATGGGCATACGCTGTACGGAAACGAAAATGCAGCGGCGGCGCGTGCAGGTGCTTTCTGAATTGCGTCTTTTACAAGCGTACAAACGTGTTCTTTGTCTGGAAAAGCCGGATCTTGTGCTTACATACGCCATTAAGCCGAATGTATACATGGGTTTTCTCTGCACGTGCTACCGCATTCCGTTTTACGCCACCGTACAGGGACTCGGCAGCGCTTTTCAGCGCCCGTGGCTCAGCTGCGCTGCCACATTCCTTTACAAGCTTTCGTTTCTGCGTGTACAGAACGTATTCTTTGAAAATCAGTCCAATGCGGTAGAATTTTGCCGCAGACACATCCTGCCACCCGAAAAAGAGGTCGTTCTGCATGGTGCGGGTGTAGACCTGAACCGCTATATCTACACGCCGTACACCGCTCACGATCCGCCGCGATTCCTGTTCGTCGGCCGTTTGATGCGCGAAAAGGGGATAGAGGAGCTGTTTTGCGCCGTGCGCAGGCTGTGGACAGAGGGCTTTCACGTGCATTTGCAGCTGCTCGGCTTTTTTGAGGAGCAGTACAGGCAGGAGGTAGACCGCCTTGTTGCCGACGGCATGACAGAATTTTACGGCTTTCAAAAAGAACCGCTGCCGTTTTACCAAAACTGCGACTGCGTAGTGCTGCCAAGCTACCACGAGGGCATGAGCAACGTGCTGCTGGAAGCTGCCGCCGTCGGCAGGCCCATCATCGCATCCGATATTCCCGGGTGCAGGGAAGCCGTAGAGCACAGCAAAACCGGCCTTTTGTGCCGCGCAAAAGACGCGAACAGCCTATATGTTGCCATGCGCGCGTTTTTGGCGCTTTCCGCAGAGCAAAAAGCAGCCCTTGGGCAAAACGGCCGCCGCAAAATGGAGCGTGAATTCGATAAAGCGAGCGTTGTTGCAGAAACACTGCGCATCGTCACCGCCGAAAAAGCGGCACCGCAGCCCCGGCGCGTCACGGCATAGAGGAGAACACATGTCCGGTTATATTCGGATGCTCCTTTGGCTTCTGATTTACACGGCGCTCTCCGCCGTGTTGGAAGTACAGCAAAGCGAAACTGTCTGCGGCGTGCAGACAGTGCGGTTCACGAAGCTCTGGGCAACACTCGGCGTACTGCCGCTGCTCATCTTCTGTACGCTGCGCGGTGATATCGGCGATACCTATAACTACATGCACGCGTTTTCCGAAATGCCGAGCACATTCAGCGCACTGCCCGATTACATCCAGTCTTTACAGAAAGATCACGGCTTTTTCCTGCTTTCCGCACTCATCAAGCTTTTGTGCGGCGGGCAGGTGCGCGTTTGGTTTTGCATTCTCGCCGCGCTTCAGCTCTGGCCGCTCGTTAAAAACTATCGGCTTTATTCGGAAAGCTACTGCATCAGTCTGTTTTTGTTTATCGCTTCCACGGATTACATCTCCTGGATGATGAACGGCATGCGGCAATTTTTGGCGGCGGCGCTCGTGTTCGCCTGCTGTCCGCTTTTGCTGCGCAAGAGATACGGACAAGCCACGCTCATCATTTTACTTGCCGCCACACTGCATGCCTCGGCACTGTTCGCACTACCGTTTGTTTTTCTCACACGCGGAAAAGCATGGAACCGAAAAACGCTTTTGTTTCTTCTGCTCACTGTTTTGGTCGTGCTTTTCATCGACCGCTTCACAAACATTTTGGAGCTGCTTTTGCAGGAAACGCAGTACAAAAATGTCGTCAGCGATTGGAAAGGCTTTGAGGACAACGGTACAAACCTGCTGCGCGTACTGGTCTACGCTGTGCCGACGTTGCTTTCTTTGATCGGTTTACGGTTTATCCGTGCAGAAAATGACCCACTCATCGACCTTTGCGTCAACATGTCCATTGTATCGACCGGCATTTACATCCTCTCAGCGTTCACAAGCGGCATTTTTGTCGGGCGGCTGCCCATATACTTTTCACTTTATAACTACATTTTGCTGCCATGGGAGCTGCACCACATGTTTTCAAAACGCTCCGTGCGCATTTTAACCGTGATGATGCTCATTTTTTATCTGTTTTTCTATTTCTACGGGCTGAAGACCTTCGGCCTTTTATAAAAGGGGGGATCCGTTATGCTTCGTGTTTTGCAGGCTGTCACCTGCATGGACCGCGGCGGACTGGAAACGATGCTGATGAATTACTACCGTCACATAGACCGCACACGCGTGCAGTTCGATTTTCTGACGCACCGCGCACGGGAAGGCGCGTACGATAAAGAGATTTACTCTCTCGGCGGCAAAGTTTTCACCGTGCCACGGCAAAACCCGTTCAGCCCCGCATACCGCCATGCACTGCACAAATTTTTCTCCGCCCACCCGGCGTATACTGTTGTGCACGCCCATCTTGATTGTCTTTCCGGCGTTGTACTCGGTTGCGCCAAGCAGCACGGCGTGCCTGTATGCATTGCTCACGCACACACCACAAATCAGCTGCGCGACTTCAAGTATCCAATAAAAGATCTGTATAAGCGCATCATTCCACGTACCGCGACCGATCTGCTTGCCTGCGGAGAAGATGCCGGGCGCTGGATGTTCGGCAGTGCGCCGTTTTTGGTGCTGCCGGTCGCCATCGATACAGAAAAATTCCGCTTTGATAAAAACATGCGCGAAGACATGCGGCGCACACTCGGTATCACAAAAGAAGAACTTCTCATCGGGCATGTGGGGCAGTTTCGCAAAGAGAAAAACCAAGCTTTCCTCTTGGATGTCCTGCACAGTCTGCGCGCATGCGGTACAAAATCGAAGCTGCTGTTTGTTGGCGACGGTGAAAAGCGGGCAGCCGTACAAAACCGCGCCGCCGCACTCGGCCTTACACCGTATGTGCTGTTTTTAGGCGTGCGGGAAGATGTTCCGGCACTTTTGCATGCAATGGATGTATTCTGTATGCCGTCTCTGTACGAAGGCATGCCGCTCTCCGTTTTGGAAGCGCAGGCCGCAGGGCTACCGTGCCTTGTCTCCAACGGTGTACCGAAGGATTGTCTTCAAACGCCGCGTGCACGGCAGCTTCCGCTTTCCGCACCGCCTTCTAAGTGGGCGGAGGTTATTTTGGCAGAAAGTAAGGTGCTCAGCGCCGCGCCGCCTGTACTACAAAGCTTTGACATTTGTGAAAACGCACATATGCTCACTGCGTATTATCTGCAAAAGGATGCCCAAAAAAGGAGGGAAACCGCACATGGTTCTGCTGACCGTATTTACGCCGACGTATAACCGCGCACACACGCTGCCGGAAGCATATTGCTCATTAAAAGCGCAAACATCTAAAAACTTCCTATGGCTCATCGTAGATGACGGTTCCACCGACCGCACCGCCGCGTTGGTCTCCGCCTGGATGCAGGCGGAGAAAGCATTTTCCATCCGTTACCTATACCGTCCAAACGGCGGCATGCACGCTGCGCACAACACCGCTTATGCGCACATCGAGACCGAGCTGAACCTTTGCCTTGATTCCGACGACCGTTTGGCAAAGGATGCCGTAGAGCAAATTGAAAAGCGCTGGGCACAGATAAAAAGCAAGAATTGCGCCGGGCTCATCGGGCTTGATGACGACGGAAACGGCAAGCTTATTGGCACCGGCTTTCCGCCGGGCCTCACCGAAACGACGCTCAGCGGTTACTATGCGGGCGGCGGCAAAGGCGACAAAAAGCTCGTGTATCGTACCGACATCATCCGAAAATACCCGCCGTACCCGGAGTTTCCAAATGAAAAATACGTGGCGCTCGCCGCAAAATACCGGCTGATCGACCGCGATTACAAACTCGCCGTTTTAAATCGCGTGCTGTGCCACGTGACGTATTTAGAAGACGGTTCCTCGCACACCATATGGAAGCAATACGCAAAAAACCCGCGTGGCTTTCTATATTGGCGGCAGCTTTGCCTTACGTACCCGGCTGCTGCAACGCGCACGGTACTCGACAGCATCCATTACGATGCCGCGTGTTTTCTCGCGAAAGAGCCCGCACTGATGCTCCGCTCACCGAAAAAGGTGCTTACAATGCTGTGCACGCCGCTTGGCGCAGGACTTTCCGTTTTGATCCGCCTGATGGCCGCACGCACCGAACGCAAAGCACAAAAGGAGGCTGTATGATCCCGAAAATCATCCATTACTGCTGGTTTGGTCGCGCACCACTGCCGGACAAAGCCAAAAAGTGCATAGAGAGTTGGCGCAAGCACTGCCCGAACTATACGATTTTGGAATGGAACGAAGATAATTTTGACATTCACCAAAACGGTTACACCGAAATGTGCTGTAAAGAGAAAAAGTACGCGTTTCTCGCCGATTACGCCCGCTTGCAGATCATCGAAAACGAGGGCGGCTTTTACTTTGATGTAGATGTCGAGCTCGTGCGCAGTTTGGACCCGCTTTGCAGCGAGCACGCGTTTTTTGCCTTTGAGACCGACCGTATGATTGCGACCGGCCTCGGCTTCGGCGCAGAAAAACACCATCCGCTCGTGCACTTCATGCTGGAGCAATATGCACCCCTGCTCGACGGCAAGCACGGCGTCATCGGCTGCCCGCAGCTCAATACACAGGCGCTTTTAAAATGCGGCTTAAAGCCAAACGGCAAGCGACAAACCGTGCAAGGCGCAGCCGTCTTTCCCAAGGCGTATTTTAACCCCTACGAGGATGCCACGGGGCGGCTTTATATCACAGACTGCACCTACACCGTGCACTGGTATGCCAAAAGCTGGATGAACCGCCGTACCGTACTGCGCAGCAAGCTCACGCGCCCGCTGCATCGCCTGCTCGCCGACCATCCGCGTATCAAAGAAAAAGTGAAAGGCGGCGTTTAAAACGGAACCGAAAAAACTGCTTTTTATTTTGCCGTCTTTAGAGATTGGCGGGGCAGAGCGCAGCCTTATCGGACTGTTGGAAGCGCTCGAAGACAAAAGCGTGCAGGCCTCCGTTTTTCTGTACCGCCGCGAGGGAGAATTCATAAAAGACCTGCCGCAATATGTGCGTCTGCTGCCGGGAATCCCTGCATACCACGCCTATACAGAGCCGATCCTGTCGCTTGTAAAACATGGCAGACTGCGATTTGCAGCCGCACGATTACTCGCAAAGCTCGCGTTTTTTTTGTACGGTACTTTCATGCGAAAACCCACCGGCACGTGGACGCACTTGCAGTATATCTCTGCATTTTTGCAGCCGTTTTTGCCGAATATCCCGGGCGAGTATGATCTTGCCGCGCAGTACCTCGGCGTCGCCGATACGCTTGTGCACAAGGTAAACGCCAAGTACAAAGTCGCGTGGAACCACACGGATTACGCCACACAACACCCAAATCCAAAGCTCGACCGCCGTGTGTATACGAACGTAGACTATGTTGTCAGTGTTTCCGAAAGCTGCACGGAAGCCTTTCGGCGCATGTATCCCGCGTTTTCACAAAAAGCCGTCACGGTCGAAAACTGCCTTGCGCGCGAGCTCATCGAGCGCAAATCGCTGCTGCCGGCTGCCGGCATGTATCGCGAAGCGGGCGAGACCGTGCTGCTTTCCGTCGGTCGGTTTTGTGAAGCGAAAAACTTTGAAGCCATTCCGAAAATCTGCACAGTGCTTTTAAAGCGCGGCCTTTCCGTTAAGTGGTACATTTTAGGCTACGGCGACCGGGAAACCCAAATTCGCGAAGCCATTCAAGCTGTGCATATGGAAGATTTCGTCGTGCTGCTCGGCAAAAAGGAGAATCCGTACCCCTATATACGTATGTGCGACATTTACGTGCAGCCGTCCGTTTATGAGGGCAAATGCGTCGCCGTGCGGGAGGCGCAGCTGCTCGGGAAGCCTGTCATCATCACGGATTTTTCCACCGCGCACAGCCAGCTGCAAGACGGCACAGACGGCATGATCGCGCCGCTTGATTTTGACGGTTTTACAGATGCTCTCGCCGCGCTGATTCAAGATAACGAAAAACAAGAAGCACTCAAAGCCGCCTGTCGCAGCACCGATTTCACACAGTATAAAGAAGCGGAGAAAATCCTGAGATTTGCAGAAGGAAGGGAAAGTTATGCCGAAGATCAGCGTCATTGTGCCGATCTACAACGCCGAAAAATATCTCGAGCGGTGCGTTAAAAGCCTCATCGCACAGACCTTTCACGACATTGAAATCTTACTTATCGATGACGGCTCTACCGATGCAAGCTCCATACTGTGCACGCGGCTCAAAAAAGAGGACAGCCGCATACGCATTTTGCATAAGCCAAACGGCGGCCTCAGCAGTGCGCGAAACGCGGGTCTGCTTGCGGCAAGCGGAGCATTCATCGGCTTTGTCGATGCCGATGACACCGTATCGCCGACATTTTTTGAAACGCTTTTTCAGAAGATTGAGCAGTATCACTGTGATTTTGTTTTCTGCGACCTCATACGCATAGAATCCGGCAAGCCGCCCACGCTGCGCTCTGCATCGCTCCACGGCGGGTATTACGACAAACGCAAAATCAAACGCTGCGTATTTCCGCAGCTCATCATGCGCGACAATCTCGAATACGGCCCGCTTTTATCCGTGTGTGTTTGTTTATACCGTACATCGTTTTTAAAAGAATACGACCTGCGGTTCGACGAAACCGTGCGATATTCCGAAGATAATCTATTCAGCGCGTGTGCAGGATACCGCGCCGCTTCGTTCTTTTATCTTAAGGGCCAAGGGCTTTACGAGTACCACCGCAACCCCGGCAGCATCACCACAACGCACAAAGCAGATGCGTGGGAAAGCTACAAACGTATGCATCAAAAGCTGTGCGCACTGTTTCAAAACTGCCCGGAATATAATTTCAGCCGTCAACTCGATCTGCATCTCATCCACTACGCCTGCGCCGCACTCGGCGGAGCCTGTGATTTGCCAAAGGTCGAACAAAAATCGGAAATCGACCGCATTTTAAACGACGAAGCGCTGAAACGTGCGCTGCAAAACCGACCCGCGCGACATATTCCGTTTAAACTTGCCGTACAGCTTTTGTGCATGCAATACCGCTGCACGCCGCTTATGTGCCTGTGGCTGCAAAGGAGAGAGCACTATGCCTGAAGTCAGCATCATTCTGCCCGTCTATAATGAGGAAAGGCATCTGCAAAAAACGCTTTCCGCGCTGTGTACCCAAACATTTCGCGATTTTGAGCTGCTTGCCGTAGACGATGGCTCCACCGATGAAAGCCGCCGCATTTTAGAACGCTTTGCAGCTGCAGACGCGCGTATCACGGTACTCGCGCAACACCATGGCGGCGTTTCCCGCGCACGTAACCTCGCTTTGGAAGCCGCCACCGGAAAGTGGGTGTGGTTTGTAGACAGCGACGACCTGCCGTTTTCGAACTACCTCGAAAAAGCATTGCATGAGCCGCAGTCAAACGACGCAGACATTCTCATGGGCAGCTACCTAAAAATGGATTTAAACGGTGAGATTACCCGCATAACACTACCAAAATACGGTCTCATAGATTCCGAAACGCTTCCCGTTTGCTTCATGCAAGCACAGTACGAAACCGGGTATTTTGGCTATCTTTGGAACAAGCTTCTGCGTCGCGAGAAAATTCTTTCCGTCAACGCTGTATTTGATGAATCCATGACGCTTGCTGAGGATCTGCAATTTTTAGTACAGCTTTACCGCGCAAACAGCCGCGTACTCCTCACGCCACACTGTGCCATGCAATACGCCGCGCACCCGCTGCGCCGGGAAGCAGACCACTTTAAGCAGCTCCTTTTGCAAAAAGAGATTGCGCACTGGGTCATCACAGAGCAAAAGCACACGGAATTTAAGCCGTTTTTTCGCAAAAGACTCAGTGCATACACGGCATTCTCCGTTTTTTACGCGCCGGATATCGGGCTTGATCCCATCACGAAAGCCAAAGAGATTATGGAAGATGAAGCGCTTTGCGCACTGCTTTCCGAAGCGGAGCTTCACGGCGTTTTTCGGTGCATCGTGCACTGCTTAAAGCAGCAAAATCTGCCCGCATTGCAGCTGCACCTTGCCGCATACCGCGCCGCAAAACACGCAAAATCGATTTTGAAAGGGGAGAATACGCGTGCGTTACATTCTGCATGACCACATCGGCAGCGCAAACCACGGGTGCGAAGCGCTTGTGCGCACCGTTTCTAAGCTTTTAGGCCCCGGCCGCACGGTGCTGCTTTCCGAAGCGCCGGAGGAAGATGCCAGATACGGCGTAGCGCGCCCGCTCGTTGTGCAGGATGTGCGCCCCGCGCGAAGCGATGTGATCCGCAAAAGCTCGCCCGCATTTTGGAGCGCCTATCTGCGCTTAAAGCTTTTAAACGATTACACACCGCTCGATGTCTTGCCGTACCGTGCCGCGCTGCAAACGCTCACGCGCGACGATATTCTCGTCTCTATCGGCGGCGATGTGTACTGCTACGAAGATATGCAAAAGCGCATTCGGCTGCACAACCTCGCACGGCACTATGCAGGCGGCAGCATACTGCTCGGCTGTTCGATTGAACCGAAGCTTCTTCGCAGTAAGGCTCTGCTACGTGACCTCACCGCATTTGACCGCATCACAGCGCGCGAGACACAAACGCTGCACGCGCTGCAAAGCGCCGGGCTGCGAAACGTCTCCTTTTGCCCGGATTCCGCTTTCTTGCTGGAGCCGCGCGGTGCGGAGATTCCGGAAGTGTTTCAGCCGCACAACACCGTCGGTATCAATGTAAGCCCGCTTTTACTGCGCCGTGCACGAAACGCAAAGCTTATTTTGGGTAACCTCATCGCGCTGATTGACACAATCCTGCGCACAACAGACAGTGCCGTGGCGCTCATCCCGCACGCCGTGCAAAACGGCAATGATGACCGCGATCCGCTTAAAGAATTATACGCGGCCTTTCAAGGCAGCGGCCGCGTATGCCTCATCAAAGACCAAAGTGCGTCGCAGCTTAAATCGATTATTGCGCTGTGCTCGTCGTTCATCGGCGCGCGCACACATGCCGTCATCGCGGCGTATTCTTCCGGCGTACCCACGCTCGCACTCGGGTATTCTGTAAAAGCCAAGGGCCTTGCAGAAGACATTTTCGGTGTCGATACGCCCTATGTGCTGCCCATTGAAAACATTGCGGATGAAACTGCCGTCACGCGCAGGTGGATACGCCTACGCAGCCACGCGCCGGAGATCACCGAAACGCTGCGTGCCAAAACGGCCGCCTATGAAGACGCTTTAAAAGCGTTTCGCCGCACTTTGCAGGAGGGAAAAGATGGAAAAACCGCTCGTAACGCTGCTTCTGCCGTGTTATAACTGTGAAAAAACACTTGACCGCTTCATGCGCTCCGTAATAAGCGAATCTTACCACCCGTTGGAGCTCATCTGCATTGATGACGGTTCGACAGACGATACGGCAAAGCTGCTGAAAAACTTCGAGACGATTTTAAAAGAAAGCGGCGTGCAGTATACTGTGTTGACGCAGGAAAACATAGGGCTTGGCGGTGCGATACAAACGGGGTTACTCCACGCGCACGGTGATTTTCTCTGCTGGGCAGATCCGGATGATTTTTTATTACCGGGCTCTGTTGAAAAACGCGCTACGTATCTGCTGCAGCACCCGGCGTGCGGCGCGGTGAGCAGTGACGCCTTCGTTTTTGACGAGAGCGACCTCAAAATGCCGCTCTACCGCGAGGCTGCGCGGTTTTCGCACCGTTTTGAACTCATGCAGTTTTGGTATCTTCTGCGCGGCGAAGGCATGGTGTGCGCCGGCTGTCACATGATCCGCATGCGCTGTTTTGATGAAGCCGTGCCGAACCGCATGATCTACCCCGCGCGGCGCGGGCAGAATTATCAGCTCATGCTGCCGGTGTGTTACAAATTTCCGCACGCTTTTTTAGACGAACCGCTTTACGGCTATGTAAAATATCAAAACGGCATGTCTGCGGGAGATGTAACCGAAATCGACAAGCTGCGCCGCATCGCAGAGCACGAGACGATCTTGCTTCAAACCGCTAAGCAGATCAAAATGCCGGAAGCCGAGTACCAAAAGTGCTTAGACGAGATCGAAAAGCGATACGCCTTGCAGCGCTTTTACACGGCAATCGATTTTCGGAACAAAGTGCTTTTGCAGGAACAATATGCCATTTTGAAAAAGTACGGTGCCGTCACGCGCGATATTAAAAAGCTCTATCGACGAAACCGCACTGTGCTGCACAAGCTGTGCTTTAAGTTTTATGAAGGAGGGAAGAACTATGTGCAAAATTTCGGTGATCGTGCCCGTTTATAACGCGGAAGGCACCCTCGAAACGGCACTTAGCAGCGTTTTCATGCAGACGCTCACGGATATAGAAATTCTCTGCATCAACGACGGCTCCACAGACCATTCCGCAGACGTTCTAACGAGCGCCCAGCGCAGAGACGGCCGCGTGCGGTGCCTTACGCAGGAAAACGCCGGCGCAGGCATGGCGCGCAATAAGGGCATAGCGGAGGCAAAAGGGGAGTACATTGCGTTTCTCGATGCCGATGATCTCTATCCGGGCCCGTATGCGCTCGAAACGCTTTTGGCTGCCGCCGAAAAAAGCGGTGCCATGGTCTGCGGCGGCTCGATTGAAAAAGCCAAGGGGAACGATGTGCACCCCATGTTTGTTTTCACGGAGGAGGGCTTTCATAACGCCTGCGATGAGCCGCTCGACCGTTTTTTCGCCCGCTTTATTTATAATCGCAATTTTTTGCTTGAAAACAAGCTGCAATTTCCGCCGCTGCGTGTCTATGAAGATCCCATTTTTCTTCTCTGCACGCTTTTAAAAGCCAAAGAATACTACGCCGTGCCCGACGTGGTTTACCGCTACAACGGCACGCATTCCAATAAACGTATCACGCTCGCCTGCACCAAGGATTATCTGCGCGGGCTCATCGCTGAGCTGAAGCTCTCAAAGAAAAAAGACTTGCCGGAAATTCACACGCTGTGCTGCGACCGCCTGATGCGTGAGGCGGATTTTTACGCCCAGCGCTTTTTGAAAACGGAAGACCCGGAGCTGCTCGCACTATTACTCGAGGCAAACGCCGCCGTTTCGCCGCAGCTGCTCAAGGACCCGCCGGAGAACGGCAGCGTCATCTTGCCCGCTTTGCGCACCATCTGGCACGCGGGCTGCCGCTATCTGCGCTGGCGGGATCAGCGCATCATCCGCACGCTATGCGACGTGTTTGTAAAGTAGCCATGCGTGCCAAAAGGTGCTTTTTCAATGCCTTTTCCGGGCTTTTCAGCCAGTTTGTTTCCGTCGCACTCGGCGTTATCATTCCGCGGCTCGTGCTCGTGCAGCTCGGTTCCGAAGCCAACGGCCTGCTCTCCGCTACACAGCAGGCGCTTGTGTATCTTGACCTGCTTGAAAGCGGTATCGGCACGGCAGCGCTGCAGGCACTTTATAAACCCGCCGCCGAACAGGACAGAGCCGCCGTCAGCGGTATCTTCAATGCGATTCGCCGGGAATATGCCAAAGTCGGCATCGCTTATGCCGTACTCGTTTGCGGACTTTCAGTGCTGTTTCCGTTTTTCATCAAAACCGAACTACCGTTTTTTACCGTATTGCTCACGGTTTTGCTCGGCAGCATGGGACAAGCCGTGCGCTTTCTGTTTCAGGCAAAATACCGCGTGCTTTTGCAGGCAGAGGGCAGAGGATACGTGCTCATCAACGCCAACCTGCTTTTAACTGTTTCCATCAGTATCGGCAAAATCATACTGCTAATTTGCGGACTTTCGCTCATCGCCGTACAGCTGCTCTGCTTTTTGTGCGGCTTACTGCAAACCGTACTGCTCACACTCTACGCCAAAAAACAGTATAGCTGGCTTAACCGCGCCGTGCCGCCCGATACAACCGCCACCGCACAGCACCGTGCCGTGCTCGTACACCAGATCTCCGGGCTCATCTTTCAAAACACCGATGTTTTACTGCTCTCTGTCGTCTGCGGACTGAAAACAACGAGCGTCTACTCCATGTACGTGATGCTTTTCGGCATGGTCGGCACGGCGGTCTCCGCCATAAACGGCAGCGTGTCGTTCGCCCTGGGGCAAACCTATCACACCGACCGCGCGCATTTTTTGCGGCTTTACCGCGCATTTGAAACATACAATATGGCGCTCACATTTGCGCTGTATCTCACGGCGGATGTGTTCATTCTGCCGTTTTTGAAGCTCTACACCGCCGGTGTGACGGATATTTCGTATCTCGATCCCGTTTTGCCGCATCTTTTTGTCTGCACGTACCTGCTCTCAAACGGACGTGCAGCCGCGCAGCGCGTCATCGAATACGCCGGGCATTTTCAAAAAACGCAGAACCGTTCCGTCATCGAATCCGTCATCAATCTTCTCATATCGCTTTTACTTGTGGTGCCGCTTGGCATGTACGGCGTGCTCATCGGGACGATTGCAGCGCTTTTATATCGCACGAACGATATGATTTTCTACGCATCCCACAAGCTGCTGCATGCACCTGCACGGCGTACTTACCGAAAATTCCTGTGCAACGGGGTATTGTTCGTTCTGTTGTGGTTTTCCGCAAAAGCTCTGCCGCTTCCACTCAACTCATATCCCGCGCTGCTCCTATCAGCCGCCGTATTTTGCATATTCAGCCTTTTGCTGTTTACCGTGCTCGGCTCTGCGCTGGATTGTGATGCCCGCCGCGTTCTTTTCGACATCTGGCGCAGAACGGTAATGACCGTTCTGCAAAAAGCCAATACATTCGCCGCAAAATAGGGGAGAAGCACATTTTCACACACCGTTCCGCGTTATGAATCTCTGACGAAATTGTTTGCTAATTTCGCTATAAATCAACCATTAAATTCGGCAAAATACCAAAATTTAATTATCTTCTTTGTATTTAATTGACCTCTTTCGCCTTTTTTGATATACTGTTAAGCGTTAAATCTTTTGGAGAATATTCGGAAGCAATAAAACACAAGTGATTTTGTAAGGCTATATGCTTGCAAAATCACCAAATTTCGAGTATATCTCAGGGCGAGGAGGATATTCTTTATTATGGCAGGAAAGCTCTCTGCATTTTTCGGAGCGCAGGATATGACGGTGGGCAACCCGGCGACAAATCTCATTCGGTTTTCCACACCGCTTCTCATCGGCAACTTGGCGCAGCAGCTGTACAGCACGGTGGACTCCATTGTGGTCGGCAATTATGTGGGTGACAGCGCGTTGGCCGCCATCGGTGCCAGCGGCCCGATCATCAACCTGCTGCTTGTACTGTTCATGGGCGTATCGGTCGGTGCCAGCATCATGGCATCGCAGTGTTTCGGTGCAAAAGACAAAAAGCGACTTTCGCATTCTGCAGGTACGGCGATCACGGCAACCTTTGCGGTTTCCATCTTCGTCATGGTCGTGGGCCCGCTCATTACACACCCGATCATGTCTGCACTGCAAACACCGCAGGATATTTACACTATGTCGTGTGATTATCTCATCATCAATTTCCTCGGTATTCTCGGCAGCGCATATTACAACATTATTTCCGGCATTCTGCGCGGCCTCGGCGATTCCGTCATGCCGCTCATTTTCCTGCTCGTGGCATGCGGCATGAACATTGGTCTGGATATCTGGTTTGTCGCGGGCTTTAAAATGGGCGTTGCGGGCGCTGCGTGGGCAACCATCATCTCGCAGGCAGTCTCCGGCATCCTGTGTCTTGTGCGTCTGCTCTTAATGCGTGACGTATTGCACATCACGTGGCGCACCCTGTGGCCGACAAAAGCGCTTTTGTTCCAGCTCATCCGTTTGGGTCTGCCCAGCGGTCTCACACAAGCGGTGTTCTCGCTCGCCATGCTGGTCGTGCAGTCCCTTACAAACAGCTTCGGTACCACGATCATCGCGGTTTCCACCGTTGTTATGCGCGTGGACGGCTTTGCCATGATGCCGAACTTCACCTTCGGTACGGCAACGACGACCTTCACCGGCCAGAACATCGGCGCAGGTCGTTTGGATCGCGTGGAAAAGGGCACAAAGGACGGCTTAAAGCTCGGCCTTTCCGTTTCCGTGGTACTTGTTGCGCTGATCCTGTTCTTCGGCCGTTATCTCATGGAAATGTTTACGAGTACGCCGGACGTCATTGATACCGGCATGCATATGATGCGCATTCTCTCCATCGGTTACATTGCAATGGCCGTCACGCAGATCCTTTCCGGCGTTATGCGCGGCGCGGGCGATACGATGACCCCAATGTGGATCTCCCTCATCACGACCATCGTTATCCGTGTGCCGATCGCATACGGCCTCGCAGCACTGATGCACTCTGCAGATGCGCTGTTCATCTCCCTGCTCATAAGCTGGGTCATGGGTGCCGTGCTTACCTCCATCGCGTTCCGCATGGGCCGTTGGAAGAAGAAGTCCATCATCAACGACGATGTGCCCGAACCGGCAGATGTGTAGGTTTAAGCCCTATTCGTATAGAAAAATGAGTAGCTTCTTTGTGTGCAGACCTATTTTTCTCTGATAGAACAAAACAGCACCGCGCTAAGAATGAACTGCACCCCATTTGTTAGACAAGTATGATATACTATACTAACAGATGGGGTGCAGTTCACTATCCGCTTGTCGGACCGAACATTAAAGCGTTTCTCTCGCTCGTAAAGAAATTCCCCAAAACGCATTTCTACGCGCTTGAGAATGACCTGAATTGTCTGCACGCGCTTCAATCCGAAGTCGCAAAACGAAACGTCGTGCTCGGCTGGTTTGGGAATTAAAGTACTCGTCGCGGAAAACCATGTCATCACAGAGCATTGGACGGTCGACGCGCGCCGATAAATATTTGTACGTACAACTCTTGACATTCGTACTCTTGTATGCTATATTGAACATACACACGGCGATGCTTATCGCCGATTTTAAGTGGAGGAATTTTTAAAATGGCAAAACTTTCCATTCATACTGACGAAAAGAAAAGCAAGATCAACCGCAATATCTACGGCAATTTTTCCGAGCACCTCGGACGCTGCATTTATAACGGCATTTATGTTGGCGAAAACAGCGACATTCCAAACGTAAACGGCATGCGAACCGATATTGTGGAAGCGCTGAAAGCTATTAAGCTGCCGGTGCTGCGCTGGCCGGGCGGCTGTTTTGCAGATGAATACCACTGGAAAGACGGCATCGGCCCCAAGGAGACACGCAAAAAGATGGTCAACACGCACTGGGGCGGTGTTGTGGAGGATAACACCTTCGGCACGCACGAATTCTTAGAATTCTGCCGTCAGGTCGGCTGCGAGCCGTACATCAACGGCAACGTAGGCTCCGGCACCGTGCAGGAAATGAGCGAGTGGATGGAGTACATGACGTTTGATGGCATTTCGCCCATGGCGGACCTGCGCGCCAAAAACGGTCATGCCGAGCCGTGGAAGGTGAAATACTTCGGTGTCGGCAATGAAAACTGGGGCTGCGGCGGCAATATGCGCCCGTCCTATTATGCCGACCTCTACCGCCGCTTCCAGACCTACGTCCGCGATTACGGCGACAACCACGTGTTCCGCATTGCCTGCGGCCCGGGCATCGCCGACGATTACAACTGGACAGAAGAGGTCATGCGCATTGCGGGCAACTACATGAACGGCCTCAGCCTGCACTATTACACCGTGCCGGGCACATGGGAGAAGAAAACAGCTGCAACAGGCTTTGATACCGACATGTATTACGAGACTGTTCGCAAGGCATTACACATGGAAGAACTTATCACACGCCACACGGAGATCATGAGCCATTACGATCCCGAGCACAAAGTCGGTCTGATCGTAGACGAGTGGGGTACATGGTACGATGTGGAACCGGGCACGAATCCGGGCTTCCTGTATCAGCAGAATACCATGCGCGACGCCATTGTCGCCGCTGTAACGCTGAACATTTTCAATGCACACAGTGACCGTGTCGTCATGGCAAACATCGCACAGCTTGTAAACGTTTTGCAGTCCGTCATCCTCACCGAGGGAGAGAAAATGGTGCTTACGCCGACATACCATGTATTCGATCTTTATAAGCACCATCACGATGCAACGCTTTTGAATAGCCACCTCGAAACGGAGGGGGTCTACGCCGGCGTACCGAACCTCACGGTTTCCGCCTCGGAAGACGAAAACGGCGTCGTGCATATCACGCTCGCGAACATTTCCGCCGACACCGCGTACCCGATCGACTGTGCGCTGACCGGCAAGAAGTACAATACGGCATCTGCACGCATTTTGACAAACTCTATCGGCGCATACAACGACTTCGACCATCCCGAAGACGTCAAGATTACGGATTTCGACGCGCTGACGCTTGAAAACAACAACCTGCACTTCAATATTCCGGCGTGTGCCGTCATGGAAATCACGGTCTCCTGATGGAACGCATTCCCTGCAGGCGGTGTTTGCTGAAAGACCTCAGCGACACAGATTATTTTCACTCGATCTACGAATATATCGAAAACATTCCCCCGGAGCAGAAAGCCCCGGATGCACTTTACAAAGACCGTTTGAAAAAATGCACATCATGCGACCACTTAGTCAACGGCATGTGTGCGCTGTGCGGCTGCTTTGTAGAGGTACGGGCAGCAAAAGTGCGCCAACATTGCGCAAAAAACGCAGAAATCTGGTAAAAATCGGCTCTGATTTTTACTTGTCAATCCGGCAAAATTGTGGTATACTGGCTCGAAGCCTGTATACCACTTTTTGTGTTTTCGGGCATCGCAATCCCGTCGTTTCGACGGGCTACCTCTACCTTGAAAGGATTTATTTATGCTGGATGTCTTTCTCGACGCACTCATCGATTCGTTAAAAACGCTGCCGTTTCTGTTTGCCGCGTACTTTCTCATTGAGTATTTAGAGCACCGTGCAAGCAGCAAAATGGAACGCGGTCTGCAAAAGCTCGGCAAATTCGGCCCCATCGGCGGCGCGCTCCTCGGCGTTGTGCCGCAGTGCGGCTTCTCCGTGGCGGCAGCAAATTTCTACGCCGGACGCATCATCACAGTCGGCACACTGCTCGCCGTGTTCCTTTCCACAAGCGATGAAGCCCTGCCGATTCTGTTCTCACACCCGGAGCAGATGCGGTACATTTTGCCGATGCTGCTCATCAAAGTCGCCTCCGGCATCGTGTTCGGCTTTCTGGCCGACCTCATTTTACAGCGCTTTTTCCACCCTAAAAAAGAGAAACCGTTTGAGGAGCTGTGCGCGGACTGCGACTGCGACCACCACAGCCTGTTGCACTCCGCCTTGCACCACACGATCAGCATTTTTCTCTTTATCCTCGTCGTAAACCTCGTGCTCGGCTATGCCATTTATTTTATCGGGGAAGACCGCATTTCCGGCTTACTTTTAAACGGCAGCGTCTTTCAGCCGTTCCTGACGGCACTCATTGGACTCATTCCGAACTGTGCGGCATCCGTGATCTTAACGGAGCTGTTCACGCTGGGCAGCCTGCAATTCGGCTCCTGCGTGGCGGGCTTATGCGCCGGTGCAGGCGTGGGCCTCGTCGTGCTGTTCCGCACAAACCACCGCGTAAAAGAGAACCTCGCCATCGTCGGTACGCTGTACGCCTGCTCCGTCGTGACCGGCATGCTTGTAAATTTGATTTTCTAAACTTAAATATACGCAAAAACGACCGAAAGCCTTTGCACCGCGCTTTCGGTCGTTTTTGTTTACATGTATTCCTCGATGAATTCCGGTAGAGAGGGAATTGCCTTCTTTCGAGGTGAATTTTACAACACGGCACCCATGCAGTGCGTATCGGTGCAGCTCTCAATGCGCACAGAGCGAATCTCGCCCGCAAGGGACGTACCGCTTGCCACCGCAACAGGTGTATAGTTCATGGAGTATCCCTCCCAAACGCCTTTTTGAATCTCACGCTCGAAAAGCACTTCCTCCGTGCGACCGATTTGCGCTTTAAAAAACGCCTGCTGCGTTGCGGTCGTCACGCGGATCATCTCGTGGCTGCGCGCTTCCTTTACGGCATTCGTCAGCTGATCGCCCATGTCATAGGCACGAGTGCCGGGGCGGCGGGAATAGGCAAACACGTGTACTTTCGCAAATGCGATCTCTTCTGCAAACGCCAAAGATTCCGCAAATTCTTCATCCGTTTCGCCCGCGAAGCCGACCATGATGTCCGTCGTGATGGCAGCATTTTCAAACGCTGCGCGCAGGTTGCGCACGATGGTGCGGTATTCGTCTGCGGTGTAGTGGCGGTTCATGCGCTTTAAAGTCGCATCGCAGCCGCTTTGCAAGGAGAGGTGGAACTGCGGGCACAGCTTTTTCTGCTTTGCCATGCGCCGGATCACGTCTTCCGAAAGCTGCTCCGGCTCCAAGGAGCCGAGGCGCACACGCTCAATACCCGGCGTAGCGCAGGCCGCTTCAATGGCGTCACACAGATGCAGACCGAACTCCTGTCCGTATGCCGAAAGGTTGATGCCCGTCAGCACCACTTCTTTGTAGCCGTTCGCGCCAAGCCCCGCAAGCTCCGCCTTGAGGTCTTCAAGCGGCTTCGAGCGCACACGGCCGCGGGCATAGGGGATGATGCAGTATGAGCAAAAGCGGTTGCACCCGTCTTCAATCTTCACAAATGCACGCGTGCGGCCTGTAAAGTTCTCCACATTGAGATTCTCAAATTTTTCGTCGTTCGTGTGCGGCGCAATGTCGATGATGCGCTGGCGTGCAGAAAGAAACGCCAGCAGATCCGGCACCAGACGCTTGCGGTTCGAGGTGCCGAGGATAATATCGGCTTCCTCCAGTCGCCTTGCGTCCTCCGGGAACGCCTGTGCCATGCAGCCCGTCAGCACCATAACGGCATCCGGGTTATCTTTTTTCGCGCGGCGAAAAATCTGCCGCACCTTGCGGTCACTTTCGGCCGTGACCGTGCAGGAGTTGAGGATTACGACGTCCGCTGTTTCCTTGTCTTCCGCTGCGGCAAAGCCGTGCTGCAAAAGGGAAGAGAGCATCGCTTCCGATTCATACTGGTTCACCTTGCAGCCGAGGGTGATGACCTTTGCTTTCATCATATATTTTAATTTCCTTTCGTCACACGTCGTTTTCTTCCAGCCAAAGCGTCAGCTCCGTCCAGTCGTTCATCAGACTGTCCGCAAGCGCCTTTTGCTCAGTGATCTTATTCGTGATTTCCATCATTTTTTCGTAATCGCTCGCCGTCTCGGGGTTGGAGAGCTGCCCGTTCAGCGTGTCAATTTCCGCTTCCGCCGCTTCGATCTCGCGCTCGCATTTCGAAAGTGCGGCACGGCGCTTCCGAATTTCAGAGGCACGCTCTTTCTTTTGTTTATAGACTGTATTGGCTTTCGGCACAGCGTTTTTATTTTCCGCTTCGGCAGCGGCTTTTGCGGCTTCCTGCTTTTGACGGGCCTCAAGATATGCGTCGTAGTTGCCGAGGTACAGCGTTGTGCCGGAAGGGGTGAGATAGTAGATTTTATCCGCAAGCTTGTTGATAAGATAACGGTCATGCGAAACGACGAACAGCGTGCCATCGTAGCCCAAAAGTGCGTTTTCAAGCGCCTCGCAGGAGCCGATATCGAGGTGGTTCGTCGGTTCGTCGAGGATCAAAAGGTTCGCTTTGGAAAGCATCAGCTTTAAAAGCAGCACGCGCGCACGCTCGCCGCCGGAAAGCCCTTTCACGGGCTTATACACGTCTTCGCCTTTAAAAAGGAACACCGCCAATGCGCTACGCACCTGCGTCTGCGTCATGTAGGGGTGCAGATCCCAGATCTCATCGATAACCGTCTTACTCTCATCTAAATTGCCTTGCGCCTGATCGTAGTAGCCGATGTCGATATTCGCGCCAAAGCGGAAATCGCCGAAGGTTTGCTTATAAATGTGCAACAGCACTTTCAGCAAAGACGTTTTTCCGCAGCCGTTCGGGCCGATGAGGAACACCTTTTCGCCGCGTTTGATATCGAGATTCACATTTTTAAAGAGCCTGTGGTCGCCGAATGAGAGGGCAAGCTCTTCCGCTTCCAGAACATCATTGCCGCCGCGCTGGCTCGCCTTAAACTGAAATTTGATGGTATCCGGATCATCCTCCGGCTTTTCAAGCGTCGCCTGCAAACGGTCAATGGACTTCTGCTTGCTCGCAATCGTCACATAGTTGCGCTCCTGATTGAACCGCTTCTGCTGCTCAATGATGCCCTCAATGCGCTTGATCTCGCGCTGGGTGTTATCGTAGACGCGCTGCATCGCAAGGCGGTTTTCTTCTTTCAGCTGCAAATATTTCGTATAATTGCCCTTATATTCTGTCAAATGCGTGTTTTCAATCTCAAATGTGCGGTTCGTCACAGCATCAAGGAAATAACGGTCGTGCGAAATAACGATGTACGAGCCGTTGTAATTCTTCAGAAAATCCTCCAGCCATTCAACAGACGGAATATCAAGGTGGTTCGTCGGCTCGTCCAGCAACAGCAAATTCGATTCGCCGAGCAGCATTTTTGCGAGTTGAATTTTCGCTTTTTGTCCGCCGCTCAAAACACCGATAGGAGCATAGATCTGCTCCGGCGCAAAGCCGAGGCCGATGAGTGTGCTTTTTGCACGGTTGCGGCAGGTGAGGCCACCGTCTTCGATGAAACGATCGTTTAACTCCGCCTGCTTTTCGATAAGTTCGTTAAGGTTTTCCGGCATTTCCGAAATTTTCGTCGTGAGCACTTCTATCTCTGCTTCCATTTTGAGCAGCGGCGCGAACACCGTCATCACTTCGTCAAACGCCGGTTTTTCCATATCGCGGCAAACATGCTGCTCCATGTAGCCGATGGACGTTTCGCGCGCCGGGGTAAAGGTGCCTTCGTCCGCCGTATATTCTCCGTTCAGTACCTTGAAAAGCGTCGTCTTTCCGGAGCCGTTAATGCCCACAAGGCCAATACGGTCGCCTTTCTGCACTTCAAATGTAATATCCTGAATGATCACATCGGTGCCGAACATCTTTTTTATGTTGTTCACCGTAAGTATTGCCATAGTTGTTCTCCTCGGTTCATATTCCGTTTTATTATACCGAAAGATAGTCTTCAAATCAAGCAAAAACCGGGACAAAATCACGCCCTGCGGGCGAAAATCGCAGAGATTTGACGTTTCTTTCCGATTTTAAGGTCAAAATAGAAAAAAGTATACGGTTTCGCTTGATTTTTCCCCGAAAACTGTTGTATAATAACACTACTTTAAGAGACAGATTTGGTGTGTTAGAACTTTGGAGGGTTTTCCATGAAATGTCCCTATTGCGGATACAGTGAAAGTAAGGTCATCGATTCCAGGCCAACCGATGAGGGGGAGCGCATTCGCCGCCGCCGTGAGTGCTTAAACTGTGCAAAACGCTTTACGACCTATGAAGTCATTGAGACTGTGCCGGTGGTCGTTGTAAAAAAAGATAAATCCCGCGAGGCTTTTGACCGCAACAAGCTGTTGAACGGCCTTCTGCGCGCCTGCGAAAAACGCCCCGTACCGCTTGAAACACTGGAGCGCATCGTAGACGAGATTGAAACGCTCCTGCAAAACTCGCTCGACCGCGAAGTGCCGTCCACGCTCATCGGCACTTATGCCATGGATAAGCTCAAGAAGGTCGACGAAGTCGCCTATGTTCGCTTTGCTTCCGTTTACCGTGAATTCAAAGACATCAATACGTTCATGGACGAGCTCAATAAGATCAAGGCCGAGCGCAACCGATAAATTCAGATTATGTAGCAGCAGTCCCAACGCGATATGGGGCTGCTGTTTTTTGCTTTAAAACACATTTTCAAATGCGATGCGCTCTGTTTTTTGAATGTGCTCCGCCGTGTTTTTCACCATCTGGCATTCGGCGCGCGCTAAGGACACCTCCTCCTGCTCAATATAATAGGGCAGCACGGCAAAAATGTTTTCCAGCGGCTCCAAATGCTCGTGCGGCAGGAAAACGCACAGTTTATCGTGTATTTTCTCCCAGTCTGCCTGCAATTTTCGGCTTTCCTCCAAGGCTTTTTCCGCTTCACCGTCGGAAAGCAGCCGGTCGATATTTTCCGCGGACACAATCAGTGTGTTCGCAGATCTTGCCGTGTTGCAGTAACCAAAGATACACACCGCCACAGCAAATACCGCCAAAACGATTGAAAAGGCCATGCGCTTCATTTTTTCACTCCCTTTTTTAGGCTGCCGTCCCGCCGAATGAGCGTATAATGTCCGGCTGTGTTTACTGTTAGAATAAACACTTCGGGAAGCGGTACGGCTTCGCTTTTTAATATGCTGTGTATCCACTCTTCATTTTTGCCGCACAAGTGCATAGAGCCCACAGAAAGGTCTCCGTCGCTCACCACAACGACTTCAAGACCCTCGTCTTTCACTTTCACGCCCATATCGCTCGGACGCAGGTAATCGACGGCGGCTTTTTTAACGACACTCAGCGTGCCGTTCGTCTCTACAATGGCATATGTCACATCCGAAAGCACAAAAACATCCTTTTGCCGCAGTTGCTCAAAAAGGTCTTCTACGCTCATGCGCAGCTCCTGCATGTTTTCCTGAATGATACGCCCATCTTTGATGATGACGACCGGCTTGCCGCACACCAAACGGTGAAAGCGGCTGCTTTTAAGCATAAAAACCGAAACGAGCACCTCGAGCGCAATGAGCACCAAAATGGGGATGAGCCCGCTGAAAAGCGGCTGGCCGCTGTCCTGCATCGGGATCACCGCAAGGTCGGAGATGAGCAGCGTCACGACCAATTCACTCGTTTGCAGTTGGTTGATCTGCCGTTTGCCCATAACGCGAACAGCCAAAATAATCGTAAAATACAAGATGATCGTACGCACAAACGAAATAAACATGGCGTTTTCCTTTCCGTATGTCTTCGTCGCTATTATGCGTCTTCGAGCGTATAAAATACAGCCTTTCTGTAAAATCTACACAGGAGAACCATGCGGAAAGGAAACTGCTAATGGAAAACTTATCTGAACACTTAAAGGAAAACGTAACATATATAAATGGGTTATTTGAAAACGCCATGGATTATATCGAGCGCGAATTTATGGTCGGCACGGTACCGGCCGCGCTGCTCACCATGGACGGGCTCGTCAGCAAGCAGCACATTACTTTGAGCATTTTAAATCCGTTGATGCGCGCGAAAATTCCGACGGATAACGGCAAAGAAACGCTTTTGTTTATCGAAGAAAACGTGCTGTGCGCCGTAGAGCAAGCCGAGCTTTCCACCGTCAGCGAAGTGCTCGAACGCATGATGAACGGCTTTGCGGTGCTGCTGCTCGATAACTGTACGACAGCGCTCGCGTTCGGCACGCAGGGCTTTGCTGCGCGCGGGGTGGATGAGCCCGATACGGAAGTTATGCAGCGCGGCTCCCGCGAAGGCTTTGTGGAAACCTATCAGACAAACATTTCGCTTTTACGACGCCGTCTCAAAACGACCGAGCTCAAATTTGAAAAGGTGACGGTTGGCGAAGAGAGCCAAACACCGGCTGCGCTGTGCTATTTAAAAAACATCGCGGACCCGAAGATCATTAACACACTCAAAAAGCGGCTTTCCGCATGTAATCTAAAAGACGTGCTTGCAGCAGGATATTTGGCGGGTTACTTGGAGCGTCCCGCGATTTTTGATCGCGTAGGTTTTACCGAGCGCCCCGATACCTTATGTGGCAAACTGCATGAGGGGCGCATCGGGCTGCTTATAGACGGCACGCCCACAGCGCTTTACGTGCCGTATCTCTTCGTTGAAAACTTTCAGACCGCCGACGATTATGCAAACCGTCCGTTTTACGCCACGTTCACGCGCTGGCTGAAATACATCGCGTTTTTCCTCGCGATTTTTCTGCCGGGGCTGTATGTCGGAATCGCCGCACACGACCCGGAGCTGCTGCCGGAAACACTGCTCGTTACCATTGCACAGGCAGAGCGCAGTACGCCGTTTCCCGTCATGTTAGAAGCGATTTTGCTTTACTTTATGTATGAACTGATGCGCGAAGCCGGACTGCGCGTACCGAAACCGCTCGGCAGCTCTGTCGGCATCGTGGGCGGTCTTGTCATCGGCGAGACCGCCGTTTCCGCAGGGCTCGTCAGCGCACCGTCGCTCGTCGTCATCGCCGTCACGGTCATTACCGGGTACACGATTCCGAAATTATACGAGCCCATGGCTGTACTGCGTCTTACTTTTATTTTGGTGGGCGGTATATGGGGTGTGTGGGGCGTGCTTGCAGGCTTTACGTTTTTATTATTCGAGCTTTGCGGCAAAACAAGCTTTTCCGTGCCGTTTTTGGCCCCGGTCGCACCATTTCGGCTTTCCGCCATGCGGGATGTGCTTGTACGCGCGGGATGGAAACGATTAGTGCGTCATAACGCCTTCGTACAACACATGCCCGGCGCGGGAAAGGGGGAAAAGCACCTGTGAAAACCAAGATCAGTGCTTTGCAGCTTTACCTTATGCTGTTTCTTTCACGTGTCATCGTCAGCATCACAATCAATGTGCAAACCGTCGGCGGCAGCAATTTGATTGAAAGTATTTTCTCTTCGCTCGGGCTGTTTTTGTACCTTACGGTGTTTTCTCTGCCGCTTTTCGTGCTGCACAAAAGCCACCCGGAAGCATCGCTTCTGCAAATCGCAGAGAATAACTGCGGCCGCGGTGTTTCTGTACCGATGTCCGCAATTTACGCGCTTTATTTTATAGTGATGAACATTTTCAGTCTTTCGCTTTTTCTGACGCTGCTCGTCAACACTACAGACCCAGTCGCTTCGCGTTTTTCCATCGTCCTTGTCGTGCTCGGCATCGCACTTTATGGTGCCATTCGCGGTATAGAAACCATCTCGCGCGCCTCGGTATGCATTTTCACGCTGTTCATGCTCGGCATGGGGATGATTTTTCTCGCCGTCTCGCCGAACGTCACGCCGCATTATCTCATGCCGCTTTTCTATGACGGCACAGACCAAACCGTACAGGGGTTTCTCGTCTTCACAGCGCGCTGTTCTTCGCTTGCCGAGTTTGCCGTTTTGATGCCGTTTCTTACAAGTACGGATACAAAAAGCGGTAAAAGCCACCGCGTGCTCGGCTTTGTCGTTTGGAACGGCGGCATCACCGTGTTTTTGGGTGTGCTTCTGTTTTTCATCGTCTCGTGTCTCGGCGAGTACGCCGCGCTGCAAGTTTTCCCCGCATACACGCTCGCTTCCATCGCGGAGATTGCCGGCATTCAGCGGCTGGACGCGCTTTTCATCGGCATCAGCATGATGGCGCTCATCGTGCGTATTGCCTGCGGATTATTCTGCATCGCCGTGTGCATGACACCTATCCCGACACGCCCGCGCGCGTGGCTGACAGCACTCATAGCCGCGCTGACAGCAGTTCTGTCCCTATGGCTCACAGACTCCGCCGCACGCGTCGGGGCCGTGTTCCGCACAGCGTATCTGCTGCCGTTTTCCGTTTTGACCGGCGCTATGCTGCCGAGTTTGCTTTGGTTTTTCGACTGCATCAAAAAGAAGAGGAGACGCGCCGCATGAAAAAAGCACTCACATCCGTTTTACTTTCGCTCATTTTGACGCTCACCGCTTCGGGCTGCGCGCCGGAGCTTTACGAGCGCTTGCTCATCAGCGCAATCGGCGTAGACCGCACGGCAACCGGCTGCCGCGTGACGGTGCTCGCTTCCGAAACGACGGAGGACGGAGGGCAGAGCACCTTTTCCGGTGAAGGCGATACCGTCCCCGAAGCGCTCAGTCAAATCGCGCTCGAAAGCGGCCGCACGCCGCTGTATTCGCACAACGCCGCCATCCTTTTCGGTATGCAATGCGCAGAAAGCGGTATCGCCGAACAACTGGATTTCTTTATCCGCCACTACGATTCCCGCCCGACCGCCAAAGTTTTCCTCGCAGAAGATACCGCCGAAAGCGTCCTGTTACAAAGGGATCTCACCGCCGAACGCTTCATGCAGCTTTCAAACGGCGCAAAATACAGCGAGGCCGCGGCAGACGTGAATTTGCTGCAGCTTGTAAACGGTCTTTACGGCGTAAACGCCACTGCCGCGCTGCCCGTTCTGCGCGCCGATGATTTGCCCACGCCCGTCGGCACAGCCGTTCTGCAAAGCTACCGCCTGTGCGCCGTGCTCACGCCGGCGGAAACACAGGGGCTTAGTGCCTTGCAGGGTACACTTTCGGGCGGCGAATTCACCGTAAAAGACGAAGCTTTCGGCACGGTATCGCTTAAAGTCCGCAGCACAAACAGCAACATTATCTTCACAGGCACAGCAGAACAGCCCGAGTTTACCGCCAGAATTCATGTTATCGCCGAAGTTTCTGCCGTCACAAATACCGCAAAGCACGTAGGGAACGAAGCATTTCCGCGCTTTGAGACTGCCCTTGCCAACTGCACTGAGGAACGCCTCGCCGCTTATCTCAAAAACGCAAACGGAGCCGATGCCGCAGGTCTCAGCGAAGTCATTTTCCGCACCGCGCCAAATGTGTGGCGTGAAATGGGGGAAAGCCGCGCAGAAAAGCTCTCAAAAGCCGAAATTACCTTTCACGTCACTGCCGAAGTACAGCGCGTGGAAGAGGAGGATATTCCGTATTTTTAGAGCAACAGCTGCACTTTATAGCAATCGGCCGCCGGAGCGCATAGGAAAAGCCTGCAAATCGCACATTATATCCCATCCTTTTTTCGAATAGAACATTCTATGCGCCATGCAGGCTTTTGTTCGTTACAAATTTGATTATTTCTTGGCTTTTTTTTCGTCGGACAGCGCCATTAAAATGCGCTGGGCAACCGCTTGTCGCGCCGTAGCTTCCGCTGCAAGCTTCAACGCCGCTGCACGCAAGGCCGCTGCGTCACTTTCCGGGTGCACGCCCGCTGCCGTCTCGTGCAAAGCGCCGCTCTGCGCCGCCGCAAAGTCTTTATAAAGCTGCTCTGCGTCTTCATCGCCGGAAAACAGCACGGCAATATCCTGAATGGAAAGCACCTGCTTCAGCAAGCCCACCATCATCAGCTTAGAAAGATGCTCCTTGCTGTACTTTTTGTGCACGGGATGATCCACAACGCCGCTTTTCACGTAATTATTGATCATACTGTTCGTCAATAAGCTCTGCTTTTCATCGCGTTCAAAAAGAGACAGCGCTTCACCTGTAAACATCATCACCTGATCCATATAAAGGGGAATAGAGGGGAGGGCGCTCCAATTCGGCAGTGCAAATTCTTCGGCTTCCTGCAGCCATTTACCGCAATCAAATTCAACCTTGCTCATTTTCACAACGACTCCTTTTGTTTTTCATAAACAGTATACGGCATTTTTCTTCGCATTGCAAGCGCTTTTCTTTGGCTGTTTTATTGTTTTTGGAAAAAAATGGTCAAAATTCCATTATGGGCTTGACAAACCTACTCAGTTTTTGTATAATTAATAACAGTCAAGTCGGCTCTGCGAAATGCACAAAAAGAAATATGCTTGACAAAGTGTGTTTTGTGTGTTATAATATCACTTGTTCTGAAATGGAGAGGTGTCCGAGTGGTTTAAGGAGCTAGTCTTGAAAACTAGTGATCTCGTAAGGGACCAAGAGTTCGAATCTCTTCCTCTCCGCCACATTTTTCTTTTATTTTCACCATGGAGAAGTACCCAAGTGGTGAAGGGGCTCCCCTGCTAAGGGAGTAGGTCGGGTAACCGGCGCATGGGTTCAAATCCCATCTTCTCCGCCAAAAGTCCACCGTAATTTTGATAGAATTACGGTGGACTTTTTCTATGCCCGAAAACCGCTTAAAACAAGGATTTTCGACCGTTTCAGCACATAAGCGAACCCCGCTGCAGAGCAATTCTGCGGCGGGGTTCGTGTTTTTTGCGTGGCTGTACAAGCAGAAAATCAAATCCCATCATTCTTCCGCCAGATCGGCAATCAACTTGACGTCGCTGACGGCCAGCGCAAGCTGAAGCTTGTTTTCCAGCCCGGTTTTTTGCAGCATATTTGACACATGGAATTTGACCGTTGACATCTCGCAGCCCATCTCTGCCGCAATGCGCGTGTAAGACAGTCCCCGCAGCAGATGCCGCAGAACCTTCAGTTCCGTCTTTGTAAATTCCGTGCTTTTTGCCATGCCGATCTCAACTGTCGGAGGTGCGTCCGGAAAAATATGTTCACCCTCCAGTGTTTGCCGGACGACATCCATCAAGCGCTTCTGCGTCGAGTCCTTGTACCACAGGCTGTCGGCCCCGGCCTTCTTTGCCTCATCCAGAACGGCGCCGTCGATCAGCGAAGTCACAACAATAATTTTACTCTTCGGCTGTATAGCTTTAATCTGGCGAACAGCAATCAACCCGTTCTCACGGTTCTCTGTCTGCACATCCATCAAAATCAGATCGACAGAATTTGTCCTGCACATCTCGACTGCTTGTTTCGCGCCCGGAATGGACGCCGTGATCCGGTATCCGTCCTCGGCGCGAAAATAGCTTTCCAACAGACTGCGAATCATGGTCTGGTCTTCAACGATCATCACCTTCATATGCTGCTTCCTCCTTTTCCTGCAAACTGAGCATCAGCTTAAAGCGAGGGACGCTCTGAATCTCCATTTTGCCGCCGGATTCTTCTATGCGTTGACGCAGCATAGAAAGGCCTCCGCCTTCTGTGATTTTTCCCTTTGGTGCCGCACCGTTGTTGGTTAGGGAGACCGCTATGCAATCCGGCTTTTGCCAAAAGCACACATACAGCTCTGTTCCGTCGGCGTGACGGACACAGTTCGATGCACATTCGCTGATTGCCAGTGCAATCAGTGCGCGCATACGCTGCGTTCGCGGCTCATCTCCTGCCAGCAGAACTCTGACGCCAAGCTTTTCCGCTCGTTCTTTTGCGGCTTCCAACGGTTCGGATTGCGCTCTCATCTGACTGGAGCGGTAAAGCACTGAAATGGACTGCTCCCACAACGCTGCGGTTGCACGAATTTCCTTCTGGTCTGTGTTTTGGAGCAGCACGCGCCGCGTCGCGAGGATGCTGTGTCCAATGTCATCGTGCACGCGCAGCTTCATGGCCAGCGTTTCTTCTTCCCGGATGATCTCCGGCATCTGCGCAAGCAGCCGCCTAAGCCGCTTGTTTGTTTTCTCCAGCTTCGCATTTTCCGCTTTTAGCTGGTTCTGCTTCTGAATCAGCTCCGTAACGTCTGCGGCAGTGATTTGTGTATATCGGGCACCTGCTTTTGTTGTGATCTGCTCCTGCGCAAAGCGCAGCGCTGTTCCGTCCGGAAAGCGGTAAATCCAAAGGTGCGGATCCAGACAGCACACACTTGCCGGCGGTGCCTGCAGGGCGCTTTGCATCTCTGCCAGCGACTGTATACCGCCTTTTTGCAGCCAGTTCGTAATGGCAAGCATCCGGCGGTTGATGAGCCGCACCACGCCGTTTTTATCGAAAAAGCAGGCCGCGATGGGGAGACTGTCAAAACTTTCCTTGATCCTATCCATGCGCCTTTACCTCCTCGATCTTTCCAGCTTCCGCGTCACATATTGCAGCCCGTCCTCATCCTGCTCCCATTCCAAACCTTGAAAATGCGCGCGCAGCCCGCAGAGCGGCTCTGCCGCTGAAACACAAAAAGACACTTCTACCTGCGCACCGACATCTATGGAGATCAGCATTGCACGAAGGGATTCCAGTTCCGTTTCCACGACGGCCTCGAACAGGTCGTAGATCTGCGTCGCCTGTTCGAGGGTAAGCTGGTCTTCTCCCTTGACAATTGCCTTACAGTCGGCGCCATAAACACAGATATTCTCGGAAGATTCATTGAGGCATAACCGAAGCTCCTGCACACTGATCGCACCGCGCTGTGCGCCGACAAAAATCAGGTTGCTTCTGCGTTTGATGTAGGTTCCGATAATGATGACCTGCCCGAGCAAACGCCTGGCCCGGTTTTGGTCCTCCGTTTTCTGCAATTCAGCCAGCAGATCCCACAGCATCGCGATCTGCCGATCAATCTGCGCCTCCATCATATCATACAAGCGATTTTGCTCCGTCAGCTTCAACCATCTTGCATGCTGTGCATTCTCCGCCGCCAAAACGTCGCCGGTGTCATGCAACTCATCTCGTGTCAATTCCAGTTTCTTTTGAACCTGACTCAGCGCTGAGATGTCCTCCTTCCAGAATACCCAGCCGCGGCGCAACTTATGCCGTTTCAAAAGTGTATCGTCATCCAGATAGACGGTATCCTGCTGTATATGCCTTAGCTTACTTTGCGGCAAAGTCCCCTGCATGGCGGCAGATACATATTTGGAGCAAAACGCTTGATCAGTAATCTGAACAGGCAGGCTCGTCGCTTCAAAGAGCTCATCGTATCCGAGATTGGAATGAATCAGTCCGCTTTGAATGCAGCATTCAAGGATGCTTGCAAAAATCAGGCACTGTGACACGGTCATATCGCCCGCGAGCACCCAGACCCAATAGACATTTTTGGCATACATATAAGCATATGCCAGCGAAAGCGCAAACGGAACCAGCGGTAACCAGCGAATTCTCCTGCTATGTGGGATACGACAGTTTTTCACCATCGAAAGAAACGCAAACCCTGCGCACAGAGTCTCCCAGCCCAGCACGAAGAAAAAACCGACCTCATACCGATACTCCCGGTCCGATAAAATGCCGGACGGGAAAGAAAATACCTGCTGATGCAGATCATTGGTCAGAACGAGCAAAAGCAGCAGCAATGTCGGAAGATACAGAAGCTTTGTCCATCGCGGCAGACGAAAATCCTCTCCCTTGCCCAGAGACTGGGAAACGAAGACCGACAGCATGGGGATAAACAGCATCGGAAAATAATAGAAATACCACAGCAGGCGTTCTGCATCCGTGTTATCAATGGAAAACTTGATTGAGCGCAGCAGAATCCACAGCACCATCAGCGCCGAAATCGCCAGCATGTAGTGCCGCACCTGCACCTGTACGATGCGCGTCCAAAGAGAGTAGCACCACACGCTGAACAAAAGCAAATAGATTGCGCTTCGCAAGTAGTTGACAGCCGGAGAATGAAAATAATTCCGGCTTGCATATCGGAGCCACATGGCAAACGCAATGAGCACCAGCAAGCCCAAGGCGTACAAAAGGCTTCTTTTCGTCGTTTTGCTCATGCCGCATGCCCCCAAAAAATCAGTATATTTATATGGATAGTATATCATGCGGATAGACAAATGGCAACACGTTTTGTCCTCTTTATACAGAGAACTGTGACAAAATTTGGCTTTGCAACGGAAAATAATTACAAATCCTATCCAATTGGCGGGGGCGGAAATGGAAGATAACGGCTAAAATATAGATGAAGGATTCAAAGGAAGAGAAAGGCGGTGGAAAAGCACAGATGCGAAGAATTGTATTGGATATGAAGGGCGGACTTCTGTCGGAGGCGGTCATGCAATCACTTTCGGGATGCGACCCGGATTTCCTTATCTACCGTTCTTCAAAGCCGGAAGAAACGCTGGCGTTGTGCCGGACCTGCCGTGCCAATGTGTTGGTGATGGAGGTCATCCGACAGGGAATCTGGAAGCTGAGTGAGAGACTCAAGATCTGCAGTGCCGTAAAGCAACTCGGTTGGACGTGTAAGGTTCTGCTTTTGGTGGATGAGGACGCGGATAAACTGCTTGCCTCCGAAGTGCGGCAGGCGGTAAAGGATCAGCTGGTTGATAACTTTATTTATGCATCGGTATCGCCGACTTACCTCGCGGGCGTAATCGACACGCTTTGAAAGGATGGGTGAGAAATGAAAAAACTACTGCGATGGATTCTGATATTCCTGGTATTTGCGTTCATGGCGGCGCTGTCCGCGATTACCGCGCTTGCGTGCTCGCCGGACGACAATAATCCGGAACACCATGAAAACGTTATACAGACCGAGGAGAAAAAGCCAACCTGCCTGGAGGGAGGATACTACGTACTGGAATGTACCGTCTGCAGGTGGAGCTGCGCCTTTTCCATCGGCGACATCGTGCCCCACGAATTCGGGCCGTGGGAGATCGTTCCGGGCAAAGAGCCCACCTGCACAAAAGCCGGCGAGAAGCGAGCCTATTGCAGTACATGCAACAAGTGGTATCCAGAGCTCGCGCCGGCAACGGGCCACAGCTGGTATAAGTACTATACAAAAGAGCCTACCTGCACCACGGCAGGAGAATACTACACCTACTGCCGGAATTGCCCTGCGAGCCAGGGGCGCTCCACAGAACCTGCCACGGGTCACTTCTGGGTCGTCTGGAAGCGAGTATTTGCTACATGCACCACGCCGGGATATACCGAATTTGTCTGCGACGACTGCGGCGCGGATGGGGGGACCACCACGACGCCCGCCAAGGGGCACAGCTTCGGCGCGTGGTTTACCACGACGCAGGCCACCTGCACGGAGGAAGGCATGCAGAAGCGGGAGTGCGCAACCTGCGGTGCGACGGAGAGCCGCGGGATCCCCAAGACGGGACATAAATTCGGCGCGTGGTTCACCACGACGCAGCCTACCTGCATGGAGACCGGCATCCAAAAGCGGGAGTGTACGCAATGCAGTGTAACGGAGACAAAACCGATTGCCAAGACGGATCACAATTGGGACGCCGGGAAAGTGGTCGCACAACCGACAACAAGCCAAGAGGGAGTTATGCAATGGATGTGCAATATGTGCGGCACGATACGCACAAATCCAATTCCCAAGCTCAAACCGGGAACGACAGCGGCTCCGCGCACAACACCGACTCCGGCGCCTACGGCTCCACCACGCACATCCGCCACAGCTACACCGAAGGCCTCGCCCACGGCTTCACCGCACACATCCGCCACGGCTACGCCGAAGGCCTCGGCAACAGCATCACCTAATGCGGCTGCCTCGGCCTCGCCGGGTATTTCGCCTACGGCTTCACCCGGCGCATCAATTGTCGGGACAGCGGATAGCGACGGAAAGAATGGCAATAGGGGCGAAAAGAGCGGATTTGGTGAGAACGCTGTCGGTAAAGATGTTCCTCAAAAGCAAGAAAAGAACAATGTGCAGGCGACAGAGTACAGCTTCTCCGTGGGAAAAATCCTTGTATTCACACTTGTGCCAACGCTTTTGATTGTTGCCGTCGTCGTTTTTCTACTCGTTTGGAGAAAGAAAAAAAGACAGGTTTAACGGACATTCTTTCCGGATAGTGAAGAGGTTAGCTCATCGTACAGCGCGTCCCGCCAATGAGCGACAGTTCGTGAAAGATTGGCAGATTGATAATTTGATCTACACATTGGGATTACCGATATATTCCACAGGTGTGATTGATATATTTTAGAAAGGAGTGGTTATGTTGCAGGTTGTAATTCAGAAAATTCCGGAAAATTTGCAGGAATTTGAAATTCTTGCCGCTAAAGGGCGGCAGCCGGAACATATCTGCGCACTGTTTTTGTGTGCATTGGCGCTGTTTGACAGGGATAAAGATGCAGGCGCTGCCGCGATGAACCTTCTGCGCGGTCCTAAGCCCATGACACCGTATGACTGTCAGTTTCTGCGCGACCGACTGCGCGGCAAGGTCTATCTGCCGCTTGCATATTTTGAAGGCGCAACGCCGGAAAATGGGTATCAGCCGTGCGTGCCATACACGCTGAACGTGCTGGCAGACCCCAGACCTCAGGATATAGAGCCGGGCTATATGCGCGTGTTTCTTAAAACGTCCGGCGCGGATTCACCGCGTCCCATGAAATTGCGGCAGAAGGCTTCGACCGGCGAATGGTTCCTCTGGGAATATTCCAGTATTCTCAGCGGTATCCGTATTCCCGCGGCGGAAGATCCGTGGGCATAGTAAGTAAAGAAAGGGAGTACAGAAAATGGGACTCATTAAAGCAGCATTGGGTGCGGCCGGCGGCGTAATGGCCGACCAATGGAAAGAGTATTTTTACTGTGAATCGATTCCGGAAAACGTTATGGCGGTCAAGGGACAGCGGCGCGTTTCCGGACGCAGCAGCAACACAAAGGGAAGCGAAAACATCATCTCGAACGGTTCCGTCGTTGCGGTGGCGGACGGACAGTGTATGATCATTGTTGATCAGGGCAAGGTTGCGGAGCTTTGCGCCGTGCCGGGTGAGTTTGTCTATGACAGCTCGACGGAGCCGACGATCTTCTCCGGTGAGTTGGGAACCAGCATCTTAGACACGTTCAAAAATATCGGCAAACGCTTTACTTTCGGCGGCGAGCCGCCCAAAGATCAGCGTGTCTACTATTTTAACACGAAAGAGCTCATTGGCAATAAGTACGGCACGCCCTCTCCGGTGCCGTTCCGCGTTGTCGACCAGCGCGCGGGCATTGACATTGACATCGCCATTCGTTGCTTCGGCGAGTACAGTTACCGAATCAGTGACCCGATTCTGTTCTACACGAACGTATGCGGCAACGTCAGTGAAGACTATACCCGCGACCGTCTGGACGGTCAGTTGAAAACCGAGCTTTTGACGGCGCTTCAGCCCGCGTTTGCGAAGATTTCCGACATGGGAATCCGCTATTCCGCGCTACCCGGTCATACAATGGAACTGGCCGAGGCATTGAATGAAGTTTTATCCGGAAAATGGCGCTACCTGCGTGGACTTGAGATCGTTTCCTTTGGCGTTTCGTCGGTCAAGGCGAGCGAAGAGGATGAGCAGATGATTAAGGAACTGCAGCGTAATGCGGCGTTTATGGATCCGACGAGAGCGGCAGCCTATCTTGTCGGTGCACAGGCTTCCGCGATGCAATCTGCGGCGTCGAATCAGAATGCAGGCCCTGCAATGGCGTTTATGGGCATGAACATGGCAGGTCAGGCGGGCGGCATGAACGCGCAGAATCTCTATCAGATGGGCGCACAGCAGCAAGCAGCGCAGCCTGCTCCGGCTCCGGCAGCTGCTGAAGGATGGAACTGTTCGTGTGGACAGAGCGGTATTACCGGAAAATTCTGCCCGAACTGTGGCAGTAAAAAGCCGGAACCAAAGCCTGCCGCCGAAAGCTGGAATTGTCCGCAGTGCGGCGCGACGGCAAGCGGAAAATTCTGCCCGGAATGCGGCACCAAAAAGCCGGAATCGCAGGCAGACGGCTGGACGTGTAGCTGCGGTGCGGTGAACAAAGGAAAGTTTTGCGCTGAATGCGGCAAACCAAAACCGGCCGGTGTTCCGCAGTACAAATGCGACAAATGCGGCTGGGAGCCGGCTGACCCGACACACCCGCCCAAGTTCTGCCCGGAATGCGGCGATCCGTTTGACGACGGGGATTTGAAGTGAAAAAAGCATCCATAATCGCTCTGACCATCGCGTCGGCGGTTGTGTTTATCGCACTGGCGGGCGTATCACTGTATCGGTATTTTGTCGATAGCCGGATTCAAGATGGAGGTAGGATGGAAAACCCGGATACATACAGAGCAGGAAAAGATCTGGTGGAATTTGAGTGGCGACAGAACCACAGGAATTTTTACAGCTGCTTTTCACTGAAATTCTACCGGGAGAAGGATATGCCTCTGCTGATCGGCCGGTTTCCGGACCGATCCGGCGACGAGATGAGAGAAAGCGAAACGGATGCGTTTTCCAACCCAATCCCTTGGCAGCTTACGTGGGTGCAATGGTTTGAACTTCAGAATATGCTGGCAGAGTCGGATCTGCCCGCGTACCGAAAGCCGTCTCCAAATGTCCAGGACGAAACCGACAGCGAAATCCGGGTCATTTGGCGCACCGATGACGGGAACGAGATTCAAAAGCTCAGCGGCAGCCATGCAGAAGCGCTGGAGACCTTGGTGCTGAGTATTGCCGAAGAAGCTTATGCCACGTCAAACCTTGAAACGGAGTAATGCGAGGTATGCCAAACGGCAGTCGTACATTTTGCGCAGAATGCGGGGCCAAACGCCCTGCGAAAGAATAAAAACAAACCATACGATTTATTGTAACAGGAGGATTTACCATGAAAGGACATAAATTTTTGAAGGTTACCGGAATTCTGATGATCATTGCCGCAGTATTTTCCATCATTGCGGGTGTTCTTGTCGGTGGACTGGGTGTATTGGCGGCAGGACTCGGTGCGGAATCCGGTCTGACATTTCCATATTGGGCGGCGTTGATCCTGACGCTGGTCGGAGGAATTTGCCAGATGATTGCCGGAATCAAAGGCATTAAGCACAGTAAGCGCAGTGAAAAAGCAGGAAAGCTCATCGTGTGGGGCGCGATTGTGGCCGTATTCAGCGTATTGAGCATTGTGATGAGTCTGGTCAACGGCGGCGAGTTTAATGTCGTAAGCATCCTGACAGGAATAGCTATTCCGGCCTTGTATATCTACGGTGCGGTACTCAATTCCAAGGCAGACACGCAGTAACCGTATAATTCAAGTAGCATACACAAAGGAGTTTGATACATATATGGGACTGTTTGATAAAAAATATTGCGATATTTGCGGAGAAAAAATAGGGTTACTTGGCAACCGCAAGCTTGAAAACGGCAATCTCTGCAAAAACTGCGCCCAAAAGCTTTCCCCTTGGTTCTCTGATCGACGCAACAGCACTGTTGAGGAAATCAAGGCACAGCTTGATTACAGGGAAGAAAACCAGAAAAAGGTCGCGGCATTCCACACAACCAGAACGCTCGGCGCGGACACCAAGGTGCTTCTTGACGAGGACGCGGGAAAATTCATGGTGACACGTGCCAGAAATCTCGTGGAAGCCAACCCGGATGTTTTGGATTTTGCAGACGTGACCGGCTGTAATCTCGACATTGACGAGAGCCGCACGGAGCTTAAGCGTGAGGATAAGGACGGGAGGGAGATTAGCTACAATCCCCCGCGGTATGAATACTCCTATGATTTCTACATCACCATATTCGTCAACAACGATTACTTTGACGAAATACGCTTCAAGATCAATTCCGGTTCCGTAGATATTACACCGCCCCCCGCAATGCGACCGGGAATGACGACCCGATGCAATCCGGAGACTAACGTTGAGTACCGCAATTGCAAAAAGCTCGGCGAGGAAATCTGGCAGGTTCTGACGCAGGTCCGCAAGGATGTGCGCCAGCAGATTGAACAGGAGGCCGCACCCAAAACGGCAGTCACCTGTCCCTACTGCGGCGCAACGACCACACCGGACGTGAACGGCTGTTGTGAATATTGCGGTGGCGCGGTAAGAGGATAAATATCCATCAAATGATAATGAAAGAAAGAAGGACAAAATAATGAAAAAGTTTGTAGCATTGCTTCTGATTGTGGTTACGCTTCTAACACTTTCTGCCTGTGGTAGCAAGGATGCGTTAGCCGGAACATGGTCCGCCGAACTTGGCGCAGACGGTACGATCACATGGACATTCAACGGAAGCGGCAAATGCACCATGGAAAATGCTTATATGAAACAGGACGGTACGTACACCATTGAAGGTGATCAGCTTACGGTGACACTGGAGGCATGGAGTGATCCATCTACTTATACATTCTCCGTAGATGGAAACAGCCTTACCATGAATGAGAATTCCGGCTACGGCATCAGCGGCACCTTTACGAAAAAATAGCCGTGCAGCTTACCATTAACACTATCCGCCCTCTGACCTTTTAGAAAGGAGAAAAAACGATGAATAACCTTACAGGCAGCATGAAAGACTCTGCATTCGCTACCAGTCCCCGTGAATTTGATCTTCCCTATTCTACCACACTGGAAGAAATCATGCAGAAACTCAATGCGCGCAGAGCAGCGTTCCAGATGCCATTCCAGATCAAAGGCGGCGTTCCCGGACAGCGCATCTCGTTTGAGAAAGAACCAAATGTGGACGTTGGCCTCTGGCTTTACCTCAAGGATGGCACACACATTCGGATTCAGCCGGTCATTACGGAGGCCAAGATGTCGGTTGGCGGTATGCGCGTTGATAAGAACAGCGCACTGCGCAAGGGCCTCAAGGGTGCGACGGTCGGTCTTGCAACGGAGCGTGGCGCCTATATTGACACCGTAACGGAAACCGTGAAGAAGATTTTGAACGGTGAGGCAGTAGAGGACTATGTTGCGCCGGAGGTTCCGGTCGAAACGAAGGACTGGATGACCACATTCTTGCTTTGCTTCTTCCTTGGCGGTCTTGGCGTCCACCGCTACTATGTCGGTAAGATTGGCACAGGCATTCTCTACACGCTGACGGCCGGTCTGTTCGGCATCGGATACCTTGTCGACTTTATCAAGATTCTCTGCGGTAAGTTTACCGACAAGGACGGAAACCTTATCCGGCGCGAAAAGAAATAAGAAAAAATGTCTCAGGTAGGCACGGCTGCTTTTTGCCGGGATTATACGTTGTTTTCTGCTAATTGGCAGATTTGTGCAACCCTGAAGGATATTGGGAGGAAATTATGAAACAGACGAAGACCAAGCTTCTATGCCTGATTCTTGCGGCACTGATGCTGCTCAGCGGCCTCACCGCCTGCGGAAAGGATAAGGAGGGGAAAGACTCCAATTTAATCAAGCTCGGTGACTATGAGCTGCTCTACAAGGGCGCATGCATCATGGAAGATTCGGACGGAAACGACGCAATCGTTCTGACACTGGACTTCACAAACAACAGCAAGGAAAACGCCTCATATCTCTGGAGTGTCGATGAGACGGTTATGCAAAACGGTGTAGAGCTGGAAGCTGCATCTATTATCACGGACTATGAGAACCTTGAAACCGTAGTGAGCGATCAGTTTACGGATGTTGCGCCGGGTGCAACGCTGGAAGTGCGGACAGCCTTCGTGCTAAAAGACACGACCAGTGAAGTCAAAGCGACCTTTGAGGAATTTCTCGGCAGCAAAAAAGGTACAATCACCGTTGACCCGGCTACGCTCAGCCGGGAAACGGTCTCCGATACGAAACCGGAGACCACCGGTACGACCGGAGACACATTGCTCGATTGGTGGAACGGCGAATGGTACGGCTGGTGGAAGATGAGCGGTTGCTACGGCGATTATGAAAGCATGGAAGGCGACTGGTGGGATGTCTGCGGCGTCATTGATTTCGACAAGGACTACACAGGCACAATTGAGCTTTGGGATGAGGACTACACGAGATCCAAACCTATGGCTTCCGCGCAGGTCAGTCTGAGCGAAGCCGGAACCGGCGAGCACGGTACGGTGATGTCCGAAGGTGGCTGGTTTACAAACGTAACACTGGAGCATGCCGATTGGATCGTTGACCCCGGTCTTTTGGACTACGATGATATGATCTGGATCAGCGGCGACTATGAAGACGGCGATGACGAATTCCACTATGACATCTATCTGCGCCCGTGGGGCCTTTATTGGAAAGACATGGAGGAAGATGCGTATCCCTATCGGTATACCGATTGGTATCTGCCGCTGATTGACGCAGGCAAGTCTATGCCGGATGCTATCGGAGAAGGTGTTTCGGAGGGGAATGCTCCGACCAACCAGACGAATGCGGCAGCTCCCGGCGGAAACGGCATCGTGACTGAGGAGCAGGTGCAAAAGGGCTACGTTTGGATGAACGAGGTCAATAATAATATTTTTGATGCTACTTACGAGGATATTGTTGCCTACTTCGGTGTAGAAGGCGAGTTTGTCAAGGAAGAGTACAGCGACCACATGCAGTCGAACTACCGCTACTACAAGTGGATTTCGAGCGAAGACAGCTCGCATTTCATCTACGTTAACTTCCGTGAAAAGACTCCGGGCGTTTATACGGTGAGTGCGTACAACACCAGCGGCTTCTCCGGCAACGAGGCCATTGCGAAGTATCTTGACATCGTCAAAGCGGAGGCCGCCGAGGCGAACAAGGCAGCATCCGCAAACGCCGAGATGAAGGACTTCTCCGTGGAAATCGCCCAGTTTGCAAAAGACGATGTTAAGGTCAAGATCATGACGAAGATCCCGGTATCCGGCTGGTCGTTCGATGATAGTGGGCGCTGCCTGGTGGAAAACGACGATCCCACAGCGTTTGGTGCGGGCGCCATCCAGTTTGAGGTGAGGGAGAACATTGAAAAATTTGATTCCTACAAGGACAGCTTCGAAAACTACAAGGATATCGAGGACCGCGTGATCGGCGGCATCACCTTCCATGGCCGCACCTACAAAAGAATCGGCTATGATTGGATCCAGTATATCGCGCAGCTTGACGACGGCCGTGCCCTTTCCATCGGCCTTCGGGATATGGACTGTGTACCGGGAACGATGCCGGATATCATTCTCAACAATATGACGTTCCAATAAAAAACGGCTCCCGCTCCAATTTGGAGCGGGAGAATCCGGTTATTCGCGAAAAACGGAGGTAATGCGGTGAAGTTCAAAGCGCTCCTCATCGCAGCAGGTCTGGGTATGAGCCTGCTCGGTCTGACCTCCTGCGGTCAGGTCGACGGATGCACCTATCCGTACCCGGAAACATCGGTCCTTTTTGACGATTTCCACATTACAAAAACCATTTACAGCCAAGGGACGATGAGACTCTATTATCGCGGCGTACAGTTCAAAGACAATCCCATCCGCTGCTACGACACGAATTTTGAAGATTTGGGCGATCAGTTTGACTATACGTTCCGAAACGGTGTTCTGACCGTTCAGGCGGATTTTGCCGAAAAGATCAGCGGGCTGACAATCGAGGACAGGGCGCACGATATCATCTATCGTCTGCGTTATCTGGACTCCCCGCAGTTTGCATGGCTGGCAGACGTGTTTTGGTACGATGAAGGCTGGAGCGAAACGGGAGACCGCGAAGCGTATTACAGTGCGGCCGAGCTGCAAGCGGAAGCTGACAGAAAAGCCGAAAGCCAAAAGGAAGCACAGGAGGTCTTTGCGTTGCTGGAAGGCACGTGGATTACGGAGGACGGCCTGCAAAAATATGAGTTTGTCGCAAATGAGGACAAAAGCGGTATGAACTGTTGTACTATGTGGTGGAACAACGAGACACAAGAATGGTACAGCTGGAGCATTTTTGCCGAGTCCGCGTTCCGGACGAAGAGCTTTGACTTTGTTTGCGATGCAGACTGCGTTTACGACGAAATTACAGAAAAGGCTGAAAAGCTGATTACCATTATACTTGTCAACAGTGACCATACAGCGGCTGATATGCGCATCTTGTACGATTCGGAAGAAAACGTCATAAAGGACACGGATGCAATTTATCACAAACAGTGAGTTTGTGGGACACATCCGGAAAATGCGGTTATAACTGTGTTCGGCACTACGGACTGCGCTTGCGGGCTGTAACGCCAACTGGGAAGTGAGGAACTTAGATGGCAACACAAATCACAAATTATCAATGTCCCGCCTGCACGGGACCACTCCATTTTGTAGGAGAATCCGGCAGGCTGGAGTGCGATTACTGCGGCTCAAGCTTCGATGTCGCAAAAATTGAAGCGCTCTACGCGGAAAAAGAAACAAAAGCAGCGGAAGCAGCGCAGAAGCAGGAAGAAACAGAAGCGGCTCAAAAATCTGCCGAAGCGGAAAAACAAAAGACCGCCGCAGGCGGCTCTGACTGGGACACTTCCGGCCTGAACGAGGACTGGGGCGCGGACGCGGCCGACATGAAGGCTTACAGCTGCCCGTCGTGCGGTGCGGAGCTGCTCTGCGACGCGACGACTGCGGCTACGTCCTGCCCATACTGCGGAAATCCGTCGGTGCTTCCGGGTCAGTTTGCCGGCGTTTTGAAACCTGATTTTGTGCTTCCCTTTAAGCTGAGCAAGGAGGATGCCATCAAGGCGCTGAAAAAACACTATCGCAAAAAGCCGCTGTTGCCGTCAACGTTCTCCAAGTCCAACCATCTTGAGGAGGTCAAAGGCGTGTATGTACCCTTCTGGATGTATGACGGTGCGGCAAGCGGAAGCGTGCAGTTCCATGCTACCACTGTACATAAATACACCTCGGGAGATTATGAAATCACGGAGACAAACCACTACGATGTGCGCCGCGCCGGTTCTATTGGCTTTGAGAAAATCCCGGTGGATGCGTCAAGCAAAATGCCGGACGACTACATGGATTCCATCGAACCGTATGACTATACAGACTTAAAGCCGTTTTCCACGGCGTATCTGCCCGGATTTCTGGCAGACAAATATGATGTGAGCGTTGAAAACAGCCGGGAACGGGCAGACAAGCGCTGCGCGGGTTCGCTGGTGTCTGCGCTGGAAAGCACGGTTTCGAATTACACCACCTGCAATGAAACGAGCCGAGACATCTGTTTGAAGCGTGGCAAAGTGCATTACGCGTTGCTTCCCGTCTGGATCCTGAATACAAAGTGGGAAGGAAAAGATTTCCTTTTTGCCATGAATGGTCAGACAGGTAAGTTGGTAGGCAACCTTCCCGTCAGCACGAAGCGGGTTGTCGGTTTGTTTGCAGCAATCGCGGCGCCGCTCATTGCCATCGGCGTGACTGCGCTGCTGCTTTTGGCACACTAGGGAGGGCGGAAAAATGAAAGAGAGAATACGCTGTCTCCTGCTGACGTTTATAATCGCGCTTGTATTCTGCGTGAATGTATCCGCAACCGAGCAGACAGGTGCACAGCTTTATTATGTGACGGATGCGGCCGGACTTCTCAGCGAAAACGAAAATATGATGCTGGAAAAGATGGCGGAAACCGTCTCCCAAAAATACGGCATCGGTGTATATATTGTAACCGTGGAGGATTATCGGGACTTCCATTCTGAAGGTGTCTATAAGGCAACCTATACCATCTATCACGAATACACGATGGGCGAAGGACCGGACCGCGACGGGATCATGCTCCTGCTCAGCATGGATGATCGCGACTGGGCAATGTTCTGTTATGGCCCACACTGTGAGTATGCGTTCAACAGCTATGGTCAGGAGAAGCTGGAAAAGGTATTTCTCGATAACTTCGGTGAAAACGACTGGTACGGCGGCTTTGAGGATTACATCAAAGAATGCAGCGTCTATCTGGAAAAAGCAGCCTCAGGAAAGCCGGTTCGAGCGAGTTTGTTTTTTCCGATCCTTATCGTGATCGGTCTTTCCCTACTGGCAGCAGCCGTGATCGTCACTGTGATATGGCAGAAAATGGAGAGTGTATCGAAAAAAGCAACCGCTAACGCCTATGTTTCCGCGGGACTTCAGCTTACAGAGCAAACAGATCATTTTACCCATAAGACGACCTCCAGCCGGAAGATTGAGCGCAGCTCTTCCGGCGGCGGGAGCAGCCACAGCGAATCCGGCGGAGGCGGTTCCGGCCGAAGCGGAAAATTCTGAAAGGAGTGGCTATGAAAACAACACCCAGACGCGTGTTCGCGCTATTGCTGGCGCTGGTTCTGTTATTGTCGCTTTGCGCCTGTACGCAGAAGACGCAAACGGAGCCTGACGAACCAAAAATAAATACTGCCCACAAAAAAACTCAGGAAGACCAACAGAAAGAAGCTGTATTACAGAGCGACGGGAACGATTTTTCGTCACAGGATAAGACCGTGGACACACCGCCGGTGCAATACGCGTTTTCACAGGAGGCAGAGACATCGCTTGGATGGCTGCGGGACAGGATTGACTTTCCGACGACAATGTTTGGCGCGGCGTATCTCGGCTATGTCGGCGGTCTGTTTGATGAGGGTTTCGAGGCGGGTTTCCCTGCGTGGCTGCAGGAAACCAATGAGGCAATGCTCCTCGAATACCCCTTTATCGCAGAGATCAACGGTGAGCACATCATCGGCGGCGCGGGACATCTGTACTGCATTGTGCCGGTCGATGAGAACGCGACGGTTGCGATCAACCGTGTGCAGTGGAACGAAAAAACACAGACCGATGAGGTCACAGAGGTTCTCTACCGGTCAGAGAGCGGCGAACCGGTGCTGCTCTTTGCGAATCTGGACGGCATTGCACATGAGGCCGACACCCAGGTCTTTATCACCGACAACAGCGGGAACACCTGCGAATGGTATCCCTCGCTTGATGCGATGAGCCATCTTGCACCGTGTACATCGGAAGCCGGTGACTATCTTTCATTCGATTTTACGGAATATGCTTGGTATGACATCCCATCCGAATTTGCCGGTTGGCTTTCTGACGGCTGGACAGGCGTGACCGCGCTTGGCCTTGCCGGATCGCAGAGTACAGGCACGGACTGGATCACAGAAACCATGGTAGAGGAAACCGGCCGCTATGCCTATTTCTCGCTGCGCTTCTATCTCGAGGATGAGACGGGGGGTACAGTCGATCTGGAGTGGACATACGAAGACAGCGACGACATTGAGGAGATGTGGAGCGGCTTCTGGGCGATTCAAACGATTCCGGACGGGCCGAGCTATGTGACGCTCAGCTTGTCGCTTGTGGGCGGTAACAGCTACGGTGTCACGGACGGCCCGGTGTATCTGTGTGAGGCATATCCTCTCCTGATCAGCCCGAGCGGCACGGAACTGCTAATCGGCGCGAGTGAGAGCGGCATTTGTCTGCCGTTCATGTCGCAAAGCACAACAGCATGTGTGCTGACACAGGCCGCAGGATAGAAAGCGTGCAGGAAGCAAACTGCTTTGAGATTTGCATTCACAAATTTTGTTTGGTAGCAATCTACCGTCCAAGTCCATGTCCGGGGCAATAACCTATTCGGCTCACAGTATCAATGTAAGCTACCGCTCAAGACACAGCTTCCCTCGGAGATCGCCGCTGCCGCATTTCGGAGTTTTAAAGAGCGGTCTTCTTGGAATACGAAGGTCAGAAGAGATAAAGTCAAAATGCCGGGGCTAATGTATCAATAAACGATGTTTTTCAAATATTTTCTGCTTTATGTCCGTGCTATGAAGCGCTGAAAGCGAAAGCGGCGAAGTTCGACGCGGTGGAAGAAGCAGGAAAGACCGATCTAAAAAAGGCGCAGGGCTGCCGGGATTTCCGAGCGGGCTCTGCGCCTTTTTTATTTTCAGAAAAATAGCACCCCGGGCCGAAGGATGGGTGACCGCGGGGCGCTTGACAGATTTACAATTGAATTATATAAAACCGCAAAGGAAATGTCAATAGAAAATTCGAAAAAATGTGGATATTTTTCATGTTTTTAACCTGCTTTTAACGTATTCTTTTCTTTTACCTTTGCAGAAGTCTATTGCAAACCGACACGCAGCGTGGTACAATCGACTTAAAGAAGTACGTGGAGGAGATTTTGTCGTGAACATGAAAACAATCGGTTCCGCCGTTGTAATCATCTTGGCCGCCATAGTCGGGCTATTCCTCGGCGCTGCCATGAACGACGGGTTAAGCGGCTCCATACTGCTCGCGGTCATCGCAGGGTTCGTCTGTGTGATCTATACGATTGAAAACAGTGGCAAGAAGTAGGGGATTTTTTATGATTTTACGGTTTAAACAGCGCTTTTTTCATGGTTCGACAGCTACGATATTTACGATGAGAACGGCAACACGGTGTATGTCGTCAAAGGGCAGCTCTCCTGGGGACACTGCCTGAAAATTTTTGACGCTTACGGCGAAGAGATCGGCACGGTAAAAGAACGCATCTTCACGTTCATGCCGAAATTCGAAATGTATTTTAAAAACCAATATGTCGGTTGCATCAGCCGCGAATTTGCACTATTTAAGCCGAAATACAACGTAGAATGCAACGGCTGGCATGTGGAGGGCAACGTTTTGGAGTGGGATTATACCGTTGTTTCCGGAAGCGGTCACGATGTGGCAAGCATCTCCAAAGAGCTGTTCAACTGGACGGACACGTACCTTTTGAACATATACGACCCCGCAGACGCACTGTGCGTTTTGATGATCGTGCTTGCAATCGACGCCGAAAAGTGCAGCCGAAATAACGGCTAAACGCTATTTTCTGTACAGAAAAGACCTCCGCTCAAGACTGTTTGGCCCGAGCAGAGGTCTTTTCTTTTCCCAAAATTTAAAATGCGTAGAACAAAATGCCGAGACCGGCGGAAAGCACGATCATCAAAATGGGCGAGGGTGCTTTCTTTTTAAAGTGCTTATAGCCAAAGTGCAAAGTAATCAGCAGCAGCAAAATCACAACACCGCGCAGATCGACCTCGGGGGCGCTTCGTATGGTCGTAAAGCCGAATAGCGTGCTGAGACCCATCGTCAGCGCCGTAGCCAAAATGAGCGCCACCACGCACGGACGCACGCCGGAGAGGAATGCCTGTACACCGGCGTATTTCAGCAGATTACTCAACACTGCCGCAATGAGCAAAATAATGACGAACGAGGGGAGCACCACGCCCAAAGTCGCGAGCAGACTGCCCAACACGCCGCCTTGCGAAGATCCGATGAACGTCGCCATGTTGACGGCAAGTGGGCCGGGGGTCGATTCGGACACCGCAATGAAGTTGATGAACTCGCTTTCCGTGAGCCAGTGATTCGAGAGCACGGCTTCGCGGATGAGGGAGATCATGCCGTAGCCGCCACCGAACGACACTGCGCCAATCTCAAGGAAGGTCAGGAATAATTTAAAATAGATCATTTCACGTCACCGCCTTTTCCACGCAGGCGCTGTATGAAGTAGGCCGCAAGACCAACCACACCGCTAAGCAAAATAAAGTAGATGGACGAAAACGAAACAGCGAAAACGGAAAACGCTATCATACAAACCGCTACGCCTGTGACAAGCACGGTATTGAACGCCGTCTTTTCAAGACTTTTCAGCATGCGCACACCGGCGGAAAAGATGAGATACACAACGCACACCTGAATTCCGCGGAACGCGCAGGAAACGAATTTCAAGCTCAAAAACTGGTCAAAGAATAGGGAAATGAGGTAGATGATGACAAACGAAGGGATACACACCCCAAGCGTGGCCGTCGCCGCGCCGGGCACACCGGCAATGTGATAACCGATATACGTTGCGCTGTTAATCGCTATCGGGCCCGGCGTAGATTCCGCAATCGCGATCATGTCGAGGAACTCTTTTTTATCGATCCACTTTTTCTTTGCGATAAATTCATTTTCCAGCAAGGCAACCATCGCATAGCCACCGCCGAACGTGAAAGCGCCGATCTTCAAAAATGTGAGGAACAGCGTGCATAGTTTTTTCATTTTTCAACCCCATTTTCTGCTGATTTAAACACGATAATCATACACCGTTTCACCGAAAAAAGCAATAAAAAAGAAGCAGGCGCACCTTTCGATGTGTTCCTGCTTCCTTTGCTTTATTTTAAATTACTTAGAGAAGAGGTTTGCCACACGGTTCCAGAAGCTGTCTTTGGTTTCAGTCTCGGTCGTGGTTTCTTCCGTGGTGCTCGTGCTGTTGCTGCTCGAGTCCGTTGCGGTGCGCATTACGTAGCTTACGGTCATATCCGTACCGTCTGCGCGGCCGGAGCCCTTGAAGCTGTCCGCACGGTCCTTCATGATGTCAATCACGCGTGCCAGCGTGGAATCCGGGTCGGTAATTTCGCTGAGGCCGTCGAGCTTATCATTGATTGTACCGGAGAACTCTGTCATGCCGTCGCTGAGCTCAGACGTGCCGTCTTTAAGTTCTGCGCCGCCGGTCTGGAACTGACCGATCGCATTCGATACGGTCTTGCTGGAGGAGGAGAGCGTCTCCATGCCGCTGAGCAGTTGGTTGGTGCCTGCATCGAGCGTGCCTACGCCGGTTGCGAATGCAGAGGTGCCGGTTGCAAGCTGAGAAGCACCGCTGCCAAGCTTTGCAGCACCGTCGGAAATCGCGTTGGCCGCACCGACAACCGTGTTGGTATCTGCCGGATTCTCTGCGTTATACAGCGCGCCGGTCAGCGTATCGACACTGTCCATCATTTCGCCTGCCTGCGAGGAGAGGTCTTTGAATTCACCCATCAAACTCTTGAGCTCATCGGTGTTAATGTCCGGAATTGCCGCTGCAACCTGCTGCACAGCGCTCTGCTTTGCCGCTGCAAGTTCCTCGGAAGTAGTTACTTTTTCCGTAACAGCCGGGGCAACCTGTTCGGCAACCTTCGGACCAACCGTGCTTGCAATCGTATCCGAATCAATATCGTTTACAACCTGACCCATTGCCGTTTTTACAGCAACTGTTGCTGCGTCGGAAAGTTTTGCTGTAACTGTATCGGTAATTTCGCTACTCGGAGAAGCCGGAACATCGATTTTTGCTAAGATTGCATTTTTTTGATCCTCAGTAAGGAAATTCGGATCACTTAAAAGTTCTTCGAGTGCCGTCTTATAACCGCCTTGGAATACATCGGTCGAAAGTGCAGCTGCCTGATCTGCTACCTGATCTGCGCCGACTGCCGCATCATCGGCTGCCGCCTGTACGTTGCCCTTGATCTCTTCCGCCGTCTTCTGAGAAGCAACTGTTGCCGCATTGCTTGCAGCAGCTTCGGAAGCCGCTTTCGCTGCGCCGCTCGCCGCGCCATCGAAAACCTGTGCAGCGCCTGCGCCGAGCTGTGCTTTGAGTGCTGTCATATCCGGGATTTCAACGGTCTCCAGCTTGCCGGAAAGCTCGGTCATTTTGTCTTCAAGCGCGGTCTTCTTTTCGGAAGCATCTACAAGGCCCGGGACAAGCTGCTGATTCATGACGCCCGCAAGCTGTGCGGTACTGTTCTGCAGCTGAATAGCGCCGAGGGAAAGCTCGCCGGTCTTCGTTGCCAAGAGTTGTGCGTTTTCAAGCAGGTTTTCCGTGCCGTTTGCAAGGGTCTGTGTGCCGTTCAAAGCGCTGTCCACGCCGGCATCGAACTGGCTGTAACTCGAAGCAAACGTGTCAAGGCTTTCGACAAGTGTGCCCACAGCGTCATCCAGTGCGCCGGAACCATCCTTCAGCTGATCGATTGCATCGGTCAACTCATTCATCGTGTCGCCAAGCTCGTCGGAAGCCTCATCGAGGTCGAGGTCGGAAAGGTTCGGAGCCGCGGCGAAGAGAAACGTCGGGACGGTGCAGTCCGTAACATCCGCTTCGAGGGTAAGGGTATCGAGCATCAGGTCGTCGAGCTTATCAAAGCTGTCGGGGAGCAGGTCGCTGACGGCTTCCTTCATGCCCGGCATCGCAAGGTAGCAGGCAACCTGCGTTTTGGAATCAGACTCCACAAGACCGTGCTCTGTCGTGATGTTCTTGAAGTTTTCGCTCGGCAGCACAGCCGCCGCAACGGTGAAGAACGGGGTATAGACGGTGCGCTTTTTACCGTTTACGGTCACTTCTTCGCCGGTGTTGTTCGTCAGCTTAACGGTTGCGACAAGGTGGCCGCTCTGACCCTTGAGTTCATCGGCCGTAACCGTCTTTCCGTCCAGCGTATACTCGATGGAAACGCCGACAGGCGCCTGTGCGCTGTTCTTGCCCTGATAATAAATATCGGTTTCGTCCGTCGTCCACTTGAGCGTATTGCCGGACTGTTCCGGCATCACGTCGCTCTTGAGATTCTGGATATCGGAAAGGTCGCTTTCGTCGGTAACGGCATCAAAACCGTCATCGCTGTGCAGCCAATCGCTGGTGACCTGCTCCTGCACGGAACCGTCTGCGTTCAGGATGAGATAAGAGGTTTCTTTTTTCTCAACGGTAGCATCCGCCGCGAAGGCCGGGGCAGCGCAGCCGAGGAGGAGAAGTGCGGAAATCGTAGCCGCAACGGATTTTGTAAGATACTTACTCATATTGATCGAGATCCTTTCTCTGAATCGATTATGCCTTTTTCTCGGTGATTTCGGGCTTTTTCAGCCAATGGAACGTGGTCTTTCTGAGGATTGGCTCCGTGATGACGAGCAGTGCCGGCAACACAAGCAGGATAACTGCCATACTGATGAGTGCGCCGCGGCTGATGAGCTTGCACAACACGCCGATAAGCTCCATACGGGAGACGAGGGACACGCTGAACGTTGCCGCGAAGAAGGTGAGACCGCTTGTTAAAATGCTCTGACTGCACTGTTCAACGGCAATTTGAGCCGCTTCCTTTGCAGTGTGACCCGCGTTACGCTCTTCGCGGAAACGCGTGGTCATGAGGATCGCATAGTCGACCGTTGCACCGAGCTGAATGGTGCCGATAACGATGCTTGTGATAAACGGCAGCGTCGTGCCGGTGAAGTACGGAATGCCGAGGTTGATCATGATGGCGCTTTCAATCGCCGCAACGAGCAGCACCGGAACAGAAGCGGAGCGGAACACGATGGCGATAATGACGAACACGACGATGATACTTGTGATGTTGACGTTATTGAAGTCGACATCCGCAACCTCGATCAAATCTTTCGTCATCGCGCCTTCGCCGGTGATGACGCCGTTCGGGTCGTACTTTTTCACAATATCGATCATTTCGGAGAGCTGGTTATTTTGCTCGTCACTGCCGCTCTTATAGGAGGAGTTTGCAAGGATCATCTTGTGGCCGTCGGCCTCAAAGATGTCGCGCACGTCGTCAGGAATAAACATTTCCGGGATCGCGCCGCCGACGAACTTTTCATAGCTCAAAACCTGGTGAATGCCGTCCACGTCGCTCAACTCATCGGAAAGATCGGAGAGATTTTTTTCGGAAAGGGTATCGTCCACAATGATGAAGTGGGACGTTGTCATATCGAAGTCTTCCTTCAAGCGGTTCGTACCCGCAATGCCGGGAAGGTCCTGCGGAAGCGCATCAAAGATCGTGTAGTAAACGGAAGTCTTTGATTGTGCAATGAAGAACGGAATGAAGATCATGATAAACGCAATCAAAATCGGCACACGGTGCTTCACGACGAAGTTCGAGGTACGCTTGAGCTTCGGGATGAACGTGCGGTGCGTGTGCTTTTCAATGGCACGACGGAACGTCATGATAAGGGACGGTAAAACCGTGATGGTGCAGATAACGCCGAGCAGAACACCCTTTGCCATGACGACGCCGATGTCTTCGCCGAGCGTAAGCTGCATGGTGCACATGGCAAGGAAGCCCGCAATCGTTGTAAGGGAGCTGCCGGTAATGGAGGAAAACGTCTTTTTAATAGCCGCCACCATGGCGTCCTCATCGGATGCCGCCGTCAGCTTTTCTTCTTCGTAACGGTGCAGCAGGAAGATGGAGAAGTCCATCGTAACACCAAGCTGCAGGACCGTTGCCAATGCTTCCGTAATGTAGCTGATTTGGCCGAGGAAAATGTTCGTGCCGAAGTTATAGACGATTGGGAACAGCATGCCGAGCATGAAGATAAGCGGCACAATCGTTTCTTTCAGGCTGAGGAACAGAATCAGCAACGAAGCGCCCACAGCGCAAAGGATATACAAGGGCATTTCTTTATTGATGAGGCTCTTGGTATCTTCCAAAATAGCCGACATACCACCGATGAAGCAATCTTTATTCAAGATGTTCTTGATTTGCTTCTGCGCGTTCATCGTTCTGGCATCTGCGCTCGGGGCATCGAACTGAACGATGAGCATCGTTGCGCCGGAATCGTTATAGAAGAACTTCTGAATATCGCTCGGAAGCATTTCCTTCGGCGTCGTCACATCGATAAAATCGCTCGTCCACATGACCTTCTGTACGCCTTCGACCCCTTCAAGATCGCTTTTCAGTTTTAAGGTATCAGGCGTAGACATGTTTTCAACCGTAATCATGGAAACCGATGCCATATTGAAGTCATCCTCCAAATACGTCTCGCCGATCATGGAATCCAGATTTTTCGGCAGGTAGGTCAAAATATCGTAGTTAATGTAGGTGCCGAGCGCACCGAACACCGAGGGGATCAAAAGCAGAACCGCTAAAACAAGAATCAGCTTTCTGCGCTTCACGATCCATCGTGCAAAGTGCTCCATTTAGCACCGCTCCTTTCATTCGGGAACCATCCCGTTTATTTCGTTATGTAGTTTAGTCCAAAAATGACCAATAGTCAATATTAAAAGTGACGAACTGTGTAGGCAAAATAAATTGACTATTAGTCATTTTATTCAAATCTGTACAAAATGTTGTTTTTGGCTTGCTTTTTACGGTGTATCCGCCTTATACTATAAAACAAATGAAGTGATTACACAGTTAGATTTGAATGTTGGGAGGCCACAGCCATGCGCGGCGGTGTTGAACAGAAAAAAGAACAGAAAAAGGAGGGGCTGCTCGAGGCGGCCTATCAGCTTTTCCTTGAAAAGGGCGTTAACAAGACCTCGGTCGATGAGATCGTAAAGAAAGCGAACGTCGCAAAGGGTACGTTTTATCTGTATTTTCACGATAAAACCCAGCTTCTGCAGCAGCTCACATACCGCATTTCTGCGCGTGTTTTGAGTGAGGCCTATGAATATGCGGAAGAGCATAAGACTGGCGTTTTTGTAGAAGACATCATCCTCATGGTCGATTACATCGTGGAATACTTTAAAAGAAGCCGTCTGACACTGCGGCTTTTGGAGCGCAATTTCTCCTGGCCGATGATTGAAAAGCAGCTTGATCTAAGAGAAGACCCGTTGTGGGACAAGCTTGTCACTGCCATTGAGAGCAGCTCGCTCGCCGTGGGCTGCACAGAAGATGTCTTATATAAGCGCGTGTTTTTGGTGGTTGAGCTCATTGGTTCCACTTGCTTTGCCACGATGATTGAAAATAAGCCGGATACAATAGACAATATGAAACCCGTGCTTTACGACATGGTGCGTAAGATGCTTGCGTAATGTAAAGCGTATCGACTTTGCAAAGTTGAGTTGCTTTGTAAAGTCATATTAACTTACACATAAACCTCTCGGGGCTGATTTAAAGCTCGTCCCGGGAATTTTCTATGTTCGATTGAACTTTTTTGCAAGATATAGTAAAATAGAAACCGAAAAACGAGAAGACACAGAACCAACAGAACGGAGATCATTTGAACCTATGGATAAATCGGAAATTCTTGCACTGCGCCGTGCGGTGCTGGAAAAAGACTTTGCACGCATGAATGACCGCCAAAAGCAGGCCGTGTTCACCGTAAACGGCCCGCTGCTCATTTTAGCGGGCGCAGGCAGCGGAAAAACAACGGTGCTCATCAACCGCATCGCGAATATCCTACGCTACGGCGACGCGTACAACAGCACCTATCTGCATGACGATCTCGATGAAAATGATATTGCCGCGTGCAAAGCTTATATTGAAAACGGCACGCCGCTCACAACGGAAACACAGGAGCATTTGAGTGTTTCTGCCTGCGCGCCGTGGCGCATCATGGCTATTACCTTTACAAATAAGGCTGCAGGCGAGCTGAAAGACCGCCTGTGTGCCATGCTGGGCGAGACCGCCAACGACATTTGGGCATCGACGTTCCACTCCACCTGCGCGCGTATTTTGCGCCGCGACGGCGAGCGTATCGGGTATTCCTCGCACTTTACGGTGTACGATACCGACGACCAGCGCCGTTTGATGAAAAGCATCTTAAAAGAGCTCAATATTTCGGAAAAAAACATCACGCCAAAATCGATTTTGAACGAGATTTCCCGGGCAAAGGATTCTTTAATCTCGCCTGCCGAGTATGCCCTCACGGTCGGCGACGATTTCAGATTAAAGATTATCTCCCGCGCGTATACAACGTACCAAAAGCGTTTGGAAGACGCCGATGCTATGGACTTTGACGACCTCATCAACAAAGTAGTGGAGCTCTTCAAAAAGTGCCCGGACGTTCTGGAATACTACCAGAACCGTTTCCGCTACCTAATGGTTGACGAGTATCAGGACACAAACCATGCGCAGTACACATTTGTGCGCATGCTGGCCGAAAAAAGCGGTAACCTCTGCGTGGTCGGCGACGACGACCAGAGCATCTACAAATTCCGCGGTGCGACGATCGAAAACATTCTGAGCTTTGAAAATACGTTTCAGAATGCGACGGTCATTCGTTTGGAGCAGAATTATCGCTCGACGCAGAACATTCTGGACGCCGCGAACGCCGTCATTGAGCATAACACCGAGCGAAAAGGCAAAACGCTGTGGACGCAGAACGGCACCGGCGCCATGATCCACCTGCACACGGCGGAAAACGAAACGGACGAAGCCGAGCGCATCACGAAGATCATCTTAGGCGGCGTTGCCGCAGGGCGAAAATTCTCTGATTACGCTGTTTTGTACCGCATGAACTCACAGTCGCTGACATTTGAACGCAATTTTGCAAAGTCCGGCGTACCGCATAGAATTATAGGCGGCACGCGCTTCTACGAGCGCCGTGAGATCCGCGAGATGATCGCATATTTGAGCGTTATCAACAACCCGAGTGATGAAATGCGCCTGCGCCGCATCATCAACACGCCGAAGCGCAGCATTGGCGACCGCTCGGTCGAAGTCGCGGCGCAGATCGGTCAGCAGACGGGTGAGACACTGTTTGAGGTCGTCTCGCACGCGAAAGACTATCCCGCACTGTCCCGTGCCGCAAACAAAATGACGCTTTTCGCCGCACAGATGCAGGGACTCATCGAGCTCAACAACGACGAAGAAATCACGCTCGGCGAGCTTTATGACGAGCTTGTGGAGCGCATCGATTACCTGAATTTTCTTAAGACCGACGACCCGGAATCCGCAGAAGACCGCGCCGCGAACGTGCAGGAGCTTGCTTCCAACCTGCGCCGTTTTGAGGAGGAGAACCCCGAAGGCACGCTTTCGGATTTTCTCGAAGAAGTTTCGCTCATTACGGACATCGATAATTACGATAATAACGCCGATTCCGTCGTGCTCATGACGGTGCACTCCGCAAAAGGTCTCGAATTCCCGGTGGTGTTTCTGCCGGGCATGGAGGAAAACATTTTCCCGGGCATGGCGAGCGTATATGTACCGTCCGAAGTGGAGGAGGAACGCCGTTTGGCGTATGTTGCCATCACGCGTGCAAAAGAGGAGCTGTACATTTTCCACGCGGAATCCCGCATGATCTTCGGCATGACGAACCGCAACCGCGTTTCGCGCTTTGTGGAAGAAATCCCGGAGACGCTCGTCGAGCACACCCGCTCCCGCGATTACAGCGCGCGCCCGGTCTCTATGCCGAGCTTCGGCGGCGCGAAGCCGTTCGGGGAAGCACCGAAAACAAAATCCGTTGCGGAAGCCGGCGGATTCATGCCGAAGCCGCGCGTAAAGCCCGCGCCTGCCGGTACATACCGCGTAGGCGATACTGTCCTGCACAAGGCGTTCGGCACGGGTCTCATCGTTTCCGCCACGCCGATGGCGAACGATACGCTGCTCGAAGTCGCGTTTGACAAAGTCGGCACCAAAAAGCTGTTTGCAAACTTCGCAAGACTGACAAAAGTATAAAAAAGTAAGCCGTGCACCTGTTTTTAAAGTGCACGGCTTATATTATTCAAATGCGGTTCTAATTTTGTCTGCCGCAGCCACAGCCGCAGTCGCTCGCTTTCGGCGGGAAAAATTCGTCGGTCGGGAAATCAATCTTGCGGAACAGCTCGCAGGGGTTGTCGCCGGAGGTGACGCATTCCTTATCCGGAATGCAGAAATCAAACGCGGGAATGAGCATCTGCACATTCCGCACAATCTGCACGATGGTAAACAGGCCGATCGTCACGTATACGGTGTTTTTCTGCTCTACCGTTTCAAACGCGCCGCCGTAACGGCTTGCAATGCAGTCCGGGATCACGCAGCAGGGCTCGCAGCCGCAGCGGCAGTGCTCGCAAAGCTTCGCGGAAAGCGCCACCGGCTGCGCGACCTGCACAGTCGCCTTGGGTAAGACCTTATTGCCCTGTAAATCGGCTTCGTCACGGCAGCTCTCGCTTGTAAACATCTTCACGTTGCCCTCACTGCCGTAGAGAATGACCTTCTTATTGAAAATTGAAATACCGCTCACGCGTTCGCAGCCCACTGTCGCGCCGCCGTACAGCTCCAAAGATACGTCAAAGAAAAACGTGAGATCAATGGAGTAATACCCGCGGTTAAAGGGAATCGGCTGCATATCAATGTACACAGAGATTACATCAACGTCCCGTACCCGCACATTAGCGGAAGCGTCCACAACGGGCTGCACCGAGGCGGGAAACAGCACACGTAAATCCTCTAAGCAGTCTTTATCTGAACAGGAATCGTAAATGCGCATGGCATCTATGCAGACGGCTTCTTTTAACGCTGCGCCGTTTTCGCAATCGGGTGTCCGCTCATTTTCAGCCATATTTGTAAACCTCCTTTGTGGTTTCTCAATGCCATTGTACGGAAAAGGGCGGGTATTGTGCCTGTCCCGCCGCTTTGCTCGGTTTTTTCGCATTGTAAGAAATTTTTCGGTTGTATATTTCGCCGCAGTTTGCTATAATGAATAGGAATGTACCGCGCTGCGGTGCAAAAAGTCGGCAAAGGCCGGCAAATTTACGCAGAAAGCAGTAAATGAAACTTATGGCATTGATTGTAATCGAAGGGCTGGACGGCAGCGGCAAAGGCACGCAGGCAAAGCTTTTGTATGACTACGCCTTATCGCGCGGCCGCGCACGGCAGGTAACGTTCCCGGATTATGACTCTCCGTCTTCGTCGCTTGTAAAAATGTATCTGAAAGGCGATTTCGGAAAAGAGGCGGGAGACGTGAACGCCTACGCCGCAAGCGCATTTTACGCCGTGGATCGCTTTGCAAGCTACCGCATGAAGTGGAAAGACGATTATGCAAGTGGTGTGCCGATCATCTCCGACCGCTATGTGACGTCCAACATTGTATATCAATTAAGTAAGCTGCCAAAAACGGAGTGGAAAGCGTTCGTTTCGTGGCTTGAAGACCTGGAATATGAAAAATTCGGGCTGCCGAGGCCGGATCGTGTGATTTATCTGGATGTGCCGCCGAAAATTTCCCAAAGGCTGCTCACAGAGCGCTACGCAGGCGACACTACCAAAAAAGACATTCACGAAAGCGACATACCTTATCTGCTACATTGCAGGGACTGTGCACTGTACGCCGCAGAGCATTTAAACTGGACCGTATTAAACTGCGCCGAGGGCGACACCTTGCGCAGCATTGAAGATATTCATCACGAGATCAAGGAAAAGCTGGAGGATTTATTATGATCTATGTATTTCTTGCAAACGGATTTGAAGAGATCGAAGCGCTCGCGCCCGTGGATATTCTGCGCCGCGCAGAGCTTGAAGTAAAGACCGTCGGCGTCGGCGGCAAAACAATCACCGGCTCCCACGGCATCACCGTAACAGCTGACATCGAAGAAAAAGACGTTACAACGGACGATATGGAGCTGATGATCCTGCCCGGCGGCATGCCCGGCACACTGAACCTCGAAAAATCGCCGATCGTCACAACCTGCGCGGAATACTGCGCAAAGAACGACATTTACCTTGCGGCAATCTGCGCTGCACCGAGCGTTCTCGGCCATCTCGGCCTCCTGAACGGTAAGGAAGCCATCTGCTTCCCGGGCTTTGAAGGCGAATTAAAGGGCGCCACAATCTCCGAAAAGCCGGTCTGCGTAGACGGCAAGATTGTCACGGCAAAGGGTATGGGCGTTGCCGTGCAGTTTGGCTTGACGCTTGCTGGACTGCTGACCGACAAGGACGTTGAAAAGAAGATCCACGACGGCATTCAGTGCACGGATTGATGACCGATATAACCAAAAAAAACGCACTGCGCCGAAAAATGCGTGCGGCACGCAAAGCCTGCACGGATCGCGCTACACGGGATGACTGCCTTTTGCAGCGGCTCATGGCACTTTCGGTGTACCAAAAGGCATCGTGTGTTTTGAGCTACGTAAGCTTCGGCACGGAAGCGGATACGCTCAGAATTCTCGAGCGTGTACTTGCAGACGGCAAAGCGCTTTACGTACCGAAATGCGTGCCAAACACGAACCGCATGGTGTTTTACCGCATCTCGGTTTTACGCGATCTTTCGCCGGGCGCTTACGGCATTTTGGAGCCGAAAGAAGCAGAGGCATATCAAGATGAGGCGAATGCACTGTGCCTTGTGCCGGGACTGGCGTTTTCAGCAGACGGCGCACGGCTCGGGTACGGCAAAGGGTACTACGATACGTTTTTTGCACGGCATCCGGTTTTAAAGCTCGGCCTATGCTACGATTTTCAGCTCGTGCCGCAAGTGCCGACGCAGCCGCATGATGTACGCATGGACGGTATTTTGACCGACAAGCGGCTCGTTTTGACGGCAGATGAAGAAAGGATGGAATGAAAATATGAGTGATAACGGCAGGCGCTACGCCCCGAAGGACGCGACACCGCGCAGCCAGAATTCGCGCGAATTCAAGCTGAATCTTTCCGAGGATCAGCTCAATCACACAGACGAACTGGAGGACTTGCAGGGCTATGCCGGCAGCCGCGCACCACAGCGTGTGGAAGAAAGCTCTGCCGGTGCACGCTCCGCCCGTGCGGAACGCAATCAGAAAAAGGAAGCGAAGGAGCACAAGAAAAGAAACCGTGTAAAGGCCAGAAAAAACAAGCGCATTTTCGCGTTCACGTGGCTTGCCATGGTTATTCTGGTCTCTCTGACCCTTGCTTCGTACCTGATTGGCGGCTCCAACGATTTTCTTGGTGTAGACCGCATGGATTCCGAAGTGGAGGTCACGATTCCCGAAAACGTGACGCAGGAGCAGCTGACAGACATTCTTTACAAGAGCCACGCGATCGATAAACCGGAGTTTTTCTCCCTTTTCTGCAAATTCACCACGGAAATGGAGTATTTTGAACCCGGCACGTATACGATCAAAACAAACTACGATTATAAGCAGCTTGTCAATACCTTACAGTCCGGTCCGGATCTCGGCGAAGAGATCACCGTCATGTTCCGTGAGGGCATCACGGTGCAGCAGCTTGCCGCTTTGCTGGAAGAAAACGGCCTGCACACTGCAGACGAGATCCTTGAAGCTTGCAACTCTTCGAATTACGACAGCTACTCGGATGTTGCAGCCATCACGAACACAAGTGACCGCTACTATAAGCTCGAGGGCTATCTGTTCCCGGATACGTACCAGTTCTTTGAAAACGATACGGTAGAATCGATCCTTGACCGCTTCCTCAATAACTTTGAAAATAAGCTCACCGACGAAATGCGCGATGACATTGCGAAATCCGGCTATACCACGGATCAGATCATCACGCTCGCTTCCATCATTCAGGCAGAGGCTGCAGATACAAAAGATATGTATAAAGTTTCCGCTGTTTTGCACAACCGACTGGAAAGCGGCGCAGAGCATGACATCTACACGCTGGACTGCGACTCCACAGTTTATTATCCGTACAAAACGGCAAATGACGCGCCGGAGGGCTTTGTAAGCTCGTACTCCACGTATGACAACAACGGCCTGCCGGCAGGCCCGATCTGCAACCCGGGTCTTGATGCCATTATGGCGGCAATCTATCCATCAACCAGTGATGATTGTCGTAATGCCTATTATTTCTGTCATGACAGCAATGGTAAGGCTTACTACGCTTCCACGATGGATGATCATTTGATGAACATGGCGGAAGCCGGTCTGCTGTAACCGACACAACATTTACGATAACAAAGCTACCTGTGCCTTTCCGGCGAATTTTGTCCGGGAAGGCACAAATGCAGTAAAGGAATGAATTTCATGGAACAAAAACGATATAACGCGCCGGAGCTTCTGGCGCCGGTCGGCGATATGGAGCGCCTTATTTCCGCCGTGCGCTACGGTGCGGACGCGGTGTATCTTGCCGGTAAATCCTTCGGCATGCGCTCTGCGCCTTCCAATTTTACAAACGAGGAGCTTGAAGAAGCTGTAAAATACTGCCACGCGCAGGGCGTGAAGGTCTATGTCACCTGTAATATTCTGCCGCATAACGCAGAACTTGCCGCGCTGCCGGCGTTTCTCGAGTTTTGCCAGACAATCGGTGTAGACGCGTTCATCATGACCGACCTCGGCGTGATGTCCATGGCAAAAAAATACGCGCCGAATGTCGCGATACACATTTCCACGCAGGCCGGCGTTGTGAACTATGAGACCGCAAACGCGTTTTATAACATGGGCGCAGAGCGCGTCGTGCTGGCACGAGAGCTCTCGTTTGAAGAAATCGCGGAGATCCGCGCGAAAACGCCGAAGGCGCTCGAAATCGAAGCATTTGTGCACGGTGCGATGTGCGTTTCGTTCTCAGGCCGCTGCCTGCTTTCAAACTACATGACCGGCAGAGACGCAAACCACGGCGATTGCGCGCAGCCGTGCCGCTGGGATTATTACCTCATCGAGCGCACGCGTCCGGATCAGGTATTCACGATCGAACAGGACCAGAAATCGACGTATGTCTTCAATTCCCGCGATATGTGCATGATCGAGCACATTCCGCAGCTCATCGAATGCGGCATTTCGAGCCTCAAAATTGAGGGCCGCGCAAAGTCCGCGTATTACGTTGCCTGCGTGACGAATGCGTACCGCCACGGCATCGATGCTGTCATGAACGGTGAGCCGCTTCCGCAGTGGGTCGTGGACGAGACAGAGAAGATCAGCCATCGCGCGTACAGCACCGGGTTTTACAGCGGTCACGAGCCGGGGCAGACCGTAAACAGCGGCGGATACATCCGCGGCTGGGATGTTGCGGCCGTGTGCACCGGCGAAGAAAACGGCATGATGCGCCTTTCACAGCGCAACCGCTTCTTCCGCGGCGAGACTGTCAGCGTACTGGAGCCGGGCGAAGTGCCGTATGACCTCACACTCAGTGACATCTACAACGAGGATATGGAGCCAATCGAATCCGCACCGCACGCGACGATGACGGTCTACCTCAAGACCGACCGAAAAATCAAAGAGGGCGCGTTTCTAAGAGTGAAGCGCGGCTGAATAACACCTCCGTTTAGGGCCCATACTTTTCCTATACGGAGGTGTTTTTATGTCTACACGCAGGATCATCGCAACGTATGCGTTTGTGATGTTCTTTCTCGTCATCGCACTGCTCGGCACCGTGACCGCCGCTTTCGGCGGCACAAGCTATACGGAAGCCGCCGGGCGGCAGAGTTTATATACCTTAACGGCCGCCAAGGCGCGCGGCACGATCTACGACCGCAATTTGCAGCCGCTCACAAACGCCGAGCGTGTTTATGTCGCTGCGGTAATTCCCTCGCGGGAAACGCTTGCCAAATTAAACCGCGCTGTACCGGAAGAAAAACGCGAAGTCCTGCGCACGGCGCTTGAAAGCGGAAAGCCGTTTCTGATCGAAGTCACAACACCCGTCAGTGATGACGGCATCCAGACATTTTCCGTCACAAAACGGTATGCAAACCCGCAACCGGCGGCGAATCTGCTCGGGTATCTCGACAGCGACTACAACGGCGCGGACGGTGTGGAAAAAAGCTTCGACGCACTGCTTGCGGAAAACCACGGGGAAATCGACGTTACCTTCGCCATTGATGCGCTCGGCAATGCCATCTCCGGCGAAGCAATGCACGTGGAAAACACATACCGCATTGCGGACGGCGGCGTGATGCTGACGCTGGATAAGCGCATACAGCAGTGTGTGGAAAATGCCTGCACGGAAATCAAAAAAGGCGCCGCCGTCATTTTAGATTGCAAAACCGGCGAAATTCTGGCTTCCGCAAGCTTCCCAGCCGTAGACCCGAACGACCTTGCTGCGTGCATGGAAAATGAAGATGCACCGTTTGTAAACCGTGCCCTGTGCGCATATACGCCCGGTTCGGTCTTTAAGCTCATCTGCGCCGCCTCGGCGCTCGAATGCGGCATCGATTACAAGGAGGTGTATACCTGCACCGGAAGCGTTGTTGTAGACGGCCTCACGATCACTTGCTACGGCGGCAAAGCACATGGGGAAGTGAATCTCCACACAGCGTTGCGCAGCTCGTGCAACGGGTATTTCATACAGCTCGCGCAGAAACTCGGCGCGGAAAAGATTTTAAGTATGGCGGAAAAGCTCGGCTTTGGTACATCTGTTTCGCTTGCAGACAATTTAGAAACGGCCGCAGGCTCGCTTTCGAACGCGCAAGCCCTTAAAAACGCCCGTGCGCTGGCGCTGTTTTCGTTCGGCCAGGGTGAAACGACTGTCTCACCGCTGAATTTGGCCGCTGCCGTAAACGCCATCGCCGCTGACGGCATTTATATGACGCCGCGGCTCGTATATGGCATGGTCGATACAAATTTATCCGTACAGGAAACCGAAGAAAACACCGGTGAAAAAGTCATGGAGCCGACGACCGCCGCACGCTTACGTGCCTATATGGAAAGCACAGCACGATTCGGTACAGCACGGATCGGCGCACCGCAAAACTGTGTTTCCGGCATCAAGACCGGCACGGCGCAGACAGGTGTATATGACGAAAACGGGGAAGAAATCGAGAATTATTGGTATGCAGGCTACATCTGCAATGCACAGGAAGAGCCGCTTTATACCCTCGTCGTGCTGGAGGAGACCGCCGGCGAAACGCATGTGCCGCAGGCTTTCCGCAAAATCGGCGAAGCACTTGTTGATTTTAATTGACAAGCCGGTAAAAAAGCATTATAATAAGATACGTATGAGGGGTGGAGATATGGCAAGCCTGAATCTTGAAGATATGCAGCAGATTCAAAAAGAACTGCAAGCAAAATATCTCGAAAAGTGGGGAGGCCTTTCTCCGAAAATCGGTCGCGATAAGCTCCTTTGGATGATGATCGAAGCCGGTGAAGTCGCCGACATCATCAAGGAAAAGGGTGACGATGCGATTTTGAACGACCCCGAGACCAGACACCACTTCACGGAAGAAGTGTGTGATGTGCTCATGTATTTAAACGATGTTCTGCTGTGCTACGGCATCACGCCGAATGAAGTCGAGAACGTATATCTCGAAAAGCACAAACGAAACATGAGCCGCTGGTGATTTTAGATTTTAATTTGTTTTATAGCAAAAGGCACGGGCAAATGCACATAGCTGTACCGAACAGAGAGCGGATCCACAGGCTGGAAGATCCTCGGAAAACACCATGTACAGGCCAACCCGTATGACTGCCGCACAGTGATGAGTTGTGCCGTTTTCCGCGTTAAGGAGTTCAAAGTGGTGTATGAAGAAAAGCTTCATGCACAATTTGGGTGGTACCACGGAACTGTCCGTCCCATTGCGGAGGACAGTTCTTATTTTTTTGTAAGGAGTGGCAAAACATGAATATGGACTATTGCCTTTCCGAGCTCAAAGCCCTGCTTTCCATCGATTCTCCGTCCGGCTTTACGGATAAAGCGGCGGACTATCTTATCGGTGAACTGACAGCACTCGGCTACGCTCCGGAAAAAACAAGAAAGGGCGGCGTTTTCTGCTGCCTCGGCGGCGAGGGCAGCCCACTTGTACTGATGGCACACGTAGACACGCTCGGCGGCATGATTTCCACAATCAAGCCGAACGGCCGCATCACGATCACGCCGATCGGCGGCCTGCGCGCCGAAAACTGCGAAGCGGAGAACTGCCGCATTTACTCGCGCTTCTCCGGCGTTTACAGCGGCACCTTGCAGCTTTGCAATGCGTCGATCCACGTGAACGGCTCCTACGGTGAAAAGCTGCGCACATTTGAAACGACCGAGGTCGTGCTCGACGAGCCGGTAAAATCCGCCGATGATGTGCGCGCACTTGGCATTGAAGCGGGCGATTTCGTCTGCTTTGACCCGCGCACCGTCATCACGGAAAGCGGCTATATCAAGAGCCGTTTCCTCGATGATAAGCTCAGCGCCGCCATGCTGCTTGCGCTCGCAAAGGAGATCAAAGACAACAACCGCACTTTGAAGCGCAAGGTCTATCTGCACTTTACGGTGTATGAGGAGGTCGGCCACGGTGCTTCCGCTTCCGTGCCGAACGATGCCGAAGAGCTCATCAGCGTAGACATGGGCTGCGTGGGCGACGGGCTCACCTGCACGGAGCGCGAAGTTTCCATCTGCGCGAAGGATTCCGGCGGCCCGTACAATTATGCCGTGACAACCGCGCTTGTGGAAGCGGCGAAGTCCGTCGGTGCAAAGTATGCCGTGGACGTTTATCCGCACTACGGCTCCGACGTAGAGGCATCGCTGCGTTCCGGCTGGGACGTGCGTCACGGCCTCATCGGCGCAGGCGTTTACGCTTCACACGGCTACGAGCGCTCCCACATTGAAGGCGTCGAAAATACGTTAAAGCTGCTTGAGGCTTATGTTTTAGACTGAGCTTAGGCTTTTTATATTATTCTATCTGCAAATTATAGAAGGAATGGTGAATACAATGCAGTGGACAGGATTAAATGATCTCAGAGAAAAGTATCTTTCTTTCTTTGAGTCTAAGGGACATCTGCGCCTGCCGAGCTTCCCGCTGATTCCGAAGGATGACAATAGCCTTCTTCTGATCAACTCCGGCATGGCCCCGATGAAAAAGTATTTTACGGGTGAAGTGACCCCGCCGAGAAAGCGCGTTACCACCTGCCAGAAGTGCATCCGTACCCCGGATATCGAGCGCGTTGGCATCACGGCACGCCACGGTACATTCTTCGAGATGCTTGGCAACTTCTCCTTTGGCGATTACTTCAAAAAGGAAGCGACCGCATGGGCTTGGGAGTTCTTTACAAAGGTTCTCGAGATGCCGGCAGATAGGCTTTATATCTCCATTTATCAGGACGACGATGAAGCGTTTGACATCTGGACAAAGCAAAACGGCGTAGACCCGTCGCACATGGTACGCCTCGGCAGAGAAGATAACTTCTGGGAGCATGGCTCCGGCCCGTGCGGTCCGTGTTCCGAAATTTATTTTGACCGCGGCGAAAAGTATGGCTGCGGCAAGCCCACCTGCGGCGTGGGTTGCGACTGCGACCGTTACGTTGAGGTTTGGAACCTCGTTTTCACACAGTTTGAGAACGACGGCAACAACAACTACACGCCGCTTGATCACCCGAACATCGATACCGGCATGGGTCTTGAACGTTTGGCATGTGTGATGCAAGGCGTGGACAACCTGTTCCTTGTCGATACCGTGCAGAACATCATGAAGCATATCTCCCGCATTGCAAACGTGCAGTACGGTGCGGACGAAAAGTCCGATGTTTCTCTGCGCGTCATTACGGACCACATCCGCAGCACGACGTTTATGATCAGCGATGGTGTTATGCCGTCCAACGAAGGCCGCGGCTATGTGCTCCGCCGCCTGCTCCGCCGCGCGGCACGCCATGGCAGACTTCTCGGCATCAACCACCCGTTCCTCGCGGACGTTGTAGATACCGTCATTCACGAGAACGAATGCGCTTACCCGGAGCTGCGTGAAAAGAGCGCTATGATCAAAAGGGTCATCGCGTTTGAGGAAGAAAACTTCTATAAGACCATTGATAAGGGCTTCGCGCTGCTCAACGACATTATCGACCGCACCGATGCAAAGGTGCTTTCCGGCGAAGACGCGTTCCTGCTCAGCGATACGTTCGGCTTCCCAATTGACCTGACCAAGGAAATCCTTTCCGAAAAAGGCATGAGCGTTGACGAAGACCGCTTCCGCGCACTGGTACTCCAGCAGCGTGAGACGGCTCGTGCAAGCCGCAAGAATGCCGGTGCAGACGCATGGGCGGGCGACTCCGATGTGCTTGACGACATTGCCAAGACCGAGTTTGTCGGCTACACCGATATGAAGGCAACCGCAAAGGTCACGGCTATCGTGAAAGATGGCGCACGCGTTGAAGCTGTCGAGACCGGCGACGACATCGTGTTCACACTCGACCACACCTCTTTCTATGCGGAAAGCGGCGGTCAGGTCGGCGATACCGGCGTTATTACGAACGATTCCTGCACCATCCGCGTTCTGGATACCACGAAGAATGCAGCGGGTGTGTTTATCCACAAGGCTGTTGTGGAGGAAGGCTTCCTCCGCGAAGGCGACACCGTTGAGGCTGTTGTAGATGTTGAGAGACGCAGAGCGATCATGCGCAACCACACGGCAGCTCACCTCCTGCAGGCTGCACTGCGCTCCGTGCTCGGCGACCATGTTGAGCAGGCCGGTCAGCTCGTCAACGAGAATGCCGTTCGTTTCGACTTCACGCACTTCTCCGCCCTGACGGACGAAGAGCTGCTCGCGGTTGAGAACCTCGTCAACAAGAAGATCCTCGAAGACATCAAGGTTGAGTGCCGCGAAATGCCGATCGAAGAAGCAAAGAAGCTCGGTGCTATGGCGTTGTTCGGCGAAAAATACGGCGACGTCGTGCGCGTTGTAACGGTAGGCGAATTCTCTAAGGAATTCTGCGGCGGCACGCATATTGATTCCACCGCTAAGCTCGGCCTCTTCAAGCTCGTCAGCGAATCCTCCGTTGCAGCCGGTGTGCGCCGTATCGAAGCGGTCACAGGTCTCAACGTCATTAAGATGATCTACGCAACGAACACGCTGCTCAAGGATACCGCTGTTGCGATGAAAGTCAATAACCCGTCCGACCTCCCGGCAAAAGCTGCACAGGTCAACGCCGACCTCAAGGAGAAGGACAGAGAGATCGAATCCATGCGCTCCAAGATTGCATCCATGAACCTCGGCTCCATTCTGGATAACGCCGTGGAAGTTAAGGGTGTCAAGATCGTTACGGCGATGCTCTCCGGCACAGGCAGCGACGCACTGCGCACCATGTGCGATAAGATCCGCGACGAAAAGAGCGATACGGCCATTGTAGCCGTGCTCGCAGGCGTTCTGGACGGAAAGGCAACGCTTGCAGCGACCGCAACGAAAGCGGCACAGGCAAAGGGCGTCAAAGCCGGCGTGCTTGTAAAGGCAGTTGCACAGCTCACCGGCGGCAACGGCGGCGGTAAACCGGACTTCGCTATGGCAGGCGTCAAGGACCAGACGAAGATTGACGAAGCCCTTGCAGCTGTTGAAAAGATCCTCAGCGAACAGATCTAAGTTCTCTCTATACGTTCTATATAAAATCTCAAGAAAGGAGAAAGGCAAATGGACTGCATTTTCTGCAAGATTGCCAACGGCGAGATTCCGAGCACGAAGGTCTACGAAGACGACAAAATGCTCGCATTCCGCGACCTCGACCCGCAGGCGCCGGTGCACATTCTGATGATTCCAAAGGAGCACATCGCTTCCGCAGATGACCTTACGGAAGAAAACGCGCAGATCGTCGCACATATCTTCACGGTCGCAAAGAAGATTGCGGCGGCAGAAGGTCTCACGAACGGCTATCGCATCGTCAACAACTGCGGCGAAGACGGCGGACAGACCGTAAAGCACCTGCATTTCCACCTGCTCGGCGGACGCTCTATGGCGTGGCCTCCGGGCTGATTCCCCGCATATGACGAAAATCGATAATTTTTGAAGGTAGGTTTTTACAATGGGTGAAGTTTATAAAATGACGATCGCCGGCTGCGAACGCGAGCTGCCGATCTGCCCGATCAGCGATACGCTGGATATTGCCGGTTTTGTTATGTTCGGCGATGTAGAGATCACCGAGAAGGCCGCAAAAGCGCTGATGGAAAAGTGCCCGGAGCACGACATCATCATCACGGCGGAGTCTAAGGGCATTCCGCTGGCTTACGAGATGGCGCGCATCGGCTGCCGTCAGTACGTTGTTGCACGTAAGGGCATCAAGGCGTACATGACGAACCCGATCAAGGTCGAGGTGAAATCCATCACGACAGACCACATCCAGACGCTGTACCTCTCCGAAGAAGACTGCGCAATGCTGAAGGGTAAGCGTATTCTCATCGTAGACGACGTCATCAGCACCGGTGAATCGCTGAGCGCGTTGGAAGATCTCGTGCATGAGATCGGCGGTAACGTCGTCGGCAAGGCGGCTGTGCTCGCCGAGGGCGATGCAAAGGATCGTACGGATATCATCTATCTGGAGCCGCTCCCGCTGTTCTTCAAGTAATTTCATAAAAGCTAAAAAAGCTGTTCGCTTCGGCGGGCAGCTTTTTGCTTTTTATAGGGTATTTCCGGCAGCTTCAATGCATAAAAATCTATGGGTGATGCGGCTTGAAACGGTATTTGTCTTTTAAAATCGCGTATATTCCTGTGGTGTTTTTCCTCGGTGCTCTGACATTTTTTGTGTGCTCTGTTTTGGGTGCGGTACATGCGGTATCTGTGGCCGCAGCACAGACCGAAAACCGCCCCGTGATCGTTCTGGATGCAGGGCACGGTGGGGAAGACGGCGGGGCCGTAGGCGTAAACGGTGTGGAAGAGAAAACGGTAAACCTTGCCATTGCGCTGTTTGTGCGAGAGAAGCTCGAAGCTGCGGGCTACCCCGTGAAAATGATTCGCGAAGTGGACACCGCCGTCGGCGATACCACGCTGAGCACATTAAACGAACGAAAGCGGTCTGATATTTTATACCGCACACAGATCGTAAACGAAACTGAGAACTGTATTTTCGTGAGCATCCATCAAAACTTTTTTGAGCAAAGTCAATACAGCGGCGCACAGATGTTTTACTCAGCAAATAATGCTAGAAGCGCCGACCTTGCCGAAACCATCCGCCGTGCGGTCATCGAGCAGGTGCAGCCGGATAACACGCGTGCCTGCAAGCAGGCAGAAAGCCGCGTGTATATTTTGAGCCATGTAGACGTACCCGCCGTGTTTGCAGAATGCGGGTTCCTCTCAAACCCGGAAGAAGCTGAAAAGCTGTGCGACGAGAACTACCAAAAGAAATTGGCGGCGGCTATCGCGGATGGCATTATCGCCTTTTGCAAAGCGGAATAACTCTTTACAAAACATCTGTTCCGTGGTAAAATAGGCTTAGAATTATACAAAATAAGGGCGGTGCGCATTATGGCGGCTAAAAATAAAATCGTCTACATCTGCTCAAACTGCGGGTTTGAATCCGCAAAGTGGGCAGGAAAGTGCCCGGATTGCGGCGAGTGGAACACCATGGAGGAATCCGTCAAAACGGCTGTTTCCGCAAAATCCGCCGCTTCCGGGTATTCTTCTTCAGCTTCTACGCTGCTGACGCGCCCGCTTGCAATTTCAGAGATCGATACGGAGGACGAGCATCGTTATCACACCGGACTTTCGGAGCTTGACCGCGTGCTTGGCGGCGGCCTTGTAAAAGGCTCGCTCGTGCTCATCAGCGGCGACCCGGGTATCGGCAAATCAACCATTCTTTTGCAGATCTGCGAATACCTCGGGCAAAAGCTGCGTATTTTATATGTTTCCGGCGAAGAATCTGCACGGCAGATCAAGCTGCGCGCAGGGCGTCTCGGTGTTTCCAGTCCCAACCTGCGCATTTTGGCGGAAACGGACGTGCAGCTCGTGGTGGAGCACATTCGCACCGAAAAACCGGATATCGTAATGATCGACTCCATCCAAACGATGAACTTTACCGATCTCAATTCGTCGCCCGGCAGCGTCACACAGGTGCGCGAATGCACGAACGCGATCATGCGCTGCTCCAAGTCGCTCGATATCCCGGCGATTCTCGTTGGTCACGTCAACAAAGACGGCGCCATCGCGGGTCCAAAGGTGTTGGAGCACATTGTGGACGCCGTGCTGTACTTCGAGGGCGACCGCCAGATGACGTACCGCATTCTGCGCGCCGTAAAAAACCGCTATGGCTCCACAAACGAGATTGGCGTATTCGATATGGGGGAAGCGGGGCTGCGGCAAATCGAAAACCCCTCGCAGGCAATGCTTTCCGGCCGCCCGACGAACGCTTCCGGCACATGCGTAACCGCCGTAATGGAGGGTACACGTCCGCTGCTCGCGGAGATTCAAGGCCTTGCAACGACAAGCGGCTTCGGTACGCCGCGCCGCATGTCCACGGGCTTTGATTATGCGCGTATGGCGCTGATTTTGGCCGTTCTGGAAAAGCGTGCAGGTTTCTATTTTTCCAATTTAGACGCGTATTTGAACGTCGTCGGCGGCCTGCGTATCGATGAGCCGGCGGTCGATCTGGCCGTTGCAATGGCACTCGTATCAAGCCTGAAAGACACGCCAATCCGCGATGATACCGTCGTGTTCGGCGAGATTGGTCTTGCAGGCGAGCTGCGGTCGGTCAGTCATATCGAGTCCCGCGTTTCGGAAGCATATCGACTGGGATTCACGCGCTGCGTACTGCCGTACCACAGCATGAAGAGCATAGATTCAAAAAGATTCAGCGGGGTGGAGCTCATCGGCGTCCACAACGTGAGGGAGGCGTTTGACGCATGTGTGCAGTAAAAGAACGATTTGTTGAAAAGCCGAATCTGCCGGAAAGCAAGGTCACGACAGCGGCGGTCTCCGGCGCATATCCGGAGATTTTGGAAGCTTTAAAGGCGCATGGTATTCGGTGCGTCACAACGGAGTTTGACACGCGTCTGCCGGATCCGATCGCGTACCATGCAGATATGCAGATGTTTCATTTGGATAAAGGACGCACGTTTGTTCTGCGCGGAGAAGAGGCACTCAAAAAGCAGCTTACGGATATCGGCTATCAGGTAGCGGAGACTGCCATGACTCCGGAGCCGAAATATCCGAAAGATGTTCTTTGCAACATGTTAAACCTGAACGGCACGGTGCTTGCAAACCTCGGTGTTATGGATCCGAACATTTACACCTGTCTGGAAGACGCCGGCCTTAAAATGAGGCATGTCAACCAAGGCTACACGCGCTGTGCGACGGCTGTTGTGGCGAAAGACGCGATCATCACGATGGATCTCGGCATTCGTGCACTGGCACAGTTTTTAGGCATCGACGTGCTGCTTGTGCACGAAGAAAACGTTTTTCTGGATGGCTACGATTACGGCTTCTTAGGCGGCTGCTGTGGCTTGATCGACAAAAATGTGGTGGCGTTCACAGGCAAGCTCGATTCTTTAGAGTGCGCGGCGGAGATTCGTGCGTTTCTCGAAAAGCACTGCGTACAGTACATTGAGCTGACACAAAACCAGATGATCGATATCGGCGGCATTTTACCGCTGATGGAGCTTGACGTTTAATTCCTAATTTTGTGTTTAAAAAGCCTCCCACGAAGTTTCCGTTGTTGATAATACACTAAACGCTTGTGTATTCATGTACAAGCACCCAAACACGCACATTTCAAAACAGATTCACACGGAAGCATACAAAGGGGCTTGAATCTAAAAAATCTCAAATTATACAAAATAGATATTTTGTATAATTTTGGGGAGCAGCATTTTACGAATAGCTGGCTTTTCAAGCGGATTTTCGTAAAACCTGCGAGATCATCCTTTTTCAGCCAAACTCAATGTTTTGCGATTGCAACTTGCTTAAATAAACGCATTCATTATGAATCGTGATTGTGTGCGTTGATTCTTTGTAAATCTCGGCTGCGGAAATCCGTGCGTTTCTCAATTAGATTGTTTTTAATAACCTCGGCTCCGTTTATTCAGCTGTCTGTTTAAGTACCACGGCATGTCTATACGTCTCGTTCCGAATTATAATGATGATCCAAGAGTAAATTCAAGTATCGATTAGGCTAAACCCGAAAGCTTTGAAGCCAACGGAGCTGAACACCAAGCTGCGGCTTTAAAATTCAAAATTTGTGAGGTGTACCCGTTATGGATATTTTGTCTGAAATGCCGGAGATTGTGCGGCAATATGCTTTATATTACCGCAACATCAAAGGCCGCGCGCCGAAGACTGTAAACGAATACTGCTCTGACCTGCGGACATTCTTTCGTTTCATGAAACATTTTCGCGGATATGTTTCACAAGATACGCCCATGGAGGAGATTCCAATCGACGATATTGACCTTGAATTTATCCGTTCCATCACGACGATGGACATTTTTGAATTCATGAACTACGCTGCCGACGGACGCAGCAACATGAGCTCCACGCGTCAGCGAAAATCTTCGAGTCTCAAAAGCTTTTTTAACTACCTGACCGTGCACGAGGGTCTTTTGGATTCTAACCCCACAGAGAATCTGACCCCGCCGAAAAAAGCCAAAACCCTTCCCCGCTACCTCACGTTAGAGCAAAGCCGCGAGCTTTTAAACGCCGTGGACGGGCCGGATAAAGAGCGTGACTATTGCATTTTGACGCTGTTTTTAAACTGCGGCATGCGCCTTTCCGAGCTTGTTTCCATCAACATGAGCGACGTGATCCACAACAACTCCACCCTGCGCATCGTCGGTAAAGGCAGCAAAGAACGCATCGTATACTTAAATGACGCATGCTTAGCTTCTATCGATGGCTACGTGCGTGTGCGCCCAAAGGACGACGTGAAGGATAAAAACGCGCTGTTCATCAGCAACCGCGGCACACGCATCAGTCCTAAGACCGTACAGGCCATGGTCAATAAATACCTCACGAAAATCGGTCTTGGCGGCGCGGGATACTCCGTACACAAGCTGCGGCACACGGCGGCGACGCTGATGTACCAATACGGCAACGTAGATATTCGCGTTTTGCAGGATATTCTGGGCCACGAAAATCTCGGCACTACAGAGATCTACACGCACACCTCCAGCAAGCAAATGGAGGAAGCCGTAAACGCCAACCCACTTTCCAAAATGCGTGAAAAGACTGATAAGAATGAGAAATAATTGAAATTGAGCAAAATGAAAGCCTCTATCGATTTCAGTTCGATAGAGGCTTTTATGTTTGTTTTAAATTACTGTAAATGATCGGAAGTATCCGTTTTATCCGAGAACAGAGATTCCTGCTCCATGATCTTACGGTCGATCAAGCGGCCGTTCACGTACACATACTGCGGCTTATCGTCGTCATCGTCGTCCAACTCATCATTGTCGAAATTGAACGTATCGCCGTCTTTGGCTACGCGAATTTCAGCGTCCTTCGCTTCCGCTTCCTTTTTGTAGAACGGCTGGATCAGGTACGTATCGAGCAACGAATACGTCGCAAAGCTCGTCAGATAGCTGATGAACGCACACAGGAAAATGATTACGAGCAGCAGCGGGATCACTGCAAATGCCGCCGGGCAGAACAAAAACGCAATGAATAAACCCGCAAGGATTGCCGTAATCATCAGGTTGCGCAACAGACCCATAATAGAGAAAATAAACGCGTTTCTGTAAATGTGGCGCAGCTTCAAGTCAAACGTGACGATCATAACCGGAATGTAATACTGCGCAAACAGCATTAGAATCGACAGGATGTAGCAAACTGCAAGCGGAATCATAAACATCCAGTTGTCCGATACACGTGTGGAATAAAAGAAGATTGAGAAGCTCAAGATTACATATGCGAGATACACGATCACGCCGTTCAAAAGTGCCGGCTTCCAGTTGTTTTTCACAGCGTCCCAGAAATCCGACCAAACGAACGCATGCTCTTCCCTTGCGAAGTTTCGCGTTACATATGCTAAGCCGCATGTGAACGGCGAAAGCAGGATGAGCGGCAGTGTAACCGCATACAGAATGTACAGGTCAAGCACACCGAAGAACGACGTTGCATAAAGAAAATGCGGAACCGGTAAAAGAAATACGCCCACCATCAACGCGATGACCACAATAAATGGGATCATAAATGTCAGATTCAACTGCACCAGTTTAGACAGCTTTCGCCACAAGATCTCAAAAAAACGTACCGGCGCTGCCTTTTTCGGTTCATCTTTGTCAACGCCCGGACCCGGCTTATCATAATTACCGAAAAGTCCTAAAAATGCCACAAAATCAACTCCAGAATTAGATTAACTCGTTTTTGCACGAGGATGACACTCATTATACACGCTTTTCACGTGATTATCAAGGTCTAATAAATGAACATATACCTGTGTGGACGAAATATTTGCATGTCCCATCATGGTTTGAATGTCTTTTACGGAAGCACCACCCTGCAAAAGGTGCATGGCAAACGAATGACGCAGCGTGTGCGGCGTAATCTCCTTCGTAATGCCGGCCTCCGCCGTATACGCCTTGATAATTTTCCAGAAACCCTGACGCGTCAAACGCGAGCCGTTCAGATTGACAAACAGCGCGTCTCCGCTGTTGTCCGGGTCCACGATCAAATCGCGCATGCGGTAAAGATAATCGGACACAGCAACGACCGCTTTCGCATAAATCGGAATGGTGCGCACGCCCTTGGTGCCGCGGCAGAACAGCTTTCCCGTGCGCAGGTTGATATCCTGCACGTTGAGGTTGATGAGCTCACTGACGCGAATACCGGTGGCATAAAGAAGCTCCAGCATCGCTTTATCGCGGCAGCCCTTAGCTTCCGTGACATTCGGCTGGGAAAGCAGCAGGTCTATCTCCTCGCTTGTCAGCGTCTGCGGCAGCTTTTTCGGCTCTTTTTCAAGCTTTACGGATTTCGCCGGGTTCACCTGCATATCCCCGCGCAGGATGAGAAACTTATAAAAGCAACGCACAGAGGCAATATTGCGGGAGATCGTGGAATTTGTGCGGTTTAAGCTGTGCAAATGCTGCACATACGCTTCCACCGTCTCCGTTTCCACTTCGAGTGGAGATGTTATATTTTCGCCCTCCAAGTAGCGCAGGAAAGCCGAAACATCGCGCAGATAAGAATCCCGCGTATTTACGGAACTCGGTTTCTGCACGAGCATGTACTCGCGAAACAGCACGAAGTATTCATCCATGTTCATTCATTTCGGCCTCCTTTGCTTTAAAATCTAAATTTGCAAAATCAAAAAGTGCAATACACCATATAAAATCGAAATGAAAACCAGCGCCGCAAACGCAAGCAAAAACCGCACGGTGCAGTTTTTTACGGAAAGCGGTTCTCCGTTTCCAAAAAACACCCGACAGCTGCGCCTCGCCGTGCAAAGCGCTTCCGCCGCAAGCAGCAAAAGCACCGTGATGCACAGCATTGTCATCGGCAGATAATCAAAGCACCGCCGAAAATACGATTCGATACCCTCAAACCGAATCAGTGCCGTAAGCGACGTGCCAAGCGTGAAGCCCTTCAGAATTATCGCAGTGGGGATCACAAGCACACCTAAAAACGTCATGCCAAATAAAAAAATCGGCAATGCGTAAAAAAGCGAATCAAATAAAAATGCGGAAAATACAAACGGAAAGTCCGTTCCCGTTTCAAACGGCCCCCTAAACCACACAGAGCCGGAAACCGGCGCCATAGCTATTTGCGATGTCCGTGCAAATAAGCAACCGAACAAAAAGCCAAGCAGGAACAAAATGCGCAAAGCCATTAAAACAGATAAGCTACGTGGTTTTGCATATTTCGGCTTTGCTTCCATTTTTCGTTCACCACCTGTAAAAGATGGTCAATCTATATGTGAAGCGTCGCCGTGTTATGCCTTGCACACTCACATGGAAAGTTCTTCGGCGCGGTGCGTGCAGGCTTCAAACGAGCTGATCATCGCCTCATTAAAGCCCTGTTCTTTCAAGACATTCAGCAAAGCAAATGTTGTGCCGCCCTTTGACGTGACCATATCCATAAGCGCCTGTGGGTCTTTGCCGCTGTTTAAAAGCATATCGGCACTGCCTTTCATGGTCTGGCAGAACAGTGTAAGCGCGGTCTTCGGGTCAATGCCCTGCTGCGCTGCATAATCACAAGTGAGCTTTGCAAGCAGATACAAATACGCAGGCGAGCTGCCGCTGACCGCAATCACCGCATTCATCTGCGCTTCGTCAATCTCCTGCGTGACACCGCAGCAGGAGAAAGCGGAACGCACGCGCGCAAAATCCTCTTCCGACACATTGCTTGTCCGGCACAGCGCCGTAGCGCCCTCACCGAGCAGCAGCGGCGTGTTCGGCATGGCACGCACGTAGCGGCGGTCTGCGCCGAGCGCGTCCTGCAAATTCTTAAACGTTACGCCCGCAGCGATTGAAACGATGACAACGTCGTCTGCATTCTTCTTCGCAACGGTCGGCGTAATAACGCGCAGCACCTCCGGGAAAATCTGTGGCTTTACGCAAAGGAACACCGTATCACAAAGCTCGGCAACTTCTTCGGCAGAAGTACAGGCTACGCAACCGGATTCTGTAAAGCGCTGCATTTTTTCCGCGTGCGGATTGTACATATAAATATCCCCGACCGGGAAAGTGCCGGAAGATAAGATACCGCCAATAATCGCGGACGCCATGTTTCCTATGCCGATAAAGCCCAATTTGCCGTTTTTCATGATACGCCACCTCACTTCTGTCTTATATACTATAATACTTTTTAGCCAAATTTGCAAGAGCTTCCGTGAATATTTTTGCATCTGCACAAATTTATGTCTATAATCTTATGTAAACTTATGAATATGCAGTTCTGCTTTGCTACAAGCCGTTGTGAATAAATATGCAAAATCGTTCTTATACTCTTGATTAGCAGCTACAAAATTATGGCTTAAAATCTGATTTTTTCATCTCTATTCACGCCCATTACTCCACCGCATACGCTGCATATTACAAATATTACGCTCCGTATAACAAGAAGTACAATCCGCATATTTGCATACAGCATAACGCTTATCGCAACATAGAAAACTGCATAGAGCGTGCCAAGCACAAGGCCGTGCAGCAAGCCTTTTTCCCCCGCGAGGCGCGCCGCAAGGAAAGCGGAAGCAAAAACGGAAACGCCGCCGATCGCCGCCGCAGCCGTACCGAGTATAGGCTCGGACGGCAAAAAGCCGAGCTTTAAAATCATAAAGGCACAAACCGCGATCAGCACAGCCGAAAACAGCACAGAAAACAGGAGACCCAAAAACAGCTTCTTAAAATTCAGCATAGAAAAAGCCCCTTGAAATAAGTTTTGTTTCATACTTATTCCAAGGGGCTCAAAACTATTCGCTTTTAAACAGAGTGAAACTTACGCGTCTTCCTCGTGGATGGTATCGACGCTGCCGATCGCCCAACGCTTGATGCGCAGTCTTGCACGGTCGCTGCCGGTCTCGATGATAACGCTGTCGGTCTCATCCTTTACAGCGATGATTCTGCCGCAAATACCGCCGATGGTCGTGATCTCGTCGCCGACCTGTGCGTTCTTGCGCATTTCCGCTTCCTTCTTCTTCTTCTTGTTCTGCGGGCGGAAGAAGATGAAGTACATAGCCGCGATGATCGCACCGTAAACAAGGAGCATGATCAGCATGCTGGACATGTTGCCGCCGGCTGCTGCACCTGTCGTTGTCAAAACACTCAAATTCATGGTTTTCTTTCCTTTCTTTCATGGTGCGCTCCGTTCGACTGCAAAGCGGTCAATACACCCGTCACCAAATTAACTTTATACATTATAACAAAAGCCATTCGTGGTTGCAAGGATTTTCTAAATTCTTTTGTTAAATTTCTCTGAATACTCCTGATAAAATGCTTCAAACCGGTCTTCATCGAGCGCGTTACGAATGCGTTCCATCAAATTGTTGTAGAAATAAAGATTGTGCATAACCGTCAAGCGCATGGCAAGCATCTCCCCTGCTTTGAAAAGGTGGTGAATATAAGCGCGGGAAAACTTGCGGCAGACCGGGCAGTCGCAGGTCGGGTCGATCGGTTGATCGTCCAGCGTGTATTTCGCATTGAGCATATTGCGCACGCCTTCATTTGTAAATGCATGACCATGGCGTGCATTGCGGCTCGGCATCACGCAGTCGAACAGATCAACGCCGCGGTGCACCGCTTCCAGAATATTTGTCGGCGTGCCCACACCCATCAGGTAGCGGATCTTATCCTGCGGCATATGCTCTTCAACCGCTTCAATCACTTCATACATGACCTCTGCCGGCTCGCCGACCGCAAGGCCGCCAATAGCATAACCATCGAGCCCCAATTCCGCAATCTCCTTCATGTGGTTCACGCGCAGGTCGATGTATGTGCAACCCTGGTTGATGCCGAACAGCATTTGGTTCGGATTGATCGTATCCGGCAGCGCATTCAGTCTGTTCATCTCCGCCTTGCAGCGGCGCAGCCAGCGTGCTGTGCGTGCGCAGGAATTTTTCGCGTAGTCGTATTCCGCCGGGTTTTCCACGCATTCGTCAAACGCCATGGCGATGGTAGAACCGAGGTTGGACTGAATACGCATGCTTTCCTCCGGGCCCATGAAGATGCGATGGCCGTCGATGTGTGACGCAAACGTCACGCCTTCTTCTTTGATATTGCGCAGCTTCGCGAGAGAGAAAACCTGAAACCCGCCGCTGTCCGTCAGTACAGGGCCGTCCCAGCCGGTAAACTTGCGTACGCCGCCCATTTTGCGCACCACGTCATCGCCCGGGCGCAGATGCAGGTGGTACGTGTTGGAGAGCATCACTTGACATTTAATATCTTTAAGGTCGTAAGCAGAAACCGCACCCTTAATCGCCGCAGCCGTCGCGACGTTCATAAACGCCGGTGTCTGCACCGTACCGTGCACGGTTTGGAGCTCGCCGCGCCGCGCGTGGTTTTCTCTTTTGATAAGCTTGTACATGTAAAGAAAATTCCTTTCAAATTTATTTGATGAACATGGCGTCGCCGAAGCTGAAGAAGCGGTAGCGCTCCTTGACGGCAGTGTTATACGCATTCAAAATGTGTTCGCGGCCCGCAAGCGCGGAGACCAGCATGATGAGCGTACTTTCCGGCAAGTGGAAGTTCGTGATGAGCGCATCAAGGCCCTTAAATTCAAAGCCCGGATAGATAAAAATATCCGTCCAGTCATCGTCCTCGCAAATTTTGCCGCATTTCTTTGCGACAGATTCAATCGTGCGGCAGCTCGTAGTGCCGACAGCGATCACGCGTCCGCCGTTTTTCTTCGTCTCGTTGATGGCATCGGCAGTCTCTTTCGGCATGTGATAATGCTCGCTATGCATTTTGTGGTCGAGAATGTTATCCACGCTCACCGGGCGGAACGTGCCAAGGCCGACATGCAGTGTGACGAACACGACCTTCACGCCTTTTGAGCGAATTGCATCAAGCAGCTCCGGCGTAAAGTGCAGACCGGCCGTCGGCGCAGCGGCAGAACCTTCCTCTTTGGAATACACCGTCTGGTAGCGCTCTTTATCCTTGAGCTTTTCTTTAATATAGGGCGGCAGCGGCATCTGGCCAATCTTATCCAGCTCCGTGAAGAAGTTCGTGCCCTTGTCGTAATGGAAGCGGATCATGCGGTTGCCGTCGTCCTTCACTTCAATGACCTCGCAGGTCATGGAGCTGCCCTCGAACATGAACGATGTGCCGACCTTTGCACGCTTGCCCGGACCTGCAAGTGCTTCCCATACGTCGTCACCGCAATTTTTCAGAAGCAAAAATTCAACGTGCGCGCCGGTCTCGTTTTTAATGCCGTAAATACGCGCAGGCAAAACACGGGAATTGTTGAGTACAAGACAATCGCCCTCATTCAAATACTCCGTGATGTCGTGAAAATGCCTGTGCTCGATCTCACCGGTTGTTTTGTCCAACACCATCAGGCGCGAAGCGTCACGCGGTTCAATCGGCGTCTGGGCGATAAGTTCTTCCGGAAGCTCAAAATCAAAATCTTTTGTTTGTAAAGTCTGCGTATCCAAGTATATTCCTTCCAATCTGAATTAAAATAGCCGCATCCCCCAAATTACGCAGGATTATTCTAAGAATTTTTCATAAATAAATTGACAACAATCCGTATTCCATGTATTATAATAAGGATAGAGGCGCGGTTTGTAAAAGTATCCGCGGGTTTTGGCCCTCCACAGGCATCGGCCCGCAGAAAAAGGACACACCGCCGAAGATCTTAGCGCATGTGGTACGCTTGGATCTGGTTGCTGTGGCGAAAGCCCCGTAACTGTCATCTGCAATAGGATGGAGTGCTATCAGAGCTTTTCCGCAGGGAGACTTTCGTAAAAGCCTGTGCACATTCTATTATATTGTATGTATGACCGGATTTCAACCGGTTTTTTTTCGCTCAAAAATGAAATTTGACCTTAATTTTGTTTTTGAGCGTACATTTCATCATTTTTGAAAGGATGTCCTGCAAACAGGACGGGTGAAAGAAATGAAAAAGTATAATGTCGGTATCATTGGTTGCACAGGCATGGTCGGTCAGCGTTTTGCAACGCTCCTTGAAAACCATCCGTGGTTCAACGTGACCGCTCTTGCGGCCTCTTCCCGCTCCGCCGGTAAAACATATAAAAGCGTCGTAGAAAAGCGCTGGGCTATGAAAACGCCCATTCCCACAAGTATGGCGGATATGATCATCTTAGACGCTGTTGCAGATATGGACGAAGTCGTCTCCAAGGTCGATTTTGTATTCTGCGCCGTCGATATGAAAAAAGACGAAATCCGCGCCCTTGAAGAAGCTTATGCGAAAAAGGAGTGCCCGGTCGTCTCCAACAACAGCGCAAACCGCGGCGTCGAGGATGTGCCGATGGTTGTGCCGGAGATCAACGCCGACCACATTGAGATCATCAACGCACAGAGAAAGCGCCTTGGCACAAAGCGCGGCTTTATCGCCGTAAAGTCCAACTGCTCCCTTCAGAGCTACGTTCCGGCTATTCACCCCCTGATGGACCTCGGCGTCACGAAGGTGCTCGCCTGCACATATCAGGCCATCTCCGGCGCCGGCAAAACCTTTGAAACGTATCCCGATATTCTCGACAACGTCATCCCGTATATCGGCGGCGAGGAAGAAAAATCCGAGCAGGAACCGATGAAGCTGTGGGGCCACATTGAGGGCGATAAGATTGTCAACGCGACCACCCCGTCCATCACGGCACAGTGCTTCCGCGTGCCGGTTTCCGACGGCCATACGGCTGCGGTGTTCGTCTCCATGGAAAAGAAGGTCTCACCGGAGGAAATCATCCGCCGTTGGACAGAGTTCCGCGGCCCGGCACAGGAGCTCGAGCTGCCGAGCGCACCGAAGCAGTTCCTGCACTACTTTACGGAAGCAGACCGTCCGCAGGCAAAACTCGACCGTGAACTGGAGCATGGTATGGCCGTTTCCATCGGCAGACTGCGCCCGGATACCCAGTATGACTACAAGTTCGTTTGCCTTTCCCACAACACGCTGCGCGGCGCAGCAGGCGGCGGTGTTCTGCTTGCAGAGCTGCTCGCAAAGAAGGGCTATTTTGACTGATACCGTTCAGGAGGTATTTTTTAGATGAAAGAAACCATTTTTACCGGCGCAGCGGTGGCGCTTGTTACCCCGTTTAACCCGGATATGTCCGTAAACTACGAGGAGCTTGAAAAGCTCATCGAGTTTCAGATCACAAGCGGCACCGATGCCATTGTCACCTGCGGTACCACCGGCGAAGCGGCAACGCTCACCGATGAAGAGCACGTGAAGGTCATCGAGTTCACCGTAAACAAGGTTGCCGGCCGCGTGCCGGTCATCGCAGGCACCGGCAGCAATGATACCGCCTACGCCGTGGAGCTCTCCCAAAAAGCAGAAGCACTCGGTGCAAACGGCCTTCTGCTTGTCACGCCGTACTACAACAAGACTTCCCAGCGCGGCCTCGTTGCAAGCTTCAACCGCATTGCGGGCAGTGTAAAAATTCCGTGCATTGTGTATAATGTCCCGAGCCGCACCGGCCTCAACATTCTGCCGGAAACGTACTACGAGCTCTCGAAGACGCAGAACATCGTTGCCACAAAGGAAGCGAACCACGACATCTCTGCGCTCATCAAAACGCGTGAGCTTTGCGGTGATGACCTCACGGTTTACTCCGGTGAAGACACACAGACTTTGCCGATCGCGTCTCTCGGCGGCAAGGGCGTCATCTCTACGTTCTCCAACATCATGCCGAAAGAAATGCACGAGCTTGCCACCGCTTCCGTTGCGGGCGACCTCAAGACGGCGCAGGCACTCACGTTTAAGTATCTCGACCTCATGAACGCACTGTTCATGGACGTCAACCCAATCCCGGTAAAGCAGGCATTGAACCTGATGGGCTTCAACTGCGGCCACTGCCGCCTGCCGCTTGCCGATATGTCCGATGAGCAGATTGCAAAGCTGAAAGTCGAAATGGCAAAGCATCTGCAGCTCGCCTGATTAAGAAAGGAACGGACGTAAAATGACAAGGATTATTTTATGTGGCTGCTGCGGCAAAATGGGTCACTTCATCACGCAGCTTGTTTCCGAACGCACCGATTGCGAGATTGTTGCCGGCGTTGATCTGAACGTCAATGCACAGACTGCTTCCTATCCCGCTTACACCTCCATCGATCAGGTGACGGAAGCGACAGATGTTATCATCGACTTCTCCCACCCCTCCCTTTTGACGCCGATTTTGCACTACGCGGCGGAAAAGGGTGGCGTTCCGGCTGTGCTCTGCACCACGGGCTACACAGCAGAGCAGACTGCGGAGCTTACCAAAGCTTCCGAAACGCAGCCAATCTTCTATTCCCGCAACATGTCACTCGGCATTAACCTGATGCTAGAGCTTGCAAAAAAGGCGGCAAAGGTGCTCGGCGACCAGTTCGACATTGAGATCGTCGAAAAGCACCACAACCAGAAGATTGATGCGCCGAGCGGCACGGCTTTGATGCTTGCCGATGCGCTTGCTTCCGTGCGTGACGGCGAAACGCAGTATATGTACGATCGCCATGCACAGCGCAAAAAACGCGAAAAGAGCGAGATTGGCATTCACTCCGTGCGCGGCGGCACCATTGTCGGCGAGCATGAGGTGATCTTTGCGGGCAACAACGAGGTCATCACGCTCTCCCATTCCGCGCAGTCCAAAGAGCTGTTCGCGGTGGGCGCAGTAAACGCAGCGGTATTCATGAGCGGCAAAGGCCCCGGCCTTTACGACATGTCCGCTTTGGTTTAAGAAAGGATGGAACAGATCATGGGCACAACCGAAATCAGCACGGTCAGCAATATCACACTGGTCACCCTGCAAGGCAGCCCCGCCACCACAGGCTTTATGGCTGAGGTATTCGAGCGTATCGCGGAGCTCGATATCAACATCGATATGATCTCCATGCCCCCGAACCACGGTGCAAACGCCGGCCTTTCTTTTACCATTTCTGACCAAGACCTCATCGAGGTGCTGTCTTTTGCAAATACGCTCAAGACCGAGACCGGCATCAAGGTTATCGTCAGCAGCGTGAACCATAAAATCTCCGTCTATGACCCGCAGATGAAAAACACGCCGGGCATGGCAGCCAGAGTGTTCAGCGCCATCGCCGCAAGCGACGCCGACATCCGCCTCATCACGACTTCCGAAGTCGAGATCTCTCTCCTCGTCACGGAAGCGGACTACGACACCGTTTTGGAAGCCATCGAAGAAGCGGTCAACGCGAAATAATTTTTAGACAACTATAAATACGAAAACAGAAGGTCAAGTCTCTTATCCGGCTTGACCTTCTGTTTTTGATTTTTATGCTTTGTATTTTTGATTCAATTTCAGAGAATAAAGTTTATAAAGCGTATAAGCACTTTCATTTTTATTGTTATGAATCATGTTCACACATGGCTCAACGAGATCTTTATATACCTCGTTCCAGATTTCTTGGGCGTTCGATTTTTGATTGATGGCTTCAACGATACCCGGTGCTATTTCATAGTATTCTCTGATTTCCGCTTCGCCGTTCGGCCGATCGTGTCATATATATGGCATATTAAAACGAGTGAACACAAAAGCCAAAGCCTCTGAATACACTCGTTTTTATGGTGCGGGTAGCAGGGGTCGAACCTGTGACTTTGAATTAGGTTATGGGCAACTGTCGTTGCCTCATTGTATCGCAACGCCAAAACAATTCACCGGATTGTTTTGGCTGCGACAGATAACAGCCGCGTGTGGTTGTTGTGAGTGGTGGAACAGACTTGTACTCAATTTAAAGTGAAACATTATTGAGGACACACTCGTAAACCAACTTTTTGCTTACGGTTTTTCTGCTATCGCAAATATACCCGCACGTCTGAAACTGCCCATACCGTTTGGCATAACATATTTGTCGTAATAATCGCAGATTTCAAGAAATTTCTTGTCCATACTGATTTCATTGATTTTCTTATGCACTTCTTGAGCGGAATTCTGCCGATAAAGATGCAACAAATACAGATGCGTTAGACTACCAATGCTGCGACATTCCAAAACATTCATCCCGTTTTTGTTCAAAACATCCCTTAATTCATCAATATCATAGGCTTTTAATTCAGCAATGGATGTAAGTTCCTCAGCATTGTCGTAGTTCTCTTTGTTAAAGCAACCTGTTTCCATTATGTCCTTTACGGACGGGTGAATGTAGTGCAGTTTACTAAGACTATAGTTCAGCCATGTGACTGTCATACAACTTTTGCTAGAAACCGAAAGCATTACCTTTTTTCCGACTCTGCATATTTCAGCAATTACATCTTCTGCCTTGCTTCCAGAGAATGAAATTGCCCCGTCAAAACATAACACAAGGTCAAATTCATTATTCTCGAATACATCCAGACAACAAGCATTGTGCTTAATAAACTGAATGTTTGTTAAACCTATCGCTTTATCTTTTGCCGCCTTAATCATTTCATCAGATAAATCCAAATGTACTACATCAAAGCCCATTCTAGCCAAAGGTATGGAATAAGCTCCTGTTGCTGCTCCTACATCCAAAATTTTATGAACCCCTGATAAATGGCTTTGAATTGCCTTGAGCCTCAAAAGACGATTTATCATTTCATCGTCATAATCAACTTCTTCCGTTTTGGACATTTCATCCCAAAATTTCTCATATTCGGTCAATTTATTTTTATTCACTCCTTTAAGTTTGGTGATTAATTAAACTACAATTTATTGCCCTCATTATATCATTTAATAAAGCACTTAGCAAGATGACAAAAAGTCCGCCGTAATTCTATCAAAATTACGGCGGACTTATGGTGCGGGTAACAGGACTTGAACCTGCACACCGAAGTACCAGAACCTAAATCTGGCGCGTCTGCCAATTCCGCCATACCCGCATATTTTGTTGACTAAACTATTATACCGTATTCTGAGGAAAAATCAAGCCCAAACAGAGAAAAACCCGGAAAGAGTTTCTCTCCGGGTAATTTCTCTTGAGCAAATTACTTATGCCTTCTTCTGCTCTGCGAGCGCTTCTTCCAGTGCGAGCGCGAGCTGATCCGGGCAGGAGGTGTTCTTAAAGCCGCACTTGATGCCCTTGCAGCGCTTTACGTATTCGTCAACGGTCATACCGACCGCAAGCGCTGCCACGCCCTGCGTATTGCCGTTACAGCCGCCATCGAATTTCACGGAGCGGATAACGTCGCCGTCGAGCTCTACATGAATGCCTCTGGAACATACACCTTTCGGTGTGAAATCATACTTCATTTTGCATTTCCCTTTCATTCAGAAAATAATTTATCAAATTCGGATTCGGCCGTCGTGAACGTGCCGACCGGATTTTTCTTTGTCGTGTAAAAGCCGTGATAATCCGTGCCGCCGGTGACGGCAAGGTCATACTTTTCAGCTAAGCGCAACATTTCCGCTTTATCCTCCTCCGTGTTGCGCGGATGATAAACTTCAATGCCGCGGATGCGGTGGTTTCTGCACAGCTCGCGCAGAAGATCCATGCTGTGGTATTCGCTCGGGTGCGCCAAGACCGCGATGCCCTCTGCGGCGTCAACCGCATCCATCACGGTATCGATGTCGGGATAATCCACCTTCTCGTAGGCGATGCCCGTTTTGGAATCATAGAGCTTCTTAAAAACCTCGCCGAACATCTCACTCGCGTAGCCGGCGTCCATTAACGCCTGCAAAACGTGCTGCTTGTAGATATTCGTCGAGCCCTCCGCGCGGCGCAGAATCATCTCGCGCGGAATCGCATACAGGCGGCAGACTTTATCAACGGAGCGTAGCATCGCCGCATGGCGGCTGTCCGTCGTTTTTTGCAGCAGCGGCAGCAACACTTCGGGCTTCTTCGGCTTATAGCACAGGATATGCGCTTTGCCGTGACGCTTCGGGTCTGCAGCAGAAATTTCCACGCCGGGAATCACCGTCACGCCCGCTCCCCGCCCAAGCTCCAACGCGCATTCGCAGCCCGCCATGGTATCGTGGTCGGTGAGCGCGAACGTCGTCACGCCGCGGAGCGCAGCAAGCTGTATAAGCTCCTCAAGCGGCGTGGAGCCGTCCGAATATCTTGTGTGGCAGTGCAGGTCAATAGACATTGGTTTTCTCCTTTCGCGGCTTTTCCGGCGGACGCGTCAGCAGCTTTTCGGCTGTGAAGCGCCGGAACCCGAAGTTGAATAAACACAGGTCGATCCCAACGATGATCGCTGTCAAAACCAAAAGTGCAATACTGTTCAAGCGATACAGGCCCATAATCTGCCCGATGAAAATGAGCAAAATCGGCAGCACGATATAGCCGGAAATTTGAATGGATTCCGCTGTGGAGCGTGCTTTCACGGTCAGCATCGCAGCAAACGTAACGCCCAGCACCGTGATGGCCGGCGAGAGCAAAAACACCAGAACGAACCATGAAAGGTCAAAGAAAAACGGTGCTTTCAAAACCGTATCGCCGATAGCCGTGGCGACAAAGAACAGAATAAACGAAACCGCCGTGACAAGCCCGGAAGCCAAAACACTGCTTGCCGCCTTCACCTGCAAAAAGCGGCGCACGCTGAACGGCGCAAACAGAAGCGTTTCCATTGTGCCGTGTGCCCGCTCGCCCGCAAACGTGTACGAAGCCGTAATGATTGCCGATAAAAGCGGAATGAGCATAAACAGCATCGGCGAGATAAACGCCGTGAAAATGTAGAACATCTGCGCGCGCTCGTCCGTCCCCTGCGGAATGTTATCGAGCAGGTTTTTAAACTGCTCCACACCGGAGGATTCCGGTGAAACCATAGCGGAAACGAACAGGAACAAAAGTGGGAACGCCACCGCAAAAACGAGCGGCAGTGCGATGAGCAACGTCAAGATCAGCCTGCGGCGGCACAAAGCGGAAAGGTCCTTCATCATGAGTGCACGTTCCGCTTTGGAAAACAGCTTATAAAACAGCTTCTTCATGCGGTGTCTCCTCTCCCGGCTTTTTCACAAACGCGTAATAAACATCCTGCAATGTGGGCGTACACACGGATGCTTCGTAAATGCCGACATTCTCCCGCACAAGCCCGGAAATAAGCTCCGGCATATCGGCTTCGGATTTGATTGGTTTTTCCCACGCGCCATCATGCAGTGTGAAGTCCTCCGGCATCTTCTGCGTGTCGCTCACGCGGATCACCGCCATAGGCGTCAATTCAGAAGCGGCCGTAAGCATCGAAAGGTCGCCGCTCGCCCGTAAAAAGCCGTGCTCCAGCACCGCAAAGCTTGTGCAGATTTCCTCCGCGCTTTCAAGATGATCGGTGCAAAGCAGCACCGTGGCGCCGGTTTCCTTTGCGTAATCCGAAAGTGTGCGCAGCACCATTGCGTCCGATACCGCTTGCTCGCCGCCGGGCAAACCGTCCGAAAACACGATCTGCGGGCGATGCACAAGCGCACGCGCCAGCGATAGCCGGCGGCACATCTCTGTGGAAAACGTGTAGACCTTGCGGTCGCGCGCGTTCCAAAGGTCAAGCTTCTTCAAAAGCTGCGCCGCATGTGTACGGGCTTGCTCCTTGCGCATGCCATACATGGAAGCGAACATCAGCAGGTTTTCCAGAGCGCTCATGCTTCCAATACAGGCCGCCGTATCGGTAACGATACCGCTTTTCGCGCGCAGTTTGCGACTCTCTTTTACAGAAGAAAGTCCCAGCACTGTGCTGTCGCCGAGCGTCGGGCGCACAAGACCCGTTAAAAGGCGCAGCAGCGTCGTTTTGCCGGATCTCTCCGGGCCGAGGCAGCCGACGATCTCCCCGGCTTCCACTTCAAGGTCCACGCCATTTATCGCAATGATGTCGCCGTATTTTTTCGTTAAATTTGCAGTTTGTATCGCGATCATCTGCTCACCGCCTCTCAGCGCACATCGGAGGTGCCTTTTTCGCGCAGATAGGTTGATTCCAAATCAGCCATGTGCAGCTTCACAGCGAGCGGATAGCGGTCAAATGCCAGGCTGATGGCAAAGCTGCCGCCCTTCGCCGCGTCGTCAAAGCCACCCATGTGCCAGCGGATTGCCATGGCTTCCACAGGCTTTAGACGCATAAAACGCTCGATGAGGTAAACGGATTTTTCACCGTGACCGAACGGGAATGCATCGTCCACCGTGTAAAACGGACGCTTCTCCCACTGCCCGGTCTCGTCATTTTTCACGTTGCGCGTGGAGGTCTTATAAAACTGCGATTTGCACACGTCGTGCAGCAGCGCACATATCGCAAAGCTTTCTTCACTGTCGCCCTCGTCAAACCAACGCTCGCGCATCGCCTTGTAGACATTCAGGCTGTGCATCACAAGGCCGCTTTCGCAGGCACAGTGGAACTTTGTGCTTGCCGGCGCGGTGTAAAAATCGGTGGTATCCAGCCACGCCAAAAGCTTCTGCGAGCCCTCGCGCGTGATGTTCTGTGTATAAATGGAGATAAATTCCTCTCTGTACGGATTCGACATGCTTGTCCTCCCGTAGATAAATTTCAAACTCTGCGTATAGTATAACACAGAAATCACGTGTTTTCAAACAGTTTCGCGGTTTGTAAAGAAAAAGAAAGGTCATCGCAGCAAATGCCGAAATGACCCTTCCGGTAAATCAATGATTGCCCACGCAGCCGTGCTTATCTTCCCCGCAGCTATGGCTGCCGCAGTCATGACCGCCCTCGTGGTGATGGTGTGCACAGACGGTATCCGGGTTATAGAGCAGTGTGCCGTTCAGCAGCGAATTAACCGCCGCGTCCGCGCTGCCGGAAACACCGGGATACAACTCGATGCCCGCTTCTGCAAGCGCCGTGCGCGCACCGCCGCCGATGCCGCCGCAGATGAGCGCATTCACGCCGTGCTGCTTCAAAAAGCCAGCCAGTGCACCGTGGCCGCTGCCATTTGTGGGCGCGACCTCTGCATTTTTAACTTCGCCGTTCTCAATCTCATAGATCTTAAACGCTTCGGAATGGCCGAAATGCTGGAAAACCAGTCCGTTCTGATACGTTACCGCGATTTTCATGTTCATGCTTCCTTTCGAATCAAATATTCTATTTTCTGCTACGTGCAGAATATGCTCCGCCTGCGGCTGCGCCGCGTTTCGGCATTTGTCATATTCCGCACGGCTGCACCCGCCATGCTGCGGTGTGCAGGGCAACTGCTCTGCGGAAAACGCCATGCGAGAGAGCTGGCTGCTGAGTTCTTTAAGCGCCGCGCGATTGACGGTATAGTGCATGAAATAACCGCACTTTTCGCCGAAAATGAGCCCCGCTTCACGCAGAACTTTTAAATGCTGTGAAACCGCCGCTTCCGAAATATCCAGCTGTCTTGCCAGTGCGCGCACGCAACAGTTGCGGCGCAGCAAAAGGCGCAGCAGCAAAAGGCGGTTTTCATCTGCCAGTGCTTTGAACATCATAGCTGTTGACCCCATAGCGTCCTCCTGATTAAGTATTTGCTAAATTAAATTATAGCACGAATTTTAATTAAGTCAATACTAAATTAAATTTTCGCCTGTAAAAAAGCAGCACACCGAAACGATGCGCTGCCAAAAACTTTTATGTACGGTCATTCAACAGAACGGAAGCCCTTGCCGATGATCTCGCTCGTATTCGTGATGAACATAAATGCCTTTTTATCGACGGAACGGACATACGCGCGGAGCTTCACAGCTTCACCGCGTCTGCACGCAACCATGACGACCTTGCAACCCTCATGCGAATACGCGCCTGTGGCATCCACAATGGTCGAACTGCGGTTCATCTTGTGAATGATGTAATCGCAAATCTCCTCCGGGTGCGTGGTGACAATGGAGAAATATTTGCAGAGGTTAATACCTTCAATCACGGAATCGACCATGAACGCCTTGATAGCAAGACCGAGCAGCGAAAACAGGCCTGTGCGGATATCGAATACAAACATCGCGGAAAACGCGATGAGCGTATCGCTGACGAGCAGCGCTTTGCCGATATCAAGACTCGTGTACTTTTTGAGGATCATCGCAACAATATCCGTGCCGCCGCTCGAAGCGTTGCAGTTAAAGAGGATCGCCGAGCCGACCGCCGGCAGCATCATACCGTAGCACAGCTCGAGGAACGGCTGGTCGGTAAGCGGCTTAGAAAGCGGAACGAGCTTTTCAAGCAGCCACGTCAAAAACGAAAGCAGCATGCTACAATACACGGTAAGCACACCGAAACCGCGTCCCAAAATGATAAAACCGACGATGAGCAAGATGATATTGATAATCCACATGATACCCGCTGTGGAGAACGACGGAAAAATATGACCGAGCAGAATAGAGATACCGCTCACGCCGCCGGTGGAAAAATTATTCGGAAATTTAAAGAAATAAGTGCCGATGGCAAAAACAAAGGTGCCGAACGTGATGAGCATAAACGTCTTTAAATTCTGTTTTGTAAGCTTTTCCTTAACATTTTGAATCGGGTTATTCATACTGCGCCAACTTTCCTCATTACAGGCGAAGCGCCTGTTTTTAATCCGTTTGAGATTTTAACACAGCAAACACCAAAATTCAACAGGAAAGCATACAAATGAATAATTGATTTTCCCCCCGTCATTTTTTGCAAGTTGCGTCTTTCAAAACTTGCTTTACATATGTTTCGAGCGCGTTTTGATACGCCGGAAAACGTTCCCGAAGGGAAGCGGCAAACGCCACGGACTGTACGAAATCGCAGAATTTGTCATACGGCAGAAATTTGTAATCGATCGTTTCATTCGCCTGCAGCGTGATTGGGATATCCGCACTTTCAACCGTTGCGGCATACACGTAAAACACCGTTGGGCCATGCGTCAGACGCAGCAAAAAGTTATGATGCAAAAAGGAGAGCGGCCGAAACCGTTCTCCTTCTGTGCTTTTTAAAATCAAATCAGGCTGCGGATGTAATCTGCCGCCTTGCGGATATCGCCCTCGGGGTCGTCGCCGACTTCACGTTCGATCGTCAGGAAGCCCTTATAGCCGATGTCGTTCAGCGCCTTGAAGTACGCCGGGAAATCTACGTCGCCTTCGCCGAGCGGAAGCTCAATGAAGGAAGCGTCGTTCAGCATGTCGGATTCCTCCATGCCGTACAGGATCTCCGGGCTGACATAATGCAGACGCTTGCCGTCTTTTGCATGTGTGTGCACAATGTAATCCTTCAGCGTGTAGACCGCCTGCACCGGGTCGTCGCCCGTGACCATAACAAAGTTTGCCGGATCAAGGTTGACGGAAACACCCTTGGAATGGAGGCCGTCAAGGAACCCCTTCAGCGTCGTTGCAATCTCCGGGCCGGTCTCCACAGCGAAGTGTGCCTGCATGGAGTCTGCATACGCCGCAAGCTGGCCGCAAGCATCCTGCATGATTGCATAGCGCGGGTGGCTCGGGTCGTTCGGTACAACGCCGATATGCGTTGTGATCACATCGGTCTCGAGGTCCTTTGCAAGGTCTACGATGCGTTTGGATTTTTCAATGAGCTCCGGGTTCAGCTTCGGGTCGTTGAAGCCGTGGCCGAGGTCGCCGCACAGCGCAGAGATCGTCAGGCCGTGATCCTTCACGCGCTTCAAAAATTCGCGGCGTGCTTCTGCGTTCATATTCTCGGGCGACATTTCGCCTCTTGTTGCGTAAACCTGAATGCCGGTCGCGCCGACTGCAACAGCTTTATCGAGAGCCGTGAGCGTATCGGTGCGGAAGCCGTCCATCAGAACGCCGATAGAAAAGGGATACATAAGCAATTTCCTTTCTTAATGCACAGGGAGTTTAGCCCAGCGTGATCTCTTTGTGCTGCTCGGAGGAATCGTAAATCGCCTGCATCATCTGTGCCGTGATGATAACGGTATCGATGTGAGACGGCAGCTTCTTGCCGGTCTTGATGCAGTCAATGAATGCGTCAATCTCGTTCTGGAAGTGGTCGCGCATCTTAAAGACAGGCTTATACTCCGTGAGTGCACCGTACTCGGAGCTGTAAACGGTGAAATCCTTGCCGTACTGGAGACGGATGCCACCCTTATCGCCCATGAAGTCGATGTAACACTCGTTTTCGCCGATGTTCTGCGCCCAAGCGCCGTGCAGAGAGATGACCGGGCCTTCGGTACGGATCATGCCGACAACGGAGTCGTCCACGTCGTAGGTGCCGTCGTACTTCGGGGGACCTGCCCACATGTCGGTGTATGCGTAGCCCTTCATGTCCTTGCCAAGCTCGCAGAAGGCTTCACCCGTAACGGTCTTAACCTTCGGGTCACCGCAGCAGTACATAACGATATCAAGGTAATGCACACCCCAGTCAATCAGAGCACCGCCACCTGCAATCGCCTTTGTGGTGAACGCGCCGCCGAGGCCCGGAATGGAGCGGTGTGCACGGAAGCTGGCATGTACATGGTAGATATTGCCGAGCTTGCCGTCGTCGATATACTTTTTGATGAGGTTCACGCTGTCATTGAAGCGGTTGACAACGCCGATGTTGAGCACTTTGCCGGTCTCGTGCTGAACCTTCTGCATCTCAAGGGCTTCCTTGTAGGTTCTTGCAGCCGGCTTCTCGCACAGAACATTCTTGCCTGCGCGCAATGCGTCAATGGAAATGGTCGGGTGAACATTGTTCGGGGTGCAGACGGAAACAGCTTCAACTTCCGGGTCTGCCAGGACATCGTGATAATCCACAACAGCGGTGCCGCAGCCGTACTTTTCAACGGCAGCCTGTGCGCGCTCCGGGATGATGTCGCAGAAATACTTGATTTCTGCCTCCGGGTTGTTCATGTAAGACGGGATGTGCGCTGCATTTGCGATCGTACCGCAACCAATAACGGCAACTTTCATTGGAATACAACTCCTTTAAGAATTTTCTGCGGGCTGCGGAAGGTTCTTTTTATCCTCCTCGGCCCATTTTTTATATTCACGCGGCGCCATGCCCACATATTTTTTGTAGGCGCGGCTGAACGCATGGATCGATTTGAAGCCCATCAGCTCGGCGACTTTTGTAACGGAATATCCCTGGCGAAGATACTCGTTTGACTTTTCAAAGCGCCGCTTCGTGTGATAGGATTTCAGGCTTTCGCCCGTAAACGCAGAGAACTTCTGCGCAATATGGGTATAACTGTACCCAAACTCCGCACTGAGCGCGCTGAGATTTTCCATGGACTCAAGGTGCACATCAATGTAATTGATGACATCGTAGACGAGCTTTTCATCGGAATTATTGCTGCCGCTCAGTAAGTAGTTTTTGTAGAACTTTCGGCTGAAAATGCGGTATACGCCGCAGATGATCTCCTGCATGTACGCTTCAATCAAAAGGTTCGAGAGTACGTCGTCCGAAATGAATTCGGAAAGCACGCGCATGAACGTGTCCTGTAAGCTGACCGCGTTATGAAACTGCACCTGCTCGTTCGTATCGAAAAAGCTCTTAAGCTGTGCAATCTTCTCATTTACGATCGGCTCTACAAAATCAAAGCCGAGATAAAAGAAACGCAGCGGTTCGATCTCCGCCGAGATGATGTTGTGCATCTGTCCCTTGCGCACAAGGAGCAGGTCACCCTTCTGCATGGTGTACACCGTATCATCTACATAAAATGCACCGGTGCCGGAAAGCACGTACGTGATTTCGTAGACCGCCTGTTCGTGCTCAAAGGTCTGGTAACCTGCTTCGCAGCTTAAGTCCCCGATCTGATACAGAACATATGGCCCGTACAGCATATCCATACCGGCGTATGTATTATCGAAGTGAAATTTTGCCCGATTGACCGGCATTGTGGTATCGCCTCTGTGTTTACGCCCTTATTATAATGAAAGAACGCAGGAATGTATTTGATATTTTTTGCAAATCAGATGGTAAAAAACACAACCTTACCAGAAAATCAGCTTTTCTTCGCCTCTTTTTCAATGGCATCGAGCTCCCGGCACAAATGGCCGAACAATTCGCCGCTCACAACATTCTCGCTCTCGCCCGTCATGTTGAGCGTCACGCGATCCAAAAAAGAGGAAAACACTTCAAGCTCTTCTTCCGAAAAGCCCTGAAACGCCACCGCGTCGATCTGGTCTAACCGCTCGCGGCACATGGCACAGGCCCTTTGCCCTTCTTCTGAGATATAAAGCCGCTTGCAGCGTAAGTTTTCGGCATCCACTTCTTTTGTGAGATACCCCGCCTTCTGCAAACGCTTTGTAGAGAGCGCAATGGAGGCCGGGCTGACACGCAGATGGTCTGCCACCTGCACCTGTGTACACCCGGGATTTGCCGCAATGAAATCCAGCACAGGCATCTGGCCGAAATACAGACCATGCTCCTGCGCCCCACGCCGATGCGCAAGCTGTTGCACAAGCTCCAGCTTATGTAATTTTCCCATCAGTTCATGCAATTCCATAGCCGCACTCCTCATACGCCTCTTTGATATTATTATAACCCCGCTGTTAAATTTGTCAACCCATAGTACCGTTTTCCCGTGCACTTCGGCTCTATATTTTTCTTTACACAGATGCTTTATTGTGCTATACTGTTAGCAGCTTAATTACAACAATTTGGAAGGGGTCTAAAAAATGAATGAAACGATTCAAGTTTTGATGAACCGCAAGTCCGTCCGTGTTTTTGAGGATAAGGAGATCTCACCCGAAATCAAAGATATTATCCTTGCCGCTGCCATGCGCGCACCGACCGGCGGCAACTGCATGCCGTACTCCATCATCGACGTGACGGATCAGTCCATTAAGGATAAGCTTGCCGAAACCTGTGATCATCAGCCGTTCATTGCACAGGCGAAAATGGTGCTCATTTTCTGTGCAGATTACCACCGTTGGTACAGAAAGTTCAAAATGGCGGGCTGCGAAAACATTCCCGCGCCGGAGCTCAGCAACATGGTGCTTGCAACGGAAGATGCCGTCATCGCCGCACACACAGCCTGCATCGCCGCGGAAAGCCTCGGCATCGGTTCCTGCTATATCGGCGATATTGTGGAGAACTTCGAGATTCACAAAGAGCTTTTAAACCTGCCCCCGCAGGTCGCGCCGCTTTGCATGCTGGTCTTCGGCTATCCCACCCAGCAGCAAAAGGAAAGAAAGCAGACAACTCGTTTTGCAAAGAGCTCCATCGTGTTTGAGAACCGGTATCGTGAACTTTCTGAAGAAGAGCTGCTCGAAATGATGCCAAACGACCGCACGAAGGCGTTCTATAACCGCAAATATGTTTCCGATTTTGCGCAGGAAATGGTGCGTTCCACAAAAGAGATCTACAAAAACTGGAACTCCAAGGAATAAGCCATGCTGCACATCGGTTGTCATCTTTCTGCCTCTAAGGGCTACTACGCCATGGGCAAAACGGCACTTTCCATCGGCGCGGATACGTTCCAGTTCTTCACGCGAAACCCGCGCGGCAGCCGTGCAAAGCCGCTTGATCTGAACGATGCACAGAAGTTAAACGAGTTAGCGGCGGAAAACCACTTTGCCGTGCTGCTCGCCCACGCGCCGTATACGATCAATCCCTGCTCCGCAAACGAAGACACCCGCACATTTGCCCGCGAAACGATGCAGGATGATTTGAAGCGTCTGGAAGCCACACCGCACAATCTCTATAACTTCCACCCCGGCAGCCACGTTGGACAAGGCATCGAGACCGGCGTCACACAGATCAGCGAAACGCTGAACGCCATTTTATCTCCCGAACAGACCACCACGGTTTTACTCGAGACCATGGCAGGCAAGGGCACGGAAGTCGGCTCTCATTTTGAGGAACTCCGTGAAATTCTGGACCGCGTAACGCTCTCCGACCTCATGGGCGTGTGCCTCGATACCTGCCACGTGTTCGATGCCGGGTATGACATTGTAAACGACCTCGACGGTGTGTTGACGGAGTTTGACCGCGTGATTGGGCTTAACCGTCTGAAAGCGGTACACATTAACGACAGCATCTTCGGGCTTTCCTCTCACAAAGACCGCCACGCAAAGATCGGCGAGGGCAAGATTGGCACGGAAGCGTTCCGCCGCATCATCAACCACCCTGTCCTGCGCCGCCTCCCCTTTTATCTCGAAACTCCAAACGAACTCCCCGGCTACAAAGCCGAAATTGAACTTTTGAGAGCGATGGTTGAGGAGAGCTAAAAAAGCTTATATTTTAATTAAAAAGCAAAAGAACACAAATCGTTTTAAACTAACTGCTCACGATTTGTGTTCTTTCTTTATGTCGTTCTTCTATTCCCCTTTCTGCCATTACATTTTGAACACAGCACCTGCAAATTAGACGCAACCGTTTTTCCGCCTTTTGAAATCGGAATAATATGGTCGATTTGGAGTCCTACTCCATCCGGCATGTACTTTCCGCAATTTTGACATGTATAGTGATCCCGTTTCATGATCTGTTGGCGTAACTCTTTTGTCATCTGTCGCCGCTGATCTCGACTATGGTATTCTTTCAGTGTCGCTTCAAACCCTATTCTCTCTAATTTTCTATGACGTTGTACAAGCCAGTCCCAATCAACAGCTATTTCAGAATCAAGCACGGACACTTTATAGGATGTCTTCACGTAATTTTGCTGTCTGTATCTTGTTTGATCTCTAACCGTTTTAAAGCGAAAAGCAAAATTGTCATCTATGATTTCATAAAGCTGGCGAGTACGCCTCTTTTTCAATATACAAGTTTGAATGTAACTCTCCGTTCTTTTCTTCCAATTTATGATCGTATTATGGTGTTCCACTATACAATTCCAGCCAAATTCACTACACAAATATTTATCTATATAATCTTCAATGTCTACATTTCTCTTCCGAGATACATCAAAAGAACGCACAAAATATGGATAATGAAAAGGGTTACGCAATATTCGGTATAAACCATAAATCACAAGGAAAATCGCCATTAAAGCTGCAACGATCACCAATACATTCGACATAGAGCTTTGAAAATGATATGGCCACTGTTTCATCACCATATCTCCTTTCCACATGCAAGTACTATCTAAAATGCGACTTTAATCTTAAATTCATTATAGTAAATCCACCTAATAACTGTCAAGTGAAATACTGCTCCTTCATCGCAATGTGAAAACAACTTGCAGTTGTTATTAAATTCGCCCTTAACGCGCGCAGTGCATTTCACTGCGAAGCAATTTTACAATAACCGCAGGTTATTATTTCACTCGCCGCAAGGCAAATTTCACTGAAAAAGGTCTTTGTCAAAAATGACAAAGACCTTTTTTCTGGTGGAGATGGCGGGAATCGAACCCGCGTCCGAAAACCGGTTACCGGGGCTTTCTACGAGTGTAGCGGCTCTTTTGACATTCCCTCCGCGCACCGCCGAACAGCAGGCTTTGCGCATCAGTAGCCTTTAGATCATGACAGGCTTAAAGGCGTGGGCCCGTTCACGTGCACCGCTAAGTGACGCTCTTATCCCGTCCGCGGTCCTACGGGTAAGAACGGCTGCTTAATTAAGCAGCAACAGCAACTGTATTGTTGTCGTTTAATTTTAGGTTTGCGGATTTTATAGCGGTCCCGCACCGCTACTCGCTTACCAGGGCTTCCAGTCCCCGTCGAAACCTTTACATCCCCATATAAAAAGCGATATTGCTATCGCTTTTATCTGTTTTTCTCTTTCAGCGCACGCTGAATATCGCGTTGGGCATCACGCGCGGCCATATCGGCACGCTTATCGTAGAGCTTTTTGCCCTTGCACAGACCGACCTGCACCTTCACCCGCGAACCCTTAAAGTACACGGAAAGCGGAATGAGCGAATAACCGACGGTTTTGGAAAGGCCAAAAAGCCGCATGATCTCGCGCTTGTGCATGAGCAAACGGCGCACCCGCATGGGGTCGCGGTTAAAGATGTTGCCCTGCTCATACGGGCTGATATGGCAGCCGTTTAAGAGCATTTCACCGTCCACAACAGAGCACCACGCGTCCTTTAAGTTGCATCTGCCCTGCCGCAGCGATTTCACCTCTGTGCCGCAAAGCTCAATGCCCGCTTCAAGGGTCTCCTCCACAAAGTAGTCGTGGTAGGCCTTTTTGTTCTGGGCAATCGTTTTAAATTCTGTTTTTGCCACTTGGCCTGCCTCCTTCTGCTTTGTGTGTGATTTACTATACACCACTTTCACGGTTTTGTCAACGCGAAACCGATTTTACAGCTCCTGTCTGCCCTCAATGGCGCGGGAAAGCGTCACTTCATCAGCATATTCGAGGTCGCCGCCGACCGGGATGCCGTACGCAAGACGCGTTACGCGGATACCGAGCGGCTTTAACAGGCGCGAAATGTACATGGCGGTCGCTTCGCCCTCAACGGTCGGGTTCGTCGCCATGATGACCTCCTGCACGGTGCCGTCCTGCACGCGACGCAAAAGTTCTTTTATTTTGAGCTGGTCCGGCCCGATGCCGCCAAGCGGCGAAATGGCACCGTGCAGCACGTGGTAGGTCGCATGGAACTCATTTGTGCGCTCCAGCGCGAACACGTCGCGTGGGTCTTCCACCACGCAGATAACCGAGCGGTCTCGGCTTTCATCGCGGCACACGGGGCAAAGGTCGCCGTCCGTCAAATTGCAGCACACGGAGCAGTAATGGATCTGCTCATGCGCGTCGATGATCGCCTGCGCAAAGCTTTCGGCATCCGCTTTATCCATGTTGAGCACGGCATACGCAATGCGCTGTGCGGACTTATGCCCCACGCCCGGCAAGCTCTCAAATTTATCGACGAGCCGTTCGAGCGGCGGTACGTGATAACCGGCCATTAGAGGATGCCCGGAAGGCTCATGCCGCCGGAGATTGCGCCAAGCTTCTCCTCTTTCTCGTTTGCGGCTGCGCGCAGTGCTTCGTTGACGGCAGCAGCGACGAGGTCGCCGAGCATCTCGGCATCATCAGGGTCGATGACCTCCGGCTTGATGTCGATATTCTTTACTTCCATTTTGCCCGTTACGGTTGCGGAAACGGCTCCGCCGCCTGCGGCCGCGGTGTATTCCTTCGCTTCAAGCTCCGTGGTAATCTGCTCCATCTGCTCCTGCATCTTCTGTGCCTGGCGTGCAAGCTGCTGCAAATTTGCGGCTCCGCCGCCGCTCATACCCTGCGGTAAACGTGCTTTCATAGTTAAGACTCCTTACTGTGTGGTTTTTAAATTTATTTTTCTTCGATCTCCACGCCGGCTTCGCGCATATCGTGCAAAAAGGCGTCGAGCGGATCTTTCGGTTTTTCGCCGTCCGCTGCGGGCGGCTTATAAGGGCCGAGTTTATACACCCGCCCGGTCACCTGCTGAATGGCCTCGCGGATCTTTTCTCTCTGGCTGGCACGTTTCAAGAGATCAAACGCAATCTGCGGCGCTTCGATGAGCATGTAGTCGCCGCTGATGTACGCCGCTGAGCCCTTGAACGCCGACGCCACCGACTTTGAGTAATTTTCCATATAGCCGATAATGTCCGACCAGCCGTCGAACGGCTGCGCATTTTTTGCAAGCTCCTCTGTGGACTGCGGCTTGTCCTTTACCGCGGGCTGCACAGGTGCGTTGTTCTGTGGTGTCTCGGGCTGTTGTACCGGTGCTGCCGGTGCTTCAGCCGCGGATACACTCGGTGCCGGGGTGATGGGACGGCGCAGGCCGCCGCGCTCCAAAACTTCAATGCGGCGCAAGAGTGCTGCGGGCGAGGTATCCATTTCCGGCGTGCAAAGACGGATAAACGTCATTTCCATTTCCGTGCGCTTATTCATGGTCTTCATGCGCGACTGCGCGGACTGGAACGCATCGAGCGCGTGCAGAATCGTTGAAAGCTCCATGGAAAGCGCCGTTTTGGTCATGGCTTCCAGCTCTTCGCCAACGGCATTTACAAGCCCGCTTGCGTCCTTCATCGTTTTGATGAGCATCAAATTGCGAAAAAAGCCCGCAAGCTCCTCGCACAGCCTGCCCATGTCTTTGGAAGACTTATACAGCGCGTTGATCTTTTCGAGTGCCGCGGTGCGGTCGCCCGTGCGAATGCACTCGGCGAGTTCAATTAAGTGCCCACGCCCCGCAAGGCCCGCCGTTTCCGCAACGAGCCCATACGTCACGTGCCCGTCGCTGCGACCGATGCACTGATCCAAAATGGAAAGCGCGTCGCGCATGCCGCCGTCTGCCGTAACGGCGATGAGCATCGCGGCATCGTGGTCGATTGTCACATTTTCCTGCGTGCAGACCCACTCAAGGCGCCCTGCGATGTCCTCCGGTGCGATGCGGCGGAAATCAAAACGCTGACAGCGCGATAAAATCGTCGGCAACAGCTTATGGACTTCGGTCGTCGCCAAAATGAAAATGACGTGTGCGGGAGGTTCTTCGAGCGTTTTTAAGAGGGCATTGAACGCCGAAACGGAAAGCATGTGCACCTCATCGATGATATATACGCGGTATTTCGCCGTAGTCGGCGTGAAGTTGGATTCTTCAATGAGCGCACGGATGCTGTCTACGCCGTTGTTGCTCGCGGCGTCCAGCTCTACAACGTCCAAAACAGAGCCGTCATCCAGTCCTCTGCACACGTCGCACTTGCCGCATGGATCGCCGTTTTGGGGATCCATGCAATTGACCGCCTTCGCCAGAATTTTTGCGCAGGTCGTTTTTCCCGTGCCGCGCGAGCCGGTGAACAGATATGCGTGCGAAATGCGCCCGGCCATCAGTTCGTTTTTTAACGTGACCGTCACCTGCGGCTGACCGACGACATCGGAAAACTGCTGCGGACGATATTTTCTGTATAACGCTTTATACAAACGGCGGCGCTCCTTTCTTTGTGAGTGATAAAAGAAAAAGACGCTTGGAACGTAGAATATGTGAACGGACAGGCAGCCTGCATCGCACCAGACGATCCGCTTAATGCTGCTCGGTCCCCCGCCTGACATGGTTCACGGTGTCTCGCCGCGCAGACCTGTCCGCTCGCATATTCCACGGTATATTCCAACCGCCTTGGCTTTTTCCGTGCGCGGAACATACTTGACCGCGTACTTTAGTATTATACACGTTTTCCCTTGAAAAGGCAAGCAAAAAATCGTATAATTTTGTATATGTTCATATTTGTAACGCGCACATGGGATTTTTTGCAGATTCTGCGCGGCAAAACGGGAAAGGATGAAAGAAAATGAAGATCAGAAATGCAGAGCTCTGTGACCTGCCCTATCTGCTTGAGATGCTAGAAAACGCGAAAGCTTCGCTGCGGGCGCTCGGCATCGACCAGTGGCAAAACGGCTACCCGAACGAAACCACCCTGCGTGAGGACATTCAAAATAGAATCTGCCGTGTTGTGATAGACGACGAAAACAATATTCTTGCAAGTGCCGCCGTGTATGTGGGCGACGAGCCGACATACCACGAAATTTATAACGGCGCGTGGCAGACAGAAAACAAAATCTACGGCATCGTGCACCGCATTATGGCGGCAAAAAGCGCCAAGAACCGCGGCGCAGCATCGTTTTTGATGACCTACTGCGCGAAACTCTCGCTTGAAGCGGGTGTCACCTCCATGCGATGCGATACGCATCCCGGCAACATCATCATGCAGCACACGCTCGAAAAGAACGGTTACATTCGCTGCGGCATCATTCACCTTACGGACGGCGCAGACCGCTTTGCCTACGAAAAAGTTCTGAAATAACGCACAACAGACACAGGCCCCGGCGAGCATGACAAAACGCTCGCCGGGGCCTCGCTCATTCTATTTTGTTATTTCTTTCGTCCGGTAAAATGACACCTTGCGGCATCATCGAAGCACGCGGCTTTCGTCGCGCCGGTCAAAATGCTTACATAGAGATCAGGCCGAATGCGTTCATGACAGAGCTGATAAGGATGATGGCTGCAAAGACCGGGCAAAGATACTTGATCATCATGACGAAGATCTTCTTTCTGCGGAACGTGCCGCCTTCTTGCGCCATTTCTTCTTCAATACGGTCTACACCGATCACGCGGGAAACGAGCAGGCAAGTCGCAATAGCCGCAATCGGCATCATAACGGAGTTCGTTAAGAAATCGAAGAAATCGAGGAACTGCATGCCGAGAATCTTTACGGCATCAAGCGGGCCGTAGCCGAGCGAAGACAGCGTGCCGAGCACGAGCATGATGATGCCGATAACAACGGTCGACTTTTTGCGGTTCCAATGGAGTTCATCTTCAAACGTGGAAACGGCGCTTTCCGTCAGCGCAATAGAGCTTGTGACCGCCGCAAACAGCACGAGCACGAAGAACAGAATGCCAACCACCGTGCCGAGGCCCATGCTGGCGAACACCTTCGGAATCGTGATGAACATCAATGACGGGCCCGCCTGCAAGGTGTTCGGGTCGCCGCTGGAGAACGCAAAGACCGCCGGGATGATCATAAGGCCGGCCATAATGGCAATGGCGGTGTCGAAAATCTCCACATTGCGTGTAGAGTCCTCAATGGACGTTTCTTTTTTCATATAAGAGCCAAACGTAACAAGGATGCCCATGGCGATGGACAGCGAATAGAACATCTGTCCCATGGCGGAAACGACCGTCATCCAGGAGAAATTCTCAAGGTTCGGCACAAGGAAATACTGAATACCCTTCAGTGCGCCGGGACGTGTGACGGAATAGATTGCGATGATGACAGACAACACGACAAGGATCGGCATCATGAATTTCGATACACGCTCAATACCGTTGCGCACGCCGGCAAAAATGATGGTCAGCGTGATGAGTGCAAAAACGATAAAGCAAATTTCGGCGGACACGCCGTCCGAGATGAACATCGAAAAATATCCATCCTCCGCAAGCTTTGTTCCGTTGCCGCAAATGTACTCAAAAAGATATTTGATGACCCAGCCGCCGATAACGGAATAATAAGGCACAATCAGGATTGGGATAATGGCGTTAATCCAGCCGCCGGCTTTTAATGTATGCGACTTTGTGAACGATGCATATGCACCCACAGGGCTTTTGCGCGTCATGCGGCCAAGCGATGTTTCTGCCACGATCATCGTGTAACCGAACGTCAGCGCAAGCAAAATGTAGATCAAAAGGAAAATGCCGCCGCCGTATTTTGCCGCAAGGTACGGAAATCGCCAAATGTTGCCAAGACCGACCGAAGCGCCGGCCGCAGACAGCACGAACCCGAGTTTACCCGAGAACATGCTGCGATTACTGTGATGTTTCTTCATTACTTCTCCACCTATTTTCTGCGAATATTCAAACACAGCCGCCGGTGAAACCGTTTTCCCCCTTCAGTTTCACCGGCGTGCTGCATCAATACGTTTAGCATACCACATGGGCCGCAAAAATGCAATATCTTGCTTTCACAAATTCATTTTGCGTTTTCTGTTTATATTATGCCTTATCATCGGCGCTGCGCTTTTTTCACCCAGTCGAGTGCGACCCAGCCGCCGGCTTTGAGACGTCCCCAGCCTTTTGCAGAACCCACACCTGCGCTCTCCTCTACAACCGTATAGCGCTTCGTGTCTGTGATCTGCCCCTGCACGTCATAATTCGTACCCGGACCCTTGCGGATATTGAGCGCATCTGCAGCGTCCTTGCGCACTGTATACGCTTTGAACGGTTCATACATAATTTTGCCATTTGAGGCATACACTTTATAACCCACAGGGCATGCGTTTTTCGCATTTTCCAGCATTGCATACGCGCCGATCTGGCTTTTTGCGTCCGACCAGCTTGTCCGCACGCGGTAAAGCTGCTTTGGCACGGGTTTCGCACCAGTCTTTGTCTCCTTTTTGTCGTCCTTCATTTCGCTTTCAATCATTTTAAAAAACCGCGCCCAGCCCTTGTCGAGCGTTCTATGCGGGCAATATTTGCCGTCGAAGTCCTGATGCTTCTTCACATGCGAAATATCCCATTTGCGCTCGGTGAGCAGCTTTGCGATATACTCCGCCGCGTTCTTCTCGGCTTTATCGAAACGCGTGCCGCCCGAAAGCGAATAGCAAATCTCGATATGAATACCATGTGCATTGCCATCACGTTGGCCCGCTGCGAATGCGCCCTTGTCGAGCGGTATGCCGATGACAATCTCTTTGTCATCGACCGCCGCGTTAAACGACGTAGAGCTGTCGTTGCGAATCATATACGCGACTTCATTTGCGGCGGAAGCATCGTTTGCCGTGTTGTGGACGACAATGTACTTCATGTCCTTAGCGCAGGACTCCACCGGCACTTTCAAATCGTATTTTGCAGAAGATAATAGATTTTCGCGGATCGGTACCATAAGATCACTCCTTCTTCCCATCACTTGCACCCGATTCATCCGCCACGGTGCGACGGAGCCGCCTTAAAATGCGCTGCAAACGCGGAAACCCCGGCACGCCGATGGCCGCAAGATTTTCCATGACGGAAATGAGCTCGTTGATCGTAAGCCACACGGTGACGAGCATGCCGAAAAACAGCTTTACATCGAGCGTGATGCCGGCCCCGATGACTGCACCGCGCAAAAGATAATCCACCGCCGCACCGACTGCGACCATGACCATATAGCAAAGCTTTTTGAGTATCCCCTTAATACCGAACTTGGAATTTAACTCGGCGCGGATATACGCTTTGATCATGCCGGTGATATAATCGAGCAACATCACGCCGAGCAGCACGAGCATCGGCACCGCAAGCGTACCGAGGTACGACACAAGTCCCGCGCCGAGCACGGCCACCGTCGTCTTTAAAACCGTCTGTTTCATCAAACCTTTACCCTCCTTCCCTGCATATTGGGACATGCACAGCGCTTTGTCCCGCGGCATACTATGACAGACGCGCTGCTTTTGTGCGCGGCAATCAGAAAAAGCGGTGAAACACGTTGCGGAATGTCAAAATCTGTGTTATGATTTCGGTGGACAAACATTCAAATATACAAAGGAGATTTTCTTATGGTCTGCAAAAATTGCGGTGCAAATATTCCGAACGGTGAGCTTTTTTGCCCAAACTGCGGCACGTGCACCGAAAACGCGAAATTCTGTAAATACTGCGGCGCGGTCATCGGTGCCGACTGCGTGGTTTGCCCCGCATGCGGCAGGCAGGTAGAGCCATTGCAGTCTGCCCAACAGCCCCAGCCTGTTTATGTAAACAACAATGTCACTTACGGTGGTGTGGCAAAAAGCAAATGGGCAGCGTTTTTCCTGTGCCTGTTTTTAGGACTCATCGGCGCGCATAAATTTTATGAGGGAAAGATTGGCATGGGTGTTTTGTATATCTTCACCGGCGGCCTGTTCGGCATCGGCGCGTTCGTCGATCTCATCGTCATCCTCTGTAAGCCCGGTCCCTATTATTACGTTTAACTTTCTCAGAAAGGCGGCGTACTATGCCAAGCATCCTTGAATATGCAGAAACCGAATTCTCGCCTTTGGCAGAAAAACCGTTTACGGATGTAGACAGCCTGCTTTTATCACAGTTTTCCTACATGAATCTGAGCGCGTTTGAAGACGAGCTTAAATGCGAAAACAAAATAGAAATTCGAGAGCTTTTAAAGGCAGAGCGCTTTGAAAAGTTGATGTTCCACGTACGCGATACCAAAAGCAACATGAGGCTTTTGTACGCTATGGCGTCAAGCCCGCGCTGGCGCAACATAAAAATCGGCAACTTCGTTGAAAAGCTGTGTGACCAGTCAGAGGAGCAGTTTGCGGCCATCACTGTATACCTCGATGACGACCACGCCTGCGCCGTATTCCGCGGCACGGACGCCACGCTTGTCGGCTGGAAAGAGGATTTTAACATGGCATTTCTGCCCGTCATCCCCTCGCAGGCCGATGCGGCAGACTATGTGACAAAGCTCGGCGAAGGTTTTCCCGGCAAACTGCTTTTGATGGGCCACTCCAAAGGCGGCAACCTTGCAGCCTACGCGGGCATGTTCTGCGACCCGGAAATTCAAAAGCGTATTGAGCGCGTCTACCCGCTCGACAGCCCCGGTTTCATCGGCAACACGCTCGAATCCGAAGAATATGGGCGCATTCAAAGCCGCGTACATAAAGTCATTCCGAAAGGCTCGCTCATCGGCATGCTGCTTGAAAATCACGGTGCATACTCCGTTGTGGAAAGCAACCAAATGGGCATTATGCAGCACGACCCGTTCTCGTGGCAGGTGACGGACGGTGCATTCCATACGCTGGAGGAAATTTCCAGCGGCGCAAAATACATGAACCAAACACTCAACAGCTGGATCACCGGCATGAGCATCGACGAGCGCATACGCCTTGTCGATGTACTCTACGGCCTTTTGACCGCCGGCAATATTGAAAACGTATTTGACGCTGGCGACATTCAAAAGAACATCGGCGCTATCTACAACGCCGCCGTGCACCTCGACCCCGAAACGCGGTCGTTCGTTTTGCAGATCATCCGTCAGCTTGCGGGCTTTGCGTTGCACAACATCCCCCACCCAAACGTCCCGGAAAACCTCAATATCCTGCCCGGCAATAAAACGCAGAATTAAATTTTCATAGAGTAAAAGCCACCGTTTGCGGCAAGCCTTGCGCTTCACCGTTTCGATGGCTTTTACTTTATGTTTACGAATTTGCAAGCTGGCGGCGATGAGATCCATGATCGTGATGGAATTGAGCTGCATCGTTAGCACATTCATCGTGATCTTGCGGAATTTTTCAGATTTCTCTTCTGCATCATCCGTTCCCCTGTTTTCTGTTTTGCTTTATTTCACGTTTCCGCTGTTGATGCCCGCGCCTGTTCTATTAAGCGGCAGCCAGTCGAGCACCTTTTTGATGTACGTATCCCAGAATACCCAGTCGTGCTTGCCGGGGCCCTCCACATACGTGAGGTCAACACCGTTTTCGTTGAGGAAATCACGGAAATCGCGGTTTGCGGTGACGAGGCCGTCCTCCGTGCCGCAGCACAGGTACATTTTCGGTACGGGTCTGCCCTCCTCCTTCAGCTTCAAAAGCAGCGCCTTCGGGTCTTTGTCGCTGCCCTTCACCTTGTCATATTCACCGAAAATTGACTCGTAATAGTTGCGGCGGAATGTGAAGATCGGCGCGGAGTTGTCCGCGTCCTTCCACGTATCGTGCACGAGCGCGGCGGAAAGACCGATGACACAGCCAAAGTTTTCCGCATACTTCAGGCCGTTGCGGATTGCACCGTAGCCGCCCATGGAAAGACCCGCAATGAACGTATCCTCGCGCTTGTCGGAAAGCGGAAACAGCTTTCTTGTGAACTCTACAAGCTCCTTGCCGATGAACTCGCCGTACAGCTCGCCGCTCTTTTCGTCGTCGAGGTAGAAGCGGTTTTCACCGGAGGGCATAATGACCGCAAGGTCGTTTGCCTCTGCCCACGCCTGAATGCGCGTGCCGTTCACCCAGTCCGTATAATTGCCGAAAATACCGTGCAAAAGGTAAAGCGTCTTCAGCGGCTTCTGCTCTGCGTTTTCCGCCTGCGGGCCGAACTTATCCACCGGGATAATCGCATTGAACGTCACCACGCGCATGAGGCACTTCGAGATAAAATTCACTTCAATAATAGCCATATCAACAACTCCGTTTCAATTTTGGTTTCGTTATATTTCATTATAATCAATAAAAACCCTTTTGTAAAGACTACTTTTATGCTATACTGTACAAAACGGTTTGAAAGCAAAGGAAGTTGAATACGATGAACGATTTTTCCGAGCGCGTGTTTCAGGTGGTGCGCGAGATCCCGCGCGGCAAGGTGACAAATTACGGCTTCGTGGCATTTGCGGCGGGCAACCCGCGGGCCTCGCGCGGCGTGGGCTTTGTGCTGCACCGCAACACGGACCCCGTAAATACGCCATGCCACCGCGTAGTGTTCAAAGACGGCTCTCTGTGCAAGGGCTACGTTTTCGGCGGCCCCGATGTACAGCGCGAAAAGCTCGAAGCCGAGGGCGTGCAGTTCCTGCCCGACGGCCGCGTAGACATGAAAGCCTGCGGCTGGTTCGGCGAAAACGAAGAATAACAAAAAGGTGCCTGACCAAAATGATCAAGCACCTTTCGTTTTTACTTTTAAAATCAGCCGTAGTTCTTAAAGCTGACGTTAATATCGACTGCCGCGTCGATGCCCTGCACCTGCGCGTTGTCGGAATACTGCCACAGGCCGAAGTTATAGTAGAACGCCGGCACGCTGCGGTATTCCGCAAGCCAGAACTCAAAGTCCTTGAGCTGCTCTAAGTCATAATAGTTATAGCCAAGACTGCGGTTGAAGTACACACCTGCGGTGTAGCCCGCTTTCGCGATTTTTTTGCAGAACGCCGAAGCATAACTCGTAATCTGCTCGCCCGTGGCATCTGCCGTGCGAGAGCCGTCTACGCTCGTCTGCTCCCAGTCAAAGACGACGGGGTAATCGACGGACTTATTCTGCAAAAGCTGGAGCACATAGCCCGCTTCCTCCTCCGCTTCGGTAACAGAAGTTGCCTGCGAGAAGAAGTAGATGCCCACCTTTACGCCTGCGTCCTTCGCACCGGTGTAATTATCGGCAAACTTGCTGTCTTCGTTCAGCTTGCCGCGCGTTGCACCGCGGTAGCCTGCGCGGATCATCGCGAAATCGATGCCGCTCGCTTTGACGGCTGCCCAGTCGATATCGCCCTGATAGTCGGAAACGTCGATGCCGAGGCTCGCGTTCGCGTCGTCATACGTCACAAGGCCGTTGTCATTTTTAAACTTCGACTGGTCGTATGTATTGAGCGGCACATTAAACTTCGGAATGGTGATCTCACCCTCGTAAAGATCCTGAATGACAAGCTTGCCGTCCTCCGTCACCGCGGAAGATGTGCCGTTGCCGGTGCTCTGCCCGTCGGATTTCCCGCCGAACGCGGATAGGAGCGATAAAATGACCACGACCAGAATGAGCACGCCGGCCGCGCCAAGGAAAATCAAACGGCGCATTTCAAAAGAACGCGCGTCGCTATGTTTATTTGGAGCTTTATTATTCATAGTAAAATTACCTTTCATAAACGAAATCACAGCGTAAACTGCACACCGTGTTCGGATTTATTCTATTATACGCATTTTCTGTCCTTTTTGCAAGCCATTCGGCGAATAAAGTCTGCCTTGCCAAGTATTTCCCACTGCCATCTCGTGGTCTATCGTACCGAGTACGCGGATTTTATCGCGGCTCCACAGGGGTGCAAGCAGCTTTGTTTTGTCACCGTCGCCCGTAATGCGTTCGATGACCGTTTCGGGCGGCAGCACCTCCAGTTGACGGATTACGACGCGCACATAGTCCTCAAACGTCATCGGCGTGTATGCGCCGCTTTCGTATAAGCCCGCAAGCTGCGTGCCGCGAATGACGTGTAAAAGATGAATTTTCACACCGTCCGGGCGCAGCTGTGCAAGGTCTTCGGCGGTCTTTATCATCTCCGCCTCCGTCTCGCCCGGTAAGCCGTCTATGATATGCACGCAAACGCGAATATTGTTTTCGCGCAGGCGCAGAAATATCTCTCTAAATACCTCGTATTTATATCCTCTGTGAATACGCGCAGCCGTCTCATCATTACTGCTTTGCAGGCCCAGTTCCACGGTGAGGTGCGTTTTGCCGTTCAATTCTTTTAAAAGCGACAAAACATCCTTCCCGATGCAGTCCGGGCGCGTGGCAATCGACACACCGTAAACGCCGAATGCAAGCGCTTCTTCGTATAACGTCCTGAGCTTTTCAACCGGCGCATAGGTGTTTGTGTGCGTCTGAAAATACGCGATGATTTTACTTTCCGGCGACTTTTTATGAATACGCACTTTTTCCGCTTGCAGCTGCTCCGTTACGGAAAATGCCTTATCCTGCGTAAAATAGCCGCTGCCGCCGTCGCAGAAGATGCACCCGCCCACGCCGCACGTGCCGTCTATGTTCGGGCAGCTCAGCCCGGCATCGATCACGGCCTTTTGGGTCTTGCAATTCTGCACCCGGTTGTGATAAGCTAATGTATGATACCGTTTGTTATCAAACGTATACGGAAATGGATTCAAAGTAAAGCTCCTTTGCTTGGTCCAAAATAATAATAGGAGTTGAGTATTTGTTACACATTAAAAAGCTGAATTTAGACGAAATTCGCGAAATTTACAACGCATATATGCACGAGGCATTCCCGCCGAGCGAGCTGCGCCCCTTTGCAAGCATGAAAATGCTCTACAATAAAAACTGCTACCCGTGCTACGGCTTTTACGACGAAACCGATTCACTCTGCGCCTACGCCTATTTTTCGTGCACGGAAAACGGCAAATACGCCCTGCTCGATTACTTTGCTGTCAGAAAAGACCTGCGCGGCACGGGCATCGGCAGCAAGACTTTTCCCCTGCTGCGCACAGAAATGAAAGACCGTGACGGTCTTTTGCTCGAAGTGGAAAGCGTTGAGAGCGCCGAAGCCGAAGAAGAAGTCAACATCCGTCGCCGCCGCATCGCGTTTTATGAGCGCTGCGGGTGCGAAATGACAAAAGCCAAAAGCCTTTTGTACGGCGTGGATTTCAACATACTCGTGCTGCCCATCGCGCAGCCCGTGCCGGAAGCGAAAGTCGTGCTGCATGAGCTCGAAAACATTTATCACGTTATGTTCGACGACGAACTGTATAAGCGCGTCTGTCACCCGTTTATCGCGGAATAAGCGGATTTTTGAATTGACTTTTTCACACAAAAGCCATATAATAAAGCCATAAACCATACGGAGGTGTAAGCATGCCGGAAGAACAGAAAACAGCAGAAACCGAACAGGAGCGCCTTGCGGATTTTCCGCGTGATCTAAGCCGCAGCTTCACCTATCTGCACCGCCAGCGTAAAAAATATATGGATGACCGTCTGCGCGGCTACGGCTTTGTAGGTGGCATGCCGATGATTCTGCTTTACATCAACCGCCACCCCGGCACCACGCAGGACGCCATCGTCTCACACATGTATATCGACAAATGCACCGTAGCACGCCGCACAAAACGCCTTGACGAGCTCGGCTACATTTCGCGCGAAACCGGCAAGGAAGATCGCCGCGAAAACAACCTCTACGTCACGGAAAGCGGCGAAAAGCTCGTGCCCGTCATCCGCGAGATTTTGCGGGATTGGGCCAAAAGCGTCACGCGCGACCTTTCCGATGAAGAGCGCATTTTACTCATCACACTGTTAGACCGCCTCATCCATACGGACGTGGAATAAAATTTCACTTGATATGGACTACCCCGCAGTTTTAAAGCTGCGGGGTGTTTTTCATTGAAAAAGCTCCGGGAAACACGCCTTTTGTTCCGCCGAAAAATCCGTCTCGACCGTTTTATCGATGTCGAGCGCCGGGCATAAAAGATGCACTGCACGGCAGCAGAGCATCTGGTGCTCCGTTCTGTCCAAATGCCCGCCGTAAAGGTCGTCCCCCGCCACGGGATGCCCAAGGTGCGCCATGTGCACGCGAATCTGGTGCGTGCGCCCGGTTTTCAAATGGAAGTCAACGAGGCTGTACCCGCCGCTCGTTTTCACCGTTTGAAATTCCGTCACGGCTTCGTCTCCGATGCCCGCGCAGCGTTCCACCTTATGCCCCGGATTTAACCCGATGGGCACGTTCACACACCCGCTTTCGGGCGTTTCGCCCTCGCACACGGCTCGGTACGTTTTCGTCAGCTTTGCGTTTGCGGCAAATTTGTTTTTCGCCAGCACCAGTGCGCCGGTCGTATCCCGGTCTAAGCGGTACAGCGGCCGAAACACAAAGTCCGGCGTATTTTGAAAATACCACGCCGCCGCATTTAAAACGCTGTCGCGGTCGTGCCCCGGCGAGGGGTGCACGGGCATATTGTACGGCTTATCGAGCACTAAAAAATCCTCGTCCTCATATAAAACCGCAAACGGCAGGTCGGCTTTTTCATACGCTTCGCCCGTTTCAAGCAGCGTCAAAGTCAGCGTATCGCCGGCTTTCAAAACTGCATTGCTGTGCACGGGTTCGCCGTTTTTAAGCATCTCTCCCTCATATTTCAGCGCCGTTAAAATGCGTGCGGAAAACCCTAAGTACCGCCGCACGAACGTGCGCACGTCCATGTTTTCCTGTCCGCAGTCGATGACGAACTCCAGTGTGCGTTTCATTACTTGCTGCGCGTCGCGAGCTTTTCCGCAAACTCGTGCAGGAACGTGCTGTCCGCGTCAAACGCGTCAAGCGCATGAAGCGCCTTTTCGGTATGCTCATCGACGAGCGCCTGCGCTTTTTCCACGCCCAAAATGGAAACATACGTGCAGCGCGCGTTTTGTGCATCCACGCCGATATTCTTGCCAAGCTCCTTGGCGTCACCGGTCACGTCCAGAATATCGTCGCGGATCTGGAACGCCAAACCGATGTGCAGCGCGTATTCCTTTGCTGCATTGATCTGCGTTTCGTTCGCACCCGCCGCAATGCAACCCATCATGCATGCCGCCATGATGAGGTTCGCGGTCTTGCCGGTGTCTTTTTCGCACAGCTCATCGAGCGAAACGGTGCGGTTTTCGGTTGCAAGGTCAATGCACTGGCCGCCCACCATACCGTGCTCGCCCGCGCAGCGCGCAAGCACCGCCGCCGCATACGCAGCGCGTTCCATGCCGACATTTCGGAATGCTTCACTGCTCAGCGCCGTTTCAAATGCTTTTGTCAAAAGGCCGTCACCCGCAAGCAATGCGTAATTTTCACCGTAGACCTTGTGGTTAGAGGGCTTACCGCGGCGCATATCGTCATTATCCATGCACGGCAGGTCATCGTGGATGAGCGAATACGCGTGTACCATCTCCACGGCACACGCAAACGGCATCGCCATGTCTTCATCGCCGCCGCACAGCTCGCAGAACGCAAGCGTTAAAACGGCGCGCACACGCTTGCCGCCGTTTAAAAGCGAATAGCGCATGGCGTCGGTCACGGTCTCGGAAAGCGAGCCCTTGCGCTCCGGCAAAAAATGATCTAAGGCTTTTTCAATGCGTTTTACCCTGTCTTCCATTTTTATTCCTCCGTTTTCGCAGCACTCAGCTCCGTAATTTTCTGTTCGGCCGTGTTTAATTTCTCATAGCAAAAGCGGGAAAGCTCCGCGCCCTCGCTAAAAAGCTTCACAGATTCCTCCAGTGTCACATCTCCCTTTTCGAGCGTCTCGGTCACCTCGCGAAGGCGCAGCATCGCGTCTTCAAAGGTCATGGTTTTTTTAGGCATCGGTCATTTCCCTCTTTTCTGTTTTCTGTACCTGCACGGTGATCGCGCCGTCCTCTACGCGCGCTGTCAAAACGTCGCCCGGCTTTGCGTCTTCCGTGTGCTTTATCACTTTCCCGTTTTCGTCGGACACGATCGCGTATCCGCGTGAAAGCACCTTCAGCGGGCTCATTGCGTCTAACCGTGCAGAAAGCGCAGCAAGCTCGTTTTTCTCATTCAAAATTCTTCGCTCGGCGCTGTGCGTCAGGCTCTGCACCGTGTTTCGGAGCGCCTGCCTACGCGGTAAAAGCCACGCGGACGGGTTTTGCAGCACGTTTGCGCTTGCAAGCGCATCGAGCATCTGCCGCCGATCGTCAAGCCCCGCCTGCACGCTGCCGCACAAACGGCGCGTCAGCTGCGCAAGTGCCGCACGCATTTCTTCCCTGTCCGGCACGGCAAGCTCTGCCGCCGCGCTCGGCGTTGGCGCTCTCAAGTCCGCGACAAAATCGCAAATCGTAAAATCCGTCTCGTGTCCCACAGCGGAGATGACGGGTATCTTCGACGCGAACACTGCCCTTGCGAGCGTCTCGTCGTTGAATGCGGCCAAATCCTCTGCGGAGCCGCCGCCGCGCCCGATGATGATGACATCCGCCGCCTTTTGGGCGTTCATCAATTTCACCGCCGCCGTAAGCTGCGCCGCTGCGTCCTCGCCCTGCACAAGCACCGGGCAAAACACGATCTCTGCCGCAGGCCAGCGCCGCGAAAGTATATTGCGAATATCCTGCACCGCCGCACCCGTCGGTGACGTGATGACGCCGATGCGCGCTGGAAACGGCGGGATCGGCCGCTTGTGTTCTTCCGCGAACAGTCCCTCGGCAGCAAGCTTTTCTTTCAGCTGCTCAAACGCTAAGCTCAGCGCGCCCACGCCGTCCGGCTGCATTTCCTCCACATAGAATTGGTACTGCCCGCCGGGCTCATACACGGCCACACGCCCGCGCACGATAACGCGCATGCCCTCTTTCGGGCAAAAACGCAGCCGCCGCGCGGCAGACGAAAACATAACCGCCTTCAAAACGGACTTTTCGTCTTTCAGCGAAAAATACAGGTGTCCGGAGCGGTAGTGATCGGTAAAATTGGAAATTTCGCCGCGCGCGTAAATATCGCGCATGCGGCCGTCACCCTCAATAAGCGACTTTATAAAAAAATTGATCTGCGAAACCGATAAAACGCGCATATCAGGCCTCCTGCGAAAGTGACGCCAAAACGGCGATGCCGGCAGCGTTATCCGCCGAAAAGCGCGGCTCTGCAAACAGTGCGCCGTACTTTTCGCTCATATGCGCGCGCAGCATAGAGTTTGAGGACACGCCGCCCGAAAACACCACGGGCAAATCGCCGAATGTCTCGATAAGCGCCTTACACATCGCGTCCGATGCCGCAATGACGTACGCCATGCACGTCGCGGCGATTTCCTCCTTCGGCGCGCCCTTTTTCATCAGCTCGCGGCATTTATTTTCCACACCGGAAAGCGAGCAGTTCGCGCCTTTCATCGAAGCGCGCACGCGCAGTCTTTCCGTATAATTGCACGCAATGGGGTCTAAATGCTTGCCGGCCGGAAACGGCAGACCGAGCATCACGCCGATGCGGTCAATGACCTGCCCGGCCTTTAAATCGAGTGAAGACGCAACAAGGCGCGTGCGAAACATTTTGTCACCCTCCACAGGTTCTACCAAAACCGCTTCCGTTGTGCCGCCGGACATGTGAAACGCCAAAAAGCGCTCGTGCAGCAAGTCCAGTCGTTGGGCAGAGTAAAGCGCCGCCGCAATATGCCCCTGCTGGTGCGAAAAGCGCCGCAGCGGCACCCCTAACGCCTGCGCAAGCATCTGCGCCGCGCCGATGCCCACCAAGAAGCACGGCATATAGGAGTCCTTCGCATCACGCGGGCGCTCCGAAACGCCAATGACCTTCGCCCCGCCGATCTTATCACCAAGCATGGACAGCACCTCCGGCAGCTGGCGCGTGTGGTGGAACACCGCGTCGCTCTGGCGCAGTCCGATCTCGCCCTCTTTCACAGGCAAAATCATGCCGCGGCTGTCCATTTCGCCGTCACCGAAAAACGCGGCGCTCGTTGTGTAGTTGCTGGTGTCTAAACCGAGCGCGCTGATGTTAGGCATTTTCGCTCTCCGTCTCGTTCTTCGCTCCCTCAAGCTTCTTTGCAATTGTGGAGAGCACGCCGTTTACGTAAGAAGCGTCCTTTTCGTTGCCGTAAATTTTTGCAAGCTCCACCGCCTCGTTGATGGAAACGCTCACCGGCACATCGTCGGCCCGCATAAACTGCATCTCGCACACGGCAACGCGCAAAATCGTCAGCGTCATTTTAGAAAGACGGCGCAAACTCCAGCCGCGCAGATTTTCTTCGATCGTGTGGTCGATCTCGTCTAAATAAAGCTCCGTCAAAGCGGTCAGCTTTTCGCAGTACGGATCGATAACGACATCGCGCGCTTCCTTCGCCATTTCAATGATGTCTTCCATGCTGTCGCCCGTCACGGTCTTTTCAAAAAGCAGCGTAAAAGCCTGTTCTCTCGATTCTCTTCTTTTCGTCATACTCGGTTCCTTTCCCTTATCTCAATAAAATTCATTGCGTGATTCATGGCGGATATAAACAAAAAAGCCCACCGAAGGATCGGCAGGCAATTTGAGCAGAAATCAGGCACTTTCGGGTTTCACCGGTGCCGTTTGATGTGCAGTTTTCAAGCTCCAGACATACACGCCGATATGTTCTGGAATAGTATACCACGATAAACGGTAAAATGCAAGAAATCATCTTTTATTTCGCCGCAGAAATGATCTTCACGTTTTCCGCGCTGACGCCGCTTTCGGAAACTGCAATGTCCCGCACGATGAGCGCGTTCTGTTCGTCCTCCATGTCGCCGTTTACAACCACCGTGCAGCTCTCGCCGTTGATGTACGCCACGCACTCCGTAAAGCCCTTCGCTTCTATGAGGGACTCTATGTTTGTCTCTTTCAAAATGTTCTGCGCGATAACCGCGGCTTCGTCCACGGCGGCCTGCTTTACGGCGACCTCGGCGCTGTCGTCTTTCAGGATGTCCTCCAGCAGCTCCACGGCCTCATCCCGTGCGGTCTGGCGCGTCAAGCGGGCGTCCGAAAGTTTTGCGGAAGCCGATACCGCAGCCGCTGTTTCTTCTGCCGCGCTGCTTTCCGTCGCACCATCTGCGGGCTCCGTTTCCGGCAGAACACCGTCCTCGTTCATAAGCGTGTCGGAGACCGTCTCCACATAGGCGTTGTTCACAAGCTGCGCCGCACCGAGAGCGGAAGACGCACTTTCCTCGCTGACATCGCCCGCGCTCTGCACCTTTGTACCCGCAAACTGCCAATTTAAGTACACTGCCGCACCAAGGGCCAGCACAAGCGATGCCAAGATCAGCTGTCTTTTACCGTATTTCATTCCGTGTTCCTCCGATCTTCACTGAATGGTTTCATTCGTTGCCATATGTATATTCGCTGTACCCCACCACGCATACCTGCGTAGAGGATAAATCGAGCGCAGTCTTCACGGCCTCCACAATCTTCTCCCGCATTTTCGGGTCGCCTCCCCCGCGGCTCACGACTACCACGCCGCGGATCTCCGGCTCCGTTTTCGTCACGATGAGCGGCTTCTGCGAGCCGTCCGCCGCCTTCACCAGGATATACGTCTTCTGCGTGTCGCCGTCCGTCTGCGTGCGGTTGAGGCTTTCGCCGCTGTACTCCTCGGCGCTTTTTTCGCTCTGCTTATCTTCGGTCGCATACATCGTTTCGCCCATTGTACGCAGCGTCACCGTCACCTGCGGCTCGCTTTCCCCCGTGATAGCCGAGACCATCTGCGCGATCTGCGCGGAAAGCGCTCTGGTGTAGTCTCCTGCCGTCAGTTCCACCGTCTCCGGCGCTTCATTTTCCGTGTTCTTTGTGTCCATAGGCCATAGGAGCATCAATAAAACGAGCGCCGCGCAGGCTGCAATGAGCATATACGTCAGCTTACCGTTTTTCAAAAGGCTTTTCAGTTTATCCGTCTCGCCTCACCTCCTACACGTACACATCCACCGGGATGGCCTCGGTCAGCACGCTGCGCAAAAGCGCGTCCGCGCGGTCGATGTCTGTCGCAAACCGCACCCGTACCCGCACACGTTCCACCGTCACCGCGCCGTCATCGTCCTGTGTGTACCAAATGTCGATATTCGCTGCCGGCACGTCCATCCCCGCACTTTTCAAAAGCGCCGAGAGCCGCTCTTTCAAAATCGCCGTGCCCTTTTCCGCGTAGCTTTGCGTTATCGTCGATTCGGCTTCGCCCGTTTCGGTCAAGTCAAAATCGAGCGAGACCCCGCTTTGCAGCTTTAAAATGCCGTTTACAAGCACCACAAGCAGCATCAGCGCTGCAAGCGCGTGGATAAGTGACCCGCTTTTTTCCGGGAACAGCCGCACGATCATCTCCGTCCCGATGAGCACCATGCACACCGAAAACACCAGCGCATACAATTCACGCATAAGCACCTCGCACACAAAGCACCACAGCCGCCGAGACCACCGCCACCGCACCCACACTACATACCGCCGCAATGAGCAGCCGCAGCGCCGCAGCACAGCCGTTTAAAAACGACGCAAGCGGCTTTAGACCCAACACCTCTGCCGTAAGCCCCGCGCAAAAGCAAATCAAAAGCCACGCGGCAGCCTTTATGCACAGCGGCAGAAAAATCGCGAGTGATGCAAGCAACCCAAATGCCCCCACGCCGTTTTTTACAAGCGCCGCGCCGGAAACGATGACCGAAAACGCATCGGAAAACGCGCTGCCCACAATGGGGATCGCGCCGGAGACAAGCATTTTCGCTGCCTTGCCGCCCGCCATCTCCGCGCTGTTCGCAACAATTGTCTGTACGGACAAAACGCCCGTATATACCGTGACGGCGAGCACCAAAGCCCATTTGATAGCTTTATACAGCGCGTCCGTCAGCCGCTTTAAATCAAACGATGTCACGGCAGAAGCCACGGAAAACGCCAAAAACACACGCAAAACCGGGATGAGCACCGCGCTGCTCAAAACCGAGACGGCATTTGCCGCCGTAAGCGACAGCGCGCCGTAGGTCGGTGCTGTCACGGTGTTCCCCGCCGTGAAAAGCAGCCCCGCATACACGGGCACCGCGGCAAGCAGAAAAACGGCAGCAGCATCCGTCACGCGCGCGGCCTGCTCCAAAAGCGAAGCCATCGGCGAAAACAGCGTCACGGCGGCGCACAGCGCCCCGCATACGGAAACGGCGTAGGAAAGCTCCTTTGCGGCGAATTCCTGCACAAGTCTGCACAGCACGCATGATGCAAGCAGCGTAAGGAGTGCCCGCGCCGGTGCTGTCCACTCCGCACGAAAGCCCTCGGAAAGCGCCGAAAACAGCTTTGTCGCCGCGTCGGGCGCAGGTGTTTCCATCGGGTCGGCCCCGACGTTCTGCAAAAGCGACTGTGCTTCTTCCGGCAGCGCCTCCATAAGTGTATCCGCCCCGCTGTTTTGGTAGAGTTCCGCTTCGTCCGCGCGCACGGGCAGCGAAAGTAGCAGGATAAACACCGTCAAAGCCAAAAAAACGCGCAAAATCCGTTTTTTCATAACAACAGCACTTCCTGCAAAAGCGAGAGAAGTCGATTCAGCAACGGCAGCGCCGTCAGCAGCACCGCTGTTTTTACGGCAAGCTCCACACCGCTTGCTATTGCTGATTCCCCCGCGTCCTTACAAAGATCCGCCGTTATGCGCCCGATGAGCACGATGCCGAGCGCTTTTAACAGCGCTCCGAACACCTCCGGCATGCCGGAAAGCTCCGCCCATTCGCGGAATGTCGAAGTCAGCGTTTCGATCTGCGGCAAAATACACAGAAAAACGAGTACCGCTGCCGCAAGCGAAAACAGCAGAGCTATTTCCTTTTGCCCGCGTTTTAAAAGCGCGCCGCACACCGCTGCAAACACCGCCGCTGCCGATACCATAAGCACCGTGCTCATAGTCCAAACACCGATTTAATCGTATCGAACAGCGTGCTGATCTGCGTGATGAGCATCGTCAGCACCACAATGAGCCCCGCAAGCGTCGTCATCATAGCCTGCTCCTCCCGCCCGGAGCGAATGAGCAGCTGGTTCAAAACGGCCACAAGTATGCCGATGGCGGCGATCTTGAAGATCAGATCTACATCCATAGCTTTGCTTTCCTTTCCGGCTGTTACAGCAAAATGAGGGCGGCGGAAACGCCGACAAATAACCCCAGCGCCACGCACAATCTGCCTTTCTGGGCAAGACTTTGCTCGGCGGCTAAAAGTGCGCTGCGCACGCGGCCTTCATGCAGCGCAAAGTACGCCATCTGCCCATCGAGGTCGGTCTTGCCGAACCCGTCTATAAACGCGGCGCACAGCGCTTCATCCCCGCGGTATGTAAAAAATGCATGTGCCGCCGCTTTAAACGCCGCTGTGCAATCCATGTTTTCAGAAAGCACCCACACGCGCCTCAAAAAAGCGTTTTCGCGGCACAGAGAGAGCAGCGCGTACAGGTCGCCCGCCGTATAGGCCGCGGCGTTTTTCAACGCAAAAAGCGCTTCCAAAAAGATGTTCAGTTCTTTTTCACGCATTTTTAGCCGCGCAGATACCGATGACCCGGCGGTCGCCGCGCACAGAACAATCAGGATCGCCGCCGTTGTTTTCAAGAAGATCACCCGCCAAAAACAGCTTTTCCACTTTCGTCGGTGCACTTCGCCCGTGCAGCAGTGCCACCGTTTCAAACGCGCCGAGCGACAGAATCCCGCGGCACAGCGGTCTGCAACACAGTTCGTGTACACTGCCCGCGTGGATGCTCGCAATCAGCGCCACCCCTGAAAACGATGCCGCACGTATCGCCGAAAAATCGTTTTCACCGAGCTCATCGCAGACGATGTACTCCGGTGAAAGACACCGCACCGCGTGCGAAAGCCCCTCCTGCTTCGGGTAGCCCTGCAAAATATCCGTGCACGCGCCGAGATCAAACCCGTCCGCACTCAGCTCAAACCGCTCGTCAAGCACCACCACGCGATGCCCCGCCGTACCGATATATCGTGCAATATCCCGCAGCAGCGTCGTTTTGCCCGAGGACGGCGCGCCAGCAAGCAGCAGCCCGCGGCTGAGGTCTACGCCGTAGCGCAGCACCTCCTCTGCACAGCCGCGCTTCTCTCGCGGGATACGCACAGAAAGACTCGTCACGTCGCGCACCGTTTTGATGCCGCCCTTTTCGATCACCGCCGTACCGCCGATGCCCACCCGCAACGCGCGGTCTGCGGAGACGAATCCGCCGCGAATCTCCTCCATGTGACTGTAAACGGAATACCCGCACAGCCGCAAAAAGATCTCCTCCGCGTCCTCGCGTGTCGCTGTCACATTGTTTTGCGAAAAATACTGCGCCGTGTCGCCGTCTTCCCGCAAAAACAAAATGCGGTCACCGCAGCACAGCAGCACAGGCTTATCCACACTGATACGAATGTCAAACACCGCGTCGCGCACCGCCTGCGGCACCTTTTCAAGCATCGGTGTAAAGCGCCCGAGCGGGCGGATCGCCTTTTCAAAATCCATCGCACACACCTTTCTTTCCGCTCCGTATGCCCAATTCTATGGACGTGCCGCCGGGTTTAGAACCAAAGTGGAAAAAAAGGGCCATCGCCCTTTTTATAAACGTGCCTTTATGCCTTTGAAAAGTGTGCCCGAAATCCGCCGCGATTTTTCAAACATGAAAAGCACCCTGCAAGGTCAAAAGCTTTACAAGGTGCTTTCTCTATGGAGCAAGCTATTTACTTTGGAAGTCCGCTTTGATACAAGCTGTAAAAGTGATTTGTCGGCCCCGCGCCGTGCCCGAGCTCGAGCGCGTGCTCGATGGCGCACGTCATGTAGTCTTTCGCACGTTTCACCGCTTCAGCGGGTGCATATCCAAGCGCCAAATTCGAGGCAATAGCGGAAGACAGCGTGCACCCTGTGCCGTGCGTGTTCTTCGTTTGAATGCGATTCGCTGTAAAGCTTATATGCTGTTCACCATCGAACAGAATATCGATCGGGTCGCCTGCAAAGTGTCCTCCCTTTACAAGCACAGCTTTACAGCCCATTGTGTAAATCAACTTTGCTGCAGCACACATATCGTCTTCCGTCTCAATGTGCATCCCGGTGATTTCCTCCGCCTCGGGAATATTCGGTGTCAGCACGTCGGCGAGCGGCAAAATTTCCGCTTTGAATGTCTCAATCGACTGCGGAGCCATCAGTGCCGTTCCGTCTTTCGCATACATCACAGGGTCAACAACGACGTTCTTCGGACAGTATTTGCGCAGCTTTTCCGCCACAGCAGACATCACCTCCGGCGTCGGCAGCATGCCAATCTTCACGGCGTCCGTACCGATATCTTCATAGATTGCGTCCACCTGCGCGCGGACAATCTCCGGCGCAATATCCTGCTTTTTCAGCACATGCACGGTGTTTTCTGCCACAACGGACACGATCACGCTCATCGCGTACACGCCGTGTGCGGACATTGTCTTGATATCCGCCTGAATACCCGCGCCGCCGGAGCAATCCGACCCGGCGATGGTCAGCACGCGCTTCATTGCACTCATCACAGCGAAAGCTCGGAAACTGTGAGGTTCTGCACCTCAACGGGATCCTCGGCGTGGATCGTGAACGTCGGCTTCGTCTCATCCAGCACATGCGCGATGACCGTGTTTGCAACGCCGTTCAAATAAATCTCTACGCTGTTTGTATCGGTAATGATGTCCACCTTCATCGGCTCGTTTTTCAGGCGCGGCAATATGGATTCTCCGCAGGTCAGACCGTTTTTGTCGAGCTTCATCTCAAGGCCGTACAAGTTGCATGTAAGGTCGCCTTCCTTTACAGTAAAGGAGATGCGGCAGGTCTTGCTGCCGAGCTCGTGCGTGCAGTGTGTCAATGTAAAGTCATCAAGCTTGTCAGATTTTACAACCAGATTTTCTGTGCTCTTGATCGGCAGCGCAGAGAGATAGTAGCGGTCGCCGTGCTTTTTCAGCGTCATTTCGGTCGGCGTACACATGGAGCCGTTGAACGGTGCGCCGGGAATATCGCTGCGGTTCCACGCAAAGCGGATGACCGGCTTGCCCGGCTCGTAGTAATACGTCTGCGCCGCATACGACTGCGAGTTATACGAAAGCTGCCCGACCGACTGAATCGGCTGGTAAAGGCCGTTTTCATCAAAATCACCGACAAAATACATGTCATGCGCACCGGAATAGACCCACAGCGTTCTGCCGTCATCTGCTGTAAGCGGATAGAGATCCGGGCACTCGTCATCACCGGGCAGGTCAAATTTCTGCAAAAGCTCCCAGTGCAGTAAGTCCTGCGACGTGAAGATTGCGTAGGTGCGCTCCACAAAATACAGTGCCATCAGCCAGCGCGCGCGCTTTGCGTCGTAAATAACCTTCGGGTCGCGGTTGCCGGGTGCAATCTCGTCGATCAGCGGATTTTTGTCATACTTTTTCAGCGTTTTACCGCCGTCTGTGCTGTACGCAAGGCACTGTGTGCTCTTTTTTTCGCCCGCGCAGGTGTAAAAGAACAAGATTGGCGTTTCATCGCCTTCTTTGAGGCCGGAAACATTGTTGTGATCGACTACCGCACAGCCGGAAAACATTGCGCCATCCATGTCAAGGAACATCGCTTCCTCCTTATATTCCCAGTGGAAAAGATCCGAGCTCACGGCGTGGCCCCAATGCATGTTGCCCCACAGTCTGCCGTAGGGATTGTGCTGGTAGAAAAGGTGATACTGTCCGCCGTAAAAGCACAGACCGTTCGGATCGTTGATCCAGCCGCGCTCCGCTGTAAAGTGCAGCTGCGGGCGCAAGACGGTCTCTTCCGCCGTAAGCGGCGTCATAGCATCCTCAAACACCGGCGTAAATGCGCACTCCGGCTCCACCGTGACAGTCATCGTCTTACCAAGGTAATCGCGCAGGTCGGCATAATAAATCGCATCTGCGTTTTCTTCCGTATAAACGGCATCGAACTTATAAACCGGTGTGCCGTTTTCAGAAAAAGTAAATTTGTGCGAAGTGCCGTCAAATTTCACCGGCACGCGTAGAAAACGTTTGCTGACTGTAATTTCCATAAACTCAAGCTCCTTTAGCCGTTATTGGCGCATTAAAATGCATGCACCACATTTATTCGAGGATATTGTAGCACACCGCGCGAAAAATGTCATGCATATTTTGCTTAAATTTGCGAATTTTTCCGCCGCGCAAAGCCAAACTATGTGCGCTGCAGATCTGTAAGGGAAAGGCGGTGCAAAGGTGGCAAAACGCATTTGGAAATTTGTAAAAAGCAAAAAGATATTTATCGTATTACTAATACTGTATACAGTTGTCTTTATTTTGGCGGTTCGATTTATTTTTCATATTCTCCCGATTTTGCTTGGCGGGCTTCTTGGGTGGATCACAACACCGCTATGCCGCTTGCTGGAAAAACGGCTGCATCTCTCCCATAAGCGCGCCGCACTTTGCACTGCTGTCGCCGTTTATAGTGTTTCACTCGTCCTTCTTGCATTGCTTTTCACGCGGCTCATCCGGGAAAGCACCGCGTTTTTTGCTTCCGGGCGATACTTTCGCTACGAAGCACTCGCCCCCGCCGTGCGGTCGTTTTTGGAGCGCACATGGCAGGAATTGCCGCAGTGGATCTCCGCTGCGCAGAAGAATTTTTCGGGTAACATGGGTGCCGCCATGCCCGCGCTGCAAGGCACCGTAAAAGCGATTTTGCTGCTGCCTGCCGTGTTTTTAACGCTCATGCTCATCCCGGTTTTTGCGTATCTCACCCTGCTGTACCGTGAAAATTTGCTGTCACTTTTAAAGAAGCTCATCGGTGAAAAGTACGTAGAAACCCTGCAAAAATCCGCAAAAAGCGAATCTTCCGTCGGGTTTGTTTCCGCCTATGCACTCATTTACACCATCACGTTTGCGGAAAGCTTTGTGATGCTCCACCTGCTGCGCATGGAATACCCGTTGATGACTGCCGCTGTTGTGACGGTCTCCGATATTTTCCCGGTCTTTGGGCCGGGAACTGTTTTGCTGCCGCTCTCCGTTTACCGATTGTTATGCGGCAGCGCGGCGCAAGCACTCGGGCTCTTCATCGGGTGGATCATTCTAAGCGTCATTCGGCAGATCATTGAGCCGAAGCTGCTCGCCAAAATGACGCGCACCCCGCCCGCCGTGATGCTTTTCGCTGTGTATTGCAGCCTTATCAGCCGCAATTTTTGGCTCATCCCCTACACCGGCACCTTTTTCATGCTGATCGGCATGTTGAAAAAAGCTGAAATACTAACAGTAAAATCCAAATCAATATAAATTAAAAACCACAAATTTACAAAAACAAAACTTCAAAATAACATTTTGAAATTATTGTATTTTGATAAAATACATTCAAAAATCGAAAGTGCCGTCAAACATCTGCTTCCGTTTTCATAAAGCCTTCTAAAATGCGCAAACCCTCCTGCGTGTTTTGACCCAAGATTTCCTGTATCTTCTTGAAATCACGCGCTTTGTGCATGACGTTTTGCAGCTTGAAAAACTCTTCCTTGCCGTGCTTATGAATGAACAGCGCCTGCGCCTTGGCGGCGGCTGCGCCGTCGTTGTCCTTCGTGTAAAATCCCTTTTCGCACGTCAGAATTTCCGCGCAGTCATAGCAACCGTCAAGCCCGTTTTCCTTACAGCAGGCGGCATTGGGGCATACGCCTTTCTCGTACAGCGTGCCGTAGGAGCAACAGTTAAAATTCGACCGACAGCCGCCGCACCACTGCCCTAAAAAGCAATGGTCGCACGAAAGCCCGCAATACGCCGTCGGGTCGGTGCCTGTACGCGCTGCGCGGACAATCTCCGATTTATACCGGGCTCCGTTTTTTAGACGGCGCTCCGTTTCCGGCCCGCCGTCTAAAAGCGCCTTGCGGTAAATGCGGGTCTCGCCGCCGGAAATGTCTTGTGCGGTCTCTAAAAATGTATAGCCGTATTTTTCATACAGCCCGATGTGATTGGTGGAAATGTATGTGTACTTCCGTTCCATGATGGCCGCGATGCCTTCCGCGCAGTCCAAAAGCTGACCGGCACAGTGCTGCCCGCGGTACTCCGGGAATGTATACACAAACCCGATCCACGGCGTGTATGATGTCGGCTGCACGTCATCAAGCGGCGCAAGCGTACAGAACGAGACGAGCTTGTCGCCGTCTGCCAGCATCAAAACCAGCGTTGTTGCGCCGACAAGTGCTTTCAGCTTATTTTCTTTCAGCAAGCTGTAAAGGTACTGCCCCGCTCCCCAATCGCTCTTTTGAATCTCGCGGAGCCAGTGCTCTTTATTTTCGCAGGTGAAATATTCGAGAATTTTTCTGTTGTTTTTCTTTTCCATATCGTTCTCCTCTGAATTAAAACTATTCTCCCGTATTTCCCAGTATAGCAAAATCTATGTTCGGCGTCAAGGCGATTTTAAAAAGATGTCCGCTTTTATGCAAAAAAGCAAGGGAAGGACGGTCTATCCCTCTCTTGCTCTGTATTTTGTATGAAATTTTTACGCGTTCAGCAGCTTTTCTGCAGCGGCAAGCTTGATGGCGCAACAGAAAACTTCCATGGCTTGTTCGAGCTCTTCAAGCGGCGGGAACGACGGCGCAAGACGAATATTACTGTCGTGCGGGTCTTTGCCGTACGGGAACGTCGCACCGGCATCGGTCAGGATGACGCCCGCTTCTTTACACAGCTGCACGACGCGCTTTGCGCAGCCGTCAAGCACATCAACGCTGATGAAATAGCCGCCGTTCGGCTTATTCCACTCGGCGATGCCGAGGTCGCCGATATTTTCCTCCAGCATCAGCTCGCACAGGCGGAACTTCGGCTCCAAAATGGCGCGGTGGCCCTTCATGAGGGCGCGCACACCGTTGATGTCGTGCAGGAACAACACGTGGCGCAGCTGATTCAGCTTATCCGGGCCGATGGTGGACGTGAGCGTGTGCTCTTTGAAATCGCGGATATTGTTATCGCTCGTGGCGAGACCGGCCACACCGGCGCCCGGGAACGAGATCTTGGACGTAGAGGCAAAAATAAAGATCTGATCTTCCGTGCCGTTTTCAACGCAGAGATCGTAGATATTGAGCAGCGTATCCGGCGTATCGGTGAGGTCATGCACACAATAGGCGTTATCCCACATGATTTTGAAGTCCTTTGCAGCCGGTTTTAATGCGGCGAAACGGCGGACGGTCTCATCGGAATACGTGACACCCGTGGGGTTTGAATACTTCGGCACACACCAAATGCCCTTAATGGAGTCATCGTCCTTGATGAGCTTTTCGATGAGATCCATATCCGGGCCGGTAGCATACATCGGGATGTTGATAAGCTCGAAGCCGTAATACTCCGTTACGGCAAAATGGCGATCGTAGCCCGGCACCGGACAGAGAAATTTTTTCTTATCCAGCTTGCACCACGGCGTGCAGCCGTTGTAACCGTGCGAGAAGCCGCGGGAAATAACCTCAAACATCATCATCAAGCTTGAGTTGTTGCCGAGAATGACTTGCGAAGCCGGTACGCCGACCATATCGGCGAAAATGCGCTTCATCTCCGGCAGACCGTCCCAAAGACCGTAGTTACGGCAGTCATCACCGTTGGAATTCGCAAATTCGCTTCTCGCTTTCAGCGCTTCCAAAACGCCGAGGGCGAGCTCCAGTTGTTTTGCGCTAGGCTTGCCGCGCGCCATGTTCAGCGCAAGATTTTTGGCCTGATAGCCCTTATATTCTGCGGAAAGCTCATCGAAAACCTTCTGTAATTCTGCTTTGCTCAAGTTTGCGTACGCCACGAAAACATCTCCATAAATAAGATTTTGAATTGAAAAATAAGCATTCAATTCATTTTTACGCTCCAATAGCGCCTGAAACAATTCTTATTGTAATGCAAATAAGCTAAAAATGCAAGCCTTATTTATAAATCTTGCATTTTTTCCCGTTTTGCACGATTGTACGACGTGTTTTCCTGCTTTTCCGTTCATTCTGACAAGTGTATAACAAAGCAAAAACCGGCACAGCGAACTGCACCGGCAAAATTACTTTTATGAAATTTAGAACTCCGCAGAGCCCGTTGTGCGCGGGAACGGCAGTACGTCGCGGATATTGGAGATGCCCGTAAGGTACATGACCATGCGCTCGAAGCCGAGACCGAAGCCTGCATGCTTGTTGCCGCCGAAACGGCGAAGGTCGAGGTACCACCAGTAATCCTCCTCGTTAAGGCCAAGCTCACGGATGCGGTTCAGAAGCACGTCGTAGCGCTCTTCTCTCTGGCTTGCGCCGCACAGCTCGCCGATGCCCGGCACGAGCAGATCGGTTGCCGCAACGGTCTTGTCATCGTCATTGAGGCGCATGTAGAATGCCTTGATCTCCTTCGGGTAATCGGTGACGAACACCGGCTTGCCGAACTCTTTTTCAGTGAGGTAGCGCTCGTGCTCGGTCTGGAGGTCGCAGCCCCAGGAGACCTTATATTCAAAGTTGTCGTTGTTCTTCTCGAGGAGCTTTACGGCATCCGTATAGGAGATACGGACGAAATCGGAGTTTGCCACATGCTCCAGACGCTCTTTGAGGCCCTTATCGACAAACTGGTTGAAGAAGTCGATGTCCTGCGGGCAGCGCGCCATAACGTCTTTGATGATGTACTTAATCATGGCCTCCATGAGATCCATGTCGTCGTTGAGATCGGCAAACGCGATCTCCGGCTCGACCATCCAGAACTCTGCCGCGTGACGCTGCGTGTAGGAGCGCTCTGCGCGGAACGTGGGGCCGAACGTATAGACCTTACCGAACGCCATGGCCATGCACTCCGCCTCAAGCTGGCCGGAAACGGTGAGGGACGTTTGCTTGCCGAAGAAATCCTTGCTGTAATCGACCGTGCCGTCCTCGTTTTTCGGAACATTGACGAGGTCGAGCGTTGTCAGCTGGAACATCTCGCCCGCGCCCTCGCAGTCACTGCCCGTGACAATCGGCGTATGCACATAGGTGAAGCCGTTCTCGTTGAAGAACTTATGGATGGCGAACGCCGCAGCGGAACGCACGCGGAACGCTGCGTTGAAGAGGTTCGTTCTCGGGCGCAGGTGCGCGACCGTACGCAGGTATTCCACCGTGTGGCGCTTCTTCTGAAGCGGATATTCCGGCGAGGACGCACCCTCAACGGTAATCTCCTCCGCCTGAATTTCAAAAGGCTGCTTCGCTTCCGGCGTGAGCAGCAACGTACCGGTGACACGCAGCGCAGCGCCGACATTCTGGGAAGCGATCTCCTTGTAATTTTCGAGTTTTTCCGCCGTAAAGACGATCTGTACGCCCTTAAAGCAGCTGCCGTCATTCAGATCGATAAATCCGAGCGCTTTGGAGTCGCGGATCGATCTCGCCCAGCCACAGACCGTGACCTGCGTATCGCCAAAGGTCTCCGGCGATCCGTAGAGGGCCGCGATTTCTGTTCTTTTCATGATGACCACATTCCTTTCCGTGCGGCACTTAAACTGCACACGCAAAACCTACGCTTTGGCATGCGGCATTTCTCCGCAAATAATCACTTTTATTATCATACTACAAACGCTATCGGTTTAGCAAGGAAAATTTTGAATTTTCTCCCCGAAAACGTGATTTATGCGCGATCTTTCTTCAAAATCGCATAATTTGCGATGTCGCACAGTCCCCCATTGTTTTTTGCACCCTCGCGCATGATGCCCTCAAACTGCATGCCGCACTTTTTCATCACGCCGCCGGAGTTCGGGTTGTTCACATCGTGGCGCGCCGCGATGCGGTTGAGGCCGACCTCATCGAACAGAAAATCGATCACGGCGCCGAGCGCTTCGCTCGTATAGCCCTTGTGCCACCAGTTTCGGCCGACGCAGTAGCCGATCTCTGCCGCTTTAATCTCATCATCCGTTTTTACCGCAGTGATGGTGCCGATAAGCGCGTTTTCATCCTTTACAACAATGCCCCACTGGTAATAGTTGAGCTCCTCATAGTGCGATGCCCACAGCGCGAGGATCTGCTTTGTTACCTCTACGCTGCTGTGCGTGGGCCATGTGAGGAACTTTGTGACCCCAGGGTCGGACGCCCAGTTGCGGTACATCGGCTCTGCGTCCGCAAGCGTTAAGCGGCGTAAAATGAGTCTTGGCGTTTCGAGTGTGACAGTCCCCTTGTGTTCCATTGTGTTTCCTCCTGATTTCTCCTGAAAATAAAACAGTGCAGACCGTTCATTCAGCCTGCACTGTTCATTGCAATTTATGCGGTTAGGTTCTTTCTAACTCTCAAAAAGCGTATGACAATGTAGGCCCGCAGCAAGTACCGTTACCCATGGCATTTGCGGACTGCATATTCATCATAACGCGGACAAAGCGGAACATTGTCATACCCCTCTCTTTCAAATTTGTTTTGACTATCCTACCACAGTTTTTTCGGTTTTGCAAGAGGAAAATTCTATTTTCCTGAAATTCTCCGGAAAATCAGCCCAAAGGCGCGTGTTTGAGCAGTCCGCAGTCCTTTTCGCCGTAAAAGCGCACAACATTGATGCGAATGTTCACCTCATCGCTCGGGTCCTGCCTCTGTGCTTTATCGAGCAGTAAAGCGCGCGAATACGCAAAAAGAGAACGACCGCAGCCGTTCTCCCGATGTTAAAAGTAAAAGGGACAGAAAGATTGCACTCTCTGTCCCCCTTTATTCAAGATTGCGACTAAACCTATAAGCCGAGTTCTGTCTTGGACAACCATCTTTCTCGTCTGCACGTTGCCGTGCAGCTCAAGCCATCTCCTCGAAACCGCCGGGCCGACGTATATGTTTCTCCACGATGTTGCTCCGAATAGGGTTTACATGGCCGCGCAGTCTCCTGCGCGCCGGTGCGCTCTTACCGCACCTTTCCACCCTTACCTGCAATGCAGGCGGTATATCTCTGTTGCACTTTCCCTGGGGTCGCCCCCGGCGGCCGTTAGCCGTTATTCTCGCCCTGTGGAGCTCGGACTTTCCTCAGATGCGGCCTTTCGGCGTACACCCGCAGCTGTCCGGCTTACTCGCAAAATTTGTGAAATGATTGGATTTTAATACTGGTTTTCGGAAAGCAAGCGATTTTTCTCGTCCCACAGCTTCTGAGAAAGGTCCACATAGTAGCTGTGCGGGTTTTCAAATCGCGTTACTTCTTCCCACAGCGTATCGACCTGCGCGAGGCAATGCGCGCGGATAGCGCTTAAGGCACGCGGCTGATACAGGCACTCGCCGTTTTTAAACAGCTGGGTGCGCAGGCGCACGGCGCGGAAATTCTCCACAGTCTTGCGCTTCCACGTGTGATTCGGGTCGAAGATCGTATACGGCTTCTCGTCATCGATGACCTCGTCGTTCAGCGTGATGACATCCGCAATGGCCTTGTCGGTCTCGCGGTCAAAAATACGCCAAACCTCCTTGAAGCACGGTGTGGTGATCTTTGCTACGTTTTCGCTGATCTTGATCTTCGGAACGATAGTGCCGTCCGGTTTTTCAACAGCCGCCAGCTTATAAACGCCGCCGAACACCGGCTCGCTGGAAGACGTGATGAGACGCTCGCCTACGCCGAAAGAATCAACCTTTGCGCCCTGCATGAGCATATCGCGGATGATGTATTCATCCAGGGAATTGGATGCGCAGATCTTGCAGTCTTCAAAGCCGGCGTCGTCGAGCATCTTTCTCGCTTTTCTGGAAAGATACGTGATGTCGCCGCTGTCGATGCGGATGCCGGCCGGGCGGAAGCCCTGCGGCACGAGTACTTCGTTAAAGACGCGGATGGCGTTCGGCACACCGGATTTCAATACGTTGTATGTATCGACGAGCAGCGTACAGTTGTGCGGATATTCTTCGGCATACGCTTTAAACGCTTCGTATTCGCTGTCAAAAAGCTGTACCCAGCTGTGCGCCATGGTGCCGAGCGCCGGAACGCCGAAACGGCGGTCGCTGATGGTGCAGGCAGTGCCGATGCAGCCGCCGATATATGCGGCACGCGCGCCATAAATGGCGCCGTCAAAGCCCTGTGCACGGCGGGAGCCGAACTCCATAACCGCTCTGCCGTCCGCAGCGCGCACGATGCGGTTTGTCTTCGTTGCGATGAGGCTCTGGTGGTTGATGGACAGCAAAACCATGGTCTCCACAAACTGTGCCTGAATGACCGGGCCGCGCACGGTGACGATCGGCTCACCCGGGAAGATCGGCGTGCCCTCCGGCACAGCCCAAACATCGCAGGTAAACTTGAAGTTCTTCAGATAATCGAGGAACTCTTCGCGAAAAATGTGCTTGGAGCGCAGGTAATCGATATCCTCCTGCGTGAAAGAAAGCTCACTCAAGTAATTGACGAGCTGCTCCACGCCTGCCATAATGGCAAATCCGCCGCCGTCCGGCACTTTGCGGAAAAACATATCAAAGTAGCCGATGGTATCCTTAAAACCGTTGGCAAAATAGCCGTTTGCCATAGTGATCTCATAGAAATCCGTCAGCATGGTCAGGTTAATATGATCGTTAGAGAGATTCTGTGCCATAATTCAGCCACCGCTTTCTGAAATGAAAGCATTCCTTTCCCCGGGAGTGAGGTGTGTCCTCATACGTCTTGTTTTTTACCACACACGGCCAAAAGCAGCGCTTTAAGCCGATTTGTATTATTATACCGCAATTTTTTAAAAAGTACAATGAAAACTCACGGCAAACCGAAAAAATCTGCATCTGCACGGAAAACGGCGCGTCTTTGCAAAATGTTTTGTTAAAAGTTTAGCACCACGTACAGTTTACGCGTTTTTTCGGAACAGAACAAAATCCGGCCTGCAAGCACAGCAGACCGGATCTCATTTCGGTTAATTATTCGGCTTCCGGTCCGACATCGGTCACGGAGATGGCGTCGAGGATTGTCTTCTCCATCGCCTGCTTGCCGTACTTATCGACATCTGCCTTGTTCTTTTCGCCGTGGGTCAGGCAGCCTGCGCCGCCGATGCAGCCGCCGGTGCACGCCATGCCCTCAATGAAGTTGTTCGGCAGAACATTCTTGGAGGCACGCAGCAAAGCCGCCTTGCAGGCTTCGATGCCGTCGCATGCGATGGCGTTGAGCTTGAAGTCTTCGTTGTTCTGCTCCTTGAGCGCTTCCACAACCGCGTCGGACAAACCGCCGCTGCGCGCAAAGATACGGCCGTAGTAGGAGGCGTTGTCGAGCACGCCTTCTTCGAGCGTGGTGAGGTCGATGTTGCGGCTGTCGAACAGCGCCTGCAGCTCTTCAAAGGTCAGCGTGCAGTCAATGTATCGGCTTGCCGGCTCGCCTTCCTTGAACTCCATCTTCTTCGCGGTGCACGGCCCGATGAAAACGACCTTTGCGCCCGGAGTGGTCTCCTTGATGTAGCGGCCGATCTCAGCTGCCGGAGACAGGTTGTGCGAGATTTTATCAACCATGGTCGGGAAGTTCTTCTTGATGTAGGAAACGAATGCCGGGCAGCAGGAGCTTGTGAGGAAGCCCTTTTCCGCAAGCTCTGCCGCTTCCTTATACGCAACCATATCTGCGCCGAGCGCCGCTTCGATGACATGATAGAAGCCGAGGCGCTGAATGCCGGTGATGACCTGGCCGAGCTTTGCATAGCTGAACTGGCTGGAAACGGACGGTGCTACGACCGCGTAAACCTTGTAGTCCTGATTCTCGTGGCTGCCCTTGATAAGGTTGACAGCATCGAGAATGAAGGACTTATCGACGATTGCGCCGAACGGGCACTGGTAGACACAGGCGCCGCAGGAGATGCACTTTTCGTTATCAATATGCGCTGCGCGATGCTCCTCGCTGCTCATGCTGATGGCCTTAATCTTGCAGGCCTTTTCGCACGGACGCTTCTGGTTGATGATGGCGCTGTACGGGCATACCTTTGCGCACTGGCCGCACTCTACGCATTTCGACTTATCGATGTGCGCCTTCTGCTGCTCATCAAACGTGATGGCGCCGCGGCGGCATACGTCCTCGCAGCGGTGTGCAAGACAACCGCGGCAGGACTCTGTGACGACATGGCCGCTGACCGGGCATTCGTCGCAGGCAATCTCGATGACTTCGATGACGTTCGGGTTTTTCTTGTCGCCGCCCATAGCGAGCTTGATGCGCTCCTCAACGATGGCGCGCTCTTTGTAGATGCAGCAGCGCATCGTCGGTTTTTCTTTGACGATCAGCTTCGGAATCTCATAGTATGCGGCGTCGAGGTTATCCTCAAAACCGTAACGTGCGACCTCGCGCAGGACCTTATACTTCAAATACTGGATTTTCGTATCAAACTTTCTCATTCTTCACATCAAACCTTTCTTGCTTTGGACAGAGACTTCCTTTTCTATATTTTCAAACCTTCCTTAGAGTGCCGAGACACTCTATACGCAGAAGCTTTTCTGCGCTTAGAAGTAAGATACCTTAACTTTTTTGCCCATCTTCTCGAGCGAGGTGCAGAGATTTTCGACCAACTGCATCTTAATGTTGAAGTTAATGGGCAGATTCGGGTTCTGGTGCGCCGGGTTTACCGCACGACCGACAAAGAAGTTGATATCGGTCGCTTCTTCAAACAGCATGCGGGCGATCATAGACGCGCCGTCGCGCTTATAGCCCCACTGGCTGTACTTGCGGTTTTCCTCAAGGTAATCCTTCGCGTACTCGACGACCTTGCTCATGGTGATGACGCCTTCGGTGACAAGGTCGAGTCCTTCGACCTTCGCCGTGGGCGGAATATCGGAATCGAGGTAATCGAGCTGTGCGATGATGGGCTTTTTGAGGTATTCCGCCGCAAGCGTAGACGTGGTACCGCCGCAGACAATCCGCTTGCCGGGTGCCGAGAAGAACGCCTCGTGCATTTTCGCGAGATCTTCGGGTTTAGACGGCGGTCCGATCATCAGGTTCACGCAGCAGCGCTCGCGCACTTTGACGCAGACCGCGGTGGTATCGTCGCCCGGCTGGCCGCCGTAGAGCTTGTTGCACTCATCGAGCAGCAGCGCATTGAGCGTTTTTGCCGTGAAGCTTTCGTCGTACATCATCTCCATATAGTCAATGATGTCCTTGCGCTCCCAGCCAAAATTCAGCGACATGCCGATGCCGGCATGAATGGCGCCGTCGCTGAACGCGATGAACGTGTCATCCTTCTGAATCGGGATGCGGGTCTTATAGATCGTTTTGCCGCCGATCTCGACGGCTTCGCGCGGGTATTCCCAGTTTTTGCCGTTGCGCAGCAGAACCACGAACGGGTTATCATACTGAATGATCTCCGCTTCTTCATTTTCTATGATTCGGATGATGGTGAACGTGGAATACGCCACGCCGCGCACCGCGCAGATGGGCAGTGTAGACGCAATGGTCTCCACGCAGTCTTCGACATGCAGCCCCTCCGCCATCATGGTAGAGATGATCTTTGCGGTCAGCGTGGAAAGAATGTTCGCCTTAACGCCGCTGCCCATGCCGTCTGCCAGCACAACCACCGTGGAATTTTCTCCCTGCGGAACGATGTCAACGTGATCGCCGCAAAGCTGTTCACCTTTTTTGTTGAGGCTCATCCAGCCAATATCTGTACAGAGATTATTCATCTTGCAGCGATTCCTTTAACTTGGTGAGCGCGATTTTCGTTTCTGCCGTGGTCTCGCCGAGCAGCGATGCGATCTCCTGTACGACGCGCATCTGCTTTTCGATCACACGGTTGGTGACTTCAATCGTCTGCTGCCCCATTTTTTCTTTTTTCAGGTGTTCGTTCATTTCATCCGTCACATCACGCATGATGCACATGATAATGTGATAGTTGCGGTCGTAGAGCACGGTCTGGTCGACATACTTGCCGTATTCCGCAAGGTACACACGCTCGTCGCGCACGCCGCGGCCGGACTGCATGACGTCGATGAAGACGCGCGGGTCCAGAATGCGGATGACCTGCTTGCCGAGCACCTCGGATGTATGCTTCACGTTCACGATCTTACGCGCGGCAGCGTTGATCTGCTGGATTTCCAGCGATTCGTTCAGCACCAAAATGCCGTTCGGCGTGTTGTTGATGATGGTATCGGAGAACGACTGCGCTTTGCCGAGCAGATACGGCAGGCACATGGAAATCTCCGCCTTGCCCTGATAAACAGCGATGGCCTTTTCGCGGCAGGTATTATAGCCGCAGGCACCGCAGTTCAATTCCTGCTCCGGGCGAGTCTTGCCCATCTTTTTGAGGATAGCCTCAATCTCGATGTTGCCCGGCATGAGGTGATACAGGCTGATATAATCAAAATCGTGCTTGAGCTCTTCGGAAGCCGGCTGCGGCACCACAAAGTCCTTTTTGCCGGCATACTTATTAACCGCGATAAAATCCTGCACAGGTTGACGCTGGCCCTGATCCATAGCCGGGCCGTTGATGCAGCTGCCGAAGCAGGCGCTCATCTCGACAAAGCAGTTCTCCATTTTACCGCTCTTGATGTCTTCAAGCGCGTTGATGCAGTTTTCCACGCCGTCGATCGCCATGTATGTATACTCGGGGTCATCGCACACCATGGTGCGCAGAATGCCTCCGGTCGTCGGGAACAGGCGCGCACGGCTTTCTTCCGTGTGATCCTCGCCTGCTTCCACGGTGATGCCTTCTTTTTCAAACCAGGCGGAAAGCTCCTCGAACGTGAGCACACAGTCCACATACGGGCTTTCGTCGGCCTCTGCCTTTTTGGAGATGCACGGCCCGATGAAAACGGTCTTCAGTTCCGGGTCTTCCTCCTTCAGCATCTTACAGTGCGCCTGCATCGGCGACAAAACATGTGCAAGGTACGGCAGAGCCTCCGGGTAATACTTCTGCACAAGCGTATTGACAGAGTGACAGCATGTGGAAATGATGACGCTCTGCCGACGCTCTTTAATGATCTTTTCGTATTCGGTCTTGACGACGGACGCACCTACGGCGGTCTCCTCTACACGGTCAAAGCCAAGCTTTTTGAGCGCCGCACGCATCGTTTCGATGGTAGCGCCCGGGTAATTTGCTACAAAGGATGGCGCAAGGCTGACTGCCACGGGACATTCACCCTTGACGAACATCTCCGCAATCGGTACGTCATTTCGGATTTCTTTTGCGTTCTGCGGACATACGACAAAGCACTGACCGCAGAGAATGCACTCGTCTTTTACGATATGCGCCTGACTGGACTGAAAACGAATGGACTTGACAGGGCAATGACGGATGCACTTATAACAGTTCTGACAGTTAGACTTTTTGAGCTTCAGGTAGTCTGGCATACCCTATTATCCTCTCTTTAACTTATCCTCTTTTAGCGTTCGCTTTCGCTACGAATTTTTCATCCTTGACGATGAATCTTTCATGGGTACCGCTGCCGATGGGGCCGACCTCGTCAAACGCCTTAACCGTGAACACCAAACGGCGGTTGTCCACTTCGGTAAGTTCGCACTCTGCCGTAACATGCATGCTAAGCGGCGTTGCGGACGTGTGCTGCACATTCATCAGCGTGCCCACAGTGCCCATGCCCGGCTCTAATTCCGGCGCAACGCACTTCCAAGCCGCCTCTTCCATCAGCGCGACCATAGCGGGCGTTGCAAAAACGTCCAGCGTGCCGCTTCCCATGGCTTTGGCTGTGTTCTTCTCTGTAACAACGGTCTCGGCTTTGCCTTTCATTCCGGCTGTCAACAACTTAATCACCCTTACTTCCTATTTTCTGCTGCGTTTTGCCGCACACAGCAGCTTACGCACGGAGAGCCGATGCAAAAAGGCTCTTGCACCGGCTAAATTTTTGTTTCTTATGCTTACTGAACCTTTGCGAGAATCTCTTTCTGGAAGAATTCCTCGGTGGTGTCGGGAGATACGGAATGCTTCTCGCCGTCTACGGTGACGTTGACGCCGTTTACGCAGTCACCCATGCAGAAAGTGCCACCGAGTTCTACCTTATCTTCGAGGTGGTTTTCCTTTACGAGCGCCTGAAGCTTTTCCACGACCTGGCGGGAACCTTTCAGATGACATGAGCTGCCGATGCAGATGATAACTTTCATTCTAATCAAACTCCGTTTCTTAGTTTTTGGTTTTTACTTATTTGTTTATCTAATGGCATAGAAAAGGGATCTTCCTTTTCTGCCAAGCTAACTTAGGTATTGGCGTCAAATTTCTCCTTGAGCTGCTTAGATAAGAGCGCAAGCGACGCGGCGAGGTTTTCGTTATGTACCAATATGCCCTCCGGCACATCGAGATGCACGGGCGCGAAATTCCAGATAGCCAGAATTCCGCTTTCAATGAGCAAGTTGCAGATGGCCTGCGCATTTTCTGCCGGGACCGCGATGATGCCGATGCGCACGCGCATGCGCTCACACAGATCCATCAGCTTATCCATTGTCAGAATGCGTTTGCCGCCGTAATCTTCCTCACATACCTCTTCATCGATATCGAACGCGGCCACAATGTTCATGCCGCAGTCTTTAAAGCCGCCATACGTCAAAAGCGCCTTGCCGAGCTTGCCCGCGCCGACGATGATGGCGTCATCAACATCATTGTAGCCTAAGAATTCCTCAAGCTCTGCGATGAGCGCCTCTGTGTTGTAACCAACCTTCGGCTTGCCGGCCGAACTGACCGCTGCAAGGTCTTTGCGCACAACGACATGGTTGAGGCGCAGCGCCTCTGCGATGGTCGTGGCGGAAATGTGTTCCGGCGTGTTTTCGCCGAGCTGCTTCATATAATTCAGGTAAAGCGGTAACCTGAGCAGCGTTTGTTTTGAAATGCTGCGATTCACCATGACGCAGCCAACCCCCATCCAAACAGAAAATCAAAATAAACCAAACATCTAATACTTTAACACAAGAAACGACCAAATGGAATACCCATTTTCAAATATCGATATAATTTCATCGATATGAAAGCAAAAAAGCCCCAACGACACGTTAAAAAACAGACAAACTAAATCAAATACAAACTTCGGCGGATTTCTACTCCGCATGCGGCGTGCCGAACTTTGCGCTCAATAAATCGCGCTCCTCATACAACTTTTCGATGAACTGTTTATCGACCGCCGTATATTTATATTCCTTTTTGGACGTCAAAATATCTCTATACACGCGGTGTTTGTTGCCGCGGCACGGTTTTAGCACAAGCTCATAGCGTTCAAGTTGTTCCACATCCGTCGGCGAGACCCACATATATGTGTGCGGCACCGTCGCCAAAAGGTCGAGCTGACTGCCGCGGCTGTAAACATACACGCGTTTGGTGACGTTTTCGTCCATCTCTGCCTTTTTGATGTCGGACATCGGCAGCGACGGCACGAACGGATCGCCGTGGCAAATTTCGATATAGCCGGAAAGGTCTTCTATATCCACAACATTCTTTTGCGAGAGCGGGTCGTTTTTGGAGATGAGAAGCTGATACTCGAATTCCCAGATGTTCTCCGACTTCATGCCCTTATCGCGCAGCATGTTCGTAAAAAAGCTCTCAAAGATCGTCTGATACCGCACGATGGCAAGGCCGTAGTTTTCCTGCACCACGTTGCGAATGGCACGCATAGCGTTCGTTTCTTTGAAACTAAACTCGATTTCCTTTGACATATCCGCCTCACGGACAAACTTGGAAAACGCATCCGCAATATAGCTGGCGCGCGGCACCGAGATGCTGAACTTCAGCTTATTATTCTTTTCGGGCTTATAAAGCGACTCCATTTCTTCGATCTGTGCCAGAATACTCTTGGCGTAGCCGAGAAACTCCTCTCCCTGCGGTGTGGGCACAATGCCCTTTGAGGTACGCTTAAAGATCTTGACGCCGAGCGTCTCCTCAAGCTCCTTAATCCCGCGGCTGAGGTTCGGCTGCCCCATAAAAAGGTTTTCGGCAGCCTTAGTGATGGATGCGGTCTTCTCTACTTCCACCGCATATTTCAGATGTGCGATGTTCATTGCGTTCTCCTACGGACATATTTGAAAGGGCATAACACTATTTCGATTATATTATAACATATCCCGCTCTCTTGTCAAATACTTGTGCACAAAAACAGCGTAAAATCCGAAAAAATCGGCGGCTAAACCGCATTTTCGTCCGAAAGCAGGGGTGCAATGCGCTTTTCGGCTTCGAGTACTGCGCGGGTAATCTGCTCCGTCATCTCGGCGCGTATGGTACACACCGCCGCAAGGGTATCGGCATCCGGAGTGTTTTGCCGTGCGGTAACAGCAACTAAAAGTTCGTCTAAGAACGCGTCCACCTCGGCGGCATCGTAGGTGTTGCCGCGCTTTACTGTAAAGCGAACAGCCTTTATATATTCAGGTGTCAGCTCCATTTTCGGCCTCCTCCCCCGGCTTTCTGCCGTACTTTGGCTGATATAGTTTTTTCGGCAGAACGCGCGAGAATGTATAGAAAAGCGCCGCGCCCCCTGCAAATATAGGCAACAGAACGGGCCAATCCTCCGCGACGAAACCCATATGCGGCAGGCAGAATGCGCTCACTTTGCCCTCTAAATATTCATACGGCACCTCGGCATAGACTTTAAAGTCCTCCGCCGTATGCCAAACGCGGGCTTCAGGGTCGTTTTCGGTCAGCGTCAGCAGCGATAGACCGCGTTCGGTTTGAATCGCCGCGCAGTCACCCGGGAAATAATCTTCGGCCGGCATATATGCGTAATATGCAAGCGAATTCACGGGATAACCTGTGCAGTCAGTTTGCTTTACAGCAAATGCGTTCTGTCCGAACAGAACCGGCGAAAGCAAAAGCAGAATGCAAATTGTCGTAAGTGTACCGACAAGTGATATAGCTTTACTTATTTTGATTGTAAAGCTATTTATCTTCACAGGATTAACATTCATGATTCATGCGGCCGACTGAGCATCTCCTCAGCCATTTTGAGTTTTAACGGCGTGATGTCATCGCCGCCGATAATACGGGCAATCTCGCGGACGCGCGCGTCTTTCGTCAGCGTGTGCACCGCCGTGTACGCTTTGTTGTTCTCCTGCTTTTTGACGATAAACAGGTGGTTATCCGCCATGGCGGCGATCTGCGCCAGGTGCGTGACGCAGATGACCTGCGCGTTTTTGGAGACGCAGCGCAGCTTGATACCAACCTTATTCGCCGCTTCGCCGCTGATGCCGGTGTCAATCTCATCGAAGATCTGCGTTTCGGCCGCGCCGGAATCCTCAGACAGCACGGTGTTGATGGCGAGCATAATACGCGAAAGCTCGCCGCCGGACGCAATTTTCGACATAGGCTTCGGATCCTCACCTGCGTTTGCGGAGACGAGGAACTGGATGCGGTCGCAGCCGAAGGCTGTCAACGGTGTGCGCTCCTGCTCCACGGTGAAAACAACGCCGGGCATGTTGAGCTCTGAAAGCTCCTGCCGCACACGGCGGGAAAAGCTCTCACACGCGGCGCGGCGCTTCGCGGATAGCTGCTTTGCAAGCGTCACCGCTTCTTTTTTCTTCTGCTCATACTGCTGCAAAAGTAATTCTTTTTTTTCATCGGAAAATTCGATGTCCGAAAGCTCCGCACGGGCACGGTCGAGGAACGAAAGCATTTCTTCCTCCGTTTCGCCGTATTTGAGGCTCAAGCGGTAGATAACTTCCAGACGGCTTTCAATCTCATCGAGCTCGTTTGCGTCGAACATGGCGTTATCGAGGTAATCGGAGATTTCCGCTGCGGCATCTGTCAGTGCGTATTCGGCGTCGCGGACATGCTCGGCGACGTTTGAAAGCGACGGTGCATAGCGCGCCGCCTGCTCGAGCGACTCTGCCGCAACGGATACGGCTGTGATGGCACCGCCATTGTCCTCATCGCCCTGCAAAAGCGTGACAGCTTCGCCCACACCGCGCACGATACGCTCACTGTTGCGGATCTCATCGCGGCGCTCGGTCAGCTCTGCCTGTTCGCCGACGCGCAGCTGTGCAGCTTCTAATTCTTCGATCTGATAGCGCAAAATATCCATGCGGCGGGACTTCTGCCCCTCGTCGGATTCGAGCGCATCGAGCTCGCCTTTGATGCGGCGCAGCGCCGTATACGCCGCGCGGTACTCCGCAAGCAGACCGTATGCGCCCGCAAAGCTGTCGATATACGTGCCGTGCACTTCCGGTGAAAGCAACTTGTAGCTTTCATGCTGGCCGAGAATATCGATGAGCGTGCCGCCGACGGCGCGCAGCATGGAAACGGTCGCCGGGATGTTATTGAGCTTGCAGGAGGAACGACCGTGCGGGCGAATCTCGCGGCGAATAAGCAAACTGCCATCGTCTTCAAGCGGAATATCCAGCTCACGCAAAACCTGCTGCGTCTGCGGAGAAACATCCGTAAAAAGTGCCGAAACACTCGCCTGCTCCGCACCTGTGCGCACAAGCTCCTTTGAGGTACGCTCACCGAGCACGGCGTAGATCGCGTCGATGATGATGGATTTGCCCGCGCCGGTCTCGCCGGTCAAAACGGTGAAGCCCGGTTCAAAATCGATAGACGCCTGCTCGATGACGGCGATATTCTGAATGTAAAGCTGCGTCAGCATATCAGACCCCGCCAATCAGCTTTCTGAGCTCGTTCTGCTTTTCCTCCGCAATCTCATCCGTTTTGCAGATGATGAGAATGGTGTCTTCACCGGCCAACGTGCCGATGAAATCCGGGAAATGCAGCGTATCCATAGAGGCGCAGACCGCCTGCGCCATGCCGGTCATGCACTTGACAACGATCATGTTGCCGGCCGCCTCCACGCTCATAACCGAATCGCCAAACAGCGAATAGAACTTGGAGGAAATGTCACGGGCATTGTCGCGCCCGGTGGAATATTTATACTTTCCGTTCGGGGAAAGACTCTTTACGAGCCGAAGCTCTTTGATATCGCGGGAAACGGTTGCCTGGGTCACGTCGAAGCCACAAGCGCGCAGATTGCGCAGGAGTTCCTCCTGCGTGTCGATATCCTGTGCTTTGATGAGCTCCAGAATTTTGGCGTGGCGTCTTGTTTTCATGCTTTCTGCCTTCCTTCCTGCCTTTTAATTTCTGCTTTGCATAAATTTGCTGTCTACAATATCGTAAAAATTGCGTTCGTCGGTCTGAATAAGCTCAGTGTAATCGGTCGAGCGGCTGACGGAAACCGTGTCCGTCTTATGAATGCGTATGGGTGCGCCACCGTCTATGGTGAGATACACCTCGCCGGAATAATCGCTGTCCGTGCTGACCGTGATGGTCTTATCTGCGCAGAACAGCGTGCTGCGGTTAAAGAGCGCATGCGGGCAGATGGGCGTGAAGATTACGCATTCCGATTCCGGGTCTACCACCGGGCCGCCCGCCGAGAGCGAGTATGCCGTGGAACCCGCCGGTGTAGCCAAAATGAGGCCGTCCGCGCGGAATTTATAAAGCTTGGAACCGTCGACGGAAAAGCCGAAATCGTAAATTCTGGACTGTGCACCGGAGACGACCGCGTCGTTTAAAGCGCGGTAGGTTGTATCCCCCTTCACGCTGTGTACGGTAACGGAAAGCATCATCAGGCGGCGCACACGGTAATCGCCCGTAAAGAGCGCCTTTAATTTGTGCAGCTCGTCCTTCTCCACACCTGCCAAAAAGCCCAGCCGCCCAAGGTTCACTCCAAGGATGGGCTTACCCGCAACGGACGCGTGCTTTGCCGTGTGGATGATGGTGCCGTCGCCGCCGACCGCAACGATAAGGTCGCAGCTTTCCGCCAGTGCGGCGTGATTTTTGCAGAACGTGACGTGTTCATACTGCCCGCGATGCTTTTCGTGCATGAGCGTTTCCGCGCCGTTTTCCTGCAAAACCGCCAGAATTTCCCGGGTGTATGTGTCCGCATCGCGTTTATCCAGATTTGGAATCACCGCAATTTTCATAAGCCTCAGTCCTTTTTGTCCAGCGCCGCGTGAGATGCTTCCACGATCTCATGCGGCGTGCTTTCTGCCGTATTCACCGGCGCGTCGCTTTTTTGGAGGAATACAAGATACTCGATGTTGCCCTCCGGTCCTTTGACCGGCGAGAACGTAAGTCCCAGTACGGAATATCCGTTTTCCACTGCGAAATCGCAGATCATCTGCACCACTTCCTCGTGCACGGCTTTGTCGCGCACAACGCCCTTTTTGCCCACTTTTTCCCTGCCGGCTTCAAACTGCGGCTTAATAAGGCACACGGCTTTGCCGCCGTCCTTTAAAAGCGGACGCACGGCGGGCAAAATAATTTTGAGCGAGATGAACGACACGTCTACGGAGAAGAAGTCAATCTCCTCCGGAATTTGCTCGCGTGTGAGATAGCGGGCGTTCGTACGCTCCAGATTCACCACGCGCGGGTCGGTGCGCAGCTGCCAGGCGAGCTGCCCGTAGCCGACGTCTACGCTGTATACTTTGGAGGCGCCGTTTTGCAGCATGCAGTCCGTAAAGCCGCCCGTAGATGCGCCGATGTCCATACATACGGTGTTTTCGAGCTTGATCGGAAACAGCTGCATAGCTTTTTCAAGCTTTAAGCCGCCGCGGCTGACGTAGCGCAGCGTGTTGCCGCGCACCTCTAAGACTGCGTCTTCGCGCACGGTGTCACCGGGCTTATCGAATTTCTGGTTATCCGCGTAAACACAGCCCGCCATGATGAGCGTGCGCGCTTTTTCGCGGCTGGGCGCAAGCCCTTTTTCATAAAGCAGGACGTCTATCCTTTTTTTCATATAGAAACTGCCTTTCCATCTTTCTTTTCTGCGATTTGCAGCGCCGTGTGTACGGCGTTCACCATGCCCTCTACGTCAAGACCGAGCTTATGCAGCGTGCGGAACATTGGCGCGTGCTTGATGAATCCGTTTTCAATAGCGTGCACTTCGTAGTGTCCTCTGAAATTGCGATCCAACAGCATGGCGCCGAATTCCTCCGCGATGCCGCCTTGGCGGACGCCCTCTTCAAAGAACAGCACCGTGGGACACCTTAAGACCGCTTCCACCGCTTTCGGATCGATCGGCACGATGCGATTGAGCTTCACGATGCGGCGCTTTATGCCCTCTTTTTCGAGCGTTTCCGCCGCTTCGCATGCAAACGAGAACATACGGCCGTAGGTCACAAGCGTGGCAGAAGCATCTTCCGTGCCGAACACATAAAACGGCTTGCCGGAAAGCGTATAGTTTTCCGGGCGATACAGCTCTTTGCCGCGCGGGTAGCGAATAGCATAAAGGTGGTTTTCTCCCTTAATACAGTCATCAAGATTGTCCGAAAGCTCATCGTAATACGTCGGCGCGTACACATGAATGTCCGGCACGGTGCGCAGGAACGCGGCATCGAACACACCTTGGTGCGTCTGGCCGTCTTCGCCGACCACGCCGGCTCTGTCCACGGCCAGAATAATTTTGAGATGCTGCAAGGCGCCGTCGTGGATGAGCTGGTCGTACGCGCGCTGTAAAAACGTGGAATATACCGCAAAAACCGGAATCATGCCGCCGCGCGCCAGACCGGCGCAGAACGTGACGGCGTGTTCCTCCGCAATGCCGACATCAAAGAAACGGCTGCGGTATTTTTCGCGGAAATCCGTCAGACCGGTGCCGGATTCCATCGCCGCCGTAACGGCGCACAGCTTCTCATTTACACCGGCTATCGTGCACATCGTCTCGCCGAACGCATGCGAAAAGCCCTTGGCAATGGCTTCGCCCGCGCCCTTTTCGCGGTCAAACGCCGCAAGGCCGTGGTAAACGCTCGGAGCGTTCTCCGCGTATTTATATCCGCGTCCTTTATAGGTGCGGATGTGGATAAGCACCGGCTTATCCATATCGCGCGCCATCGTCAAAACCGACGTCAAGGTGCGCAGGTCGTGTCCGTCGAACGGGCCGTAATAATTAAAGCCAAGATCCTGAAAGATCGTGGTGTTGAAAATATTCTTTTTGATTTGGTTTTTCACGCGGCGCACTTCGGCAGCCATGTGCTCGCCCACCTTCGGCACGCGGCACAGTGCGGCTTCGACGCTGTCTTTTGCGTTCAAATACCCCGGCTTTGCGCGCACATAGGAAAGGTAGCGCGCAATGGAGCCCACGTTGCGGGAAATGGACATGGCGTTGTCATTCAAAATGACGATCATATTGCGGTTGATGCGGCCCGCATTGTTGAGGCCCTCATACGCAAGGCCGCCGGTCAACGCGCCGTCGCCGATGACGGCGATGACATGGCCGGGGTCACCCGCAAGTGCCTTTGCAACGGAAAGGCCGAGCGCCGAAGAAATGGACGCGCTGCTGTGCCCCGTTGTAAACGGGTCGCAGTCGCTTTCTTCTCTCGACGGAAAGCCCGAAAGCCCGTCCTCGCGGCGCAGCGTGGAAAACGCTTCTTCTCTGCCGGTTAAAAGCTTGTGCGCGTAGGACTGGTGCCCCACGTCCCACACGATGCAATCCTCCGGCAAGGTGAACACACGGTGCAGCGCCACAGTGAGTTCCACCACGCCCAAATTGGAGGCAAGATGGCCGCCGTTGTCCGCCACCGTGCTGATGATCTCTTCCCTGATCTCATCGCAAAGCTCCGGCAGCTCGTTTGCCGCAAGCTTTTTTACATCGTTCGGGGCCTTGATTTTACTGAGCAATCTGCTCATACTTACACCAGTCCGTTCTGTATTTTTGCTGCCGTTACGGCGTTTTTCATCAGCATTGTGATGGTCATGGGACCTACGCCGCCGGGCACCGGCGTAAGGTAACCGGCGACCGCCTCGGCGCTTTCGTAATCAACATCGCCGCACAGCTTGCCGTTTTCATCGCGGTTCATGCCGACATCAATCACCACGGCACCGGGCTTTACCATATCGCCGGTGACAAATTTCGCCTTGCCGACCGCGACAACGAGAATATCCGCCGTTTTGCAGATCTCTTTCAAATTTTTCGTGTGACTGTGGCAGATCGTCACCGTGCCGTTTTCATGCAGAAGCAGCATAGCCATCGGCTTGCCGACGATGTTGCTGCGGCCGATGACGACGCAGTTTTTGCCGTCGATCGGGACGCCGGTAGAGCGGATGAGCTCGATGATGCCCGCGGGCGTACACGGCAAAAACGCGAAATCGCCGATCATGATGCGGCCGACATTTTCGGCGTGGAACGCGTCCACGTCCTTTTTCGGATCGATATGCTCCACGATGAGTGCTTCGTTCAAGTGCTTCGGCAGCGGAGACTGCACCAATATGCCGTTGATCTTCGGGTCTGCGTTCAGCTTTTCGATAAGCGCCAAAAGCTCCTCCTGCGTGGTGTTTTCCGGCAGGACGTGTTCCTCGGAGTAAATGCCGGTCTCGGCGCAGGCCTTGCCTTTGTTACGCACATAGATTTTAGACGCGGGGTCTTCGCCGACAAGCACGACCGCCATGCCGGTCTGAACGCCCTGCTTTTTTAAAGCGGCAACTTCTTCGGCAATTTCGCCGCGTACCTTTGCCGCAACGGCCTTGCCGTCAATTCTCACTGCCATCGTTCTTCTCCTCGCTTTCCCCTTCTGCCGTTTCATTCGCTTCTTCGGCTTCATCAGACGGCTCTTCGGAAGTGTTCGCATCCGCATTTCCTTCCGTTTTTTCATTTTCCGCCTCGGCAGTTTTCTTTACGCCGGTGCCGACCGTCATGTGCTCCTGTGCTTCTTCGGCGCTCATGCCGGAGAAAATGGTGCTTTCGGCAGTGTCGTCAATCTCGACCTTCTCCGCCTTGTCTTCAACTGTCAGGCCGGCAGCTTCCATCGCCTTGCGGCTGCCGCAGCCCGTAAGCTTATGGCAGTTGCGGAACACGATGAGCAAAACAACAGCGACGAGTGCAGAAGCCGCAGCAAGCACCTGCGAAACGCGCAGATCGATACCCGGCAACAGCAGACTGTCTGTGCGCAGACCTTCAATGAAGAAGCGCGTCACGCCGTACCAGATGATGTATAATAAGAACGTCTGGCCGTCATACCGGCGCAGGTGGCGCGTGAATAGATGCAGTAAAACAAAGCCTAAAAGGCACAAAATCGATTCGTAAAGGAAGCACGGGTGCACATTGCCTACCACTTCTGCGGCGGTACGGTCACTGTACATGCCCCACGGCAGGTCGGTCGCGCAGCCGAAAGCTTCTTGGTTCACAAAGTTACCCCAGCGACCGACACCCTGACCGATGAGATAGCCAAGAGACGCGACATCCAGCACGGCGAACAGGTTCATCTTGCGGATCTTCGCGACGATGCCGCCGCACAGCAGGCCGCCGATAATGCCGCCGTAAATGCCGAGGCCGCCCTCTTTGATGTTGAAAATCTCCATCGGGTTCGTGATGTACTTGTCGCCCGGGTAGAAGATGACGTAGTAAAGACGCGCGCCGATGATGCCGCCAAGCAAGCCGGCGATGATGGCATCGAGCAGGTGGTCTTTATTGATATTCATTTTTTTGCAGGAGGAAAAACCGTACAGCACCGCCAGCAGGAAACCGATGCCGATGATGATGCCATACCAGTAAATGGTGAAATTACCGACCTGAAACGCGATGGGATTGACCTCCACCGAAATTCCGAGATTCGGGAACTGAACTTGATGCGTCATGACTGTATATCCTTTCGATTAAGCTTCGTCCAACGGACGAATGATGGAAGCCGCCGTTTTGTCCATATCAAACAGCGTCTGAATGCGCGCGTTCACGTCTTCCGCGGTGATCTCGGAGAAGCACTCAATGTAGCGGAACAGCTCGCGGTCGTTAAAGTGCATGGTCATCACGGCGTTCGCGATGACATCCGGGCTATTGAGGCCGGAAACATTCGCGCCGTAAAGGGATTTCGCGCTGCGGCGCACGTCTTCCTCCTTGACACCTTCGCGCTTTAAACGTGCCATTTCCTCACGGATGGCATCACACACGGCCTCCGGGTTGCCGGATTCGCCGCCGAACAGCAGCGCACCGTAGCCCGTGCCCTCAAAATACTCGTAGCTGAAGGAAGCTTCGTTCACAAGGCCCGCATCTAAGAGCTTGCGGAACATCGGCGAACTGTCGGACGCCATAATGTCGAGCAGCACCTCGGTGACGGCAAGGTCTTTTTCCGTGCGGTGCGCACCGGTTACGGCCTCTTTCACGCCGAACTGGAACATAGGGCACGCCACAGGCAGCTTTTCTTCGACGAGCGGCTGCACGATGGTATCGGGCTCCTCTTCAAAAACGCGTTCCACCTCAACGGGCTCGCTCTTTTTCAGCATTTTGTCGCACAGCGCGAGGACTTCCTCCTCCGTACAGTTGCCGCAGACGCACAGTGCCATGTTGTTGAGGTTATAGAACGTGTTGTAGCAGCGGTAAAGGTACTCCGGGGTGATTTCCGCAATGCTCTCCACCGTGCCCGCAATGTCGTCCTTGATCGGGTGCGTGTGGTACATGGCGCGCAGCAGGCTGAACATCATGCGCCACTGCGGATCATCGTCATACATTTTGATTTCCTGGCCGATGATGCCGAGCTCTTTTTCAACGGTCTGCTTTGTAAAATACGGGGACTGCACGAAGTCGAGCAAAATCTCCAGCGCCTGCTCTGCGTTTTCCGTGCAGGAGAACAGGTAGCGCGTCGTCTCAAACGACGTATACGCGTTTGCGGAAGCGCCGATCTCGGCATAGCGGCCGAATGCGTCGCCGTCTTCGCTTTCAAAAAGCTTGTGCTCCAAAAAATGCGCGATGCCCGCGGGTGTCGTCTCTGCCTTATCCTCGTCGCTGCGTTTAAAGACCTTATCGATGGAGCCGTAGCGCGTGCCAAACACCGCATACGTACTGCGCATTTCCGCTTTCGGGTATATAAACACGGTCAGGCCGCTTGCGTGTTTGACGCAGCGGTAGCCGTCCCGAAGAAGTTTACTTTCCACAAGGGTATTCTTCATTTCTGCGCTCATTTTGCCGCTCCTTTCAGCTTATAGACCGTATCGAGCGTGACGCGCTCGGCGGCGCTGACGATCTCGTCCTTCGTGATGTTCATGATACACTCCGCATATTCCTCCGGCGTGTGGAGCTTGCCCTGCAGCATGCCGCTGAGATACCATGTCTCCATGGATGCCGCGGAATCTGCCACGGCGTTGTAGCTGTTGCACATGGCGAGCTTTGCAAAGAGAATCTCATCGTCCGTGATATTGCCCTTTTTCATATCGTTGAGCTCTTTTAAAATCGCTTCTTCCGTGCGGTCGAGGTCTTTCGTTTCCACGCCGCTCTGCACGAGCATGACGTTCTTCGGCGTATCGTGGCGCGCGGCGCAGTAGTAGCAAAGGCTCTGCTTTTCGCGCACGTTCATAAAGAGCTTGCTGCTCGGTGTGCCGCCGAGCACAACGGACATCAGCTTTGCCGCAAGGCGCTCTTCCGGCGTGGTGCCGATGGCAAAGCCCATGACGAGCTTAGACTGCACAACGGGCATTTCTTCCGTCACACGCTTTACGTCTCCCGATGCTGTGTGGCGCTTTGTTTCAATGGACACCGCGTCGCGCATGCCGAGGCGCTTTACAAGCTGCTGCGCAAAGCGGTCGTCCGCACCGTCGCCGATCGTGAACTGGCAGATCTGCGCGTGCTTTACGGCATACTCCCACGCCGCTTTCACGCCCTCGCGGGTCGCGTTCAAGATCGCCTCGCGCGTACCGATGCGCGGCACACCTGCGGGTTCGCCCGCAAACATGGTCTGCACACAGCGCTGCATGGCATACGTCGCCTTATCGTTATATTCCGCGTCAAGCGTCTCCAAAAGCTGGCGCTGTTCCTGCAAAAAACCGTCCTCCGGGAACAGACCGTTTTCATCGCACAGCGGCGTGAACAGAATGCTCTCCAGCATTTCGGAAAGCGCCTGCTGCACATCTTCGCCGCCGAACGCATACGGGTTCGCAATGCCGGCTGCGGCAAGCGTTAAAATCTGGTTATCGCCCACACGCGTTACACCCGGCTGCACCGAAGCGCCGTACAGCTCCGCAAGGCGCTTGCCGAACTGCGTGTAATCGGGGTATTCGCGCGTCGCACGGGAGATTATATTCGGGACGAGTGCATATAAAGCCGCATTTTCCGGCGTGGTAAGCGGCAGCACAAGGTGTGCGGAAACGCGTGCCGTTTTAAACTGCGGCGTGCTGCTCCAGAACGCCTGCAAGCCGCAGTCCTTCTGTTCAAAAAAATGATTATTCATCTCTGAAATTTTCCTTCCTGAAATAGTTTAAAACCGAATTTTCAAAAGGTATAGTTGCATAAATATGCTTTCGTATTCGTATTATAGCACAGCTTTTTTCAATTTTAAAGCCAAAGACGGCTTTTTCACAAAAAATTCAGTTTACGCGCGCACAAAAAACCGGGCGCAACACTTTTCGATGCACCCGGCTGAAGCTGCGGTCTCCTCGACCGTATTCAAATTGATCTCGATGTCCGTGAATTCTTCCCCCGAAGTATAATATACCCGCTTCGTAATGATGAGGCGTTCTCCTTTTGAAATCCACCTCAACCGAGGTACATTTTTTCAAACGCCTCTATGCTGTCAAACACATTCGGTTTGAGCCCCGCTTTTTCGTATTCCTTTGCATATAAGCTGAGTGCGCCGTCAAACTGCGCCGCAGCCGCCGAGTATAAAGGTTACACAGGCTTTATAGCCGTCCTCGTTCCGCATTAAAACAAACAGGTCGGACGTTTTCGAATATCGCCCCGTGCGACAGGCGCAAAATGCGGGACGGACACATTCTGCACCGCTTTTCATACATCAGCCGCAGCTTCAGTATATCAAAAGTGATGGCAAGGCGCAATATTTTCTCTTAATCTGTGGAATATTTTATATAATTTGTCAATTCTGTTGTGCTTCTTTAAACCTTTCCAGCTCCGGCACGGCGTTCGCCATTTCGGCTTTGGCGTTTTCGCCTGTCAGGTGGTCTACGGCGTACAGCACCACGCCGTCTGCACCCGCTTCCTTTGCGCGGTCGATCTGCTTTGCGAGCATGTCGGTCGTGTTGAGCCATGTGCCGTTGTCCGCATCCGTGCCCGCCTTATACACCGCAAGCCCGATATACAGTTTGATGCTTGGCAGGCGCTTTAATGCGCACCAATTTTGGAGCGCCGTTTCAAACGGCAGCGCTTCATTTTCAAAGCTGTAATAAAGCTGCGGGCAAACGTAATCGATATACCCCGCCTGCGCACACCACGTGTACACGTCAGCATTGATCATCTCGTTGTTTTCTAAATTGCCCTGCGGCGAAATGCCGAACTGCACATTTTCATTCGCTTCCTTCACACGGCTGTACACGGCGGCGATGAGCGCGTTCACATTCGCGGTGCGCCACTCGTGCAGCGTGAGCGGCTCTTCCGTTTCTTTTACATACGCCGTGTACTGCTCGGCGTCGATGCTTTCGTCGTCCGTGGGGTAAAAATAGTCGTCAAAATGAATGCCGTCCACGTCGTATTTTTCGGCGATCTCCGCTGCGCCGTCCGCAATGCGGTTGCGGATATACGCGCTTGCGGGGTTATAATAAATGCCGCTGTTGTACGCCATAAAATATTCCGGGTGATTTACATAATTTTGCATATAAAATCCATTTTCGTCAAGCTCCGGCGGAATTGTCGTGCTCGCAATGCGCAGCGGGTTGATCCACGCGTGAAACTGTATATTCTGCTCGTGCGCGGCGTTTACCATGTATTCCATTGGGTCATAGCCGGGGTCTTTCCCCTGCATATCGGTCAAAAGGTGCGACCACGACTCGTACTCCGAGGGATACAGGCTGTCCGCAAACGGCCGTACATGCACAAACACCGCATTTGCGCCGACGCTTTTCGCAGCCGCAAGCTTGGCATCAAAATTCTCCTTGAACGTTTCTTCGGTCTTCTCCGTCACATCGAGCGCCATATACGGAATCCACACGCCGACAAGCGGTTCTTCTGCTTTTGCGGTCGTTTCTGCGGCGTTGCTATCCTCATGCTCCGGCGCAGTGCTTGAGAATACGACTTCAACGGAGTTTTCCGCCGCACGCGGCTCTGCGTTTTTCTCCCGTCCCGCCGCGCTTTTCATCGCCAGAAATACGGCCGCAACCAAAATTAAAACCGCGATGACATAATGATACTTTTTAATTACGATCATACGCTTTTTCCTTTCTCTCTGCGTTCCCTTGACCGCCAAACGGATTTGCGGTAAGATAATCATAAGTATGAGACAAGCGAGGAAAATATGATGGATTTTAAACTGGAACCCGTGCAGTTCACACTGCTGACCTATTATTGTATCATCAATATCACAGCCGCAGTCCTGACCGTTACCGATAAGCGCCGCGCACAGAAAAAGCAGTGGCGTGTCCCGGAGCGCACGCTCCTTTTGCTCGGTGCGGCAGGCGGCGCACTCGGCGAATTTATCGCCATGCTGTGTATCCGCCACAAAACAAAGCACCTGAAATTTGTGATCTCCATGCCCGTTTTCATCGTACTGCACATCGTCCTTTTCTATCGGATTTTTTTGCTTTGAGGGAGACTTTAATGAACACAAAATATAGAAATCTGCTGTTTGATGCCGATCAGACGCTCATCGATTTTGAAAAGGACATGCCGCTCGCATTTCAATATATGTACGAGCAATCGGGGCTTGCAAAGCAAAAGCCATACAGCGCAGAGATTCTGCGCCTTTATAACGACTGCAACGAAAGCTGGTGGCGGCGTTTTGAGCAAAAGCTCTGCACCAAAGCGGAGCTGTACCGCAACCGTTTCGTCGATTTCTTCGAGGTCGCGGGGCTCACACCGGTCAGCATCGATTTTTTGCAAGACCTATATGTCTCCGGCATAGCGAAAACCGGCACGCCGCTGCCGGGCGCTTTAGATATGCTGCGTGCGCTTTCAGAGCGTTACGACCTCTACATCACCACAAACGGAAATCCGATCTCGCAGCCCGGACGCCTCAAGAATTCCGGCGTCACGGCCTTTATGAAGGGCTGCTTTATTTCCGATAAGATTGGCGCGGCAAAGCCGGATAAAAAATATATTGATTATGTCCTTGCGCACATACCGGGCGCGAGCACCGAAAACTGTCTCGTCATCGGCGATTCGCTTTCGGCAGACATCAAAGGCGCGCAGAACGCCGGTTTAGACAGCTTATGGTATAACCCTAATCGCAAAGCAAACACCCTTCCCATACCGCCCAACTTTGAAGCCGCAAGCTACGAAGATATCGTAAGAATTTTGCTGTAAGGAGCTTTTATGGAGAACCCCGACATCGACCGCCCGGCCGTGCACATCGGCTTCCCCTTTTTCGCGGCGCTGTTTGTCGCCTCTTTCTTCGGCGCGCCGTTTGCCGCCGTTTCGGCGGTTTTGCTGTTCGCCGCCGTTTTTCTGCTTTTGCTGTTTAAGCAGCATCGACAACGGCCGAATTTCGTGCTTTCCCTCATCGCCACCGCAGCCGCATTCGCGGTGTTTGCAGTTGCAATGAATCTATTCGTGCTGCCCACAGAGCGCTATGACGGCGGCACATATACCGTCACCGGAAACGTAGAGTCTTTCCTCACGAAAAGCAACGGGCGGTTCTATTACAAGCTGCATGTGACGCACATCGACGAGCCTGTACAGGATGTCGATTTTTCGGTACGCCTCTCCCACAGCGAGGCTTTCCCGGCAGAGATTGGCGACACGGTCACGTGCGAAGCGAAGTTCTTCGCGTTTGAAGACAGCCTCGGGCTCTCCCCGCGCACCTCGTGGCTTGCGGATAACATGGTCTTATCCGCCTATGTCACGGATTACGAATCCGTGCAGGTCACGCCTGTCGAAAAGCGCCCGTTTTCATATTATGTAAACCAAATCCGCACGCATTTTCACAATTTGATTTTGGAAAACTACCCCAAAGTCGAAGGCTCTGTGCTTTCCGCCATGCTGCTCGGCCTGCGGGACGATATGGAAACCGAGCTTATCTCCGCCTACAAAAAGGCCGGTGCTTCGCACATTTTGGCCATATCCGGCATGCACATGGCGATCTTAACGCAGTTCACCCTCGGTTTTCTGGGTCTGCTCGGACTGAAACGCCGCCCGGCCGCGCTCGTTTCCGCGGTGTTTACGCTGCTTTTTATGTTCGTCTCGGGGCTTTCGGCCTCTGTGGTGCGCAGCGGCATTATGCAGCTCATTTTGCTTTTCGGCATTCTTCTCGGTCGCCAGGCGGAACCGCTCAACTCCCTTGCGGTCGCCGTTTTGACCATGAGCTTATTAAACCCGTTCTGCGCGGGCGATGTCTCCCTGTTGTTCTCGTTTTCGGCGACGCTCGGCATCATCCTGCTTGCGCCCCGCATCACAAAAGCAATCACGAAAAATATTCGCAAGCCGCAGCGGAAAGCGCACCTTGCAAAGCTTGTTTCTGCATTTTCCGTCTCATTTTCGGCGGTGCTTTTCACTGCGCCGCTGCAGCTTTATTTATACGGCACAGTGCAATTCGTTTCGGTGCTCACATCGCTTTTGGTGTTGGAAATTTCCGCGTGGCTGCTGCGGTTCGGGCTTATCGCCGCCTTGCTGCTCGCCGTCCCCGTTCTCTCCCCGTGCGCCGCACCGTTCGTGTTTTTAAGCGGCATTTGCGTGAAGGCGCAGAATTTCATCATCACGCTTATCGCAGAGCACATTCCCGGTACGCTGCGTATCTCCGGCAAATATCTGCCCGTAACCGTCGTAATCTGCGTCCTTTTCTTCACGCTTTCCGTGCTTCTCTACCGCCGCAAAAATAAAGCGCTGCCATGCGTTTTAACGGTGTGTATCCTGCTTTGCGGCATGAGTGCAAACGCGCTTTTGAGCCAAAGCGCCGCACGCCTTGTCGTTTTCCGCACCGATTACGCCGCCTGCACGGCGATTATCACAAACACCTCCGCCGAGGTGCTCGGGTGCAGCGGAAATGCCGCTTCCGTTGAGACCGCCCTGCGCGCGAACGGTGCGGAACAGATCACCCTTTTACTCGTGCAGCCTGATGAAAAAAGCATCCGCTGCGCCGAAAAGCTTGCACAGCTTTTCGAGGTCAAGCAGATTCTCGTGCCGGACACCGTATATTACCCTGCGGAAAACGCTGCGTTTTACGATTTCAGTTATGTCGGCGTGCTTCCCTCCGGCAGCTTCACGGTCACGGACAGCGGCGAGACCGTCACGGTCACCGTAAACGGCACGGAAATTTACCTTGAAACGAAACGCAGCACGTCGCTTTCCCACGACACAGATATTTTGGTGACAGAAAAACCGCAAAATGCAGTCTCTGCCCCGTTTACGATTTTAAAAACAAATGGTATAATAGAGGATACCGAAGCTTCGCTTTCGCCCGGCGCATACCTCTTTATGACGGAGCACGAAAGCATCCGGCTCGATTTTGACGAGCGCGGCACGTACACGGTATACGGCGGCTAAGCCGCAACGAAAGGAAAACACTATGCCCGAGATTACGGAAACCAAACTCAAGGAGCAGATTGCAAAAGAGCAAATCGGCAGCCTTTACTTTTTGTACGGCGACGAAAAGCTGCTCGTGCGCCGAAATTTAAATCGCCTGTTAAAAAAACTGGACGGCAACTTCCCGGAATTCAACTTTCAGGAATTCCCGCACGACGCGCCCGTAGACAGCATTGCGGACGCCGTTGTCGCCATGCCGTTTATGGCAGAGCGCAAGTGTGTCACGGTCTCCGACCTCAACGTGGAAGCCATGAACACCGCGGAGCTCGATAAGCTCTACGAATTGCTCGATACTATTCCCGAAACGACCGTGCTTATTCTTTATCTGCCCACGCTCGAGATTGATCCGAAAAAGAGCGCAAAGTGGCGCACGTTTTTAAAGAAGCTCGACACGCGCGGCTTTTCCCTGCCCTCGCTGCGCCTGAAAGACAACGAGCTTGAAAAATACGTCTGCCGCGAGGCCGAAAAGGCAAACTGCCTGCTCTCCCGCAAGCTTGCCGAGCGCATCGTGCAGTACGTCGGCAACGACTTAAACGCCCTCACAAACGAAGTGACAAAGCTCTGCGCCTTTGCGGGCGGCGGCGAGATCACCGCCGAGCAGGTGGAAAAAACGGTCACGAAAAACATGGAAACAACCGTGTTTCTCTTGAGCAATGCCCTCGTGCGCGGCGATTACAGCAAAGCGTATGCGCTGCTTGATCTACTGATGGCCCAGCGCGAAGAACCGTACACGATTCTGGCCGTTTTAAGCAGCGCTTACATCGACATGTACCGCGTGCGCGCCGCGATCGAAGCGGGCAAAACGTCCATGGCGCCGACGGAATACGGCGATTACCGCGGCCGCGATTTTAGATTAAAATATGCCGAGCGCGACGTGCGCGACCTTTCTATCGAAATGCTGCGAGAATGCCTTTCGCTTTTACTCAACTGCGATCTTTCCATCAAGCTTTCGGGCGGTGAAAACATGGACAGAATCGCACTCGAAAAGCTTTTCGCCCAGCTTTTGTACGTCGCGCACCGCGGCAGCGTGGCCTAAAGGAGCTCTTATGATCCACATGAACGAAGCCCTCATCGTCGAGGGCCGGTATGACAAAAGCAAGCTTTCCGCGCTGACCGACGCTATCATCGTCACAACGAACGGCTTTGGCATCTACAAGGATGCTGAAAAGCGCGATTTCATCCGCAAGCTCGCCAAAGAGCGCGGCATCGTCATTTTGACGGACAGTGACAACGCCGGCCGGCAGATCCGCGCGTATATCACGTCTTTCGTGCCGTCAAATCAAATTCGCCACGCGTATATCCCGGATATTTACGGCAAAGAAAAGCGCAAAGCGGCGCCTTCCAAAGAAGGCAAGCTCGGCGTGGAGGGCATTTCCTCGGAAATTTTACTGGAAATTTTAAAAGAAGCCGGCGCTTCCGTTGAGGGCAGCACAACCGATTTTCAGCCCTTAACCCCGGCAGACCTCATGCCTCTCGGTCTCACCGGCGGCGTAAACAGCGCCACACTGCGCCAAGGCGTTTTGAAAGCACTTGATCTCCCCGAAAACCTCACGACCAAAATGCTCCTGCGCTGGGTGACGAGCGAAGAAAAAAAGGCGCAGCTTTTAGCCGCCGTAGAAAAAATCAAAAACGGTGCTTGACAAACCGAAAAGCGCCGACTATAATAAGCACAATGGCTGTGAAAGAAAGAAGTACGCGTTTTCATCGGCACAGAGAGCCTGCGGGTGGTGTAAGCAGGTGCGAAAAAACGCCGAAATACATTCCGGAGCTGTCTTTTTGAACGGGTTCCCAGTAAAAAAGTCCGTGTGCGCACGTTACAGCGCAAGGGTATGTTTGTACCCGTTGAGGTTTCAGGTGTGAGCCTGAAATAAACTGAGGTGGTACCGCGAACCACAAAACGAAACGTGTTCGCCCTCATAGATCAAGTGAGGGTGTTTTTTTATATTCAAAATTCCCCTCCTTGAAGATCAAGGGGGCTTTTTTATTGCCCCAAAAGCCCAAAACCTGAAAATCGAAAGGAACGAAACAACATGGGTATTTACGAAGAATTGCAGGCCCGCGGCCTCATTGCACAGGTCACGGACGAAGAGCGCATCCGCAACCTTATCAACAACGGCGAAGCCACGTTCTACATCGGCTTTGACTGCACCGCAGACAGCCTTACAGCTGGTCACTTCATGGCGCTGACCTTAATGAAGCGCCTGCAGATGGCGGGCAACAAGCCAATTGCCCTCATCGGCGGCGGCACCACGATGATCGGCGACCCGAGCGGCCGCACCGACATGCGCAAGATGCTCACGATGGAAGACATCGAGCACAACGCCGCCTGCTTCAAGCGCCAGATGGAAAACTTCATCGATTTCTCCGACGGCAAGGCTCTCATGGTCAACAATGCCGATTGGCTCTTAAAGCTCAATTACGTCGAGCTCTTGCGTGAAGTGGGCGCATGCTTCTCTGTCAACAACATGCTGCGCGCCGAGTGCTATAAGCAGCGCATGGAAAAGGGTCTCTCCTTCCTTGAGTTCAACTACATGATCATGCAAAGCTACGACTTCTACGCCTTGTTCCAGAAGTACGGCTGCAATTTACAGTTCGGCGGCGACGACCAGTGGAGCAACATGCTCGGCGGCACGGAGCTCATCCGCAGAAAGCTCGGCAAGGACGCCGCAGCCATGACCATCACCCTGCTCACCGATTCTCAGGGCAAGAAGATGGGCAAAACCGCCGGCAACGCCGTGTGGCTTGACCCGAACAAAACTTCCCCGTTCGATTTCTACCAGTACTGGAGAAACGTAGACGACAGCGACGTTTTGAAGTGCATCAAGATGCTGACGTTCCTGCCGCTTGACGAGATTGAAAAGATGGAAAGCTGGGAAGGCAGCCAGCTGAACCGCGCAAAGGAGATCCTCGCGTTCGAGCTTACACAGATGGTACATGGCGCTGAGGAAGCCCGGAAGGCACAGGAAGCCGCACGTGCACTGTTCGGCAGCGGCGCAAACTCCGAGAACATGCCGACCACCGAGATCACCGCAGCCGACCTCACCGACGGCGCAATCAACATTCTCGACCTCATGCAGAAAGCCGGCCTCATTGCATCTAAGGGTGAGGGCCGCCGCCTCGTGCAGCAGGGCGGTGTTTCCGTCGACGACGTAAAGGTCACCGATATCGCCAAGACCTGCACCGCAGCCGATTTTGAAAAAGGCCATGTCATCATCAAAAAAGGCAAAAAGGTCTTCCATAAGGTCGTTTTGAAGTAAGTAAAAAAGCGGCGGCGAACGCGTGCTGGCCGAAAAGCTGCTTGCGTTCTTCGACCAAGTGAAGCCGGAGAATGTGGACTATGCGGCGTTGAGAGAATTTTTGGGGAAGTAAATAAAACGCGATAGAAGAACCCCCGAGTTCAATTTGCAGAGCACTGCGAGGCGAACTCGGGGATTTTTATTTTGAGAAATCAAGCATGTAATTTACTTGTTACCCAATTGGTGACCGTTGTCATCCGTTTATTATACTTTGACCATTTTTTGATCGCTTCGATCGAGATGGAGAAGGCCAAACTCATGACCAAAAGCGTAAAATAGCTCAAAATTGCATTATGTGACCAAAAAACCAAAGCGGAACACGGTCCGTAAAAGAAAGCATGGACCATAAACATATTTCCTGAGTGTTTTCCTAAAAACTCAAGAGGAGCAGAAATAACGTGCGCCTTAAAATACCGTCCAACCAGAACAATGATCAGAAACGCAGCCAGCGCACTGAGCAAACCGCAGATTTGCCACAGATCGTTCTGCGAGATACTAAAGCGCAAAACCAAAAGTCCCGCGGCGCCCAAGAACAATACCGTCGCAAACACGACTTCCGACCATTTACCGTGTTTCATTTTTCGAGACATCAGTTATTCAGCACGTCTCCCTTGGCACATGCAGCTGCCAGAAGAATGACTAAGAAATAATTCAAATAGCTGCCGCCATATTTGGAGTGGATCGAATCGGGAATGAATTGAGGCAGTAAAAAGCCAATCGGAACCACTGCCATTCCGAGCCGTTCACACAGGCTGTCTATCAGCGGGATCAGAAGCACGATGATCTGTGCCAGACACATATACCACCATACGCCGCTGAGCAATCCGGTTTGGAAAAAATCCGAAACAGCAAACACATCCGCAATCATTCGAATCACGCTGTTTTCATAAACACGCATCGGATTGCCTCTAACGATCCAATACCCGAAAAATACAAATACATAGACCGGCCAAAAAGCTTTCATCAAGGAAAACCAACGTCGGATCAGAAATTGTAAAGTACTTTCAGAATTTGCACCCCCGCGTTTTTGGTATTGCAGAGATAAACCGTACGCGGATAAAAACACGAACAGCCAAACGCATACACGCGCCATGACGGCAACTGGTTGGATCCTATCTTCCGACAAGAAAAGAAACTCCATTTTTGTCTTTTCAACAAAATCCACATTATAAAACAAGTGATGAAACAGGAGTAAAAGTATACCGATCCCTTTTACCCGAGCCGTTTCCGCTTTTGTAAACAAGTTTTAGCCCCCTCATTTTCAGTTAACGGTTTCCGTATACTTCCAGAGCGTATAATCATCAAAAGTGCCGCAGGCGGTCACCTGCATATCGGAATGGCCATGCTCATGAAAAAATGTTAAAATACGCGTTTCAGACGACGTATTGCTGACGTAATAGACGTTTTTGCTTGGCAGAGCTGCAAGCGTATTTTCAAAGCCGAGGGACTCAATGTAGTCCTGCACACTTGGGTGGCTTTGCGTCACACCACTCAAAAACAATACATTTTTCGGAAAGCAGGCTCGGCTGCTTTTAAACACACTAAAATCATAGTACAGCGTCTGAATCGCCGTGCCAAAATCTAAAACATATAAATCTTCCGGCGTTTCGTTCACTTGTGCTAAGAATTCGGGGCGCAGTTTGCCGGGAATTACAGTTTTCGTGTATTTTTCCGGAGAATAGCTTGCCGAATAATAAAATGTACCGTCTACATACATGCGATATGCTACAGCGTCTTCTATAGGTGCAGTATTGTCCGGCAGATAGTTTATCCCCTGCCATCCGCCTACCAGGAGCGCGGCGGCACACAACAGAGCTTCCGTCGCCTTGCTGCGCTTAAAAAACGGCTCACAGAAATACGCGATCAATACGGCGGCGCAGAACAGAAAACCAAATTCTACGCGATAGACCCACCGTCCAAGTCTGTAAAAATAGACCAGAAATCCAAGCACCATCAGTGCCAACACCGCCGGTACCCAAAATTTTTTGGGATTTGTAATGGCGCAGAATAATCCGAGCAGCACACAGCAAAGCGTCATCGGATAATAGAGTTGGCGCAACCGAATCATGCTGAGCGCTTCGCGAATACTCGGATGCAGATTCACACGATGTGCATTGATAATATCCAATACTTGCTGCATCTTCTCTGTACTAAACACCGCTTGATCTGCAAAATCCCAATGCAGAATCATTTGATAATCGTTTTCCGATACGCCGATTGCTGTAAGTTCGTCGCGCAGATTTTCATAATCACACCAGGTGTAATCTAATATCTGGGAGCGGATTTTCGTAAATGTATAGTATTCTGTATAATCTGGATTGGCTGTATATGTAAGTGCATTTACAATATTAAACAAAAAGATAGTAACTATAAAAACTATCCCTGGTACAGCAATTTTAAGAAAAAACTCATATAACTTCATCTGTTTTTGCTTAAAACAAATCACTATATGATAAACAACAAGTACACTAGAAAACGCTATCGCCATAAAGAAAGCGTCTCTACGAACCAAACATCCCGTTATAGCCAACAAAGCTCCTAATACACAGCATTTCCTCCTATTTTGTTCAAACAGCGCCCAAACAAACAACAGACATCCACACATAGATGCCACAATCGCTGTTTTTGTAAACTGTGGCAAGATATACAGATCACGTGCGGCAAAGGCTGTAATCCAGACAACAGTCAGAACCGCTGTGCCAAGACGAAGTTTCTGCACAAGTACATAAGTGAGCGCAAGAAAAGACAAAAAGCAAAGAAGCATTTGCAGCCAAAAATACCAGCTTATTGCCGGGAAAAGACTATACAGCGGCACAAAAAGCCAGCCAATGAAAATGTTGGAGAACATCATGTGGGCATCTGGGTGGCCGGTATACGCACCGGAAACCACCATTTCCATGATGAAATCATCCGAAACCTCATATTTTATACTGCAAAAAAGAAGAATGCACAACAGCAGAACCGCCTGCGCTGCTGCTAAGACGAAAAACAATTTCTTTTTGCCAAAGTGCTCCTGCAAATCGATCGCCGGAGCGCTTCGAATCTGCTGTACATCGTTTGTCATCAGCGATTACCGTACATTTTTTCGTAGTAATTCTGATACTCACCGCTGATGATGGTCTCCCACCACTCACGATTATCGAGATACCACTGGATGGTCTTTTTAATGCCGTCCTCAAACTTGGTCTCCGGCAGCCAGCCCAACTCGTTATGAATCTTGGTCGGATCGATGGCATAACGCATATCATGACCCTTACGGTCACCAACATGGGTAATCAGACTCTCCGGCTTGCCCAGCTCCTTGCAGATGATTTTTACGATCTCGATGTTCTGCTTTTCATTATGACCGCCGACATTGTAAACTTCGCCCACACGACCCTTATGGATAATCAAATCAATGGCCTTGCAATGGTCTTCCACATACAGCCAGTCACGGACGTTCAGACCCTCGCCGTAAACAGGAAGGGGCTTGTCTGCCAGAGCATTCGCGATCATCAGCGGAATCAGCTTCTCCGGGAAATGATAAGGACCGTAGTTGTTGGAGCAGCGGGAAATGGTCACAGGCAGGCCGTAGGTACGGTGGTAAGCCAGAACCAGCAGGTCAGCGGCAGCTTTGGAGCTGCTGTACGGAGAGCTGGTGTGGATCGGTGTCTCCTCGGTGAAGAACAAGTCGGGACGGTCCAACGGCAGGTCGCCGTAAACCTCGTCGGTAGAGACCTGATGATAACGCTGGATGCCGTACTTGCGGCAAGCGTCCATCAGCGTTGCGGTACCCATAATATTCGTCTGGAGGAAGATGCCCGGATCTTCGATAGAACGGTCAACATGAGATTCTGCCGCAAAGTTAACCACAATGTCCGGATGCTCTTCTTCAAACAGTTTATTTACAGCTTCGCGGTCGCAGATATCGGCCTTCACAAAGCGGAAATTTGGGTTATCCATGACAGGCGCCAGCGTAGACAGGTTGCCTGCGTAGGTCAACTTATCGAGGCAGACAATGCGGTAATCCGGGTATTCTTTCAGTATGTGAAAAATAAAATTGGAACCAATAAATCCGGCGCCGCCGGTAACGATGATCGTCATAATCTAACTCCTTGTGCTGTGGAACTTACTCCTGGGTCTTCGTACTGCGAACGGAACTTCTGATCGTACCTTCTGCAACTATTTTCAAGTGCGTGCCATACGGGGATTTACCGTACTTTTCCGCAGAACGCAGCAGTTCTTCTTTATCGATCCAGCCGAAGCGGTAAGCAATCTCCTCCGGTGCGGAGATCTTTACGCCCTGACGTTTTTCGACCATACGCACAAAATCTGCTGCATCTACAAGACTATCCATTGTACCAGTATCCAGCCACGCAAAGCCACGTCCAAACAGCTCCACATCCAGATTACCCTGATTTAAGTACATTTCGTTGAGCGTGGTAATTTCCAGCTCGCCGCGATCCGACTTCTCCACCCTCTTGGCCAGATCCGACACACCCTTGGGATAGAAGTACAGGCCGGTGATGGCATAGTTGCTCTTTGGATGCTTTGGCTTCTCTTCCACAGAGATCACCTTGCCTGCATCATCAAATTCCACGATACCGAAGCGTTCTGGATCCGTTACATAATAGCCAAAGATCGTGGATATGCCGTTTTCGGCTCTGCTGCTTGCGTTCTGGAGAATGCGGGAGAAACCGTTTCCGTAGAAAATATTATCGCCGAGGATCATTGCACACGGTTCGTCACCGATGAATTCTTTACCGATGAGTAACGCCTGCGCAAGCCCTTCCGGCGCTTCTTGCACAGCATAAGAAAGAGTGATGCCAAACTGACTGCCGTCTTCCAGCAGATCGTGGAAGCGTGGGGTGTCCTCCGGCGTAGAGATGATCAGAATGTCCCGGATCCCCGCCAGCATCAGGGTAGACAGGGGATAGTAGATCATCGGCTTATCGTATACGGGCAGCAACTGCTTGGATGTTACCATGGTCAGCGGGTAAAGTCTCGTGCCGGCGCCGCCGGCTAAAATAATTCCTTTCACTGTTTGCATCCTCCGTTTTACTCTTTGGTGTTAAAATATAACCTTTATTTATCCAAGGGGAAGTGAGAAAATCACGATTCCCAATACAATAATTGCGATTCCCTTTAGTTTTCCTTTCGTAATTTTCTCATGCAGAAAGAAATAGCTAAGTATCACTACAAAAATCTGTCCCAAAGACTGCCACATGGGCGAGAGTGAAAGCGGAAGTTTACGCAGCGCAATCACCGAGCAGACTGTTGATACCACAAAAAGGAAGTATGCAAAGATAACAGAAAAATTTAAGTACGCTTTATACCAAGCATCATATGGCTTCATTGCTGCTTTTTTCAGAATAATCTGTGAAATATCCGCAATCAGAACAGAGCTGATCGCAATTAGGAAATACAACCACACGTTACTTATCCCCCGATGCCATAACCTTATATATCCCGTAGCAGATCACTATCGCACCGAGGATCTGATTCCAACTGGTACTCTCTTGAAACAGCAGTACACTCCATACCATACTCCAAATCATGGACACAGCACGATTGCTATACGCCGTTGTCAGCGGGACCTTGCGCAAAATCATCTGCCATAAAACTGCATATACAAATAAAATTCCGATAGAGCATCCATAAAACAGCAGAAACTGAATTGAAATCATCGGGTATCGGGACGCCAATTTCTGAAACACTCCGCTAAAGGAGTATACAATCACAGTGCCCTGCATAAAACCGATTTGACCAATTCCAGCTTTTTCCTTGTCATCCATGCCGATTTTCACCTCTGATTTGCAGCAGCTCCCCACTTATTTCTACGTTATTGCTTGCGTTCCATTTTTTCAAGTCAGATTCGAGTCCTTTCCGTTTGCCTGCTGATACACTCTAATTACCGCGCAAGCATCCTCTTGTACAGTCTCGGAACGAGGCGTTTTCCTATACAAGTCATGACAGAGTTCCGTCAAATAGCACGGAACCCCTGCCTTCTCCGCCAAATCAATACAAATTTTTGAATCCTTTTCCATCGTTTCAAGCGCCGCACGAGACGAAAAATCATGCTTCATCAGCTTGGGCACTCTACTCTGGAACATATTAGAATTACCTGCACATTCAGAGATTGTATCCTGCAATACCTGCGGATCGATCCCCATAGACTCGCTGAAAGACACTGCCTCCGCTGCTGCTGCAATATGGATTCCAACCAGCATTTGATTGACTGCCTTGAGCATCTGGCCTTGTCCCAGCTTAGCGCCCACATAAACGATCTTCTTGGAATAGGCCTGAAATATATCCCTGCATACCTCAAATACCTGACTGTCACCCGCTGCCATCGTTACAAGTTTTCCCTGTTCGGCACCGGTTACGCCACCGCTTACCGGTGCGTCTAAAAGTGCAATTCCCTCTGGACACATTTCACTGAGCAGGCGCATTTGTTCCGGCGCAATGGTACTGGAAACAATGATTATTCCCTTTTTCATTGCAGCCAACACCCCATCAGTCCCCTGCAGGCAACCGCGGCACTGCTCATAATTTGAAACCATCAGCAAAATGCGGTCCGTTCGCTCCGCAATTTCTCCGGCAGTCTCCAAGACCTGGATTCCCATGCGTTCTGCCTTCTGGCGACTATACGCACTACGCACTGTCGTAAAAAGTTGAAATCCACATTCTTGTAGTTTGCCTGCCATGGGCGCTCCCATAGCCCCCAGCCCAATGATTCCTAACTGCTTCATCTGATTTTCTTCCGCTCCACAAGTTCTTCTGCTGCCGCTACTATGTCAGCAGCCGTCATATGATTTGCCTCATACAGTGCCTCTGCGTCTCCGGATCTTGCAAAGCAATCCTGAATACCAATCATACGCATAGAAACCGGCAAATTCGTAGCCAGCACCTCTGCTACAGCTCCGCCAAGCCCGCCAATGACAGAGTGATCTTCGACCGTCACAATTGCGCCGGTCTCTCCGGCCGCTGTAATAACTGCCTCGCGGTCAATGGGCTTGAGCGTATGAATCTCCATAATCTGCGCATTGACTCCCCGGGCTTCCAGTGCTTTCGCGGCCTTTACAGTGCGGTCCAGCATAATTCCCGTGGCAATCAGGGTAACATCTTTTCCCCGACGCTTTACCCAATTTGCCTTGCCGATCTCAACATGATAGGTTGCTTCGTCATTGATATCCTCTACAGCGTCAAAAGGAAGCCGGACATACAGCGGGCCATGGAACTCCAGTGCCTTTCTTGCCAACACTCTGGCAGAAACAGCATCTGACGGCTGAATAATGGTCATATTCGGCAGGGCACGAAGAATCGCAATGTCCTCAATGGCTGTATGGCTGACGCCTTCCGAGCCAGTCTGCAGCCCTGCATGAGTCCCCATGACTATAACATCCTGTTTGGGATGGCAAATATACGTTCTGAGCTGTTCACAGGCACGCATCGTTGCAAATACGCTGTACGTTGCCAGCACAACCTTATGTCCGCAGCTGGCCAAGCCGCTGGCTACTCCAATCAAATTTTGTTCAGCGATTCCAATTGAAATCTGACGTTCCGGATAAATATCTCCAAAATCCTCAAATGAGCAGCACTTGGTATCTGCACACACTGCATAATAACCATATTCCTCGGCAAGCCGAATGATCTCCTTGCCAAAAATAATTCTGATTGGGAGCTGGCTCATATCAATTCCTCCCTTGCATGAATTTCAGTAATCGCCTGCTGATACTGCTCATCGGAAATAACACTCCGATGCCATTTCAGCACATTTTCCATATAGGAAACGCCTTTTCCCTTTACGGTGTTTGCAATAATGACCGTCGGAGAGCCTTGATGGCGCTGTGCTAGTTCAATAGCCGCATAGATCTCATCAAAGTTGTGCCCATTAATGGTAATGACGTTCCACCCAAACCCATGCCACTTTTCCTCCAAGGGAGAAATATCCATAACATCTGCTACTGTTCCGGTGATTTGAAGTCGGTTCCGGTCTACAAAAGCAATCAAGTTATCCAGTTTATGGTGTGCTGCACACATTGCAGCCTCCCAAACAATACCCTCCTGTAACTCTCCATCGCCAAGAACGCAATAAGTTTTATAAGAACAACCTCTTAATTTTGCAGAAATCGCCATTCCAACAGCAGTGGAAATACCATTACCTAGAGAACCGGACTCCATATCTACGCCCGGCGTAGACATATCCGGATATGCCGTCAGCATAGAGCCGGTTTTACGGAATGTCGACAGCGTTTCACGGGGGAAGAATCCGCGGCGTGCCAGCACCGAATACAATGCCGGCGAGGCATGGCCTTTTGAAAGCACAAATCTATCTCTCTCCGGCCAGTCGGGATTCTGCGGATCCACATTCATTACACCGCCCAAATAGAGTGCCACAAGAATTTCCACACAAGACAGCGATGAACCCGGATGGCCCATTCCTGCCCGATAGATCATTTCAATAATATCCCACCTGACCGCCTGTGCCAGCTCTTCATTTGTAAACTCGTTCTTTTTTTCCATATCTTTTCTTCCCTCCGACCCGTATCAGTCAAACTGCTTCAGCACATGTGCCTTTTTACAGTCATAGCCCGAGATCAGCATCTGCTCGCCATTTTCATCAAGCACTTTCAGAGTTTTCTGCACATGATCAATCAACGCCAGCAGACGATCTGCATCTTTCCCCTGAATGAAGATTCTTGCAAATGTCTGGTTCAGCGTTCCCATTGACCCTTTTCCGATCTCATCGCCTTCATAGTAGAACTGAATGATATTGAGGATTTCCGGCATTGCACGGAGCGCTTCCAATCCATCAATCCGGGTGATTTTTCCCGGCTTCATCAGTGTCAGCAGAATTACATCACTGTGGTCAAACATCGGCTTATTCTTCTCTGCCGCATTCCAGCCTGTGCATGCACCGAACAGTGCATAATTCAGCATCATCTGACAGCTGTCAATCTCATTCTCAGCTGCGCAGAGAATATATTCCTGTGCGCCGCACAGACGATAGCCCATTTCAAAAGGCAACAGCACGCCATCCACCACAAAGCACTGCATAAACATCGTGCCGTCCTTCATGCCGAGACCTGCTGTCATATTTTTCAGTTTCTCCTCCAGCTGTTCATAGTAGAGCGGAATAAACCGACAGGGGTAAAACAACGCATTGGGCTGCATGGCCTTCCCCTCCTGCACCTGATTCATGTCACGCTCACACATGGAAGACAACGACAGTACACCATTTTGAAGATTAAAGTACATGCACACATCCGGATAGGCAGCCATATACCGCTCCACGATCACGCGCTGATTCTGCGAAAATTTCAGTGCATACGGAACCGCTTCGCAAAGCTCTTTCTCATTTTCACAGATTGAAACACCCTTGCTAGCCCACGCATCTGATGGCTTCACGATCACCGGGTATTGGATCAGCTCCAGATCTTCCCGTTTCAGGTCACCATCCAAATGGAACTCCGGCACCACCGGGATCCCATATTTTCTGCAGGTCTCTTTGAACAGCAGTTTGTTGGTGGTTACATTGATTTGCTCTTTCGTTGCATAAAACGGAAGTCCAAGCGTATCTGCCACCAGGCATGCAGGCATCAAGTTCGCATCAGAAAATCCAGTAAACACGCCGTCTATCTCATTTTCCCTTGCAATTTCCAACACCCGATCAATATCTGTCGTGCTGGCCAAATATGAGCGGTCCGCAATCCGCTTTGCAGGTGAATTCGGATAATAATCCACTACAATCGTATAGATACCCATGCGTTTCGCACGTTCAACCGCATCATACATGGCTCCTGTTCCGCCAAGAAACAGGAGCTTCTTCTGGTTTTCCATAGTCTCAGCTTCTTTCATTGTTATTCCATCGTTATTCCGTTGCAATATAAAACCCATATACCATCAGGTCATTCACGCTGTCCACCCACGCCATTGTAACATTGGGATTGTAATGGCACTGAATGAATGCCAGTTCCCGCTCTGGCGGAACCGTACATATCATGTATACCACCGTGCCCTCACCAATTGCCTGATAGACATTGGACATCCCCCATCGTTCCAAAACAGAAAGATTGGCAGGGGTCCAGCACACCCACCCCCCCTGAATGCATACATTCTGGTGGCTAGTTCTGGAGAAACAGGTAAATGGTGTTGCCGTGCTGGTATAGGTCAGACGTGAAATCGTTGGCCTGTCCAGCAGGAAAAAATCATCAGGATATGATTCCGCATACTCAATTACTTTCTGATAGGTATCGGTAATCTCAGCTGTGTCATCTTCTGCCGCATGACAAATCGTCAGGACACACACTGCTGCGCAGGTCAGAATCAGCAGTGTGCAGCCCATATCGTGCCCAACACCGCCCAATGTTGTCCAGATATTTTTATCTGCCTGATCCACGACACTTCGTTTCCGCCAGCTCAGGGTTCCAAGATAAATACAGAACAGCAGCGCCGGCGCAGTGATCGAATACCAGACTCTGTATGGCATTCGTCCCACAGAAACAAAATACCACATCATCACAAATGCCACAACCAGGGTGCCCAGCAGCAACAGGAAGCGCTTCCAATCCATACAAAACAGCAGAAACAGCACAACCCCAAAGAAAAGGAGCCAAAACTGCCGCTGCCGAACATCATCTGGTACCTGAAAAACCGCTGCAATTGCTTCTGTTTTAAGATTCACTGCGGAATAGGAAGCTGACTGTTCTGATTTCATACCAACCAGTGCTTCCACAACATCCCGGTTGAACACCTCTTTATCCAGATAGCTTTGGTTCGCGAACATATCCAAATCCTCTCTGGATATTCCCAAAGCCATCAATGCCTCCGCATTTTCATCATAGTCTGGAACACCGTAATCCAGCAGTTCCGCACGCATTGCATTTTCCTCATAATAATCCAGCGCAGCAGGATTACTACGGTAATACGCCATATTTGCCGTGCGAACTCCAACCGCTACCAAAACACTGATACACATAACCGCAAGTGTTTTCCAGTTCTTCTTCAGCCACGAAAGTAACGGCATGTCCTTGTGCGCAAACAGCACTTCATATCCCGCAAACATCGCAAGATACGGCAATGTAAAGTATAGGGACTGATAACGCAGCATGCTGCCCATCAACATGAGCACGCACCCGCCAATTCCACGGAACAGTTTGCCCTTTCTCGATGTCTCCTGCAGCATATCGGCCAGCAGAACTGCCCCCACCGCAACATATAACGCTGCGTTCTGGGTAAACTGAAACACAATATAGTGACTCTCGCAAAGCGCTCCCACAAAAATTATAGTCAACGCAGCCCCAGCCGGAAAGCGCTTTGCCCGGTGCATCAGGATATAGGATGCTGTTGCCAGCGAAATAAAGGAAACTCCCACAGAGATTATGACATACCAGTTGGCAGCATTATTCGTAATCTTGTAAAGTGCAGCCAATGCCTTGCATAAAAACACATTTACAAAAGCAATATAGTATCCGTCCTCGCCGCCATAGACATTCGCCAGCAAATTGCTGATATCACGATCATCATTCGTACCAAACTGCATATGGCTAAAGCACCGGCAAATCAGTAAAAACAGTAAATTTATTCCCAGCGCACACAAAATCTCTCTGTGCTTTTTCAGCCAGCTTGCAAATGTCTTTGTCACGCCCGGACTCCTTCCCGCTCATAATTCAGCACCGTCCGAACCACATATTGCGGCTGTTCACATTGAATCAGGAACACCCTTCCAATATATGCACCCAAAATGGAAAGTGCAAAAAAAAGGCATCCCCCAAGGAAGAACATTGCCCCAAGAACCGCCCAGACCGCTGCCGACTTTCCCATTACATCCATTACAACTGCGCAAGTCCACATAACAAGGCTTACCACACAGGATGCGATTCCAAACATTCCAATCAGACGAAGCGGCACTGTGGAAAAGCTTAAAGCGCCATCACTCCATAGCTTCAAAAGCTTTTTCAGCGTATAGCCCGACTGGCCTTCCAGCCGCTCATGATGCTCCAGCTGAACATTTACAATTTTTCTTGTATGCTGAAGCACGTAGCCAAACATCGAGACAAACGGGGTATCATATTCTTTTAATCGTTCAATCAGAAATTTACTGTACGCCGCAAAAGAAGACGTATGGATATTCTTAGGCTTTTGCAGTGTCAGGCAGAGCATCTCTGTGTTCAGCCAACTGGTAAAGCGCTTAAACAGCGTATGCTTTTTCCCATGGAACTCCGCAATTGCCATGTCAGCTCCGGCTTCAACCGCCTGGACCAGTGGAAAAATTCCTCGTGCGTCATGCTGCCCATCATCATCCATATACACCAGTACGTCACCCTGCACATAGCGCAGCGCAGCCATCTTTGCAGCCGCCTGACCAAAGTTTTTGGACAATTCTACTCCTACGATCCGAGGATCCTCCCTGCAAAGCGTCTCAATTGTCTGAAACGTTGCATCTTGATCCGGAGAACCGTCATTCACCAGTACCAGCTGATATTCATATTCCTTATGGAGTGAAAACTGATTTTGAATATCTGCCACAACATGCGGCAGTGTCTTGGCCGATTTGTAACATGGTATGGCCACAGTCACAAGCATAAATCACAATCCCCTTTTGGCGAGTTACCTTACCGTTATTTATTTTGAGCGGGCTTTCGTTGCCGCAGTGCAGCAGCGAATAGTAGCCCGCTGCTGTGCGCTTACCTCCAGAACCCCTTTACAGTCTCCACCACTGTATTGACCTCTTCCTCCGTGAGCCCGTAATACATAGGCAGGCGGGTCAGCCGGTTGCTCTCCTTGGTGGTATAAACGTCTTTGCCCGCAAAGCGGCCAAACTTCAGTCCAGCCTCGGCGGAATGCAGAGGGACATAATGGAACATGGAGTAAATATCATGCTCCTTCAGATAGGCGATCATGGCCGTACGCTCCTCTAGATCACGAAGCTTGATCCAGAACATGTGCGCGTTGTGGCCGCAGCCCTCCGGAATGTGGGCGATTTCCAACTTTCCCTGCTGCTCCAGCGGCGCAAGACGCTCCTGATAGTGGTGCCAACTGGCAAGCCGAGCGTTGTTGATCTTCTCGGCCTCTTCCAGCTGTGCCAGCAGGTAGGCCGCATTCATGTCAGAGGGCAAATATGAAGAACCATAGCCCACCCAAGTATACTTATCCACCTGCCCCCGCAAGAACCGGCTCCGGTTGGTGCCTTTTTCCCGGAGGATCTCCGCAGCCTCATTCTTCTCTTCATCGCGGATCAGCAGTGCACCGCCCTCGCCCATAGAGTAGTTCTTGGTCTCATGGAAGCTGAAGCAGCCAAAATCGCCAATGGTGCCCAGCGCCTTGCCATGGTAGGTACTCATGACGCCCTGCGCCGCATCCTCTACCACCTTCAGATTGTGCTTTCTGGCGATTTCCATGATGGTATCCATCTCACAGGCCACGCCCGCATAGTGAACCGGAACGATCACACGGGTCTTATCGGTAATGGCTGCCTCGATCTTGGTCTCGTCAATGTTCATGGTATCCGGACGAATATCCACAAATACAAGCTTTGCACCAGCCAGCACAAAGGCATTGGCCGTAGACGAGAAAGTAAAGCTGGGCAGGATCACCTCATCCCCGGGCTCCAGATTACAAAGAAGAGCAGCCATCTCCAGTGCGTGGCTGCCAGAGGTAGTCAGGAGCACCTTCTGGCTTCCTGTCATCTGCTCCAGCAATTGGTGGCATTTCTTTGTAAACTGTCCATCACCACAAATTTTATGCGCTCTGATTACTTTGGAAATATACTCCATCTCTTTGCCTATATAAGGCGGTCTATTAAAAGGAACCATGTTTCTTCCCACTCCAAATTAATTGTTTAATTACATTTTAACATATAATTCGACATATTGCAACCGATATGAAGTATTTTTAATGCCTTTCTCTGCGTTGTAGATAGATACGACCCACAGAAGGTAAAGAAAAGAGGGATAGAAAAGAATCAGGCGTTAGAAAGAATTTCACAGAGGAGATCAAGAGGGCTTTCTGTTGCTCCAGCGCAAATGATCTTTGCACTTTCGGTTTAGATCTTTTACACTTACAAACTTTTCCCAGTTGTAAAAATAGCGCTGGTCGTTTCGATGACTCCGCTCTACCTTGCCGTTGTGCCAAGGTGTTCTGGGCGGAATCAGCTTGTGCTGCACACCGGCGTTCTTCAAAGCAATGTCAAACGGACAGAGTGGAACGTATGCCTTTTTTGTTTACACCGTCACATACGGCAGCAGTTTCTCAAGCAGCTTTTCGCCGATGCCTTTTACATTCGTGAGCTCACGCACATCTTTGTATCCACCGTTTGCTTCGCGGTATTCGATGATTCTGTCGGCGAGTACTTCTCCGATGCCGTTCAGGCCAATCAACTCTTCCTTCGACGCGGTGTTGATGTTGACTTTTTCTTCGCTTAAAGCGGATGCAGCCGGCGCGCTCGATGCTGCTTCGCTTTGCCCTGTCGATGTCACCCTGTACGGTTCAAGCGGTGTATTCTCAAAGGAAACGCAGAACAGCACCGCCGCACACGCCATTAAAAACAGTGCGAACAGTAAAATTGTCCGTTGACTTCCCGCGCGCACAAGCGCTCCCCCTTATTTGTCCTCCGCATGCAGCGTCTTCACAAAATCCGTAAAATATGGCGGCAGCGGCGCTTCAAACTCCATATATTCGCCCGTGCGCGGGTGGATGAACCCGATGAGCCCCGCGTGCAGGCACTGCCCATGCAGCTGCGTGATGACTTTTTTCGGTCCGTAGACCGGGTCGCCCGCGACAGGATGCCCGATATACGCCATGTGCACACGGATCTGGTGCGTGCGTCCGGTCTCAAGGCGCAGGCGCAGCTGCGTAAATCCCGTAAAATTTTTTGTGACAAAATAGTGCGTCACGGCGTTTCTCGCGTTCGGCGTGTTTTGTACCGCCATGCGCTTTCTGTCCTGCGGATGACGTGCGATGGGCGCATCCACCGTGCCGTCCTCGCGAATTTTCCCGTACACCACGGCGCGGTATTCGCGCGTAAAGCTGTGCGCCTTGATCTGCTCCGCCAAGTGCCGGTGCGCGGTGTCATTCTTCGCGACGATGAGCAGCCCGCTCGTGTTCTTGTCAATGCGGTGCACAATGCCCGGGCGAATCACGCCGTTGATGCCCGAAAGCGAATCGCCGCAGTGGTACAGCAGTGCGTTCACAAGTGTACCGTCATAATTGCCCGCTGCCGGGTGCACTACCATACCCTTCGGCTTGTTCACCACAAGTAGGTCGTCATCTTCATATACGATGTCAAGCGGAATGTTCTCCGCCTTCACGTCGAGCGGGCGCGCTTCGGGAATCTCCACGCACAAAACGCTCCCCGGCGCAAGCTTCGCGCTTTTCTGCACAATCTTATTATCGCAGGTCACGTGCCCGTCGCGGATCAAATTCTGCACCGCAGAGCGGGAAAGCTCCGGCAGCGCCTCCGCAATCAGCTTATCGGCGCGCCAGCCCGCCGCTGTGACCTCAATCTCATGCAGCTCCGCCATACTTATTTCCCGACCCCGTCGGCAGTCGTTTCCGTCGGCTCGTTCACTTTTTTATCTGCCGCTTCTTTTTTGTCTTTAAAGAATAAGTACCACACGGCAAACAAAATCGCACCGACCACCACGCAGCAGTCTGCAAAGTTGAACACATACGGAAAAAACAGCACATGGATGTAATCGACCACATAGCCGAAAATAAAACGGTCAATGAGGTTACCGATGCCGCCCGCGATGATGAGCACGCACGACGTGCGCGACATCCATGTGTGGTGCTTATAGCGGAACAAAAGCACGAGCAACGCTGCCATAAGCCCTATCGTCAGTATGATCAAAAGCCACGAAAGCCCGGCAAAAAAGCCGAATGCCGCACCGTTGTTTTCAAGGTAACGGAACTCCAAAAGGCCCGGAATGCACGTCACGCTGCCGATGGGCTTTAAGTTTGTGATAACCGTCATTTTTATAAACTGATCGACAGCTGTCAGTACGGCGATCAGCAAAAGAATGAGAATGGACAAAAGAAATATCCCCTTATAACCCGAAAAAGGCGCAAGCCGGGCAAAACCGGTTTGCACCTTGGTTCGGTTCAATTATTCAACAGCACGGCGTCATTAAGCACGTACCGTTTAAAACAAATTCAATGTGTCCGAAATTATTCGGAAAGTGCTTTTGCGCAGCGCTCGCACAGATCCACGTATGCCGGGTTTTTGCCGACCGTGGAGGAATATGTCCAGCAGCGCATGCACTTGCAGCCTTCTGCCTTATCGACCTGCACGGAGAGGCCAAGTGCATCGTCGGAAAGTGTGCCGCCCTCGCCGTCCACGATCTCGACCTGAGATACGATGAACACGGTTGCAAGCTCGTCTTCCACAGACTTGAGGAACGCATACAGCTCGCCGGTGCAGAACAGCGTGACCTTTGCATCGAGCGATGCACCGATCGTCTTCTCTGCACGTGCGTTTTCAAGCGCCTTCTTCACAACATCGCGGATTGCATGGATTCTATCCCAGCGTGCGATGAATTCTTCCGTCACGTCGATGCCGTACTTTTCGCTCGTCGGCTTCGGCATCTCGTTGTAAACAACGTGGCGTGCATCGCAATCGGAAGCGTGCGGCATGCTCTGCCAGATCTCGTCGGAGGTGAACGCCAAGATCGGCGCGACCAGACGGGTCATCGCATCGAGGATGATATACATCGCAGTCTGCGCGGCGCGGCGTGCAGCGGAGTCCTTCTTCTCGGTGTACAGACGATCCTTGATGACGTCGAGATAGAAGTTCGACATATCCACAACGCAGAAGTTATGGATGGCGTGGTAAGCCTGGTGGAACTCGAAGGACTCATAGCCCTCGCGCACCTTCACCATCAGCCGATCCAAACGGTTCAGCGCCCACTTATCGATGGAAAGCATCTCAGAAACCTCTACACTGTCGGTATCCGGATTAAAATCGGAAAGGTTGCCGAGCATATAGCGCGCTGTGTTGCGGATCTTTCTGTATGCATCGGAAAGCTGTTTGAGGATTTCCGGGGAGATGCGGATATCGGCATGGTAGTCGGAAGAAGCGACCCACAGACGCAGGATATCTGCGCCGTACTTATCCACAATCTCCTGCGGCAAAATGCCGTTGCCGAGGGACTTACTCATCTTTCTGCCCTGACCGTCCACAACCCAGCCGTGTGTGACGACAGCCTTGTACGGCGCTTTGCCGCGCCATGCAATGGACGTGAGCAGCGAAGACTGGAACCAGCCGCGGTACTGGTCTGCACCCTCAAGGTACAGGTCAGCCGGCCAATGGAGATAATCGCGTGTATCGCAAACGGCAGCATGGGTCACGCCGGAATCAAACCAAACGTCCATGATGTCGCGCTCTTTTGTAAAGGAGGTGCAGCCGCACTTCTTGCACTTTGTGCCTGCGGGCAGAATTTCTTCCGCTTCCTTGATGTACCAAGCATCGGAGCCCTCTGCGCGGAACAGCTCGGAAACTGCGTGCATTGCGTCCTTCTCGATGAGCGGCTCGCCGCAGTCCTTGCAGTAGAAAATCGGAATCGGCACACCCCAGCGACGCTGACGGGAGATACACCAGTCGTTGCGGTCACGGACCATGGAGGAAATGCGGTCTTCGCCCCAACCCGGGATCCACTTTACGCCCTTGATGGCTTCAATAGCCTGATCCTTGATAGCGTCCACGGAGCAGAACCACTGCTCGGTCGCACGGAACAGAACCGGCTTCTTGCAGCGCCAGCAGTGCGGATACTGGTGGATGATCTTCTGTAAAGCGAACAGTGCGCCTGTATCCTCAAGGTGCTGTGCAATCGCCTTGTTCGCTTCCTCGGTCGTCAGGCCTGCAAACTGGCCCGCTTCCTCGGTCATCTTGCCATGGCTGTCCACCGGCACAACAATCGGAATTTCGGGATAGTGATTGTGGCAGACGTCATAGTCTTCGACGCCGTGGCCCGGAGCCGTGTGAACGCAGCCGGTACCGCTTTCCAACGTAACGTGGTCGCCCACGATGACGAGAGATGTGCGGTCGATGAACGGGTGCGCCGTCTTCATATACTCAAGATCGCTGCCCTTTAAGGTGCCAAGAATCTCGTAATCGGTCTTGCCCGCCGCCTGCATGGCAGATTCGGTCAGGGCCGTTGCCATCACATAGTATTCGTCGCCGGACTTTACAAGTGCATATTCAAATTCCGGGCCGACGCAAATCGCGACGTTCGCGGGGAGCGTCCAGGTCGTCGTCGTCCAGATTACGAAGTAGGTCTTACTCAGGTCTGCGCCCATCGGGGTCAAAAGGCCCTTGTCGTCCGTCACGCGGAACTTCACATAGATGGAGTGGCAGGGATCCTCTGCGTATTCAATCTCGGCTTCCGCCAGTGCAGTCTCGCACTCCGGGCACCAGTAAACCGGCTTTAAGCCCTTATAGATGAGGCCCTTCGTCGCCATTTCGGAGAAGATCTCGATCTGCTTTGCTTCAAATTCCTTGCGCAGAGTGACATACGGGTTGTCCCATTCACCGATGCCGCCAAGACGCTTGAAGGAGTTGCGCTGCTCATCGAGGTAGCCGAGGGCAAACTCGCGGCAGAGCTTGCGCAGCTCGATGTCGGAGATTGCAGTGGAATTCGAAACGCCCGCTTTCTTTCTGGCCTTCAGCTCGGTCGGCAAGCCGTGGGTATCCCAACCAGGAACGTACGGTGCCTTAAAGCCGGACATATTCTTGTAGCGAACGATAAAGTCTTTCAGCGTCTTATTCAGCGCCGTGCCGAGGTGGATATCGCCGTTTGCATACGGAGGGCCGTCGTGCAGAACATAAAGCGGCTTACCGTCGTTCTTTTCGAGAACGGTCTCGTAAACCTTGTCTTCATACCACTTTTCGAGCATTACCGGCTCGCGCTTCGGTAGGCCGGCCTGCATGGCAAAGTCGGTCTTGGGGAGGTTCAATGTGCTTTTGTAATCCATATATTGATCCGTGCCTTTCTGCTGGTTTTATCTTCTCTTAAATTTACCCTTTTTCTTGTCGCCTTCGTCTTCAACGCCGAACTCCAGCGTGCTGAAAAGGGCATCCTTTTCTTTCTGCAAAGATTCCGGGATGTCGGCGTAAGCGTTCAGATCAAGACCGATGCCGCTGAACTGCTCCTTAATATAAGAGTCCTTGTCGTAAACAGGCTGCGGCTGTACCGGCGCCGGTGCGGGGATCGGCTCCGGGACAGGTGCGGGAGCGGGCTTCGGCTCTGCGGGGGCCGGTGCGGGTTCCTCTTCGACCTGCTGTGCTGCAGGCACCGGGATCTCTTCTTCCGGCTCCTCAATCACTTCGGGCTCGGTGTATACCGGCGTCGGTTCCTCGGCGGGCGCTTTTTCCTCCTGCTCTTCCTCCGGCAGGTCAAACGTCGGAATCTTCTCAATCACGGCAAGGTGTTCTTTATAGATGCCGTAGAGCGATGCGCGGAAGTTTGTCACCTCGCGCTTCATGTTCTCCAGCTCTTTCTCTTTTGCGGCGATCTGCTTTTCATAGGACTTCACAAGCGTTTCGGAGCGGCCCTTCGCATCTTTTACAAGAGCGTCTGCCTTCGCGTTTGCGTCGTTCACAATCTTCTCGGCCTTCGCCTTTGCCTCACGGATGGAAGCATTGCCAAGGCGCTGTGCGCTGAGAATGGCGTCCTTAATACCGTCTTCCTCTGCACGGTAAGACTCAATTTTTGCAGCCAAAATAGAAAGCTTCTCCTGCAGTTCGGCGTTTTTCGCCTGTAACTGCTGCACAGCGGCGGAATCATCCGTCTTGCGCGTTTTAATCTCTGCGTTTTCCTTTGTGAGCGCCGTTACGGTCTCCAAAACTTCATCAATAAACTGATCGACATCATCAGAATTGTAACCGGAAAAATTTGATTTTCTGAAGCTGACTTCATTGATGTCTTTAATCGATAACATGTGTGTAAGCCTCCTATATGTATTTTCTGCATTTCACAGATAAACGGCCCTTTTTCGTGACCGGGCCGAGCATATCAACAATAAATCGCCCGCAGCGGCGTATGGAGATGATGTCTCCTTCATTTACACGGTGCGAAACGGAATCCGTCTCCCTATGGTTGACGGAAACCAAACCCGCGTGCACCATCTGCGCGGCTTTTTCCCTGCCGGTGCCCGCCAAAAAGGCAACCAAGCAGTCTAAGCGTTCCGAAGCGACCACGCCGCCCATCGGCTGAAAGCTGTGCGCCTGCGGCAGCGGATCTGTAAAGCCCTTTGTAATCTGCACCCCCACCCGACCGATCTTATCGATCTGCGAAAGAAAGTGCGGCGCAAGCTCTGTTTTCACAAACAGCACGGCGCGCCCTTCTTCGGCCAGAATATCGCCGAGCGATGCACGCACCACGCCCTGTGCCAGAAATGAGCCCATAAAATCGCGGTGTGAAAGCGCATCCTGCCGGCGAAACTTCACCGTGAGCCCCGTCACCGGGAACTCCTCATCTAAGGGTTCCATGTAGTCAGGAAACACGCCCAAAACCGTTCGCTCCGCTTCGGGAAAGCCACCGAAAAATCGGTAATTTTCCGCATGTGCACGGCGCAAATATTCTTCTGCGTACGCGCGCTCGGAAAGATCCAAAAAGCCCAAGAACGCCGGCCTTTTTTCGCCAAGGCGCAGGCAATCCTCTATTTTCGCTTCAAAAAGCTTGTCTTCCTGTGCGGCCATATCAGAACGTTACGCCGTTCTGTGCAAGATCATCGCGAATCTCCGCACCGCTCAGGCTCACGCCCGCAGGCGTGAAAATATAAGTCTTCGCGGCGATGGGTCTCACCTCGCCGTGGTTCGCGTAAGAAGCGCCGCTGAGGAACGCCAGAATATAGCGCGCCTCGCTCGCGTTCGTCTCTTCAAAATTCACAACAACCGTATGGCCCTGGTTGATCTCATCCGCAATGCTATTTGTGTCGTCACGGAAAGAGTTCGGCTTAAACACAACCACCTGTGCGCCTGCGCGTGCGTGGTTAATGTTCACAACGCGGTTCGAGCTTGAAGAGGAGAACGAACGGCGTGCGGAAGGCTGCTCCTCGCGGCTGTCTGCCGTGGGCTCCGTGGCCTCGTCCTCGTAGTATTCATCATACTCGTCGTCGGGCGGGTTCCACATTTTCTGAAGCTTCTCTACAATGCCTGCCATATATTATACCTCCATTTTCTGCATAACAGGGTCGGTCAGCGCGTGTAGTCGCGCGGGCCGAAAAGCGAAGAGCCGATGCGCACCATAGTGGCGCCGCACTCGATGGCCTCCGCGTAATCGGAAGACATACCCATCGAAAGGCAATTCATAAATACATTATCTATTTTTTTGGCGCGGATGTCAATAAAAGATTGATGCATTTGGGAAAAATAATTGCATAGCGCGGATTTTTCCGCACAAATTGGTGGAATTGCCATCAATCCGTTTACCTGAATGCCCGGCAGCACGGCAATTTCTTCCAATAACTCGGGCAGCGCAGCTTTTTCGATGCCGCCCTTGCTTTCTTCCCCGCCGATATTCACTTCAATGAGCACCGGCATTTTGCGGCCTATTTTCTCCGCAAGGCGGGAAATTTCCTTTGCAAGCTTTACGGAATCCACCGACTGGATGCAGTCGACCTTATCGATGATATATTTCACCTTGTTCGTCTGCAAGCGCCCGATGATCTGGCCGGAAACGCCCTTGTCCCAATCGATCTTTTCATATTTGTCCATGAATTCCTGCACGCGGTTTTCGCCGATGAAGCGCAGGCCGCAGCCGATGGCGTGGTTGATGACCTCCGCCGGCACGGTCTTCGTCGCCGCAAGAAACGTGATGTCCTCGGGCTTTCTGCCGGAGCGCACCGCTGCCTCCGCAATGCGGTTCGTGATGACCTTATAGTTTTCCTCTACGTCCCTAAAACGCTCCTCAAAGCATTTTTCCGTCATAAAGATCCGTCCCTTCCACAATGACTTCATCGTAAAGCTGTATCGTTCTCGAGGTGACGAGCTGTTCTTTTTCCGAGGAGGAAAGGTTCAGCTTGCACACGGCATAGCCGTCGATCGTCGCATCGGAGAATACCTGTACAAAGCGCACGCGGCTGCCGGACTTGATGTAAACACCCTTCACGTTCTGTTCCACATGCTCCGTCACATTGCCGTCCGTGTCCGTATCCGTCACGGTCACATCCGCAAAGTGGATGGCCTTTTCGTTCACGAGCACACCGGCATACGACTGTAAATCGATGCGCAGCGGCTCCTTGCGCGCGGCGGCAAGGTCTGTGTTCATGTAAGAGCACTTCAAAATGGCCACTGCGTCCCCGCTCGCTTCGTCCCTATTGATCTTCACGACCTCGGCCGGGATTGTCTCCGCCGTCGCAAACGGCATCTCCACCTTCACATTCGTCGTGCGGTCAAGCCGCACAAGGTCGTTTTCATCGATGATGCACGCAATGTACCAGTTGAATTCCTTTGCCACCTTGCCGATGACCGTGCTGTCCGCATTGCTGCCCGCTTCGCCTTCCTCCAGCGCACGCACATCGCTTACGGTCAGCTGCTCCACATCGTCGATGTCCACCGCGTTTTCGTAGCCGTCCACCGTATGGATAAAATAACCGGAAGCCGGCGACGTTACCGTGCCGGTGCTTGAAGAGGTCGTCGTCTCCAGCGTTGCACGTTCCGATTTCAAATTCTCAATGTGCGCCACATAGCTCGCGGAATCCTCCGCGCCCGTCACGATCTGCTTTTGGCCCATCAAGAGGTACAGGTCGTTTTTATCGTTCGAGATCGACGAAAACGCACCGGATTTCAAATCGGAAAGCAGCCCTGTGACCGTTTTATTGATCTGGCTGCCGATGTTCTTCGGGTTCGAGGACGCGACCTCTGTGGGGTTCTCCAGCACGGCTAGCCGCGTAAGCTCCTCGTCGATGCGCAGCATGCGGTTGTGTGCGGCGGCGTCCTCTTCCGCGGGGTACAGCTCTGCTACCGTGCCGCCGAACGCCGTTTTCTCTCCGTCGTCGAGCGTGTAGTTCAAAACGCCGTCGTACCGCGAGTACACAAGCTCCTCATTGCGGATAATAAAGCCCGTGGTGTCGATGGATGCGGAAAGGTCAGCGTACATGGCCGTTTCCGTTTTAAATCCGGTGTATTGGCTTCTGTAAATCTGGTAGCCTACATATATCAAAAGCAAAATCGCCACGGCGATCGAACTGATTTTACGAAATAATGTGTTGCTTCCCATAGCGGGGCTTCCTTTCAGTCTTCAAAATGCGCGCGGGCTATGTCCTCTGCCGCGCTTATCAGGTCTGCCGGGGCATCAAAATCATCCGCAAAAAGCCACACGGCATCTTCCTCCCGGCGGAACCACGTCAATTGGCGCTTGGCATAGCGCCGTGTTTCCCTTTTTATATTTTCCTTTGCTTCGTCTAAGGAGCACTGCCCCTCAAAATACGGGAACAGCTCCTTGTAGCCGATGGCCTGCACGGAGGTCTGCCCCGGCGTGCCATACCGCTTAAAATAATCCTCGGCTTCTTTTAATAGGCCGTCTGCAAACATCTGCTCCACGCGCAGGTTGATACGCCCGTAAAGCGTCTCGCGGTCTCTGAAAGACAGCACCAACATTTTCCCGTCATACGGCGATTCCACCGCTTTCGAGTCCTTCGCCTGCTTCGAGAACGGCTCGCCCGTCACCATGCAGTATTCAAGTGCGCGGATGACCCTACGCATATTATTCGGATGGATACCCTCGGCCCCCTCGGGGTCAAGCTCTTTTAGCCGCGCATAAAGCGGTTCAATGCCGTCTGCCGCAAATTCCGCTTCCAAATTACCGCGGATTTCATCGTCACGGCTGTTTTCCGTAAACGGCACCGCCTTTAAAAGCGAGCGCGCATATAAGCCCGTGCCACCGACAAGCAACACGTTTTTGCCACGCGCACGTATGTCTTCGATCACCTTTCCTGCAAGCGCCACATAGTCGCTCACGCTGAACGGCTCCGCAGGATCCTGAAAACCCATCAGGTGGTGCGGCACACCCTGCATCTCGTCCGCGGTCGGCTTTGCCGTGCCGATCTCCATGCCCCTATAAATCTGCATCGAGTCACACGAAACCACCTCCGCATGGAGCTTTTTCGCAAGCGTTACGGAAAGCGAGGTCTTGCCGGAGGCCGTCGGCCCGCACACCGCGAATACCTTGATTTTCTCTTGTACTTCCGTCATTCCGGCGCCCCCTTTTTGTTTACATAACTTTATAATAACACAACTTTCATCCGTGTTTGTGAGCAAACCGTTAAACTCTGCCGAATTCTTTTTCCAGCGTTCGCTTTTTCAGCATCACGTAGATCGGCCTGCCGTGCGGGCAGTAGCGCACATCGGGGTTCGCTTCCAGCTCTTCCGCAAGTGCAATGAGCTCCTCTTTTTTCGAGGCGTTCCCACCCTTAATGGCTGCGCGGCACGCAATGTTGTGGTACAGCCAGTCCATGTGCTCCGTCGTCGCGTCGGTCTTGTTTTCTTCAAGGTATCCCGCCATTTCGAGCACGGAGTCCTTGATGTCCGCACCGTTCAAATTAAGCGGCGCGCTGCGCACCAAAACGGTACCGCTGCCGAAATCCTCCACGTCAAAGCCCGCCTGCTCAAAAACACTCAAATTCTGCAAAACCGCCGTGTACTCGTTTTTGTCCATCGTCACCGTCACGGGCACAAGCAGCGTCTGCGCCATAGCAGCTTCTTCGCGCCGTTTGAGCTTTTCGTACAGCAGTCGCTCATGCGCGGCATGCTTGTCAATAAACATCAGCGTCTGCGCGTCGTATTCAAGGATGATATACGTGTCAAACACCTCGCCGATCACCTTATGCGCCATGCGGGGTAAATCCCGCTCCGTCTCCGGCACAATGCATGTTTCCGGCTGTGCGTTGCTTTCCGGATTTTCCTGCACCGCTTCCGTCTGCACGGGTGTTTCCTCCCACGCCGGCGGCACGGGCTCCGTCTCGGGCGGCTGCGGTAAGGGCGGTTCTTCCGTTATCACTTCCGGCTTTGTCATCGGCTGCGGCTCCGCCTCCAAAACGCGCTCGATCGACGTACGAATACTTTCAAGCTGCGGCTTTTCCTCCCGCTCTGCGCTGTCCGAAAACGTATGCGGCATCGGCGGCATATCAACGGGCGGCTCATACGGCGCTTCCGCCTCTTTTTTGCTCGTGTTGATAACGGGCGCAGACTTCACGACCGACGCAGGCATCGGCTTCACCGTCTCCGTTTTCGGCGGCGGATTCAGCACCATTTGCTGCGGCTTTACGACCACATCCGGCTTATACGGGTCAACGGGCCGCCTTGCGTGCTGCGCAAGGTCAACGGACTTCATATCGCGGCTCGCCGTCACGGCGGATTTCACCCCGTGGTACACCGCATCAAACACCGGACGCTCGTTCACAAAGCGCACCTCCAGCTTCGCCGGATGCACGTTCACGTCGACGACCGACGACGGCAGCTCGATGTGCAGCACGCACGCCGGGAATTTACCCACCATAATCGCGCCCTTGTACGCTTCCTCCAGCGCCACACACGCCGTGCGGCTGCGCACAAAACGCCCGTTGATGAAGAAATTCTGCATGCTGCGGTTCGGTCGGCTCGCAATCGGCGACGAGATATACCCGTGCACGCGAATGCCGCCCAAGGTATAATCCACCGGCAGCAAAGCGCCGGAAAACTCCTTGCCGAACACCGCATAGATTGCCGAGTTCAGCTTGCCGTCGCCCGGCGTGTGCAGCACTTCCTTGCCCTCGCGAATGAGGCGGAACGAGATTTCCGGATGCGAAAGCGCAATTTTGTCCATCAGCCCCGCCACGGAGTTGCCCTCTGCGGTGTCTTTCTTCAGAAACTTCATACGCGCCGGCACGTTAAAAAACAGGTCGCGCGCCGTAATGGTCGTGCCAAGTGGGCAGCCCGCGTCTTCGATCTCCACGTCGCTGCCGCCCTCGGAGGAATAGTGCGTGCCGATTGAACTGTCCGCCGTGCGCGTGATGAGGTCAACGCGCGACACAGCCGAAATGGACGCCAGCGCCTCACCGCGGAAGCCGAGCGTCAAAATCGCGTCTAAGTCGTCCTTTTCGCGCACCTTGCTCGTTGCATGGCGCAGAAATGCCGTCGCCACGTCCTCGCGCGCAATGCCGCAGCCATTGTCCGTCACACGGATATACGTCACGCCGCCGCGGCGAATTTCCACCGTGACAATCGACGCGCCGGAGTCAATGGAGTTTTCCACAAGCTCCTTAATGACGGAAGACGGGCGCTCCACCACCTCACCGGCAGCGATCAGCTCCGCGACCTGCTTTTCCAAAACGTGAATTTTCGGCATTTTCTGCACCTTCCTTTCGCGTTAAATTTATTTCAGCATATTTGCAAGTTCAAACAAAATGTTCATGGATTCGATCGGCGTCAGCGTGTTGACGTCCAGGCTTTTCAGGCGGTTTAAAACCTCCGTGTCCTTTGTCAGCATCGTCAGCTGTATCGGCTCCTCCTGCTGCACTTTCACGGCGTTTTTCGGTTTTTTCACCATCTCGCCGCTTTCAAGGCTCTTTAATACCTCTTTCGCACGCCGCACCACCTTGTCCGGCACGCCCGCGAGCTTCGCGACCTCAATACCGAAGCTGTCGTCCGCGCCGCCGCGCACGATACGCCGCAGGAACGTGATGTCGTCCCCACGCTTTTTCACCGCAATACTGAAGTTCTGCACACCGGGCAAAAGGTCTTCCAGCTCCGTCAGCTCGTGGTAATGCGTCGCAAACAGCGTCTTCGCACCGCACAGCTTTTTGTCGTGTACGTATTCGATGACCGCCCGCGCAATGCTCATGCCGTCAAACGTCGAGGTGCCGCGGCCGATCTCATCTAAAATCAGCAAGCTGTCCTTCGTGGCGCTCTTCAAAATTTCCGCCACCTCGGCCATTTCCACCATGAACGTGGACTGCCCCGCCGCAAGGTCGTCAGAAGCGCCCACGCGCGTGTAGATGCCGTCCACAATGCCGATCTCCGCAGCGGAGGCCGGCACAAAGCAGCCGATCTGCGCCATGATGACAATGACCGCCACCTGCCGCATATATGTAGATTTACCCGCCATGTTCGGGCCCGTAATGATAGACACACGGTTCTGATTCGGGTCCATCTCAAGGTCATTCGGCACAAACGGCGCGCTGCCCGTCAGCAGCGCCTCCACCACCGGGTGCCGGCTGTCCTTTAAATACAGCCTGCCGTTCGCCGTAATGGTCGGGCGCGTGTAGTCGTTCCGCACAGATACCGCCGCAAACGATGCCAAAACATCCAGCTCCGCAATCGCCTTCGCCGTCTCCTGCACGCGGGTCAGCTGCCCCGCAATCGTCCTGCGCACTTCTTCAAACAGCTTGCCCTCAAGTGCAATAGAACGGTCGTGCGCACCTAAGATGCGGTTTTCAAGCTCCTTTAATTCCTGCGTGATGTACCGCTCGCCGTTTGCAAGCGTCTGCTTGCGCACGTAGTGCTCCGGCGTCTTGTCCTTAAACGCGTTCGAAACTTCAAGGTAATACCCGAACACGCGGTTATACCCCACGCGCAGTTTCGGAATGCCCGTCGCTTCGCGCTCGCGCGCCTCCAGCTCGGCGATGAGCTGCTTGCCGTTCGTCATGTCACTTTTCACTTCGTCAAGCTCCGCGTTGAAGCCCTCACGGATAATGCCGCCCTCACGGATCGTGTGCGGCGGCTCCTCCACAACGGCGCGGTCAATGAGCTCGCAAATATCGGAGAGCACATCCATGCGGCTGTCGATGTCGCGCAGCATCGTCGCTTTAAACGTCGCAGAAAGCGCTTTCAGCTGCGGCAAGCGCGTCAGCGCCGACCACAGCGCACGCAGGTCTTTGCCGTTTACAGAGCCGTACACCACGCGCGTCATAATGCGCTCCAGGTCAAAAATGCCCGTCAGCGCCTCGGTCACATCGTCTAAAAGCGGGCGGTTCTCAAACAGCTCCTCCACCGCGTTTTGCCGCAGCGTAATGCCCGCCGGGCTCAAAAGCGGCTGCTCGAGCCATGTGCGGATAAGCCGCTTGCCCATCGCCGTTTTGGTCTTGTCAAGCACCCACAAAAGCGAGCCGCGGCGCTCCTTGCTGCGCATCGTCTCGAGTAATTCAAGGTTTCGGCGCGTGTTTAAATCAAGCCGCATCGTCTTCGCCTGCGAATATATGCGAATTTCCTCCATGCGCTCCAAACCCGTGATTTGCGTGCGGCTGAGATACTCGAGCAAAGCGCTCAGCGCCGCCGTGATCTCCGGGAAATTCAAAACGTCGGAGCGTTCCAAAACCTCGGGGTGAAACTGCGCCTTCACCGTTTCTTCCGCATGCAGCGGTTCGTAAACCGCAAAATCCATGCACTCGAGTGACGCCGAAAGCTTATCGGAAATGAATTTCGCCACGTCCGTCAAATCGGTAAATTCCGGATTGATGAGGATTTCGCGCGGCGTAAATCGCGACAGCGCGTCGATAACCGCGCGGGAGAGCGACTCACCCTTCTCCGCCGTCAGCGTCGTCGCCTCCAGCTCGCCCGTTGAAATATCCGCAAAGCAGATGCCCACCTTATCACCCTGATAATACGCGGAAGCGATGTAGTTGTTCTTCGCCTCGTCGAGCATGCTGCTTTCCATAACGGTGCCGGGCGTGATGACGCGGATAACGCTGCGCTTTACGATGCCCTTTGCAAGCGCCGGGTCTTCCATCTGCTCGCAGATGGCAACCTTGTAGCCCTTTGCCACAAGCCGCGCGATATACGTCTCCGCGCTGTGGAACGGCACGCCGCACATCGGCGCGCGCTCCTCCTGGCCGCAGTCACGGCCTGTCAGCGTCAGCTCCAGCTCACGCGACGCGATTTTCGCATCGTTAAAGAACATCTCGTAAAAGTCCCCAAGGCGAAAGAAAAGGAGCGTGTTCGGGTACTTTTCCTTCACTTCAAAGTACTGTTTCATCATCGGGGAATAATCAGCCATGCCCGGCCTCCATATCGTTAAGATTCAGTCAACAAGTGAATTACTGCCAAAGGCAGATTTTTGTAAAGTAGGTGCGCGAGATGCGCCGTCAGATTTTTCGTCATGAGCGTATATGCCTTGCGTAGTAAATTCCGCAGGCAGGCCGGCGCCTGTCAAGGACTTTACGACCGGTATGGCGGAAAAGATGCAAGCAGATCACGTGCAAACTTTGCAAAATTCTGCCTTAGTGGCAGCCACCGCCGCAGGTCGCACAGCTGCCGGTGCAGCCGCAGGCATCGGGATCGCAGCCATCCGGGTCCTGACCCTCCGCGCACATGGAAAGCACACCCGTCACGCGCTGCATCAGCGCATCAAACTCGTTCTTTGCCGCCTGATACGCCGCCATATGCTCGTTCTGCATCACTCTGCCGTAAATCTCGCGCAGTTCTTTGTTGTACTGCTCGATAAGTTCCTCGCTGCGGTCTTCCTTCGCCGCCTCGTTGTTGATGGCCATGCGCTTTAAGTTGAATTCGCCGATGGCGTTCTGCAAAGCTTCGTCCTCGTTGCACTGCTGCTCCGCAACGCTCATGTTGATGTAGGTCTGGTCCTGCTGCAAAGCGCGGCCGAGTTCTCTTGTCAGTTTCATGATATCCATAGTAATAGCTCCTTAAAATAAATTATAAATTTTATTGTATTTTGAAAAAGCAATGGGTCAAAACCCGTTTTGCTTAGTCTACACATTCGCCGCGCAAAATCCAGTTGCGCGCTTCGGTCACTTTTACATTTTTGAATTCGCCGATCCATTCGTCTTCGCCGGGGAATTCCACAATGATGCTGCTTGCGGTGCGACCGCTGAGCAAACCGTTTTTCTCGTTGCGCTCTTCAATGAGCACACGCTCCGTGCTGCCCACCATGGAAGCGCAGCGCTTTGCGGCAATCTCCTCCTGTGTCTTCAAAAGCTCCGAGAACCACTGCGTTTTCTCCTTGTACGTGACAGGGTCTTCCATTTCGGCGGCTCTCGTGCCGGGGCGCGGCGAGAAAATAAACGTAAAGAGCGACGTGAACTCCATCTCGCGGATGAGGCTCAGCGTCTCGCAGAACTCCTCATACGTCTCGCCCGGAAAGCCGACGATAATGTCGGAGGTCAGCGACAGATCGGGCATTTTCTCTTTCGCATAGCGGATGAGGTCAAGGTATTTTTCGCGGTCGTAGTGGCGGTTCATCGCCTTTAACACACGGCTGCTGCCGGACTGGCACGGCAGGTGGATGTAGTGGCAGATGTGCCGGCTCTCCGCAATCGTGTCGAACAGCTCGTGCGTCGCGTCCTTCGGGTGCGAGGTCATAAAGCGCAAACGGTAGTCGCCGTCAATCGCGTCAATGCGGCGCAGAAGCTCCGAAAAATTCACTTTCTCCGGCAAGCCCTTGCCGTAGGAATTCACATTCTGTCCAAGCAGCGTAATTTCTTTGTAGCCCTGCTCAATGAGTTCGCGGCACTCGGCGACGATGGCATCCGGGTGGCGGCTCTTTTCCCGGCCGCGCACATACGGCACAATGCAGTACGAGCAGAAATTGTCGCAGCCGTACATCACGGTCACCCACGCGCGTGTGTTGCCGTCGCGGCGCACCGGCAGACCTTCAATGATCTCTTTCGATTCATGCCCGCGCAAAAAAACGCGCTTCGAGTCGGTCACGGCGGTGTACATCATCTCCGGCAGTCGGTGGATGACGTGTGTGCCGAACACAATGTTCACAAACGGGAACGACACCTTAATGCGCTCCGCCACGCGCTCCTGTTCCATCATGCAGCCGCATACGGCAATGAGCAGCGACGGGTTGCGGCGTTTCACGTTTTTCAGCGCGCCGATGTTGCCGAACACGCGGTCTTCGGCGTGCTCGCGAATGGCGCAGGTGTTGAACAGAATAAAATCGGCTTCATCTTCATATTCAGTGAATTCAAAGCCCATTTCAGAGAGCATACCCTTCATGCGTTCGCCGTCCGCCACATTCTGCTGGCAGCCATACGTGCGCACAAGCGCCTTCGGCGTGCCGTGCATCGCGCGCACCTGCATGATCGCCGCAACGTCCGCCGTGTATAGCTTCTGCTTTTGCAGCTCGTCTGCCGTAACGGTGATTTCTTTATCCTTCAAAAAACATTCTCCTTTATCGCACGCAGACAAGCTGTCTGCGGTAAGCTGTCATAATGATACAGAGTATACTATATCACAAATCGGCATGATTCGCAAGGCGAAATCCACCGTTTCCCAATATTTACAATTTCGCAACACGTATTTCCCGCAATACGCAAAAACGGCGGCTCTAAAAACCAAAGCCGCCGTTAAACTTATTCGATTGTCACTTTCGTGCCGCCCGCGCTGCGCACGGAGAGCACATAGCAGCTCTTTTCGCCAAACACGCTCTGCATCTCTGTCTTGAACGCGTCCAGCATATCGAGCGGCACATACGCCTGCACCGTGCCGGCAAAGCCGCCGCCGTGCACGCGATATGCGCCCTTGCCATCGAGGATCTTCGCAATAAGTGCCAACGCGAGGGACAAGCCCTGCTCCTGCGGATTCACAACTGCGAACACATTCTGCAAATTCATCGCCGAGGAATAACCCGAGGCGATCACGCACTGCTTAAACGTCTCAAAGTCACCCGCTTTCAGCGCTGCCACTTCCTTATCCACCACGCGGTTGTCGTCGAAGAAGTGAATCGCACGCAAAATCGCGCGGTCGCCGACTTCTTTTCTGAGCTCGGGAATTTTCTTATAAAACTCCTCCTCGCTTACCTCGCGCAGCACTTCGCCGCCAAGCGCCTTCGCAACGCGCTTCATCTCCGCCGGAATGGCTGCGTATTCGCCGGTCAGGTCGGCATGGTTTCCGCCCGTATCGACGACGCACAGCGCATAGCCGTAACGGTCAAGGTCAAAATCGATCTTCTCAATCTTCGGCGCGGAAAGGTCTTTAAAGTCCATCGTCGTAAAGCCGCCCACACTCGCCGCCATCTGGTCGAGTAAGCCGGAGGGCTTGCCGAAGTACACGTTTTCGGCAAATTTTGAGATCTGTGCCGCCTCCACGGGGTCGATCGCGTCGTTATTATACAGGTGGCTTAAAATCGTCACCACAAGCACCTCAAACGCCGCGGAGCTTGAAAGGCCGGAGCCCTTTAAAACTCTTGAGGTCGTCACCGCGTCAAAGCCGCCCACTTCATAGCCGAGCGCCTTTAAGCGTGCGCACACGCCGCGGATGAGCGACGCCGAGCGCTCCTTTTCCGCTTCCTGCACGTTAAGGTCTGCCGTATCGACCGTGTCCATCGGGAACCCGACGGATTTCAGGCGGATCACGCCGTTCTCGGTCTTCTTCACCGCCGCAATAACGTCCAGATTCACAGCCGCCGCCAGCACCTTGCCGTTGTTGTGGTCGGTGTGGTTGCCGCCCACCTCGGTTCTGCCCGGCGCACTGAAATATGAAAGCGCATTAGCATCCCCGAACTCCTCCGCAAAGTAAGCGGAAAGCTCCTCATAACGCTTCTGCTGCTCGGTCGCTTCCGCGCCGTACAGTGTTTTTAAATCGATGACCATGTTGAAAAACCTCCCGGTTTATTTTTTGAGCATCTGTGTAAATTTTAATTTATGTACTTTAGATTCGATAAACGGGCGGAACCTTTCCAACGTTTCCTTTTCCATGTCTTCTTTTCTGAATACCATGGATTTGCCGTTATCAAAATACATGATGTAGTGCTGTCTGCTCTCGCCCACGTCGATCATGTGCTTGTAATCGACCTTGATGCGGTTGCCGTTTTTCATGTTGATGACGCTGTTCGTCATGAAAATAAGCGTCGTCTCCGTCAGGTGCATCACGGCAGGATTATTGTTGCGAATTTTAGAAAGCCAGCGCGTGCAGCGAATGACAATAATCAGCGTAATCGCCACATACATGATAAGCAGCAATAAAATGAAATTGCCCACGTAAAAATGCCCCGCGTTGAACGCAAAGAGGAACGAGAACACGAGCGGCACGATGATAAACGCCGGGATAAGCCACTTAAAGCGCCCAAGCGTAGAGTAATAAATGAATGCCTTGTAGTCGTCCTCGCCGATCTGGCTCGTCACGCGGAATTCTTCTTTTTCCGGCGCTTTCTTTTCTTCCGCCTTCTTCTCCTTGTCCTTCGGCGTTTCCTTTCCCGTCAGCTCGCGGATATAGCGGTCAATGTCCTCATCGGTCTCCACGGCTTTTTCAAGCGCTTCGTCCGTTTTTCTTTCTTCTGCCATTATGCTTCGTTCCTTTCCGTGTTGTCCTCACCGTTTAAAAGCGTCAAAAGCTCCGCTTCCGTCAATACGGGGATGCCCAGCGTCTGCGCCTTCATAAGCTTGCTGCCGGCTTCTTCGCCCGCCACAACATAGCTCGTCTTTTTCGAGACCGAGCCGCTCACCTTGCCGCCCGCCTTTTCAATCAACGCTGCGGCCTCCGTGCGCTTCAAATTCGGCAGCGTACCCGTCAGCACAAACGTCTTGCCGAGGAATTTCGTGTCCGTCGTGACCGCTTCCGCCGTCATGTTCACACCCGCCGCTTTTAGCCGGTCAATGAGCTCTATCGCCGAGTGCCTTCTGAAAAATGCGTAGACCTCCTGCGCCATAATGCCGCCAAAGCCGTCTATCGCCGCAATCTGCTCCTCGTCCGCCGCAATCAAAGCATCCATATTTCCGAACGCGCCCGCAAGCAGCTTTGCCGCCTTCGCGCCGATGTGCGGAATGCCGAGCGCAAACAGCAGCTTTGATAAATCGTTTTCTTTCGATTTTTGGATCGCCGCAACAAGGTTTTCCGCGCTCTTTTTGCCGAAACGATCAAGCGTTTCAAGCTCCTGCGCCGTAATGTCGTATAAATCAGCCGGCGAGTGCACCTGAAGCGCTGCGCTCAGCTGCTCCAGCGCCGCCGGTCCCAATCCGTCAATGTCCATCGCGTCGCGCGACGCAAAATGAATGAGGTTGCGCATCAGCTGTGCCGGGCACTGCGGATTCGTGCAGCGCGCTGCCGCTTCCCCCTCCACACGCGTGATAACTTCCCCGCACGAGGGGCACGTTTCCGGCAAACGGTACGGCGCGGTATCCTCCGGGTTCGAGACCACGGAAACGACCTCCGGGATGATCTCGCCCGCCTTTCGGATAATGACGCGCGAGCCGATGCGGATATCCTTTTCCGTGATGAAATCCTGGTTGTGCAGCGTCGCGCGGCTGACCGTCGTACCGGCTAAGAACACCGGCTCAAACACGCCGGTCGGCGTCAAAACACCCGTGCGCCCTACAGCAACTTCTATGTCAAGGAGCGTCGTCTCTTTTTCCTCCGGCGGGTACTTGTACGCCTCCGCCCAGCGCGGGAACTTCGCCGTGCTTCCGAGTGCCTCGCGCTGAGAGAAGCTGTCCACTTTTACAACAGCGCCGTCAATCGGGTACGAGAACGTGCCGCGCTCGTTGCCGATCTCGCGGATTTTCTCGATTACCGTCTCTATGTCGCCCGTGCGGCAATAAAGCGGCGACACCGTAAAGCCAAGCTCGTGCAAACGCTTCAATGCGTCCGCGTGCGTCGTGACGGTCTCACCCTCGATGACCTGAATGTTAAAAACAAAAATATCCAGCGTGCGCTGCGCCGTAATCTTCGGGTCTTTCTGTCGAAGCGACCCCGCCGCCGCGTTGCGCGGGTTTTTAAACGGCTTTTCTTCCAAAAGCTCCTGCCGCTCGCACAGCCGCAAAAAGCTTTCGTCCGACATATATACCTCGCCGCGCACCTCCAAAAACGGCAGCGGCTCTTTGAGCGTCTTCGGTACGGATTTGATCGTACCGATATTCAACGTCACGTCTTCGCCCGTAATGCCGTCGCCGCGCGTAGAGCCGCGCGTGTATACGCCGTTCACGTATTCCAACGCCACGGAAAGGCCGTCGAATTTCGGCTCTACCACATACACCGGGTCGTCCACAACGGCGCGCACGCGGCGGTCAAAGTCGCGCAGTTCGTCTTCGGAAAACGAGTCGTGCAGGCTCTCCATCGGCACGGTGTGCGTCACTTCCGCAAATGTGTTGTACCCCGCTGCGCCCACGCGGTTCGTCGGCGAGTCCTCCGTTTTCAGCTCCGGGAATGCCGCTTCCAGATTTTCCAAGCGGCGGTACAGCATGTCGTACGCATAGTCGCTGATTTCCGGCGCGTCCTCTGTGTAGTATTTTTTATTGTGGTACTCGATCTGTTCCCGCAGCGCGTCAATCTGCTGCCGGGCCTGTTCGTGCGTCATAAGTTAAAACTCCGTGTCATTTCAAGATATTTCGATACTTGTTAGTATCTTACCACAAAGCGCGCAAAAATCCAACGGTTATTCACAATTTTTTATCCTGCGCGCACCACGCCGTACTGCGGCACGTCGCCCGCAAGCACCGCTTCATACACGGGGTATGCTGCCGTCACCGTCACAGGCTCCGCCCCGTCTCGCTCCGCCGTGAACAGCACCGCTTCAATATGCAGCACCGTTCGGTACGCCGTGCGGTTGATGCCCGCGCCCGTCAAGACGCTTTCAAACCGCACCGAAACCGCACTTTCCACCGAAAACCGCACGGGTATCTTCATCCCGCGCCCGTTCAAAAGCATCAGCCCCGTTAAATTTCCGAGCGGCACAAACGCCTTTGCCGTGCCGTTCAAGCTTTTCCGCAAAGCATCCGTCAGCTCCGCTTCCAGTACGCCGAGCGCATATGTAGAAAGCGCCGTCTCTGCCCCGTCCTTTTCGCAGACGGTCTGCGGCAGATACTCCGGCACCGTTTTCGCGATGCACCCTTGCGCGTGCGCCGTCAGTGCTGCCGTGCGCAGCTCCGCTTTCATCGCGGGCAGTCGCAGCTCGGCAAACACAAAAGCGAAAACGAGCAGCAAAAACGCCAACACGCGCCGTTTACGTCCGCGTTTATACCGTCTTCGGCGATACCGGTACATAAATCATCAGTCCTTTCCGATACGCCAGTATACGCCGAAAAGGACTGATCGTGCCTGTCTCATATTTTGTCTGCCTTTAAAAGCTTTTTCGCTTCCTGCATCACGTGCGCCGCAGGCAGACCGAAAATGTTGTTGTAGTCGCCCTCAATACTCTCTACAAACAGCGCCGCCGGGCCCTGAATGCCGTAGCCGCCGGCCTTGCCCATCGGCTCGCCGCTCTGCACGTAAGCCGCGATTTCGCTTTCTGTCAGGGGATAGAACTTTACCTTCGTCTCCTGACTGAACGAAACGCGCTCGCCGTGATACGCCATGCACACGCCGGTAAACACCGTGTGCACATGCCCGGAAAGCAGGTGCATGAAACGGTTTGCATCCGTTAAGTCTTTCGGTTTGCCGAGAATTTCGCCGTCGATGTACACCACCGTGTCCGCCGCGATTACAAAATCGCCACTTTCGCACTTCGGCAAAACCGCTTCCAGTTTGCGGCGGGAAAGCTCCTTTACAAGCGCATCCGGCGCCTTCGGCCCGTTCGATTCATCGGCATTCGAGACGATCACCGTAAACTCGATGCCCGCGCGCTCCAGAATCTCCTTGCGGTTCACGGAGGACGAGGCTAAAACGAAGCGTGCCATCAGCCGTTGTAGCCGTTCGGGTTCTGCGTCTGCCAGCGCCAGGAGTCCGCGCACATGTCGTCCAGCGTCTTCTGCGCCTTCCAGCCGAGCTCCTCATACGCCTTCGTGCAGTCTGCGTAGCACTCCGGGATGTCGCCCGCGCGGCGCGGCTTGATCTCATACGGAATCTTGTGGCCGACGCACTTTTCAAACGCGTGCACAATGTCAAGCACAGAGTAACCCACACCGGTGCCGAGGTTGTAGATCTTCACGCCGCAGTGCGGATCGTCGAATTTCTTGAGCGCCGCCACATGGCCCTCTGCAAGGTCGACGACATGAATGTAATCGCGCACGCCGGTGCCGTCCTTCGTCGGGTAGTCGTCGCCGAAAACGCCGAGGCAGCGCAGCTTGCCCACCGCCACCTGCGTGATGTACGGCACAAGGTTGTTCGGGATGCCGTTCGGGTCTTCGCCGATGGTGCCGCTCTTGTGCGCGCCCACCGGGTTGAAGTAGCGCAGGATGATCGGGTTAAAATCCGGGTTTGCGTGCGCGTAGTCCTTCAAGATGCGCTCAATCATCAGCTTTGTCGTGCCGTAGGGGTTCGTCGTCGAAAGCGGGAAATCCTCGCGGATCGGCACGGAAGCCGGGTTGCCGTACACCGTCGCCGAGGAGCTGAACACAAAGTTGTTCACCTTAAACTCCGCCATCACCTTCAAAAGGCTCAAAGTCGAAATGAGGTTGTTTTCATAGTAACGCAACGGAATCTGCACGGATTCGCCGACTGCCTTCAGGCCTGCAAAATGGATAACGGCAAAAATCTCGTCCTCCGCAAAGATCTTGCGCAGCGCGTCTTCGTCGCACACGTCCGCTTCAAAGAACTTCACTTTTTTGCCGCTCAAATTTTCAATGCGGTCTACCACCAGCGCCTTGCTGTTTACAAGGTTATCCACGATCGTCACATCGTAGCCCTTTTCAAGAAGAGAAATGCAGGTGTGGCTGCCAATGTAGCCTGTGCCGCCCGTAACCAAAATTCTTTTCATAAGAAACCGACCTTTCTGTCTTTCTGTCTGTACTGATTATACACAGTTTCCGCCGCTTTGTACAGTAGCATGCGTATCTTTTTTGATGCTTATTTATTTCGATTTTGTTGCTTCTTTTGCAATAGGCGTACAAAAAGCGGGCATACTGAAAAAGAAAGTCATGAAAAAGGAGTCGTTTTCCATGAACCGTACCGTCCGCAAAAACAGTCTGTTGTTCCTCGCCGGCAGCGGCCTTTATCCCCTTTTGGAAGTGCTGTGGCGCGGCTATTCCCACGCCTCCATGGCACTTGCCGGCGGCGTTTGTCTGCTGCTCATCAACGCCGTATGCTGCGAAAAAATGAAAAGAAGAAGCCTTCCGGCGCGCTGCGCCATAGGCTCCCTCATCATAACCGTTGTGGAATTTTTATTCGGCTTGCTCGTAAACCGCGTGCTTCATCTGCATGTGTGGGATTACTCCGCCCTGCCGCTCAACATCATGGGCCAGATCTGTCTGCCGTTTTCGCTCATCTGGTTCGTTTTAACGATCCCCGCAAGCGCCCTGTGCAAGCTCTGCTGCCGCCTTTCCGCCTTCCCGAAAGAGGCAAAATCCGCCTCGGTCATCACAGACCCTTGATATATTTTTGGAACACCGGCAAAATGCCAATCTTATCCGGTGCCTGCAACGGCATCTGCGGGAACGCGTCATGACCCGGCATGTTGTTCGCTTCAATAAAGAGCGGGCCGTCTTTTGTGATCGCTACATCCCAGCCGATGTAGCCCATCTGCGGCACCTTATGTGCCGCTTCACGGCAAATGTCCATCACCTTGTCCCAGTACGGAATCTGGTAGCCCTTGAGCAAGCACCCCGAACGCGGGTGGCGCTCATAGACGATGCGCTGCTTGTCGCACGCCGCGCACGCGATTTTGCCGGTCTCGAGGTCGATCGGCGAATACATGCCGCCGGCATTGATGTTATCCACCGGTCGGTCGCTGTTGCCCATGCGGATACACGCGTACACCACGTTCGACACACCGTCGGAAAGCACCGTGTACACGCGGATGGTGTTGACGGATCCGGGGTTGATGCGGTTCATATCCGGGTGCTGAATGACGACCTCTTCGATCACGTCCGCGCCCTTTTTCTTTAAGTCCTCGTACATGGCGTTGAGCGTTGCGTAGTCGGCCTTTTTCAGCTTTTCCACACCCACGCCGCAGGAAGCGTCATCCGGCTTGCAGATGATCTCGTCTTTGTCCTGCATAAAGTCCAAAAACTGCTCTTTTGTGCACTTGGAAAAATGCAGCCACTCGCGGTGCAAATATTCCGCAAACGTCGTGTAAAACTCGCTTTTATTATCAAAAATATGGTAATACGCGGGGTCGTTGAGGCTTTTTACAATGGAGTTATTGATGCCGCGTGTCACATACGTCGCACGCTGCTTGTCACTCAGGTCATAAAACGCGCATAAAAGGTAATCCTTGTAGCCCGCACCGTACTTAAAGCCGCACTTGATGATGTCAAAAAACAGCCAAATACGGTTTTTACCGCTCACCTCATGCACCGTTTTCACCGTATCGAACAGCGATTTATAATCCATGTGCAGAATGCAGTGAAAAATATATTTCAGTCTTCCCATAAGCCGCCCCTTCTTACAGCCCCATCAGCTTTTTCTGCTTCTCTAAAATGCGTGCGCGGCGGCGCTCGGTCTCCTCCACGTCGATGGAAAGCGCACCGTCATCGGTAATCTTCAGCACGTCGCCGGCCTTTGCACCCTGCGGCAGCTCGCTCGTTTCAATGGCGAAAAACGCCTTGTCCTTGTCTTCGCAGATCGCGTAAATACCGTCAAATCGGTCGATGGTGATTTGTTTCATATCATCTGTTCCTTTCCGTAATACCTTTTATATAACAGCGGGTTATTTCCCGTTTTCCGTGTAAATTTTCGTTTCAGCGCTGTCCGTCAAAATCGCAATACCGCCGTTTTCGTCCGTGCGGAAAATTTCAATGCCGTGGTCGGCGAGCCGTTTCAGCGTCTCGTTTCGCGGCAGCAAATTTCTGTCTTCGCCCGAGGAGATTACCGCATACTGCGGCTGCACAGCTTCAAGCAATGCATCGCTTGTCGCCGAAGCGCTGCCGTGGTGCGGCACCTTCAAAACATCCGCCCGCAGCGTGTCGCCATACATATCCAGCAGCAGTCTTTCCGCTTTCTCCTCAATATCACCGCAGAATAGCACGGAAAATTTCTTGTAGCAAAGCTTATACACAAGCGAATTCTCATTCGTGCTCTCTAAATCTTCTGAAGGCGCGAGCACCCGAAATTCCGCCTCGCCGTAAGAGACCGTCTCCCCGGCGCTTACCGTTCGCACGGTTTGATCTTCCGGCAGCCCGGTCAGCTCCGTGTACATGGAGGTGACCACCTCCTCTGCGGGCACCTCCCGCAAAATTTGCGTCAGCCCGCCCACGTGGTCGCTGTCCGCGTGCGAGATCCACACGGCGCGCAGCTTTTGAATGTTTCGCTGTTTTAAAACACGCAGCACGGTTTTCGCCTGCTCCGCTGTCGCGCAGTCCGAAAGCACTGCGCCCTCCGGCGTTTCGATTAAGATCGCATCCGCCTTGCCCACGTCGATGACATAAACCGTCAAATCGGCATCGGGCAAGCTCTGTACAAACGGCAGCAGGCCGCATGCGCGGCGGAGCTCCGTCCACATCGCCCGTCCGGGCGGCGTGTAACAGAACGCCAAAAGAAGCAAAACAAGTACCAACGCGCCTGTGCGCACAAGCTTTCTGCCGTCCCGTGCACCGCGCTTTGTGTTACGCATCACCGGGGGTATCCTGCTTTTGCATGTTCATTTCCAGCCACTGCGCATAGGTGATGAGTACTTGGCGCGGCTTCGAGCCCTCGTGCGGACCCACAATACCCATCTGTTCCATCTCATCGATGAGGCGGCCCGCGCGGGCGTAGCCGAGACGCAGTCTGCGCTGCAAAAGCGACGTGGAGGCCTGGCCCGCTTCAACAACGCACTTAATGGCTTCGTTCATCATCGGGTCACCGCTGCCCTCATCGTCATTGCTGCCGCTGTCGCTCGATTTTGAGCCCTCCACAGCGCTGCGCTCAATCTCCTGCGCAATGGAGTCGTCGTAAATAACGCTTCTCGAATTCTTCACGAAATCCACGACGGATTCGATCTCGCTGTCGCTGACAAAGCAACCCTGAATACGCAGCGGCTTCTGCGCGCCGACCGGCGAGAACAGCATATCGCCCTGACCGAGCAGCTTTTCCGCACCGCCGCTGTCCAAAATGGTGCGGGAGTCAATGGCAGAGGACACCGCAAACGCGATACGACTCGGGATGTTCGCCTTGATGAGGCCCGTCACAACGTCCACGGACGGGCGCTGCGTTGCGACTACAAGGTGCATACCGGCGGCACGCGCCATCTGCGCCAAGCGGCAGATCGCGTCTTCCACCTCGTTCGGCGCGGCCATCATCAGGTCGGAAAGCTCGTCGATAATGATGACGATCTGCGGCATTTTGTGCATGGGCTGTCCGTTTTCGTCCTGATAATTGTTCGCCTGCGCGAGGGCGTTGTAGCCCTTTAAGTCACGCACGTTGTTTTCGGCAAAAATTTTGTAGCGCTTCAGCATTTCCGTAACGGCCCAGTTCAGCGCACCGGCCGCCTTTCGCGGGTCGGTGACGACCGGCACCAATAGGTGTGGAATGCCGTTATAAATGCCGAGCTCCACGACCTTTGGGTCAATCATCAAAAAGCGCACATCGTCCGGGCCGGATTTATACAGCAGGCTCACGATAAGCGAGTTGATACACACGGATTTACCGGAGCCGGTCGTACCGGCAATGAGGATATGCGGCATTTTGCTGAGGTCTGCCACCGTTACCTGACCGGCAATGTCGCGGCCAAGCGCCACGGTCAAGTGGCTTTTTGAGGTCACAAAGCTGTTCGATTCCACAAGCTCGCGCATGCGTACGATGGTCTTCACCTTGTTCGGCACCTCAATGCCGACGGCCGCCTTGCCCGGGATCGGCGCCTCAATGCGCACGCCCGTTGCGGCAAGGTTCATTGCAAGGTCATCGGCGAGGTTCGTGATCTTGCTGATTTTCACGCCGGCGGCAGGCTGCAATTCATAGCGCGTAACAGCCGGGCCGCGGCAAATATCGAGAATTTTGGTCTGCACACCGAAGCTTTTCAGTGTTTCCACAAGCAGCTTGCCGTTTGTCTGGAGCTCTTCGGTCTCCACGGCGGCATCTACTTTTTTGCCGGAAGCGAGCATCGTAACCGGTGGAAAGATATATGAGCTGTCTTCCTCCTTCGGTGCAGATTGCGCAGGCTGGGTCTCCATGCGTTCTGCTTCCAGCTTCTTTTTCATGAATTCTTCCGTCGCCTTCTGTGCGTCCGCGGCGGCTTCCGCGCTGTGCGCGGGCGTCACCGGGGACGACCCCGGCGCGAGGATTGTCGGTGCGGCCGGCTGCGGCGCAGGCTGTGCATACGCACTCTGCTGCACAGGTGCAGACTCCGGCTTTGCCGTCTGCATAACGGGCGGCATAATCACCGGCGCTTCCACTGTTTCGCGTTCCACCGGCACGTGGGTCTCCGGCGTTTCAGCGGGCTGCGGCGCGGGGCGCACTTCCGCCTGCACCGGCGGCGTATAGGTCGGCTGCACATTTTGCGCAGGCTGTGCTTCACGCTCTAAGCCGGGCACGCGGAAATCCGGCACACGGCGATTTTCGTCGATCAATGCGTTGATCTGTGCAGAGCTTTCGGTGTAATCGTGCAGCACTACGGGGTCGTTATCCGGCTCCGTGCGGCGCACACCGAAAAGCTGCTCCAAATACACACGCGGCGTCTTTCCTTTGTTTTTCGATTCCATTTTACCATCCTCCGGGACAGAGCGCACCGGATGCTGCGGCAAAACCGTTTCAAACGGCGATTCCTCCGCATTACCGCGCTCCTCTTCCAGAATGCGGCGCTCTTCCTTGCGCTGCCGCGCGACGTCGCGAATGACGACCGCCGGCTTTGCAATTTTTTTAAAAAAGCTCGCGAGCGACGTGCCCGTAAAGATGAGCACGGAGACGAACAGCAGCACGCCCGTGATGATGCGTGCGCCAAGCACTTCCGCGCACTTGACGAGCAGCTCGCCGACAAGGCCGCCGACAAGACCGGCCCCGCCCTGCTCTACGCCATGCATATATAAGATGCCGACCAGCTTAAAAAAACTCTTTTCCTTCGGGAAAAAGCTGCCAAACACATGCCCCGCCGTGCAAAACAGCACGACAATCACGACCATGAGCGCCAAGCGCCCGCCGCGCAGCATGGTGGTCTGCTCCATCGTTTTGCTGACGGCGATATACCCCATCAGCACCGCAAGCAGAATAGCCCAGCCGCCGAACACGCCGCGCAGCACGTTGTGCACCATAAGCCACACGCTGCCTCCCGGAATGAGTACAAAGCACGCCGTTAAAATAGCCGCACCGAACCAGAGGATAGCTTCTGTCTGGTTGCGCTGGCGCAGCTGCTCTACGCTGGACGCGCTCTGTTTTGAAGACGTGCTCTTCCCTTTTGCGGAAGACGCACGCGATTTTGTATTGGACTTAGAACCCGAGCTCCGGGTGTTTTTGGCAGCCGATGACTTCGCACCGCTTCTTGCTTTGGAAGCACTGCCCTTTGCTGTACTTTGTTTTTTACCCGCCAAAATAAACCTCCGGATTATAAATCACCGGATCAAAGCGGCATGCCGGTGAAAAGATTTGTGCCCGTGACCGCTTCGATAACGGAAACGATGAGCGTTATAACGCCGAGCACCAGCGTATAATAAGCGAAAACCTGTAATTTGTTCGTGGTGACAATCCACTTGAGCAGCTTGATGGCGAGGAAGCCGACAACAGCCGCCGTAACAACGCCTGCAATCATCGCACCGACGCCAATGTCGACCGGCTGACCGATTGCATCTTTAATGGTAAGCACAGCTGCCGCCAAAATGGACGGGATGCCGAGCACGAAGGAATAATCGAGCGCTGCCTGCTGATTGATGCCGCGCAGAAGACCTGCCGCCATGGTGGAGCCGGAACGGGAAAGGCCCGGGAACACCGCCGCCGCGCACTGCGTGACACCGACGCAAATGGCGTCTGCCGTGTGGAACTTTGTGCGGCCGCGAATCTCGCCGACTTTACCATCCTTACGCGTAAAGTGATGTACCTTTGCACCCTTGGAAGCACGGATACCGAGGAACAGCAGGGCACTTGTCATGAGGAGCGCAAAGCCCTCGATCCAAATCGTCGAATCCGAAGCCCACAGCTCCGAAATATCTTTTAACTTCATGCCCGTGCCCGGAACCGGCAGGAACAAAAGGAACAGCGGGATAAGGCCGATCATGAGCATCATCAAAAGTCTGCGGTCATGATCCATTTCTTTCCACTTGAATTTGCCGCGGAATACGTCTGCAACGAGCGAAATAAACGCCTTAATGAGCCGCCAGATGAGCTTATAATAGACGGCACATACGGCGATGAGCGTGCCGAGGTGCAAAAGAATATCAAACAGCAAGCTGTCTACCTTTACACCCATGATGTGCTGTGCAAGCGACAAGTGACCGCTGCTTGAGACGGGCAGAAACTCTGTTGCGCCCTGTACAATACCTTGAATGATTGCTTCAAAAATAGACATTATGTAATCTCCTTTTCTGCGGATAATTTGGCTTTGTTCGGTTTTATCGGTATAATTATACGATAAATAAAAAGTTATGTAAACGGCAAATGCCGTTTTTAGAGTGATTTCTTGCCTTTTCTGGGCTTTGCACGCTGCTTATTCTTCTCTGCGGCAATCATTTTGTCGAGGCAATCCATGGCATCGTGCAGGCTGCCGAGCGTATCAATAAGCCCCTCTGCCACGGCTTCATCGCCGTCCAGCACCGTCCCCACGTCCATGACGAGCTCCTGCGTATTCATGGCGAGCTGCATAAAGCGCTCATAGGAAATGCCGGAATTTGCCGTGACGAAATTCGTAATGCGGTCCTGCATGCGCTGGAAATACTCCAGCGTCTGCGGCACGCCAAGCATTAGGCCGCTCATGCGCACCGGGTGAATGGTCATGGATGCCGAGGGCGCGATGAACGAGTGCTTTGCCGCCACTGCAAGCGGCACGCCGATGGAATGTCCGCCGCCGAGAACGAGTGACACCGTGGGTTTGCGCATGCCGGCGACAAGCTCTGCAATGGCAAGACCGGCCTCCACGTCGCCGCCGACCGTGTTTAAAATCATGAGCAGACCGTCGATGTTCGGGTCCTCCTCCACGGAGACGATCTGCGGGATCACGTGCTCGTACTTCGTCGTTTTGTTCTGCGATGGTGCGACGTAATGCCCTTCAATCTGTCCGATGACGGTGAGGCACTGGATGGTGTGCTTTCGGTTTTTGGTAACGACCGCGCCGCCCTCGCGGATCTGCTTCTGACGGTCGGAAAGGTCTTCGTTTTCTTCTTCGGCTTCGTCCGTTTCCTGCATGGAAAAAGACGAGCGTTTCTTTGTGCTTTTCATGCCGCAGCGCTCCTTTTGAATTAAGATGCGCTTAGTTTTCACAGAAAATGCGGAATCATACGCGGCACAAACTTTCACGTATATCAGTATAGCACGCTTTTACGCATCCTGCAAGGGCAAAGCGCAAACATGTCCGCCGATGTCCTGTAAATACATAGTATGCACGTTTTGCAGGGTTTAACTGTATTTCCTGCAATTTCATGCAGTTTATTCACAATTTACGATTGACTTTTCTCGCGAAATATCCGATAATGATAGAAACAGCGTCACATTCTCCCCCCGTGACACAGAGCTTCGCGGTACAGCCGCAGAAAGGTAAGGCTTTGAAATGTCCGATTTTACAAAGATCCCCATGAAAACGCCGCTTGTGGAAATGGACGGCGACGAGATGACCCGCATCATCTGGAAAATGATCAAAGATATTTTGCTGACCCCCTATGTTGACCTGAAAACGGAGTATTATGACCTTGGTCTGGAGCACCGCGAGGCGACGAAAGATCAGGTTACGATTGATTCCGCCGAGGCAACGAAAAAATACGGTGTGGCTGTAAAGTGTGCGACCATTACGCCAAACGCCGCGCGTGTGAAGGAGTACAACCTCACAGAGATGTGGAAATCTCCGAACGGTACCATCCGTGCCATTTTGGACGGCACGGTGTTCCGCACGCCGATTTTGCTGAAGGGCATCACGCCGTACATTCCGACGTGGACAAAGCCGATTACCATTGCGCGTCACGCGTACGGCGATCTGTATAAGAACGTCGAGATGCGCGTGCCGGAAAATGCAAAGGCTGAGCTTGTTGTGACAAAAGCGGACGGCACTGAGGAGCGCGTGACCATCCACGAATTCAAAACGCCGGGTGTGATTCAAGGTTTACATAATATTGATAAGAGCATTGAGAGCTTTGCACGCTCCTGCTTTAATTACGCGCTGAGCATGAAGCAGGACCTGTGGTTTGCGGCAAAAGACACGATTTCGAAGACCTACGACCACCGCTTTAAGGATATTTTCCAGGAAATTTACGACGCGGAATATAAAGAGAAGTTTGAAAAAGTCGGCATTGAATACTTCTACACGCTGATCGACGACGCCATTGCGCGCGTGATTCGCAGTGAAGGCGGCTACATTTGGGCCTGCAAAAACTACGACGGCGACGTGATGAGTGACATGATCGCGACGGCGTACGGCAGTCTTGCCATGATGACCTCCGTGCTCGTCTCCCCGGACGGCGTTTACGAGTATGAAGCCGCGCACGGCACGGTACAGCGCCACTACTACAAATATTTGAAGGGCGAAACAACCTCCACAAACTCCGTCGCAACACTGTTTGCGTGGACGGGCGCGCTGCGTAAGCGCGGCGCGCTGGACGACCTGCCGGAGCTGAGCGCCTTTGCGGACAAGCTTGAAAAGGCAACCTTGCAGACGATCGAAGAGGACGGCATCATGACCGGCGACCTTGCGGCGATGTCTACCCTGCCGAATGCAAAGAAAGTGGACACCGAGGGCTTCCTCCTCGCGATCCGCGATCGTTTGGAGCAACTTCTGTAACCCGACATGGATTTGAAAAGCGTGGGCGGCCTCCCTCCTTTTTAGGGTCTGGCCGCCCGTTTTTCTTTTCTTATTTATAAAAAACACTTGCACAGGTCTTTATGATGTGCTAAAATTTTGTCAAACGAGGTGATGATATGCAGAAGAAACCGTATATTTCCATGCCGGTCATTCGGCGTCTGCCGCGCTACTACCGCTTTTTGCGGCACTTGGACAAGCGCGGGGTGACGCGTATTTCCTCCAAGGAGCTTTCCGAAAAAATGGGCTTCACGGCTTCGCAGGTGCGTCAGGATTTCAACTGCTTCGGCGGCTACGGCCAGCAGGGCTACGGCTACGGCGTGCACCAACTTTGCGAGGAGATTGGCTCTATTTTGGGTGTGGACCGTGCACACAAGTGCATTTTAATCGGTGCAGGCAATTTGGGCAAGGCCATTGCGACGCACATTTCTTATAATTTCGCGGGATTTGATCTCATCGGTATTTTTGACAACAGCGAACAGGTCGTGGGCCAGCAGATTGCCGACCTGCGCGTACTCCCCGCTGCGGGCATCCGCCGCTTCTGCTCGGAAAACGCACCCTTGATGGCGATTTTGTGCGTGCCGGACAGTGCCGTGAAATCGGTCGTGGAGCTGCTTTATGACATCGGCATCAAGAGTTACTGGAATTTCAGCCACTACGACATTGCCCTGCGCTATCCGGACACGATTGTGGAAAACGTGCATCTGAACGACAGCATGATGACGCTGTGCTACCGCGTGACCGAAAACGAAAAAAGTTCTTAAAAGTCAAAAAATAGCTGTTGACAATTCAGCTGCATCATGCTATAATAATTGAGCCGTCAAACGAGACGGCAAAAAGAATATGCAGGTATGGCGGAATTGGCAGACGCGTATGGTTCAGGTCCATATGAATGCAAGTTCATGCAGGTTCAAGTCCTGTTACCTGCACCAAACTCAAAACCCGCATGAAATCTAAAAAGCTTAGATTTCATGCGGGTTTTTCCTCTGTTTTTTCTTGAAAATATTTTTATGTTTTAAAACTGTTTTTTACAAAATTAAGCTGTTTTTTATTAAAATGCAACACGATATGCAACACGCTTATTACCAATCTGCTAAATTGAGATTTTAAAAATTTTGAAAAGTATTGATTTTTAAAATCTGCCATGCTATACTAAATCTATCCGATAAGCTTTTATCGGTGTGTCGCGTCATCCTTTATGGGTGGCGGTGTTGGATAGAAACAACTATGTTTTCTTTGTGAAAACGGTAAAAGGCCGGAAGCGGAAACGCCTACCGGCCTTTTGCTTTATTTAAAACTCTTTTTTGATCTCATCGTAAGCAAATGTGTTTGTGAAATCGCCTGCATAGTCGCTGGAGTAAATGTAATCTTCATCGCCGACGATCTCCGCCGCCATGTTGTGGTATCTGCACTCGCTTGCTCTTTGCTTCTGCTCTGCGATGTGGTCGCTGTACTTGTCGCTTACTTCGCGCGCTGCTTCTTCTCTGCCCATGTAGTAAGCAATTTTTACGAGCTTTTCGATGCTGTCTTTGTCCATTTCGGTTTCGGTGTTGATGATGTTCTTGATGTAGTTCATGTAGTTTGTCATTTTGATTTCCTCCGTTTTGTTTTTCTTTCCTTTTGACACTTATATTATACAGCAACAGCTATATAAAGTCAAGTACTTTTTCAAAAGTTTTTGAAAAAATCTTGATTTTTTTCGCAAGACAAGCTATACTATTAAGCGTTCGGATTTCCTCCGAACATGTCGCCCCGGAAACGGGGCGTAGGATTGAAATGAAATTGTTTTTGCCGTCCTTTTGACAATTTCGGCACAAACAGGCAAAACCCCGGTAGCTGATTAGCATACCGGGGTTTTTGCTTTTACTCGTCGATTTCTCGCAAATCCTCCGCCCGAATCGATAGGGCAGAGGACAATTTGCAGACCGTATCAAATTGAGCTTTGTTGATGTTGCGATTTTTGCACTCATATTGCTGTATCATTCGGACGTTTACGCCGGACTTGCTCGCTAATTGGGACTGAGATAATCCGGCGGCTAAACGTAATCGCTGTAAGTTTGTCATTTTTGAGCTCCTTTACTTTATTCGGTGGATCGTGGGCAACATATTATCCGCATTGCCTGCATTTACAAAAATCGGCGCTACCCATTTAAGGATCAGCTTACGCGTACCATCTTTTAAACCCTCTTTAAAAATTTCGGGCAGATGTAATGCCCCACATAGAGAGCCACAAGGTGATGTAACTTACATCATCCTCGTCACAATCTTCCCACGGCGTTTCCGGGTCGTTGGCGATCTCTTCAATAAAATCAATTTCATCGGTTACGCCGCTGTCTTCAAGCGCGGTAAGCGTTAAACGACCTTCCTCTGTTTCAAGCAGCCAGTTTTTGTTAAGTCCTTCGATGCCGCTATAAAGCTTGTAAGTGTTTTTGCCGATGGTAATGTAAGTTTTTTTCATTTTTCACACCTCCTTAAAATCCCATTTTTTTCATGTCCCACGTCGGGCGCCAACCGGCATCAACAAGTCCGCGTTTTCCGTTCTCCTTGAGCACTTCCGCGAGGATCATGTCTGCTAACTTTCCGTAGTTGTCGCGGCGATCAATGACTAAGCCTGCTTTAACTTCCGGCATTGCCTGCACAAGCTTTTTGATTTCGGCCTCATAGCGCTTAGCGGCCTCGCTGTAAAACTTAACCTCTTCGCAATATGTGCTTACTTCGCCGTGCGCTTTTATTTCTTCTTCGGCAGTAGACGCAATATACATCAAAAAATCATACGGGCCGCTCACAATTTTCTTTGCCCATTCGATTTGCTTTTCACTGCCGATAAAATTAAACATCGTGTTCATCATTTTGATTTCCTCCGTTTGTGTGAATTGATTTTGTGTCCTTGTCCTTTTGACACTTATATTATACAGCAACAGCTATATAAAGTCAAGTACTTTTTCAAAAGTTTTTGAAAAATATTTTGTTTTTATATTGATTTTTGCAAAATGTATGATATACTAAAGCCATCCGATAGGTTTTATCGGTGTGTCGCGCCGTCTCACACGGGCGGCGGTGTTGGGTAGAAATAATTGTTGTTGCTTTATTGCAAAAGTAAAAGGCTTGTCAGCATGATGCTCCAAGCCTTTTACTTTTTACAATTATTTCTTTTTTTTGAAAATAAAAAAGGCGCAGAGCCCGCTCGGAGATCCCGGCAGCCCTGCGCCTTTTGCTTTGATTTGCAAACTGTTAAAAATGCCTATTTTGCCATTTTAGCAAACAGTTTGCAAATCAATGTGATAATTCAGCGGCTTTTTAACATCTTACTCCATCTGGATTGCATCAATGGCCGAGCCGTAAATGCCCGCGTAGCCGTTTGCACCGGAATTGTACTTGCTTCCAAAGCGCACCCAACCAAGCCAGCCGCCGCCCTTGATATGTACGCGGCAGTCTACAAAGCCGACGGGCGTACGTATCTGTACGCCGTCGATCTGCTCGCCGTAAATGCCCGCGTAACCGTCTGCACCTGCGCCGCTGTTTTTGATCTCTGGGAGCCAACCGCCGCCCCGGAGATGAACGCGATAATAAATATCGCAGTTTTTGGCATTGATTTTAAGTCCTTCCATAGCCTGTCCAAAGTTGCCCGCGTAGTCCTCGCAGTTTTTTACCTGCGGGAGCCAATGGCACCCCGCGTATGCGGAATACGTCAGATCACCCGTGCAGGTGGGCTTCGGCGTACTCGGCTTGGGTGTAGGCTTTGCCGGTGTGCTCGCCGCACCAAGCTTTGCGTTGACCTTGGCGGCAATATCGGCGTGATGATTATAGAGGTACGTGCCCGGACAAGATTTATTATCAAAATCGCGGTGTACCGTCATGTTTGCGCCGTTGAGATGGTACACGCGGGTGTTTTTGTCCGTGCTCCATACGAGTTTTTTGATGCCGTTGCGTTTGCAAATGTCCGCAACGAGGTTGATAAGCGCCGCGTACGCTTTGCCCGTCACGGCGTAAGGCTCCGACATATCGGATGCCACCTCAATCGTTACGGCGCGGTGATCGTTATCGGGGGACGAGCTGCACCAAGAGCGGTCGCGCTCCTCCACGTACATACCTACACGCCCATCGTATCCGATGCCGTAATTGGAGGAGGCCCCACGATTAGGATTGGCAAAGATGTTTCCGAGCGTCTCCACGCTCACCTGTCCAACCACGCAATGGATCGTGATTGTATCAATCGCGTGCTTTCTGGGGCTGTTTCTGTTGGGCGAGATACGAGTGTGATTTACAAGTGCGCTGTTTGTGTATGACATTTAGTCCTCATTTCCTTTGTTGTTCGAGAGTTCTTTCAAAGCTTCTTCTTTCAGTTCGTTTTCCTTCGTTTCCTTCACATTTTCCATTCTGCGTCCTCCTCTCTTAGTTGATTTAATCGCGCGTAGGTTCGTCCGTTACTTCCGGCAGACCAGCGACGCTCGTCAGCACGCTCAGCACGCCTGCAAGGGCGGAAGCGGATGCCACCATTGCCCAATTTACGTCACCGAGCGCAATACTTGTGCCGATTGTTGCCACGGCGGTCTGCGCGATTGTTTTCACGGCGCGGACGCCCGCGGCCTTGAGCCAATTTCTCCACTTTGTTTTCATGGGTGATCCTTCCTTTCGATGTCCTCCAGGTCTGCAAGGCGGTGGTTTACGACCTTGATTTGCTCTTGTATTACGGGGATTTTTTCCGCAAAATTATTATGTTTTCGCACCTCCCGCGTGAGCTCTTCGATCTTCGCGTCCGTGATCGCCTGCGCGACCCGGAGCTTTTCTTCTGCGCGGCGGTTGCTGGCGACGTTGGTGATGATGACGCCGACAAGCGCGAGCCCGCCGGTGATGATCGCGACAAAAATGTTTTCCATTGCTCGCCCTACCCTCCCTTATCCGATGATTGAAAACGCGGGACGCACACCAACGGCGAAGGAAGAGTTGGCTTGGCCCGCACGACCATCGGCATTGACAACAGCGAAAGAGGTGGTCGATACAACATCTCTCAGTCCGAACAGTTGCCTATTTGACATCATAGACGGGTCGTGAGCAAAGAGCGGAAACTGAGACTTGTCGATAGTGTACAGATACGGAGCGGGAGAGCCATTATTACCCACACCAAAAATCTCACCGCCGTAAACATTTTGCTCGTTCATAAGCTCAACCGTGCTGTCGTACCAAGAGCCGCCACTCGGCTTACCGCCGTTAACGGCGTTGACGAGTAACTGACGATGGGTCATAATATGGTTTGAGCCAAATGCGTTGTTGATTTTTGTTTTCGCTTCCGCAAGTCCCTCCGTGTACATCTTAGAGCCGATGTAACCGCCCGTGGTAATGTTCGCGTCGTTCACGACATGAGTGTACAGGTTCGCGTCGGGGACAATTACGACATGATGGGTGGTGCAAGAGACATCTCCCGTCTTGTAGTAATAATCAAAAGCGGCAATACGCCAGTTGACACTATCAATTACCCAGTAATCACCGATATACAGGTCGGTAAAACTACCATCCGCAATAGCCGCCCATTGTGCGGCGGTCACGCTCGTACCGAGGTTTTTGCCGCGGTAGATGGAGTTATGCGCGCCAGCCCCGCTAGACAGTATGGCAAGCACAGGCGCCGCCGCGTTTTCCGCGTTCGTTGCCGCGGTCTGCGCTGCCGTTTTCGCGCTTTCGGCCGCAGCCGCATCGCTGCTGGCGTTGCTGGCTGCCGTCTCTGCTGCGGTCTTGGCGCCTTCCGCGTCGCTTGCGCTGGTGGCCGCGTTGGTTTCGGACTGTCCCGCATTGGTGGCCGCTGTCTGCGCCTGCCCGGCTGCGGTGGAGGCTGTACTCGCCGAGTTGGCGGCCGCCGTCGCGGAGCCTGCCGCTGCGCTGGCCGAAGATGCCGCCTGCCGTGCCGCCTCCTGCGCGGCGGTGACGTTGCCATCGATCCTCTCCGCCGCCGCGAGTACATCGGCGATCTGCTTGGTCAGGACGCTGTAGTAATCCGACGAGACGATCTCCGCGTCTGAGACGACGTTGTCCGAGACGTGCATCACGACCGCAAACGTCGCGATGCTGGTGCCCGCACTATCGTACAGCTTGATCTGTACCGGCACGTTTCCGCGCACCGTAAAAGCCTGCGGCACAATGGCCACGGTCACGACGTTGCCGTCGATCGTCGCAGCCGGCGTGCTTCCGTCAGGCAGCGTGTCGTAAAAGCCTGCGGTGCCGTCCGGCTTTTTGTAGCGGACGGTCACAAGCGTACCGTCTGGCACAGCCCACTGCGCGCCTCCCGCGTAGATGTTAAAAGCAATTTTGCGGCTGTTGCTGTCGTCCTGTACCGCGTGGATGATCTGCGGCGCACCCGGGTCGAGCAGGTCGACGCGCAGCGCCGCCGTTGTTTCAATTGGCATTTTTTATCGTCCTCCCCTACGAGTTATTGCTGCAGAGCACGTAGCGGTTGAGCTGCGAGTCCCATACCCACTCCACACCAAAATCCGCGTTATCGCCGATGGCGATCCGGTCAAAGTGCCCGATGCGCTGCCCGTTTACTATGGACAGGATCGCGTTTCCGCTTTCGGTTTTCACCGCGTTGTAGACAACCAGCGTCCCGGCTCTAAACGTTCCGGCATAGCTCCCGTCGCTTTTTTCGCCCACGCCCGCGCCGATCGGTCCGAGGTACGAGTAAGCGCCGTCCTCGCCGAGGCCGCCCTCATTTGTCACGGTGCCGGAAAAAACCTGCACAAGGCCTCCGGCACCTTGACCTGTCGAATAGATGCGCACGCGTAGGTTGTCGTTTTCCATCAGCTTTAGCACCGCCGCCCACAGGTCCATCTCAAACCTTTCATTTCGGCTTACAACATGGTCAGAGATCAAGTTGACGATGTTGACGAGATCAGCGTTGAGCGTGCCCGCTGTGATAAAATCGGCGACCATACCGTTTTCCAACGTGGCCCCGTAAGAAAACGGGCCGTTGTAGCCGTTATTGCTCGCGCCCCATCCCTCATGATTAAAGCGCCACACCTTGCGCGCCTTGGTCGGGTCCGGATCATCCGCAATGTACAGCGTGTCCGGCATGCCGTCGTTGTTGGTATCCAGCAAGCGCACCGCGCCGCCGGATGCGCCGAGGATGGTCTCCGTAAGCGCAAGCACTGCCTCTCGCAAGTAAGTTTCGCTCGGTTTCTGCTTGATCTCCTGTTGCTGCCCGACGATAGTGTCCGCGATGTTGGTACGCACGTCTCCGATCTCGACGGAGTTGTACCGCTCAAGCAGCACGTCCGTCTCGATCTTGACGATTTCGGCCTTCGCCTCTACGCCGAGCCGCGGGTATCTAATCGTCACCGTGTCGCACAGGTCGCACTTTTCGAGCAGCGCAAGATCCTCGTATTCCGGAAACTGCTCGAGCTGGACAAAAGATGCCGTGATGCTTGTTTTAGGGATGCCGATCTTGTTGTCCTCGACATACTTTTCCGCACGTGCCTGCAGCTGCGCCGACGTTGGCTGCGCCTCAAAATCGTTGGAAAAATCCATCGGCACGACGCGCGTAAAATCATACGTGCCCGGCGCGTTGACGATCTTTGGGTCGCAGGTCACGAGCGCACCCTCGGCGTTTGTCCAGTAGGGATAGATGCCGGTCGCCACGTTGGAGATGTTGCGGTCCTGCTCGATGTCCGTCAGGTTTTTGCCGTAGCTAATCACGACGCCGTTGTCGTATCCGCGATGGCCGTACAAGCGGACGGTAAAGCCGTCCCACTCGTACTCACCGCCGTACACGTCGAGGATCGAGCCGGATGAGCCGCCGAGAACCGAGCGCGTCGACGACGGTGTAGAGACAGCAAAAGACGCGACGGTAGCCTTGTCCGTCCAAAATGTGAAGGGACTGTCCACCGCCGCGTTGAGGCTGAGCTTTGAAAGCGCATCCGGCGCGTTGACTGCTGTAAAAGGATTGAGCGGCACGCCGGAAAGGTCGTAGGTGATATGCTGCGCGTACACCATGATGATTCCGTCCATCGGCCGCGTGATCCGGTAGATACGGAAAGGCTGCGGCGCCCGGTATGGGCTCGGGATCGCATAGATGATGCAGCGATCCGTGATCTCGTCAAAATGCACGCCGGTGTCCGGGTATTGCATCGTCAGCTCGAAAGCGCCGTTGCGCTCCTCGTTGACCGTGCAGCTGATTGCATCCGTCAGGACGCCTAGCCCCTGCGTGTTAAACTCCGTCGCGGTGGACGGAAAAAGAATCGGTTTCATAGTGCCCTCCATCTCGGCGTGATCTCCACCGCAGTGACGCCGCCGCTCCAAGTAATCCGCGTTTCTCCGGCAGGCAGGATCGGAAACTCGCCGCCGGCAATGCGTATCGTACCGTTTTTGTTTTCAAGGCCGTTGTAGGCATTTTGCGTTTCGGCATCCAGCGTCAGGCCGCTGTCCATGCTGTCGATTGTCACGGTGACGCCGCCGACCGTCAGCATGCCGCTTCCGTTGCCCGTGATCTGGATCAGCGGCAGCGATTCGTCCCAGTTGTTCAGCAGGATTTGTCCATTTTCGAGCGCCTGCACCCACGTGCCCGCCTTGATATACCGGTGCGGCTTGCAATTAAAATTCAGCGTCGTCTCGCCCGACCGGTTCAAAAACCGCGTGTCAAAATCCAACGGACCGGTAAAAATCGCCATCCGGTATTCGTCCGGGTGGTAATCGTCCTCCAGCTTATGGTACTGCATCGGCGAGCCAAGAAGCCATGCGCGCGCCGCATCGGTATTCCGCAGGAAATCGCGGTGGATAAAAGCCGGATACGACACTGTGATGTTTTTATACCGCTTGTTATCTCGGATCAGATCGCCGGACCGCCCGGGGATGGACACGAGCTCATAGCCCCTTTCAGGGCCGTTGAAGGTGTTTTCGCCGCTGACATAGATGCCGTACTCGCGGCAGCAATGCCCGGCAAACCAAAATTTATGCACCGAAAACCGCCGCCTTTCTTTCTGTTGCGTTTTGCATCTCATCCATGATGATATCCGCCAGCGCCCGCACGTCCTGTCCCGGCGCGCCGTATACCGTGATATTGACGCCGCCGAGGTCAGTCTGGTTGGTTGTGTTGCTGGTGAGCGGCTGCACCATGGCGCGGTTTCCCATCATTGTGAGCAGCTCCGGTCCGGCCTCACCAACGATCGCCGAGCCCTGCGAGAGGATACCGCCCTTTGCCAGATACGGTATATTCGGGATATACGGGATACTGAGGCCGAAATGCCCGCCGCCGAGCCATTTCGGCATGGTAAAGCTGATCGAGTTTAAGCCTCCGATCAAGCTGTTAATTGCGCCGACCGCGCCGTTCAAAAGCCCGATGATGCCGTTTAACGGCGCTTTTACCATGTTGATGAGGCTGTTAAACAAGCCGCCGAAGATGTTGACGACGCCTTGCCACGCCTGCTTCCAGTTGCCCGTGAAAACGCCTTTGATGAAATCGAGCACACCTTGAAAAATCTGCTTGATCGCGTTCCACGTGTTTTCAACATTTCTCATAAAAGCGTTGATAACGTCGCCCAGTCCCGGACCGAAAATTTCCGTCCAGTCCATTTTGAAGACGCCTTGCAGCCAGCTATCCAGCCCCAAAAGGATGCCTTCGATCAGGTCGCACGCGCCTGTGATTATCCCAGTGATGGTGTCCCACACGCCCGAGACGATCTCCTGCACACCGTTCCACGCCTGCTCCCAGTTGCCGGTAAAAATGCCTTGAATAAAATCAATTACACCGTTGAGGATCTGATAAACGCCGTCCCAGATGCCTTTCAGCAGCGAAAAGAATCCATTCAGCACATTGCCTAAGACGGGGCCAAAAATCTCCGTCCAGTCCGTAGCAAAAACGCCCTGCAGCCATTCGTTAAAACCTGCCAGCCATGCCTTGATCTCTTCGCCTTTTGTGACAATCAACACCAGCACTGCAATCAGTGCGGCGATGGCCGCGATCACAAGCACGATCGGGTTTGCTGCGAGGAAGGACAGTGCACTGGAAATTGCTGAAATACCACTGATCACGCTTTGCACAAACTCGACGATTTTCAGCGCAGTCAGCGCGATACCGATCGCGCTGATTACACCGATTACGATTTCCTTGTTTTCGATCAAAAAGGATACGACGTTCGATACCGCATCAAAAAAGTTCTGGACGTATCCGACGATGGTATCCATGTCGATGCCTGCCGTTGCATCCAAAATCGCTTGTAAAATGCCGTTTATGCCCTCCTGCACAGCTGTAAGTACAGGCTGCACACGCTCCGAAAGCTCGGCTGCCTTTTTCGTAAATTCGAGCTGCGCGTTGTTGGCGTCTACAATGTCCTTGTTGTTGCTGTACCATGCATCGCCGACATCACTGAGGCCCTGATCGGCCATAGCCCGTAAGACGAGGTTTGTCCGGTCGGCCTGCGTTTCGGCGTCCTGCAATGCAAGATTAAAAAAATCTTCGGCGCTGGAAGCATCTTGCACCGCCTTGTTCCACTCCTCGTTTTCCTCGGTGTTTTCTTTGAGCATTACGCCGAAGGTCTCGCCCTCTTTGCTGCCCCAGTTCAGGACGTCCGCAAAGGTGCCCGTCACCTGCCCGGCGCGGATTGTTTCGTTTATCGATTCCGCAAGACCGTCGATCGGGATGCTGTCCCCGTATTTCGCCCAAGCGCCGACGGCACTCGAAATCAGACTGTTTATATCCTTTTGCGACGCACCAATCGCCTGCAGGTTCGCCGTTGTTGTGGCAGCGGACTGATCGTCCCCAAGCGCCCCGTAAAGCTGAGAAAAAGCCTCGCTTGTCTCCTCCGCGGAGTATCCCGCCGCCTCGCTGGAGGTTTCCAGCGTGCCCATGATCTTGCGGTACTCTTTGGTTTCCTCGTTCAGATCCTTAATCCCGGATACGATTCCCTTGATGCCCTCGACAAATACATCGGCTTTGAGATGATCGGCGAAACTGGACGCACTGTCTCCCGCTTCTTCGAGCGCGTCGTCTGCGTCCTTGGCCGCATCTTCTACGTCCTCGATCGGCTTCTCGTCGATCTTTTTGACCTTTGAGGCTGTCTCGGACGCCGCGTCTCCAAGTTGTTTTAAAGCGGATTCGCCCTTTGATTGCGCGATTTCATCCTGCAAGCTGGACGCCGCCTTTTCGGCTTTCCGCAAATCCGCTTCCGTCGCGACGATTTCGCGCTGCAGTGCATCGTACTGCGCCTGCGAGACTTTCCCCTGCGCAAACTGTTGCTGCACCTGCTTTTCGGCGTTTTTCAGCGAATCCAGCTTTTGCTTTGTCTGTTCCACGCTCTCCGCCAGAAGCCGCTGCTTCTGCTCGAGCAGTGTGGCGTTGCCCGGGTCCAGCTTCAGCAGCCGTTCGACGTCGCGCAGCTGCTTCTGTGTCGAGTTGATCTCTTTGTTTACGCCCGAAAGCGCTTTAGACAGTGCAGTCGTATCGCCGCCGATTTCGATTGTTATACCCTTGATTCGATCCGCCATCTAATCACCCTTTCGGAAAAAAGTGGTTAATATCCGCCTGCGTTGCTTTATACGGATATTTTTCTTGGTCGTTCGCCTGCTCGATCAGCATATCGTAGACCATGCCCACTGTCATATCGTCGAGGTCCTCGCGGCTCAGTCCCAACTCCGCGCAGCGGAGCATAAAGGTCGCGCCGGTTGCTTCACGCACCGTCTGCCTTATTTTTTTTTAGACTTTGCTGTCGTCTGCGCGTTGATCGCCCAAAGCTCGAGAATTGCCGGAAGCACCTCGTAAATCGAAAACGTCTCGAATCCGTCGAGCCACCCCTCCGGCGTGTCCGGGATGTTGGCGTCATACTGCCGCGCCATGATGTAGGCGGCATTTTCAAAAATTTCGAGGTCGGTCACGTCAAGCTGAGATTCGTGCACCAGCGCTTCATAGGCCTCGCGCTCTTCGGCGGGCGCATCTTCTGCCGGTTTTTTGGCATGGATGCCCTGCAGCGCTTTGGTGTACGCCTTCTGCAGGTTGTTTAGGTCCTGAATCATGTCCCGGCCGATTTTATGTCGGTAAAGGCGCGGGGTCAGGGCCGAAGCCCTAAACCCCACCTCCTTTCCGTCAATTTGAATTCTTTTCTCCATATGCTTTACCTTTCTCAACCTGCGGTAGGCGTATAGACCTTCGTAAACCAAGCCGTGCGAACGCTCTCCGGCGTCTCACTGGTCGTGCGTGCAAAGACGTTGCCGTTTTCGAGCGACGTCGCAGAGATCGTGCTGGTCTGCGTCTGCGGCTCCTTGGTGTCCGTACTCGTCGCGCCGACAATGCCCGGGCGCGTGCCCGTGCAGTTGTACATGCAGTACAAATCGTTGTCGGCGTCGCCGTCGATCTGAAAAAGGAGTGCGAAGCTCTTCGGCTCAACACCTACATTCTCAATGATCGTCTTGTCGGTGCCATTGAGCACGTATCCCCAGACATCCTGCAGCATCTTGTCGATAAATCGCGCCATTTCGAGGTCGCCCTCGTAGCCGTTGTTTGAACTGGATTTGTAGTACACAACGCCGTCCGCGTAAAACGGCGTGATCTCGCCGCTCGCCTCGAGCGACAGATTCACGGCGCCCGGCACAGGGACCGGATTTTCCCATGTCGGCGTTTCGCCGTCTGCGGTCATTACCGCGTAGTGCACGTTTTTGATGTTAAACTGCACCTTGTTTTCGTTTGTCGCCATTGTTACACCTCAACTTCGTACAAAATTTGATAACATTTTTCTGTGTCAATATAAGTTTCCGATTTTTCCCAAAAGAGCAAGGACAGGGCGCTTTCCACCATGCCCTCCGCTTCGGGATTTTTATCTTTTGTGTAAAGCTCGATCTGCACATGATCGATTGGCTGGTATACGACGCCGTCCGCCGAAAAGTTGTTGCTGTATGCGGCGAGATAGCAGATGTACGGCAACTCAGGCGCTCCGCCAATCGGCCATGCCCTGTATACCACGGGCAAACCTGTGCTTTCCAAAAGCTGATATAGATTCTCCAGCGTCATTTTTTGATCACCACCTTCACGGCACCCACGAGCTTATCTGCAGCAGCCTGCTCGGCCGGGCGGATATGCGGCTTGCCGTCCACGCGGCCACCGTTTACCTTTGCATGACCGTTTTCGAGCAGATGCGTGAGCTGCGGCTTTGTGCGGTTGGATATGCGCACCCGGATGTCCTCTGGGCTTTCAAACTCCACCTTGGACGTCCAGCCACGCGCATACTCGCCGGTATCCCGCGGGGATGTCGTTTTCAACGTGCGGACTGTTTCTTTTGCCACGTCCTTCACCGATTTTTTTAGGCCTTTGGCGACCTCATCGCTGTAAGCCTTGAGCTCTTTCACAATCTCGATTTCAAGCTCCTGTAACCGGATTTTCCGCGCCACGCGCTACACCCGCCTTCCGTTCGAGATACAGCTCAATGCTGTCGTTATCCGGGTCTAAGTAGGTGCGGTACACGGCATATCGGCGCGCATTTTCACCCGAGCCGATCTGCACGATCTGCTCGCCGCTGTAATTCACAATCGGCGTCACGGCGACAAGCTGCGGCTGCAGTCCGTTCTGTCCGGCGTCTGCCCACTCTGCTCTCGTGACCGATTGCAGGTGCGCCCATACCGACGTTGTTGTCTCCGTCACCGTGACGTTTCCGATTGCGTCTTTTTTGTAGCTTTCAGCGATCAACAAAATGAGATCATCCATCTGCCGTCCCTTTCTGGCCGAAAAGCCGGTTGTTTAGTGCCCACCGCAGCATGCGTGGCATCTGCACGTTTTCCTCGCGCCGGCGGCGGTACAGGTAAGCGGCATACATTTCGACGAGCATCGCATCCTGCGCTGTATCCGCCAGCGTGATGCCCTCCTGCGCGATGTAGGCTCTGGCCGATGTGATCAATACAAGCAGATACAGGTCGAGCGCAGAGCTTGAAACTTGCAGGTCAACCTTCAAAATCTCTAGAATATCTTCATCCGTTAACGTCAACGCCGCTTACCTCCTTGTTTTTTACTTTGTTACCGAGACCGTATAGACGCGCACTGCGTTGCCCTGCGTAACCGTGACCGTCAGCGGATGCGCTGCGCCGTCCGTCAGCCATGTCACTGTGCCACCATTGCGCACATTCTGGCCGTTGTAGCTGATTGCCACCTTCGCGCCCGGCTGGCTGCTGGTTGCCTCGATCTTTGCGCTCGTCCCGGTGGGTGCAAGCGTATAGCTGTATGTACCCGTTGCAAATACGGGCGACAGCGTCTCTGTGCCGACCGCCAGCGCGGTAAGCTGCGCGTCGTTTGCGGTATCTGCGGCAAAGTCCATCACGGTCGTGACCGCCGCGTTGTTGATGTTGATCGCAACAAATGCGCCCGGGATTACCGGCATACCGTCTGCGCGCTCCTTGCCTTTGAATACGGTGTTGTCCTGGATAAACTGCACCTCACGGCTGGACTCGATTGTCATGCCGGCGCGCAGCGCGAGCAGGTACAGATCGCCGTAACCGCCGATGATGTCGCCGTCCGGGATAAACTCGAGCACATCGATGTCGCCATCGACAACCGGCATTGTGCCCGGGAACTGCGCGACAAGACCGCCCTCGTAGTTAAACGCGATCAGCTTCGCGCGAAGCTTTGCGTAAGTTTTGCTGTTCATCGCCCAGAACTGGCGGCCGCGGCTATAGCGCGTGAAGGTGTTGCCGGCTGCGACAGCCAAAGCGGACCAGAAAGTAATCGGTTCGGCCGTGCTGTCCACTTTGAGGATGTTGCTGGTGTGGAGATCGACCCACTCCGGCGCATTTGCCGGATAATCGGCGGGCTTAGAGGTCTGCGCGAGGCGGGTCACGATGCCGAGCGGCATCTTGCTCGCCGCGCCCTTTCCGTACAGTATCGCCTTATCCAGTGCGAGGCCGATGCTCTCGGAGAGCATCTCCACGATCCAGCTTGCAAGGTTGATGTCATTGTCCTCGAGGATCGAGTTGCACACCGGCACATAGCCGGAGACCTTGAAGCCGTCAAGCGTGACCTGATTAAAAACAAAGGTCAGCTCGTTGATCGCGCCGCACATCTCCGTCCACACCGCTTCCGGAACCGTACCGGCAATGGTCTGGCGCGCCTCGCCGTTGACGTTGCGGATACGTACGCGGTTCAGCAGCTTAGAGTACCGGTACATGTTCTCCGCGATAATGTCGAGGAAAACGACCGGAATCGTGAGCTCTGCACCGGATACGCCGCGCTGCTGGCCCTTCATACTGCGCAACTGCGCAAAAAATTCGCGTACGTCCTCGCGGGCGACGATTTCGCTGCGCTGCTCCATCGGCAACGCGTCAAACGCACGTCGGCTCATGGGCAGCGCGCGGATGTTAATATTGGTTTCCATTTTTCTTTCCGTCCTTTCTTTTGTGAGATGGTTTTCTTTGCTTCTTGTTGGAGCAGCCGCTTCGGCCTCGGAAAGCTCCGCTTTAAGGCCCTCGATCTCGCCTGCCAACGCAGCTTTTTTGGCTTCGTGCGCAGTCTTGTCCGCGTCGAAGGTCTCTACCTCTTCGGTGACGGCCTGCTCCTGCTCCGACGTTTCTGCTTCGTTGATTGCTGTCTCAAGCTCAGCCTCACGCTTGGAAAACTCCGCATCCTTCTGGCGGAGCGTTTCCAGCTCGGCCTGCTTCTTTTCAATGCTGCGACGCAGCATGATTGCCTTAAGTGCCATTGTCTTCTCCTTTCAGGCGGCTTTTCATCCTTGCCTGCCATTCCTCTTTTCTGCGTTTCTCTGCCTGCTCAAAATCTTTCCGGCGCGCCTCTACCGAGGTTTTCTCATAAGCCGGAAACGTTACGACGGAAACTTCGTATAGCTTCACAGCCTTGATCCGCCACACCGTCGGCACACTGTCCTTGTATTCGACATCTTGATCGAGGATGTCAAATCCGAAAGAGCACTGATTCACGTCGCCGCGCTTCACACGCTCGTAAAGGTTCATCGCATCCTGATCCTGTTGGTTGATCGTGACGCTGCCCCAAAGTCCCCGCTCATCTACGCGCAGCGAAAGCGTCCCCGCCGTTGTGCGTCCTAGTACAAGCGTCGTGTCGTGGTTAACGAGCGCCCGTACATCTCCGTTCGTTTGTCCGTCGAATGCTCCGGGCTCGATCGTCTCATATGCGCCATCCCAGAGCTCGTATCGGCTCCCAAACACGGCGAAATACCCCTCGATATAGAGATTTCCGCCCTCGGCACGGGTGCAGAAACCTTCGCTCCGCGCCATAGCCGTGCGTTTATACATCATGTGTTGTCACCTCCGTTCAGTTTGTTTTGATCTCCGATCATCCCTCGCGGGATGTAGTTCTCGAGGATTACAAGGTCGTCGAGGCCGGAAAGCGGAGAAAGTCCGATCCAGTCGCGCACCTCGTTTCCGGTCATGATCCCGCGTACATATTGATCGTTCGCCACCGCTGCAAGGTCGCGCAGGTCATAGTTGTAAAGGCTCCGCGCGTTAAACCGAAAAAACCAATCTGGATTGTACAGGAGCTTTTTGGTCATTTCCTGTTCGATGTTCTTCGCGACCGGCATGATCGTGGAGCTGATAAAGTTGTTCCAAGCGTCGCGGTGGAAATCCCCGATCCCCAAAACAAAAGGCGGCACGCCAAGAATGGCAGCCACCGTCCGTTTATCTAACTGTACGAAATCCGCGAGCGCAAGGTCGGAGAGCGTAAGCGGCCGAACCTGTTCCACGCTGAACTGCTCGGACGGGATCATCCATGGCTCGCCCGCCTGCGCTGTGTCGATATACTCGTGCAGGAGCTTTCTGCGCCCTTCCGCGCTCGCAAATTCGTCCGTGAGCGCATCCACCTTGACGATAATGCTCGGTTTCCAGTTGCTGGACATAAAACTTTTTTCCGTGGTGGCCGCCTGCTTGAGATTGTTCGCGACGTCTGTCAGCGCGACACGGTAGCCCTCGCCTTTCCACGGATAATAGCTCCCGGGATTTAAAACAAAGTGCAGCACGTCGTCCGGGTCGTACTCCTGTCCGGCAATCACCACACGATAATCCCACACGCCATCCGGGACAAACGCTGTAAAAGCTGGCGGCACCGGTTTGAGGTCGCGCAGGATTCCGCGCTGCGTTTCCGGCCACACCACCGCGTTTCCGTTTCCTTCGAGCATCAGCGTCTTAACAATCCAGTGGATAAACGCCGCGCGGGTCATATTGTTGTTCGGACTGATGTCCACCTTGCGGCTCAGCTCGTTTTTGACCCGGATGTCACCGGTCTCCGTGTTTTCCATCAGATGGATGGTCATACTCGCGATTAGCCGCGCGATCGTGTCCACTGCCGTGCAGATCTCGGGATTCTGCGCAAGGCTCACGTAGCCCCGGCATTCGATAGATTCCCAGAGGTCTGCGCCCGCAAAGGCGATGCTCCTGCGCACCGGCTCGGCGCGCGGCGCTGGCCTGCTTCTTTTCTTCTTACTCAAGCTTCACCCCACCATTTCTTCGCCGCCCTGTTTTTTTCAAGGCTTTCGAGGTATCGGATGCAGGCAAACACCGACGCATCAAAAAGATCGATGCGGTGTGCCGGCTGCACCTTATCATATTGGATCATGTCGTCCGTCTTTTCGACGGCGGACACGTTTTCCACACAATACTCGTAGGCTTCCGAATGCAAGTAAAAAAGAGCGCCGTTTTTTGCACTCTGCTCGATATGTCGGAAGCCCTCCGACTTTTTGTAAAAATACTGTGGCTGATCGACGACTTGGAACCCCGCCGATTTCATGCCGATAAAATATTCTCGGCAGAATTTCCGATCGTGCCCGACCTGCCGGATTTTAAAGCCCCTGCGGCGCATCTCAACGAACCAGCTGACGACATCCGCATGGTTCACGGTCGGGCTGTTGCACATCGTAAGCCAGCCGTCGTCCTGCCACCCAAAAAGCGGGATGTTGTCCTGCTCCGCCTTGATATGCGCGGCGACCACCGGGAAAAAGGCGTGCGTGATCACGATGTCCACACCCCTGTAATGCCCGAAAAGCGCCGCAGCCGTCAGGTCGTGGAGCTTTGACAGATCCGCGCCGCCGTACCAGTCGATCGGCAGCTTTGCCAACTCGTCGAGCGTCCAGCTGTACTTGGCGTCGCTGCGGCGGAACTCCTCGATGTTGAAATACGCCTTGACCGCGTTCGTGTATACGTTCAGACTTTTTGCGAAAAAATCCTTGCGCTGCTGCGGGTCGTTCTGCGCCTGCAAGCTGTCGTTTAGGATTTCCTCCGGGCGGATGCTCACGCCGTAGGCCGGGTTTGCCATTTCATGCACGACCGGGTTCGTGTAGTCGATATTACCGTTTTCGTCCGGATTTGCGCAGCACATAAAGATAAAGTACTGCTCGTCCTTCACCGTGCCGTCCAGCACCTTTCGGCAATATTTTAGCCGCTGCCCAAGGAATGCCTGCTCGTTGTCGCCCGCGGTCGAGATGCCGATCAGCAGCTTATTGGTGTAGGCTTTCATGGCCTCTTTGAAAAGATTGTACTGCTTCGGCGTTTTAAAGGCATGAATCTCGTCGCAGATCGCGATGTTGCAGTTTAGGGAGTCCTGCGCGTCCGGGTTTGCCGCTAGTGCGCGGATAAAAAAAGATCCGTCCGGAAGCGTGGCCTCCATGGAGTGCTCGTTGTTGTTGTCGATGATTTTGACACATCCACCGCTTTTTGCGTCCTCACCCATCCGGCGGACGTTGTAGTCCAAAAAATTGAAGCTCTCCAACGACTGCATCAGCGCCGCCGACGCGATATAGGTTTTTGACCCGCTGCGCCGGTAAAGGAGTGAGAGCGCCCAGGAAAGCGCCGCGGCAAAACTTGTCTTAATGTTTTTTCTGGGGATAAAGATCAGCGCTTCGTGGAATCGAACGACGTCCGTTCCGCGCAGCTTGAAGCCCACAAGATTGTAAACGATGAATTTGTGAAACGGCTCAAGCTTGAACGGCGTCCCGCGCAGCGGCGTGCCGTCCAGCTTCTCCCCCTGTTGGTGGCAGATCGTTTTTTCGATGATCCGGATGCAAAACTCAGGCGCTTTGCTATCCATCCAGTACTCGGGATTGTCGAGGTCTAAAAAGAACCGATCCACAGCTTGGCGCAACTCCACGTACGCCGCTTTTCGACCAGTCCGAATGCTTTCGGCGTACTCGAGAGCCTCCGGCCAGTTTTTCCCTTTAACCGGATTCAATGCTGGCAAGCGCCGCAGCCAGTCCGCCCGGCTTTTCCAGACGCGGCGCGTCTCCCGTCATTTTTTTATAGCTCGAGGGTGTCATTCCAAGCTCGCGCCAGTACGCCAAAGCACTCTTGTTCAGATCATCCCAAAGCACAAGCAGCGGATTTTTCGTCATGTTTGTCGAGCCGCCCTTGTTCGTGTACTCGATGACCGACTTTCCGCCGGAAGCTTGGAACTCCCTGAAAGTCTTGTCCCGCTGCTCGAGGATTCCCGCCAAAGTATCCACCGCGGAATCATACGCGTCCTTCTGCACCCCAAGTGCAGACATCTGCTCCAAAATCAGTTTTTTCCATTTGTTTTTGGTCATATCCTGCATCCCTTTTGTCAAAAATCTGCCCAGAGTTGGAAAGAGTTACCCCCGCCGGTCCCTACAAGCCCCGGAAGGCGCGTCGGATGAGGGGGGGATCTCTGCGTCCGTTGAACAAGCGCCGCCCGTGAGTGCAGATATTTCTTTTATTTTTTCATACAGACTTTTGATGTCTCTGATCGCGCAGTCAAGCTCTTCTCGGTCGACTTTTATTTTTACCGTGATGTGCGGCTCTTTATCGCTCATATCCTGTACCTCCCCGCGTTCTTTGCTTTTTCCGGATGCATTTTGTTGTGGCACGCCTCACACAGGCTGATAAGATTGTCTGCGTTATACGCAAGCTCCGGATGCTCATCCGCGTGCTCTATGTGGTGTACGGTCGTTGCTTGACGGCGCCGCCCATACCGCAGGCAATACCGGCACAGATAACCGTCCCGCCTCAGTACAGACGCTCGCAACCTCCGCCATCTCGGCGCGTTGTAATCAAAGCTCATGATCCTATCTCCGAATCGCTGCACTCTTTCTTCCCGGTCTCCCGCAGATACGCTTCCCGCCGCTCCGTCAGCCGCGTGGTGCATAGCGCATACGGGCAAACCACAAGCATGCACAAATGCTCGCCCGTCCTCGCGTATGTATCCCAAACGCAACCGCTTGAGCGTGGACACGGGCGATATGCTTTTTTACTCATCTCTTTGCTTTCCTCCCGAGCTCCTCAATCAATTTTAATTCGCGCTTTGATAGTTCCCATTTCTCCGCTGCTGCTTTCTCCGCTGCTGCTTTCTCCGCTGCTGCTTTCCGATAGCAAGAGACCACCGCCGAAACAACTTTTTTTGGCTTCTGCCTGCGCGTCTAACTTTGCGATAGCAGTGCATTCATCGCGACGCACCTTAAAGTCTATGCCGTACTTAGAGTACCGCTGAAGCATCGCCGCAGTGACTACGTTATCCGGGTAATCATACTTTGGCCGCGTTCTGGTTTTTTCGGCTTTTAATCTATCCACAACCTCTTGTACCGCGCGACCAAGTTCGGGTGCCGCCAGTTTTTTACCACCTCGTATACCTCCGGCGGAGTGTAGCAGTCATCCGTCGTTAACTTAGGCTTAAATTTGTTCACAAACGCCTCGTACTCTGCGTTGCTCTCTAAAGCTGTCTGTTTTTCCATCGGCGCCTCCTGCATAGCAAAAGCGCCGAGGAACCTAATCCCCGGCGCTTTACCTAATAACTCTATTATTTAGTATATAGATTAAATCGCACCATTTGGTACAAAAACGCCGAAAAGCAAAAATTATTTTTCGCCCGGGCACTCATTTTTGAATAAACCATAATACTGACTTTTGAGCGTGTTGATCGCCGGAACTTTACCGCTTTTGCTCATCTGCGCTGCGACCCGGTCCCACGAATAGCCATGAAACGCACGAAGCATCACGACGCGCCGCAACCATGCGCTTTTGATGCCGAATACAAATTGCTCTATCTCTTGCTTTTGCGCTTTGAGCTTTGCAATGTGCTCGGCATATCTCTGCGGCCCAAGCCCGCGCACGGTGATGGGATGTTCGGCAAACGGAAATTCATCCGATGATCCGCGCACTATATCGCTTATCACCGTTTTATTCTCGCGCTCAAGCTCTTCGATTTCCGCGCAGATGTCGGGGTATTGCTCCAAAAGTTCTTTTGTCATTTCCCACCTCCTTACCCCCATTGATCGGCCATGGCTTTTGCCACGCCTGGAAATGTTTTTGCACGGTTTTTAGCTCTGTCTGTAGTAAACATACCTTTATATTGTCCTCCGTGTTTGTGACTGTAGCTCCCGCTCGGGCACCATGTAGCAACAGGCTCCACAACATTTGTAGATTCAAGCGGCGGAAGTCCTTTGAGCCACAAGCAGGTTTTTTTGGTGTTATGATATTCTGGATGCCCACCCGAGCACGGTAAAACGTCGCAGCTAAAAGCATAATGTCCTTTGTCCCGGAAAGACATTGCTACCCGTTGGCTCTCTTCACAAGCCACTAATACATTCATTTACTCATCCTCCATCGGAAATTCGAGATCATCGAGGTAAAGTGCTTCGCCAAGGCCACGCGCAAGCATATACCATTGCAGGCCGGTAAAATTCTTCGATTCCATCCGTATGATCTCGCTTTCTTCATCTTCCGGAGACGGAGCGAAAGTGACTACCAAGCCGCTTTCAACTGTTCTTTCTGTCCCGTCCTCGTATCGGATTGTAATCTTTTCTATCTGGCTTTTTTCTTTTGCTGCCCACTGCTTTTTTACAAGTGCCATTTTGCTCCTCCTTTATTTATTTAACATCGTCTGCTCCGGCGCGAACTCTGCTTCCGGCGATCTCCACTCAACGCCTATATAATCAAGCACGTGTCCCCAACCGTATGTGTTACCGCTTTCGTCTGTGCAGCATTTATTCATCCAAAAATCCCATTCTTTCGCATCTCTTTGCCACAGCGCATCAAATCGATGAGGCCTCTTCTCAAGCTGGATACCAAATCCGCACATTGAGCACCCTGTACGTTGCGCCTTAGTAGTATAAAGCGTTCCGTCGTTTCGCTGCTCTATTTTTCCGTAAATTTCCGGCACAGGTACCTCCAGCTCAATCGCGAGGCGCAACAAGTCTTGCCGCGAAAAGATAGCAAATGGGCAGCTTCTTTTTGTTCCGGGCGAAATGTAGTTGCATCCGTTCATCATCAAGGCCTTTTCTCTTCTTCCGCCTTCAGAAGCCATCAGCCCCATATACGGAAAACGACCCGATTCTTTTGTGTAATCGTTGCATGGCTTTTCCTTCAGATAATAGCAACATTTATCTGATACCAAAAAATCCGGCTTGCCGTAATTTACATTTTCATTTTCGTTCTCGTAACCCCCGAACTTCTCAAGCCATTTTTGTGAAAGTTTCATCCTCGTGTTTTTTCGGTATCCGCCATATTCGCCCGTTTCGCCCGTAATGATTGCATGCCGCACGGTTGCGTTTTTGGGGCTTGGATTTTGCAGCAGGCTTATTTTTCTGGCGATCTCTTTTGATAACACTGGCCACCCAAACTCACGGATAACTTGTACTTTGCTTTTGAGTGGTTTAAGCGCTTGTACTCCGAGCTGCCGATGAACACTTTGTATGCTCTTATCCTCGAGTATGGATACAGATACAGCCGGTACATTAATCCCAATTTTACGCAAAAACATTAAAAGCGTAATGCTATCCAATCCGCCTACGGCAACGTAACAGTTTCCCGCCACGTCTGGGTGGTTGTAAAATTCCCATGCTCTTGCCTCTGCATATTTAATTTTAAAATCGTAATCCAACTTTTGCTTTACTCTAAAATCTGCAATTTTCTTTTCGGTGTTGAGCCGTTTATTTCTTTCAATGCAATTTTCTGTCATCGCTTGTTTCTCCTTTTATGCTGCTACGTATGCCACCGCTGCGGCGATGCCCACAAAGCCAAGCACCACCATAGCTTTCACGCATCGCTCAAGCCCGGCGATATTGTCCGCTGCGTCGTACTCCCGCGACTTGCGCATCACGATGCACTCCGTGAGCGTCGCCGAGATTACGAGCACGACCAACTTTCCGTTCTTTCGCGCAACGATCACACGTTTGCCACCTTCTGGCAGTTTCTCTTTCACGTAGATCCATCTGCGTGCATTTAAGTGCTCAACCGCCTCCCTGATAATCGCGCACCCATACACGCCGCAGTTATGCTCATGCCCACAACCGAGGCAGCACAAGGAGTCTGCCAGCGAGCCGGTCTCCGATTCCATGCGCTCAAGCGCATTGATGAGTTCATCTGTTGTCATATCTGATCTTCCTTTTATGTTTTTTCTCAACGGCTTTCCGCACGTCGCGGTGGAAGCCTACCTCGTCTATTGCTTTCGCGCGCTGCTTGCCCTCAAGCAATTTTGTGAGCTTGTATCTCATGTACCTTTGGCACGTGCTGTGGCAAGTCTCACGCTCGTTTGCATATCTGTCCGGGCAGTTCTGCGGGCATGGACCCAGACGTTGCATCATTCTGTCAGCACCACCTTTTGCGTTTGCGGTTCCGCCGTCCACTTTTCCACGTCCACGCCGATCTGGCGCAGCTTGTAAAGCAAAATAAATTCGGCATTATCCTGCATGTCGTAATGTTTGAGTAATTCCGCTCGGTGCACCGCCATGCAGTCCCACACGCGGCGGAGGCGGTCGGCGCCGAACCCGAATTCTTCATGCAGCGCCCAAAGCAGCATGGCACAGATTTCAGCCGAAAACTTTTCATCAAGCTCGTGCACCTGCCTCGCTATTTCCGCTTTCAACGCCGCTTTTTCCACTTTGCTCATTTGGTATCGCTGTAAAGCTTTCATTGCTTTATCGTTTCCTCCGTTTCTTGTCGCAGTTTTCTGGCTGGCATCCGCGTGGGAGGCCCGTATCGTAGCAATAGCAACACACGCTGTATCGGTCTCCGCGAGAGCCTATCCCGCGCCTGTATATGCAGCCTCGGCAGCTCGCCCGCCGATTTGTCCCCGAAAGCATTATGTAGTACGGCTCTTTAATGCCTGTTATGCTAAATTTACGTATGTCCATCGCTTTTGCTCTCCTTTCCCTCTATCGTCACCCAGACACTTGGTATATCCGACGACCATCGTTTACAGATCTTTGCATTCACAATCTGCGCGTCATCTCTGTAAGCAAAGCCGTTCAATGCATCGCACACGATCTTCATCACGTTGTCCAGGTCCGGCTTTTTCATCGGGAAAAGTGCGCCGCTCGTCATCAGCATTTGCTTTCGCTTGCTGGCGCTCTTCGGAATGCCCAGAAACGCCGTGATGATTATATCGATCGGTGCATCATCAGCAAAGCGCCTACCATGTGCCTCTGCTAAAAAGCGTTGCCGCACAAGCTCCTCATACGCCACGGTTTTATCGGGCGTGTAGCTCATGCTGCGCCCGGATTTCATCCGCACTACACGCGGCCGGGCTTTTCCCTGCGGTTTGCCCGGTATTATAAATTTGATTTTCATGCGCCCTCCTCAGAATGGTAAATCATCGTCAGAAATAGCATTGTAATCATCTTCCGTTGGTGTCGGTTTTGCAGCGGCCTCTCGCTTTTCGCCCGTGAAAGCGGCGCTGCTCACAAGCAACTCAGTCGCCTTCCGCTTGTTGCCGTCCTTGTCCGTGTAGTTGCGTGTCTGGAGCTCGCCGTCAAGCGCGATCATCGCGCCTTTGCTAAAATATTTTGCGATAAACTCCGCTGAGTTGCGCCACGCCACACAATCAATAAAATCCGACTGGTACTCGCCGTTAGCGTCCTTAAAGCTGCGTGTCACCGCCACGCAAAACTGGCACACAGCGGTGCCGCTTTGCGTATGCCGCAGCTCCAAGTCTCTTGTGATACGCCCCATAATATGTACGCCATTACTTGCGCTCATTTTAAAATCCTCCTAATCTGTAATTACGGGATATATCCCGCTTAATGTTGTTTGTATGCGCCCGGGCCCGCTCGGCAATGCGCGATCCGATCGCATCATCGAGCTGCAAAATCTCCGCTATGGTCAGCTCGGAAGAAATCACTGTCATCTTGCGCCCGTTGTATCGGTTGTTGATGATCTCGTATGCAAGGTTTAAGTCTCCCTGCGTCGGCGGTGACTTTTTGCCATTGTCGCCTGCGCCTGTGCGCAAAAAATCATCGAGGTAAAGGCAGTCTGTTTTCATCAGCTCGTCCATACGTGCAGTATATTCGGGCTCATTGATGCAGGCTTTTAATTCCGCCGCAATTCTCTTCCACGGCGTATAGATTGCCGATTTTCCGTTTTGGAGCAGCTTGCCTACAATGGCGGTGCAAATATGCGTTTTTCCCGCTCCGACCTGCCCGCCGACAAAAAACCATCCTTCGGGGTTCCGGCAATAATCGCACGCGCTGCGCATGATCTGTTCCTGCCACGGTTCTCGAATTTCGTAGGATTTAAAAGTGTATCGGTTCATAATATCTTTGAGACCGCTTTTCTCTATCCGCTGCCACGATCTGCGCACCGCCATACAGCTGCACTCTTTCGCTACCTCATAGCCGTCTTCAAGCGCATAGATCACGCCTTTGCTTTTGCACTCCGGGCAGTCCATGCCGGGCAGATCACCCGGCAGTGCATTTAGCACATCGATTTGACGCTGGCGGTAGTCATCAAACGAGCGTACCGCCGTACTTTTCGTACGGATTGACGCTGGTATCATTTCGCGGAAGCTCTCCATGTCTTGCACCTCCTTTGTCCTGCTCGCGCGCCAACCAGCGGTTGATAAACGCCAGTGCGCCGCGCTTTGTCTTACGGTTTTGCGGGTTTGCCTCGCTCCATCCGATCATTTTACGTATTTCTTGCTCTATATCTACTGCCGGATATAGAGCAGCCCATTTGCTTATGTCCTCTTTGCTTATCGGATAATAAGAGCCGTCATGGAGTATCAGTCGGTATGCCGGCGCTGAGGCGGACTCGTCCGCGCTCTGCGCATACTCCTTTACTTTACTTTCCTTTACTTTACTTTCCTTTACTTTACTTTGTGGGTTTTCCGTCGGTTTACTTGGGTTTTCCGTCGGTTTACTGGGGTTTTCCGTCGGAAAACTCGATAAAAGCGTAACTTTATTACGGATGTTCGCCGGAACATCTCTTTCGTCGCTTATATCAAGCAAAAAATACTCTTTAATAAATCGCACATCAGCTCTGTTCTTTCCGATGATTCTCAAGTATCTTTGCTGTATTCCGTGAGAGGTGAGCACGCCAAACGCATTGTAGATACCCTCGTCAAAAAGAGAACGTCTGCAGCACCCTCGTACTACCTCCATAATAAAACTCGCTTCGCAACCACCACCGACACCCTCGGACATCAGGAGGCAGTCTTCTTCGCCGAATTTTGCATAATATCCGTTCTCGCTGTACGCCATATTGATAAGCTCTAAAGCTATATAAGCGCCCTTTATTCCAAATTCGGAGCGAATCAAACGGAATTTACGATCTTGGAAAAGTCCCACATCGAAAGGCCAATAGTCCACATTTTCTTTCTGCGGTCTCGCCATCGTCGACTTTCCTTTCTTCTACCCGCACAGGTATCCGCCACCCGCCAGAAGGCAAACAACGGATAACCGCTAAAGGTAGTTTTTATAAAACTCTCGGCGGAAATCATCGATATTCCAACCGTTTTCTGCCATGGCTTTGCGCTGCCCGTATTCGTGCAGTTTTTGCATCGCCTTGGCGTTGTGGTGTACCCCGTAGGGCGGCTCATTGTGACAACTATGGCACAGCGTAACGACTAATCCGTAGCGCTCGCTTTTTTTGCGCAGCGCACCGCCGAATATATGGTGCCGCTCGACCACACCATAGCAACCACAAATAAAGCACTCACCAATCATCTTGCCCACTCATCTTTCAGGGCTTCCAGCTTGTCCGGCGGTAGCGTTTCCACGCCCACCGCCCGGCAGTCCTGTACAATATTATCGATCAAACGCGCCATCTGCGCTCTGTCGTATGTACTGGATCCGTAGTATACAATCACATTCGTGCAGCCCCGCACTTTGCTGGGCAGTACATCCGTTACCCAGCCGAGCCCGTTGTGCTGCCACATCTGCCGCAGTTTGTTCACGGCGGAATTTATCACGCACACCGTGTCACAGTTGCCGCCGATGTTTCGCACCGCTTCGCGGTAAATCAGCTCTTTCGGTTGGTTCGTCGCCTCTGCAAGCTTATCGCAAAGCACCCAAAAATAGGCATTTGCATCCAAGCTGCGCTTTTGCCGGTACTCTTTTACCTCGCACGTATACATACGCTCGCGCATACCAAGCACAAACCGTCTTGCGGCGGGTGTGTTGATGACTTTGAGGCAAAGCTCTCCGTCTTCGTTCACGTGGGCGGCTGTAAAATCAAATTGCACCATTCAGGCCACCAGCTTTCTCCGCCGCCTTTTCGGCTTTGATCTCTTTTCCTAAGCACTCAAAGCAAAGCTGTCGGTCATACCTTTTTTGCGCATACAACGCAATATCGCCCGCTTTCCAAACGCTGCCGTCTTTTTTCTTTCCGTCGCGGATCGTCTTACCGCACTGCGCGCAGGTGTATTCTTCATCCTGCTCCGGCGGGGCGGCGTTATACTTTGTACGTCCTGCCTCCCAGTAAATGTCCGCGCCGAAGCCTAAAGCTTTGCAAGCTACGGAGATCGCGTCCGTGAGCGCCATTTTGTAGCACTCATCGGATGCACGCAGATTATTTCCTTTTTCCGCTGCCACAAACTTTGAGCCGCCCGTGCCCGGAATAGGCTCCGACCAGTCCGCATCCGGCGTGATCCTGTATTGCAGCTCGATGTCCACAAACGCCCCCACCTCTCCGGTGCTGGCGGTCTCAAGCCACTCGCGCACAATCTTGTATTTCCAGCCGATTCCGCACGGCCCAAAAAGCTCTGTAAGCTCTCGTATGCGCCACATGGGGTTGATGTCCGTCATGCCGTTGAGCCGTCCGCCGGTGATCCGCTTTTGTGCGCTGCCCGGCACGGCGCTCACGGCGTTGTAAATATCCATGTTACCCATCAGCGCACCGCCAGTCTGTACCCGGGTACCAATTTAGCCCCCGGGAGCTCCTCGCCCGCTTTTAGCGCGTCGCGCACGGCAACTTTGTTGATCTCCGGCGCTTTCTGGCGGATGAACTCCTCGTGCTCCAACGTAGCCCATGCGATAAAGTCATCGGCGTTTTCGATCTCAAGCGACGGGGCTTTTTTTGCTACGGAGACCACGTTGCGCGCCGTTTCGATTTTGCTTTTTCCTACTGCCTGCATCTGCTGCATGGTGTAGGATTTAAGCTGATCCGCTGTTGCTTCATGTCGCTTCATCCGCGCAGTCAGCGCATCGATTTCTTTTTTGATCGCTTCCGCCACTGCGAGCTCGTCTTTGATGATGCACGCGATGCTGTCCACTTTTGTTTCAAACTCATCGTCGATGCTTTCAAGCGTGTCTGCGAGCGCTTCGGGAGGGATGCTTTCATCCTCCGCCATCTGCTTCAAAGCCTCGTATTGCTCCGCATACTCATACAGTTTCATTTGCTTCCACCTCCTCTGGCATTTCCTCGAGCACCGTAATGCGGATTTTGCCGCGCTCAATGCCCTCTTCGCGCAAATGCTTACCTACAATCTCCATTACGTCACCGCCATTTACGGTAACAGCGTCAAACGCGCCGCGCTTGATGTTGCCGCAAAGGCTTACCTGCATGATCTGCTTATACTTTACCATTGACTTTTCCTCCCGTTTTTGCTAAACTAATAGCGGTAATTTTGTCTTTGTGCCCCTGTGACTGTTCCCGCAGTCCGGGGCACTTTTCTTTTTTACGGATCACGCTTGTCTTTCCTTCCTGTCCGTTGTCACTGTCTCATACACGCGCACGGCGTCGCGCCAGCTGCGGTATTTGCCGATGTCGATGACCTCCGCACCGGGGCGGGCGGCTCTTTTTCTTCTCTTCGGCGGCTTTATGGCTCTTTCGAGGATTTTCTCCGCGCCGTAGGCCAGCGTGATGATCGCGCATCCGGCGGCGATACTGCCGCACAAAACTAAGATCATGTTGTTGCCTCCTTTCTTCTAATTTTTGAACAGCGTCTCGATGTCGCTTTGCGAAAAACGCAGTTTTTTAAAGATGTTGCACAAGTCTTCATACGACCACGCCGAAAGGTGGCGCATACGGTAGCTATAAAGCTGCGGGGATATACCCAAGTATTTCGCGGTCTTTTCGTCGGTCGTCAGGCCCATGCGGTCGGCGTTATAACGCATAATCGACCTAAACGTCTGCCTCCGCTGTTCTGCGGGCGAAGGTTTTAATCTTGGCATTGTTTACCACCTCTTTCGTTATTCATGTTTTGTCCCCAGCCCTACCACCTGCCGCCCAAAGCAAAATTATGCAGTATCTATGTTTGTTTGGACGAAAGGAGTGTACATCCATGGTTTTCAGGGGAGGATTAGTTTTTGGGCGGCATGTGGTAAAGCTGGGACGCGGCCTTTAAGCTTAGCTAAAAAAGCACAACATCAAAACCGCGATTAGCGTGCCTAAAATCGGGGCGAGAAGCATTAAAATGTATGGCAGTACCACTTTTAATGCTTCTTTTCGTGCCCGGTCTTCCATTCTCATTCCGCTTTCTCCTTTATCTACTTAACTCACCCCGCTTTCGGGTTGGTCGCGTCTGCGTCTTTGCGCTCGGTGCGCATCGTTACCAGTTCCACGCCGTCCGCAAGTCCTGCGGCGTAAATCTCTGCCATCTTCACGGCAAGTGCGCGTTTGTCCGCAGGCACAGCTTTAACGATCTGGATAGCTTTTTCCGCTTCATGCGTTAAGACCTCGTACATTAAATTTACCTCCTTTTTTTGCTCTCTGTTATTTGTTACCTATATAATACCATAGGTGAGCTATATTGTCAAGCTTTATTTTATTGGTGGCAAATATTTTTTCGTTGACTTTATTTCGGATTATGGTATAATACTATATAAGGAGGTGAACGAATGGAGACAATAAACGAGCGTGTGCAAAAGGTCTTAAAAGCTTCGTCCCTTACGCAATCTGAGTTTGCGGAAAAGATAGGAATAAAACAAGGTAGTTTGAGCCTTATTTGTTCTGGAAAATCAGGAATTGGCGATCGCACAATCGCCGATATTTGCCGTGTTTTTGGTGTCGATCTAATCTGGTTGCGTACCGGTGTAGGCGAAATGTTTAAGCAAAAAACACGTGAGGAAGCATTGGCGGAGATTTTTGCCAGAGCACAAATTGATGATGACGACCGAAGCCGACTGCTTCGCGCTATAGCGCAGCTACCCGATGAGTATCTGCCGATTTTTGTAAAAGGGCTTGAAAAGATTTGCAAGATACTGTCGGAAGACAAATAAAAAAGGCGAGAACCGAATTTTTAACGGTCCTCGCCTTTTGCTTTGTGCGCCTACACTTTCCCTGCCCATATTGATACAGATATGTAAATCTTTCGCAAAGTATCTACGGGGAGATCCAGCAGCATTTCTAAAATTGCGTCTATTAAGTTCTTTCGGGTTCTGTTTTCTTCCCCTGTTTCTACTGTCTTCATTTGTTCAACTCCGTTCTTTTAATAAAAATTTTTTTGATTTGTTTATTGACTGCGCCCGTTTTAAGTGATATGATACAGTTAAATTATGAGGTAAATATACGAAATGAGGTAAAATATTATGGCTTTGTTCTCAGGATACCAAAAAAACACCGCACAAAATGTCTATGCAAATATGCGCCCATATCTAGCTCAAAAAGATGGTGCGGTTCACGTCGTGCTGATAAACAGTTTTTCTCAACTTGCCAATCAGGTCTTTAAGTGCGACGAGAAATACACAACGGAAATTGACTATGTTTTAAACTGCATGCAAAGGGAAGGCTACGAAATCTTGGACATAAAATTTAATTCGATTCCCAATCAGGGTATGACCGGGAACAGGACGGGATTCAACACGCTTATCACCTACAGATAAGCCTTTCGTTTGATTAAATAATAGGCCTCTCAAACGGTGGTGTAAATATTCAATTTTGCATAACGGTACTTTATATATGACTTAAATTACAAATTAGGTGCTTCTTATGGATTTTTCGACGATCAATTTAGACGCGCTTGTGCCTAAACTGGAAGCTCGACGCGTCTCGCTCAACTTATCTTATCAAAACGTTGCGGACGCTTGTAATGTCTCTCAAAGTACAATCATTCGCATTTTTAAACGGCAGGCTGACCCGAGCATTGTTGTGCTTAAGTCTATCCTTGCTGCCGTCAAGTATGATATTGTTTCGCCGCCGCTGCCGGACGAAGACTCGGAAAACGAGCGAATCCGATACCTCAAGAAAAATATTGAATTTGAACGTGAGGATAAAATTGTAAGGCTCGCGCAGCAAGAGGCGCAATTCACGCGCCAGCACAACGAAGACCGGCGGCTTGTCCGAATTTGCTTGATTATCTGCATTATCCTTGTGCTTTTCGTTTGCTTCCTGTTCGGCTACGATCTCGCAAACTTAGATCGCGGCTGGATACAGGCTCGTTCCGCTTCCGGTGGTTTGCTCAAATAACAAAATCCCGTGGATACAAAAACGTATCTACGGGATTTTTAAAATAGGAGGATACATCATGGCAAAAGCTAAAAAACTGCCCTCCGGTAACTGGCGCGTGAATCTATACGATTACACGGACCCCGCCACCGGAAAGCGAATTTACAAATCATTCACCGCCACAACAAAAAAAGAAGCCGAATACATGGCGGCAGAATACAAATTGGACGGCAAACAGCGCACCGCATCCGCCGGAGACATGACCTTGAAAGAGGCATACACGCGCTATATCGACAGCAAAACCAACGTGCTCTCGCCCTCTACGATACGCGAGTACCGCCGAAGCGCCCGGAATGACCTACAAGACATTATGCCGCTAAAGCTGCGCGACATTACGCAGGAGGCCGTGCAGCGCTCCATAAACCAGTTCGCGGCAAATCATGCGCCAAAAACCGTGCGCAATGCCCATGGGCTTTTATCTGCCGTGCTGGGCGTATATTATCCCTCTTTCCAGCTCTCCACGGGCTTGCCCCAGAAGCAAAAGGCAAGGATCACCATTCCGACCGAGGCGGAAGTGAAGGCATTGCTGGAGGCTGCCGAGGGCACTAATATGCACCAAGCTATTTTATTGGCTGCCGTAGGCACCCTGCGCCGCTCCGAAATATGCGCACTGACGCAAAGCGACGTGCATGATAACGGCGTTATGGTTAACAAGGCTATGGTCTGTGACGATAATCACGAGTATGTTATCAAGTCTACCAAAACAACCGCCGGAACTCGATTTGTGGAGCTGCCGAAATTTATCATTGATGAGTTGCGTAGCATAGATAATGAGCGCGTATGCCCGTACTCGCCTATTACAATATCAAACCTCTTCCGCACGCTCTCCATGCGCGTGCTGGGTAAACCGTACCGCTTTCATGATCTGCGACACCATTCCGCTTCCGTCCTGCACGCTATGGGCGTGCCGGACCTATACATCATGCAGCGCGGAGGGTGGGAGAACCGCGATGTCCTCGACAAAATCTACGAGCACGTTTTATCCGATGAGCAAAAGGACTTTAACGCAAAAATCGTTGACCGATTTACAAAATCTTACGGATAAAAGCAAAATGCAACACAAAAAGCAACACATGTTTTGAAATATATAGAGTTTATGCGGGTTTTGCGTGTATATATTACGGGTTCAAGTCCTGTTACCTGCACCAAAAAGACCATTGTCGAATGACAATGGTCTTTTTTCAACGAAATTCGCCTTACGGCGAGTAAACTAACAACCTTCGGTTATCGTGAAATTGCTTCGCAGTGAGCTGCGCTGCGCGCGTTAAGAGCGAAGTTCCTTTCACTTTCTGCATACGCGGAAAACTTCACAAATACGGCAGCACTCATTTCATATTTTGCAAAGCGAAATATATCACTAACCCCACCGCCCATAAAGACAAAATCTTATCTTTGCGGGCGGCGGGGTTTTATCATCTCTCCCCCATCACCGCAGCCGTAACGGCTTTAGCTAAGCGGTTGACGGCTTCGGTGATGCAGGCGTCGGGAATTTCGGAGTAGCTGATGACGAATGCGGTCTGCGGGTTTACGGGCGCTGTATGGTAATACGCCGAAAGCCCGGTGACGCGCACGCCGTTTTCCGCCGCGCGGCGGGTGATCTTTTCGGCGGGCACAGGTCCGCAGACACGCAGGAGAAAATGCAGACCGGCGTCTTCGGCATCAATTTTTGCAAGCTTTAACAAACCGCAGCGCTTCATCTCTTTTAAGATGAGATCTTTTTTTTGCTTATAACGGATGCGCATGCGGTTGATGTGCTTTTCAAAATAGCCCTCGGAAATGAATTTTGCGAGCGTGTACTGCTCGAGGTTCGAGACCGTGCACGCGTAGAATCCAAGATTTTTGTAAAATGCTTCGGCGAGCGCTGTGGGCAGCACCATGTAGCTGATACGGATGGTGCTGGCAAGGCTTTTTGAAAACGTATTCATGTAAATGACGCGGTCGGCGGAATCGATGCTTTGCAGCGCCGGGATAGGCTTGCCGGTGAGGCGGAACTCGGAATCGTAATCGTCCTCGATGATGTAACGGTTTTCGCTCTGCGCGGCCCAATCGAGAAGCGTGTAACGCCGTGCGATGGGCGTGACGATGCCCGTCGGGAAGTGGTGCGATGGCGAAATGTGCAGAATATCCGCGCCGCTTTTTTCGAGCGCTTTGGGGTCTATCCCCTCTTTATCCATCGGCGTGAAACGGTACTGCACGCCGTAGCTCTCGTACACCTGCGCAATTTTGCGGTAGCCGGGATCTTCGAGCGCGTAGACCTTATCGAACCCCAAAAGCTGGATGAGAAGCCCGTAGAGGTACTCCGTTCCGGCGCCGACGACGATGCAGTTCGGGTCGGCATCGATGCCGCGAAACTCCCTAAGGTGCTCGGCGATGGCGCACCTTAGCTCGAACACGCCGCCGCACGGGGCGTTTGCCATAAGCTCGGCGCTTTTTTCCGAGATGATCTCGCGCATGAGCTTCGCCCATGTGGCAAACGGGAAATTCTGCGGGTCGGTGCGGCTGCTGGAAAAATCCGCAAAATATTTCGGCGGTACGGGCATTTGTGTGCGGGGACTCTCTTTTTTCTGCGGCGCGGTGCTTTTTTCCAAATTGGCGGCGAAGAAGCCTTTTTTCGGCAAGGCGTAGACGTACCCCTCCGAGACAAGCTGCGCATAGGCGTTTTCGACTGTGATGACGCTGACGCCGAGGTTTTCCGCAAAGCTGCGCTTAGAGGGCAATTTTGTGCCGGGCGTGATCTTGCCCGTCAGAATGTCCTCACGGATGCACTTATACAGGTACATATAAAGGCTTTCGGAGCCGATTTTTGAGAAAGAATAGGTGAGCATGTGGGTTCTCCGTGATCTGTCGCGTTTTAATTTAGTATAGCGGACTCTTGCACAAATGTCAAAGCCATGGTATGATGACCTTGAAACGGAGGGGATTGCATGCCGAACGAAGCGAAGCTTTTATATGACGCGCTCCTGTATGAGAACGGGCACCTACGCCGCACACAGCACATTTTAAAGGTATACGGCCTTGCGAAAATGCTGGGTGAGTTGGAAAATCTTCCCACCCACGAGCAGAAAAATCTGCGCGCGGCGGCGATTTTGCACGATATCGCGATCAAATTTTGCAAGGAAAAGTACGATGACGGCTGCCCCGCGAATCAGCGCAAGGAAGCACCTGCGTTGGCGCGGAAATTCCTGCTCGCCTGCGGTTACGCGGAAGAAGATCTGCCACGCATCACCAAGATGATTGTTCTGCACCACTGCTACGACAAGATCGACGGCAAGGATCTGCAGCTTCTCGTTGAAGCCGACCTCATTGCGGGCTGCACGGAAGAAGATGATCCTTCTGCCCACGCAAAAGCCGTGCGGCGACTGTTTAAATCCTCTTCGGGTCTCGCCCTGCTCGACACGTTTATAAAAGAATAACGAATAATTTGACCCGCCGAGGTGCATATTCCCCGGCGGGTCTTGCTTTATGGTTCGTTCGGTGCGGCGCACGGCGACCAGTTTAGGTCTGCGTTTGCCACGCGGCAATAGCGTGTAGTTTGTGCATAGCCGCCGTCTCCTGCGCAGTCACTGCCGTTTTTGTTTACAGCCGAGACCCAATAGTGTTCGCCGTCAAAGTACCATTCGCGCAGTGTAAGTGCTTCGTTTTGCAGCGGGACTGTGCCCTTTTCCCAGCCGTTTTTTATTTCCCCTGCCCATAATACGCGTTTGCGCCGTGCTTGCGCAGGTAGTGCTTATCGAGAAGCTCCTGCTGCATGGGCGGGATTGTGGGGTCAAGCACGAGGTTGTGCCATGCCATGAACGCGAGTTCCTCGAGGACGACGGCGTTATGCACGGCGTTCATGGGGTCTGTACCCCATGTGAACGGGCCATGGCTGTGGACGAGCACGGCGGGGATGTCGTCCGGGGACTTATCCTTAAACGTCTCGATGATGACGGTACCGGTCTCCTTTTCATAAGCGCCGCCGATCTCCTCAGGCGTCATTTTGCGCGTGCAGGGAATTTCGCCGTAGAAATAATCGCCGTGTGTGGTGCCGAGCGCCGGGATGCCGCGGCCGGACTGGCTGAACACGGTCGCCCAGCGGCTGTGCGTGTGGACAACGCCGCCGATGTTCGGGAATGCCTTGTAGAGCTCGACATGTGTGGGCGTATCGGACGACGGATTAAGGTCGCCCTCCACCTTTTTGCCTGTGTTCACATCGACGAGCACCATGTCCTCGGGGCGCAGGAGGTCGTACTCCACGCCGCTCGGCTTAATGGCCATGATACCGCTTTCGCGGTCGATGCCGCTGACGTTACCCCACGTGAACGTGATGAGCTTGTATTTCGGCAGCAGCATATTTGCCTTGTAGACTTCTTCTTTCAGTTTTTCCAGCATGGTGTTCTCCTCCTGTATCCGGTCAAATGAGTTTATAAAGCTTTGCGCCGTGCGGCTCTATTTTAGCGGAAAGCGTTTTTGTGAATGCGGTCTTCTCCCCACTCCAGATCTCCTCTGCGTGCGTTTTATCGGTGAATTCCGACAGCTCGGCGCTGACAACGGCGCGGTTTTCCGTGAGGTTGAAAAGTGCGATATACGGCGTGCTGCCTACGAAATTGAGCCACGCGGCTTTTGTTTCGTCGCGGAAAAGCTGCAAAGGCGTGGTGCCGTTTTGGTTGAGGTTTAAAAGCTCGTCATTTGTGAGCAGGCTCAGCGTGAACGCGTCATTATCGCGCATTTCGCCGCCCATGATGAGCGGCGAGCGGAAAATGCCCCACAGCGTCATCATGGTGATCTGCTCGGCGTGTGTCAGGTTCGTATTGTGCCCTATGCCGTCCGCCGCGATGGTGATATGCCCGAGCGGCAGCATGTCGCAGTCCGGGAACTGACCGGGCTTTACGTGCGCCTGCCAGCGCTCGCACCGCCAGAACATTTCTTTGAGGGAGTCCCAATTATCCCAGAAATCGTCCGTGATGCGCCACATGTTCGCGTTTTTCGCAAGATGCCATGCTTCTTCCAGCACAGCCGGACCGGGCGAAAGGCTGAGCACCATATCGCGCCCGCAGCGGTCAATGGCGCGGCGGATCATCTCGATCTCGCGGCGCGCGGAATACGGCTCGAGCGGAGTGATCTTCACGTTGCAGATGTCATCGACCTTGACGTAATCGACGCCCCATGAAGCGTAGAGCTCAAAGATAGCGTCGTAGTACGCTTGTGCGCCGTCACAATCAGCGTCAACGCCGTACATATCGGTGTTCCACGCGCAGATGGAGTTTGCGTGAGCGATGTCGCGGCAAGTGATGTTCGTGCCCTTTACAGGCAGGGCGCGATGCACGGCGAGACGCGGTACGCCGCGCATGATGTGGATGCCGAATTTCAGGCCGAGTGCGTGAATCTGGTCGGCGATGGGCTTAAAGCCCGCGCCGTTTGCGGCGGAAGGGAAACGGTTTTCCGCCGGGATGAGGCGGCCGAATCCGTCCATGCACAGCTCTGCGAAACGGTTATACTCCCAGTGGCGCTGCCCGGCCTCCGGCTCGTACCACTGAATGTCGCACACGACATACTGCCAACCGTGCGCTTTTAAGTGCTCTGCCATATAACGCGCATTGCCCAAAAGCTGCACTTCATTGACGGCGGGGCCGTAGCAATCCCAGCTGTTCCAGCCAAGCGGCGGCTTTAAAGCAACGCGATCTTTTTTGTAATGCATAGTGTATCCTCCGTAGGAAATAAGCTCAGTTTCATTATAGCAACTTGTCTGCACAAATCAAGCGCAAAAAAGAGACTGCGCAGGTTTTGCACAGTCCCCTTTGACTTCGTTTGAATTACTTTTTAAGCAGCTTTTTGAGGCGCTCCATGGCTTCCTGTGTCTTTTCCAGCGTACCGAACGCGGTAAGGCGGAAGAAGCCCTCGCCGTTTTTGCCGAAGCCGCTGCCCGGCGTGCCGACGACCTCGGCTTCGTTCAAGAGATAATCGAAGAATTCCCAGGAGGTCATGCCGTCCGGCACCTTATGCCAGATGTACGGGGAATTTTCGCCGCCGGTGAACCACACACCCATCTCCTTGAACGCATCGACCATAACCTTGGCGTTCGCACGGTAGTAGTTGATGACGTCCTTCACCTGCTGCTGGCCTTCGTCCGTGAAGACGGCCTCGGCGGCGCGCTGGGTGATGTAGTTGACGCCGTTGAACTTTGTGGCCTGACGGCGCGCCCACAGCGTATTGACCTTGGTGCCGTCCGAAACAAGCTCATCGCAGATAACGGTATAGCCGCAACGCACACCGGTGAAGCCTGCGGTTTTCGAGAACGAGCAGAACTCGATGGCGCACTTTTTCGCGCCCTCAATCTCGAAAATGCTGTGCGGGAGATCGTCATGCGTGATGAACGACTCATACGCGGCATCAAACAGGATAACAGCGTTGTTTTTGAGCGCGTAATCGACCCACGCTTTGAGCTGTGCTCTGTTATACACGGCGCCGGTGGGGTTATTCGGCGAGCAGAGATAGATAATGTCGGCCTTGACGTTTTCATCCGGCATACCGAGGAAGCCGTTCTGCTCGTTTGCGTCGAGGTAGATCACCTTTCTGCCGGACATGACGTTCGTATCGACATACACGGGATAGACCGGGTCCGGGATGAGGACGGTGTTATCGTCTGCGAAGATATCGACGATATTGCCGACGTCGCTCTTTGCGCCGTCGCCGACGAAAATTTCGCTGAGCTTTAATGCCACGCCGCGCTTTGCGTAATAGCCTTGAATGGCTTCACGCAGGAAATCATAGCCCTGATCCGGCGAATAGCCGTGGAATGTCTCCTTGTGCGCCATTTCATCCGTTGCTTTGTGCATGGCTTCGATGACGGCCGGAACGAGCGGCTGAGTGACATCGCCGATGCCCATGCGGATGATGTGGTTATCCGGATGCGCCTCCGTATAGGCGGCGACTTTCTTTGCAATGGTCAGAAACAAATAGCTTTCCTGAAGGTTTGCGTAGTTTTGGTTGAGTTTCATGCCGGTTTCTTCCCTTCTTTTTATACTTGGACCTTTTTTATTTTCATTACCGTCTCTTATGCGTTCTTTTCCCTCTTATGGAGTGATGCGCCGACAAAGCCGAGGAATAACGGATGTGCCTTATTCGGACGGGACTTGAATTCCGGGTGGAACTGCACGCCGATGCAGAAGTCGTTCTGCGGCACTTCCACGGTCTCGACGATCCTGCCGTCCGGCGAGGTGCCGCTGATGACCATGCCTGCTTTTGTGAGTGTCTCTCTGTAATCGTTATTGAACTCATAGCGGTGGCGGTGGCGTTCATCGATATGCGAAACGCCATAGCAGCGCGCCATTTGCGTGCCCTCCGCGATCTCGCACGGGTAGCTGCCGAGGCGCAGTGTGCCGCCCATATTGATGGTGCTGGACTGGTCCGGCATGAAATCGATAACCTTATTGAGGCCGTACTCGTCGAATTCGCCGGAGTTTGCATCTGCGATGCCGCACACGTGGCGGGCATACTCGATGACGGCAATCTGCATACCGAGGCAAATGCCGAGGTACGGGACGTTGCTCTCTCTTGCGTACTGTGCGGCATAGATCATACCCTCGATACCGCGGTTGCCGAAGCCGCCCGGCACAAGGATACCATCGCAGCCCTTGAGCATTTCAGCAGCGTTTTCCTGCGTGATGAGCTCGGAATCGATCCAATTGATTTCGACCTTCGTGCCGTGCTCATAGCCGGCATGGTTGAGTGCTTCGACGACGGAAAGGTATGCGTCATGCAGTTTGATATATTTGCCGACAAGGCCGATGGTGACGGTCTTTTTGCGGCTGCGGATCTTCTCTACCATGCGGCTCCACTCGGCCATATCCGGCTCTTTTGTCTTGAGGTTCAGCTCGCGGCAGACAACGCTGGAGAAATTGTTTTTCTCCAGCATAATCGGCGCTTCGTACAGCACCGGGATCGTCATGTTTTCAATAACACAGTCCGGCTTTACGTTGCAGAACAGGGCAATCTTGTGGAAAATGCTCGGATCGATCGGCTCATCGCAGCGCAGGACAATGATGTCCGGGGAGATGCCCATACCCTGCATTTCTTTTACAGAGTGCTGGGTCGGTTTCGACTTATGCTCGCCGGAGCTTTTGAGGTACGGCACAAGCGTGACATGAATGAAAAGGGAGTTTTCCTTACCGACCTCGAGCGAAACCTGACGAATGGCTTCGAGAAACGGCTGGCTTTCGATATCGCCTGCCGTGCCGCCGATCTCGGTGATAACGACGTCTGCATTCGTCTTGTGGCCGACGCTGTAAATGAAGTTCTTGATCTCGTCCGTGATGTGCGGGATGACCTGAATGGTCTCGCCAAGGTACTCGCCGCGGCGTTCCTTGTTGAGGACGTTCCAGTAGACTTTGCCGGTCGTGAGGTTGGAGAATTTATTCAGGTCTTCGTCGATGAAGCGCTCGTAGTGGCCGAGGTCAAGGTCGGTCTCTGCGCCGTCCTCGGTCACGTAAACTTCGCCGTGCTGGTACGGGCTCATGGTGCCCGGGTCAACGTTGATGTACGGGTCAAGCTTCTGTGCGGCGACTTTTAACCCTCTCGCCTTTAAAAGACGGCCAAGCGATGCCGCCGTGATGCCCTTACCGAGACCGGAAACCACGCCGCCGGTTACGAAAATGTACTTTGTCATAGAACTTACCCCTTTCTTTTTTACAGTGAAACTTTTATATTTTTCTTTGACTGAGAAACCTATATTTCTCCAATACCCTATTTCATTTTATTAAAAGCCGTTTTCGGCTTTTTTACAATTAAATTTCTACGATGCCGGTAAAAACCGTGTCGGCGCTGCCGGTCATCTGCACGCCGTCATCGGTATAATGGATGACAAGGTCGCCGCCGCGCAGCTTGACGGTAATATCTTCGCCCTTTTTACAGTAGCCGTTGAGACACGCCGCAACGGCAGACGCACACGCGCCGGTGCCGCACGCCATGGTTTCGCCGCTGCCGCGCTCCCACACGCGCATTTTTAAGGTGTGGTTATCCAGCACCTCGATGAACTCCGTATTGATGCGCTCCGGGAACTTCTCAAAGTGCTCAAAATGCGGGCCGATCTTCTCGAGGTCGATCGTATCGGGATCTTTGCCGAAAATGACGCAGTGCGGGTTGCCCATGGAAACGCAGGTAACTTCGTATTCTTTGTCAAGGACGGTGATCTTCTCTTTGACGGCAGTATCACCCGGGAAATCGACCGGAATCTTCGCGGGCACGAGCTCCGCTTTGCCCATATCGACCGTGACAGTGGTAACTTCGCCGTTTTCGACATGCACGCGGCAGATTTTGATGCCGCTTTTTGTCTCGATATGCAAAACGTCTTTCTTCGCGATGCCGCTGTCGTAGACATACTTTGCAACGCAGCGGATGCCGTTGCCGCACATCATGCCCTCACTGCCGTCGAGGTTATACATGCGCATTCTCGCGTCGGCCACATCGGACGGACAAATGTAGATGACGCCGTCGCCGCCGATGCCGGTGTGGCGGTCGGAAAGATAGATTGCGAGCTCGGCGTAGTTTTGAATATCATTTTGGAAGCAGTCAATATACACGTAATCATTTGCACAGCCGTGCATTTTGGTAAACGTGATCTTCTGCTTTGCCCCGGTGTCCGGCACGCGCGTATAGTGGTCGATGCCCGAGCCGTTTTCCGCTTTTTTCAAGTACTTGTTCATGGAATTTCACCGCTTTCTCTTGAATTTTTACCTTTTATCTTCTTCAAATTTTTAGAAAAAATTTCTGATTTTATTTTTAAAATGTTTTTCGGCGCTCCGCAAAAATGCGGAACGCCGAACTATTTAACATCAATTAGACTTCTACGACACCGTCGAAGACCTTCTCTGCGCCGCCGGTCATGAGCACTTTCTCATCGGTGTAGCGCACGGTGAGGTCGCCGCCCTTTAAGATGACGCGGATGTCCTCGCCTTTTTCGCACTTGCCGTTGAGCGTTGCCGCGACAACAGCCGCGCAAGCACCTGTACCGCAGGCCATCGTTTCGCCGCTGCCGCGCTCCCAAACGCGTACCTTAAGGGTGCGCTCGTCCACGACCTCGATGAACTCGACGTTGACGCGCTCCGGGAAGAGCGGGTTATACTCGAACTTCGGGCCCATGGCATTGAGATCCAGCTTATCGATGGACGGTGCGAACACCGCACAGTGCGGGTTGCCCATGGATGCGCAGGTGATGTAATACTCGTGACCGTCGATGATGACAGGCTTGTTGACGACCATGTCGCCTTCGAGCTTTACGGGCACCTGCTCCGGGCGAAGCGCTGCCGCGCCCATATCGACCGTAATCTTGTACGCCTTGCCGTTCATCGTCATGATGCTGCAAGACTTGATGCCGCTCTTTGTCTCGATATTGATGACAGGCTTTTTCACGATGCCGTTGTCGAAGAGGTACTTTGCGACGCAGCGGATGCCGTTGCCGCACATGAGACCCTCGCTGCCGTCGCGATTGAACATACGCATCTGAGCGTCTGCCACATCGGACGGGCAGATGAGGATGACACCGTCGCCGCCGACGCCGTTGTGGCGGTCGGACAGGTAGATGGAGAGGAACTCCGGAGAGGAAACTTCGTTTTCGAAGCAGTTGATATAAATGTAGTCGTTGCTGCACGCCGACATCTTGGTGAACGGCAGCTTGACCTTTTCTTTTTTGAGGTTGTTGATGTCCACAATCTCCGTGTTGTACGGGGTGTAGCGGCTCATCAGGCTGTCCGCGAGGGCGTTTGCGGTATCGATGGCCGTGAGGCACGGGATGCCGAGCAGCGCCGCTTTTCTGCGGATCTTAACGCTGTCGCGTGCGGGGTTTCTGCCCTTTGCGGAGGTGGAGATGATGTACGCCAGCTTACCGCTTTCAAGCAGCGTAATGGTGTTGACCGGGCTTTCGTGAATCTTATCGACAATCTTCACGGTGAGGCCGAGCTTTGCAAGCACGCTTGCGGTGCCCGTCGTGGCGTAAAGCGGGAAGCCCATTTTGTCGAATTTCTTCGCGATCTCGCCGATCTCTTTCTTATCGCCGTCGCGGACGGTGATGAACACGCCGCCCTTTTTGTTCATCTTGCTGCCGGAGGCGATGAGGCCCTTATAGAGCGCCTCCTCAAGGTTGTTGCCGATGCCGAGCACTTCGCCAGTGGATTTCATTTCCGGGCCAAGCTGGGTATCGACATCCGTAAGCTTCTCGAAGGAGAAGACCGGCACCTTGACGGCCGTATACGGCGAAGTCGGATAGAGGCCCGTGCCGTAGCCGAGGTCGGTGAGCTTCATGCCGAGGCTGACCTTTGTAGCGAGGTCGCACATAGGCACGCCCGTGACCTTGCTGAGGTACGGAACCGTTCTCGATGCACGCGGGTTGACCTCGATGACGTAGATTTCGCGGTTCATGATGATGTACTGCAGGTTGATGAGGCCGATGGCCTTGAGCTCCGTGCAGAGCATTTCGGTCGTCTTGACAATCTTCGCGCTGAGCTCGTCGTCGATGTCCTTTGCCGGGTAGACCGCGATGCTGTCGCCGGAGTGGATACCGGTGCGCTCTACGTGCTCCATGATGCCCGGGATGAGGATGTTCTCGCCGTCGCAGATGGCGTCGACTTCAATCTCGGTGCCACTGAGGTACTTATCGATGAGCACCGGGTTATCCTGCTTCTGGCGCAGGATAATCGCCATGTATTCGTTGATGTCTTCATCGCCGTATGCAATGATCATGTTCTGACCGCCGAGCACGTAGGACGGACGCATGAGCACCGGATAGCCGAGGTCGTGTGCGGCTGCGAGGGCTTCCTCCGTCGTCATAACGGTGTGACCCTTCGGGCGCTTGATGTTGCAGCGTTCGAGCAGTTCTTCAAAGCGCTCTCTGTCCTCTGCGGCATCGATGCTGTCGGCGCTTGTGCCGATGATCGGCACGTTGTTTTTCGCAAGCGTCTTTGTAAGCTTGATGGCCGTCTGGCCGCCGAACGCGACGACAACGCCCTTCGGCTTTTCGATGTTGATGATATTCATAACGTCTTCGGCGCACAGCGGCTCAAAGTAGAGTCGGTCTGCAGTGTCGAAGTCTGTGGAAACGGTTTCCGGGTTGTTGTTGACGATGACGACTTCATAGCCGAGGCGCTGGAGAGACTCCACGCAATGGACGCTGGCATAGTCGAACTCGATACCCTGACCGATACGGATCGGGCCGGAACCGAAAACCATGACGGTCTCCTTGCCGCTTTTGCCGATGAACTCCATCGCTTCGTTTTCACCGCCCTGCTCCGGCGTATCGTAGGTGCCGTAGAAATACGGTGTGGTCGCAGCGAACTCGCCTGCACAGGTATCGACCATTTTGAAGGTCGCTTCGTGACGGAAGGTCGGCTTTGTGCCGCAAATACGCGTGAGGGCTTCGTCCGTGTAGCCGAGTTTCTTGCCGCGCGTATACTGTGCGTGCGTGAGCGGCTGATCCTTAATCTCGCGCTCATACGCGAGCAGGTTATTGAGCTTTTCGAGGAACCACATGTCGATCATCGTGAAGTCGTGGATCTCTTTGGTGGTGACGCCGCGCTTCATGAGCTCGTAGATGGCGAACAGGCGCTCGTCCGTCGCGTCTTTTAAAATCTGCCACAGGGCACTGTCCTCGTAGTTTGCGAACTTCGGCATGTTGAGCGTATCGAGCGAGATTTCTGCACCGCGCACAGCCTTCATGAGGGCCATTTCAAACGTATCGGCGATGGACATGACCTCGCCGGTCGCCTTCATCTGCGTGCCGAGGTTGCGCTTTGCGTAGACGAATTTATCGAACGGCCACTTCGGGAACTTGACCGCCACATAGTCGAGCGCGGGCTCAAATGCTGCGTAGGTCTTGCCGGTGACGGCGTTGACGATCTCATCGAGTGTATAGCCGATGGCAATCTTCGTCGCGACCTTTGCAATCGGATAGCCGGTCGCCTTAGATGCCAGTGCGGAGGAACGGGACACACGCGGGTTGACCTCAATGACGGCGTACTCAAAGGACGTCGGGTGCAGCGCGAACTGGCAGTTGCAGCCGCCCTCTACGCCGAGCGCGTCGATGATGTTGATGGCCGCAGTGCGGAGCATCTGATATTCTTTATCGGAAAGCGTGACCGCCGGGGCGATGACGATGCTGTCGCCGGTGTGGACGCCGACCGGGTCGAAGTTTTCCATGGAGCAGACCGTGATGACGTTGCCCTTGCTGTCGCGAATAACCTCGAACTCGATCTCCTTCCAGCCCGCAATGCTCTTTTCAACGAGGATCTGGGTGATCGGCGAGAGCGCAAGGCCGTTTGCCGCGACCTCCATGAGCTCTTCGCGGTTATCGACGATACCGCCGCCGGTGCCGCCGAGCGTGAACGCCGGGCGGATGATAACGGGGTACGTGATCTCTTCCGCAAACTCCAGTGCGTCCTCTACCGTGGTGACAACCTTGGACGGGATGCACGGCTGACCGATGCTTTCCATCGTATCCTTGAACATCTGACGGTCTTCCGCCTTATCGATGGTCTCCGGGGAAGCGCCGAGCAGGCGTACGTTGTGTTCCTTCAAAAAGCCTTCCTTTGCAAGCTGCATGGAAAGCGTGAGGCCGGTCTGGCCGCCGAAACCGGAGAGGATGCTGTCCGGCTTTTCTTTTTCGATGATGCGCTTGATGGTGGGCAGCGTAAGCGGCTCGATGTAAATGTGGTCCGCCATGGCGTTATCCGTCATGATGGTCGCCGGGTTGGAGTTGACGAGCACGATCTCGATGCCATCCGCTTTCAGAGCACGGCACGCCTGAGTGCCGGCGTAGTCAAATTCCGCCGCCTGACCGATGACGATCGGGCCGGAGCCGATGACGAGAACCTTTTTAATGTCTTTATTCAATGGCATAGCTGTAAACAATCCTTTCTATACTGCTCTGGGTACTGTTTATTTTCCCATCATCTCAAAGAATTTATCAAAGAGGAACGCGGTATCGCGCGGGCCGCCGCAGGCTTCCGGGTGGAACTGCACGGAAAAAGCGGGGATTTTTTTATAGCGCACGCCCTCGCACGTTCTGTCGTTTACGTTGTTGAAATATTCGTCGGCAATCTCGGGGTCGATTGTGGAGGACACGACCGCGTAGCCATGGTTCTGGCTGGAGATGTAGACGCGGCCGGTCTCGAGGTTCTGCACCGGCTGGTTTGCGCCGCGGTGACCGTACTTGAGCTTTTCGGTCTTAAAGCCGTTTGCAAGCGCCAGCAGCTGGTGACCGAGGCAGATGCCGAAGAGCGGTTTGCCCATGTTCATAATCTTCTTGAGGTTTTCAATGACCTCGATGTTATCCGCCGGGTCGCCGGGGCCGTTTGAAAGCATCACGCCGTCAATATTAAGAGCTTTCAATTCGTCTGCCGTCGTGTTGTACGGGCATACAATGACCTCTGCCCCGCGCTTTTCGAGCTCGCGGCGGATGTTCTCCTTGTAGCCGTAATCCATGAGCGCCACGGTGCATGTTTTCTCCGGGTTCTCACGGCGCGTCATCTCGGTGACGGAGGTGCTTTCCACCGCGTTTGTCACGCGGTAGCTGTGAATCTTATCCATATCGACATGCGTAAGCTCTGTTGTGATCATACCGTTCATGACGCCGCTTTCGCGGATGACCTTTGTGAGGGCACGTGTATCGATGCCGCAAAGGCCGATGACACCTCTTTCTTTAAAAAAGGTGTCAAGATCACCCTCCGAACGGAAATTGGAGGGCGACTGACACCATTCTTTTACGATATAACCACAGGGACCGATGATCTTTCCCTCAAAATCGGAGGGGATCACGCCGTAATTGCCGATGAGCGGAAATGTCTGGACGACAATCTGCCCGAAATAGCTCTTATCGGTGAGCGTTTCGAGATAACCTGTCATGCCGGTCGTGAAAACGACCTCAGCCGTTACTTCGCCCGCCGCGCCGAAGGATTCGCCGCAGAAGACCTTTCCGTTTTCGAGTACCAAATATGCTTTGTTGCCCATAACGTACGTTCCTCTTTCCCTGAAATAATTACTCTTTTCTGCTGTATGCAATCTATGTCAAAGCTGCGGTGCAGCCCTGTACGCATTCATTTACGTATAGGTTTTCAGGATATTTTCCGCAACATCCTTTTTCGATGTGCGCATATCCATTGCCTGTTTTTCAATATAGCGGTGCGCCTGCTGCTCGCTCATGCGCAGGTATTCCACAAGGATACACTTTGCACGCGCCACAATGCGCACTTCTTCCATTTTGGTTCTGAGCTTCTGGTTTTCCCGGTCAAAGTGCTGCCAGCGGTTCTGCGTGGCGATGAGCAGGTGAAGCGCCTGATAAAACAGCGGGCGCGAAAGCGGCTTTTGCACCGTCAATATGCCAAACGGCTCCATTTTGTCGTTCACCTGATCGAAAAGCTCCGCTTTTGCAATGACCATGACACCGGAAACGAATTTTTCTGTGATATACTCTGCCAACTCGTGCCCAAATTCATCTGGGAGCGGTGTGTTGATGACCACAAGGTCGTAGCTGCGCCGCAAAAGCAACCGCCGGGCGTCTCCGCCGCTGAGCGCCGTTGTCATGGGCGCAAACTCGCGCGGGGAAAGCAACTCTGTGATATACGCCGCACCTTTTTGCGTGCCGGACACGATGAGGACGCTGTGCTGAATGATCGCATTCATGCCCTGTGCCCCCTTGTTTTACACATCTGCGGGCCCGTTACCGAACGTGCGGATATACGTCTTTACGAAATACTCCGGGAACACGTTGCGGACAAAGCTGCTCTTTGCGAAAATTTGCAGCGCTTCTTCGGCAGACTTCGGCAGCTTGCCGCAGGTTTCGCGCGCAAGATCGGGCTTTGGCAGCTTCGTCTTTTTGAGGTAGCCGTCAAGCCCCGCATAAATGAGCGCAGCGTACGCAAGGTACGGATTCGCAGTGGAATCGGGCGAGCGCACCTCTATTGTGCTGCTGCCTTCCTTTTTATACGCAAAGCACCGGCGGCTCTTCTCCGACCAAGAGATGAACTCCGGCGCACCGAACGCACCGAGGCGTTTATAGGAATCCGCCGTGGGGTTCAAAATGGCGGTAATTTCTGCAGCGTGCTCCAGAATGCCTGCAAGGAAATACTCGGAACAGTCGCCCATCTGCATGCGCGGCGTTAGCGTGATGTGGAAGCCGTTGCCGTCCTTACCCGGAATGGGGTTCGGCGCAAACGACGCCGTAAGGCCGTTTCTCGACGCCATGGTCTTCACAACAGACTTATACGTAATGACATCGTCTGCGGACTGAATGGCAGAGCTGTGCTGAAAATCGATGATGTTCTGCCCCGGGCCGCCGCTGTGGTGCGAACTTTCCGGCGTGACACCCATATCCTCGAGTGTCAGGCAGATCTCGCGGCGTACGTCCTCGCCCTTATCCTCCGGCGCGGCATCCATAAAGCCCGCGTTGTCAAAGGGGATAGCCGTTGCATTGCCGTTTTCATCGTTCTTGAAAAGGTAGAATTCGTTTCTTGCCCCAAATTCAAATATTATACCATGAAGTTTTGCAATGTCAACCGCTTTTTTCAGGATGCCGCGGCAGTCGATGTCGAAGCCGGTGCCATCCGAACGGCGAATGTCGCAGAAAAAGCGCACGACGCGCCCGTGTGCGGGCCGCCACGGCAGGAGCGACATGGTGGAGGTATCCGGCACCAAAAAGAGCTCGCTGTCCGCCTCTTTTTCAAAGCCCATGATGCGCGAAGCATCAATGGGAATGCCGCCCTCGAACGCAGAAGCCAAAAGGCTCGGCTGAATGGCGATGATCTTCTGTCTGCCGAAAATATCGCAGAACGCCATTTTGATGAACTTAACGTCGTTATCTGTGATAAACTCTGTGACCTCGGACTCCGTATACTGCATGCCGAACCCTTCCTTTCTTTTTTAAAAGCGCGTTTCAAACATACAAATACGCGTGAAATCCGGTGTTGCCGTCTTTCACGCTGTACCTGTTCTTCTTTTCTGCCGCATTTTGAGATATTCTGCCAAAATACAGCGTATGCTGACCGCTTTTGAATATTATAACACAAGATCGGTGTATTTTGCAATAAGACAGAACGCACAATGTTTATCGTCAAAATACACCGTCGATTTATGCAAGAAAAGAAACCTTAATTTACAGAGAATTACAGGGGCAAAATCAGTTCGTCACATAGAGCTGCTTATACGGATTCTGCGTGTTCGGGCGCAGCACGTAGTATTCGTCGCGCAGAAGACTTTCTGCATCTGCACCGAACTTTTCCGCATAGTTTTGAATGAGCGGCGCCGCAATCTGCATGTCTTCTTCGGTCGCCTTATGCGCCACGACCTGCTCCGGCAAATCCTTCGGCAGGTGCGCGGTGCGCAGATAAATGCGTCCGCCGTGCATGCCCGTGCCGCAGAAATTGCCGACCGGCTGGCGATCTTCACTGCCGATGCCGAGTACGACGATGATGCCGCCCGCCTGATATTCGCCGAGGAAGCTGCCTGTTCTGCCGCCGATGACGAGCACGGGTACTTTCTCTTTATACTCCTTCATGTGGATACCTGCGCGGTAACCGGCATCGCCCTGCACGTAGATGGCACCGCCGCGCATGGCGTAACCTGCCGCGTCGCCCGTGCTGCCGTGAATGGTGATCTCGCCCGCGTTCATCGTGTCACCGGTCGCGTCCTGTGCGCTGCAATTTACAATAATATTTGCGCCGTCCAGATACGCGCCGAGCGCGTTGCCCGGCACTTCGTTCAATATAATCGTACCCTCACTTTGCCCTGCGCCGATATAGCGCTGACCGAGTGCATATGTTTTTTGTTCCATGTTTCTCCCCCTTACTGCTGCTTTGAGAGCAGGTCGCGGCGCGTACGGGCCGTGAATGCCATGAGCTGCGGCTTTTCGCAGATCAGCTTAAAATCGATCGAGCTTAACGGCGTGCGATTACGGATAAGCGCCGTGTAGATACCGGCACGCGCCACGTCGCCAATCAGGATATAGCCCTTTAAAACATCATCTTTATAGAAAAGGATCTTGTAGTTTTCGCCGTCACGGCGGACGTAGGTCTCGCCGTCATACGTGCCTGCGGTGATGATGTGCAGCCCCATGAAGCCGATGGCATTCATCGGGATCGCCCGGTCAAAGCTCGCTTTGCCGCCCGCCATGTTGATGCCGGCGGTATTGCCCTGCATATAGGCGTTCGGCAACAGCGCCAGCACGCGGTTCACGCCGGCGGAAATATCGAAGCTCTCCGCGCAGTCGCCTGCGGCGTAGACATCGGGCAGTGTTGTTTTGCCGGTATCATCCGCCGCTATGCCGCGGCGCACCTCGCCGCCTGCATCTTTGACGAGCGAAGTATTCGGGCGCACGCCGACCGCAATGACGAGCACGTCAAAATCGACCGTAAGACCGCTTCTGAGTGTGGCGGTCGTGCCCGCAAACTTTGCGGCGGTATCGCCGAGGTGGAACTCGATGCCCTGCTTTTCAAGAAAATCCTTGACGATAGCGGAGCCGGTCTCATCGAGGATGCTCGGCAGCACGCGGTCGGCAAGGTCGACGACCGTGATGGATTTCACGCGCTCCTTGATGCCCTCTGCGCACTTTAAACCGATGAGGCCCGCGCCGATAATCAAAACACGGCTGTCTTTTGTAAGGACGCTTTCAAGTGCGTGTGCGTCATCGAGCGACATGAACGTGAACTTTTCGGGAACGGTATCAAGCCCCTCCATGGGTGGTACGAACGGCGTGGAGCCTGTTGCGACAAGGAGCTTTTCATAGGGTATCTCTTCCCCGCTTTTTAAGGTCACGTTTTTCTTTTCCGGGTCGAGCTTTGTGACGGTCTCACCGAGCTTTGCGGTGACGTGATTTTCTTCGTAAAAGCTGTCCGGGCGGTATTTCATGCGCTCCTCATCCGTTTTGCCCTGCAATAAATAGGAAATGAGCGGGCGCGCGTAGGTGTAGTGGTTTTCGGAAGCAATCAGCACGATCTCTCCGTCTTTATCTTTACTGCGGATGCCTTCCACGCAGCCGATGGCCGCAGTGGAGTTGCCGATGATTACATATTTTGCCATGGTGCTCAGTCCCTTTCCTCAAAGATGATGGCTTTGTTCGGACAACCCTGCACACAGGCGGGCTTGCCGCCGGCGTTTTCGATGCACAGCTCGCACTTCTGCATGACGCCGGATTCCGAGGGCATCAGCGCGCCGTAGGGACATACCAGCACGCAGGTGTGGCAGCCGACGCACTTATTCTGGTCGATACAGACCACGCCGTCCTTTTTGGAAAGTGCGCCCGCAATGCAGCTTTTCACGCACAGCGGGTCTGTGCAGTGGCGGCAGGAAACCGCAAAGCTGACCTGATTGTCCCCCTCAATGCGGATGCGGGGGTGAATGGTTCTGTCCTTCAGCGCCTTGATCATGCTGGATTTTCCGGAGTTTGCAAAGGCGCAGTAATATTCGCAAAGATGGCAGCCGAGGCACCATTTTTCATCAACATATACTCTTTTCATGGTTACGCTCCCTTTTCTGCTTATTCGCCCGCGTGCTTGATGCCGAGAATCTGAAGCTCTTTTTCGTTCAGACCCACGCCGCGCAGCATAAGGCGGTTGCCGCGCAGCGCCTCGATGGAATTGATGCCCATGCCGCCCATCATTTCCTTAATCTCGTGCTCCCACGCGGTGACAAGATTCACAAGGCGCTTATAGCCGATATCCGGGTTGAGGCGCTTCACAAGGTCGGGACGCTGGGTTGCGATGCCCCAGTTGCACTTGCCGGTCTGGCAGCTTCTGCACAGATGGCAGCCGAGCGCCAAAAGTGCCGCCGTGCCGATGTAGCACGCATCTGCACCGAGCGCGATGGCCTTGACAACATCGGCGCTGGAGCGAATGGAGCCGCCGACAACGAGCGAAACCTTGTTGCGGATGCCTTCATCGCGCAGGCGCTGATCGACCGCCGCCAGAGCAAGCTCAATCGGGATGCCGACGTTATCGCGGATGCGCGTAGGCGCCGCGCCCGTGCCGCCGCGGAAACCGTCGATGGCGATGATGTCCGCGCCGCTGCGTGCAATGCCGGACGCAATGGCTGCAATGTTGTGCACCGCCGCAATCTTGACGATGACGGGCTTTTTGTAGTTTGAGGCTTCTTTTAAGGAGAAAACAAGCTGACGCAGGTCTTCAATGGAGTAAATATCGTGGTGCGGTGCGGGCGAAATAGCGTCCGAGCCCTCCGGGATCATACGCGTGCGGGAAACGTCGCCGACAATTTTTGCACCCGGCAGATGGCCGCCGATGCCCGGCTTTGCGCCCTGCCCCATTTTGATCTCGATGGCGGCGCCGGCGCTGAGGTAATCCTTATGCACGCCGAAGCGGCCGGACGCGACCTGCACGATGGTATTTGCGCCGTACTTGTAGAAATCCTGATGCAGACCGCCCTCGCCGGTGTTGTAGTAGATGCCGAGCGCTTCTGCGGCGCGGGCAAGGCTTTCGTGCGCATTGTAGCTGATGGAGCCGTAGGACATGGCAGAAAACATGATCGGCACGGAAAGCTCAAGCTGCGGGGTGATATTCGTCTTAATCTTACCGTTCTCGTCGCGCTCGATTTTAGACGGCTTCTGACCTAAAAACGTCTTCGTTTCCATCGGCTCACGGAGCGGGTCGATGGACGGGTTCGTGACCTGCGACGCGTTGATGAGGATTTTATCCCAGTAGACCGGCAAGGGCTTCGGGTTGCCCATGGAAGACAGCAGCACACCGCCGCTGCTCGCCTGACGGTAGACCTCCATGATGGTCTCGCCGGACCAGTTGGCATTTTCCTTAAAGGTGTGGTCGGTCTTGACGATCTTCAAAGCGCGCGTGGGACAGATGGAAACGCAGCGGTGGCAGTTCACACAGCGGCTTTCGTCGGAGATCATCATTTTCAGCTCATCGTCGTAAGCATGTACTTCGTTGGAGCACTGTCGTTCACAGGCACGGCAGGCAATGCAGCGCGCGGGGTTGCGGACGACCTCGTACTGCGGATATAAAAAATCGATAGCCATTTATAGTAACCTCATTTCTCAGAGAACACAAACTCTTACTTTTTGTCCAGCGTGAAGATGACAGGCTCGCCGCCTGCGGGCGCCCAGACCCTATCGAGCGTGGGCTGAATGACGCGGATGGCGGATTCTTCACTGGCGATGTAGACCATATCGCCCTTTTCGCCGACGACCATAGAACGCAGCTTTAAGCGGTCGTTGAGTGCCATAAGGCCACCCGTAAAGCCGACCAGAATGGAGAACGGACCGGTGACGAGCAGGCCGGAATACACATTGCGCAAATACGTCAGACGCTCGCGCTCCTCCGGGTCTTTGTTCTGAATGGTCGTCCAGAACGGTGCCGCGATGACGTTTGCGACCTCTTGCAGGGTGAGGCCCTGACGGCGTACAAGATAATCGAAAATATAGGTGATGACCTCGGTATCGGTCAAAAGGTTGCAGTTGTAGCCGTACATCTCAATGCAGCGGCGGTTCGCATCGTAGGACGAGATTTCGCCGTTATGGACAACGGAAAGGTCGAGCAGCGCAAACGGGTGCGCACCGCCCCACCAGCCGGGGGTATTCGTCGGGTAGCGGCCGTGCGCCGTCCAACAGTAGCCAGCGTATTCATCGAGACGATAGAACCGACCGACATCCTCCGGGTAGCCGACGGCCTTAAACACGCCCATGTTTTTGCCGCTGGAGAAAATATACGCGCCATCGATAAAGGTATTGACGCGGTTGACGCAGCGGGCGGTGAACTCGTCTTCATCGAGCTGGCTTTCCGCAAGCTTTGTGTGCAGCGGTGTGACGAAGTACCGCCAGATGAGCGGCTCGTCCGTGATCTGCGGAATCTTGCGGATCGGAATTTTGGAAAGGTTCACGACATCGAAATGCTCGTTGATGAACTTCTCACATTCCTCTTTTGCTTTTACATTATTATAGAAAACGTGGAACGCATACTGTTCCGCATATTCCGGGTAAATGCCGTAGCCGGCGAAACCGCCGCCAAGGCCGTTTGAACGGTCGTGCATGATCTCAATGGAGCGGATGATATCGGAGCCGTCCAGCCGCTTTCCGCTGCGGGAAAAAACGGAGGATACGGCGCACCCCGAAGGAATTCGGAAATCGCCCGCTGTGCTTTTGCCTTCTCTAAGCATGAAGACTGCTCCCTTCTGAAAACAAATAAGATATACGTCTTTTTCCCGGTTTTTCCGAAAAAAAGAGAAAGTCTGACCATACATGCTGCGTGCAATGCACGCGCGCCGTTCCCCCGGCGCAATCTAAAAGCCCCACATTCGGCAGCTTTTAAAAGCAACATGTATGATCAGACTCCATTGTCTGCCTACCATTATATAGCGGCCCTTCTTATATGTCAAGAAAAATTTCTCGATTTTTGAATTTTTGAGTTGTAGCAATTTCATTTTGTGTTCGCTTGACTTTGAAAATTTCATAAAATGAATTTATAAACGCAGGTTTAAATTGTACATCCTGCAAATCTTCAAATTTCCTCAAAAAAGGTGTTGACAAATGGCCCGAGACGTTGTAAAATTCATCACATAGCATAGCAAAGGCGCTGTGGTTGGTTTGTTGCCATCCCCAGCGCTTTTTTGTTTGAATGAATTACGAACAGCTGTGCAGACGGTTTCGTAAAGCGAAGCCGCAGGACGAAACGCACGGGAAGATATACAAATTATATCGCAGCGTTCGCCCCTCCTATTATGCGAATCTTATTGAAGGAAAGAGTGGTTTACATGAGCAGCACGACAAAGATCAATGTGCCGGACATTTTCGCCAGCATGGTGTTTAACGACGACGTCATGCGTGAGAGACTGCCGAAGGACGTTTACAAGTCTTTGAGAAAGACCATCGACAACGGCAAGGACCTCGACATCACGGTTGCCAATGCTGTGGCAAATGCCATGAAGGACTGGGCGATTGAAAAAGGTGCAACGCACTACACGCACTGGTTCCAGCCGATGACCGGCATCACCGCCGAGAAGCACGACAGCTTCATTTCTCCGACGGCAGACGGCCGCATCATCATGGAATTCTCCGGCAAAGAGCTCATCAAGGGCGAGCCGGATGCTTCCTCCTTCCCTTCCGGCGGTCTGCGCGCAACGTTTGAAGCCCGCGGCTACACCGCATGGGACCCGACCTCCTACGCATTCATTAAAGATCACTCCCTGTACATTCCTACGGCGTTCTGTTCCTACGGCGGCGAGGTGCTGGATAAGAAAACCCCGCTGCTGCGCTCCATGGAAGCGTTGAGCGCACAGGCCGTTCGTATTCTCCGCCTTTTCGGCGACTCCACGACAAAGCGTGTCATCACCACCGTCGGCCCGGAGCAGGAATATTTCCTTGTCGATAAAAAGCTCTACGATGAGCGCCCGGACCTCATTTACACGGGCCGCACGCTGTTCGGTGCACGCGCACCGAAGGGCCAGGAGCTTGAAGATCATTACTTCGGCGCAATCAAGCCGAGAATTGCCGCGTTCATGCAGGAGCTCGACGAAGAGCTGTGGAAGCTCGGCGTGCTTGCAAAGACAAAGCACAACGAGGTCGCCCCGGCACAGCACGAGTTGGCGCCGATCTTCTCCACCACGAACGTTGCGACCGACCACAACCAGCTGACCATGGAGACAATGAAGAACGTTGCGCTCCGCCACGGCCTTGTCTGCCTGCTGCATGAAAAGCCGTTTGCAGGCGTGAACGGCTCCGGCAAGCACAACAACTGGTCTATTTCCACCGATACCGGAAAGAACCTGTTGGAGCCGGGCAAGCTGCCGCAGGAAAACGCACAGTTCCTCCTCTTCCTCGCCGCTGTCATCAAGGGTGTTGACGAGTATCAGGATCTGCTCCGTATCTCCGTCGCTTCCGCAGGCAACGACCATCGTCTCGGCGCAAACGAAGCGCCGCCGGCCATCATCTCCATCTTCCTCGGCGACGAGCTTACGGCTATTCTGCACGCCATTGAGACCGGCACGGTCTATGGCGGTACGCTCCGCGTCAACATGGAGATCGGCGTAAACGTTCTGCCGTCCTTCACAAAGGATACAACGGACAGAAACAGAACCTCCCCGTTCGCTTTCACCGGCAACAAGTTCGAGTTTAGAAGCCTCGGCTCGCAGCTCAACATCGCCTGCCCGAACATCATGCTGAACACGATCATCGCCGATGAGCTCGAGCAGTTTGCAGACGAGCTTGAGGGCAAGGAAGATTTTAACGGCGCACTCAATGCACTCATCAAGCGCGTGATCAAAGAGCACAAGCGCATCATCTTCAACGGCGACGGCTATGCGGACGCCTGGAAGGCGGAAGCTGCAAAACGCGGCCTGACGAACCTGCCGACCACGGTAGACGCACTGCCGCACTACACCGACGAAAAGAACGTGAAGCTCTTTACAAAGCATAAGATCTACACCGAGGTCGAGATGCAGTCCAGACAGGACATCATCCTCGAGACGTACGCGAAGACCATCAACATTGAAGCGCTCACCGCAAGTGATATGGTCAAGCGCGACATTCTCCCCGCTGTTTCCTCTTACGTTGCGGAGCTTGCAAGCGGCGTTGCCACGAAGAAAGCCATCAGCGATGACATTCCGTGCGAAGCGGAGCTTGATATCATCAAGCGTCTTTCCGGCCTGCAGGACTGCGCATATAAGAAGCTTGCTGCGCTCGATAACGCCATCATCGGCGTGAAGGAAGTCGGCGAAGATCCGATTGAGGTTGCGACCTATTATAAGGATTCCGTCATCACCGCCATGACCGAGCTGAGAGCCGTTGTGGACGAGATGGAAACGCTGGTTTCTTCCGATTATTGGCCGTACCCGAGCTACGGCGATCTGATGTTCAGAGTATAAAGGGCTTTGAACATACCGTTTCAAACGGATAAGGAATGAAAAATTCAATATAGGCACAAGGGTGTGCACGGGGTTCCGTTTCAGGAACCAAACGTGCACACCCTTTTCTATTTTCAAACAACACATAGGAGGACGAACATATGACAAGCGAAATCTTCAGCGTCTGGTTTTTGATGGGCGCAGCGCTGGTCTTCTGGATGCAGGCCGGCTTCGCCATGGTAGAAACGGGTTTCACCCGTGCAAAAAATGCCGGCAACATTCTGATGAAGAACCTGATGGACTTCTGCATCGGCACCGGTGTATTCATTCTCATCGGCTTCAGCTTTTTGCTGGGCGAAGACTTACTGGGCTTCATCGGTAAGCCGGGCTTTGATATTTTCACAAACTACGCAAACTTTGACTGGTCGAATTTCGTATTCAACCTTGTGTTCTGCGCCACGACCGCGACCATCGTTTCCGGCGCAATGGCAGAACGCACAAAGTTCCTTTCCTACTGCATTTACTCCGGTGTTATCTCCGCTTTGGTATACCCCATCGAAGCACACTGGATCTGGGGCGGTGGCTGGCTTTCGCAGCTCGGCTTCCATGATTTTGCAGGCTCCTGCGCCATCCACATGGTAGGCGGTCTTTCCGCGCTCATCGGCGCAAAGCTGCTCGGCCCGCGCATCGGCAAGTTCGAAAAGGATGCAAGCGGCAAGATCGTAAAGGTCAATGCCTTCCCGGGCCACAACATTCCGCTCGGCTGCCTTGGCGTGTTCATTCTTTGGTTCGGCTGGTACGGCTTCAACGGTGCTGCGGCAACAAGCGTTGAGCAGCTCGGCTCCATCTTCCTCACCACCACCGTCTCACCTGCCATAGCGACCGTCACCTGCATGATTTTCACATGGGTAAAGTACGGCAAGCCGGATGTTTCCATGTGTCTCAACGCTTCTCTCGCCGGTCTGGTCGCCATCACCGCCGGCTGTGATGTAACGGACTGCCTCGGCGCAGCAATCATCGGCATTGTGGCCGGTCTCCTTTGCCCGTTCGGCGTTTGGCTGCTCGACTATAAGCTCCATGTCGATGACCCGGTCGGCGCGGTTGCCGTCCACTTCTGTAACGGCATTTGGGGCACCATTGCAGTCGGTCTTTTTGCAACGACCACAGCCCCCGGCAACGATAGCTTCACCGGCCTGTTCTACGGCGGCGGCATTGCACTGCTTGCAAAACAATTGCTTGGTGTGCTTACGGTCTGCGCTTGGACAGCCGTGACGATTACCATTGTGTTCCTGCTCATCCGCGCGACAGTCGGCCTGCGTGTGACGAGAGAAGAAGAGATTATGGGTCTTGACCTGCCCGAGCATGGCCTTGCAAATGCGTATGCAGACTTCGTTCCGGCCATCAACACCTCGCTCGAAAGCGCAGACCTCAGCGTTGCCCCTGCCCCGTTCGGCCCGGCTGCGGTAGACGAAGCAGTGCCAGTCGTTGTGCATCACGCCCCCGTAAAGACCGTAAAAGCGGAAAGCACCGGCGTGAAGATGACGAAGGTCGAGATTGTGTGCAAGCAGGCAGCTTTCGATACCTTGAAGAATGCACTGATGAGCGTCGGTATCACCGGTATGACGGTGACGAACGTGCTCGGCTGCGGCATTCAGAAGGGCAAGCCGGAATACTACCGCGGCACGCTCGTAGAAGCAAACCTGCTGCCTAAGGTACAGGTGGAGGTCGTCATTTCCAAGGTGCCTGTCCGCACGGTCATCGAAACGGCGAAGAAAGCGCTTTACACCGGTCACATCGGTGACGGCAAAATCTTCGTTTACGACGTGGAGAATGTCATCAAAGTCCGTACGGGCGAAGAAGGCTACGACGCCCTGCAGGATGTGGAATAATAAATCTTCCCATTTAAATTGAGTACGACGCGTACTACGCTCCTGAAATAAGAAAAGCCGAGACCTGCCGGTTTCCCCCGGCGGGTCTTGACTTTTTCTGTCATTTTCTCCTGCAACTTATTTTCGATTTTGCACAAAATGGGAGTTGAACTCTTTTTGGATTTGTGTTATACTGTTATAAGAATTTATCCACCCCGATTGTGAGAGGAGACAGCCGTGAAAATTCAGGAATCCGCAGAAAACTATCTTGAGACCATTTTGATCTTATCCGAGCGCAGCACCTATGTGCGTTCTATTGATATTGCCAACGAGCTCAATTTTACAAAACCCAGTGTCAGCGTAGCCATGAAAAAGCTGCGCGAGAACAATTTGATCACCGTAGACGGCGACGGCTACATTCACTTGACGGAGGACGGCCTTGCTATCGCCAACCGCATGTATGAGCGCCACAAGTTGCTTTCCGATTGGCTCACCTATCTCGGCGTGCCGAAGGACATTGCAACAGAGGACGCCTGCCGCATTGAGCACGTCATCAGCCAGGAGAGCTTTGAAAAAATCCGCGCGCATGTCCGCGAAATGAACGAGCATCTTTAATGAACTTAAACAGCACAAAACCCGTTTCCGAAGCTTTTACCGGAAACGGGTTTTTACTTTTACAGCAACGCCATGCTCTGCAAAATAAAGATCATCAAAAATACAGTCGGGATGCAGCACACAGCGCTCAAAACAACAAGCTGACCGGCAAGTTCGCCATCTGCGCCCGCCTGCTGCGCCATGATGTAGCTTGATACCGCGACCGGCGTTTCCCACGCAAGTGCAAGCGCCAGAAGACTCGGCCCTCTGCTGCCCGCCAGAACCGCGATCGGCAGAAAAACAAGCGGAATGACGACGAGCTTTATAAACACCGTCACGCCCGCAATACGCATGTTGCCTTTTAGCTTGCGGAAGCTGAAATCGCCGCCGAGCACGATGAGCGCGAGCGGTGTGGCAAGGCGCGAAACATCGCGCAGGCTCGTTTCCAGAAATGCCGGGAAACGCAATTTAATGATGGACGCAAACACACCGAGCAGTGCCGCGATAATGAGCGGGTTTGTCGCGATGGATTTGAGCGTCTTTTTCAGCGAGACCTTACCTCCGCCCGTAAATACCGTCAGCGCAATGACGGCCAAAACGTTGTACATCGGCACGAGCACGGCGCTCAAGATGGATGCCGCGGCAGCCTCCTCCGCGCCGAACACGTTCGTGACGAGGCTCACGCCGAATATGACGTAGTTGCTGCGAAAAATTCCCTGAATGATGACGCCGCGCTGTTTCGGCTCGCGCACGACACGCGGCACGACGATGCACAGCACTGCGAACAATAACAGCAAACTCCCTACCGCGATTGTGAACGTCATGCCGTCGATGGCCTCGGTGATCTCCGTTTTATAGATGTTATTAAACAGCAGAAACGGCAGAAAAAATTTGAATGTCAGCGTATTCGTCTGCTTTAAAAATTCCGACGAGACGAAGTTTTTGTGCTTTAAAAAGTAGCCGAACACCAAAAGCAAAAACGTTGGCATGATCGCATTCAGCGCGACCAGAAAACTATCGAACACGCTGCACCCCGGCTTTCACACTTTCATGCACCGCCATAATTTTCTGGAAGCCCGCGATGCCGACAGAAAACGCCGTTGCGCCGCCCGCCGCCGTGCCCATGGCGAGCGCCTTTGCAAAATCGCCGGAACGCGTGAATTCCGCCAAAAAGCCGCCGACCATGGAATCACCCGCGCCGGTGGAGTTTATCAGCGTGCCCTTTGCCGCCGGGGCAAAATACACCTCACCCGTTTCCGTATACAAAAGCGCACCGTCGCCCGCCATGGAAACGAGCACGTTTTTTGCACCGCGTTTTTTCAGCTCCTCCGCAAGCGCCGTCACCTGTTCCTCCGTGTCCGCCGGGGCACGGAACATCTCGGAAAGCTCCTCGCGGTTCGGCTTTACGAGGAACGGCTGAAATTCAAGCGTAGACAATAATAAATCGCCTGCGGCATCCACAATGAGCCGTACGCCTTTTGTTTGCGCAAGCTTTGCAATCTGTGCGTAAATGTCTTTTGGCAGTGACTTCGGCACACTGCCGGAAAGCACCAAGGTATCCTGCGGGGTCAAGGCACCGAGCTTTTCAAAAAATTTTTTGAGCTCGTTTTCTGAAATCTCCGGACCGCTGCCGTTCAGTTCCGTTTCTTCCTCGGCATGCAGCTTTAAATTGATGCGCGTAAAGCCGTTTTCGACTTCGATGAAATCGGTCGTGATGCCTTCTTTTTCAACGCCCTCGCGCAGCGCTTTGCCCGTAAAGCCCGCAATAAACCCAAGCGCGATGCTTTTTGTATTCAACGCGTGCAGCAGCAAAGAGACGTTCACGCCCTTGCCGCCAAACACAATGTTTTCCGTTTTCGTGCGGTTCGTTTTGCCCGTGCGGAACGTGTCCGCCGTGACGACGTAATCCACCGCCGGATTAAATGTGATCGTGTAGATCATAAAAACCCCTCCAACCAAATCAAGTGGTTTCAGCATAGCATGATTTTGCAAAAAAAGCAAGAAAAAGCGTCTGCACCGCCAAAAGACGTATGCAGACGCTCGTTTTATTTTGATTTAGGCTTCTAAGCGCTCAAATTTTTTTGCGCCCCAACGCACCAAAAGCAGGTGCATCAAGACAGACGCAAGCAAAAGGAACGCAGTCGTTACCGCATACGCCGCAATGCCCGGAATATGCAGTGCAGATACCGCAAAAAACACGCCGACGATCACCGCCGCAAAGAAGTACGCGCCGAACATCGTGACGAATACGCTTAACGACTGCTTGCACGGCTGATTTTCGCTCTGCCAGTCAAAGCGCGGCGCGAGCAGGTTCATCAAAAGGCCGAGCGTGCCGACGAACCAGCAGAACAAAACGCAAACGCAAACGGTCAGCACCGTGAGTCCGATACCGCACCCGACGATGAGGCAAAGCGCCAAAACACTGACGGCAACAAGCGGCATTTGCAGGCGGCACACCATAAGGAGCTTGCCCAAAAGCACCGTTTTGCCGCTTATGGGCATCGTGCGCAGCACCCACAGATTTTTGCCCTCCAACGATACAGACGGCGCGGTCGCGCAGGACGTCGCGATGCAAAACGCCATCACGCCAAAAATGCCGAGCGCAATCCACTCGGGCCGAAACCCCATCAGGCTTATCATCTGCATCAGCTTCCCGCGGAAAATCGCGGCGGCGATGGGCAGAACCGGAATGATCACCAAGCCGAAGCCGAAATTCATCAGGTACGCGGGGCTTGTGAAGAACTTCCGCTGCTCCTTATGCGCAACAGACAGCACCGGCGTGCGCTGCTTTGCGGAAGCTTTGCCCGATTTGTGCTTTGCACCCGCTTTCGCGCCCGATGTACGCACGGAGGAAATGAAAGATGCGGAAAGCCGCCAAAGCGTGAAAAGCGCTATTGCCGCGCTCAATAAAGTCACGAGCAGCGTGTGCAAAAGGCTTCCGCCGCACGCCATGCCAATAGCATAAAGCGGCCAAACATATTTCATCGCACCCGCGATCTGCGTGCCCTGCATGACAAGCCCGGACAAAAATGAGTTGACGTTCGCGTAAAAATACCAGTACACCGCCATGAAGATAACCATGTACAAAAGCGAAACAACCGCCTTGTTGCGCAGGCGGCTGAGGAGCTTGTGCAGCACCCAGCCGAGCGCACAGCAGACAGACTGCGAAATCAGGCTCAAAGCCACAAACGTAAACAGCCACCCGATAATCATCGTCGCCGATGCGCCGTAGGAAAACGCGTAAATACCGAACGCGGGCAGCAAAACCGCCAGCGTGTACCCTGCCGTCGTTGTAAACAGCATTGCAATGCGCGTCAAGAGAATGTACTTTGGCGGTATCGGCATGGAAAGCAACAGTTCGTTGTCTTTCGCGTCATACAACTGCGCCTGCGTCATAAAAACGCTGCCCAACATGGAAAGCGCCAGCGCCACTGTGCCCGCCATGGCGAAATACAGCCACGTAAGCCCCATTTCGCACAACGGAACAAGCTCTGCGAACACCACAAACATCAAAATTTCCATGCACACCACAAAGAACAGCATCAGAAAAGCCAACCATCCGCCGGAGGTCTTTTTGCCGTTGCCTTTTTTCATGCGCGCCGCAAACTGCTTCCATTGCAGCTTCCAGAGGGATCTTAACATGCAGCCTCCCCCTTTCAGTCCTTGTGGTCTTCCAGCTCTAAGAAGACCTGCTCCAAAGAACCGTCGCCGCGCACGCTGTCCATGGTGCCGTGTGCAATGAGCTTGCCGTTTTTAATAATGGCTACATTGTCGCACAGCTTCTCCGCCACCTCCAAAACGTGTGTGGAAAAGAAGATAGCGCCGCCGTTTCGGCAATGCTCCGCCATAATCTCCTTTAATTCGTGCGCCGCAATAGGGTCGAGCCCAACGAACGGCTCGTCCATCAAAATGAGCTTCGGCTCGTGGATAAGCGCGCCGATAACGGCGATTTTCTGCTTCATGCCGTGCGAGCACTCCGAGATGAGGTTCGGCAGCGCGTTTTTAATATCCAGCCGCTCGGCAAGCGCTTCCATGCGCGCCTTGCGGTCCGCTTCCGATACGCCGTACATATCCGCAACAAAATTCAAATACTCGTAGCCCGTCAGGAATTCATAAAGATCAGGATTATCGGGTATGTAGGCCATGATCTTTTTGCAGGCGATGGGGTCTTTTTGAATATCGATGCCGTTCACCGTAATGGTGCCGCCGTCCGGCTTTAATAAGCCGCAGCAGGCTTTTAGCGTAGTCGTTTTGCCCGCACCGTTGTGTCCGATGAACGCGCAAATCTCCCCCGCCGCAATGTGCAGCGAAAGGGCGTCTACGGCGATTTTGTCACCGAAGCGCTTTGTGTAGTTTTGAATGTTCAGCATGTGTTTTTCTCCTTTTTCTTCTTTTTCACGGCTGAAATACGGCCTTTCCGAATTTCAGCCGCCGAGCCCATTATAGACACACGGCAGAAAAATGTCAATGTTTTCCGGCGCATGGGAATATGTCATAAAAGAACATAAAAACAGCGCAACTCCTACGAGCTGCGCCGAAGCAAGTCGAATTATTCTTTTCCTGCAGAGAGCGCCGCTTCCTGCTTTCTGCGGCAACCAAACACGAGCTGATCGATAACGACGACGAGCGCGCCGAGCAGCACGATGATGTAATATGTGAAGAATCGCCAGACAAGCACGGCGGTGTACAAAATATCGCCGGATGCAAAATACGATTTAAAGAACATGGAGAAGCCGAGCTCCTGTGCGCCGGATGCACCGGGCAGCGGGATAAAGCACACGGAGGCCTGCAGCATCGTCTGCATACAAAGCAGTTCGCCGTAAGGCAGGTCGAGTGAAAACGCGCGGAACACCACGTACAGCACGCTCATCTGCAAAATGACCTGCGGGATCGACCACAAAATCGCAAGGAGCACATAGCGCATTTTGCTTCTGAATTTCATTGTGTAGGAGGAGAAATCCGCCTCAAAGCCGTGCACTTTTTCTATGTAATTCTCGCGCTTTTTGAGAAACGTACATTTCAAGAGCAGCTTTGTCACGCCGCCACACAGTTTTTTTAAGATCTTCGGGCTGAACAGAAGCGGTATCGCGATAATCCACAGCCCGTTGATGGCGATGCCGAGCAGCACAATGGGAATAAGCTGCGGGTCGTCCCGCTTCAAACGCGGATACATATAAATCAGCGATGCCACCGTGCACAGCACAAACGCAAGCTGATACGCAAAAAACTTTACAAACAGCACCGCAGTGGAGTTACCGACCGAGACCTTATCGCGCCGCAGGTAGACGACCTGCGCAGGCTGCCCGCCCGTGGAGCTCGGCGTGATGTAAGAATAATAAATGCCGATGAGCCCAATCTTCACCGTTGTCCAAAAGCCGACGTGCTCGCCCTGCGCGCGCAGCAGCATATGGATGATGCCGCCCTCTGTTACGAGGAACACGCCGGTCATCAGCACGGCGAGCGCCACAAACCCGAGGGAAAGATTTGCGATGACGGAAAACATGCCCGCAAATTCGGTATTGACGAGCCCGAACACGATCATCACGACCACCGTCAGCCCCACGTATATAAGACCCCACGGGATCTTTTTCTTTTCTTTCATGAAAATGTAGTCTCCTTGCAGAAAAATCGTATTTTATAGTATACCATATAGCGTTTCTATTGGCAAGACAAGACTGACAACCGAAAGAAAACGTTAAGGCAGTGCCCTGAATATTCGGCACTGCCTTATTCGTTTATTTTACTTTTCCCCGTGCGCATCCCAGATAATTTTCAGGCCGTCCAGCAGAAGCGTATCGCTGAAAGTGATCTTGCGGCTGCAATGCGGTACGATAAGACCTGCGAGGCCGCCCGTTGCGACCACCTCGCACGGTGCGCCGAGCTCATCTTCAATGCGGTCGCACAGGCCGTCCAGCATACACGCCGTGCCGAACACCATGCCGGACTGGATACACTCCATCGTGTTGCGGCCAAGCACCTGCGGCGGCGCGGTCAGACTGACGGAAGAAAGCTGCGCTGCGCGGCTCGTCAATGCGTCAAGCGATGTGCCGACGCCCGGAATGATTACTACGCCGCACACTTCGCCGTCGGCGTTTAAACCTGTCAGCGTCGTTGCCGTACCCATATCGATGACGATACACGGGCCGTGGTACATGGCTTTTGCCGCCACAGCACCGACAACGAGGTCGGCGCCGAGTGTGTTCGGCACATCGCGCTTCACTTTCAGCTCCGGCACAGACTGCGCGCTGACGATGAACGGTTCCACCTTCCAAACACGGCGCACCGCGCGGGCGAGGTCATCGGTCAGCCGCGGCACAACGGAGCTTAAAACCGCGCCGTTCACCTGCGACGTGTGGATATTGTATAAATGTAAAATGCTGAGCATTGCAGAAGCGTATTCGTCCTCCATGCGCGGCGGATTCGTCGCCATGCGCGTGACGAACAGCAGCTTTTCCCCCTCATAAACGCCCAGTGTGATGTTGGTATTTCCGACGTCCAGTGCCAGCAGCATACCTTTCCCCTCCGAAAACAATTTTCTTTGAGAGCAGTATATCACAAAAACACAAAAACGTACAGAAAAAGTTTTACCCGAAAAGCCGCACCGAAAGCAGCGTGAGCAGCACGGCGGCAAGGTCGCCGCAAAGCGCCGCCGGAATCGTGTAGCGCAGCGTTTTATACCCCCGACCCGAAAAATACACCGCGGCCGCGTAAAACGTCGTTTCCGTCGAAGACGATAAAATTGCCGCCAATCGGGATATTACACTGTCCGCACCGTATGCGCCGTAAAGCTCCGTAACATACGACACCGAGCCGCTGCCCGAAAGCGGGCGCAGTAAGATGAGCGGCATAAGCTCCGTGGGGATGTTCAGCACTTCTGTCACGGGCCGCAGCAGCGCGGAAAACAGCTCTAAAAAGCCGGACGCGCGCAGCATGGAAATGCCGACAATAAGTCCGAGCAGTGTCGGCAATAATTTTATCGCCGTATGCATACCCTCCGCCGCGCCTTTTGTGAACAGCTCAAATACCGGCAGTCCTTTTACGTATCCGCACATGACCGTGAGCGCGATCACGCCGCAGACGGCCGCCGCGCCTATGCCCGCCACAATTTTTGAAACACGCGGCACATCAGCACGCAGACGAGCAGACCGCCGAATGAAACAAGCCAAATATGCGGCAGAACATCATACGGGTCTGCGCTGCCGTAGGAAGCCCTTAAGGTGACTGCCGCCGAGGGGATCAGCTGAAACGACGCCGTATTCATCACGACGAATAAGATCATCTCTTGCGTCGGCGTGTCGCCCGTCTGTAATTTCTGCATTTCGTCCATGGCGCTCAATCCAAACGGTGTGGCGGCGTTGCCCATGCCGAGCATGTTTGCGGCAATATTCATCGATATTTTTTCGCGCACGGTTTCATTTTTTCCGTAATTCGGAAACAATCTCTTGATGACCGGCGACAGAATTTTGGAAAGCCCGTTTGTAAGCCCCGCCTCCTCCGCAATACGCATGATGCCCGTCCAAAGGCACATCGCGCCGAGCAGCAAAAGCACCGTCTCCACCGCCTGCCTTGCGCCATCCGCCGCAGCAGCGGAAAGCGCCGTCCATCTCCCCGTGCACACCGCACCGATAAACGCCAGCACGATCATCGCCATCCAGATGCCGTTCAGCATCCCATCCGCCCCTTTCATTTTATTTCTCTACGGAAAATTACAGAGTTTTGATTGATTTTAACACAAATATGGATTATGATAGAGGTATATTCATTTGGAAAGGATGAAATGTATCATGTTCGGTGAAAAAATTCTCGATTACTGGGACGATATAATGAAAGACCTCGGCGATATCATCGCCATTCCCTCAGTCGCACAGCCACAGGACGGCCCGTATCCGTTCGGCAAGGACGCAGCAACCGCTGTGGATAAGGCGATAGAAATTGCGGAACGATACGGCATTAAGACGAAGAACAGCGACTATTATGCAATGCACGCAGAGCTCGGCGAGGGCGAAGAAAACGCCGTTGTTATGGCGCACCTTGACGTCGTGCCGGCCGGCGAAGGCTGGGACAGCGACCCGTACACCATGGTCATACGCGACGGCAAGGCATTCGGCCGCGGCGTTTCCGATAACAAAGGTCCGGCAATTGTTGCGCTGCACTGCCTGCGCGCGCTGAAGGAAGCAGGCGTCGTCGGCAAACGCAAGCTGCGCGTCGTGCTCGGCTCCGCAGAGGAGATCGGCATGCAGGATATGGGTCACTACTTCTCCAAAGAGCAGATGCCCACCATGGGCTTCACCCCGGACGCCTGCTACGGCGTATGCCACTGCGAAAAAGGTCTGTTCCGCTTTGCCGTAACCGGCAAGGTCGGCAAGAAGATCGTTTCCTTCAAGGCCGGTACTGTTGTCAACGCCGTGCCGTACAAGGCAGAAGCCGACGTGCTCTGTGATGACGACGAATTTGCAAAGCTTGTCGAAGCTGCAAACGCTGCGGAAGTGAAGTTCGACATCACACGCACCGAAAACGGCGCGCACATCGTCGCAACCGGCAAGGCCGCGCACGCTTCTACCCCGGAGATCGGCATCAACGCCGCCGCACACCTTGCACGCCTGCTCGTGAACGTTTTCGGCGCAGACTGCGGTGAATTCCTCACGTTCATGGATGAGAAAGTCGGCCTTGCATATGACGGCTCCAACATCGGCGTTAAGATGTCCGATGAGCCGAGCGGTGCGCTGACCTTCAACCTCGGCCTTGTGAACATCGAAAACGGCGAGGGCCGCTTCGATATCGACATTCGCTACCCGGCAACAAAGTCCGGCGCAGAGATTGACAAGATCCTTGCAAAGTCCGTGGAGGGCACAGGCCTCACCTACACGCTCATTTCCGATGAGCCGCCGCTGTACCTGCCGAAGGACGGCCCGCTCGTCAGCCTGCTTTCCGGCGCTTATGAGGACGTCACCGGCAAAAAGTGCGACGTCTTCTCCATGGGCGGCGGCACGTATGCCCGCCAGATGGGCGGCGCAGGCGTTGCGTTCGGCGCATCGTTCGATGAAGAAGAATCGAACGCACACCAGGCAAACGAGTGCATCAACGTGGAGCAGTTCAAGCTGCACGCACAAATCTGCCTTGAGGCCATGTACCGCATGTTTACAGCGGACTGATTTTGAATTCAGGAGCGCACCGTTATGGAATATGCACATATCATGCCGGAGGACATTTTTAAAAATCCCGAAGTGAAGGTCTACGTGGAGGCGGGCAACAGCTGCCTTGGCGCACTGGGCTTCACAGAGCACGGCCGCCCGCACGCCAAGCGGTGCAGCAACTACGCGCGGAACATTCTGGAAGCGCTTGATTACGATACGCGCACCTGCGAGCTTGCCGCCATCGCCGGTTATCTGCACGATATCGGCAACACGGTAAACCGCGTCGACCACGCGCACAGCGGCGCCATTATGGCGTTCACGCTTTTAACGCGCATGAACATGCCGCCGGAAGAAATCGCTATCATCTGCTCGGCTATCGGTCACCACGATGAGAAAACCGCTTTCCCGGTAAACGCCGTCTCTGCCGCGCTGATCCTCTCCGATAAAAGCGACGTGCGTCGTTCCCGCGTGCGCAAAAACGCGATTATCGCAACGGATATTCACGACCGCGTGAATTACGCCGTCGTGAACGCCTCGCTGAAAATTGACAAAGAGCAGAAGCTTTGCCTTTTCAACATCACGATTGATACGGACATCTGCCCCGTCATGGAGTATTTCGAGATTTTCCTCGACCGTATGGTGCTGTGCAGAAAAGCCGCCGATCTTTTGGGGCTCACGTTCGAGCTTATCATCAACGACACGCGTCTGCTGTAATCCCCCCGCAAAACGCAAAACATAAAAATCGAAGGAGCCGCGCCCGCTTTCGGGTACGGCTCCTTCTTCATTTTCACGCCATGAGCGTTTGCTTATAAAATTAACTTTTCCGAAAGCTTACATCGTGCCGAAGATACGGTCGCCTGCGTCGCCGAGGCCCGGCAGAATGTAACCGTGTTCGTTGAGCTTCTCATCAACGGCTGCACAGTAAATATGAACGTCCGGGTGCGCTTCGCTCAGTGCCTTAAGGCCCTCCGGCGCTGCAATGATGCACAGGAACTTGATACTGCGCGGGCGGCTGCGCTTTACAATGGTGATCGCGTCCATTGCGGAACCGCCGGTCGCGAGCATCGGGTCGAGCACGATGACATCACGCTCTTCAATGTCGGACGGCAGCTTGTTGTAGTATTCGACCGGCTGCAAGGTATCGTGGTCACGGTAAAGACCGATATGGCCGACCTTTGCGCTCGGAACGAGCTGCAGCATGCCGTCTACCATGCCGAGACCGGCGCGCAGAATCGGCACGAATGCCAGCTTTCTGCCGGCGATGACCTTCGTCGTTGCGGTGCACATCGGGGTCTCCGTCTGCACGTCCATCAGCGGCAGGTCACGGGTAGCTTCGTAGCACATCAGCGTTGCAATCTCGCTGACAAGCTCGCGAAATTCCTTTGTGCCGGTGTTCTTATCGCGCAGGAAAGAGAGCTTGTGCTGAATGAGCGGGTGGTTCATGATAAAAATCTGTTCGTTGTTTTCCATATTGATTTCTCCGATTTCTGCCTTACAGGCGTCCGTTTTCAATATCTGCGATCTGGTCGATACGGCGCTGGTGGCGGCCGCCCTCAAAGTCAAACTTGAGGAACGTGTCCACGATCTCCAGCGCGGTCTTCTCCTCGGTGACAAGGCCGCCGAGACACAGAATGTTTGCATTGTTGTGGCGGCGGGTCATTTCCGCTGCGTGGGCATCGCTGCACAGTGCCGCGCGGATGCCCTTCACCTTGTTTGCGGCCATGGAAATACCGATACCCGTGGAGCAAACAAGTACGCCGTAATCAGCCTTGCCGTCTGCCACGCAGTGCGCGACCTTTGCGCCGTACACCGCATAGTCCACGCTCTCCGTGGAATAGCAGCCGAAATCTTCGACTTCGATGCCCTTCGCTTCCAAATGCTTCTTGACGGCTTCTTTCAGAGCGAATCCGCCGTGATCCGAACCAACTGCGATCTTCATGCTTTATTCTCCTTCGTATATGGATTACTTATTGTTTTTCTGTGCGTTTTTGGCTTTCAGTTCACGCTCCGCCTGCGGCAGACGCAGGTAGATTGGCATCAAAGCGTCCGGCGTGACCGTCTGTCCGTTTTCAACCATCTCCTGCGCCGCCATGGCAACGCCGGAGGCACGCTGAAAACGAAGCTGCGGCAGCAAAAGCTCTGCACGGATAGCCGCAAACGTCTTATAGCAAAGCTCCGCGCCATCGCCGACAAGATAAATCTTCTCCGTAAACGTTTTGCATTCTTCCAAAAGCTCCGCAATGGGCAGTGCGCGGTCATCACAAAGACGTGTGAGCTTACCGTCCTCCGCACGGAACAGCGCATTATACACCTGCCCGCAGCGTGCGTCCATCACAGCACAGACGATACCCGTCAGCTGCCGTGCGTTCTCCGCCATAGCGCGCAGCGTGGAAACGCCCGCGCACGAGATGTTCCGCGTCATGGAAAGTCCCTTCACGCAGGAGACGCCGATGCGCACCCCCGTGAACGAACCCGGCCCGGCGGAGACCGCCATGCAGGTCACATCGTCAAGCGTTTTATTCGTGAGCTTCAAAACAGATTCCACCATCGGCATCAGCGTCTGGCTGTGCGTCTGCTTTGTGTTGATATAAAATTCAGAGAGTATTTTTCCGTCCTCCAAAAGCGCGGCCGAGGCCGGCGCCGCAGAGGAATCGAGTGCTAAAATCAGCATATTTGTCGCTTTCGCGCGATTTTTTGCCGCGCAAAAGCCGTCCTTTCTATCAGAAACTTATCACAGGTCTATGCCCTCAATGGTAACGATGCGCTCCGTCTCCGTCTCGCCCTTTTCCATGTGGACATAAATCGTGTTTTCCGGCAAAGCGCCGTCGATGTTTTCGCTCCACTCAATGACGAGCACGTTGTCCGTATCGAGGTAATCGAAAAAGCCCGTGGAGTAGAGATCGTCCCAACCGGAAACGCGGTACATGTCAAAGTGCTGCACCGTCAGCCGCGCATCGTATTCGTTCACAAGCGCAAACGTCGGACTGGAGACCACGTCCCCGCCGCCAAGCGCCAGTACAAGTCCGCGCGTAAACGCCGTCTTGCCCATGCCCATCGGTCCCGTGAACGCGATGACCTCGCCGCCCTTGAGCTTTTCCGCCAGCTTCGCCGCGATTTTTTCGGTGTCCTGCACCGAGTGAGAAACAAACCGTTGCATCAGAACAGGCCGTGGATCACGCCGTTACCGTCGACGTCGATCTTTTCGGCAGACGGCACCTTCGGCAGACCGGGCATCGTCATGACATCGCCCGCATACGCAACCACGAAGCCCGCACCGTTCGAGAGGCGCAAGTCACGGATTGTAATGTTGAAGCCGGTCGGACGGCCGAGCAGCGTCGGGTCGTCAGAAAGCGAATACTGCGTCTTTGCGATGCACACCGGCAGCGCGTCGCCGCCGAGCGCCTTGATGTCCTTCAGGGACTTCATCGCCTGATTCGTGAACGTCACATCATCCGCGCCGTAGATTTTCTGCGCGATCGTGCGGATCTTCTCCTCCACTGTGAGATCAAGATCATAGATCGGCGCAAAGTGGCTTTCAGGATTCTCGTCGATGACTTTGCAGACGGTCTTTGCAAGCTCCACGCCGCCTTCGCCGCCCTTTGCGAACACTTCGGAGAGTGCATACTCTACACCGAGGGACTTGCAGCAATCGTCGATGACTTTCAGCTCCGCGTCCGTATCGGTGCCGAAGCGGTTGATGGCGACGACGACCGGCACGTTATATTTATGCATGTTCTCCACGTGTGCGCGCAGGTTCTCAATGCCCTTTTCGAGCGCCGGAACATTCTCCTTTGCAAGCTCTGCCTTCGGCACGCCGCCATTGTATTTCAGCGCACGAACCGTCGCGACAACGACGATGCAGTTCGGCTTGAGACCCGCCAAACGGCACTTGATGTCGAGGAACTTCTCCGCACCGAGGTCGGAGCCGAAGCCTGCTTCCGTAATGCAGTAATCGCCGAGCTTCAGCGCCAAGCGCGTTGCGCGCACGGAGTTGCAGCCGTGAGCAATGTTTGCAAACGGACCGCCGTGCATGATGGCCGGTGTGCCTTCAATCGTCTGCACAAGGTTCGGGTTGATGGCATCTTTGAGCAAAGCCGTCATAGCGCCATCCGCCTTGATGTCCTTCGCATAGACCGGCTTTCCGTCATACGTATATGCAATGAGGATTTTGCCGAGGCGCTCTTTCAGGTCTTTCAAATCCTTTGCAAGACACAAAATCGCCATGACCTCGCTTGCGACGGTGATGATAAAGCCGTCCTCGCGCGGGATGCCGTTCACCTTACTGCCAAGGCCGATGACAATGCTGCGCAGCGCGCGGTCGTTCATATCGACGCAGCGCTTGATGAGCACACGGCGCTGGTCGATGCCCAGCACGTTGCCCTGCTGCATGTGGTTATCGAGCATGGCGCACAGCAGGTTATTTGCCGAAGTGATGGCGTGCATATCACCCGTGAAGTGCAGGTTGATGTCCTCCATCGGCAACACCTGTGCGTAGCCGCCGCCCGCAGCGCCGCCCTTAATGCCGAACACCGGACCCAGAGACGGTTCACGCAGCGCGATGACGGCCTTTTTGCCGATCTTCGCCATAGCCTGACCGAGGCCAGCCGTTGTGGTGGTCTTGCCCTCGCCCGCCGGCGTCGGGTTGATGGCCGTAACAAGGATCAACTTGCCGTCCGGCTCGTTTTCAAGTCTTTTGAACAGGTCATCATTCAGCTTTGCTTTAAAGCGTCCGTAGGGCTCCAGCTCTTCGGGACATACATGCAGTTCTTCCGCGATCTCCGCAATCGGTCTTAATTTTGTCTGTTGCGCAATTTCAATATCGGTAAGCATTGCAACCAACCTTTCATTTCCGTTCTTTTCCGTTTTGCCGCACGCCGCAGCATGCGGACATCGTTATGCCTTATAGATTATAGCGCAAAAAGGCGTTTCCGTAAAGAGGAACGCGCTTTTTTAACGGAAAAAATCTGGATATTGCCCCTTCCTTTTCTGTGTGATATACTAAAATAGAAATTTTGTTGAAATTTTGCTTTTTATTCCTAACATCTTACAAAGACTTTTACGCTTTGTTTTACTTTGGCTTCTTCTGATTTTTTTGAAAGCAGGTGATCTTACGAAAGACAGCCGCATTTTCCTTGCTGTTTCGTCCTTTTTCCGCCGTACGGACAAGCTTCTTTGGCTTTTGATGCTCACAATATCCACGTTCAGCCTTATTCTTCTGAAAAGCGTTTCCCGCGCGATGAACACGGATTATTTCAAAACGCAGCTCGTCGTGACCGTTGCGGGCCTTCTCGCGGCGCTTGTACTCTCCTTCATCGATTACGAAAGCATTGCGTCGTTCTGGTATCTCATCGCGGGTTTTTCCGTTTTTATCATGCTCTACACCATGTTTTTCGGCATCAGCGTGCAGGGCAGCGAGGGCGTCAACGCGCGCGCGTGGATCAGCCTTGCGGGCCGCACGTTCCAGACGAGCGAGCTTGTGAAAATCTGCTTTATGCTGACGTATGCAAAGCACATCTCCGTTTTGCGCGTGCAAAATAAAATCAATCACCCTCTGCACGTCGTTCTGCTCGCGCTCCACGCGGCGGTGCCCGTTCTGCTCTGCCATGTTCAGGGTGATGACGGCGCCGCGATCGTTTTTTTCTTCATGTTCCTGTGCATGAGCCTCGGCGGCGGTGTGCAGCTGCGCTATTTCATTTTGCTCGGCGCGCTTGTCGCCGTGTCCGTGCCCGTGCTGTGGAAATTTGTTCTCAGCGAATACCAGATCAAGCGCTTCACATCTGTCTATAATCTGGACGACCCATCTATTCAGCTCAATGAAGGCTACCAGCAGGTGCAGGGACGTATCTCCATCGGCAGCGGCCAGCTGACCGGCAAAGGGCTGTTTAACGGTCCGCGTGTCGAAACAAACCTCGTCACGTTCCAGCACAGTGATTTTATCTTCTCCGTTGCCGGTGAGGAGCTCGGCTTCATCGGCTGCACCGCCATCATCGTATTATTGTTAGTGTATCTCCTGCGCGTGCTGTATATCGCGTCAAAGGCGAGGGACGACCTCGGGCGCTGCATGTGCTTCGGCTTTTTCGGGCTCATCGCTTTACAGTCCGTCTCAAATATCGGCATGTGCCTGGCGCTTCTGCCCGTCATGGGCGTCACATTGCCGTTCTTCTCTGCCGGCGGCAGCAGTGCCGTATGTCTGTACCTCGGCTTCGGCCTGATACAAAGCGTATACATGCATCGCCCCGACGCCAACGTTCCTCACCTGCGCAGTACAAGAACGCTGAAAATGAACTTCCGTAAATTAAACGCCTAAGCTTCCGGTAACCATGGCTAAGAGTCTTTCGTCAAGTTTTCTTCGAGAAAACTTGCGGGTTCTTAGGACAACGCCCAAGGCGGCAAAAACGCCGCCTTCAGAAAAACAACCCCCACCAAAAAGCGTATCGCTCCGAGCTTCAAAAGCCGCAAGCGATATGCTTTTATTCTTCCTGTTTTTTCACGTACAAATATGCGTTTTTCTCCTTACCCACACGCTCCAAAACACCCATGGAATACAGCACATTCGCTGCACACTGCGCTTGCGTCTGCGCGCGTCGCATCGCTTTTGCAAGCGTTTTCGTCGTAAACGGCTCCGGCAGGTCTTCGGGCAGCAAATTCAAATAATCCCAACGGCTCTCGCAGATCACTTCGCCGAGCAGTGCTTCCGGGATACGCTCCCCACGCGTCGCGCGCAGCTTCTTTTGCTTACCGTAACCGTTGAGATACTTGTAGTCCGTCACCTCCAAAAGCGGGATGCACAGCCGGAAATTCGGGTGCATAAGCTGATTTTTGATCTTATACAGCTCCGGGAAAACATCATACGCTGCGCCCTTTTTCGGTGATTTTCGCTTTTCGGAGATCTCGCCCGTTTCGGGGTCCACCCAGCACAGCCCGCGCTTTGGCACCACAGGGTATACCACCGTTACGCGCGCCGCTTCCAAAAACGCGTCGAGTTTGCGGCCCAGACGGTCAAACCCGCGCGTTTGAATTTCGATGATTCCGTTTTCGCCGACAATATCCGCCACAAAGCCGCCCACCTTCACTTCGCGGCTCTCAAAATCGGGTTCGTAGTAGCTTTTCAGCGCCGCATGCAAAGCTTTTTCCGAAAGCGTACCGATGCCGCCTGCGCCGCCAACGCGCCCCAGCGCCTCTTTTCGCGCCTGTAAAAAACGTTCCGTGTCGATCACGCGCTCCCCCCTCTCCGCCGGTTTATAAAAACAGTATATCGAAAAACATGATAAAAAGCAACAGAAAAGGGCGGCACAGCCAAAGCCGCACCGCCCTAAGGGAAACATGTGAAGATTTAGAAACGGTTACGCTCTGCGCTCAAACGTGCAGCATTCCGTCTCGCTTACGACCTCCGGGTCTGCGCAACAGCAACCCACACAGACGCAGTCCGCGCTGCACTTGCGGTTATCGTTATACGTGCAGTGCTCGGCGCTGCAATGCACATCAGCTGTGGCGCTCGGTGAAGACGAGCATCCGCAGGAGTTTTCAGAGGAAGACGTGCGCTCTGCATAAGAGCCGCAGCAGGTCTCGCGGCTTTCCAGCGCGGCGGGGCCGTCCACCTGAATTTTGCGCAGCTCGCACAGGTCGTTTGCGTTGTGTCGGCAGGTCGTCACGCTACATTTCAGCTTGTTCATATCGGTCCAGATCCTTTCCTTTTGAATTTCTAAGTTCGTGCCGCACTTTGGCGACTTCTTTAGCCTGCCCGCAAAGTCGGGTTTTATGCAAAAGCCACATCGGCGAAGTCTTCCGCAGCGGCTGCACCTTCACCCGCGGCTACGGCAAGATCTTCTATTTCCAGCCGGGCCACGAGACGAACGGTTCCTTCTACAATCCGTACGTCCGCCGCATCATCCAGAACGCCGTGCGTTGGTGCTATAATGATAAGAACAGACGCATCACCCTCGGCGCACCGAGCATCGAAGTCACGCTCGAGCAGGCTCGCCTTGAAGGCAACACCGGCGAATACCTCAAGATGTGGGACTAACTCGCTTTTCTAAAACAGAATAATTTTACCGTTTCGCAGTCCACGGCTCTGTGTTTGCAGCGCCGTGGGCTGCTTTTCTTTTATATCCTGCCCCGAAAACCCGCACAGCGCTTGAAAAAACACGGAAGATATGGTATACTAAACCGATATCGCCCGAGCGGCGACGCGTGTGCGCGATCCGTTTCGTGTATTCGCATATTTTATACGGCAAAAGAGTAAAACTACTGGTATATTGTTCTTTTATTCTTTTGAAAATTCTTTTTGAACACTCAAAAAAGTGTTTGCGCAGTGATTTTCTGCGCGGGAAGGAGCCCTTTATCATGAAAAAAACAGTTTGCGTGATCTTCGGCGGCGCGTCTTCGGAATATGAAGTTTCGCTGATGTCCTCCGCTTCGATCATCCGAAATCTCGATACAGAGAAATTTGACATTCTCACCCTCGGCATCACAAAGGACGGTCGCTGGCTGCTCTATTCGGGTGCTGTGGAAAACATTGAAAACGACACGTGGATGAACAGCGAAACCGCGCGCCCCGCGTTCATCTCTCCCGATAAAGCGACGAACGGCCTTGTCGTTCTGAACGCAGACGGCAGCTATACCGTTTTGAAGGTCGATGTTCTCTTCCCCGTGCTGCACGGCAAAAACGGCGAAGACGGCACCATTCAGGGTCTCTTTAAGCTCAGCGGCATCCCGTATGTCGGCTGCGGCACACTGGCTTCCGCTGTGTGCATGGATAAAGCCGTCACCCACACGCTGCTTTCCGCCGCGAACATCGAGCAGGCGCACTACCTGTGGTTCTATGCTGACCGCTATTTCGCAGACGGCGAGAAGATCCGCAACAAAATCGCCGCACGCCTCAATTTCCCGGTGTTTGTAAAGCCGGCAAATGCAGGCTCCTCCGTCGGTGTCAGCAAGGTGACGGCTCCCGAAAAGCTCGACGCCGCCATCCGCCTTGCCGCCGAAAACGATACGAAGGTCGTCGTTGAAGAAGGCATCGTCGGGCAGGAGGTCGAGTGCGCCGTGCTCGGAAACCGCGGCAAAAGCGTCGCTTCCCCGGTCGGCGAGATCGGTGCGGGTGCAGAATTCTACGATTATGACGACAAATATAAGAACGGCGTCGCACAGCTCTTCATTCCGGCGCGTCTGCCCGAAGACGTTGCGGAGGAAGTGCGCAAGACGGCTGTTCGTGCCTACAACCTGCTCGGCTGCGACGGCCTTTCCCGCGTGGATTTCTTCGTCACCGAAAAGGAGCACAAGGTCATTTTAAACGAGATCAACACGCTGCCGGGCTTCACGTCCATCAGCATGTACCCGAAGCTCTGGGAAAACGCCGGTACCCCGTACAGCGAGCTGCTTGAAAAGCTCATCGACTGCGCTTTCACGCGTGAAGACTAACGCGAGGCGCAATTTATGGATAACAGACCCATCGGCGTATTTGATTCCGGCCTCGGCGGCCTCACCGCCATGCGGGAGCTGATTCGCACCCTGCCGAACGAGAATATCCTCTACTTCGGCGATACCGGCCGCGTGCCCTACGGCTCGCGCGGGCGCGAGATCATCCGCAAATACGCAAAGCAAGATATGAATTTTCTCATCCGACACGACGTAAAAGCCGTGTTGGCCGCTTGTGGCACGGTCAGTTCTGTTGCCCGTGACATCGGCGATGCGCTGCCCGTCCCCTATTTTGATGTGCTGCGCCCCACGGCGCGCGCCGCGGTGGAGCAAACGAAAAACGGCAAGATCGGCATTATCGGCACCGCCGCCACCATCGCTTCCGGCTCCTACCGCAAGGAGATCGAGCGTCTCGCGCCGAAAACCGAAGTGTTCGAGCAGGCGTGCCCCTTATTCGTGCCGCTCGTAGAAAACGCGTTCGTCTCGCCGGATGACCCTATCCCGCGCCTGACGGCCGAGCGCTACTTAACGCCCATCCGTGAAGCCGGCGTAGATACACTCATTCTGGGCTGCACGCATTACCCCATCATCAGCGAGACCATCCGCCGCGTCATGGGCGAAAACGTCACGCTCATCAGTTCCGGTCGCGAAGCCGCGAAAAGCTGCCGCACCGTGCTGGAGGAAAACGGTCTGCTGTGCGACGGCAAAACCGACGGCACACAGCAGTATTTTGTCAGCGACGACACCGAAAGCTTTTATAAGGTCGCCGAGCTCTTCCTCGGGCAAAGCGTTGAAAGCTGCGTGGAATGTATAGATATTGAAAGGTACTGAGTGATTATGCGCGAAGATTACGAAATCACCATCATCGGTCGCCAAACGATTGACGCACAGACCGATGAAATTCAGGTGGATACGCTCGGCGATTACACCGAGCGCGGCGGCGCAAAGTATATCTCCTACACGGAATATGCCGATGAAGCGCCGTATAACGGTCAGCTCAAAGTGCTCAAAATCGAAAATGAGGATACCGTCACCATGCTGACCCCCGGCACGCCCACCCGTCTGGTGCTGGAAAAAGGCAAGCGCCACAAATGCCTTTATGATACCGGCGCAGGCGTGCTCTCCCTCGGCGTATATACACAGACGTTAAAGCATGACCTTTCCGCTGCGGGCGGTGAGCTGTGCATCCGCTATACGCTCGACATCGATACCCAGCTTTCCTCCAGCAACGAAATCTGCGTTCGCCTGCGCAAGCGTGATCTATTCAATAAATAAACCGAAAGGAACATCCCCTATGTCTAAAGCAGTAAGCATTGCAAAAGAACAGGTTTCTGCCGTCATTGAAGCGGCGATGAAAAAAGCGATGGCTGCGGGCATGCTGCCCGAAGCAGAGCTGCCCGCTTTCACTGTAGAACGCCCGGCAGACCGCTCTCACGGTGATTTCGCAACGAACGCCGCCATGGCTTCCGCGCGTGCATTCCGCATGGCACCCCCGAAAATCGCCGCGGCTATCATGGAAAACCTCGACCTCAACGGCACCTACTTCGTTAAGGCCGAGACCGCCGGCCCCGGCTTCATGAACTTCTTCCTCGGCTCCGCGTTTTACAGCGATGTGCTGACCGAAGTGCTCACAAAAGACAGCGCATACGGTAGAAGCGACTACGGCAACCACCGCAAGGTCATGGTCGAGTTCGTTTCCGCCAACCCCACGGGTCCCATGCACATGGGCAACGCCCGCGGCGGCGCGCTCGGCGATTGCCTCGCCTCCGTTCTGGATGCCGCAGGCTACGACGTTTGGCGTGAGTTTTACGTCAACGACGCCGGCAATCAGCTCGATAAATTCGGTCTCTCCCTCTCCATTCGCTACCAGCAGCTCTTCGCGGAAAATCCGCCGGAGCTCCCGGAGGACAGCTACCACGGCGAAGACATTCTTGACCTCGCCAAAGAGTACGCCAAAGAGCACGGCGACGAGCTGATGCACATCACCGAAGAAGAGCGCCGCAAGGCACTCGTCGGCTTCGGCCTGCCGAAGAACATCGCGAAAATGAAGGCCGATATGGAAAAATACCGCGTCCATTACGACCGCTGGTTCCTCGAAAGCGACCTGCACAAGGACGGCGAAGTCATGGCCGTCGTCGATTACCTGCGCGACCGCGGCCTCACTTACGAAAAAGACGGCGCTGTCTGGTACAAGGCAACCGAGTTCGGCGGCGAAAAGGACGAAGTGCTCGTCCGCGCCAACGGCAACCCAACCTACTTTACGGCAGACATCGCCTACCACAAGAATAAGTTCGACCGCGGCTTCGACCTGCTCATCGACATCTGGGGCAGCGACCACCATGGCCACGTCGCCCGCATGAAGGGCGCGATGGACGCCATCGGTCAGAGCGCCGATAAGCTCGACATCATCCTCATGCAGTTCGTCCGTTTGATGCGTGACGGCCAGCCCGTGCGCATGAGCAAGCGTACCGGTAAGGCCATCCAGCTTGGTGACCTGCTTGATGAAGTTCCGGTCGATTCCGCAAGATTCCTCTTTAACATGCGTGAAGCGAACTCCCTGCTCGACTTCGACCTCGACCTCGCCGTGCAGCAGGATTCCCAGAACCCCGTGTACTACGTTCAGTACGCCCACGCGCGTATTTGCAGCATCCTGCGCGCACTGGAAGCCGAGGGCGTCACCCCGCGCGACTGCACCGCAGAGGAGCTCGCACTGCTCACCGCGCCGGAGGAGCTTGAGCTCATCCAGCACATCGCGTCTTACACCGATGAGATCATCGGCGCCGCAAAGGACTACGACCCGGTACGCATCACGCGCTATGTTATCGAGCTTGCAACAAAGTTCCACAAGTTCTACAATGCCTGCCGTGTAAAGGGCGAGGAAGAAAGCCTCATGCAGGCGCGTCTCACCCTTTGCCGCGCCACCGCAACGGTCATTCGCAACGTCCTCACCATGTTCAACATCACCGTCCCGACGTCCATGTAATCATAAACTGCAAAGGAGTCGCTCACGTTTCCGAGAGCGACTCCTTTTGTATAAGAAAACCGACGGCACAAGTTCCCTCATGCCGTCGGTTTTTTCTATCCTGTTATGCGCAAATGTGTGGTATTACACGTTATACTCTAAAATTTGCCGGTAGATTATTCGCCTGCGAGCTTCTTGCCAAGCGCAATGCACGCTGCGTCTGCTTCGTCGTCCGGTGCTTCGTTGCAGATGACGCTGTCGCCTGCGAAGACCGCGCCGTCACCAAGGCAGGTCTCTTCCCAGTTACGCATCCATTCGCCGTCGCCCCAGCCGTAAGAGCCGAACAGGCCGATCACTTTGCCGGAAAGCTTTGCTTCGCACTCGGTAAACACCGGCTCAAACTCCGTGTCTTCCAGCTGCTCGGAGCCCATAGACGGGCAGCCGAACGCCACAGCCTCATAGTTATCCATCAAGTCTGCGGAGAACTCTGTACAGTTATATACATCTGCTTCTGCGCCCGCTGCGCGAACGCCTTCTGCAACCTTTTCCGCCATCATCTGGGTGTTGCCTGTACCACTCCAATAAACAACTGCTGTTTTACGCATTTTTTGTAACCTCTTTTCAAAAATTTCTTTATATGTCAGGCAGCTACGGTAAGCTGCAAAACACTTCTGCCTTCCTGCCACAAACGCTTGTAGATGTCCCGGCACTTCTTATACCGCGCAAATGTGCGCACTGCCTCGCATTCGTTGCAGTACACCTTCCAACATCCGCAGCACTTGCAGTTTTGCCCGGCGTTTTCAATGAACCCAAGCACGTCCTCCACCGGGTAGCCGAGGAAAAGCCCAATCTCATGCGGGAACCCGTCTCCGCTTGCAAGCCGCATGCGCAGCCGCTCTATCGCGCCGTCCACGCTCGTGTCGGTGTAGCCGTAGCGCTCCAAAAGCTCCTTTGCGCCGGGGCGCTCCAGGTCTTTTGCAAGCTGCGTGCGGCGGCACACATAAATGAGCATCGCATTTTCTTCGCGCTTTAAGATCAGCAGCTCCACGCCTTTATCGCGGAATATGCGATTCAAATGCTTTACATCGTCCTCCGGGTCCTGCGCCGCGTGGTAGGAAAATAAACTCGCCGTTTTAAGCGACGCCAGCGTCGGCGCACAATGCTCGATCAAGTATTTCTCAAGCATTGAAAGCACACTCTCCGCGCACAGCCGCACAGCAATCTGCCAGTACACTGTGCAGCGCCGAGGCACTGCTGCTCGGCACATACGCGATCGGAATGTTATTTCTTTTCGCTTCCTTGGAAGCACTCAGCATCATTTTGTGCGAGACCGTGCTGGTGAAAAGCAAAAGGTAGTCCGGCGTGCCGAGCTTCTTTTTCAAGGAGCCGTTCTCCTTCACATACACCTTTGCTTTGCAGCCATGGTTCTTGCAGATGTCCATGTACTGACATACCATGCGTTCATTGCCGCCAACGATCACTACGCTCATATTCTATCCTTTCCGCCTGCAAAAGCGTTTCACAGGCTGCCCGCAAAACCGGGCTTTGCATTTGATTTAAGTTAGTTTGCACTAACTCCTTTGTTTTAAATAAAGCGGATTCGCACCGCTATGTGTTATCTTTAAAGTTAGTATAAACTAACTTGCTTATAGTATACTAAACTCGTATACATTTGTCAACCCCTATTTTGATTTTTTATTCGGAAGCTTTCACCCCGCCGTTTTTCGCAGAACGAAAGCCGCGTTCCATAACCCGGCTTTATCTTCATTTACTCTGCTTTTACCTATCTCCCCAATGCCCGCTCTTCTTGCGCAGCTTCACTTTTCCCCGAGACGGCAGCGACGCAGCCCGCCGCACGTAAGACCGGCACGCAAATTTCCGTAAAAAACAAGCGCAGAGAATTCCTCTGCGCCAAGCTTATTTTTCGTTTTTCAAAAAGGCTTCCTGCACCGATTCCGCACGGCTTTCGGCCACAAGCACCAACCCGCGGCGTTTGTCTCCCGTCAGCACGGCGCTTTCCCCGGCCTTCAGCCCGATAAGCGCCAAGGCCTCTTTCGGAATATGCACACCGCCGTTTTCGTCGATCTGCACCGTCCACATTTTGCGGCCTTTCGGCACCCGTTTTTCCATACGCCGCTCCTTAATAATACGTGGTCAGCGGCACATTGCCGTTTTCCTTGCCCGCGTCCATCTTCACGCTGTCTATCCACTGCACCGCGCGTCCTGCGCCGAGAATCACGCAGTCCTCCGGCTCTTCCGCAATGCGCACGCGCATTTTCGTCTGCTTCGAGATAAGCGTGTCCAACCCACGCAGCTTCGCGCCGCCGCCTGTCAGCACAATGCCTGCGTTGCCGATGTCTGCCGTCAGCTCCGGCGGCGTCTCCTCCAGCACACTCTGAATTTTGTGCACAACCTTCACAACAGATTCCAGCATGGCTTCGCCAATCTCGTCGGAGGTCACTTCCACCTTTGCAGGCAGGCCGTTGCGCTCGTCTCTGCCGCGCAGCTCGTATTTTTCAATATCCTTCAGCGGGAACGCGCAGCCCACGGCGCACTTTGCCGCCTCTGCCGTCTGCTCGCCGATAATCAGGTCAAACTTTCTGCGCGCGTATTTGATAATATCCTCGTTGAACACCGCGCCGCCCACGGCAATGCTGCCGCTTGCGGAAAGGCGATTCATCGAAAGCACGCCGATGTCGCTCACACCCTCGCCGAGCGTGACAACCATGCTGCCGTGCGGACGGGAAATATCCAGCCCCGCACCAATCGCCGCCGCCACCGGCGCTTCGATCAAGCACACCTTGCGAATGCCGTTCGCCGCCACAGCGTCCACCACCGCACGGCGCTCCACTTCCGTAATACCGCTCGGTACCGCCACAACGGCGCGCGGCATGAAAACGCGGCTGTTCGTCACCTTTTTCAGGTAGTGCTGCAGCGTCGCGTCCATCAGCGTCAAATCGGAAATCACACCGCCCGTCACGGGCTTGACCACGCGCACGCGATCGCTCGTTCTGCCAAGCATTTTATACGCGCGGCGGCCCACGGCCACCACACGGTTAGAGTCTTCATCTACGGCGATGACGTTCGGTTCATCCACCACAACACCCTTGCCGTCTACATATAATCTGAAATTTGCCGAACCCAAATCGATCGCAATATCCGTACCGGCCATGGTACCATCCTCTCGCGTTATACTGTCCTTTATTTTACATGACTTTTTCCCGTTTTGCAAGGTCTAATCGACCGTCGCGCACGAAACACAACCCACATAGTCCGCCCCGTTTCGGTACAACACCTTTGCGCATTCCACGGCCGTCGCGCCGGTCGTCACGATATCGTCCAAAAGCAGAATGCGCAGCCGCGCCGCACCCTCCGCGCGGTACGCCCCACGCACATTCGCTTCACGTTCCTTGGCGCTCAAATTGTGCTGCGTGCGGTTGTGCTTCGTCTTCTCCAAAATATCCGTGCGGCACGGAATACCCGTCAGCTTCGATACCTCTTTTGCAAGCAGCACCGATTGATCGTACCCGCGCTGTTTCAGCCTCTCCCGGCTGATGGGAACCGGCACAATACAGTCCCAAACCCGGTTTTTATCGATCGCCGGCAGCATTAACTTTGCAAGCGGTTTCGCAAGGTTCGTCCCGTTTTTGAACTTGAACCGCCACAAGGATGACCGAAACGGCTCCTTGTACCGCTGCGGCGCACGGCATTCCAGCGTGTAATCCCGTCTTCCTGCATGCAACGCGAAAAACCGCATGCGAATATCCGGCTGCAGCTTCGCGCAGTCCGCGCACAACTCGTTCCCGTTCACCGCTCCCGCACGCCCGCACAAAAGACATCGCTTCGGGTAAAAGAACGTGAGAATCTTCTCTAAAACGCTCATGCTTCCGCTTCCTCATTCTGCTCCGGCCCGTCTTCCTCCGGCTTTTCGAGCAAAAAGTGCTGCAAGCCGGAAAACCGCCGCGTCTTTTTATCGTTCGCCACCATATCGGCGACTACACTGCGCTTGCCAACCAAAATCAGCAGCTTTTTCGCACGTGTAATGCCCGTATACAGCAAATTTCGGTAGCTCAGCTGCGGCGCGCCCGGGAACATCGGCATCACCACCGCCGTAAACTCGTTGCCCTGGCTCTTATGTACCGTCACGGCGTAGGCGAGCTCCAGTTCTGCTGCCGCGTGCTCAAAATCATACAACACCTCTTTGTCGTCGATTTCCACACGCAAACAACCGGCATCTTTGTCCACATCGATGATGATGCCCATGTCGCCGTTATATACGCCTTCGCCCACCGTGCCGTCTTCGCGGCTCCACGGCAGGTTGTAGTCATTCTTGATCTGCATCACCTTGTCGCCCTCGCGGAAAACCGTGCCGTTCACCGTCACCTGCGGCTTGTTTTTCGCGGGCGGGTTAATCTGCTCGCGCAGCTTACGGTTCAGCTCCACCGTGCCAAGCTCGCCCTTGCGTCCCGGGCATAATACCTGAATGTCCGTCACCGGCGAATACCCGTAGCTTTTCGGCAAGCGCGTCACCACAAGCGACTGCACCGTCTCCGAAACGGAGTGCGCATCCTCGCGCGGCATAAAAAAGAAATCGTTGCTGCGCACGGAAAGCTCCGGCATCTCGCCCTCCACAATCTTGTGCGCGTTTATCACAATGAGGCTCTCCATCGACTGACGGAAAATCTCCTTCAGTTGCACTGTTGGGAATACCTTCGACGCAATAAGGTCTCCGATGACATTGCCCGGCCCAACGCTCGGCAGCTGGTCGCTGTCGCCGACCAAGATCAAACGGCAGCCGATGGGCAGCGCGCGCAGAACGCTTTCAAACACATACGCGTCCACCATGGAAAGCTCATCGATGACCACTGCGTCACACTCCAGCGGATTGCGCTCGTTTCTCTGGAACACCGGGTCATCGTTGTCGTCCCAGTCCACCTGTAACATGCGGTGAATGGTCTTCGCCTCCACGCCCGTCAGCTCGGACATGCGCTTCGCCGCGCGCCCCGTCGGCGCCGCCAGAAATACCGTCTCGCCTTTTTCCATCAAAATGCGGATAATCGCGTTCAGCGTCGTCGTTTTGCCTGTGCCCGGGCCACCCGTCAAAATCAAAAGACCCTTTTCCAGCGCCGCGCGGATCGCATCCTTCTGCAATTCGGCGTACTCGATGCCTTCTGTGCGCTCGATTTCCGCAATCTCCCGGTCGATGCCCGTAATGGATTCCGGCGGGTAGCGCAGCATCATATGGATGCGGTCGGCGCAGTACACCTCGCTGCGGTGCTGCTTCGGCAAAAACACGAAGTCACGCCCGTTAAAATTCTCGTTCACCGCCTCAAACGTCTGGCACAGCTTAAGTAAAGCCTCCTGCGCACTCTCCGGCGGCACGCCCAAAAGCTTCGCGGCCGCCGCGCACAGTTTATCCGCCGGCAGGCACGTGTGCCCGTTATTCAAATTGTGCCGCAGCACATACAGCACGCCCGCCTTCACGCGCTCCTTGTTGTCGCGGTCATACTCCAACGACTCCGCCAGCTGATCCGCCACCGCAAACGAAATGCCGATCTTATCGCTGCACAGCCGGTACGGGTCTTCCTGAATGCACGCCACAGAGTCCTGCCCGTACACCTTCCACACCTTCACGGTGTCCTCCGGGCGCACGCCAAAGCTGCCGAGGAATGCCATCAAATCGCGGATGCCGTTCACGCGCTGCATCTCCTCGGAGATTTCTTTCGCCTTTTTCAGCGTGATGCCCTTCACGGTTGCAAGCCGCGCCGGATCTTCCTCAATCACCTTAATGGATTCATCGCCGAACGCTTCTATAATTCGCCCCGCCAGCGCGCCGCCGATGCCCTTCACCGCGCCGCTCGAAAGGTATTTCAGCATCGCCGCCGTGTCCGCCGGACGGGAGCGCTCAAACGCCTGTGCGCGGAACTGCTGCCCGAACGTCGCGTGCGATGTCCACGTGCCATACAGGTGCAGCCGCTCCCCCACACTCACATACGGGAACGTCCCCACCACCGTGATGAGCTCTTCGCCGCAATCGACCTCCAACACCGTGTACTGGTTGCTGTCGTTGTGGTAGACGATATTTTCCACGCTGCCTTCCATTTCCAGCAGCCCGTTTTCCTGCGGCATCGGTTGCGCCTCCTTGATTTATCATCAAAACAAATCCTTTTGGGTTTGTTTTATTTCACTTTTCGCGCAAGCGAAAAATTTCACAATACGTAAGTATTATTTCACATTCGGCAAAGCCGAATATTTCACTGAAACATTACTGCCTTCATTACTTAAATTTCTACGCTTCTATTATAGAACATTCTTTCGTGTTTGAAAAGCCCCAATCTCCGCAAACGGGTATTTTTGCACAAGTCTGCGGATAATCGCGTCGATCTCCGGGTCGTTTGTCGGGTTTAGGCACACAATACGGCACATGCCGTATAAATCCAGCCACTTCACGCGTTCCAAAACACTGCGCACAATATACTCTGCGTCGTCCGCGCGGCGAATCGTCGCATACACCGTAAACGGCAGCGCATCCTCCAGCATTTTCGAACGTGTCACGCGCAGGCAAACGCTCCGCACAGCAAATAAAAAGATACACAGCGTAAACGCGCACACCAAAGCAATCCCGATAGGCTCCATAAAAACACCTCCGCGCCAGTCTATGACGCGAAGGTGCATTCGGTTCTTATTCTGTTTTGTGCAAATTAAAGCACGGCAGCCTTCAGAGCCTCGACCTTGTCAGTCTTCTCCCACTGCACGCCGAGCTCCTCGCGGCCCATGTGGCCGTAAGCGGCGAGCTGACGGTAAATCGGGCGGCGCAGGTCGAGGTTGCGGATGATCGCGTTCGGGCGCAGGTCAAAGACCTTCTGCACAGCCTCGGCAAGCTTGGAATCCTCCACCGTGCCGGTGCCGAACGTATCGACCATAACGGAAACCGGGTGTGCAACGCCGATGGCGTATGCAAGCTGCACCTCGCACTTCTTTGCAAAGCCCGCAGCTACAATGTTCTTTGCAACATAACGTGCCGCATATGCAGCGGAACGGTCAACCTTCGTCGGGTCCTTGCCGGAGAATGCACCGCCGCCGTGACGACCTACGCCGCCGTACGTATCGACGATGATCTTTCTGCCGGTCAGACCGCTGTCACCTACCGGGCCGCCGATGACAAAACGGCCGGTCGGGTTTACATAATACTTTGTGTTCTCATCGATGAGCTCCGCCGGAACGATCGGCTTCACAACATATTCGATCATATCCTTGCGAATCTGCTCCAGAGAGACAGCCTCGCTGTGCTGCGTGGAAATAACGATGGTGTCGATGCGCTTCACCGTGTCGCCGTCGTATTCCGCCGTCACCTGCGTCTTACCGTCCGGGCGGAGGTAGTCAAGCGTGCCGTCCTTGCGGACTTTTGCCAGCTGCTTTGCAAGCTTATGCGCCAAAGAGATGGTCAGCGGCATCAGCTCCGGGGTCTCATCGCAGGCATAGCCGAACATCATGCCCTGGTCGCCCGCACCAATGAGGTCGTCCTGGTCAGCGGCGCCGTTTTTCGTCTCAAGGGATTCGTTCACGCCCATTGCAATGTCCGGGGACTGCATGTCAATGGAGGTCAGCACCGCGCAGGTCGCACCATTGAAGCCCGCATCCGGAGAATCGTAACCGATCTCTTTGATGACTTTACGCGCAATCGCATCGATGTCCACATAGCACTCGGTGGAAATCTCGCCCATCACGTGCACCATACCGGTCGTCGCCGTCACTTCGCAAGCTACATGCGCGGTCGGGTCTTTCGCCATGATGTCATCGAGAATTGCATCGGAAATCTGGTCGCAAACCTTGTCCGGGTGGCCTTCGGTCACGGATTCAGATGTAAAAAGATGTTTGTTATTCATGTTTTGCTCCTTTACTCTTTTCACTCACAGCCCCCACAAGGAATTTTAGGAAAAAAAGAACCGCTCAAAAGATGAGCGGTTCAAAATCCTCATCTTTCGGCATTGCCATGCCGCAGGAATTAGCACCTTGCAAAATGCAGGTTGCCGGACATCAAAGGGCCTGTTCCCTCCGTCACTCTTGATAAGGGCATATTCATTTTTGACTGTAAAAAAGTATAACACAGTTTTTCGCAAATAGCAAGGGAAAAAAACGCAGAAAATCCCGGTTTTATACCGACAAATTCCGGCATATCATACGACTTTGCCGTTGATGACCGGCTCCAGCTTTTTATATACCAGAATCGTGATAACCGCACTGATGAGCCCCTTGCAGAACGTAAACGGCAAGTTAAAGATCAAAAGCGCCTGCCACAACTCCTGCACGGACGGATTGATTGCCTGATACATGCCCATAATGGCCTCCATCGGCATCACATTCGTGTAGATCGGGTAAATGATGAACAGATTCGAGAAGAATCCCAGCACCGCCATCAAAAGTGCGCCAACAACAGAGCCCACAATCGCGCCGCCGTAATTGCGGTGGTGGCGGTAAATCAACCCCGCCGGCACCACAAACGCAGAACCGATAATGAAGTTCGAGAGCTCACCCACACCGCCGGTGATGGTCTGCGAAAGCAGTACAAGGTTTTTCACAAAGCAAACGGCAACGCCGCTCACCGGGCCAAGCGTAAACGCCGCGATCAGTGCCGGCAGCTCGGAAAAGTCGAGCGAAATAAAGCTCGGCATAAACGGCAGCTGGAAGTGTAAAAACATCAAAACGGTCGCAATCGCCGCCAGTACGCCGGTCATTGCAATTTTACGAATATTCACATTGGAAGTTTTTGCAGTATTTACGGTCATAAATGTCAGAACCTTTCTGTATGAATATCAGGCAGCGCAAGGAAATTCACTCGCGCTTGTATTTTCCCTTTACGGGAAAACACAAATCCGCGCAGCGCCGCCTTTAGAATGCCGCATAAGCCATGTGCATTCCCAACTTATACTATGTCAATACAGAAACGGGGGTAAGAATCAAAAAAGCACCCCACGAAAACTCGCGGGGTGCCGAAATCCTTTTGATTCACGTTTCTTCTATCATCCGGACTATACCGTCGGCTCCGGAATCACACCGGATCAGCGCAAAACTGCGGTCGCGGGCTTATGCCAAAGGCATTTACCGCCGGTGAGGAATCACACCTCGCCCCGAAGAAAATGATGAGATTTTAGTTTGAGCAAAAATTACTCGTTGATACCCGTAACAACGCCGGAACCAACAGTTCTGCCGCCTTCACGGATAGCGAAGCGAAGACCCTCTTCGATAGCGATCGGGGTGATCAGCTCAACGTCCATGACAACGTTATCGCCAGGCATGCACATCTCGGTGCCTTCCGGCAGAGAGATAACGCCCGTAACGTCGGTGGTACGGAAATAGAACTGCGGACGATAGTTGTTGAAGAACGGGGTATGACGGCCGCCTTCGTCCTTGGTCAGAACGTAAACCTGGCCCTTGAACTTGGTGTGCGGGTGAATCGTGCCCGGCTTGGACAGAACCTGGCCGCGCTCGATGTCGGTTCTCTGGATACCACGGAGCAGAACGCCGATGTTGTCGCCAGCCTCAGCAAAGTCGAGGAGCTTGCGGAACATTTCGATGCCCGTAACAACGGACTTTCTTCTCTCGTCGGTGAGGCCGATGATTTCGACTTCGTCAGACATCTTCAGAATGCCACGCTCAACTCTACCGGTAGCAACAGTACCACGGCCGGTGATGGTGAAGACGTCCTCAACCGGCATCAGGAACGGCTGGTCAGCCTTACGTTCCGGGGTCGGGATGTAGTCGTCAACAGCATCCATCAGGTCGAGGATGCACTTGTACTCAGGAGCGTTGACGTCCTTGGACTCGCTGGTGAGTGCGAGGTAAGCGGAACCCTTGATGATCGGGGTGTCATCGCCCGGGAACTCATACTCGTTCAGCAGGTCACGGATCTCCATCTCAACAAGCTCGAGGAGCTCTTCGTCGTCAACCTGGTCGCACTTGTTCATGAATACAACAATGTACGGAACACCAACCTGACGGGAGAGGAGGATGTGCTCACGGGTCTGCGGCATCGGGCCGTCAGCAGCGGAAACGACGAGGATAGCGCCGTCCATCTGTGCAGCACCGGTGATCATGTTCTTAACATAGTCAGCATGGCCCGGGCAGTCAACGTGAGCGTAGTGACGCTTGTCCGTCTCATACTCAACGTGAGCGGTGTTGATCGTGATACCACGCTCTCTCTCTTCCGGAGCCTTATCGATCATGGAGTAATCCTCGAACTGTGCCTGGCCCTTCAGAGCGAGAACCTTCGTGATAGCAGCAGTAAGAGTAGTCTTACCATGGTCAACGTGACCGATTGTACCGATGTTTACATGGGGCTTATTTCTTTCGAACTTAGCCTTTGCCATTGGAATTGCCTCCTTTTATTCAGTAAAATAACCTTTTGAGTTTATTACCATTGTAGCAACAAACCGCAAAAAAATCAAGTAGTATTTCGCTTTATTCAGCCTTTTTTCTGGAAGCGATGATCGTTTCAGAAACAGACTTCGGAACTTCAGCGTAGTGAGAGGGCTCCATGGTGTACTGACCACGGCCCTGGGTCTTGGAACGCATATCCGTTGCGTAGCCGAACATCTCAGACAGCGGAACTTCGCTGGTGATCTGCATAGCACCCGGAGTAGCCTCCTGATTCTGCATGATGCCGCGACGGGAGTTGAGGTCACCGATAACGTTGCCGAGGTATTCCTCCGGAACGGTAACAACAACCTTCATGATCGGCTCCATGATGACCGGATCAGCCTTGCGCATAGCATCCTTAAATGCCATGGAACCGGCGATCTTAAAGGCCATTTCAGAGGAGTCAACTTCATGATAGGAACCATCATACAGCGTGACCTTCACGTCAACAACGTTGTAACCAGCAAGTACACCGGAGAGCATTGCGCCCTGGATACCCTGGTCAACAGCCGGGATATATTCCTTCGGAACCGTACCGCCGACAACTGCGTTGACGAACTCGTAGCCCTTACCCGGGTTCGGCTCAATACGGATCTTAACGTGACCGTACTGGCCCTTACCGCCGGACTGACGAGCGTACTTCATATCGGAATCCGCATTCTTGCGGATCGTCTCTTTGTAAGCAACCTGCGGCTTACCGACGTTAGCCTCAACCTTAAACTCACGCATCAGACGGTCAACGATGATCTCCAAATGGAGCTCACCCATGCCGGCGATGATGGTCTGGCCGGTTTCTTCATCGGTATAGGCCTTGAAGGTCGGGTCTTCTTCTGCGAGCTTTGCAAGTGCAATGCCCATCTTTTCCTGACCGGCCTTGGTCTTCGGCTCAATCGCAACACGGATAACCGGATCCGGGAATTCCATGGACTCAAGGATGATCGGGTGCTTTTCGTCGCAAAGGGTATCACCGGTGGTGGTGTTCTTCAGACCGACTGCAGCAGCGATGTCGCCTGCGTAAACCATTTCCAGATCCTGTCTGTGGTTTGCGTGCATCTGAACAATACGGCCGATACGCTCGGTGTTATCCTTTGTGGAGTTGTAAACGGTGGAACCAGCCGTAAGCGTACCGGAGTACACACGGAAGAAGCACAGCTTACCGACGAACGGGTCCGTAGCAATCTTAAATGCAAGAGCGGAGAACGGCTCCGTATCGGAAGAGTGACGAACGTCCTCTTCTTCGGTTTCCGGGTTTACACCTTTAATAGACGGAACATCCGTCGGAGCCGGCATGTAATCAACAATCGCGTCCAGAAGCTTCTGAACACCCTTGTTCTTATAGGAAGTACCGCAGGTAACCGGAACCATCGTGTTGTTGATGGTGGACTTGCGGATGCAGGTCTTGATCTCATCGATCGTGAGCTCTTCACCCATGAGATACTTCTCCATGAGTGCGTCGTCCTGCTCGGCGACATGCTCGATCATCTCGGTGTGATACTTCTCTGCGAGCTCTTTCATGTCTTCCGGAATCTCTTCGCAACGGATATCCTTGCCGAGATCATCATAGTAGACATAAGCCTTCATTTCCACGAGGTCGATGAGGCCCTTGAAGGTATCTTCAGAGCCGATCGGCAGCTGGATCGGTACAGCGTTGCACTTCAGTCTCTCGCGCATCATGTTGACAACGCGGTAGAAATCAGCGCCCATAATGTCCATCTTGTTGACATACGCCATACGCGGAACCTTGTATTCCTCAGCCTGACGCCAAACGGTCTCAGACTGCGGCTCAACGCCGCCCTTTGCGCAGAAAACCGTTACGGAACCATCGAGAACACGCAGGGAACGCTCAACTTCAACGGTGAAATCAACGTGGCCCGGGGTGTCGATGATGTTGATACGGTTCTGGTGACCGTTTCTGTCCGGCCAGAAGCACGTCGTAGCAGCGGAAGTGATCGTGATACCTCTCTCCTGCTCCTGTGCCATCCAGTCCATCGTAGCGGAACCGTCGTGGGTCTCGCCGATCTTGTAGTTGACGCCTGTGTAATAAAGGATACGCTCGGTCGTTGTTGTTTTACCGGCATCGATGTGCGCCATGATGCCGATATTTCTTGTAAATTCAAGTGGTACCTGACGGGCCATATAATCCTCCTTAATACGTTTACAGGTAAATTACCATCTGTAATGTGCGAAAGCCTTGTTGGCTTCTGCCATCTTATGCGTATCGTCACGCTTCTTAGCAGCGCCGCCGGCGCCGTTCAGAGCGTCAAGGATCTCTCCGGCCAGTCTCTCCTTCATCGTCTTTTCAGAACGAAGTCTGGAATAGCTCGCCATCCAGCGCAGACCCAGGGTCTGACGTCTCTCCGGACGAACCTCGATCGGAACCTGATAGTTCGCACCGCCAACACGGCGTGCCTTAACCTCCAGGCTCGGCATTACGTTCTCCATAGCCTGCTCGAAAACCTCCAGAGCGTTCTTGCCCGTCTTCTCTTCGACGATCTCGAATGCTTCGTAAACGATCTTCTGAGCTACGCCCTTCTTACCATCATACATGATGTTGTTAATCAGGCGTGTGACCAGTTTGGAATTATACATAGGATCCGGCAAAACATCGCGTTTTGCTACATTGCCTCTTCTTGGCATAGTCTTCCCTCCTTCACATAATAGTATGAATTCATCGGTACTCGAAAGCACAAGCTCCCGCCGGCTAAGAAAAGGTATTTACGCACGATAATCAGTAGCTTATCTATTATAAATACCCTTAAAGCGAATTTCGCTTTTCCGGTCAAAAGTTCATTGTGTAACGATTAAATTTGGCTCTTTAAAGAAATTACTTCTTTGCAGCGCCGGCCTTCGGTCTCTTAGCGCCGTACTTGGAACGAGCCTGCATACGCTTTGCAACACCCTGCGCGTCAAGCGTGCCGCGGATGATGTGGTAACGTACACCAGGAAGGTCCTTAACACGACCGCCACGGATCATAACAACGCTATGCTCCTGCAGGTTGTGACCAACACCCGGGATGTAAGCGGAGACTTCGATACCGTTGGAAAGACGGACTCTGGCAATCTTACGAAGTGCGGAGTTCGGCTTCTTCGGGGTAGCAGTCTTAACAGCAGTGCAGACACCGCGCTTCTGGGGAGAATCCTGATCGATAGCAATTCTCTTCTTGGAGTTCCAACCCTTCAGCAGTGCCGGCGCCTTTGCCTTCTTCTCGGAAACTGCGCGACCTGTGTGAATCAACTGGTTAAATGTGGGCATATTGCACCTCCTTACACAATTTCTATATATGTCATGCGGGTTTATATTGCCCGCAGAACATGCGCCTATACAAAACAGTATCCTGTCCGTACAAAAATCGCGCGGACAGGTCTGTTTTATGCGGTTTCAAAGGCGGTTCTGGCAGAAATTCTCAGATTCCATGCCCACAACACACCATTTGACATTATACACCGCTCATTATTCGTTTGTCAAGCCCTCTTCTGCATTCTGTGCGGAAGTTTTTTCCTCAAAGCTGTTCAAAGCGGCTACGGCCTCCTGGCTTAAAGAGCTGCTCGGCGCCGTCGGCGCAATTTCGACATTGGTGTAGCAGTCCATGCCGGTGCCGGCCGGAATCAGCTTACCGATGATGACGTTCTCCTTCAGGCCAAGCAGCGGGTCTACCTTGCCCTTGATGGCGGCGTCGGTCAGCACGCGTGTGGTCTCCTGGAAGGAAGCAGCGGAAAGGAAGGACTCGGTCGCCAGAGATGCCTTCGTGATACCGAGCAGCGTCGGCGTGAATGTCGCCTCGCGCAGGCCGGTTTCGCCGTTTGCAATTCTTGCGGCGATCTTCTCGTTTTCAAGAAGCGTGTCGTTCTTATCGACGAGCGCGCCGACGAGCAGCGGCGTGTCGCCCGCGTCTTCAATGCGCACCTTGCGCATCATCTGACGAACGATAACTTCGATGTGCTTATCGTTGATATCAACACCCTGCATACGGTAGGTGCGCTGCACTTCCTCAATGAGGTAATCCTGCACCGCCTCCGGGCCGCTGATGGCGAGCACGTCGTGCGGGTTGACGGAGCCTTCGGTCAAGCGGGTGCCCTTTTCAACCACATCGCCCTCTTTTACGCTGAGGCGTGCGCCGAACGGGATGAGGTAGCTGCGCTGGTCGCCATCGCCGCGAACGACAATGTGGCGGTTCTTCTTGACCTCTTCAAAGCCGATCGTACCGCCGATCTCTGCGATGATTGCGAGATGCTTCGGCTTGCGGCTTTCAAACAGCTCACTGACACGCGGAAGACCCTGCGTGATATCTTCTGCGGATGCAACACCGCCGGTATGGAACGTACGCATCGTCAGCTGGGTACCCGGCTCGCCGATGGACTGTGCGGCGATGATACCAACCGCCTCGCCGACCGTGATCGGCTGGCCGTTTGCAAGGGAGGAACCGTAGCACTTCTTGCACACGCCGTGACGGGTGCGGCAGTTCAAAATAGAGCGGATCTTGATGTGCGTCGTGCCGCGGCTGATGATGAGGTCAGCTTCGGCGTCGCCAATCATCTTATCCTTAGAGACGAGCACGTTGCCATTCTCGTCACAGTAATCGTCAAGCAGGTAGCGGCCCACAATACGCTCCTTAAGCGGCTCAATGGACTCGTTACCGGATTTGATTTCGAACACTTCCAGACCCTCGGTCGTACCGCAGTCATCCTGACGAACGATAACATCCTGAGAAACGTCAACCAGACGTCTGGTCAGATAACCGGAGTCAGCCGTTCTCAGAGCCGTATCGGCAAGACCCTTACGAGCACCACGGGAGGAAATGAAGTATTCCAAAATGTTCAGGCCTTCACGGTAGTTCGCCTTGATCGGAATTTCGATCGTCTTACCGGACGTATTCGCGATCAGACCGCGCATGCCGGCCAGCTGACGGATCTGGTTCATAGAACCACGGGCGCCGGAGTCCGCCATCATGAAGATCGGGTTGTAACGGTCAAGGCCGTCCTGCAGGGCTTTCGTAACGTCGTTCGTCGCCTTTTCCCAGGTCTTCAGAACCGCGCTGTAACGCTCGCCGTCGGAGAGGAAGCCGTCGCGGAAATCTGCGGTAATCTCGCTGATCTCTGCCTCGGCCTTTGCAAGAATCTCCTGCTTCTGCGGCGGAATAGTCGCATCGCAGACAGCAACGGTGATTGCGCCGATGGTGGAATACTTGTAGCCCTGTGCCTTAATGGCATCGAGCATTTCGCTTGTGACCGCCGTGCCGTGCTTTTTGATGCACTTGTCAATGATCTTGCCGAGCTGCTTCTTGCCGACGAGGAAATCGACCTCAAACTTGAGGATGTTCTCCGGGTCGGTGCGGTCAACAAAGCCGAGATCCTGCGGGATCGGGCGGTTGAAGATCATGCGGCCCATCGTCGTATCGACAAGGCCCGTATATGTCTGGCCGTTGTACTCCACGGTTCTTCTGACCTTGATCTTGGAATGCAGCGTGATATATTTTGCGTCATACGCCATGAACGCTTCGTCCATGTTGCGGAATACCTTGCCTTCACCGGTCTCTCCGTCCTTATCGAGCGTAAGGTAATAAGAACCGAGAACCATATCCTGCGACGGGACCGCAACAGGGCTGCCGTCGGAAGGCTTTAAGAGGTTGTTTGCAGCCAGCATGAGGAAACGTGCCTCTGCCTGTGCTTCTGCGGAAAGCGGCACATGCACAGCCATCTGGTCGCCGTCGAAGTCCGCGTTGAATGCGGTGCAGACGAGCGGATGCAGCTTAATGGCGCGGCCCTCAACGAGGACCGGCTCAAACGCCTGAATGCCCAGGCGGTGCAGCGTAGGTGCACGGTTCAGCATGACCGGGTGGTTCTTGATGACAATTTCCAGTGCGTCCCAAACCTCGCTCTTCGCGCGCTCTACAGCCTTTCTTGCAGCCTTGATGTTGCCGGCGGCACCGGTCTCGACAAGGCGCTTCATAACAAACGGCTTAAAGAGCTCCAGTGCCATTTCCTTCGGCAGGCCGCACTGGTACATTTTCAGCTCCGGGCCAACAACGATAACGGAACGGCCGGAATAGTCAACACGCTTACCGAGCAGGTTCTGACGGAAGCGGCCCTGCTTGCCCTTCAGCATATCGGAAAGGGACTTGAGCGGGCGGTTGTTCGGGCCGGTGACCGGTCTGCCGCGGCGGCCGTTGTCGATGAGGGCATCGACGGCTTCCTGCAGCATACGCTTCTCGTTGCGCACGATGATGTCCGGCGCGCCAAGCTCGATGAGTCTCTTCAGACGGTTGTTTCTGTTGATAACGCGTCTGTACAGGTCGTTCAGGTCACTCGTTGCAAAGCGGCCGCCGTCCAACTGTACGAGCGGACGGATATCCGGCGGGATAACCGGCACGGCATCGAGGATCATCCACTCCGGGCGGTTGCCGGAGATACGGAAGGATTCCACAACCTCAAGACGCTTGAGAATGTGCACGCGCTTCTGTCCCTGCGCGGTTTCGAGGTCTTTTTTGAGCTCTTCGCTGAGCTTTTCGCAGTCGATATCCTCGAGCAGCTTCTTCACAGCTTCAGCGCCCATGGACGCCTCGAAGTCGTCCTCATATTTTTCACGCATGTCGCGGTATTCCTTTTCGGTGAGCGTCTGCATCTTAGAGAGCTCACGAACGGAACCCGGATCCGTAACGATGTAAAGTGCGAAATACAGAACCTTTTCCAGTACGCGCGGGGAAAGGTCAAGAATCAGACCCATGCGGGACGGGATGCCCTTAAAGTACCAGATGTGCGAAACCGGCGCTGCAAGCTCAATGTGACCCATGCGCTCACGGCGAACCTTGCTGCGCGTCACTTCAACGCCGCAGCGCTCGCAGACCTTACCCTTAAAGCGGATGCGCTTATACTTGCCGCAATGGCACTCCCAGTCCTTTGTCGGTCCGAAAATGCGCTCGCAGTAAAGGCCGTCGCGCTCCGGCTTCAATGTACGGTAGTTGATGGTCTCGGGCTTCGTGACCTCACCGTACGACCAGGAGCGAATCTGCTCGGGCGATGCAAGGCCGATCTTTATTGATTCAAAAACGTTAAACTCCATATATGCGATCCTTTCCTTTCACCCGAAATTAGAACTCGTCGTCGATGCCGTCAAACAAATCGTTATCGGAGCCTTCAAACTCATCATCGTCGCCGGTAGAGAAGAAGTTGTCCTCTTCCCCGTCTTCGTTCTCGATGGAATAGCCGTCGAAATCGCCGTCCGTTGCGACGTTTTCTTCATCAAAGACCTGATCGCCCGGGGTGAGACCCACATCATCGTCATCGTCGAAGCTCTGGCGCAGGTCAATCTCCTCGTTGTCCTTATCCAGTACCTTGATGTCGAGGCCGAGTGCCTGCAGTTCCTTGATAAGAACGCGGAAGGATTCCGGAATGCCCGGCTTCGGCACGTTCTGGCCCTTAACAATGGCTTCGTAGGTCTTTACACGGCCCACAACGTCGTCGGACTTCACCGTCAGAATCTCCTGCAGGGTGTAAGCCGCGCCGTAAGCCTCCAACGCCCAAACTTCCATTTCGCCGAAGCGCTGGCCGCCGAACTGCGCCTTGCCGCCCAAAGGCTGCTGGGTAACGAGGGCATACGGACCGGTGGAACGGGCGTGAATCTTATCGTCAACAAGATGATGGAGCTTGAGGTAGTACATGTAGCCAACGGTAACCGGGTTATCGAAATACTCGCCGGTACGACCGTCACGCAGACGGAACTTGCCGTCCTCACTCATGCCCGCCATGCGGAAGCACTCGCGGATATCCGCTTCGTGTGCGCCGTCGAATACCGGGGTCATAATCTTCCAGCCGAGTGCGTTTGCCGCCATGCCGAGGTGAACCTCGAGAACCTGTCCGATATTCATACGGGACGGAACGCCCAACGGGTTCAGAACGATGTCAAGCGGTGTACCGTCCGGCAGGAACGGCATCTCTTCCATCGGCAAAATGCGGGAAACAACACCCTTGTTACCGTGGCGGCCGGCCATCTTATCGCCGACGGAGATCTTTCTCTTCTGTGCGATATAGCAGCGCACGACCTTGTTGACGCCGGGGCTCAGCTCATCGCAGTTGTCTCTCGTGAAGACCTTAACGTCCACAATGGTGCCGTACTCGCCGTGCGGAACACGGAGGGACGTATCGCGAACCTCGCGGGCCTTTTCACCGAAGATGGCGCGCAGCAGGCGCTCTTCGGCGGTCAGCTCGGTTTCGCCCTTCGGCGTGACCTTACCAACCAGAATATCGCCGGCGTGAACCTCCGCACCCACACGAATGATGCCGCGGTCATCAAGGTCGCGCAGCAGATCTTCGTTGACGTTCGGGATGTCGCGGGTAATCTCTTCCGCGCCGAGCTTTGTATCTCTGGCTTCCATCTCATACTCTTCGATATGGATGGAGGTATAAACGTCGTCGCGTACGATTTTCTCGTTTAGCAGAACGGCGTCCTCGTAGTTGTAGCCTTCCCAGGTCATGAAGCCGATGAGCGCGTTCTTGCCAAGCGCGATCTCGCCGTTCTTAATGGCCGGGCCGTCCGCCAGAACATCGCCCACTTCAACGCGGTCGCCGCGGTTGACGATCGGGACCTGGTTGATGCAGGTGCTCTGGTTGGAACGCATGAACTTTGTGACGACATAGTCGTCGATATCGCCGTTATCGGTCGTCACGCGAATGAGGTCTGCACTGACGCTCTTAACGACACCTGCGCGTTCGCACAGGACGCAGACGCCGGAGTCGACGCCTGCTTTATACTCCATGCCGGTACCGACGATCGGAGACTCGGTGCGGAGCAGCGGAACTGCCTGACGCTGCATGTTCGCGCCCATCAGAGCACGGTTCGCGTCATCGTTTTCGAGGAACGGGATCATCGCCGTTGCAACGGAGAAGACCATACGCGGGGAAATATCCATGTAATCGACGCGGGTCGGCTCAACCTGAATGAACTCGCCCTTGAAACGTGCGAGAACGCTGTCGTTTGCAAAGGTGTTGTCTTCATTCAGCTTTTCGTTTGCCTGCGCAACGATGAACTCGTCTTCCACGTCCGCCGTCATGTAAACGACTTCGTTCGTAACCTTGCCCGTCGCCTTATCAATCTTTCTGTACGGCGCTTCAATGAAGCCGTAGTGGTTGATTCTTGCGAACGTTGCAAGATAGGAGATCAGACCGATGTTCTGACCTTCCGGGGATTCGATCGGGCACATGCGGCCGTAGTGTGTGTAGTGAACGTCTCGAACCTCGAAGCTCGCACGGTCACGGGAAAGGCCGCCCGGGCCCAAAGCGGAGAGACGGCGCTTATGCGTCAGCTCTGCCAGCGGGTTCGTCTGGTCCATGAACTGGGACAGCGGAGAAGAACCGAAGAATTCCTTGATCGCTGCAACGACCGGACGGATATTGATGAGAGAATGCGGTGTAAGGGATTCCATATCCTGACCTTGCAGCGTCATGCGCTCGCGGATCACGCGCTCCAAGCGGGAGAAGCCGATGCGGAACTGGTTCTGCAGCAGCTCGCCGACGGAACGGATACGGCGGTTGCCGAGCTGGTCGATATCGTCCGTAAAGCCGAGACCGACAGCAAGGCAGGTCATGTAGTTGATGGAGGAGAAAATATCATCAATGATGATGTGGTTCGGGATCAACTCGTCATGACGTGCGGTGAGCTGCTCTTTGAGCTTCTCTTCGTCGTCGCCGCACTCTTCGAGAATCTCGGAGAGCACTGCGTAGCGCACACGTTCGTTGATGCCGCACTCTGCCTCTGCATCAAAGGAAACGTATTTTGCGATATCGACCATGCCGTTCGAGATGACCTTCGTCTCCTTGTCGTCCTCAAGGGCAACCCAGGCGGTGGTCACACCGGCGTTGTCGATGTCTTCGGCAAGCGTGCGGGACACAACGGTGCCCGCCTCTGCCATCACCTCGCCGGTCGCCGGGTTGACGATCGGGCGGGAAAGCTGACGGCCGGTGATTCTGCCGGCAAGGTTCAGCTTCTTATTGTACTTATAACGGCCGACTCTGGAGAGGTCGTAGCGTCTCGGGTCGAAGAACAGGCCGTTCAAATGGAACTGCGCGCTTTCAACCGTGGGCGGCTCGCTCGGACGGAGCTTTCTGTACACCTCAAAGAGGCCTTCCTCCATGGTGTGCGTGGTATCCTTATCGATGGTCGCAAGGATGCGCTCGTCTTCGCCGAAGTATTCCTTGATCTCTTCGTCGGTGCCGAGACCGAGTGCGCGGATGAACGCGGTCATCGGAAGCTTTCTGTTTTTATCGATACGCACGTAGAGTACGTCGTTCACATCGTTTTCGTACTCCAGCCATGCGCCGCGGTTCGGAATGACGGTGGAAGAGAAAAGCTGTTTGCCTGTTTTATCGTACTCCATCTTATAATAGACGCCCGGAGAACGAACAAGCTGGGAAACGATAACACGTTCTGCGCCGTTGATCACAAAGGTGCCGGACGGTGTCATCAGCGGGAAATCGCCCATGAAGACTTCAGATTCCTTGATCTCGCCCGTTTCCTTGTTGAGAAGGCGTGCAGTGACGCGCAGGGCTGCCGCATAGGTAGCATCGCGCTCTTTGCATTCCGTTACCGTGTAATTGGGTTTTTCGTCGAGCTTGTAGTTCACGAAGTCCAGAACCAGATTTCCGTTGAAATCCGTAATGCCGGAGACGTCGTCAAAAACTTCCCTCAGACCTTCCTTCAGGAACCAGTCGTAGGAATTTTTCTGAATCTCGATCAGGTTCGGCATATCGAGAACTTCATTGATGTGCGAGAAGCTCATGCGTGTGTTCTTGCCAAGCTGTACCGGCTTAACATTCACCATTGACTCAACCACTCCATTCTTAGTATTTGACCCGTGTTTTTAAGCAAAATCACTTAAAAACGGCGGAAAGAATATCCGTTCATGTGAATTTTATAGATTATGCTTGATTATTTTTCGGAACTGTGTTATAATGCAGATCAGAGAAAGAAATGGCATATCTATCCATGATGATACATTGTAATATGATACACCGTATCTGTGGATTTGTCAAGCCTTTTCCCGAAATTTTTCGAGTTTTATTCCCTTTTTCTTTTCTCAAATTCCAAAGCAGAATAAATTGAATTTTGACCCGTATACCCGATAGCACATGGACCTTGTAAACTGCAATCGGGCTTTATTTTTATCCGCTGCTAATCATTTTAATTTGAGGAGGAACACTGTATGAAAAAGCATTTCGCAAAGCAGATTTTCGCCGCTGCCCTTGCAATCAGCTTCGTGTGCGGGCTTTCGGCATGCCGTGAACGCGAAGAAGAGCAACTCACGTTAAAGCCGGTGATTTATCTTTATCCGGAAGAAAAAACGGACATCTCGGTTACGCTCGCGTACGACGGAACGCTCACTTGCACCTACCCGAATTACAAAACCGGCTGGCATGTTTCGGCGAAACCTGACGGTACTCTGACGGACGAGGACGGCCAAACGTATAACTACCTGTACTGGGAAGGCACGGACAGCGCGGAATACGATCTTTCCCACGGCTTCTGCGTAGCGGGCAGCGACACCGCCGCTTTCCTCGAAAATGCCTTGCGCGACCTCGGACTCACCCGCAAAGAAGCGAATGAATTCATCGTGTACTGGCTTCCCCAGATGCAGGAAAATCCCTATAATCTCATCGCGTTTCAGTCCGACTGCTATACGCAGGTGGCGCAGCTGGATATCTCCCCCGCGCCCGACACGCTCCTTCGGGTCTTCATGGCGTGGAAACCGCTTGAAGAGAAAGTCGACATTCCCGCGCAAACGCTCACCGCTCCCGCCCGCGACGGCTTCACAGCGGTGGAATGGGGCGGCAGCCGCATAAACTGAACCGTAGCTCTTGCCCGTGCAGAGTCTCACAGCGTTCATACCGCTTAAAAACACGCAAAACCTTCCCGGTTTCCAAACGGAAACGAAACCGGGAAGGTTTTTGTTTTGTTTATGTTGAATTTTGGATGCCGAAGAAATTAAGTTAAAAAGCGAAAGCCACTTTCAAAACGAATGATTGCGTTTTAAGTATGTACTTGCGTGTACTTTTACGCGGATTCGCTTACGTTTCTGCCTCTTTCCCCTCGCCTTTTTCGTCCGCCTCGGTATCCTCGCAGGCACAGATGGACGCGAACGTGTAGGACTCCAGCTTATTGCGCACAAGCTGCGAGACCTCACCGTAGATGTGATGCAAACGGCACGAGGTGCGCTGGCAGCTGTACGCATCGCCCTGGCAGCGGGAAATCATATACGGCCCCTCCACCGCCTCGATCACGCTGCGCAGCGTGATCTCCTTCGGCGGCTTTGCAAGCTCATAGCCGCCCTTTGCGCCCTTATACGAGCGCACGATGCCGTCCGAAACGAGCGTGCGCAGAATCTTCAGCGTAAAGCGCAGCGTGACGCTTGTGCGCTCCGAGATCGTTTTGGCATCTGCGCGCCCGGGGTTCACGGCCAAAAATTCCACGATGCGGACTGCGTAGTCCGCTTCCAGTGTCATGTGCATGGTATGTGCCTATCCTTTCGGGATCAATCCAGAAAATCCTTCAGCTTCTTGCTGCGGCTCGGGTGACGGAGCTTTCTGAGCGCCTTTGCTTCAATCTGGCGGATACGCTCACGGGTGACATTGAATTCCTTGCCCACTTCCTCGAGCGTGCGGCTTCTGCCGTCCTCAAGGCCGAAGCGCAGGCGCAGCACCTTTTCCTCACGCGGGGTGAGGGAATCGAGCACATCGCCGAGCGTTTCGCGCAGCAGCGTATGGGAAGCGGCATCTGCCGGGGCCGGTGCGTCGTCATCCGGGATAAAGTCGCCGAGGTGGCTGTCCTCTTCCTCGCCGATCGGCGTTTCAAGGGAGACAGGCTCCTGCGCGACGCGCATGATCTCGCGCACTTTATCAACCGGCATATCGAGCTCGTCGGAGATTTCCTCCGCGGTCGGCTCGTGGCCGCTCGTGTGGAGCAGCTGGCTGGAGACCTTCTTCACCTTATTGATGGTCTCCACCATGTGCACCGGGATACGGATGGTGCGGGCCTGGTCGGCGATGGCGCGCGTGATGGCCTGACGAATCCACCACGTTGCGTAGGTGGAGAACTTGAATCCCTTTGTATAATCGAACTTTTCAACAGCCTTGATGAGGCCGAGATTGCCCTCCTGAATGAGGTCAAGGAACTGCATGCCACGGCCGAGATAGCGCTTCGCGATGCTGACGACAAGACGCAGGTTCGCTTCGGAAAGGCGCTTCTTCGCGGCTTCGTCGCCGTCCTTGATGGCGATGGCAAGGCGCACTTCTTCTTCGGAGGAAAGCAGCGGCACGCGGCCGATCTCTTTCAGGTAAACTTTGACCGGGTCATCGATGGCGACGCCTTCCATGCCCATGCCGGCATCAAAATCGTCCGTATCTGCGCCGGATACTTTGGAAAGGTCGATGTCATCAATCTGGATATCGCTGAAGTCATCGATAATCTCAATGCCGTGCGATTCCAGTGTATCATAGAATTTTTCAATGTGCTCCGGGTCGAAATCCAATTCGCCGATGGCGTCGAGGATCTCCTTTGTGGTGAGCTGGCCTTTGCTTTTGCCGAGCTCAATCAGATCGCGGATCACGGTTTTCTTATCGGGTGCTGCCATAGTTTATCATACCTTTCCTGTGTTTTCCCTTATTCCCTCGGCAGCGTCTGCACGCTGCCTTTTTATCTCCATTCTGTTTTAAAGCATAACGTTCCTATTTTTTCTGTTTGCGCAGTGCATCGAGCTGCGCCTGCAGGTCGGCGGGGTTCGCACCACGCACCTTATCGGTATCGGTCAACGCGCCTTCGCTCAAAATGATCTGCACGTATTCTTCCGCGTCTTTGGCGGTGATGCCGGCGTTTTCCTGCACAATCTTCGCAAGGCGGCCCATTTCGTCCGGCGTACATTCCGCCGAAAAGTCTGTAATCTGCGGTGATGTGACCGTTTCTTCGTTTATAATCTTGCCCAGGAGGCTCTGATATAACCGGCGATTGAACGCCGTCACGAATTTTTCGGGCGGCACGCGGCGGTTCAGGCTCTGTGCGAGGTCATTATTGTGGAAAAGGCACGCGATGAGCCGCTCTTCGGCGTTGGCCACGCGGACATAGCGGCGCTTTTCGGGGTTTACGGTATCGCGCCGCGCGGAAAGCTGCTCCGTCATGTCCCTTTGCTGCTGCCGCTGCGCCGCACGCGCTTTTTTGCGCACGGAAACGGACATCTGCTGCAAAATGGCGTTTTTGTCAACATTCAATTCCTGCGAAAGGCGACTGACGTACACGTCGCGCTCAATGGCGTTTTCAAGGCCCGCCAGCAGCTCTACGGCGGCCATCAGGTATTGAATACGCCCGTTTTCGTTGCTTAAATCATACCCGCTTTTCAGCTTTGCAAGGCGGTATTCCACATCGTTGCCGCTTTGCTCAATGAGCCTACGGAAACGCGCCGCGCCTTCATCACCGCATGCGTTGATGAACTCGTCCGGGTCTTTGTTGCCGGGCACGGCCATGACGCGCACCAAAAGCCCTGCGCCGCGCAGAATGGGAATGGCGCGCTGTGCGGCCTTTTGACCGGCTTCGTCGGAATCGTAGCAAATGACGACCTCTTTCGCATAGCGGGCAATGATGCGCGCCTGCTCTGCGGTGAGTGCCGTGCCGAGCGACGCAATGGCGTTTTCAATGCCCGCTTTGTGCAGCGAGATGACGTCCATATAGCCTTCAGCCAAAATGATGCGGTCGTTTTCGAGCGCGTTTTTTGCAAAATTCATCGCGAAAAGACCGCTGCTCTTGTGGTAGACCGGGGTATCCGATGTATTTATGTACTTCGGCTTTTCGTTTGTCAAAATGCGCCCGCCGAACGCGACCACGTTGCCGCGCAGATCAATGATAGGAAACATGACGCGTGCGTGGAAACGATCCATCGCGCGGCCGGAGCGCGTCTCCACCGCGACGTTCGCCGCAATCATCTCGCGCTCGGAATAGCCCTTGGAGCGCAGGTGATTAACGAGCGCAAAGCGGCTTTCCGGCGCCCAGCCGAGCCCGAAATGGCGGATCATTTTCATGGGCAGGCGTCTGCGCGCGAAATAATCAAGCCCCGGCTTACCCTCCGGGCTTAAAAGCGCGCTGTGGAAAAAGCGGGCGGATTCGCGGTTGATTTCCAGCACGCGCTGACGCAGGCGGCTCATGGAATCGTCCACGCCCTGCTCCGGCATTTGCAGCCCCACGCGGTCCGCGAGCATTTTCACGGCCTCGATGTAATCGAGATTTTCAATCTTACGGATGAATGTGATGACATCGCCGCCCGCGCCGCAGCCGAAACAGTAAAACGAGTTATTCTCCGGGTAGACGTTGAAGGACGGTGATTTTTCGTTGTGGAAGGGACACAGTCCCACCATGTTTTTGCCGCGCCGCTTTAGGTTGACATACGAGGAAACGATGTCTGTAATGTCGCAGCGCGATTTTAAGTCCTGCATAAAGGACTCCGGCAACGGCATTCCACCGCCCCCTTTCGTGACCGCCGGCGCGATGCCGTTGGGATTACGGGCAAAGCTCGGAGCAAAACGCCCTGATTTTTGCCCTCATAGTATTATATACGCCGCAAACGGCGAAATTACTTCTTTTATTCTTCAAATTCAAAAAATTTTTTTCCGTCTTCTGTCACATCGACCTGCCCATTTGTGGCATCCGCAAGTTTTTTGCGGAATGTGCCGAGCAGCTCGGGCGCCAAATGAAATTTGACGGTGACTTTTTCCTCAAAGACCGTATCGTCCGTCACGCCGCCGCATTCCGGAACAAGCGATGCAACGCGGCCGTACCGGCCGTAATCGCAGGTGAGCGACAACAGCAGGCACTCGCGCATGGTAATGATCTGTGCCGCCTGCAGGGCGATGGACGCGGTGTGCGAATACGCGCGAACGAGACCGCCGCCCCCGAGCAGAATGCCGCCGAAATAGCGCGTGGCAACCGTGACGACATCCGTAACGCCGCTTTTGCGCAGGACATCCAGCACCGGCATACCGGCCGTGCCCTGCGGCTCGCCGTCATCCGAAAAGCGCATGGTGCCGTCGCGCAGGATATACGCATAGACGTTGTGACTGGCATCCCAGTGCTCGGATTTTTTGGACGTGATGAAATCGAGCGCCTCCTGCTCGGTCTGCACCGGGCAGGCATAACCGATGAAACGCGATCGCTTTTCCACAAACTGGTCCTGCGCGTTTTTCCGCACGGTTTTGTACTCTGCCATTTTTACCGCTCCCCTCTGTTTTGAAACGAACGCGATTTGCCTTTGGAGAAAAAATGGGCGATGCCCGAAAGAGCACCGCCCTGAACGATCCATATAAATTTACTTCGTGATACCGTAGCGCTTGTTGAACATATCAACACGACCGCTTGTATCAACCAGCTTCTGCTTACCCGTAAAGAACGGATGGCACTTGGAGCAAATTTCAACGCGGATGTCCTTCTTTGTGGAACGCGTGTGAATCACATTGCCGCATGCGCAGGTAATGGTCGTTTCCTGGTAGTCCGGATGTATATTCTTCATATCTGTCACCTCTTTCGGTTGATCTGCGGTTAGTCGGTTAACAGCGAAGTTAACACATAAACATAGCGCTAATTATGTTAGCACAAAAAATTCTAAAATGCAAGGTCTTTTTCAAAAAAACAGAAAACTTTTTTCTTTTTCTTCCCGAAAGCATCCGTTTTTTTCGTTAGGCGCCGATGTAGCGAAGGTATTCTTCGAGGCAAAAGGAGAGTCTGCGGATGGCGGCGGCGTGCTCTGTGCCGACATAGCGCAGGACAAGATCATTGCGTTTAATTCCGGTTTCATCCTCTTTTCCGGCTGGATAGCGGAACACAAAGCCGTAATGCGCCATGTTTCTTTGCAGCCAGCCGTAGGTATCCGTTGTCGAAAACGTTACGGGGTCGTTCTGCACGGTGACGCACAGGCCGCTTTGCAGGTCGCTTGTGCCGGGCGCGGACACGGTGGATTTTGCGTCTTCGCGCGCCATAATCTTGGTGGAACCTGCCGCGATAAGGCGCTCGACTTCGGCGTTATAAAGCGCTTCCTGCTCTGCATAGGACACATAGCCGCCGGAAAACTTGAGCGTGACACCGTCTGCCTTTGCGGCATCGCACAGTGCGGTGAGTGCCGGCACAATGCGGGCATCGACCGTGACGCTGTCAAACTCGGCGGTCTCCTCGGGGGCGAAATCCGCGTCCGCAGGGTGGTCTTCGTTGATGACGAACAGATTCACGCTGTCCTCGAGCACGGGCAGGTCGTTTTCCTCCGTGCTTGCAGCGGGGGACGCGGTGGGCAGTACGGTGGCCTGCGGCAGGGAATCCTTCGGATCTTCGGGCGGGAAAAGCACCGGCAAACCCCACATGACAAACAGTGCAAGCGCCATGAAAGCGGCGGCACAGATAAGCAGAATGCCCGTCCAACGCTTTAGGTTCATAATGCGCTCCAAATGCAGCGGACGCGGCTTTTGGATGGGGCTGTATTTTTTTCGTTTCCGCACGGTGCTCTCCCCTTTCTTTCGGTATCTTTTACTATTATATCGGATGACGGGAAAAAAGCAAGTCGAATTCCTTTACAACAGAAAAACGCCCGAGCCGTGAAGCCCGGGCGCTGTGCATTTCAGTTAACGCTATTTTTTGAAGAATTACTTCTTTTTGCTTTTACGGGAGGGAATCTCGGTGGTTTCCGGGTCTACCTTTCCCATTTCGGAAGCTGCACTGCTAAGACCGTCCTCGCCGCTGCTGAGCTTGCCGTTATTGACGATGAGGTTCGTGACAATGCCGACGATGAGGGCAACAGCCAAAGACGTGATGTTCAGCAGAGCGCCGCCGGTGATGCTGTTCGTGCCGAAGCCGAAGTACAAACCGCCGATGCCGCAGACGAGGATGGAGCTGACGACGAACAGGTTCTTACTGTTGCCGAGATCAACACGGTGGAGCATCTGGAGACCGGAAACGGCGATGAAGCCGTAGAGCGCGATGCACGCGCCGCCCATGACGCACTTCGGAATGGAGTTAATGAGCACGACGAACGGAGTGAAGAAGGAAAGCACCATGCAGCCGAGTGCCGCGGTGAGGATGGAAACGATGGAAGCGTTGCCGGTGATGGCAATGCAGCCGATGGACTCGCCGTAGGTGGTGTTTGCACAGCCGCCGAAGAACGCGCCCACAATGGAGCCGAGGCCGTCGCCGATGAGGGTCTTATCGAGGCCCGGGTCTGCGATGAGGTCGCGGTTGACAACCGTGCTGAGGTTCTTGTGGTCAGCGATGTGCTGTGCGAGCTCGACGACGCCGATCGGAATGTAGATCATGGCGATGTTGCCGATGGCAGCCGCATCAAGCGGATACTGGCCGTTCGTCTCGATTGCTTTGAGGAAGAAGAACTTCGGATAATCGACGATGCTGGTGATGCTGAATGTGCCGAATGCATCGATGAAAGGCTGGAAGGAAAGGAGCTTGAGGCTCTCTGTGCCCGTTGCCATGCCGATGATTGTAAAGACGAGTGCAAGCGCATAGCCCGCGCCGATGCCGACGATAAACGGAATGAGCTTGACGGTTTTGGAGCCCTTAACGGACGCTATGACAATCATGAAGAAAGTGAAGATGCCGCAGATGATGGCAGCCCAGTTGTAGGTCTCTCCGTATACGACAGCTGCAGCGCCGTTGCCCATGATCCAGCTTGTTGCCGTGCCGGAGAGGGACAGACCGATGAGCGCAACAATCGGTCCGATGATGACGGCCGGCATCAGCTTATTGACCCAACCGGAGCCGACGACCTTGATGACAAGACCGATGATGACGTAAACAAGGCCCGCGAACGCAACGCCGATGAGCATGCCCCAGTAGCCGTAATTCTGACCGATTGTAGCAGCATACGCGCCGAGGAAGGTGAACGAGGAGCCGAGGAATACCGGGCTTCTGCGCTTGGTGCAGAACAGGTATACGATGGTGCCGATGCCCGCGCCGAACAGTGCGGCTGCGGCGTCTGCCTGCAGACCGTAGCTGGTGACAAGCAGCGGTACGAGCAGCGTAGCCGCCATGATGGCGATCATCTGCTGGAATGCGAAGACCAGTGTTTTGCTGAACTTCGGCTTATCTTCGATGCCGTAAATCAACTTCATGAAATCATTTCCTTTCTTCCGAACCGTGGTTTCATTGCTTACCCCAAAACACGTTCTCTTCTCCCCTATGCTTTTCCGAACATAAAGAAAAGCTCTGCCTGTAAAATAGGCAGAGCTTGAGCCTTGTCAGCACGCCGTCTGTAAAGACGTATTAAGAGTCAATCTTGCCAATATCACAGTATCGGGGTTAAAGATCGTATTTCGTTTTCTAACGCTAAACTATAGCACAATATTCGACGAAAGTCAACGTAATTCGCGCACTTGTGAATAGTTTGTGAATGTTTATCAAAAAAGACGATGAAATACAGAAAAAGCTCTCCGAACCATGCGAAGAGCTTTTACGTTTACAAGGATTACTGGTTCTTATTCGGCTTATAGCTGACTGTGCCGCACAGGCGATCGCCTGCGTCGCCGGCTGCGGTGGGAATGTAGCCGTTCTCGTTCAGCGGGCCGGGTGCGTAGTTTGCCGCGTAGATTTTGACATCCGGGTGCTTTTCATACAGCAGCTTGATGCCTACTTCGGACGCGAAAATGCACATGAACTTGATGTTCTTGCAGCCTGCGTCCTTTAAAAACTGGATGGCTGCATCTGCGCTGCCGCCTGTTGCAAGCGCCGGATCAACAACGACGACGGGGCCGTCTGCGGTATCGACCGGGAGCTTAAAGTAATACGTCATCGGCTTTAGGGTTTCCTCGTCGCGGTAAAGACCGATGTGGCCGACCTTTGCCGTGGGCGAAAGCTCACGCAGGCCGTCTACCATGCCGAGACCGGCGCGCAGAATCGGAACGATAGTGAAATCCTCTGCAAGCACCGGGGTAATGATCTTCTGCAGCGGCGCCTGGATCTCCACGTCCTTCGTTTTGAGCTCCTTGAGTGTCTCATAGCCCATAAGCATGGCAAGCTCTTTGACGAGTTCGCTGAATTCCTTGGTGCCGGTGTTAACGTCGCACAGGTGGCTGACCTTGTGCTTGATGAGCGGGTGGTTGAAAACCGTAAGATTGGAAAGATATGCTTCCATGTTTGACCTTCCTTAGTCCGTAAGACGGCGCACCGCCTTGTTTCGTTTATTTTCAAAGAGTATCATAGCACACGCTTTGACAAAAATCAACCGAAAGAGACGCGTCTTGACGGAAAAGCGCCGAAATGCTACAATAAATCAAAGAGTTTAGAAAAGGATTGACAAGCATGCCTATGAAGCTGAAAGCCCAGCTGATGGACGATGTTACCGTAAAGCGCGCTTTGACGCGGCTTTCTTATGAAATCATTGAAAAAAGCCGCGACCTTGAAAACGTAGTGCTCATCGGCATCAAAACGCGCGGTGTGCCGCTTGCAGAGCAGATTGCGGCGAACATTGAGGCGCACACAGGTGTAAAGGTGCAAACCTGCACACTGGATATTACATTCTACCGTGACGACCTGACAAAGCGGCACGACCTGCCGACTGTGAACACGCAGACGCTTCCGGTCGACCTCAACGACAAGGAAGTCATTTTGGTGGACGACGTGCTGTTTACGGGCCGCACGGTGCGCGCGGCGATCGACGCGGTGTTCCGTTTCGGGCGGCCGGCGCGCATTCGGCTGGTCGTTTTGGTCGACCGCGGTCACCGCGAGCTGCCCATTCGCCCTGATTTTGTGGGCAAGAATATCCCCACCTCTCTACGCGAGATCATCGCCGTGCATTTGGAAGCTGTGGACGGCAAGACGAACGTGGAAATCTACGAGCAGGACGAGAACGAACCGGAAATCTACGGGCAATGACCCGCTTTTAGTGCAAAAATCAAATTAAAAGAAGGTATAAACATGGCTGTAATTTTGGCAAGCAGTTGCCTTTTGGGCTGCGAATGCCGCTATAAGGGCGACGGCTGCAAGTGCGATGCGCTCATTAAGCTTGCAGAAAGCAACACGATCATCGGCGTATGTCCCGAACAGATGGGCGGCCTGCCCACGCCTCGCGACCCGGCGGAACGGCAGGGTGACAAGGTAATCTCCTGTGCAGGCAAAGACGTGACGGAGGAATACACAAAAGGCGCAGAAACGGCGCTGTACTTTGCGAAGCTGAACCACGTGGATTTTGCCGTGATGAAGGCGAAAAGTCCGTCCTGCGGCAAGGGACTCATTTACGATGGCACGTTTACGGGCAACAAGATTCCCGGCAACGGTGTAACCGTGGAGCTTCTGAACGCGAACGGCATCCCGGTGTTTACAGAGGACGAACTGGATCAGCTGCCGCTGTAAAGCAAAACATCTTAACACAAAGGATTAGGCCTGCGGCGCTTTGCGGCGGGCTTTTTGCTTGAAGAGATAAAAAAAGCTGCGTGTAAAGTTTTATCGCTTTACGCACAGCTTTTTGAATTTTATGTAATGCTATTTTGCTTTACAGTTTACTTCTCGTCGAAGAACGCCTTGAAGCCCTTGTAGGCCATGTAGACATCGAGCTTAGAGACAACCTCAAACGGTGCGTGCATGGAGAGCACCGGCACACCGATGTCGAGCACGTCGACATTGAGGTTCGCGATGAACTTTGCGACCGTGCCGCCGCCGCCCTGATCGACCTTGCCGAGCTCGCCGATCTGCCAAAGCACGCCCGCATCGTCAAACGTGCGGCGGATTTTGGCGACGAACTCTGCGTTCGCGTCGGACGTACCGCCCTTGCCGCGTGCGCCGGTGTACTTAGCTATGCCCAAACCGCCGTTGATGTAAGTGGAGTTCTGTGCCTCGTAAGCGGAAGCATAATGCGGATCATATGCCGCGGTGACATCGGCGGAAATGCAGGTGGACTTGGAGAGCACGTGGCGCGGCTCTTCGCCCTCTGCCTGCGCAAGGTCAGCGATGAAGTAACGCATGTACTCGGAGTTGAGGCCCGTGTTGCCGTCGCTGCCGGTTTCTTCCTTATCGGTGAGCACGGTGACGACGGTCTGCACCGGGTTCTTGCAGTTGAGGATAGCTTCAAGTGCCGGGTATGCGCAGACGCGGTCATCATGGCCGTAAGCGCCGACGAGGCTGCGGTCAAAGCCGATATCCACCGCCTTGAACGCCGGGACGAACTCAATCTCTGCGGAGATGAGGTCGGCTTCTATGATGCCGTACTTCTCGTTTAAGAGACGCATGATGTTCAGCTTATATGCATCCTTAGCCTCCTCGTCGCGAACCGGGCGGCTGCCGATGAGGATGTTAAGGTCTTCGCCTGTAAAGGCAGTACCCAGCGGCTTTGTAGCCTGATCCTGACCGAGGTGCGGCAAAATGTCTGTGATGGTGAACTGCGGATCGCCCGCTTCTTCACCGATGCAGACCTTGATGACCGTGCCGTCGCTCTTCACGACAACGCCGTGCATGGCGAGCGGAATCGCCGTCCACTGGTACTTTTTGATGCCGCCGTAGTAGTGCGTTTTGAGGTACGCCATCTCGGTGGATTCATAAAGCGGGATGGGCTTTAAGTCGAGACGCGGGTTATCGATGTGTGCTGCGGCAATGCGAACGCCGTTTTTGCAGCCCTCTTTACCCATGATGGCAAGGCAAATTGCTTTACCGCGATTGTTGTAATACACTTTGTCGCCCGCCGCATACTTGTGCTTCGGGTCGAACGGTACAAAGCCGTGCTTTTCTGCAGCCGCGACCGCGTACTCAACGGATTCGCGCTCGGTTTTGGCGCTGTTTAAAAATGCCTTGTAGCCTTCGCAGAACTTATCTGCTTTTTCGATCTTCTCATCTGTGACCTTGAAAAAGCCGTTCTTGCGCGGGTTGAGGAGCATTTCGGACAGCTCTTTTGCGGATTTTTCCGCTGCTTTTTTAGCCATTTCCAATTCCCCCATACAATTTTTCGTAAGTTTCTTTATACTGAAGGACTTTCTGGACGTAAAGACGCGTTTCTTCAAACGGAATTTCTTTTAAGGTCACTCCGTCTTCGGAATATGCGGGGTCCGAAAGCCACGACGTAACGTTTCCCATGCCTGCATTGTAGGCGCAGACCGCTGTGGCGAGGCTGTCGTACTCGTTTAAAAGCACGCGCAGCAGCGCACAGCCGTATTTGATGCTGATTTCAGGGTCGAGCAAAGCGCTTGCGTCATATTCCCCGCCGATATGCGTTTGCATCCAATCAAACGTTTCGGGCATCATCTGCATAAGCCCGAGCGCGCCGACCGGGGACTCCGCCTCGGGGTCGAAATCGCTTTCCGCCTTGATGACGGCATAGACAAGGCTTTGCGGCAAGTCGTACTCCTTCGCTTCTTTTTTGACGATGGATCCGTACTTGCGCGGGTAAAGCATGTGGTCTACATCGGGATGCAGCCTTTGCACCGCGAAAACAACGAGCACGGCAGCTGCAATGCCGGCGATAAGAATCCATGGCCACAAGGGCTTCTTTTTGGACTTTTTTAAATGTTTGCTTCTCTTATTCAATCGGATTCACCGGGGTGTGCGCAGCCGAGCACTGCGAGCATATTATCCATATCGTCCGCCGAAACAGCGACGGTATTATCGAGTGTGTAATCGGAGCGGTCGATGTAAAAATCGTCGCTCTGCTGGGCGTGCATGCGAGTCAGGGCCTCCTGCTCCGTGAGACCGTCGCGGCGGCAGATGCGCCCAAGACGCACGGTTTCATCCGCAAGAACGGAGACCACGCGGCGGCAAAGGCGATCTGCACCGGCTTCAAACAGCGTCGGAGCGTCGAGCACGATGACCTTTGCATCTTTATATGCGGCAATCTCCTTTTTGAGACGTGTTAAAATCACGGGATGCGTGATGGCATTCAGCTTCGTCTTGCCCTCTTCGCTTGCAAACGCGAGGTTTGCGAGACGGCGGCGGTCTAAACTGCCGTCTTTCTTTATAATAGCACGGCCGAACGCATTTTGCAACTCCGTAAGACATGTTCCTGCATAAAGAGACGGATCGTGCGTAACGGCGTCGCAGTCGATGACGACGCAGCCGCGCGCCTTAAGCTGCTTTGCGACCGTCGATTTGCCCGCGCCGGTCTGTCCCGTAAGGCCGATGACAAGCTGCTCGTTCGGCGTCACGATGCGGAACGCACAAGCGCGAATGAGACGGTTATAAACCGCAAGGCCTACGCCGCTTTTGCGCGGCATACGGGCGTAAACGGTCTTTGCGCCGATCTCATCGAGGTGATGGAGTGACGTGAAAAGCCCGTGCGCCTGCGAAAGGGAATCTGCGGCGCTGCCGTAGGGCACGCACCGGTTTTTGAGGTACGGCACGTCTTCGTTAAAGCAAAGTGCAGCTGCTTCGGGGTGCGTATGCAAAAACGCGGCGTAGTCTTCGGCGGAAGCGTCCACCATGTAGACATCCGCTTTCGGCGCGTAGTGCTTGTATTTCATGCCGGGCGAGGCAACCTTGGCGTTTTCCGCAGGCTTTTCCAGTACGGCGCGGTCCACGTCTACCCTGCCGAGCACGCGGCGCAGCTGCTCTACGGAAATGCCGCCCGGGCGCAGCACACGCGGTACCTCGGTGACGACGGTGATAACGGTGGACTCCACGCCGACCTCGCAGTCGCCGCCGTTCACGATGCCGTCTACGCGGCCCATGAGATCATCGCACACATGCGGGAATGATGTGGGGCTGGGCAGGCCGGAGAGATTCGCGGACGGCGCGGCAAGCGGCACACCTGCGGCGTTAATGATCGCCCGCGCGGTGGGATCGGACGGCATACGGACAGCAACCGTATCGAGACCGCCGGTCGTCTGCATCGGCACAAGCGGCGATTTTTTCATGATGATGGTAAGCGGGCCCGGCCAAAAGGCATCTGCAAGCTTTTTGGCAGCTTCGGGAATCTCTTCGACAAGCGCAGGCAATTCTTTGATATCCGCGATATGCACGATGAGCGGATTATCCGACGGGCGACCCTTCACTTTGTAGATCTGTGCGGAGACGGTAGGGTCCAGCGCATTGCCGGCGAGGCCGTAGACGGTCTCCGTGGGGATGGCGACAAGGCCGCCGCGGCGCAGAATCTTCCCCGCTTCTTTTATATCCTGTTCGTTTTTTTCATCCAATAATCGCGTATCCATGTTCATCCGTTCTCCATGCTCTCTTTCAATTTTTCGGCGCGGTCTGCGGCGATGAGTGCGTCAATGATTTCATCGAGGTCACCGTTTAAGACGTCGAACAGGCGGTAGATTGTCAGGCCTATGCGGTGATCGGTCACGCGCAGCTGCGGGTAGTTGTAGGTACGGATGCGCTCCGAACGGTCGCCGGTGCCGACCTGACTTTTGCGGTTTGCGGCAATCTCGGCGTTTTGCGCCGCCACCTTAGCGTCTAACAGTCGGGCACGCAGGACGCGCAGGGCTTTATCTTTGTTTTTGTACTGGCTGCGCTCGTCCTGACACTCGACGACCGTGCCGGTGGGCAGGTGCGTAACACGGATGGCAGACGACGTTTTGTTGATGTGCTGCCCGCCCGCGCCGCTGGAGCGGAATGTATCAATCTTTAAATCTTTCGGGTCGATCTCGAGCTCGACCTCATCGGCTTCCGGCAAAACGGCGACCGTAGCGGTGCTTGTGTGGATGCGGCCCTGCGTTTCCGTTTCCGGCACGCGCTGCACGCGGTGCACGCCGCTTTCAAATTTTAATCTGGAATACGCGCCGTCACCGTCGATTGTGAAGCTGACTTCCTTAAAGCCGCCAAGCTCCGTTTCATTCAGGCTGACGATCTCCGTTTTCCAGCCGCGCTTTTCGGCGTACATGTTGTACATGCGGTAAAGGTTATAGGCGAACAGTGCCGCTTCCTCGCCGCCTGCGCCGCCGCGGATTTCCACGATAACACTGCGGTCGTCGTTGGGGTCGCGAGGCAATAATAAAATTTTGAGTTCTTCCGAGATGCTTTCGATATCGCTTTTGGCGGCGCTCATCTCGTCGCTCGCCATTTGGCGCAGCTCTTTATCGGCTTCGGAGTCGTTTAAAATCGCTTCGGCATCCTCGAGCGATGCTTCGGCCTTTTTTAAGGCGCGGTATTTCTCCACGATGGGTTCGATTTCTTTGTGCTCCTTCATGAGGTCGCGGTAGAGATTGCGGTCTGCCGCAACGGCGGGATCATAGAGCTTCATATTAAGCTCTTCATATCGGTTTTCAAAAACCGAGAGATTTTCAAACATAGCAAAGCTTCCTTTCAGACAGATAGTAAAATGAAACGGTCTGAGAGGCGCTACTGCTCGCTGCCGGCACTTTCGCGCACGATCTTGCGAATGTTCTTTTCACACTTGTGGCGGGGCACCATGACTTCTCTGCCGCAGCCGGTGCAGCGGATTTTAAAATCCGCGCCGATGCGCAGCACTTCAAACACGTTTGTCCCGCAGGGGTGCGGCTTTTTCATTTGTAATTTGTCGCCTACCCGAACATCCATGGTACAGCCTCCTTTATCGTGTATTGGGCGCGAATGCTCCCTTGAAAATTCAGTATAGCACAATGCTGTATTGATGTCAAAGCAAAAGACCGCCTGCGCGGGACTTTCCCTTGCAGACGGCCTTTTCGGTTTCTATTTTATTCCAAACGCTTTGTGAAACGCTTTTACGCTGCGATGTGAATGCCGCTCTTCTTCAGCGCGAAACTGAGAGCAGTCGCTACGCCGTAAGCCGCCGCAACGGAGACGATGTCCTTGACGAGATACGGCACGGAGGCCACAAGGAACGCCGCCCACGGGCCGTTGCCGGAGATAATGCCGAACTGAATCGTGCCGCACAGATGGCAAGCCGCAAGACCCGCAACACCGAGTACAATGGCGAGCACACGGTGCGGCATTTTTGTGCCGAGACCGCACAGCGCAGCCATGGGCAGAAAGCCGTAGATGTAGCCGCCCGCGAGACCGACAAGCGAACCGAAGCCGCCGGAGAAGTTTGCAAACACCGGCAGACCGACAGCGCCGAGCACGATATAGACGAGCACGGCGAGCGTGCCGCGCTTACAGCCGAGTGCATAGCCGCACAGGGCGACCGCGAAGGTCTGTAAGGTGACCGGGATGCCGCTCGGCAGCGGGAACGAAATCTGTGACAAAACGGCGAGCACGGCGGCGAATACGCCGACCATGACGATATTGGTGATTTTCTCTCTGTTGCTGTTCATGTTATTTACCCCTATTCATTTCGGAATACGGCACACTAAGCAGTTTATTCGGCTTTTGGGTTTGCAAAGCCCTTGTGGATCTGCACCTCGCCTGCGGAAAACGCGCGCTCCTCGCCGCTATCGAGACGGACGAGCAGGTGCGCTTCGTCGCTGATACCGGTGACGACACCGCGGTACGTCTCCTCCCCGAGCGAGAACGTGATGGCGCGGCCGGTGAGGAACGAATGGCTGCGGTACGATTCGATGAACGCGTTTGAGCCGAGGTTCTTATACAGCGCGAAAAAGCGGCTGATGACGGCAGCCGAAATGCGGCTGCGCATCTCCACGGGGCACGGGCCGTCGAAAATAGCACCGGCGATGGAGCGAATCTCCTCCGGGAAGCCCTCTTCCGGCACAGCGATGTTGATGCCGATGCCGAGCACGGCCCAGTTGAGACCGCCGTTTTCAAAATCGACGGAAGCTTCCGTTAAAATGCCGCAGACCTTTTTCTCGTTGAGGTAAACATCGTTCACCCATTTGATTTGCGGGTTTAGCCCCGTGACCTGCTCAATGGCTTCGCACACGGCGACCGCTGCGGTAGTCGTGATGAAAAGCGATTTTTCAGCGGTGCAGTGCGGGCGGAGCAGCAGGCTGAAATAAATACCTGTACCCGGCGGCGACGTGAAGTGCCGACCGAGCCTGCCCTTGCCTGCCGTCTGCGATTCCGCAATGAGCACGGTACCCTCCGGCGCGCCCTGCTCCGCCTGTGCCTTTAAAAGCGTATTGGTAGAGGTGACTTCGGTCTGCACCTGCAAGTAAACCGGCATATCGGTATCGAGGAACCGTGAGACACTCTGCACGGTGAGCACATCGCTTTCCGGCGCCAGCGTGTAGCCGCGCTTTGGCACGGCGCGAATTTTATGCCCGGCTTCTTCAAGCTTTTGAATGGCTTTCCACACGGCATTGCGGGAAACGCCGAGCGACGACGCAAGCTGCTCGCCGGAGAGGTATTCTCCGCGATTTTTTTCAAGCGCGTCTAAAACTGCATCTTGTATGCGCATAAATTTCCTTTCCGGCAAAACCGGCAGCGAAAATTTCGTCTACCAGTTTACCACACACAAAGCGTTTCGTCAACCTAAAATTAAAATTAAGGTGACGAATGACAAAACACCGATTGAATGGAACAACAAAAGCCCGCACAGCGCATGGTTTTGCACTGTGCGGACAACTATTCCATTACTTCTTTTTTTTGAAGCCGTCCTTCAGCGAAACGGAGCGGTTGAAGACAAGGTGGTCTTCTGCGGAATCCTTGTTATCCACGCAGAAATAGCCCTGACGCATGAACTGGAAGCTCTCGCCCGGCTTTGCGGTTTTGAGGCCCGCTTCCACCTTGCAGCCCGTGAGGACCTTGAGGGAATCCGGGTTTAAAAGCTCTAAGAAATCGCCTGCATCCGGGTCTTCCACAGTAAAGAGGTTATCATAGAGGCGAATTTCGGCGTCTTCGGCGTTCTTCGCGTCCACCCAGTGGATGGTGCTCTTGATCTTGCGGCCGTCTGCCGGGTTGCCGCCGCGGGACTCGGGGTCATACTCCGCATAGACCTCGACGACGTTGCCGTTTTCGTCCTTTTTACAGCCGGTACATTTGACAACATAAGTGGTCTTGAGGCGCACTTCATTTCCCGGGAAAAGGCGGAAATAGCCCTTTACAGGGGTCTCCATGAAGTCTTCGGCTTCAATGTACAGCTCGCGGCCGAACGTAACCGTGCGGGTACCGTCTTCGGGACGGTTCGGATTATTCTCGACCTCGAACGTCTCGGTCCTATCTTCGGGATAGTTCGTCAAAATGAGCTTTACGGGGTTCAGAACGCCCATGACGCGCTTTGCCGTGAGGTTCAGGTCTTCGCGCAGGCAGTGCTCGAGAAAGCTGTATTCCACGGTAGAGTTCACCTTGGAAACACCGTTGCGCACGCTGAAATTGCGAATGGAGGCCGGGGTGTAGCCGCGGCGGCGCAGGCCGCAGATGGTGGGCATTCTCGGGTCGTCCCAGCCGCTGACATAACCGCCTTCGACGAGTGCGCGCAGCTTGCGTTTGCTCATGACAGTGTTGTTGATGCCGAGGCGGGCAAACTCGATCTGACGCGGCTTTGCGGGCAGCGTGACGTTGTTGATAACCCAATCGTACAGCGGACGGTGATCCTCAAATTCCAACGAACACAGCGAGTGCGTGATGTGCTCCATGGCGTCCTCGATGGGGTGCGCGAAGTCGTACATCGGGTAGATGCACCATTTGGTACCGGTGCGATGGTGCGGCATGTGGTTGATGCGGTAGATGACCGGGTCGCGCATATTGAAGTTGCCGGAAGCGAGGTCAATCTTTGCGCGGAGCGTCATTCTGCCGTCTTCAAACTCGCCGGCGCGCATGCGGGCAAACAGGTCGAGACTCTCCTCCATCGGACGGTCACGGTACGGACTCTGCGCCGGGGTGGTGAGGTCGCCGCGCATTTCACGCATCTGGTCAGGCGTGAGCTCGCAAACATAGGCAAGACCCTTTTTGATGAGCTCTACGGCGCCGTTGTACATATCTTCAAAATAATCGGAAGCATAGTAGAAGCGGTCTTCCCAATCGTAGCCGAGCCAGTGGATATCTTCCTTGATGGCATCGACGTACTCCACGTCTTCCTTTGTGGGGTTCGTGTCGTCCATGCGCAGGTTACAGATGCCGTTAAAGCGCTCTGCAGTGCCGAAATCGACGTAGATCGCCTTGGCGTGGCCGATGTGCAGGTAGCCGTTCGGCTCCGGCGGGAAACGGGTGTGCACCTTCATGCCTTCGCAGCGGCCGCCTTCTGCGAGGTCTTCTATAATAAAATCATCGATAAAACTGCTGCTGATCTCCTCGGAGACCGCTTCGTTTTTGATCTCTTCACTCATAATTTGTCCATACCTTTCCTAATATCAGGTTTTTCTTCTTGCTTTATGCGTTCTCGATCTTTTGAAGGCCGAGCTGTAAACGGCGCAGTGCCTCCTCTTTGCCGAGCACGGCGAGAATTTCCATAGCGCCGCCGGGGGTAACGGTCTGGCCTGCCGCCGCGATGCGTACCGGCCACAGCAGAGTGCCGTTTTTCACTTCGAGGCTCTGTGCGAGGGCAATGAGTGCATCGTGGATGGTATCAACCTGCCAGTTTTCGATGGCGGACAGCGTCTCGATGGCGGCACGCAGCATGACGGGCGCGTTCTCGAGCGTTGCCTTGCTCTTTTTGTTTATGAAGAGGTCTGCGGAATATTCCGGCAGCTCTTTGAAGAAGCCGAGCAGGCTCGGGATTTCCTTAAACTTCAAAATACGCGGCTGCAAAATGGCGTCGAGCACGTCGTACGGCTTTTCTGCGTCGCCGAAAATCTCTTTGTAGTACGGCATCGCCGCGGTGCGGAACTCTTCCCCGCTCATCTTGCGGATGTATTCGCCGTTGAACCACAGGAGCTTATCGTAATCGAACACGGCGGGCGATTTGCTGATGCCGTCGATGGAGAATGCTTCTTCGAGCTCTTTCAGCGAGAAAATTTCCCGGTTGTCCTTCGGGCACCAGCCGAGCAGCGCGATGTAGTTCGTGATGACCGGTGCGAGGTAGCCGTCTTCGAGGAGGCCCTGAAAGCTTGTGGAACCGTGGCGCTTCGAAAGCTTTGAGACGGAGCCGTCTTCATTTTTGCCCATGATGAGCGGCAGGTGCACATAAATCGGCTTTTCCCAGCCGAACGCGTCGTAGAGCATGTTGTACTTCGGTGTAGAGGTGAGGTACTCGCAGCCGCGCACGACGTGCGTAATGTGCATGAGGTGGTCGTCGATGACGTTTGCAAAGTTGTAGGTCGGGTAGCCGTCGGACTTTAAAAGCACCTGATCTTCGATCTCTTTGTTTTCGATCGTGATGGTGCCGTAAACGGCGTCTTCAAAGGACGTGGAGCCCTCGAGCGGCACACGCTGACGAATGACATACGGCATACCGGCGTCGAGGTTCTTCCGAATTTCCTCTGCGGGCAGGTCGCGGCAATGACGGTCGTAGCCGCCGAACTCGCCGTCCTGATGAATGGACTCGAGGCGCTCTTTGGTGCAGAAGCAATAGTATGCCTTGCCCTCGCGCACAAGCTGCTCTGCGTAGGGTTTATAAATATCCTTGCGTTCGCTCTGTACATACGGGCCGTATTCGCCGCCGATGTCCGGTCCTTCGTCATGCTGCAGACCGACTTGCTGCAGTGTATTATATATAACGTCTGTTGCGCCTTCTACATAGCGCTCCTGATCTGTGTCTTCAATTCTGAGCACAAACGTGCCGTTTTGGGACTTCGCCACCAGATACTCGTACAGCGCCGTTCTGAGGTTTCCGACGTGCATGAAACCGGTGGGGCTCGGCGCAAAGCGTGTGCGAACCATTAAAACAACCTCCTTGGTTTTTCGGTGCGTTGCTCTCCATGCCGCCGGCATGAAAGAATACTACACCATCATATAATGTTCTATTATATATCTGTGCGCAGAATTTTGCAATAAAAAAACGGGAAAAAGCGCCATCTTTTTCCCGTTTTCTGTTCTTAATCGCCCTTGAGGAACGCCACGTACTCTTCAAGACACATGTTAAGCTCGTTCATGCGCTGCGCGTGCTCCTTGCCGACGTAGCGGTAATGCCACGGCTCGTAATCGATGCCGGTGATGCTCTCCTTACCTTTGGGGTAGCGCTCGACAAAGCCGTATTCTGCGGCGTGCTCCTGCAGCCATGTGTAGGCTTTCGTCTCGCGGAAATCGTCTTCAACGTCGTTGAAATCAACCGCAAGGCCGGTGTGATGCTCGCTGTACCCCGGCGCCTGAATGGTGATCCGCGCGTCTTCATACGCGTTTTCATAGGTCATGCCGTCTGCCATGCGGCGCTGCACGGCGCGATCCAGCACGCTTTCCTGCTCCTCCACGCTGCGATATCCCGAGGCAACCCACAAATTGATCTCGTCGTTATACGCTGCATTGATAAGCGCCGTGAGCCCCGGGTACATTTTGGAGTTGACGGTGATGGTATCGAACAGCGTCGGGGTCATTTGGAAATCGTCCGGCAGCGGCACTTCGCTGTTCACGAGCACGAGGCGCCAATCGCCGAGCTGCTGAAAGGCAGATTCGGGAGTGGAGGTCGTTTTAGAAAGCACACTTGCTTTGGCTGAAATGCTCTCCGCAGCGGTGCTCGGTACCGCTTCCGGCGAGGCAGCAGCTTCTATGGGCTCTGCATTTTGATGCGGCATGGCAAGCAACGCTGTGATGATAAGCACAGCCGCAATGCACCCTGCCCCACTAAGCAAAAGCCGTGCACGCGATTTCAGTACACGTGCGGGAATCCTGTTATGCTTCTCCCGTTTTTGCGGCTGTTTTAATCTGTAATGTCCACCTTGCGGCCCCGCCATGTGCTTTGCCACGTTCATGCTCCCTTTTCTTTCGTATCTTCTATTGCAAGTATACCACATAACTGGTATACTAATCCATAGTTTCTAAATTGTTTTTTCATCTTTTTTTCATTTTGAAGGAGTGACCTTGATGAAAAGGATCTTTATGCGCGGCAACCCCGGCGATTTTGCAAATTATGTGGCGGCGCTGACGGCTTGCGGCGCGGAGCCGGTAATCTCGATGACACTTTCCGACGCAGACACTTGCGACGGCCTGCTGATCCCCGGCGGCGCCGATGTAAATCCTGTGCTCTATGGGCAGGAAAACACGGCGAGCGAAGGCATCGATGACAGCCGTGATGCAGACGAGATTGCGCTTGCAAAATGCTTTTTTGCAGCGGGCAAGCCGGTATTCGGCATTTGCAGAGGGCACCAGGTGCTGAACGTGGCATTCGGCGGCGACCTCATTCAGAATGTGCCGGACCCGCAGCACCACATGGCGGCAAAAGAGACCGGCGACGCCATTCACACGGTACGCGCGCAGCATGATCTGATGCGCGAATTTTACGGCGAAGAATTCCCCGTGAACAGTGCACACCATCAGGCCGCAGGTAAGCTCGGCGCGGGACTTATCCCTCTGTGCGTCAGCGACGACGGCATCAACGAGGGCTTTATCCATGAAAACGGCAAAGTGATCGGCGTGCAGTTTCACCCGGAGCGCATCGGCTTTGCGCACCGCCGCCCCGATGCAGTGAACGGCGAAAAGCTGTTTCGCTATTTTCTGAGTCTGATTTAAAGCCGCTTTCCTCTATTTTCCGCTTCCGCATAAAATTGTGAAAAAACTGCTTGCTTTTTTCCCGGGCATCGTGTATAATAAATTCGTTATCCGGGTGTAGCGCAGTTTTGGTAGCGCGCTTGAATGGGGTTCAAGAGGCCGCAGGTTCAACTCCTGTCACTCGGACCATAACTGGACACCAATTTCGATACGACGCGTATCTTGATTGGTGTCCAGTTCCTTTTTATAAAGATTTTGGATTCCATGGGTCTTTACCATACGATTTAATCATCTTTTTTCGCAGAAATTCTTTCCGGTGGAAAATATTGCGGAGACCTCCGATGATGAATTTAGATGTTTATTTTTACCATATATTTGTTCTATCGAAGATAAAGCAGGGATCATAATGAAGCAAAACAAAAACGGATTCACATTGATGGAAATGCTAATTGTCATTGCAATCATCGCCGTATTGATTGCAGTTGCAATTCCGGTATTTGCGTCACAGCTTGAAAAAACCAGAGAAGCGACAGATCTTGCAAATGTCCGCTCCGCTTATGCACAGGTGTCCACAGAGGCGTTGCTCGGAGATTCCGAGGCTACCGTAACCGTCAACCTAAAACAGAAGCAGGCCGACTGGAAATCATTGGACCCTGTGAATATCGGCGGTATCGTCCATTACAAAAACCAAGGAGACACGGTTAACTGGAAAGGCGTTGCTGCGCCAAACGGAACCTGTGTCGTATCGTATAAGGAAGATTACGGAATCATTCTCAATTGGAGCGGAAAAGCCGATCCATCTACACCTAAATACCCGTTTAACACAAACGTAACGGATTTCTTCCCACTTCTATACGATACAGAATTTTGGAAAAACGGCAGCATAAAAACCAATACAAACTTTGAGTTTGACTCCAGATGTCCGGATTCGCAATATGTTCCATCCATTACCGCAGAGATTAAAAAGCTGAATAACAGTCTTTTGCAGCAGCCTGATTGCACATGGGCCTATCTTGGCAGCGGAAAAGAGGGACAAGAAGCAAATCGGTATCTTTTCTGGACATCTCTGAACACGGATAAGGTCGGGGCCGAAAAGGAAATCCCCGTAATTATTCAAACCGGTGACGGAAAATATTATGTTTCCGAAACCACGACCGGTAAGCGAAACGGCAAGAAGTATGTCACCATCTCGGAATCGCTTACGCCGAGCCAGTATAAGCAAACCCTGAAAAACGGAGAAAAGTTTCCTTCGTTGGAAGCGGCTTACGATGCCTACCTCAAAGCATTGAGTGAATCCAAATACGATTCCGTACGCCGGTCCCAGTCTTAAAATGCTCTATTCCGCTACAACCTCTAAATCAGCATTCTCAGCAACTTCGTCAAATACAAAAAGAGACAGCCTAAAGTGATATGCCCCCATACCGGGTGTCCAGTATTGGGGTACATATCAAAGCAGACTGTCTCTTTTTTACTTGATTGATTATGTAGTTATACTGCCTGCAAGCGGTATTTTTCCGCGTAGGTGCCGTAGGCGCGGCGGAAGTCGGGGTCGTCGGCACGCATGGCGCGCAGCGTTTCGTGCAGATTAAGACCGTGGTTTGCCGCATCCAGAACACAGCCGGCGATGTTGGAGCAGTGGTCAGCCGTTCGCTCGAGATCCGTCAGCAGGTCGGACCATACGAAGCCCGCTTCAATACTGCAATGACCCTGCTGCATGCGCAGAATATGGCGCGTGCGCATCTGCTCCTTCAGTGCAACGATGACCTGTTTCAGCGGCTCTACCTGTGCGGCGGCCGCAAGGTCTTTTTCGCTGAACGCGCGCTCTGCCGTATTCAATATCTCACTCACCGCGCCGATGAGCACCTTCAGCTCTTTTTCTGCGGCGGCGCTGAAGCCAAGTCCCTTGCTGCGCAGCTCTTCCGATGCCGCAAGCAGGTTCACGGCGTGGTCGGAGATACGCTCAAAATCGCCGATAATTTTTAATAATTCGGTGGCTTCTTCGCTTTCGGCATCGCTCAGCTGCTGGGCGCTCAGGCGCACCAGGTACGTGCCAAGCTCGTCTTCGTAGCGGTCGCAGCGGCTCTCGTTTTCACGGATGGATTCCGTAAGCTCCGGCGAATAATTTTCAAAGGTCGTCAACGCCATATGCAGCGCTTCGCCTGCGCAGCGTGCCATTTCGCCCGCAACGGCACGGCAGCGGCCGAGCGCGACGGACGGTGTGATGAGCAGACGCTCTTCAAGCTCAACAGGCTGCTCTTTGCCGCCCTTATCCGGCACGATGCGGATTGCGAGCTTTTCAAGCAGGCCGCCTGCCGGCAGCAGCATCGCCGTGCACAGGATATTAAAGAGCGAGTGCGCAATCGCGATGCCGGACATGGTGGCGTTTTCATCCAGAATAGCCGGTGCAAACACGATCTTTACAATCCAGAAGGCCGTCAGTAACACGACCACGCCGATAACGTTGAACATCAAATGGACAACTGCCGCGCGCTTTGCGTTCTTCTGTGTGCCCACGGAGGAGATCAGCGCCGTAACGCAGGTACCGATATTCTGGCCCATGATAATCGGGATAGCCGCCGCGTAGCTGACCTGCCCCGTTACGGCCAATGCCTGCAAAATGCCCACGGAAGCTGAGCTGGACTGGATGATACCTGTCAAAAGCGCGCCCGCAAGCACGCCAAGAATCGGATTTTTGAACATCAGAAACAGCGAAGCGAACGCCGGGACATCTTTAAGACCCGAAACCGCGCCACTCATGGTTTCCATGCCAAACATCAAGGTCGCAAAGCCGAGCAGGATCATGCCGGTATCTTTCTTTTTACCGGACTTGCAGAACATATAGAAAATGATGCCGATGAGCGCCAAAACAGGCGTGAAGGATGACGGCTTTAAAAGACTCACCCAAATATTGCTGCCGCTGATGCCCGCAAGGCTCAACAGCCACGCCGTGACGGTGGTGCCCACATTCGCGCCCATGATAACGTTGATGGCTTGCCGCAGTGTCATGAGCCCGGAGTTTACGAAGCCCACTACCATGACTGTCGTCGCCGACGAGCTTTGAATGATGGCTGTGATGCCGAGGCCCGTCAAAAAGCCCGCCGGTACACTGCCGGTCATTTTATCGAGCAAGCTTTGCAGCTTTCCGCCCGCGCGGCGCTCCAAGGCCTGCCCCATCAGGTTCATGCCGAACAGGAAAAGACACAGCCCGCCGATCATCGTCAGTACATTGAAAATATCCATACCCGATTTTCCCCTTTTAACATTCTTTTACACGTATAGGAGTATATCGTGTCTATGTCAAATCAACTGTATGTTCTTTGTAAAATCCATGTAAAATCGCTTGTTAAAAAACGACACAAAGCATGAATATCCCCCGGCGAAAAGCCGGAGGATATCTACGCTATGCGTCCTGCTGAATTTTGCTTTACACGGTGCCGGTGATAACAACCTCCGCGGTGCCGGGTGTTGTGGCCCATGTGCCGTTTTCGTTTTGCGTATACTGCGCAGCGGGAACGGTGATCTGCCCCGGAAGCGTTGCGAACACGCCGGTCGTTTCGCCATACGTGTACTGCGTACCTGCTGCCCAAGCGGTGCCGTTAAACGTGACCGCAATGTTTTTGAGGATTGGGTCAAACGTATCGGTCAGCACGATGCGCTCGGCTTCGGAAGCTTCGGTGTTGCCCGTGTTTTCGATGACGAACGTATACGTAATCTGCCCGTTCCCCGTGACGACCGCAGGACACAGCGCTTTGCTGATGGTGAGCACCGCGCGATCCTCCGTGGAGACCGTTTCCGACGCGCTGACTTCCAGATTGCCGTCCGTGACATTTGCGGTATTCGTGATGCTGCCGTCCGTGCCGAGCGGTGCATACGCTGTGACCTCTGCCTCGTAAACGAGCATGATGCTGCCGTTTGTGGGGACATTCGGGATCGTAATGACGAGCGGCGGCCCCTGCGTTGCGGTGGGCGCGGTCTGCAAGACGCCGTTTACATAATACCGAACAGAATTCGGCACATACGCGAGCGGATAGACGGTCCCGCTATTAAATTCATACGCGCCGAGGTTATCGGTGACCGTGAGATTTGTCACCGGCTGCGCACCGCTGTTTACGATAGAAATGATATACGTAATCTTATCGTTTGCGGCGTAATTTTTCACCACGGCGGTTTTGGTGACGGTCAAGGTCTCCAAAAGCTCGCCCGTGACGGTGTTGGAATTCGTTGTGCCTCCGTTATACGAAAGCGTCGCGAAATTTGTAAAAGATGCCATAAAACCCCTCCTTGTTTTCGGGGACTTGCCCCTTGTACAAGTTATGCCGAAGGGGGTTTAAATGACACTTTTGAGCTTGTGGCTTTTTGCATTCTTCATGTCTTTTTAAGGAACCTCTTGATAGGGTTTCTTACGGCTAAACAGCCCATCGGACCATTTAGCCTATCTTTCTGATCTGTTGTGAGACAAAAGGATTTCGAGCTCTGCGGAGGTCGTGGGCGAGCTCGGCGTGCTGCGCATGCAGCCGGAACTGGTGCGTGCGGCCTGTGAACGCGCCCATGCGCTCGACAAATTTCTTTAATTTTACATAATTTAGTTTACATAAAGCTATTGACATAATTAGATTTCGATCACTTAAAAATCTCCTTTGAAGAACCCATAAAACCGGGCTTCAAAGGAGATTTTCGTTTTGTTATCGGCCGAGCAGCGAAAGATTATAGTCCTCCATGCACGTCGCAAGGCCTTCGGCAGTCGTCTCAAATCCACCGCCGGCATTTTTGAGCTTTGCACAATTCATCCAGAGGTTTTCGCCGCCGGACTTTTCCTGCAAATTGAGCTTCATGCCTGTTTTTTTCATAAACAGCTCCGCAAGCGCGTACATGGAGACGTCTGCCTCACTGCCGAAGTTATACGCGCCACCGGGCAAATTCACAGCCTGCAAGGTCTGCTCTGCAACCTCGCGCACATAGGTGATGCCGCGAAATTCCTCTTTGGAAAGTGCAAGCGGCTTTTGGGTGATGGCGGCGTTCAGGAACATCGTGATGAGGTTGCTGCGGTTCGGCACGCCGAACATGGGCATGTCATACATCCACGTCGCACGCAGCATGACGGCGTTCGGGTCGATCGCGAGAACGCGATTTTCCATTTCCAACTTCTCTTCGGCGTAGAGATTTGCGGTCGCAACGTCGTCTTCCGTAAACGGCTTATCGCCCTTTGCGCCGCTGTACACCTGATCGGAGCTGAACAACACGAGCTTCGCACCGTTTGCGGCTTTGGCCAAATACTCCGGCACCAAAACGTTTGCGTGGTATGATCCTTCCGGGTCTTTGGCACACGCACCGATGTCCGAGATTGCCGCGGTGTGAAGGATGGCGTCCGGTTGCACGGTGTCGATGAGGCGGTCGATATCCTCTTTTTCCGCCCCGCGCAGAGACGGCGCACAAATAACGGGCGCCGCCGCACGGATGCGTGCCCCTACAAAGCCATTTGCGCCGGTCAACAGAATTTTCATGATAAACTCCTCCCTGGTTTTAAAAACGACCCGACAAAGCTGCCGGGTCGTCTGGATGCAAAATGAATTATGCGTTTTCGGTCTCTTTGTAGCGGCGTGCGCAGTCCTGCACGATGGCGTTCATCGCGTCCATTTTATTCAGCATGTCCTTTGCAAGGGCAATCTGGCAGCGCGTACGAACAAGGTTATGCTGTGGCTTTTTGACCTTAAAGTACTTATCGCCGACGATGTAGTCCGCGAGGAAGCGCGTTGCAAGCTCGCAGGTAAGCGCAAAGCAACTGAGCGCCAGCGTATCCACTTCGGTTTTCGTCAGAGACGCGGCGGTCTTTTTGAGGAAGCCCTCGGCAAATGCCCAGAAAATATTGAGGTTTACGCCGGCCTTTTCCGGATAATCGCAATCTTCTTCCACAAAATTTGCAGCGAAGCGGATGGCATCGCCGAAATCGTGGCCGACAAGGCCCGGCATAACGGTATCCAGATCGATGACAACGAGCGCCTCGTGCGTCTTCTCATCGAACAGCACGTTGTTGATCTTTGTATCGTTGTGCGTAACGCGCAGCGGAAGCTCGCCTTTTTCAAAGAGGTCGGTCAGGCGGCAAGCCTCGTCCTCTACGGAAAGCAGCCAATCGAGTTCTTCGCGCACCTCTGCCACACGATTGCACGGGTCGGCAGCCATGTCTTCCTTCAGCTTCTCATAGCGCTTGCGCGTATTGTGGAAATCCGGGATTGTGTAGAAAAGGGAGTTCGCATCGAAATCTGCCAACATCAGTTGGAAATCGCCGAACGCCTCACCTGCACTGCGCACCACGTTCAGGTCGTCGCAGGTATCGAACGTCACAGACGGCACGTAGTTGCTGAGCCGCCAGAAGCCGTCATTATCCATCAAATAGTTGACGCCGTGCTTCGTGTGATGGAAATGCAGGCTTTTCGTATTCGGGCATTTTTCACGGATGTGCTCCGTGACACGGTCAATGTTCTGCATCAGCTCAATCGGGTGCTGAAACGCATATGTATTGACGCGCTGTACAAGGAAAGACTTAATCTTTGCCATGCCGGTACCGTCATCGCGAATATAATTGACTTTGTAGGTGTGGTTCACGTTGCCCATTTTGATTTCTTCGTACGAGAAGAACGGGCCTTCAATGCGGAATTCTTCGCCGACCTCGAGTAACTTTCGGGCGATCTCCGGGTTCATGTCCATTTCCGGAATACTCATAATCCTCTGCTCCTTCAATTTTCTGGCAGTTTGGCCGCTGCTTTTTAAGCATAAACATAAAGGGAAAACTATAAAGATTATAGCAGAAATACGGTAAATTTCAAGTCGAAATTATGAATAGGCGCAAAAAGGCCGTTTTTCTTCAAAAACGATATACTGCCGACTACTTTTTTTGACTGTATGACCTCTCGAAAACACAAACAAAAAAGGACTCTGCATTTCTGCAAAGTCCTTCTTGGAGCTGCTAACCAGATTCGAACTGGTGACCTCGTCCTTACCAAGGACGTGCTCTGCCTACTGAGCCATAGCAGCATACGCAAAAGGCAAGATGAACTCGCCTTTTGTGGCGACCCGGAACGGGCTCGAACCGTCGACCTCTAGCGTGACAGGCTAGCGTTCTAACCAACTGAACTACCGGGCCATGGTGGCAGGGGCAGTAAGATTCGAACTCACGGCACGCGGTTTTGGAGACCGCTGCTCTACCAACTGAGCTATGCCCCTATTTATCTCACGGCCTCTTTTCGACCGCTCGATTATTCTACCACGAACTGCGGAAAATGTCAACCTATTTTCCCAAAAATAATTATTTTTTACCCCCGACAAGGTGCTTTATGCAAAAAATGCAGACACCGTGCCGAAAAACAGGAAACGCCCGTCCTTTTGGAACAGGCGTTTCGGTAACTTAACTTTAGCGGGAAAGATCCTGAGAAATCTTGTAGAGCTTCTCGTCGAAGACACGCGGCATCTCGAGGGCTTCGGTAATGTCGAAGTCCACGATGCGTTCGCCCTGCATGACGACAACGCGGTTGCTCTTGCCGTCGCGGAGCAGCTCAACTGCGTGGTAGCCCATCTGGCTTGCCACAACACGGTCACGGAGCGTCGGGGAACCGCCGCGCTGTACATGGCCAAGGATGGTCGCACGGCTCTCGATGCCGGTCTCCTCTTGGATGCGCTTGCAGATATCTTCGGAGTGACCTACGCCCTCTGCAACGACCACGATGAAGTGGCGCTTGCCGGTCTTCTGTGCGTAGCGGATGCGCTCGATGACGTCCTTTTCAAAGTCATACTTCACTTCCGGGACGAGCGTTGCGATTGCACCGACAGCGATGCCGGTGTTGAGTGCGATGTCGCCGCAGCGTCTGCCCATGACCTCTACAACGCTGCAGCGGTCGTGAGACTCTGTGGTATCGCGGATGCGGTCGATCATTTCCATAGCGGTGTTCATCGCCGTGTCATAACCGATGGTATACTCGGAGCTCGAAATATCGTTATCGATGGTGCCCGGAACGCCGATGCAAGGAACGCCTGCGCCGGTCAGGTCGCGTGCGCCACGGAAAGAACCGTCGCCGCCGACGACGACCACGCCGTCGATGCCCAGTTCGCGACATTTAGCAGCTGCCTTCTGAACGCCCTCCGGGGTATTGAACTCGGGGCTGCGCGCCGTAAAGAGCGCCGTGCCGCCGTGCTGGATGATGTTGGAAACGCTGCGAAGTTCCATTTTCTGCACTTCGCCGGTCAGAAGACCGTTGTAGCCGTGACGTACGCCATATACCTCCATGTCGAAGGAGATCGCGGTGCGGACAACAGCACGAACCGCAGCATTCATGCCCGGTGCGTCACCGCCGCTTGTAAGTACTGCGATTTTCTTTGCACACATTGTAAATTCCTCCACTTTCTTATTGAAAATTGCAAAGTTAAAAATGCAATTCAGCAATCTATTCCATTCATTTTTGATTATACCCCTTTTCCCTGACGGTTTCAAGAGGTATTTTGTCTTTTTTGAAACGGTTTTTGTTTTTTTGAGAATTTCTTATTCTTTCAGCGCAACATTTCCCTCGCCGAGAAGTTTTTTCAATGCGGAGACGAGTTCGTAGTTCACCGCAACGCGGTAACGGGCGGGCGCGCGGACCAGCTTTTTCGTGTCCGTATAATATAGATAGAGGTCGGTCACGCCGTCGAAAATCTCGATGTACTGCATCGCCTTTTTGCAGAGCGGGTCTTCGGCGTTCGGCACACGCAGGTAAAGGCCCTTATAGGCTGTGTTATAGCCCTTAATCTGCACACCGGGCCGCTCTTCCCCGCGCGGCGGCGTGACGCTTTCCGGCACAGCGGCAGGCTTTTGCGAGGCCCTTTTCTTTTCCTCAGGCGCAGGCCTTCTGCGGATCATCATTTCTTCCGGCGAAAACGGTGCCGAGGCATATTCGCAGATGAACTTCGGGTCTTTTTCTTCCGTAAAGCTGATGCGTCCGTGCGCCCAAACAGAGCCGCCCGGCGCAAAAATGTCGCCGTATTTTTCCAAAACTTTCGGGAAAACAAGCGCCTCCATAGAGCCGTACATGTCTTCCAGCGTGACGAACGCCATGGCAGAGCCGGAGCGCGTCACCTTCTTTTTCACACTTTCCACAACGGCCAGAACGTCCACATACTGCTCGTCTTTATATTGGTCGGATTCCCCAGCGGCGCTGCGGGCAATCTCATCAAAGCGCGCGGCGATGCCGGCGTTATAGACCTCCGCATACGGCGACATAGGGTGCCCGGAAAGGTACATGCCGGTGACTTCCTTTTCCATAGAAAGCAGTTCGGTTTTGGGGAACTCCTCGGCTTTCGGCATCTCGAAAGATTCCGTTTTCTCCTCCTCGCCGAAGTCAAACAGGCCGATCTGTCCCTCTATGTTGCGGCGTTTGTCGTCCTCCAGCTGATCGAGCAGCGGGCCGACCGCCATCAGCATTTCGCGGCGGTTGTTGCCGAGACCGTCAAACGCACCGCAGCGGATAAGACTTTCCACGGCGCGGCGGTTCAGGTCTCTGCCCTGCATGCGTTTGCAGAAATCGTAGAAGGTCGTGAACGGGCCGTTCATCGTGCGCTCGGATAAAATGCGCTGTATCAGGCCGCGTCCGAGGTTGCGGATGGCGAGCAAACCGAAACGAATGCTGTTTTCAAAAATGGAAAAACCCTGCTCGCTCTCGTTCACGTGCGGCGGCAGCACGGCAATATTCAGCCTGCTGCATTCTTCCATATACGCCGCAATCTTGCCTGCGGATGCGAGCACACTTGTGAGCAATGCGGCCATGTATTCTTTCGGATAGTGATATTTGAGGTACGCCGTGCGATACGCCACAACGGCATACGCGGCAGCATGGGACTTATTGAACGCGTAGGACGCGAAGCTTTTCATCTCATCGTAGATTGTCTCGGCGGTCTGCTCGTCCACGCCGCGGGCGATGCAGCCTTCAATCTCCACGGTGCCGTCCTCACGCTTTAAGCCGTGAATGAAATACTCGCGCTCCTGCTCCATGACATCGTGCTTTTTCTTGCTCATGGCGCGGCGCACAATGTCCGCGCGACCGAGCGAATACCCCGCAAGCTCGCGGAAAATGCGCATGACCTGCTCCTGATAAATGATGCACCCGTAGGTGACATCCAGTATTTTGGAAAGGCGCGGGTGGCGGTACGTGATTTTATCCGGGTGCTTGCGATTTTCGACGTACATGGGGATGAACTTCATCGGGCCGGGGCGATACAAAGAGATAACGGCGATGAGATCTTCAATGCTTTTGGGGTCGGATTGCATGATGACACGGCGCATACCGGCGGATTCAAACTGGAACACGCCCTCTGTCGCACCGCTCGCGATCATTTTAAACACGTCCGGGTCGTTATCCGGCGCGTTTTCCACCTTAAAGCCCGGCGTGTGTTTCGCAATCATCTGCTCGGCGTGGTCGATAACCGAGAGGTTGCGCAGGCCAAGAAAGTCCATCTTGAGCAGACCGAGCTGCTCGATGGCCGTCATCGTGTACTGCGTGACAGGCGAATCGTCGTTCATGCTCAGCGGCACGTAATCGACGACCGGGCGGTCTGTGATGACAACACCGGCGGCGTGCGTGGACGTGTGGCGCGGCATGCCCTCAATTTTGCGTGCCATGTCGAGGAGCTCGTGCACCTGTTTGTCGCTTTCATATAAATCGCGCAGCTCGGAAACGCGTTCCAGCGCGGCGTCAATCGTGATGTCGAGCTCCATCGGCACAAGCTTTGCGACGGTATCGCACGTTGTGTACGGAATCGCCATGGCGCGGCCAACGTCGCGTATCGCAAGGCGCGCCGCCATGGTGCCGAACGTGACGATCTGCGCCACATGGTCGGCGCCGTATTTTTCCGTGACATACTCAATGATCTCCTGTCGGCGCTCGTCGCTGAAATCGACGTCGAAGTCCGGCATACTGACGCGCTCCGGATTCAAAAAGCGCTCGAACAGCAGGTCATACCGCAGCGGGTCAACGCCCGTGATGCCGATGCAGTATGCGGCGAGGCTGCCCACGCCGGAGCCTCTGCCCGGGCCGACCGGGATACCCATGCTTTTCGCCTGACGGATGAAATCGTACACGATGAGGTAGTAGTTTACATACCCCATCGTATCAATCGTCGAAATTTCATATTCAAGGCGGTCTACGACTTCTTTTTTCGGGTTTTCGCCGTAGTATTTGTGCAGACCCGCGTAACACATGCGGCGGAAATATTCGCGGTTGTCGCTGCCGTCCGGCGTATCAAAGCGCGGCAGCTTCGTTTTGCCGAACTCAAATTCCACATTGCAGCGGTCGGCGATTTTCTGCGTGTTGTCCGTTGCCTCGGGACAATCCGGGAACAGTGCACGCATTTCGTCTTCGCTTTTAAAATAGAATTCATCGGAACCGAATTCCAGCGTATCCTCATCCTCCACCGTGCGGTTCGTCTGGACGCAGACGAGGATATGGTGCATTTTGGTGTCTTCTTTTTCGATATAGTGGCAGTCGTTCGTCACGACGAGCGGAATGCCCGTATCTTTGGACAATCGGATTATTTGCGGGTTGATATGTGCCTGTTCGCGCAGGCCGTGGTCTTGTAATTCGAGGTAAAAATTGTCCTCGCCGAAAATCTCACGGTAGCGCAGGGCGGCGGCTTTGGCTTCGTCATAGTCGCCGACGGAAAGCGCACGCGGAATCTCACCCGCAAGGCAGGCGGAAAGCGCGATGAGCCCCTCGCTGTGTTCACGCAGCAGCTCCATATCGGCGCGGGGCTTGCTGTAAAAGCCCTCTGTCCACGCTTTAGAGACAATAGCGACAAGGTTACGGTAGCCCGTTTCGTTTTTGCACAGCAGCACAAGATGCCGGTTTTCGTTATCGATGCCGTGAATTTTATCGAACCGGCTGCGCTTAGCAACGTAGATCTCGCAGCCGATGATCGGCTTGATGCCGCGCTTTTTCGCTGCTTTATAAAAGTCGATCACGCCGTACATCACGCCGTGATCCGTAATGGCAACGCTTTTCTGCCCCATCTCCTGCGCTTTATCGAGCAGCTTTTCAATGCGGCAAGCGCCGTCCAAAAGGCTGTATTCGGTGTGCACATGCAAATGTGTAAACGCCATTTTCGCCCTCCTTTTCCATTTAAGTTTACATAATCGAGTTTACATAAACCTCTAATTGCTGTTTTCAATCACAAGGGTAAATCCGTGCTCGGTGGAAAAATAGTGGTTTTTATCCCCCCACGCAGTATCGATCACAACGTAGTATGTGCCGTCGTTTTCAGGGTACGCAAACCGCTCGCTGCGGTAGTAAAGCTCGGAGAAATCCTCGTTATAAACCGTGTAATACATCGCGCCGTAAGGATCCTGCGAGGCTTCAAGCACGATGCCTTTATCCATGCGAATGACCGGGAATTCATCGGCAACCTCTTCAATTTCAAAATGCCCGCCGCACGCTTTTGAACCGTTCTTCCTTTGCTCGCCGGTCACGTTCTGCAGCGCGGTAATCTCTTCATTGCCGGAGCGCACCACAATATCGCCGGGCACAAGCTCGGCTTTCAGCGCATCGGCGATGAAATACGCGCCCACGCCGAGCACCGCAACAATCAAAATGCCCAACACAAGGTCTTTAAAGCTCTTCGGTCTTTGCATTTTCAGCATGCAGCTTTTCCTCCACTTCAAAAACGCTCTGCTCCGCAAGGGATTCCTCCGGCGAGCCGAGCTGTTCCGCAAACTCCAAAATGCGGCGCAGGCGGTGATTCACACCGGAACGGCTGATGGAAAGCCGCTCCCCCATTTCGCGCAGCGACATTTCGGGGTTTTCCAGCCGCAAAACGGCGGCCTCGCGCAGGTCGGCAGGCAGCTCGTCCAGCCCCACCTTGTCGCTGATGAGCGCAATGGCGGCAATCTGCTTTGTTGCAGCAGAGTACGTTTTATCAAGATTCGCGGTCTCGCAGTTCGAGACACGGTTTAAATTGTTGTAGGTCTCTTTGTACATTTTGATCTGCATCAGGTTCATGGCGGAGTTTACCGCACCCGTCAGCGTGAGGAAATCCTCAATGGCGGCGCTTTCCTTTATGTAGACAATGTAGCTGTTTTTTCTGCGTGCAATGGACGGCGAAAGCTGCGCGGCCTTCACGCGGTGCAGAACAGCCACAAGGTCTTCCGCAAGGTGCAGGTACGGCGTGGAAAACTCAAGGTGATACTCCTTCTGCGGGTCTGTGACCGTGCCGCAGATGAGGAACACACCGCGCAAAAACGCCGAAATGCAGCAGTCCTTTTGCAGATTTTCCTCATGAATATGCAGGTTCACGTCATTCTCATCGTGCCCGAACGAACGGATCATCTGAATGCGTGCGGCTTCACCCGGAATGGTGATGGCATACGCGCCGATATTCTTGCGCCTTAACTGCGAGCGCACCTCGGCGTATACACCGGCCGAAACGGCGGCGGCCTCCGCCACACGGCGTGCAACGGCGGCATTTTCGCATACCATCTGCGATTCCCGCGCGGAAAAACACTTTGAAAAAAGCAGAAGGCCGTAGCATTCCGCTTTCAAACAGCACGCGCGCTTATTTTCAATCATACACAGCTCTTGCTTGCAATCCGCAGCAAATGACATGAAAACGGCTCCCTCCCGCTTTATTCTTTCGTGATATCCCGGTGCGAGACCGTGGCGTGAACGCCGTTTGCGACAAGGTGATCGTGCATATACTGCGCAAGCGCCACGGAGCGGTGATGCCCGCCGGTGCATCCGACCGCGATGACGAGCTGGCTTTTGCCCTCCTGAATGTAGAGCGGCAGCATGTAATCGATCATGTCCGTAAAGCGGGCTTTAAAGCCCTCGGTTTCCTTGCAGTTCATCACGTAGTCGCGCACGGGCGCTTCAAGCCCGGTATGTTCACGCAGCTCCTCCACGTAGAACGGGTTCGGCAGGCAGCGCACGTCAAACACAAGGTCGGATTCAAGCGGCAGACCGTATTTAAAGCCGAAGCTGATGCAATGCACCGTAATGGCGTCGTTGTCGTTCTGCAAAAACAGGTCGGAAATGCGCGCTTTCAGCCCCGCCGCCGGAATGTTCGACGTATCGATGACGTAATCGGAGACCTCTTTGACCGGGCGCAGCATCTCGCGCTCCAGGCGCACGGCCTGCTCCAAAGAGCCCTGCATCGCTTCGGAAAGCGGGTGCTTGCGGCGCGTCTCCTGAAAGCGGTTGACGAGCACGGGCTCGGACGCATCCATAAACAAAATTTTATACGGCTTGCTCTGCGCCTTCAGCGTTTCGAGTGCGCTGAAAAACGACTTAAAAAGCTCGCCGCCGCGGGTATCCGTGACGACCGCCACGCGGCGCTGAATACCCTCGGATTTATCGCAAAGATCATAAAAGACCGGAATGAGCGCCGGGGGCAGATTATCGACACAATAAAAGCCGATATCCTCCATGGCGTGCATGGCGCGCGTTTTGCCCGCGCCGGATAAGCCGGTCAAGATCACAAATTCCATTTTAAAAACCACCTTTTCGGCAGCCAAATGCCACCGTAAATCCCACAAATTTTACTTGCTGAGCGAAATGCGGCGAATTTCCGGCTCCAGCTCCACGCCGGTCGCCTGAAAAACTGTATCCTGAATGGCGCGGATGAGCGCTTCCACATCGGCACACGTCGCACCGCCTTTGTTCACAATGAAGCCTGCATGCTTTTCGCTGACGCACGCGCCGCCCACGGCAAAGCCCTTCAGGCCGCACTGTTCAATGAGCACACCGGCAAAATAGCCCTCCGGGCGCTTGAATACGCTGCCCGCGCTCGGCAGCTCAAGCGGCTGCTTTTCGCGGCGACGGCGCATGAAATCTTCCATTTTCGCGGTGATCTCCGCTTCCGCACCGCTTTCAAGGCGCAGCTCCGCGCTTGTGATGATGCGCTTCGTGCCCATAAAGGCGCTTTTGCGGTAGCCGAACGCGAGGTCTTCCCCGCTCATTACGCCGGGCGTGCCGTCCGCTTCAAGGAAATGGACGCGTTCGACGACCTGCTTCATCTCGCCGCCGTAGGCGCCGGCGTTCATGTACACTGCGCCGCCGAGCTGCCCCGGAATGCCCCACGCAAATTCAAGGCCCGTGAGCCCCTGCCCACGTGCAAAGCTGCATACCGTCGCAAGCGATGCACCCGCGCCGCACAAAACATGACCGTTCGCAAGGCTCTGCACCTTTTTAAAATCGCCCTGCAGCGTCAGCACCGCGCCGCGCAAGCCCTCGTCCGGCACAAGCAGATTGGAACCGTTGCCGAGGATGAAATACGGGACATTCTCGTCGCTTACAGCATGTAAAACCGCCTGCAATTCAGAGACGGTCTTCACTTCGACAAACCGATCCGCCGGGCCGCCGATCTTAAACGACGTGTGGGCGGACATGGGCTCATCGGTCTTATAGCATACGCCGGCACTTTGTAGTGCGGCATCAAATTTACGGTAATCAGACATTCTCAAAGCTCCTTAAAATAGCATCGGCATCCTTGCGGTTTTCAAGGATGTTCGTGTGCGCGCGCAGATACTCAATGAGGCGATTCGTGTTCGCGTTGAGAATCAGCTCCTCCGGAAACGCAATCTCACGCAGCATTTCAAGCGCCGCAGTGTGATCCTTCACCTGCGTTTCAAAATGCGCGTCCGAGCTGACGATAACCGGCACACGGTGCTTTTTGCAGCACAGCGCAATCTCGCGGCAGTTCGGGATATTCGCCTTGCGCACCTCAAAGGAATGCGAGTTAATCTCCAAAAGCTTGTGGTTTCGGCCGAACTCCGGAATGACCGTTTCATAATCGTAGCGGAACTCCGGACTGCCGCTGTGGCCGATGACATTCACCTTCGGATCGTGTGCAATGTTGAGCCAAAGCTGCGTGCATTTTTCGACCGTGGGATTCTCAAGCCCCGGCAGTCCGAGGTTATGAATGGACGCCACAAGCCAGTTGACGTCGCGGCGTTCGGTCTCATTGATGTCGAGCGTGCCGTTCAAATCGATGACATTCGCCTCCATGCCCGCAATGAGCAGAATGCCGCGGTATAAAAGCGGCAGTTCATGCATGGAATTAAAGAACCACGGGCCGGGCGCACCGGGCATGGTGCGGGCGTGGTCGGTGATGGCAATGGCTTTGAGACCCTTTTCCGCAGCGGAATCGACCATTTCGCGAATGGTGCTGTACGCATGCGTAGACGCCAGCGAATGTGTATGCAAATCTGCAATGATGTTATACATGATGATGTTTTCTCACTTTCAGCTAACCTTAAACGCGGTTAAAAGTCTTTGATGAAACTTTCTTCAGGAAGTTTACAGGTTCTTAGGGCAGCGCCCTAAGCCGCTTTCCGCAGAAAGCGAAACCCTTTTGCCTACCAAAAGATCAGGAAGGTAGATCGGACAATCCGGTGAATTGTCCGACCGCAGAAAGCCCTATCCAAAGGGGTTCCTGAACAAGATGCCAAAACATCTTGTTTTATACTAAAATCATGCTGTTAAATATCCAAATCTCTCTTGATCTCCTCGTGCGGCATCATGGAAGCATCCATGCCGAGCGCGGAGAGCAGCTCGTAAGCGGCGTTGTAGCCCATTTTCTTCTGGCGGTTGTTCATCGCCGCAACTTCAATGATGATGGCAAGGTTACGGCCGGGCTTTACCGGGATCGTCATCACCGGCACCTTGATGCCGAGAATCTCCGTGTATTCGCTGTCCATGCCCATGCGGTCGTAGACCTTCGTCGCGTCCCAGATCTCCAAGTTGATGCACATGTCAATCTTTTCCTGCAGCTTAACGGCGCCCATACCGAAAATGCGACGGGCGTTGATGATACCGATGCCGCGCAGCTCGATGAAGTGGCGGATGTTCTCCGGGGACTGACCGACGAGCGATTTGCTGGATACGCGGCGAATTTCCACCGCATCGTCCGCGATGAGACGGTGGCCGCGCTTGATGAGCTCGATGGCCGTCTCGCTCTTGCCGACGCCGCTGTCGCCGACAAGCAGAATACCTTCGCCGTAAACCTCCACCAAAACGCCGTGACGTGTGATGCGCGGCGCAAGCTCGACGTTCAAATACGCAACGAGCGATGCGACAACATTTGAGGTCGACTCCGTCGTGCGCAGCACCGGCACGTGGTACGTTTCGGCAATCTCCATGAAGTCCTTGCCGGGGTCAATACCGCGGGCAACAATCACTGCCGGCGGCTTCAGGGACAGGTAGCTATCCAGCGCCATGGCGCGGCGCGATGGCTTCAAGCTCTCCAGCATGTACATTTCCGCACGTCCCAAAACGGCGATACGGTTCGGGTCAAAATATTCGTGGTAGCCGTTCAGCTCCATGCCGGGGCGAACAACGTCTCTCGATTGAATCAAAATATCATCGGCGCTCTTCGGCAGAAAAGCGGTCTCAAGCTGTAACTCGTGAATGATCTTGGAAAGCGGTATGGTGTAAACTTCCGGCATCGTGATCTTCCTCCCTAAAGTTAAGACGGCTGCAAAAGCCTTTTTATGCTGTTTTAGCGGCTTTTGCTCCCTTGTTTTCGGCGTCCCACACAAAGCACGCCTAAGGTACCTGTTATCTTATACTATTATAGCGGATTTGCCGCCAAAAATCAACTTAAACTCCGCTTTCCGCCGTGGCGTATTAATTCTTCTTGAAAAGTCCGTTTTTGTGCGCTATACTGGTAAAAGCAAAGCGCTTTCGCGCACGAAAGGACGGTGAGCGATATGGTTCGGATCAATTACCACGCATTTTGCTTCCGAATCCGATTCGATGTGCTCCGTGCAGGCTCTATGGACAGAGACTAAGGCTATCCATTTGTACGGAGCGATTCTTTGGATCGCCTGATGTATTCTGTCTCGGCCTGCTTTTTTGAATGTACAAATCAATTCAAAAACAGGAGCGATAAAAATGACAGAATTCAGTTTTTCACATGTAAATAAAAATTTCGGCTTCAAGCCTGTCTTAAAAGATTTGAGCTTTGAAGTGATGACCGGCGAGCGCGCCGCGCTCATCGGTCGCAACGGCACGGGTAAATCGACGATTTTAAAGCTGCTTGCGGGCGAAGAAAGTCCGGACAGCGGCGAAATCTCCCTGCGCCGCGGTGCGAACACCGCGCTTTTGGAACAGATTCCCCGCCTGCGCGGCAAAAATGCAACCGTGTACGACGTGCTTTGCGAGCCGTTTACGGAGGTTTTCTCCGTTGAAGCGAAGCTGCGCGAACTGGAAGAAAAGATGACGGAGGATTTCGAGCACTATGCCGACGCATACACCGAGGCGCAAAGCCGGTATGCGGCGCTTGGCGGCTATGACGCAGAAACGCGGCTGAAAAACATTGTGCAGGGGTTTAAGCTAAACGGCCTGCTCGAGCGGCCGTATAATGTGCTCAGCGGCGGGCAGAAGACCGTTGTGAACCTCGCCGCCGTCGTCCTGCGTGAGCCGGATATTCTGCTGCTCGACGAGCCGACAAATCACCTCGACATGCAGACTCTTGATTGGTTTGAGGGCTTCCTCGCAAAATACCGCGGTACGGTTTTAATGGTCTCGCACGACCGCCGGTTTTTAGACCGTGTGGCAACGCGCACGCTCATTTTAGAGGACGGCATCTGCACAAGCTACCCCGGCGGCTACACAGCTGCGAAAGAGGAGCAGGAACGCCAGATGCTTCTCGAATTCGAGCAGTACAAAAACCAGCAAAAGCAGATTGAAGCGATGAAAGCCGCCATCAAACGTTTTCGTGAGTGGGGCGCGCAGGCGGATAACCCGAAATTCTTCCGCCGCGCCAAAATGCTGGAGCTGCGCCTTGAGAAAATGGAGATGATAAAGCGTCCGCAGCTTGAAAAGCCCAAAATCCCGATACGCTTTGCGGGCGACCGCACCGGGCGCGAGGTTTTAAAGCTTACGGGTTTCTCCCTTTCGTTCGGCAAGACCGCGCTGTTTGAACAGGCAGAGCTGCTTGTGGAGGAAAAGGACCGCATGGCGTTTCTCGGCGCGAACGGCACGGGCAAAACATCGCTTTTACGCGCAGTTTTCGGGGATGTCCCATTTTCCGGTACAGCGAAGTTCAACCCCTCCGCGCAGCTTGGGTATATTCCGCAGGAGATTCGCTTTTTAAACGACAAGGACAGCGTGCTTGAAGCATTCCGCCGCGAGTGTGTTTGCGGCGAGGGCGAAGCGCGGCAAATTTTAGCAAAGTATTACTTCTGCGGCGCGGCGGTGATGAAGCGCGTCTCTTCTCTTTCGGGCGGTGAAAAGGTGCTGTTAAAGCTCGCCGTTCTTTTGCAGAACCGCGTGAACTTTCTCATTCTCGACGAGCCGACGAACCACATCGACATTGAAACGCGTGAGATGCTCGAGGACGCTTTGTTGGAGTTCTCCGGCACCTTGTTGTTCATTTCGCACGACCGCTATTTCATCGATAAGCTTGCGACGAAGATCGCTGTGCTCGAAAACCGAAAAATCAACGTTTTCGACGGCAACTATGCGGACTATCTGCGCGTGACGGGTCACGCATAAGCGAGCCGAAATGCAATGAAATAACAAAAGCCTTACGCCTTGCTCTTTTTGGAGCTTGGTGTAAGGCTTTTTGCCGTTTATGCTTTCTTTTTCAGCGGGTCCCACACGCCCAAAAGATAGAACGCGAGCGACAATGTACTGGAAATTATCCAGCCGAACGGCCACGAAAGCCAGATGCCTGTGATGCCGAACGGATGCACCAGAATAAACGCCAGAACAACGCGCAGAATGAGGTCTAAGAACGTGGTAATCATAAAATATACCATTGCACCCGCACCGCGCAGCACGCCGTCCGCGGCAAGCTTTAATGCGAGGAACAGGTAGAACAGCGAGACAATAAGCAGAAATTTTTTGCCGATCTCGATGGCCTCCGCCGAGGTGCTATTCATAAAGAGCAGCAGGAGGTTTTCGCCGCAGAACACATACGCGCCCATAAAGACGAGCGCCACGGCAAACGATATCACAAGCCCCGCTTTGAAGCCGCTGCGCACGCGTTCCATTTTGCCTGCGCCGATATTCTGCCCCGTAAAGCTCGAAACCGAGTTGTTGAGCGCCGTCAATGACGTGGTGGCGAACGTGTTGAGCTTTACGCCTGCGGAATAGCCCGCGATGGCGGAGGAGCCGAAACCGTTGACAAGTCCCTGAATGCACAAATTGCCGACCGAAACGAAACTTTGCTGCAAAATGCTCGGAATGGCTACGATCGAAATACGGCGCAGCATCGCACCGGAAAACAGCGCGGGCTTTTCCTTGGTTTCAATGGATTTCAAACGGCGCAAGACCGCCCAGAACGCACACGCGGAAGCCACGCCCTGTGCGAGGAACGTCGCCCACGCAACACCGCCGACGCCCCAGTGGAATATGATGACGAACACGGCATCGAGCACGATGTTGCCGACGGACGACGCGATCAAAAACCACAGCGGCGTTTTGCTGTCGCCGAGCGACGTGAACACGCCGGAAGAAATGTTGTAGATAAAAAGGAATAAAAGCCCCCAAATGTAAATAGCAAGGTACAGCGTCGTATCTTCCATGATGTTCTCCGGCGTGCCGAGCATGCGTAAGATTGGCTCGCACAGCACCGTGCCGACGACCGTGAGCACCACGCCAAGCACCGCAACAGAAATAAAGCCCGTATACGCCGCCGTTTTCATTTCTTTAAAATCCTTCGCGCCGAAAAGCTGCGAGATGACGACCGAAATACCGATGTTCATGCCGAACGCGACCGCCATGAAGATCATCGTCACGGGGTACGAAGCGCCCACCGCCGCCAACGCGTCTTCACCCGCAAATTTGCCCGCGATGACGCTGTCTGCAATATTGTAAAGCTGCTGGAACGCCACACTCAAAAGCATCGGCAGCGTGAACCGCAGCAAAACACCTGCCGGCTTGCCGGTCGTTAAGTCCTTATTCATGTCCGTTTTCCCTTCTCTTTTCAAAATACGCACATTTATTATAAGGAATTACGACCAAAACGGCAATGTTCAAAATGCCCAAGCATTTTCACCCACGCGCAGAAAAGACTGCGCGTTCGGCAAAAGCCCGCCTAAAGTCATAAACAAAGCCCGCCGAAAAACGCATTTAAAACGTCTTTCAGGCGGGTTTGTTCACTTCTATGCACGTCAGCGCGCCGTTTTCCGCTTTGTACAGGCGCGTACAGTATTTCAGCGCGCCCGGGCGGTGTGTCGTCAAAATGCACGCGGTGTCCGGCAGCGCGGTTAAAAGATTTTTCAGAACCTGCGCTTCGGTCTTTTCATCAAGCGCCGAGGTCGCTTCGTCAAGGAGCAAGATCGGCGCGCCGCGCAGCACCGCGCGGGCGATGGCGATGCGCTGCGCCTGTCCCTCGGAAAGCCCGCCGCCGTGCTCTGTGATCTTCGTGTTCACGCCGTTTGGCAGCGATGACACAAACACCCATGCGCAGGCGGTTTTGAGCGCCGCTGTCATTTCCTCCTCCGTGGCGTTCTCTTTTGCCATGCGCAGATTCTCCGCAATCGTGCCGGAAAACAGCGTGCTGCCCTGCGGTACATACGAAAACGCACAGCGCGTCTCGGCGCTGATGACGATTTCGCATCCACTCTTCCCGCGCAGCACAGCACGTCCGCTTTCCGGGTAAACGAGTCCGAGCAAAACACGCACCAGCGTCGTTTTCCCCGCGCCGGATGTGCCAACAAGCACGGCAATCTCCCCCGGCCCTGCCGCAAACGATACGTTTTTCAGCACTGCTTCGCCGTTTCGGTATGCGGCTGTCACATTTTTGAGTTCTACCATCAGTGCGCCCTGCGGCAGGGCCGTTTTACCGTGGCGCTCCTTCGGCAGCTCGCAAAGCTCACGCACACGGTGTGCAGAGATCGCCGTGCTCAAAAACTTCGGGATAAGCCCTGCGGCACTTTCAAACGCACTTGTCAGGCTGCTGCGCTGCTGCAAAAAAAGTGTCAGCGTACCGAATGTAATGGCACGCGTCCACAATAAATACAGCCCGTAGCCCATGGCGGTAAACTGCGTGAACGCCCCCGCAACCCGCAAAAGCGCATTCACGCGCACGGAAAACATGTTGTATTGCAAACTGCATGTGCGCAGCGCTTCCTGTTTTTCCTTTAGCTTTCGGCTTTGGCTTTGCATTGTGCCGAGCGATTTCACCGTATCGACCGTGTAAAACGTCTCCGCTTCAAACGCGGTCATTTCGCTGCCGAGGCGGCGCAGCTTATTTTCAAATGCCCGCCGCTTTTTGAGCACGGCGGCAGACAGCAGCAACACCACCGGCGCGCCGCCAAGCGCGATGAGCGCCATCACGGGGCTGTAAATCCAGATGAGGAAAAACACCGCGCACAGCCTGTAAGCCGTCACCAAAATTTGCGGCAGCCAGCTCACTGCCCCGCCGCCCACAGCGCCCGTATCCGTTTCAAAGCGGTTTAAAATGTCGCCGCAGGAAAACGCGTGCAGCGCCTGCCAGTCCGCGTCTAAAATGCGGTCGAACACATCGGCGCGCACGTTGTTATTGAGGTCAATCTCCAGCTTTTTCAGCACGCGGCTCACCACGCAGTCGAACGCGATGGAGACCGCCGTGCTGCCAATAGCCGCGAAAACCAAAAGCGGCAGACGGGCAGTATCGTACCCCGTGACGATGTCGATGAGGTACTTGCCCGCCACGCTGCCGAATAGGCCGACCGTGGTACCGAGCACGCCGAGCGCGATATACAGCGCGATCATTTTCTTGCAGCGGCGGCTGTACGTGAGCAGCCATTTCCAGTCCGCCAAAACCTCACTGAGCGCGCAAAAGCGCACTTTGTTTTCTTTACGCTCCATTTGGCACCTTTTCTTTTCGGGCATGGCGGCGCGCAAGCATCGCGATAAAAAGCGGCCTTACCGGTGTTAAAACGAGCCATACGGTTTTGAAAAACCGCCACAGCGCACTGTTTCGGCCGTACCACTTACCCTTGCGGCGCACGGCAAGGACAAGGCAGCAAATTTGCTCGCCGTGCACGGGGCCCTCGGGGTCGGTCTGGCTGTCGCCAAGGAGATACCACCCGCTTTTCGTCACGCGCCAAACGCGGTGCAGAACATACTGCCCGTCTAACCGCCGAAACAGCACGATCTCCCCGCGCTTTGGCGGGTGCGTGCATTTTACAAGCCGCACGGCGTCCCGCCCGTGGATGAGAAACGGCGCCATACTGCTGCCGAACACCGGCATTTCCATCACGCCGCCCGCTTCCGTTTCGGAAAGGATCGCGCCGATGTACGCGCGCAGCCCCGCAGCATCTATAAGCATGCGCGCAGGCGGACGGTCTCCGCCACGGTCGCGGGGTACAGCGCCTCATACAGGCAGTCGACCGCTTCTTCCGATATGGTACAATCCAGCAAAAACGCCGGTACGCGGCGCAGCAGTGCTTCCACGGCATCGAGCACACGCGCAGATTCCGCCTGATCCCAGCGGTTCACCGTCACCTGTCCGTAAAGCCGCAAAAATGCCTCCCCGCGCGAGAGCCTGCGCACGGCGTTCTTTTTCGCCTGCCGCAGCAAAACGACGGCACTCAGCCGCGCATCCGCATTTTGGCAGATGCCCGACGTGCCGCAGACCGGCCAACCGCGCGCCATCCAGCAATCCTGCACCTTCTGCAATAAAGCGCGGTCGCCGTTGATGATCTCCGCCCCGGCGTATTGCGCCCAGAGCGAGGCCTGCGTGCTCTTCCCCGTGCCGGACGGTGCCGAAAACAGAATAGCCCGTCCGCGGTGGCGTATGTAGGCGCTGTGCAGAATAAAGCTGTCCTTTTGCAGCATGCGGCGCTCAAGCGCGAAAAGCGACGCGAATACCGGGTCAAACACAAGGCAGCCGCGGCAGTCTTCGGCGATCATCACCTCGGCGTGCGTGTCGTCCAGCTCGCGATACAATGCGTAAAAGCCAAGCATGCCCTGTATACCCAAAAGCCGCGATTCCTTTTCGCCGTCGCGATACACGATGAGGTCTTCCCGTACGGCTGTGCACACGCCGACGGGGTTCGGGATGCTCTTTACAAAGCGCAGCGTGTAGAAATACGCAGGCTGCACGTCTTTCGTTTCAAAACGCAGAAAATTCGGTGGAAAAACGAGTGTATCGGGGTGATCTGCCGCAAAGCAGAAACCGCCCAACTTAAAGAGCCTGTGCATGGGGTACAGTCTCTCCTTTCTTCAAAATTTCGGGCGCTGTGCTTTCCGCGCACAGCAGGCGGTAGAGCGCTTTTGTGTAGGCGCATACATAAGGCGGCACCGTGCCGAACGCGCCGCCCTCGCGCAAAGACGATGCCGGACACGCGCGGCACAGCGGACGCAGCTTGCACACGACGCACGCTTCATTCTGTTTAAGCGCCGCAGATTTCTCCCACACCGCACGCCAAGCGGCCTGCACGTCGTTGTGTTCGATCGGCACGGAAAGCGCCCCGAGCATCACGCACGGGCGCAAATCGCCGCGCCAGCCGACGGCAAACGAACACCGCCCTGCAAGGCAGCGCATGCCGGCTTCCGTTTCCGGAACAGCGCTTTCCAGCGCCTGTACCGTGCGTTGCGCATATTCGTGAAAACTGACTGTGCCAAGCTTTATTTTCGTTGCGGCAAGGCTTGCGGCCGCGGCTTCCTCCGGCGAGAGCCGCGCTTCATGCTGTCCGCTTTCTGTGGACATCATATAGGTGTCCGGCTCCAACTCTAAATCTTGTTCCTTTGTGATTTGAAATAACGTTTCAAGGTCATGCCGGTTTTGCCTGACCACGCTGACACCGACCTTCACCGGCACGCCGTGCGCCTGCAAAAGCTGAATGCCGCGCATTGCTTTTGCGTACCCGGTCTCGTCACCGCACAGTGATTTGTAGGTCTCTCCGCTTGCGCCGTACAGCGTAACGTTCATGCGGCGCGGCGGATTTTTCGCAAAAAACGCCGCCCAGTCTTCATTCAAAAGCGTGCCGTTCGTGTTCACCGTAACGATCATACCGCGCTTTCGCACCGCGAGATACACCGCGCGAAACGCGGGATACAAAAGCGGCTCGCCGCCCGTGAGCAGCAAAAACAGCGTGCCTGCGTCGCGTAGCTTTTCCGCAAGCGCTGTCCACGCCTCCGCCGTTTGCAGGCGGCTGATTTTCTCCTGCTCTGTCCTGTTCATGCGAACATAACACATTTTGCAGTTTAAGTTACAAAGTGGGGTCAGCTCAAAACTGCCGGTGATGGGCACGCCCGTTTTGGCGGCGCGGCGCAGTAAAAACGCTTCCGCTGTGTCTTTCTCCGGGTGCATCACGAGTGGTTCGGCCGCTCGTTCTGCGTCAGCGTTGTGGTGACATGGTAATCGTCAAAGTTCCATACAGGTGTCGCATTTCCGAACCAGTCCACGACGAATGCGTTCTTCGCCGGCATCACGGAATCCTGCCCGGTGATGGAATACTGCTGTCCGCACGCCTCGTTATAGTACTTTCTGCTGTCAATGCCGCGGTCATACACACCGTTGCCGTTCGAGTCCAAAAACACCTCTCCCGAAATATCGCACACGCCCGTGTAGCACGCGGCGATGTACTCGTTTGCCTCAAACACCTCCGTTTGCAGCATTGGAGCGCTCCATGCTTTTTTCATTTTATACCGCCTTTCCTTCCGTTTTTTCCGCAGCGGAAGCCTCGCGCAGCAGCCCTGCGCGCAGCCCTGCCCGTACAAAGTTTTCTATGCCGCGCAGCATTTCTGCCGGCTGCCCGGTGTACTGCGCCTCTGCCGCAGCCGCGGCTTCTGCCACCGTGCACGGGTGCTGAAACTGCATCCACAAAAACCGTCCCGTTTCGTTCAGCGCGGTGATGCGGTTCTGTGGCGCGTCCGTCTCCCCGGCAGGGATCAGCACGTACAGCCCGGCGATCTCCCGCAGCAGGTGCCTGCCGTTTACATAAAATCTTTTCATGTCATTCGGCGGCAGCCCTGCCGTTTCCATTTCCGGGCTTTTCGCTTTTTCCGCCCGCTCCATGCTTATCCCTGCCTTTCTGCTTCGTGGCTTCGGTTATAATCATAACAGAATTTTTGGTATTGTCAACCAAATATATTTTGTAGAATTCAATTGTAATTAGTAAAAATCAATATATTTATGCGTCTTTTTGTCAAAAAAAGAAGAGCCATGCAGGAAAACGGGGTGCGATTTTTCCGTTTTCCGCACAGCTCTGAGCTTTATCGGTATTCTGTTTTCACATTGTGATCATGACCTGTACGTTCGGGTTCTTCTCTCCGACAATCACGATCATTTCAATCATTTTGTTTACATAATCTAAAAGCGCACCGGAAATTTTGCCGTAGTCCGTAAACTCAATTTCCGCTTCCGTTTTCGGCATTTCCAGTGCCGCCTGCAAAGCTTCCAACGTCGGTGCAACGCGGCGCAGACGCAGCTCCGCGTTGATATACTCGTGCAAATCGCGAATGTCTTTCACATCCGTCAACTTTATTTCTGCTCGCATACGCTTTTCCCTTTCGTGATGTAAATTTCGCGCATAAAGACCTCGTCGCGCGCAGCGGTAATCTGTACGCGCACGCCGGAAAGCTTTTTGTTCGTGTGGCCCGTCAGCGGGTTCTGCACGGCGAACGGATCTTCCAGCTCGCAGATGTGCTTATTGCCGATGCACGTGCCCTCGAATAACGCGTAATCCGCCTTGTTTTCTTCGTCGATGCCGAGAATGCGGAAGCCCTCCACGCGCTGACCGTGCGTGAGATCCTCGCGCAGCACAACGCAGCCGATCTCCACCGGCCCCTCGGTTTTCAGCTCATACACGGGCTGCGTGGGCGTGCCGCCGATGCGCTCCACCGTGCACGGAATGCGGTTTTCGGTCGTCTCGCGGATGAGGTCGCCGAGCTCCTTCAAGCGCTTCACGTCGCGTTCATCGAACTTGCCCTCGCGCGTCGGCGGTACGTTAAGATTCAGGCAGGCGTTTGCGCCGCAGGAACGCAGGTAGGTGTTGTACAGTCTCTCAAGCGAATGCGGTTCCTCGTTTTCGTGCCAGAACCAGCCCGGACGAATGGACATGTCGATCTCCGCCGGTGCGAAAACAAGCCCCTTCGAGTAGAGGATGTTCGGCATGGTGCCAATCTCGCGGTTCGTGTTGTACATGTAGCTCAAAGAGCCGTCTTCTGCCATCGGACCCGCGCCGGTCTGCACCTCGCTGTAAAAGCACAGCTCGCTCGGCACAACGGCCCATTCGGCATGGCGCGCCTCTCCGGCCTCGTTGCCGCACCACCGGGTATCCGGGCCGAAATCATTGAAAATAACGGCGTTCGGCTGATACTTGCGGATGAGCTCAAAGTAACGTGGGAAGTCATATTCCTGCTTTTTGCCGTTTTCGCCCTCGCCGCAGGCGTTATCGAACCACACGCAGAAAATATCGCCGTAACCGGTCAAAAGTTCCGTCAGCTGATTGCAGAAGTAATCGTTGTATTCCGGCGTGCCGTAATATTTTGAGTTGCGGTCCCACGGAGAAAGATAAAAACCGAACTTGATGCCGCCGCGCTTGCAGGCTTCTGCGGCTTCACGCACGACGTCCCCCTTATAAGGGCTGTTTTTCACGCTGTGCTCCGTGTATTTGCTCGGCCACAGGCAGAAGCCGTCGTGGTGCTTCGCCGTGAGGATGAGTCCCTTGAGGCCCGCAGACTTCACCGCTTCCACCCACTGGTCGCAATCGAGCGCGGTGGGGTTAAAAATCTTCTCGTCCTCTGTGCCCTCGCCCCATTCTCGGTCCGTGTAGGTGTTCACACCGTAATGCACAAACGCATAGCGTTCCATCTCAAACCAATCAAGCTGTCGTTTAGACGGCACCACACGTGCCGCCTCTTTTAAAAATTCAACCATACTGTCCTCCCGAATTTCGGTGTTGCTGCTCTGCTCGTATTATAGCATAACCGCGCAAAATGTCAAAAATAAAAATGCGGCGCAGAAAGCTCGCTTCCGTACCGCATTTAATCGTTATTTTAGAAAGTGACGCGCACCGTGGTGCCCTTGTTCGGCTCGCTTTCAAGCGACACGCGCGCATGGTGGAACATGGCGCCGTGCTTTACAATGGAAAGCCCAAGTCCCGTGCCGCCAATCTGCTTGGAGCGGCTCTTATCCACACGGTAGAAGCGCTCGAACACGCGCTCGCGGTCGGCTGCCGGAATGCCAATGCCCGTATCGCTGACCTGCATATATGCGTGGCCGCCTTCCGTGCCGGTGGAGATCACCACACGGCCGCCGGGACGGTTGTACTTTACAGCGTTATCCGCAAGGTTATACAGCATCTCGTCTAAAATGTACGGCACGCCGGTGACGAACGCCGAGCTGCCCTGCACCGAGATGACAATACTGTTCTGCTGCGCCGGGATTTTCAGACGGCAGGCCACCTCCTGCGCAATGGCGTAAAGGTCTGTATCGGCACGGCCAAGCTCTACCGCATTTTCGTCAAGCTTTGAAAGCTTCAAAATATCCTCAACAAGCGTGATAAGCCGCTGTGCTTCGGTATAAATGTTGTTCGCAAAGCGCGGCACATCGGCACTCTTGACGAGCCCGTCCTTCATAATCTCCGCATAGCCCGAAATAGAAGTCAGCGGCGTTTTGAGTTCATGCGAAACGTTCGCGGTGAACTCGCGGCGCAGGCGCTCGTTCTCTTCCTTTTCGGTAACGTCCAGCAGCACGATCACCGCGCCCTGCACGCCGTTATCGTTCGTAACGGGGTTCGCGATAAGGCTGTAACTGCGCCCCGCCAGCTTTGTGATGCGCTCGCTCGCCGTACCTGTCAGCGCGGAATCCACTGCATCACGGAAATCGGGGCTGCGGTTAAACGCCAGCACGCTCTGTGGGCGGTCGTCCTCCGGGTGCACGTCCAAAAGGCGCACAGCGCTCGTGTTGTACGAAAGCACATCGCCCTTTGCATCCACCACAATAAAGCCCTCGCGCATGTTTTCGGTGATGGCGGTAAACTCCGTCTGCTTGCGGTGCAGCTCTTCCATTTTCTCCTTGATGGTCTCGTTCTGGCGCTGCAAGCGCAAAAGCAGCGGCGAAAGCTCGCCGTACACGTCGTTTTCCATCGGATGGTCAAGGTCAATGGCGTTGACCGGCGCCACAATCTGCTTTGTGCGGTACGTGGAAAGCAAAATGGCCAGCACCAAAATAATGACGGAGCACAGCAGCATCCACGGCACCATGCGCTCAATGGATCCGAACACCGTCTTCATACCGACCGAAAGGCGCAGCACGCGTCCGTCCGAGAGCATCACAGCGTAGTTATACGACTGCACATTCAGCGTATCCGATTCACGCACGGATTCCCCCGCACCGTTTTCTCTTGCAGCAATGACCTCCGGGCGGTCGTTGTGGTTTTCCATGTTTGCGGCATCTGCAACACTGTCAAATCGCACCGTGCCGTCCGTATCGATGACGGTCACGCGCACAGACTGCGCGGCGGCTGTATCATACCCGGCGGAGCGGATGTCGGAAAGGTAATCGTCCCCGCCAAGGGCGATGCCGTTTTGAATGTAGCGGCTTTCCGCTATGGTCGCCTTTTTCACGATTTCCAGCGAATCGTAGTACGAAACGACGCCGGAAAGCACCATAGAAAGTAAAATGGAAAGCAGCGCAATGCACGACATGCTGAAAATGATCTTTTTCTTCATGCGTCTTTCTCCTCTTTAATCCTGTGCCAGCCGGTAGCCCACGCCGCGCACGGTCTCAATGAGCGCACCGGCATCGCCGAGCTTTTGCCGCAGCGTGCGGATATGCACGTCTACCGTGCGGGTCTCGCCGCTGTAATTGTAATCCCAGATCTTCGTGAGAATCTGATCGCGCGAAAGCACCACACCGCGGTTTTCCAGCAGATAGCACAGCAGTTCAAATTCTTTGTACGTGAGGATCACGGGTTCACCATCAACCGTAACGGCGCGGCGCTTCACATCCACCGCAAGCGGGCCCGCCGTAAAAAGCTTATCCTCCGCCGCGGGCTTTGCGGCCCTGCGCAGCAGCGCACGCACCCGGGAGACAAGCTCCATCATGCCGAACGGCTTCGGCATGTAATCGTCCGCGCCGCTGTCCAGCCCAACCACACGGTCATATTCGCTGCTTTTCGCCGTCAGCATCATCACGGGCAGGTCGGCCGTTTCCGCACCCGCGCGCAGACGCTTCAAAATATGCAGACCGTCTTCATCCGGCAGCATAATGTCGAGCAGCACGAGCTGCGGCAGCTCTTTTTCAAGCGCCTGCCAGAAATCGGCCGCATTCCGGAAGCCCTCGGCTTCAAAACCGGTGGTGTGCAGTGTATAGAGTACAAGCTCGCGGATGCTGTCGTCGTCCTCCACAAGATAGATCATAAACCCTTAAATCCTTTCTGTGCGGCTTTGCCGCTTAATCGTGCTCGCCGGTGAGTGAGAACACGACCCACTCCGCAATATTGACCGCGTGGTCGCCGATGCGTTCAAAATACTTCGCCACCATCAGCAGGTCAAGGCATGTCTCGCCCTCCTCGGGCTTTTCGGCGATGAGTGCGATGATCTCACTTTTCACCTTGTTAAAAAGCGCATCTACTTCGTCGTCCGCTTTTTCCACGGCGCGCGCAATATCAATGTCACGGCGCACAAACGAATCGACGCTGTTCGTCACCATTTTCACGGCAGCGCGCGCCATTTCGGCAATGTGCAGACTGCCCGGCAGCACCTCTGCGCGGATATGCTCGACCATTTCGGCAATATCCGAAGCCTGGTCGCCGATGCGCTCCATATCTGCGATCATCTTCATCGCGGCAGAGATGAGGCGCAGGTCTTTCGCAACAGGCTGCTGCTGTAAAAGCAAGCGCAGGCAGATTGCTTCAATCTCGCGCTCCTTGCGGTCGATTTCCTGTTCCGTTTCGTCCACGGCGCGGCGCAGCGCTTCGTCTCGTGTCACAAGTACCTTTGCCGCCTGCGAAATGCCGTCTTCGCACAGTGCGCCCATGCGGATAAGCTCTGTATTGAGCAGCTCCAGCTGCTCGTCCAAACGATTTCTCATTGTAGTCACGTTCCTTTCTGCAAGCCTTAACCGAATCTGCCGGTGATGTAATCCTCCGTGCGCTTATCCTTCGGCATGGAGAATAAGCTCTCCGTCTCGCCGTACTCGATGACCTCACCGAGCAGGAAGAATGCCGTTTTGTCCGAGATACGCGCCGCCTGCTGCATGTTGTGCGTGACCATAACGATAGTATAATCCTTTTTCAGCTCCACCGCAAGGTCTTCTATCTTGGAAGTGGAGATTGGGTCAAGGGCGCTGGTCGGTTCGTCCATCAGCAGCACCTCCGGCTCCACAGCCAACGCGCGTGCAATACACAGTCTCTGCTGCTGTCCGCCGGAAAGCCCCAGTGCGCTTTTCTTCAGTCTGTCTTTAAGCTCGTCCCAAATGGCGGCGTTTCTTAAAGAACGCTCCACAATGTCATCGAGCTTCGCCTTAGAGCGGATGCCGTGCGTGCGCGGGCCGTAGGCAATGTTGTCGTACACGCTCATCGGAAACGGGTTCGGCTTTTGGAACACCATGCCGATACGTTTTCTCAAAAGGTTCACGTCCATGCCGTGGTAGATGTCCTCGCCGTCCAATTTTACTGCGCCGGTAATCCGGCAGCCCTCAACGAGGTCGTTCATACGGTTCAAGGATTTCAGCAGCGTACTTTTGCCGCAGCCGGAAGGCCCGATGAACGCGGTGATCTCGTTCGGCTGAATTTCCATATGGATGGATTTCAGCGCATGGAAATCGCCGTAATACAAATTCAGATCTTCGATTGCCAATTTACAGCTCATATCGTTTCCCCTATCTTTTTCTGGTGTGATTTTCTAAAAAGCTCGCTTTAGCCCTGTTTCTTCGTAATTTTCTTCGCGACGAACGAGGACAGCGCGTTGATGCCGATGACGATAACAAGCAGCACAACCGCTGTGGCATACGTTTTGTCGATATGCAGGCCCTCGCTCGAAAGCACATACATGTGCACGGAGAGGGTTCGCACGGAATCGAACAAACCGCCGCCCGCCTGGCCCGGCATCTGCGCCACGGAGCCCGCAGTGTACATCAGCGCCGCGGATTCACCCACAACGCGGCCAATGGCCAAAATCACGCCGGACAAAATGCCCGGCACGGCGCTCGGCAGCACGATACGGAACACGGTGCGCAGTCTGCCCGCGCCAAGCCCGAAGCTGCCCTCGCGGAAGGAATCCGGCACCGAGATGAGCGCCTCCTCCGTTGTGCGCATGATGAGCGGCAAAATCATGATGGCGACCGTAAACGCACCGGCAAGCAAAGAATAGCCCCAGTGCAGCGCCGTCACAAAGCACAGATAGCCGAACAGGCCGTACACGATGGACGGAATGCCCGAAAGTGTTTCGGTCGTGATGCGCACGAGCTGCACAAGCTTGTTGCCGCGCTTTGCATATTCCACAGAGTAGATTGCCGCGCCGATGCCGAGCGGCAGTGCAATAACGAGCGCAATGATTGTCATGACAATCGTAGAGATCAGCGCCGGCATCAGCGACACGTTATCGGACGTATAGGTGAACGAGAAAAGATCCGGCGTGATATACGGGATACCCTTCACAAGAATGTAAAAGATAAGGTATAAAAGCGTCAGCATCGTGATGAGCGACGCGCCGCAGACAAGCAGCAATAGAATAAGCGAAAGCGGCGAGCGCCTATACGCGCGCATTTTATCCTTGAAGGTGAGCTTGTTGATGGTCTCTGCCGCCACGGGTTTACAGGTACGTTCCATAGTCATTTCCGTATCCTTTCCGGGTCATGCCCTGTCTTTTCTGCGCAGAAGCGAGAACGTAACGTTGATAATTAGGATAAACACGAACAGCACGACCGCCGTCGCAATAAGTGCTTCGCGGTGCAGGTCTGTGGCATAGCCCATTTCCATAACGATGTTCGCCGTCATGGTGCGCACGCCATCGAGCAAGCCCTGCGGCATACGCGCCTTGTTGCCCGCCACCATGACGACCGCCATCGTTTCGCCGATGGCACGGCCGATACCGAGCACCACACCCGCCAAAATGCCGGAACGCGCCGCCGGCAATGTCGCAAAGAACACGCTGCGCTCATGGCTCGCACCGAGCGCCAGAGAGCCTTCATAGTAGCTGTCCGGCACGGCGCGAATGGCACTTTCCGAAACGCCGATGATTGTCGGCAAGATCATAATGCCGAGCAAAACGGACGCTGTCAGCATCGTGTTGCCCGCCACGCCGAAAATGTTCTGTACAAGCGGCACCAAAACAACGAGACCGAAGAAGCCGTACACAACGGACGGCACACCCGCCATCAGCTCCGTTGCAGGTTTCAAAATTTTATAAAGACCCTTCGGGCAGAACTTTGCGAGGAAAACTGCCGTCAGAAGCCCGATCGGCACACCGATGATGATTGCGCCCGCCGTGACGTAGAGGCTGCCGAGGATCATCGGCAGAATACCGTAGATGTCGTTGCCCGGCTTCCACTTAGTGCCGAGCAGGAATTTAAACACGCCGATTTCACCGATGGCCGGAATACCGTTTGCAAACAGAAACACGCAGATCAAAACAACGGCAAAGATCGATACGCAGGCTGTGAGAAAAAAGAGGATATGCATGAGAAGCTCTTTTATGTTGCTCCACTTCACGGTTTGCACGCACCTTTCAAACTTTCAAAACTACTAAAAACTGCTTTATTGGCTTTCTTGCGAAAAGAGCCGGACCTTTCCGCCCGGCTCTCCTGCGTTTTATGGATTGTTTCTTACTGCAGCTCGGACCAATCGGTCGTTTCGCCGGTGTAGATGCTCAAAACCTGCTCGCTCGTAAGGCCGGTCAGCGCATTTTCCTTGTTGACGATAACAGCGATACCGTCCTGTGCGATGACAGTCGGGGTAAGACCGGCTTCAAGCTCGCTGTCCTTCAGCTCACGGGAAGCCATGCCGATGTCATACGCACCGTCGATGGTGGAGGTCATGCCCGTAGTGGAGTCGCTCTGCTGCACTTCAACGGTAACGTCCGGGTTCAGCGCCATATAAGCTTCCTTCAGTTTTTCCATGACCGGCGTAACGGAGGAGGAACCGCCGACAACGACCTTGCCGGAAACGCCGGATGCCGCGTAAGCCGGAGCCGCATCATTAACGGTGATATAACCGTTTTCGGAGACAACCTTCTGACCGTCAGCACTCATGATGAAGTTGATGAAGTCCTGTGCAACTTCGCTTGCCTCGCCCTTTGTTGCAATATTGAACGGACGAACAACCTTATAGGTGCCGGCCTTTACATTCTCAACGGTCGGTGCCGCACCGTCGATCTCCACGGCCTTTACAACGCTTTCGTCAAGGGAGCCGAGGGAGATATAGCCGATGGCCTTCGGGTTGCCCTGTACGGTGGTCATCATAACGGAGGTGCTGTTCGTAATCTGCGCATCATCCGTCGTCATATCTTCCTTTTCGCCAGCGTCGTTCTTCTGCTCGATGCCGAACAGCTCGATGAACGCGCCGCGTGTGCCGGAGCCGTCTTCACGGGAAAGAACGGTGATTTCGCCGGTCATGTCGCCGCCGGTCGTTTCTTCGGAGGAAGCGCTCTCGGAAGATGTACTTTCGGAAGAAGCGCTCTCCGCAGATGCAGCGGAGGATTCGGAGGACGGTGTCTCGGAGGAAGCGGAGCTTGCTGCGCCGCCGGAGCAAGCCGTCATAGCTGTCATGGTGAGAAGTGCGGCTGCAAGAACCGCGGTGATCTTTCTGAGTTTCATACGTTACTCTTTCCTTTCGGGAGCTTTCTGCTCGCCTTTTATCTTTTCCTTTGGTTTACAAGCGAAAGTATAGGGCCGTTTTGTAAACTCAAAAAGAAGTCTTGTGTAAAATCCACGTAAAACTGCTTAACATTTCGGGTTTTACAAAGCCAAAATCAAAAAGAACATTGAAAAGAAGCCCGTTTTGCAGTAAAATAAGCCTATAAAATGCGGAGGAGTTTTTTATGCGCAGCGAAAAAGAAATGTATGACCTCATCCTCGGCTATGCAAATGCCGATGAAAATATCCGTGCCGTCATCTTAAACGGTTCCCGTGCAAACCCGAACCGCAAGCCCGACCCGTTCAATGATTTTGACATTGTGTACCTCGTGCGCGATCTTACTCCGTGCAAGGAAAAAGCCTATCATAAAGACTTCGGCGAAATTCTCGTCTGCGAGCGCACCGACGAAAACGAGCTTTTTGAAGAGCACTTTCCTGAGTTCGTGTGCTATCTGATGCAGTTTGCGGACGGCAACCGCATCGACCTGACCGTATCGAGCATCGACCGCTGGGAAGTATATTGTTATGGCGACCGCCTTTCCGTTGTATTATTAGATAAAGACAACGCCCTGCCGAAGCTGCCGGAGCCGAATGAGAGCACGCACTACGTCAAAAATCCGACCGAGCGTATGTTTTTTGACTGCCGCACGGAGTTCTGGTGGGTCTCGCCGTACGTCTCCAAGGGTCTGTGGCGCGGCCAGCTCCTGTTTGCGCAGACGCACATGGAAAGTTGTATTCGCAAAATGCTGCTGCAAATGATGAAATGGTACGCCGGAACGCTGCATGGGTTTGATTACAGCGCCGGCAAATGCGGTGACTCCTTAAAAGACCTTCTCCCCGCAGACATCTGGAACGGCTACCTTGAAACCTTCGCCGCATGCACCGAAGAAGACATTTGGCGCGCACTGTTTAAGGCAGGCGAGCTTTTCACGGAGCTCACCAAACGCACCGCAAAAGCGCTCGGCTTTACGGTCACGGACGAATACGACCGCCGCGTCACAAGCTTTTTAAAATACACAAAAGATTTGCCGAGAAACGCCAAAGCGCTGGATTTTCATATTGACTAAAAGAAAGGACCCCCTATATGCAGATATTATGTATCGGCGACGTGGTGGGCAGCCACGGGTGCGACTTTCTGCGCCGCACTCTCCCCGCCTTCAAGCGCACTAAGGGCATCGATGTCGTCATCGCAAACGGCGAAAACTCCTCGGGCGGCAACGGCATCACCCCTGCCTCCGCAAACCACCTGCTCGATAGCGGCGTGGATATCATCACCACCGGAAACCACACCTATCGCCGCCGCGAATTTTACGATTATATCGATGAAAGCGACTGCGTCATTCGCCCCGCAAACTTCCCGCCGGAAGCCCCGGGTAAAGGCATGACCGTCTTAGATCTCGGCCGCACGCAGATCGCCGTCATCAACTTAATGGGCAATGTATACCTTGACGAGCACCTCGCCTGCCCGTTCCGCACACTCGATACGCTTTTAAAAACGCCCGACCTTCCAAAAATCTGCATCGTGGATTTTCACGCGGAAGCCACCGGCGAAAAGCGCGCGTTCGGCTATTATGCAGACGGCCGCGTCTCCGCCGTGTTCGGCACGCACACACACGTGCAGACGGCCGATGAAACCGTTCTGCCGAAGGGCACCGGATACATCACCGACGTCGGCATGACCGGCCCCATCGAGTCCGTACTCGGCGTCAGAGCGGAGCTCGTCATCAAAAAGCAGATAAGCAAAATGCCCGTGCGGTTCGATTTTGCGGACGGCCCGTGCAAGCTCGACTGCATTTTGTTCGATATCGATGAAAAAACAGGCCTCACCCGCAGCACAGAGCGTTTCTCCCTGCGCTAAACGTGATTTCTGTGCGGTATTACCCTTGTTTTTTCACGCAAACTATGGTATAGTGTAGTTTGAAAATACATGCAAATATCTATCGGGAGCCGGTTTTTTCGCCTTCCGAACGTTTTTAGACAGGATGTGTATGCAGTGATTACAGGTAAACAGCTTCGCGACGCAGTCATCTCCGGCGCGAACAGCATATTGAAAAACCGGAAATTTGTGGATGACCTCAACATCTTCCCCGTTCCGGACGGCGACACGGGCACGAATATGTCCATGACGATCGGTGCAGGCAGCGACGCCATGCAGGCGCTTGCGGATAACGAAACAACCGCTAAGGTCGCAAAGACGGCGGCTTCCGCCATGCTGCGCGGCGCAAGAGGCAACTCCGGCGTTATCCTTTCCCTTCTGTTCCGCGGCTTCTCGAAGGGTCTCGAGGACACCGTAGAAGCAGACGGTACACAGCTCGCAGCGGCGCTCGCCATCGGCGTGGATTCCGCTTATAAAGCCGTTATGAAGCCGACCGAAGGCACCATTTTGACCGTTGCCCGCGTGGCGGCGGAAAAAGGCGCTGCGGCAGCCGAGATCGACAACGACCCCATTTATGTTTGGGATGCCATCTGCATGGGCGCGGCGGAAGCACTGGCCACCACACCGGATCTTCTCCCCGTTCTGAAAAAAGCAGGCGTCGTCGATGCCGGCGGTCAGGGCCTCTGCATGATTTTCGATGGCATGATGCAGGTCTTCAAGTACGGTGAGATCGTCAAAACCGACATGACCGAAGCCGAAAAGGCCGAGGAGACCGCCCAGTTCTTTGCAAGCGTTGCGGCGGAATTTGACAGCGAGATCAACTTCACCTACTGCACGGAGTTCATCGTCGGCCGCGACCCGGAGGTCACCACCGAGCCGAACGAGCTGCGCCTGTTCCTCGAAACCCTCGGCGACTGCGTTGTTGTGGTCGATGACGAGGAGATCATCAAGGTGCACGTACACACGGAACAGCCGGGTGCGGCGCTCACAAAAGCGCTGGAATTCGGTTCCCTGCTGACCGTAAAAATCGAAAACATGAAAGAGCAGCACAAAAAAGCTGCTGAACTCAATAACGCAAACCGCGCGGCTTACGAAGCGGCGCAGTCCAGCAAAGAGGAAAAGGAGACCTTAAAGCCCGTTTCCCCCGAAGAGGAACTCGGTTTTGTTTCCGTAGCGGCAGGCGACGGTCTGCGTGCCCTCTTTGAAGAACTCGGCTGTGCACAGGTTGTCAGCGGCGGCCAGACGATGAATCCCAGCACGGAGGACATTGTCGAAGCCGTTCTTGCCACCCCGGCAAAGACGGTTTTCGTACTGCCGAACAACAAAAACATCATCCTTGCGGCAGAACAGGCCGTGCCGCTCGTCACCGACCGCAAGATTATCGTCGTACCGACCCGCACCATTCCGCAGGGTCTCTCCGCTCTTCTGAGCTTTGACCCGGATGCTTCCGCAGACGAAAACGCTTCTGCCATGCTTTCCGCAGCGGAAAACGTCGCGACCGGTACGGTCACGTTCGCCGCACGCGATTCCGAATTCGGCGGCTTCAAAATCAAAGAGGGCGACACCATGGGTATGACGAACGGCAAGCTCGAGTTTGTCGGCGACACGCCGGTGCGTTCCGTCTACAAGGTCGCAAAGGCGCTGATGAATAAGCACACTTCGTTTATCACGCTCATTTACGGCGAAGGCATCACCGAGGAAGAAGCCAACGAAGCACTGCGTCTCATCAAGAACAAGGCAGGCGACGGTGTGGACATCAACCTCGTAAACGGCGGCCAGCCGGTCTACTACTTCATTCTTTCCGTGGAATAATTTCAAAGCAGCTTAGGGCGGGGCTTTATGCCCTGCCTTTTTTCGTTTTATGTCGGAGGTTTCATGGCGTCTTTATTTGAAGCGGACATTGCGTCTTTAAAGGGAGTCGGCCCAAAGCGTGCGGAGCTGTTCCGCAAGCTCGGCGCGCCCACGGTGGGCGATCTGCTGCGTCTCTATCCCCGCGCTTATGAGGATTGGCGCGACGCGGTACCCATCCGCAATACACTCTTAAACGAAGTGAATATCGTAAAAGGCACAGTGCTGCGCCGTCCTGTCGAGCAGCGTATCCGCGGCGGCATGACGCTTTACAAGACGACCATCACGGACGGCGAAGACGACATGCAGCTGACATTTTTCAATAACCGCTACATTACAAGTCTGCTCACGGAGGGCGCGGTCTACGCGTTTCGCGGCAAGGTGACGGGCACGTTCATGCGCCGCGAAATGGCCTCCCCGGAGTTCGTTCCCGAAAGCCGCATGCAGGACATGGTGCCTGTTTACCCGCAGACGAGCGGCCTCACCTCTCGCATCATCGCAAACGCGGTAAAAGAAGCCCTGCGCCTGCTCCCTGAGACCGTCAAAGACCCGTTGCCCGATGCGCTTCGCCTGAAATACGCGCTGTGCCGCCTCGAATACGCGCTCAAAACGATCCACTTTCCGAATTCGCCCGAAGCGCTTTCCACGGCGCGCAGACGACTCGTGTTCGAGGAACTGCTCGTCTTGCAGCTCGGCATGGCGGAAATCCGCCGCGCAGGTGTGCGCGAAAATCCGTATCCGCTCAAAAAGGATTATACAAAAGAGTTTGCCGCCCTGCTCCCCTTCACGATGACCGGCGCACAGCAGCGTGCCGTGCAGGACGGCATCCGCGACATGCAGGGTCCGCACCCGATGAACCGCCTCATTCAGGGCGATGTCGGCAGCGGTAAAACAGCCGTGGCGGCGGCGCTGTGCCACACGGTCATTCAAAACGGATTTCAGGCGGCGCTCATGGCTCCTACGGAAATTCTGGCGGCGCAGCATTACGAGTCCCTCTCCAATCTCCTCGCCCTCTGCGGCATCAAAACGGTGCTCATCACGGGCAGCATGCGCGCCAAAGCAAAACGCGAAGCCATTAAGGGACTCAAGACCGGCGAGATTCAGCTTGCCGTCGGCACGCACGCACTCATCAGTGACGGCGTGGAGTTCTCGTCCCTCGCGCTCGTCATCACGGACGAGCAGCACCGCTTCGGTGTCAATCAGCGCACCGCGCTCGCGAAAAAGGGCAACTTCCCGCACACACTTGTCATGAGCGCCACACCAATCCCCCGCACCTTGGCGCTGATGATTTACGGCGACCTCGACGTTTCCGTTCTAAATGAGCTTCCCCCGGGACGTCAGCCCATCGAAACGTATCTCATCGACCCGCCAAAGCGCCGCCGTGCGTTCGGGTACATCAAAAAGCACATCGACGAGGGACGACAGGCGTACATCGTCTGTCCGCTTATCGAAGAGGGCGAAAGCGACGCGGCAAGCATTGCAGCGTATGAAAAGATCGTGCGCGATTACTTCGGTGACATGCCCATCGGCATTCTGCACGGCAAAATGAAGCCGAAGGAAAAGGACGCCGTCATGACCGATTTTGCAGAAAACCGCACGAAATTATTATTGTCCACCACGGTCGTCGAGGTCGGCGTGGACGTGCCGAATGCCGTCATTATGATGATTGAAAACGCCGAGCGCTACGGCCTTTCGCAGCTGCACCAGCTGCGTGGGCGCGTCGGCCGCGGCAAATACGCCTCCACCTGCATTCTGGTGACGGAAGCACAAAACGATGAAACATTACAGCGCTTAAGGCTCTTTTGCAGCACCACGGACGGCTTCAAGGTCGCGGACGAAGACCTGCGCCTGCGCGGTCCGGGCGATTTCTTCGGCGAGCGCCAGCACGGCCTGCCGAAGCTCAAAATTGCCGATATGTTAAACGACATGCAAATTTTGCAGGAAGCGCAGCAGTGCGCCAAAGAGCTGACCGAGCGCGACCCGGAGCTCAGCTCCCCCGCCCTGCGCGGCCTGCGCGCCGAAATGCGCCGGCTCTTTGCATCAAATAACGGCACAGTAACCCTATAATAAAAACAAAACAGCTTCCGTTCGGAGAAATCCCAAAACGGAAGCTGTTTTTTTATTCCATGATAAGCTCTTTGTCTTCCGGCAGCGTAAACGGCACCGGCTTCGGCTCGGTCTGGTACCAATATGCCACAGACGTGTAGTCGTCGTAGCGCGGGCCCGTCCAGCCGAGGTTATCAATCGTCATTTTAAAGTCCTCATCGAAATAAACCGGGTCTTTCACGTGCCAGCGGTACAGCATAAAGCGCTTTTGATGGTTATACATTTCCTTCGTGTCGCCCAAAATCGCATACAAGCCCGTATAAAGCCCGCTGAACGTCTGGTAGCGGTTGAGGTAAATGTCATTGCCAAAGCCATACGAGCCGCCGAAGTAATCCTCCGTGCCCGTGTAGTTCATCGTGGGGTATGTGTCGCCGTCAATGTACATCTTGGCTTCACCTTCCACCCAGCAGGTGTTGTGCCCGTTCATGCCGGAAGCCAGCGTCACGCCCGCAAAGCAGCCCTTGCCGTGCACGCCGTCCAAGATCACATACGAGCGTCCCTTCTGCACAGGGTGCTCCTGCCGATATGTCGCGTGAAAATAACCGCTGTTTTCGGGAATCTCTCCATACCATCCGGAAATCATATAGAAAAGCGTCTCTGGCTTTTCACCGCGATTTTCCATTGTAATACGGCAGTGTTTTCTGAACGGCATTTCAAAGTAGCTGTTGAACCCGCGCCCCGGTGCGACGAGCATCGCAGCTGAGTTCAAAACCGGGTAATTGCCGTCGCGGTCAGAAAAATTCTCGTCATACGCGCAACCGAAAAATGCCGAAAACGGTGCTTCCACGGACGGCTGTTCATTGTTTTCCCAGTAGATTCGCAGAATAAACGAGTGTCCCACGTAACCCGTGAACCACATGTGCGTCACCATGCCCGGGCCGTCCGTGTCACACAGCGTAACGGTCTCGCCGGGCTGAATTTGAATGCATGGACTTAGCTTTTCACAGTCCTTGGCGCGTGTGCCGCCGCCTTTTGTGCCTGTTGGATTTTCTGCGGAAAACCCAAAGTTTCTGCGGTTTTCCATTTTAAAAAGTGTCATGAAAATGCCTCCTTTATTTTTGTTAGAGTTTAATACTAAGCATTTCTTCAATTGAACCGAGTGCCGCGCGCCCCTCATAAAGTCCCTCGTCATGTAAAGCAAGCAGCGCGGGAACCTCCGCCTTTGTGCGGCTGACGTTGAGCGGCTTTAACGGACGAATGATGACCGCCCTGCCCGCTTTTTCAAGCTTTTCACACAACGCCAACTGGCGGTTATAAATCTCATGCCGCGTGCGCATCGCTTCTGCCACAGCAGGGTACTTGCGAAACGCCGCTTTCAAAAACGCCGTGTGCCCAAACGGTTCCTTTTGGTAGCCCTTGTTGCGCGTCAAAACGATCACATGGAACGTGTTGCCGTCTGCAAGCGACTTTTCGATTGGAATCGGGTCACTGATGCCGCCGTCCAAGAGGTCATAGCCCATATAATGCTGGATTTTCGTGATGAGCGGCACGGAGCACGATGCACGCGAAGCCATAAACGGCGCTTTTAGCGTGTCCTTTTCAAACCAAACGGTCTTGCCGTCCGCGCAGTTCATCGCGCCGGTCAAAAAGCGCGTATCCTGCTCATGAAACTTGTCCCAGTCGAAAAAAATGTGCTTTTCCGGCACCGTGCCGAAAATATAATCAAAGTCGAACATCGTGTGCTTTGTCAAAAGATTTCGCGTGCTCACATAGTCGGGGTTCCCGACATAGTGTTCAATGATCTCTCGGCTGCGCCCCGGTTGGCCCGATATGTACGAAAGCGCGTTCGCTGCGCCCGCCGAAACGCCGATAATATACGGAAACAGCAGATCTTTTTCCATGAACACTTCCATCACGCCGCAACTGTAATAGCCGCGCAGGCCGCCGCCCTCTAAAACGAGCGCTGTACCCTCGGGCAGTCGGCGCGAAAGCGTCTTGCCGGGAATCGGCTGCAATGTATAATCGGTCACAAATCTCACCCTCTTTGTGCTCATCATACAATATCAAGTTAAAAAAGTCAAGGAGGAAAGCCGCAGCTTCCTCCTTGCAACAAAACGGTTCAGTTTAGAGTTTCAAGCATCTCTTCAAGCTCCTCCGGGCTCCAATCTTCGCCGAGCGCAAACACGGCTTTGTGAAACACAAAAAGCTCGTCTTCGCCCAACTCACCGCTTTCGAGCTTGCAAAGCATCCCCGGCGCGATTTCGATCAACCGTTCGGTGATGGCAAATTTCTGCTTCCGCACAGCCTCCCGCGCGTTGCGCACAGTGCCGAAATCTAAATCGCTCGTGCTGCCGCACGGCATGGCGCAATACGCACAGTCCGGCGCAATGCGGTTTTTCTCCGCGTGGGCGCACGCCAACATGTTCTGCAACGCCGTTTCATCATCCTCCGCAAGCGCGGCAAAGCCCTCAAAAAGCACTCTGTCCGTTTCCACGGTCTTCGCGTTTTTCTGCTCCGCGCGGACAACGCCCACAAGCGCCCCCAGCAGCGCATCCCACGTTTGATTTCCCGTCCTCATTCTACGAGACTGCCGTCGGTCGCGATGACCTTCACCTGCCACGGGATAAACTTGCCGCTCGCCTTCAGTGCATTCACTGCCGCGCGCTCAAGGCCGCCGCAGCACGGCACCTGCATGCGCACGATTGTCAAGCTCTTGATGTCGTTCTGACGGATGATCTCCGTCAGCTTTTCGGTGTAATCGCCCTCATCGAGCTTCGGGCAGCCGATGAGCACTTTTCGGTTGTGCACAAAATCGCGGTGAAAATCACCATACGCATACGCTGTGCAATCCGCCGCAATCAGCAGGTTCGCGCCGTCAAAATACGGGGCGCGGATCGGCGCTAATTTAATCTGCACCGGCCACTGGCGCAGCTCGGATTCAATCTTGCCGCTGACCGCACTGTTATCCGTATTTACGGGCTTTCTCTCAATAGCGCGTGCCATGCTGCCCGGGCAGCCGGTGAACTTCGGCGTGCCGAGCTTTTCTGCCATTTCCTCTGCCTCTTTCTTCGCGGCTTTCTCTGCCATAGCCATTTTCACGGCTTCCTCGTCAAACGCCGCCGCTTCGCGCTCCACAAAAGAGATTGCGTTCGTGGGACATGCAGGCAGGCAGTTGCCGAGACCGTCGCAGTAATCGTCGCGCAGCAGCTTCGCCTTACCGTTTACAATGCCGATGGCGCCCTCCTGACAGGCATTCGCGCACAGGCCGCAGCCGTTGCATTTTTCTTCATCAAAGTGAACGATGGTACGGATCATATTCAAAATTCCTTCCAATTCTTAAATTTTGCAAAAGCCACAAGGTTTTCTCTTGACTTTACGAACACAGTATACTACGATTAGGCTGTAAAGTATGTTGTTATAACAACGAAGATTGAAAAAAGGAGGCTATTTTACGGATTACAGCATCTTAGGGCGCTCGCCGCTGTTTCGGGGCATCCCCGCAGGCGATTTCGGCGTTTTGCTCGAGCACCTAAAAACGGAAACGCGCAGCTATAAAAAGGGCGATCTCATCTGCCACGCAGGCGAGCACACAAACGCGCTCGGCATCGTGCTCACGGGCAGCGTGACGATCGAAAGCGACGACATTTTCGGCAACCGCAGCGTGCTCGATAAAGTCGGCCCCGGGCAGGTCTTTGCAGAGACCTACGCCTGCGTGCCGAACGAGCCGATGCTCGTCAATGTCGCCGCCGCAGAAAACTGCACCGTTCTGTTTTTGAAAACCGCGCAGATCCTCTCCCCGTGCGCCGTAAACTGCGGGCACCACGGCAAGCTGATTGAAAACCTGCTGCTCGTCAGCGCGCAGAAAAACCTGTCGCTTTCGCGCCGCATTTTCCACACCGCACCGAAAACGATACGCGGGCGACTCATTTCATACCTGTCGTTTCAGGCCATCCGCGAAAACAGCGACAGCTTCACAATCCCGTTCAATCGCCAGCAGCTTGCGGATTACCTCAGCGTAGACCGCAGCGCACTTTCCAAAGAAATGGGCAAAATGCGCGACGAAGGCATTTTAAACTTCTCCAAAAATCATTTTGAACTAAAGCGCACAAGCTGACGAAAAGCGAGACGAATAAAGTCTTTGTTCAAACTTTTTTCAAAAAGTTGGTGGGGGCTCGGGGCAAAGCCCTGAGTCGACTTTCGCAAAAGTCGAAACACCCTTTGCCTAACTAAGATCAGGAAAATAGGCGCAACAATCCGGTGAATTGTTGCGCCGCAAGAAACCCTATCAAGGGGGTTCTTGAAAGGCGGTCAAAACCGCCTTTAGAAATACACACTCCATTACTCTATTATAGAAAGGACTTATCTTCATGAAAAACATTTTCTTCCGCACCACGTCTCTTTGGGCGTCCGTCCTTTACATGGCGCTCGGCCTTGTGCTCACGTTTTGGCCGGGCATGTCCGGCACCGTCTTTTGCTGGGGCATCGCCGCTGCACTCATTTTGTACGCCGCACATAGCTTCTGGTATTTTATAAAAGCCAGAAACCTCGGCTTCACTGCAGGCGGCACGCTCGTCATCGGCATTCTCTGCCTTGCGTTCGGTATTTTCTGCTTTTCCCGCCCGTACGTCGTCCTCTCTTTCCTGCCCATCGCGCTCGGCATCATGCTGCTTGTAGACGGCATCGGAAAAATGCCGCTCGCCGTTGATGCCCTCTCGGTGTACAGCCCCTACCGCTTCTGGGTACTCATCTCCGCCGTACTGCCGCTCATTCTCGGCATCGTGCTGCTCGTAAATCCGTTCCGTGCCGCAAAAGCCGCCATCATGTTCTTCGGCATCAGCATTTTAGCAGACGGTCTCTTTGAGCTCATCACCTACATCCAGCAGCGCCGCGCAGAAAAATCCGAGTACAAGGACATCCGCTAAACAACCTTTTTGCAATAACAGGCAACATATACCGTATGACCGAACGTACGTCGCGAAGACGAGCATCGCACAACTGCAATAAACGAAGCACCGTGTCCTTGTGCGGCACGGTGCTTTTGTTTTGACTATATTCGTTTACTTCGTAATTTTCAGCTCGCCGTTCCAGACCTTGCTGCCGCTTTCCTCAACGTAAAGCTCTACTTTACTCTCTTCCGGCGCAAACTGCATTTTGCGGTTCCAGATGCTCAGTGCGTCACAGTCAAGCTTCAGTTCTACCGTCTTCTTTTCGCCGGGCTGGAGATACACCTTCTCAAATGCTTTCAGCTCGCGCACGCGGCGGACGATTGTGCCGCTCACGCCCTGAATGTACAGCTGCACCGTCGCATGGCCCGCTGTGCTGCCGGTGTTTTCCACCTCGCACGTCACGGTATGCGCTTTTCCGTTTTCAAGCGTCGCAATAGAAATTTCCGGCGTGCCGTCCTTTACGGTCGTCTTGAACGTCGTGTAGTGCAAACCGAAGCCGAACGGGTACAGCGGCGTGTTCTCCAAATCACGGTAACGCATCATGTCGTAGGAAGCGCGGGCGTTGTAGTACACCGGCAGTTGTCCCGTTGTGCGCGGCACAGAAACCGGCAGGCAGCCGCACGGATCTGCCGCGCCGCTCAAAACTTCCGCAATGGCCGTGCCGCCCCACGGGCCCGGATAGAACGACCACAGCACCGCATCGCTCTTTTCCGCAATCTCGGGGATAGCATGCGGGCGGCCGGAAATGAGCACCGTTACGACCGGCTTGCCGCTTTCAAACACGGCATTCGCCAACTCGTTCTGCGCGCCCGGCAGACGCACATCAGAGGTATCCACGCCCTCGCCGCAATCCATCTGCAATTTCGTACCGACGATTGCCGCGCCGTTCGTGTCAAACTCCGCGCCCGCAAAGCGGCTTGAAGAACCGCCCAGCGCCAAAATGACGAGGTCGCTCTCCTCCGCAAGCTTCTCCGCCTCCGCAATACCGGAAGTATCGTCGTCGCAGATCGTGCAGCCGAGCGCATAGCGTACATCGGCGTTCTTAAATTCGTTCCGAATGCCGTCAAGCACCGTCACACCCACACCGTCACGCAGCGGCGGTGTGTAGTCGCCAAGCTGCTGATACAGCGCGTCTGCGTTCGGGCCAATGACCGCAATACGCAGCTTCTTCTCTTTTTTCAGCGGCAGAACACCGTCGTTTTTGAGCAGCACTGCCGACTGCCGCGCAATTTCAAGGCTCTGCGGAAACGTTTTCGGCACATTGTATTCCGTCAGCGGTTTTTCTTCAAGGTACGGGTGCTCAAACAGCCCGCGCGCAAATTTCAGCTCCAGCACGCGCAGAACCGCCTTGTCGAGCGTTTCTTCGGAAACGAGCCCGCGCTCCACGGCTTCTTCCAGGTGCGGGAAGCTGTCGTCCCACAGGCTCACGTCCACGCCTGCATTTAAAGCATACGCGCCGTTTGCCGCCTTGTCATGACCCGTCAGCATATCGAGACGGTCAATCGCTACGCCGTCCGCCATCACGATGCCGTCAAAGCCAAGCCCCTCGCGCAGCACGTCCTTTAAAAGCCACTCATTCGCATGGCACGGCACACCGTCAATCTCATTATATGCTGCCATCACACCCGTCGCGCCCGCTTTCACGGCCTCCTTCATCGCGGGCAGATGAATTTCGCGCAGCTCGCGCTCGCCGATGCGCGCCGCACTGGCGTTTACGCCGCCGGTCGTTTCGCCCTGTGCGCAGAAGTGCTTCGCAACAACCTCCAAACCGGCGCTCGCACAGCCCTTCACCGCCGCAGCAGCGTTCTGACCGCAGAGGTACGGATCTTCGCCGTAGCACTCTTCGCTTCTGCCCCAGCGCGGGTCACGCAGAATGTCCAGCATGGAAACGAGCGCAAAATCCACGCCCATTTCTTTTTGCTGTTCGCCAACGACCTTAAAGCCCTCTTCAACGAGCTTCGGGTTCCACGCTGCGCCCATGCCGAGGTTCACCGGCAGCAAATAGCCGTCGAGCGCCTGGTGGCCGTGCGGGCACTCGCTGCTCATCAGCATCGGAATGCCGAAGCGAGAGTGCTCCAGTACATAGTGCTGCGCCAGATTATAGGCGCGGATTGCGTTCACGCCGGTAAGGCCGGTCGTATAATCTTTGTTCGCCCACGGGTCTGCGCGGTATAAGCCGTAAAGCACACCGAGGCCGCCCCATTTTTCTACTTCTTCTTTAAAGCTGTCCGCAAGCTCCACGTGCTCGCCGTTGCAGGTGTAGCTCTGAAAGCCGTAAAGCTTCTGATTCACCTGACCGACCTTTTCGCGCAGCGTCAGGCGCGGCAGCAGGTCTTCCGCACGCTCTTTCGGGGAAAGCGCACTGTCTTTAAATTTTTCTTTCATTTTTATTGTCCTCTCCATTGAAACTGTCAACCGATACAAAGCTCAGTTGTGCGTACATGTTAAAGCATAGCACACCTTTGCACGGTTGACAAGGAAGAAAATCAAACGAATTTTTCGTACAGCTTTCACGGAATTTCATCACTTTCCTTTTTGCGTATCCTGTGTTATACTATAAAAAGCATCCATGACCGAAGGAGCACCCCTATGAATCCAAAAAAATTCCCCTTGCCCACCGGCATGCTCTTAAAAACCGACGACGAAGAAAAATTCCTTCCGTTTCAAAATCCAACTACCTATAAAGACATCACCGTCGAGTTAAAGCCGAACGGCGAAGCTCTGCGCGTATACGTCACCGCTGACACAACGCCCGTGCAGCGCGTCACGCTCTATTTCGCGGACCCGCTGCCCGAAAAAGCGCAGGTTTTAGGCGGTGTTTGGGAGCGCGGCTACGGCGACTATGAATGGCGCGGTTATGTCCCCCATCGCGTCATGCCGTGGTACTTCTTCCTGCTAAGCGGCAACAAGACCGAAGCCTTCGGCGTGCACACGCAGCCCGCTGCCATGTGCTGGTGGACAGCCGAAAGCACCGGGTACAGCGTGTACCTCGACGTGCGCTGCGGCGGTCTCGGTGTGCGCTTAAACGGCCGCACCCTCTGCGCTGCGGAGCTTTGCCGCGCAGAATACGAAGACGCCGACGGCTTTACTGCCATGGGTGAATTTTTCTCCGTTTTGAGCCCGAACCCCATTCTGCCGAAATCCCCCGTCTACGGCGCGAATAACTGGTACCATGCCTACGGGCATGCCACGGAAGATGACGTTCTGCGCGAAGCGAAAGCCCTCGCCGAACTCACCAAGGGGCTCGCAAACCGCCCGTGGTTCATCATCGACGACTGCTGGCAGATCGACCGTGCGGATGACTACAACGGCGGCCCGTGGCGCGCGGGCAACAAGGGCTTTCCGGACATGCCGGGCCTCGCCAAAAAACTGCGCGAATCCGGCGTACAGCCGGGCATCTGGGTACGTTTATTATGGGATCACAGCGAAAGTATTCCCGCCTCTTGGCGCTCGAAGCGTAACCCCGAATACCTCGACCCCTCCGTGCCCGAAGTGCTCGACCACATCGCGGAGGACATCCGCACCGTCTCAAGCTGGGGCTACAAGCTCATCAAGCACGATTTCACTTCCTACGACGTACTCGGCCGTTGGGGCTTTGAAATGGGCGACGAGCTCACGGACAGCGGTTGGCGCTTTGCGGACGAGACCCGCACAACGGCCGAAATTTTAATTGAATTATATAAACGCATCTTAGCTGCCGCGGGTGACGCCATGGTCATGGGCTGCAACTGCTTCGGCCACCTCGGCGCCGGGCTCATGCACCTCAACCGCACCGGCGATGACGTCAGCGGCAAGCTCTGGGCACGTACGCGCCGCATGGGCATGAACACATTGGCATTCACCGCGCCGATGCACGACCGCTTCTTCGCCATTGATGCCGACTGCGTACCGCTCACCGATGCCATCGATGAAACGCTCGGCATGCGCTGGCTGGAGCTTGTGGCAAAAAGCGGCACACCCACGCTGCTCTCCGTTCCGGCTTCCTATTTAAACGGCGAGCGCAAAGCCATCATCCGCGACGCTTTCCGCCGCGCAAGTCAGCCCCAGCCCACCGCGCGCCCGCTTGATTGGCACGAGACCACCTGCCCCGCCGTGTGGAAGCTTGGCGAGGAAACGAAACACTTTGACTGGACAGAGCCGTGCGGCATTCTGACCGGCAGCGTATAAATTCTTAAGGACTTTTCATGAACAAATCAGACAGAACGGCTTTTTTGCCTGTTTCAAAAGAAGATATGGCGGTACGCGGCATCGAACAGCTCGATTTCGTGTACATCAGCGGCGATGCCTACGTCGACCACCCGTCGTTCGGCACGGCGATCATCTCCCGCATTCTCGAAGCAAACGGTTTCACGGTCGGCATTATCGCACAGCCGAACTGGCGCGACCCCGAAAGCGTGTGCACACTCGGCGAGCCAAAACTTGGCTTTCTCGTTTCCGCCGGCAATATGGATTCCATGGTGAACCACTATTCCGTCGCCAAAAAGCGCCGCCGCAGCGACTTTTTCTCCCCCGGCGGCAAAATGGGCCTGCGCCCGGATTACGCCGTCATCGTATATTCCAACCTCATCCGCCGCACGTTTAAGAAAACGCCCATCATCATCGGCGGCATCGAGGCCAGCCTGCGCCGCCTTGCGCATTATGATTACTGGTCGGACAAAATGAAGCGCTCCGTCCTGCTCGATTCCGGCGCGGATATCATTTCCTATGGCATGGGCGAGCGCTCCATCGTCGAGATTGCCGAAGCCCTGCGCAGCGGCATCCCCGTGCAGGAGCTCACGTTCATCCGCGGTACCGTGTATAAAACGCACATCGCGCCCGACGGCGACGACGCGCTCCACCTCCCCGGCTTCGATAAAATTTCCACCAGTAAAGAGCTGTACGCGAAAAGCTTTTACAATCAGTATCTCAACACCGACCCGTTCACGGCGAAAACGCTCGTCGAGCCCTACCCGGACGATCACCTGTTCGTCGTGCAGAATCCTCCGCAGATGCCGCTTTCGACCGAAGAAATGGATGACACCTACGCCCTGCCCTATACGCGCACCTATCACCCGGATTACGAAGCCCTCGGCGGCATCCCCGCCATTGAAGAAGTGAAATTCAGTCTTGCCAGCTGCCGCGGGTGCTTCGGCGCATGCAGCTTCTGCGCGCTGACGTTCCACCAGGGCCGCATCATTCAGTCCCGCAGCCACGAATCGCTTTTGGAAGAAGCGAAAAAAATGACCGAGGATCCCGATTTTAAAGGCTACATTCACGACGTCGGCGGCCCCACGGCAAACTTCCGCAAGCCCGCCTGCAAAAAGCAGATGAAGGTCGGCGTGTGTAAAAACCGCCAATGCCTGTTCCCGGAGCCATGCCCCAACATGGAGATCGACCACACGGATTACGTTTCCCTCCTGCGCAAGCTGCGCGCATTGCCCAAAGTGAAAAAGGTCTTTGTGCGCTCCGGCATTCGGTTCGATTACCTCATCAATGACAAAGACGAAACGTTCTTCCGCGAGCTTGTTAAATACCACGTCAGCGGCCAGCTCAAAGTCGCACCGGAGCATATTTCCGACGGCGTGCTGCGCATGATGGGTAAGCCGCAGAATTCCGTCTACCGACGCTTCGTCAAGCGCTACAAAGAGCTGAACGAAGAAATGCACCTCAACCAGTACCTCGTGCCGTACCTCATGTCCTCGCATCCCGGCTCCACCTTACAGGACGCCGTAAAGCTCGCGGAATATCTGCGCGACCTCGGCTATATGCCGGAGCAGGTGCAGGACTTCTACCCCACCCCGTCCACGATCTCGACCTGCATGTATTACACGGGGCTCGACCCGCGCACAATGAAGCCTGTATACGTCGCGCGCGACCCGCACGAAAAAGCGATGCAGCGCGCGCTCATCCAGTACCGTGACCCAAAAAATTACGACCTCGTCACAGAAGCGCTCATCAAAGCGAATCGCCGCGACCTCATTGGCACAGGCAAAAACTGCCTTTTGCGCCCCCGCCACGGTGATACCCGTTTTGCTCCCCCAAAGCCCGCCGCAAACAGCCATAAACCGTTTGACGGTAAAAACAAAAACGGCGCAAAGCACGGCAGAACGAGTCAACCGCCGGCGCCCCAAAGCCGCCGTTGGACAGGCGAGCCGCCCAAAAAGCGCGGCAAACGATAATGTAAGACAGCAAAAAGCTCTGCACCGAATTTCAGGCGCAGAGCTTTTGTCATTGCTTTATAATTTAATACAAACCCGGCTTGCAGAGAATCTCGTGAATTTTCGTGTCAAGACAGTCCGCCGTATACGCCGGCGTGATGATACACGCGGTGTCCGCACCACGCGCCGAGCCGCCCACACAGACAACCGGCTTATTAAGCTCAATCGCGCCGTTATCCAGCGCCATCATGGCAATCTCCACGCAAACTTTCGTGCCCTGTCCGAACATGCGCAGCGTGTGCGCCATGATCTCCACCGGGTACGCGCCGCTGAATTTACGACTGATGCCGCGTTCCGCACCGCTCAAAGCGTGCGCGGCATGAATGATATGCACACCGGCTGCGGTCAACTCCGCGCGCCGCTCGTCCGTCATGGTGTTCACGCCCTGCTTCGGGTAGCCGTACGCCTGTCCCACCATGACCATCGGCACATTTGTCCCGAGCGCTTCCTGCATTTTGATGAGTTCTATAAGCGTGTCGCCCGCGTTCGAAGCCACCACAAGCGTCGTTCCGCGCTCCTTCGCGGCGTTTAAAGCAATGTGCAGCGTCTCCAAGGTATTCTCTTTGCCTTTATTTTCAAAAATCATTTTTATTTACCTCGTCAGTCATTTCGGGTCTTCCAAAATCGCGTAGCTCACAAATGCAAACCGCATGCTGTCTCCGGCCCAGGAGTTCACGTTGATCGAACCCTGCCCGCCAAACAGCGACAGAATTTTGTGCTGATTTTCGCCGTCCGCATCCATCAGCCACAGCTCCACCGGCATGTTCGGCAGGTGCTCGTGCGGCTCCAGCTGCTCCGGGCCGTAGGAAATATAGACCACCCGTTTTCCGTCCGGTGATACATGCGGGAACCAGTTGTTCCGCCGGTTTTCGGTGATCTGCGTCTGCTCGCCGCCGTCCCGCTCCATGCGCCAAACCTGCATCAAGCCGGAGTTTGTAGCGTTATACCAAATGTACTTTCCGTCCGGGGAATACTCCGGGCCGTCGTTAAAGCCACCCTTTGTCAGTCGCTTTTCCGCGCCGCCGTTCACCGGGATCGTGTATACGTCCACTTCCTGCCTGCCGTCGATATCGCGGAAAGCGCAGCAAGCTTTTCCAAAACCTCGCCCTGCATGTTGTTGAGCGGGCCGTAAAGCTGCACACCAAATTTCATGCTTTCAACTCCCCCAGATTATAATGGAATCTTACGCCTCCGGCGTGTGGTCGTATTCAAATCCGCACTTCGAGAGCCATTCCTTCGCCATCAGCGTCGCGCCGATCTGGTTCGGGTGCACGCGGTCCCATGCGATGAGCGAAGAGTGTTTATACTGCAAAAACTTGTCATACACCGCTTGGAAGTTTACAAAACGGCAGCCGTATTCCTCGGCAAGACGCTCGCAGATGCCCACATATTCCTGCATTCTGGCACGCATAAAGTCGCTCTTGTTCGTCTCCATGTAGTACGGCGTGCAGACGATAACGCCCTTCGCAACCATTTTCGCCTGTTCAATCATCGTGCGCAGGTTTTCTTCATATTCCACCGGGTCGACCGCCTGATCGGTGAGCGCCGGAGAATCAAACTGCCGCCACACATCATTGATGCCGATGCAGATAGACACCCACTGCGGGTTCAAGGAAAGCACGTCGCGCTCATAGCGCGCAAGCAGGTCTTTCGACGTATTGCCGCTGATGCCGGAGTTCGTAAAACGAATGCTCAGCTCCGGGTAAGTCGCCGTCACAAGGCTCTCGATGACGCGCGGATAGCCGTGACCCATGTTGTCAAACAAGCCCTCGCCCACCGGCTGTGCGCTGCCCATATCCGTTACGGAATCCCCTGCAAAAATAATGCGATCCATATTTTCAAAAATCATGGTAAACTCCCCCTAAAAGAGTAAATTTCTGGTTATATTATAATCGGATTTCTACAATATTACAAGGGCACTGTGCAAAATACCTACCACGTTGACAAAGGCCCGCAGCTGACGCAAAATGTGAAATGAAATAAATCTCACGCGCCGCAGCGCATTTCACAACAACCGTAGGTTGTTTTTTCACTATACCGAAGGTATATTTCACAAATCCCGAAGGAATTTATTTCACAGAAAAAAGGACTTTGCAAAATGCAAAGTCCTTTTTTCTGGTGGAGCGAAGCAACCCAAATCCGAACCATTGCCCTCTGGGGCATCTTTGGCGGCGATTTCATCGAAAGTGATGGTTTTTGTGCCGTCTTTGTAGTTGAATGTAATCAAAACTTTTTCATCATAGAGATAAACAGCATTCACGAATGTATTGATAAGCGTTTCCCGGTGGCTTTTCACGTTCGGGACGAGCTTGCGGAACCGGGTCAGCCAGAAACGAACCTGATTTTCGCTTAACCGAGGCCGAGCGATTTTTTCTTCGGCGATCCGAACCTCAAGTTCTTTCTGCTGGGCTTCCAGCTTTTCCAAACGCGATTTGGTGGAGTTGGTCAGCACACCTGCTTGAATGGCGTTCAGCATATTTTCAATGCCGTTCTCTACCTCGCGCATCTGCTTTTCCAGCAAAGGGAGAGTGGTGTTTTCCCGATCCTGCAACTCCATGACTTCCGCAACGATGGCGTCAATCACGGCATCGTCCTGAATCAGCTTCATGGTTTCAGCTACGACCAAATCTTCCAGCCACTCTTTACGGACGGTCTTTTTCTTGCAGGTCTTGAAACGCTTCGCGGTGGCGCACTTATAATAATGATGAACAACTTTGTTTCTACCCGTACCGCACTCGCCGAACATCATCGCGCCGCACATTCCGCAGAACAGCTTGGTGGTGAGCAGATAATCATCCTCGGCTTTGTGGCGGGCAGGAGCGCGGCTGTTCTTTTTGATTTTCAGCTGCACTTCCTCAAACAAATCTTTATCCACGATGGCCGGGATGCTGTCGGGCATCACAATGTCCTTGAAGTGGTTTTCACCGATGTACCGTTTGTTCGTCAGCAGCTTCTGAACACTGTTGTAGGTGAACTTCTGGTTGCGGTTGGTGGTCACGCCACTGTCGTTCAGCCAGTTCATCAGTTCTTTCATGGTCGCGCCATCGTTATACCGCTGAAAGGCTTCTACCACAAAGGGAGCTTTCAGCGGGTCGACTTGAAAGAACTTCTCCTCGTCCACCTTGAAGCCAATGGGAATCGTGCCGCCGTTGTACTTCCCCTTCAGAACATTCTCGGTCATGCCGCGCACAACTTTTTCAGAAAGTTCTGCCGAGTAGTATTCAGCCATGCCAGTGAGCATACTCTTGACCATGATACCCGCAGGGCTGTCAGAGATAGGCTCCGTGGCAGATACCAGCTTGACATGATTTCGTTCCAACTGGTACTCATAGTGGGCCGAATCATAGCGATTTCGGGCAAAACGGTCAAGCTTCCAGACCAGCACAATATCAAACAACCGTTTCTCGCTGTCCTTGATCATCTGCTGGAAATCCGGGCGGTTGTCGGTTTTGGCGGAAAGGGCGCGGTCAATGTAGTGCTTGACCACGGTAATGCCGTTCTTTTCGGCGTAGGCCGTACACTCGCGAATCTGACCTTCGATGGATTCTTCGCGCTGATTATCGCTGGAATAGCGGGCGTAAATCACGGCGGTCATGCAAACACCCCTTTCACTTCATTCTCCGCAGGCGGCGCACAAGGTCGGATGCACTGTACAGCACACGAGCCACCGACACGTCATCCTCGCCCACGATGTAGAATACCGAGTAGTTGTCCACCAGCATCTGCCGCAGCCCTTGGGTGCGCTCCGGCTCGCTTTCCACCAGCGCACAGCGTTCCGGCAGGATGTTCAGCGACTGGATAGCTTCTGCAATGCGGTTATACTGCCCCATAGCCGTGTCAGGCTCCAGCAGACGGTCGGCAATGTAGCTGTAGATCTGCTCCATATCGCTGAGGGCTGCATGAGAAATTTTCACGTCATACTGTTTCATCTGTGCTGTTCCCTGAACTGTGCGAATGCGCTTGCGGCATCCACGGTATCACCGTTCTGAATCTCCTTGATGCCTACCTGCAAAGTTGCATGAAGCTGGTCATCGGTCATGGTGTCAGCGTTCAGAGCCGCAGGAGCTTTCGGCAGGGACAGAGAAAAGGGGATGCCGCCAGTCAGGGTGATCTGGCGCAGGTACATATCAATAGCTGTTGCCATCGGGATGCCGAGCTGCTTCAACACATCCTCGGCTTGCTGCTTAACGCTGGGGCTGACCCGGACGTTCAACATCATCGTTTTTTCCATGGTTATCACCTCGAATTTATTGTAATGCTTTTTGCATTACAAGTCAATCGAGAACTAAGCAACGTTTGAAATTCTCCGACTATCACAAAAATAAAGTGCAAATTTTATCATTTCTCACAATAAAAGCAAGTTTTATCTTCTTGCCTGAATGAGATACTAATGTTAAACTTATTTCAAAGAAAATTGTGTGCAGAGGAGAGATAAGGCTGTGAAAGGAAGAAAAATATTTGTAGGCACTGACAATATGGGACACGCCGCCTATTTCGGGTGGCAAGACAAAGGACAGGCTTTATATGGCTTACGCGAAGGATATAAGAACAGTGCAGATGACTTGGTTTCTCTTGTTATCAGCAGCAACTGTGATTCAAAAACGCTAGACACATATATCTTTCCGATAATGTTTTTATATCGTCATTCCCTTGAAATTTCTCTCAAGCACATTTATCAACGATGCTATGGAGAGTTGCCAGAAGGTGGGCATGATCTATTAACATTATGGTTTACTGTAAAAAGAGATGTTATTGATAAATTTATAATCTCGGAAGAATTTGTTGAGTCTGTGAAAGCTCGAAAAGAAAATTTTACACTTTATTCGTTAGATGGAATATCATTGAGTAAAATCCAACTCCTTTTTAAGGAATTGCAGGAAGCCAATCAAACACCCGCCGAATCAAATCCTCAAGCCAAACAGGTTGATCAAAAAGCCGAGGTTTGGCGGTATTTAATGACTAAGGAGGATAAAGCCATCGAAGAAGAAAAGAACGAACAGCTTTTCTTTACAAGTGACCACTTTATTGATTATATAGAATTAAGGAATACCATTGACCATATCTACGATGTTTTGGATTTCATTTATAACATTGTAGATGACTATTTTAGCAGCTAATCTGCAAGGGGCTGTTGCAAAATCGTATAGGGATGTTCTTTGATTAGAAAATATGATATACTCAACTTACCACAATAAATCAAATTTTCGAGGTGATATGTGTATGGAGAAAAAGTCTAACCGATCCGGACGATCTGGAATGGATCCTATCGTTGCTTTAACGCTGGTACTTGCTGTATTAAAAGCAACTGGATTGATTTCGTGGTCTTGGTTGTGGGTACTAAGCCCGATTTGGCTTACATTCTTGTTTTTCGCCGCTATTTTCTCCGCCATTTTGGTCGGCGGACGGGCTGTTAAAGGGAAATGGTAACTTCCATAGTTTTTAGATATTCCACTGCTTGTTTGACTTTTCACCACATACACCGTTTTCATCATCTAAAATTTTGCTTTCATGCTGTAAGAGCTATAACTTTACTTTAGTGCGTGTACAATATGCAGTGCCATATCTGCATTTTCTTTATCTACAAATATCTCTGTGACATACTTTGGCTTTATGCCCAAAGTTCCAATTCTTGCCTGATCAAATGTATTACGCCGATTGACATCTTTGGTTTTGCAATAGAATTTGATTCCAGCAGCTGCCAGCGCATCCGTGATGCGATTGCACTGGCAGGGGTCAGAAACAGCTGCAACTTGTGATTTGAAAAACTGCTCTAGCATAAAAGGATCTCCTATATACACTCTAAAAGAAATCTCTTGCGTTTCTTACTGGAATAACGAAATTTAAGCCCAATTTATTTCGTTTGTCTACAAAATTTTTCAAAATCGTATAGCTGCACATAAATTCATGGAAAATTTGTTGCATAATCACAGTTTTGTTTATCTGCATCGCTATTGAGGACGAATACGGCAATACTCCAACGCAGCGGGCGGAATTGGATTGGTTGCTCTACAACAAGCTATTAGAGTATGCGCAGATGGTGCTGGGTGGGGAGATAGAGCACTTCCTGTCACTGGGTTGCGACCACGGCGGATTAGAAGATTGACCTTTAATGAAGAAAGGATATTTCGTTATCATACCTCTGGTCATAATCTCGTTCAAATCCATCCGGCACATAATGGTCGCTGTATCCATTTCTTTCAACCGTGACAATGGCAAACTTAAAATATCTGAAGTGGAACAAACAGCCCTCTACCTGCAGTCTTTGCAAATAGAGAGCTGTTTATTATTAGCTATTCGTTTTTCAGACACCGATTCATGGTGTCCTTGTATATTGGTTTTAAGTTATTTTATATTTTCTTGACTTTTTAGAAATTGTGTGTATTCTTCAAAAAAATCAATTACTGATGCTCTGTAGCGGGTAACTGCTTGCTCTTGATTGCTCTGCAATGACTCAGTTGAGATAAATTTAAGCAACACAATACAGTGTTGATCTTCCAGAACCATTTCGTATGTTTCTTGAATGTTTATGTCACCTTCCTTCTGAAAAGTAGCAACCGCCTCTGCTGGCAAGGAATCAATTGTCAGCATTCGCTTTCCTAGTTCTTCTTCAGAATATAAAAATGTCATACACGCAAGGATACCATTTGTTGAGTTTAAATAGACAGCTTTTCTGTTTTTTGGTTGTAGTGGATTACCATCATACAAATCATCTCGCTCCTCAAAGTATTCGTTTTCAGGAAATCCAGAGCTATAGATATCGGCTGTACTATTTAACATCTCAAATCCTTCTGGCTCGAATTTTTTTACAACTTTATCAACATATTGCGAATACAATGAATAGTTATCCGGAACCGATTCACTTTTATTTTTTGTATTAAAGCAAGATGTTAATGTAAAGCAAACTATCAAACAGAGCAGCACTGTCAGAGGTGGTTTTTTAAGTGTTTGCATTGTACGACTCAGAGAAAATGTCCAAAGTATCACTGGGATACAAAGTAGAATTAACATCATAAATAGCATACCTCTTACTTTGAGACGGGTTGCTCGTATTAGCCGTCCAAACAGTTAGTCTGCCACCAATTTTATAGCCTTTATGCGTCAAATCGTGACTGATTTCAATGATTTTTTTGGTGATGACTAAGATGTTTTATTTAGCTCATTTCGTCCGATGCGGTAAATCTTCTTGTCTTGTTCTCCTACTTCAACAATAAGTTCATTTTTATTGTGATGAACTATTACTGGAATATAGCTATCGGAATTTTCCACCATCAAACATGTGACTCCATTCGTCCATTCACTGTTCAATTCCTTTGATAGCATGGAAATGATTTCTTCTTTCGTCATTTTGATTAATGAATAACCTCCATTTTGTACACTCCCACAGGAGCTTTTGCTTAGTCAACGTTGCTCACACTGCGTTTGTGACAGCTTTTTTGAAAAATTTTCGAGATTTTATCAACTTTGTATATTTGCACAAAAAATGCCGACACATTTGTAAACAATCACAAGTGTGTCGGCAAGGTCTTGACAAATCAGGAAATGCTTTCCGCAATTCTTAGAAGCTCATCATGCGATATCTTTCCAATAATCGTATGCGAAATGCCATCTTTCTCCCATACTAGCACATATCCTGTACGTCCTCCGTTATTACTCGTTCCAAGTGTTGCATCGGCTGTTCCAATTTTAATGCGCTCATAAACCGTATGCTCATTGTCGAAAGTTTCGACTTGTCCATAGTCTTGAATTACGGAACAGTCCACATAATAAAAGATGTTCTTATCATTGATATCAACATAGGCATGAAGAAAGGATATTTCGTTATCATATCCTTGTTCATAATCTCGTTCAAAGCCGTCCGGCACATAATGATCGCTGTATCCATCCGGCAATCGTTCCAACGGTTCGCCGTCCACTTGATACGTCAGCTGCATCTCAATCGGCAAGAACTTCTGAATCATCGTGTAGACTGCCTTGCGGAAGTCTGCGCTTACTGCAAGTGCGCCGAGAGTTAAAATTACCAGCGTCATGGCTGCAACAAGCACTCGTTTCAGCACCGGACGGCGTTTATGCAATGCCGCTTTCAGGCGAGCATCCCATCGGAACGTGTCCGGATAGCGTTCTTCAAGCTGTGCCGGAGTTGGCAGCTCGTCCAGTTCTTTCTGTGCATCTGCACGGAGTGCCATCATCAAAGCTGCATCAAAAGAGATCTCTGTCCGCTCACTCACGGCTGTTCAGCTCCTTCCACAATAGTTTTCTTCCACGGAAAAGCCGCATCCGAACCACTTCATCTGTCAGTCCAAGCGATTTGGCAATCTCCCGGTTGGTGTAGCCCATTGCCAAAAGGCGCAGTGGGTCACGGTACATCGGTTTCATCTGTCCGATCAGTTCTGTCAGGTGTTGGATGTTATCGGTGCTGATTACTGCATCATCCGGCACCGGGGCATCATCTGGCACGTCTGGGATTTCTTCTAATGGTTCTTCTCGCTGCTTGCGAAGCATATCGTATGCACGGCTTCTACTACAACTAACGAGATAAGCGGCGAGTTCGTGACAGTTTTCTCGATGAATTTTAGAAAAATTTTTGGCAACGTACAAAAAAACCTCTTGCAGCACATCTTCTGCCAGATAAGAATCGCCCATAATTTTGTAAGCGGTATGGTAGACCAGCCGCTTGTAGGTATTATATACATCTATAAATTGTTCTTCGCTGCTCCGGTCATCCAGAACTGCCAGATACATTGCCAGCATTTTCGCTCACATCCCTCTTATCGGGAGGAATTATGTCAATTTGACACAATTCCTCTCTGCCCATTCAGATAAACCACCACGGCAGTTCCAGCCACAGGTTATCCATGGCCTGTTCCTCGGTCTTTTTGGCGCGGCCTTTCGTCAGGTGAAAGTATATCGCCGTGCCGATCAGTGGATGCTCCTCGCCATCAGTGAAGCCATAGCGGTACAGCAGGTAGGCCTGCTCCCGCTGGGTCAGCCGTTTCAGACCATCGTACAGTTCCCGGCGCGATTCCTGCTCCTCCATAATGCTCTGCGGCTGCATGGCGTAGGGGTCGGCTATGGCTTCAATGCGCCGCAGCTGTTCCTCTCCCGGCAGAACATCGTCCAGCGAAACGCGCTGGTAGCAGATACCGTCCTTATCTTCCGTCACCATCCGCTGTTCAAAAGCGGTAAAGGCATCCCGCACCATGTCCATCATAGCATTGCGGATGGCAGGAGCAGCATAGGTCAGGAACTTCATGCCACGCGCTGCATCGAACTTCGGCACGGTCTTCCACAAGCCCAGATTGCCCGCCTGTTTCAAATCGTCCGTGTCAAGGTTCAGGCCGGACTGTGCCAGATTCATGCTGCGGAAAAGGTCATTTGCCACCTTGCCAATAAAGGACTTGTTGTTGTCGATCAGGCTGTCCAGTGCGGCAGCATCGCCTTTCTGTGCCAGCGCACAAAGCCGTTCATTCGTCTGCTTCATGGGCGTTTTCCTGCTCTGCGGCAGACTGCAAGATTCCCAGCAGACCGCTCCGCAGCTGTTTCAGTGCTTCCGGCGTGGCTCCCTCCATGCCCGAAACGCTACCCAACATTGCGTCTGTCAGCTGCTCTGCCGTAATCGTTGGGTGCTGCACATCCTGCCCTTTGGTCAATTCGGTGAACATCTTCTCTGCCACTTTCTTGCTCATGGCTTCCTGTTTGGCGTAATGGCTCCCGATGCCCTTTTTGATCTCTTTGACCGCTGCCATGAAGTACATTTCAATGTCATCAAGGTCGCCTTGGTACACTGGCTTTCTTCGGAGACTGATGTCCTTTGCGGCTTTGGCTGCTTCCGGGGTCTTGACCTTTGTGCGCAGCAGGGTGCTCAATGTCGTGAGCATGGCGTTCTGTGCTGCAATGCCGGATGCAAACGTATCATCAAAATACTGCGCTATGCGGTAAGTAAGCTCTGCAAACCGAGCGTTTTCCAGCAACAGGTTGACCACCTCTGCATTGACGCGCCCTGTGTAGAGGTTCTTTGCGGCTTCTACGGACAAGCCCAGTTCGGCAACGTCGTAGTTCTTGCGGTCAGGGATGTTGGTTTCTCCCAGCAGAAAATCCGTGGACACGTTGAACAGCCTTGCAATTTTCAGCACCTGCTCGTGGGTCAGGGTTCCTTTCGCACCGCTGATAAAGCGGTTGATGGTGCTCTTGGAGCAGCCGAGTTCCTTGGCAAGTTCTGGTTGGCTGATGTTGCGTTCTTTCATCAAGTCCGCAAGACGGATGTTGGATGGTGCGGGCAGATATTCCTGTGTCATGTGGTCGGCCCTCCTTTTTGAGCTTTTTCCTCATTATAATACGCTCTGCCGTTTTGTTCAATATACGGTTTCCTCTCTGCCCTTGCTGTTGCAGCCCTGCAACCAGTAAGGGCATTTTTCTTTTTCCGTTGCAGTTCTGCCGCTTTTTCGCCTTTCCTGCAAAATTTTCCGTATATTCAGGCAGGAAGCAAAAAACACCAGAGTTCCCGCTTTGGGGTCTCTGGTGCAACGCGCAACGCACGACACAAAGGAGGAATGCCCTTGAGCCTGTTTCAGAAAATCAAATCCGCCATCACCGTTCCGCAAGCTGCCAAGGTCTACGGCATGGAGCCAGACCGCCGCAGTATGGTGTGCTGTCCGTTCCACTCCGACAACACCCCCAGCATGAAGCTGAACGACACCTATTATTACTGCTTCGGCTGTGGAGCTACCGGGGATGTGATCGACCTCACCGCCAAGCTGTTCAGCCTGAATCCCCGGCAAGCCGCCGAAAAGCTCGTACACGATTTTGGGCTTGACCCGGACAAGCCACCCGCTAATGCCATCGCCCTGCCGCCGCCCAATCGTGGCCTGACAGACGAGCAGTGGGCAGACATCGCCTACTGCCTGCGGGTGCTGACCGATTATCTTGACCTGCTGCACGACTGGCAGGAGCGCTACAAGCCCGCCAGCCCGGAAGAACCGCTAGACGAGCGGTTCGTGGAAGCCCTCCACATGACCGACACCATCGAGCACCTGACGGACTGCGTTGCATTTGGAACACCCCAGCAGAAAGCCGATGCCGCCGCACGGCTGCTGTCCGGGTCGTACCTGCTGATGTTGGAGGAGCGCACCGACCGCCTTGCTCTGGCAAAGTGCGCCTGATAATTTATTCACCTGAAGTGGCAGGTCTCACTGTGAGACCCGCCACTTCACTTTTCTAAAGGAGAACCACCACATGAAGAAAAACATTTCCCGCAACCCCTTATGGCCGGACTGGTACAACGGCAAGAAAATTGATGAAGTCCAGTTTGGCCGTGCCTTTCTGGAGCAGTGGCCGCTGAAATGCGTCAACGGAACGCTGTACACGCTGGACGGCCCGGTGGAGGACGAGAGCGAGATCAAGCAGCGCATCTTGGAGAACATCGAAGAATATGTCACCTCCGGCCTGTCCAAAAAGGTCACCAACATTCTGGAGACCATCAAGCTGCTGGCCTTTTCCGACCCGTTTCCCATTGAGCAGGACTGCATCCACCTCCAGAACGGCGTGTACCATCTGCCGGACGGCACCTTTCAGGAAAGCCGCCTGTTCTGCCAGAACCGCCTGCCTGTGAAGTACGACCCGAAAGCACCCAGCCCGGAACGCTGGCTGACCTTCCTGCACGAACTGCTGGACGATGCCGACATCCCCACCTTGCAGGAATATCTGGGCAACTGCCTTATCCCCAGCACTAAGGGACAGAAGATGATGCTCATTGTTGGCAAGGGCGGCGAGGGCAAGTCCCGCATTGGGCTGGTGCTGAAACGGCTCATGGGAGATGCCGCCAGCAATGGCAGCGTCCAGAAGGTGGAGAACAACCGCTTTGCCCGTGCCGATTTGGAACGCCGCCTGCTGATGATCGACGATGACATGGACATGAACGCCCTGCCCAAAACGAATTATATTAAGACCATCGTGACCGCCGAAGCCAAGCTGGACTTGGAGCGCAAAGGTGTCCAGAGCTACCAGCGGGACATTTACGCCCGGTTCCTTTGTTTCGGCAACGGCGCGTTGACCTCGCTGTACGACCATTCGGACGGCTTCTTTCGCCGCCAACTTATCCTGACCACCAAGGACAAGCCTGCCGACCGCATGGACGACCCCTTCCTTGTGGAGAAGATGTGCGCCGAATTGGAAGGCATCCTGCTCTGGTGTCTGGAAGGGCTGCACCGGCTGGTGCAGAACGATTTCCGCTTCACGGTCAGCGAACGTGCCGCCGCCAATGTGGACACCATCAAGCGCAGCAGCAACAATGTCATCGACTTTATGGAATCCGAGGGCTATTTCCGATTCAAAGCGGACTACTCCATCAGTTCCAAAGATTTCTACGAGATCTACAAACTGTGGTGTGAGGACAACGCCTGTCACAGCGTGTCGGCCATCCGTTTCAGCGCAGAGTTGCGCCAGAATGACCGCCGCTATAACCTTGAAGCCACCAACAACATCTACCTGCCCGGTGGCCGCAGGGTGCGTGGTTTTGTAGGCATCGAACCGCTTGTCCACCCCTGCCCGTAAAAAGTGCATTTTTTACGGAAGAAGTTCGTACAACCTGTACGGTCTGTACTTGTACGCACCTGTACGGCAAATCGAGATAAATTAAGGCGTGTTATCGTTTATATTTCGGGTTTCCGTACACCGTACGAACCGTACAGGTTATTTGAACTCCGTACGCGATTTTTTCGGATGCGTACGGAGCAATCAAGTTCGCATTGTGCGAACTTGATTGTAACTCTCCCGCAGGAGACGTTCCCCCTCGGAGAGCCCACTACACTTTGCAGACCATAGGGATGAAAGTGTCATAGTGGGTTATTACACTTCCGCAGAAGTGCATCTCCGTTCCCCGTCACCTCTCGATGAACCTTGAAAGGAGGGATGCCCTTTGGCAAGAAATGATGGCATTGACCGCACCAGTGTTCGAAATCTCGCCGTTTCGGACAAGGCCGTTGGCAACACTCAGCAGCACAACGAGCGCGAAAAGGACAGCTACCGGAACCCCGACATCATCCCCCAGCGCACTGCATGGAACATCCACTTCAAAAAGCCAACCGCCAGCTACACCGACCTGTTCTCCCAACTGGAAACCGCTGGCACGATTTCCACGCGCGGCTTGAAGCCGGATGCCACCCATTACTGCGAGCTTGTCTTTGATGTCAACTCGGCCTACTTTGACAACCACGGCGGCTACGAGTTCGCCAAGCAGTTCTATGAGGATGCCTACCAAGCTGCCGTTCAAATCGTGGGCGGTGAGCAGTATATCCTCTCGGCAGTCATGCACGCCGATGAGATCAACCGTGCCATGACCGAAGCATTAGGCCGTGAAGTCTACCACTATCATCTCCATGTGGTCTATGTGCCTGTGGTGGAAAAGCAGATCCTCTGTTCGAAACGCTGCAAGGACAAGGCACTGGTCGGCACAGTCAAGGAGACCGTCATGCAGGTCAGCCGAAGCAAGAAGTGGGCTTCCAAGCCCCTGCTGGACGATGCCGGAAAGCCTGTCCTGCAAAAGAGCGGCAAGCCAGTCCTGAAGAAGTCGTACAGTGTCCTGCAAGACGATTTCTTCCACTATATGCGCAACGCCGGGTATACGGATGTAGAGCGCGGTGAGCGTGGCAGCACTGAAGAACACCTGACCGTCACCCAGTTCAAAGTCCAGCGGGAGCAGGAGCGGCTGGACACTCTGACCGCCCAGATTGACCAGAAAGAGCAGCACCTCACCCAAACCAACAAAACCCTCTCCAAGACCGAAAAGGAACTTGCCGCTGTGCAGAAAAAGGTCACGCTCACAAAAGAAGCCCTCATTCATGCGCGCGATCTGGATTATATTGGTAAGCGCACCTTTCTCGGCAACTATTCGCTGACCGAAGAAGAGTTTTCCAAGCTGAAAAAGCAAGCCGACCACGGCTATATGATGGATGTGGAGAACCGCCGCCTGAAAGAAGAACTTTCCACCGCCAAGAAAGAGGCCGTTCGTTGGAGCAACAAGTACCACGACCTGTGGTACGACGTGAAACCCTATCTGGATGCTCTCCACCGTGCGCCCGAACTGGTGCGTGGCTTTCTGGAAAAGATTCTTGCCCCCAAGCAGGAGCACACCATGAATGTGCCGCAGCAAAACCGTAAGCGTGGGCAGGATATGGAACTTTGAGTTTCGGAGGATACCATTTGAACAAAAAGAAGAAGTCGAACAAATCCGACTACCCGGATGAAGCAATCAAGATCCTTGCGCGTTGCTTTTATCCCTCCATGGTTGAGTTTTTCAACAGCGAGGAAGGCCAGCGTGAATACGAGGAATGGCTGAAAGAGCAGGAAGCTCTACAAGCCTTGCCTGTTGCAGCATAAAAACAGCAGGACGCTCCCAGTAAAGGGAACGCCCTGCCTTATATAGATGTGTCTCACCGAGGTGTGTCCAGTTGGGCACACCTCTTATTTTTTTGCCCTCAATCTTCTAGCCCATGGCTCCCGGCCACATTCTTCAAATATTTCTCCGGGTCACCGTTCAGAATCAAATCCGCATAGCCCAGCGGATCGTTGTAGATGAGATAGTCCAGTTCAGTCCTCTGCGCCATGGTCACGTCCAATTCATCCTCGACCCCAGTGCAGTCAATGGAGATCATTCTCCCATCCCGGAGCAGCAGTTCCACGCAGCCGGTGTCCATGTTGAATTTGCAGGTTCTTTCATCGTACTTCATAATCATACCCTCCAAATCTTGTTATTGGCCTACGGTCTATGACAAGGTATCGGAGTTTTACGCCGTCCACGGGAGCCTTCATTCTCAAACCCGAAGAAAACGAAAAATCCGAACCCTTCTCCAATCGGAAACAGGTTCGGATTTTTCTTGTTTGGTGGAGGAGGGTGGATTCGAACCACCGAAGCAAGAAGCAGCAGATTTACAGTCTGTCCCCTTTGGCCACTCGGGAACTCCTCCATATACAGAGCTGCGTAAACGCAAACTCATATTATAAAAACAGAAACAAGTTCTGTTTATTGCTGCCAAGCAAAACACTCGGAAACAATATATAGAAACGAAAACAAAATGTTCTCGATTTTAATCAACTGGAGCTGGCGAACGGACGAAGCCGCTTGCGCGTCTTCACGGCTTACAGCATAGCTGCTACGCCGCTTCCGGCTAAAAACTTTCCACCGGAAAGTTTTCTTAACGCCGAAACCCTTTCAGGGTTCGAGTCCGTACCGAACTCAATAAATATATAGAAAAGCGAAAACAAAATGTTCTCAGTTTTAATCAATTGGAGCTGGTGAACGGACTCGAACCCCTGACCTGCTGATTACAAATCAGCTGCTCTACCAACTGAGCTACACCAGCGCATAGCGCGTAAAAACGCGCTTGGTGACCCATCGGAGATTCGAACTCCGGACACCTTGATTAAAAGTCAAGTGCTCTGCCAACTGAGCTAATGAGTCATACAGCTTTAATATTATAGCAATTTCGCGCCGTTCTGTCAACTCTAAAATGAAAAAATTTGAAAATTTCCTTTTTCTCCGCAAAACCGCAGAAACATAAGGAAACTGCCCGGCAAAAGCCGGGCCTTCCCATCAAAATTATTTGTGCTCCGTAAAGAAATCATTCACAATGTCGCTCACGTCATAGTGCACAAACGGGCCCAAACCGCTGTTGACATCGATTGTATATCGGCAATCGGTTTCCGTATAGGCGTCGATAAAGTAGTTTTCTACGATCTCAATGTAATTTTTCACACCGTCTCTTTCAGCGGCTTCATCATCTGTGCGCACATAGACGCTCTCGTCAGACAAAAGATATATGAAGACAAGCTCTCTTGTCTGACCCGGCTCCAACAGAATATTCCCGGTCTTGTTCGGGTCTTCCGCATTCATCGGAACTTCTGCAATGCCGTTGATCAGCTCTCGCTTGTCGGTCGTGCACTCGGACATATCCAAAGGGCAGCCGTCTGTGTCATACTGTCCCATGTCGTATACTCCGGAAAGGAATCCCGTCGCTTCATCTCCGGTGTTCTCAAAGCCGATTGTGACATACGCAAACGCATAATGCGGCGAAGAAAGCGTGCCGTCTTCGTTCAGCTTGCAGGTCTCCAGCCACGGGTAACCACCATTTATCCACCACGGAACAAAGCAGTCGTTATCCGCTGGCGTAAGACCATATTCAAGTTTATTGGACATATGCACGTCTTTGATCGTGGCTTTCACATTTTTACCGCCGTAAATGCTCGATGCAGAAAAGTACGGGTCATTCTCTGCATCAAAACTGCCGTCGCCGTTTTCAATTGAAATGCTCCCGTCTTCCGTGCGAACGATTTTCGGTATCTTGGAGAAATCCAGTTTTTCATCCGCTGTAAAATGCGATTCAAATTCTTCTTTCGCAGAAGATACCTCCGCCGTTTCAGATACTTCGGAAACTTCGGGATTTCCAGAGATCTCCGGCACCTCCGCTTTGCTTTCTTCCGAAACTACTGCTTCATTCCCCGGTGCCTCCGTGACCTCCACGCCGCCGGAGACCGCCTCCGCCTGCACACGCGGCAAATTTGCAACGCCAAAGGCCACGCCGCTGACGCACGCAACTACCAACACACCACACCAGATTTTCGTCCTTAACGTCCGTTTCATAACCAATGCTCCTTTCGGTTTTGTGTAACCTTTCTACGCCCAGAGCATACCACACCCGCCCCGCTGTTTCAATATAAACCGTACAGTTTTTGCAGTTCCTTTGCAATACTTTTGCAAGTTTTTCCGCACACAGAAAAAGAGCCCCGCAAAACGCGAGGCCCATAAACCTTTATATTTTATCTACCAATCTTTTCCATCACTTCCGTGAGGCTCAACCCGTTTTTCTCGGCGAGCGCCGCCAGGTCATCGTGCTCAAACTTCGCGCGCTGCACGCCGTAGCCGGAAGACAACTTGCGGCGCACCGGGCCGAGGGCGGTCTCCACCGTCTCCTCCGTGCGGGTCAGCACATAGCGGCGGCACAGCGTCTCGCGGATGCCGATGGTCGCCGTGTGTTTGAAAATCGCCTGCACAACGGCCTCCTTCTGCGCCTCGCGGCACAGCACCGTCAGCAGCGTGCCGGGGCGGTTTTTTTTCATCATAACGGCGGTCGTGAAGACCTCCACCGCGCCCGCCTCGCGAATCTTCTCCGCCGCAAAGCCAATCGTCTCGGCGGTCATATCGTCGATGTTGCAGTTCAGCTCGTAAACGGAGTCCGCGCCGTCGCCGGTTTCGCCCAGCATCGCGCGCACACAGTTTGCCACTTCAAAGTCCTTCTTGCCCATGCCGTAACCCACGCGCTGCACGCGCATAACCGGCATATCGCCGAACGCTGCCGCAAAGTGCTTCAGCAAAGCCGCGCCCGTCGGCGTGCAGAGCTCACCCTGAATGCGCCCGCCGTAGATCGGCACGTCGCGCAGAATATACGCCGTGGCCGGGGCCGGAACAGGCAGCACACCGTGTGCACAGCGCACCTTTCCCGCGCCTACATGCACCGGTGACGCAACAATCTTCTCCGGTGCAAGCTTGCGGATGAGCAAGCACGCCGCCGTAATGTCCGCCACCGCGTCCATTGTGCCGACTTCATGAAAGTGGATCTCCGAAACCGGCATGCCGTGCGCATGGCTCTCCGCCTCCGCAATGAGCTTATACACCGCAATCACGTCTGCACGCACCGCATTCTCCAACGGCAGATGCCCGATGATATGCTCGATATCCGCCATGCTGCTGTGGTGGTGATGCCCGTGGTCGTGTTCATGCTCATGCGTATGTTCGTGATCGTGGTCGTGGTGATGCTCATGTTCGTGTACATGGTCGTGAGCGTGATGTTCGTGGTCGTGCACGTCAGCGCTTTCTTCCTCCTCGCCGTTCACCGTAACGGAAAGATGCGTGCCGTTGATGCCGCATTTCGTGCTCACTTCCGCCTTAAATTCCACACCGGGGATACCGAGCGCGTTCAGCTCGTCGAGCACTGCCTGTTTGTCGTCAAACAGTTCTAAAAGCGCCGCCGAAAGCATGTCGCCCGCCGCACCCATGCCGCAGTCAAAATACAAAGTCTTCATGCAAATTCCTCCTAAAATCAAAAAGGCGCACGAACCCCATACAGTCCGCGCGCCTCCGCTGGCACAATTTAATCCTATAAAAACAAGATCCGGCGCTTCAACGCCCTCGCAGCTTCCTGCCGCAATAAATACAGTATACCGCCCCAAAGCGATGATGTCAAGCCAAACCAGAACCGCAAAGTCTTTCCCCCGCGAAAAAACACAAATTTTCGCAAAAACAGGGTTGACTTTTGCACACCGATGTATTATAATAACGATTGTCTCAAGCGAGCAGTGTGTTCGCCTTGCAACAAACGGGTTTCCCGTTTTTATAATATGAGTTTGCGTTTACGCAACTCTGTATATGGAGGAGTTCCCGAGTGGCCAAAGGGGACAGACTGTAAATCTGCTGCTTCTAGCTTCGGTGGTTCGAATCCACCCTCCTCCACCATCTGGGGTGGACACTTTAGATGTCCACCCCGTTTTTGTCAGTATTCATGCGGGTTTGCGGGCTTTTTAGAGCGCAAAATCCAAAATGATTTTCCATAGATGCCTTTTCCATAAAATGGCAATATCAAGATTTTTCGTGAGCAGATGCGGGGCTTCCGCCTGAAAATTCAGGCCGGAGGCCCCGCTTTTTTGCGTTTACCACCCTTTTTTCCCGTTGTCGGAAATGCAGAAGTTTCCGGCAGTTTCATAGATAGATTGACGAATCCCTAAAACGGGCCAATTTTAAGCCCTCAAGATACAAGGGGGTAGTGCGCCCTTTTTTAGAACCTCTCCGGCAGGCCGCCGGGGAGGTTTTTCGCAGCGATTTTTCGCTTTCCCCCTCTCCCACACCCTCACCCCCTAATTACTTACCAGCTGGGAAAGAACAAGCATTTCTTTCCAGCAAGCATACTCTAAGCCCCCAAACAAAGCCCTCAAGTTTTCAACAACCGTCAAGAAAGGATGAGCAAAACCATGAACATCGGCATAGACCACGGCTATTACGCCATCAAAACCCGGCATTTTTCTTTCCCAGCCGGTATCTCAGAATATTCCCACGAGCCCTACACCCTGCAGAACACGCTGGAGTACGGCGGGAAGTTTTTCGTGTGCGGGACGGGCAGGCAGCCCATCCTGCGAAACAAGATGGAGAACGACAACTACTACCTGCTTACCCTTGCCGCTATCGCCAAAGAGATTAAACAGCGCGGAGAAAAGGCTGAGTGTTCCGTAAACCTCGCAGCAGGGCTGCCTCTGGCCGGATTTGGCCGTGAGAAAAAGCCCTTCCGGGAATACCTTCTCCGTTCTTCCCAGCCGGTGTGCTTCAAATTTGAGGGAATCCCCTACAAAGTAACCATCGAGGATGTGAAACTGTTCCCACAGGGGTATTCCGCCATCGCCATCCATCCTGAACTTATCCAAA